>CAVQHW010000002.1:0-801591 GCA_963712425.1 uncultured Actinomycetota bacterium | reverse complement strand
GCACTGTCTGCGGCTCGTCTTCGCGTCACCGATGATCTGGAAATGGAATAGCAGGAGGAGCAACGCGATGGATCTTTCCCGCTTCGAACGTCTGTCCGACTATGAATGGCGCATCGGGCCGCACGGCCGCATGCGTGTGCCGGCGGTCATCTTCGCCTCGCGCGACTTGTTGCAGGCCATGGACGACAAGGTGGTCGAGCAGATCACCAACGTCGCAACGCTGCCCGGCATCGTCCAGGCGGCCTATGCGATGCCCGACGCGCACTGGGGTTACGGCTTTCCCATCGGCGGCGTGGCGGCCTTCGATGCGGAGGAGGGCGGCGTGGTCTCCGCCGGCGGCGTGGGATTCGACATCTCCTGCGGCGTGCGCAGCTTGCATACCGGGCTGAAGCGGGCGGATATCGAAGCGGTCCGGTCGCGCCTCGCCGATCTGTTGTACGCGCGCATCCCCGCCGGCGTCGGCAGCACCGGTACGCTGAGCCTGTCGCCCCATGAGATGGACGCGATGCTGGCCGGCGGCGCCGCCTGGGCGGTGCGGCGCGGCTACGGCGCTGAGGCGGATCTGCTGCGCATCGAAGAACACGGCAGCATGCGCGGCGCCGATCCGGCCGCCGTATCGGAGCATGCCAAGAAGCGGCAACGCGACGAAATGGGCACGCTGGGCTCGGGCAACCACTATCTCGAAGTGCAGCATGTGGCGAAGATCCACGACGAGCGCAGCGCCGCGGCGTTCGGCTTGAGCGAGGGCGACGTGGTGGTGAGCATCCATTGCGGCTCGCGCGGCCTCGGCCACCAGATCGGCACCGAATTCCTCAAGGAGATGGCAGTGGGCGCGCGCGAGGCGGGGATCGAGGTGCCGGACCGGGAGCTGGCCTGCGCACCGCTGGCATCGGCGCTCGGCCGGCGCTACCTGGGCGCCATGCGCGCCGCCATCAACTGCGCACTGGCCAACCGCCAGATTCTTACGCATCTTGCACGCGAGGCCTTCGGTGCACTGTTTCCCGGCGCTCGGCTGCCGCTCGCTGTATGACGTGTCGCACAACACCTGCAAGGAAGAAATCCACGTCGTGGCGGGGCAGCAAAGGCGGCTGTTCGTGCATCGCAAGGGCGCCACGCGCGCCTTCGGTCCGGCGCACCCGGAACTGCCGCCGGAGTTCAGCGAAGCCGGTCAGCCGGTGCTCATCGGCGGCAGCATGGGCACCGCGTCCTACATCCTGGCGGGGCTTGCCGGCGGCATGGAGAAGGCATTCGGCTCCGCCTGCCACGGCGCCGGCCGAGCGATGAGCCGCAACGCCGCGCTCAAGCGCTGGAAAGGGCGTGCCCTGGTGGACGAGCTGGCGGCACGCGGCATTCTCATCCGCAGCCCCTCGCTGCGCGGCGTCGCCGAGGAAGCCCCCGACGCCTACAAGGACGTGAGCGCCGTGGTCGACGCGACCGACCGCGCCGGACTGGCGCGCACCGTCGCCCGGCTCGAACCGATGATCTGCATCAAGGGCTGAATCGCTGCTGGTAGTGAATAGATCGGAGTATTTGCATTTTGCGATTGATATACGCATTGCAAGTTACGGGGGCACTATTCGAATAGCAGGGCACGATCATATGAGTCGCCGGGCGATAGCTGCGTTTCGACCCTCTACGGGCACAGTAGCGTCGGTGGATCGAACGTCAGCAAACAAGGGTATTGCTGTCGGCCTTACCCACGTCCCGGCAGTCAAGCCATCGGCCTGAACGGCCATTCGATCATCGCTGACTGGGCGGCTGGTATCCGACGGACAACAGACCTTGGCGCTGTTGAATCCCTCAACGTTGGCTTCCCGAGCCACCGAACTCACCCTACCGACCCAAAGCGGAACTCGGCCATTCCCGCGTCATGAGACAGCTTGCTGCCCTACTGCTGACATTCATTTCCCCAATTTCAACGGCCAGCGAATGTCGGCACCTTCCCGTATGGAGAGATCTCCATAACGAACTCTGATCCGCCGCGTCACTCTGATCGCCCAAGAACGAGAACCCCATCGGGCGCCAGGCTTGTCGCCAGCATCACCTCGTTGATGTCGCGGTGCTCGGACCAGGTGTGGGTACGTCTGTGTCCAAGGTCCTGCCAGAAGGACTCGATCGCCACGGCAACGGGCATGTATCGCATCAGCGCTTTGAGCCGTTCCTCAACCTCGGGGCGTGTGCTCCCAGGCGCAAGCTCGGCTGCCTTTGACATGCGCTCAGCGGCGTGCAGACCAATGGATAGTCCCAGTTCCCGAAAGGCCAGGCGGTACTCGGCCGGCAGGTCAAGGTCTCCGCTTGCCACGTAATGCTTCAGCCCCGCGAGGGCCGCCGCAAGCAGGGTTTCCAGCAACTGCGCGTCGGCAGAGGCTCCTTGCCGCATCAGTTGGTCGACGCGGTAGGCATCCATGAGCAGACCGCCCAGGCCCAACGGATCCGTGGTCATCAACTCGGCGCCCTTGAGCATCACCGCGAACTGACGGGTCTCATGGTCCAGTGTGGGTCCACTGGCGGAATCGCGCAGGCTGGCAGCCGTGGCGCGAAGCTGCAGGCAGATGATATAGCCGTCCAGCGGGTCATGCTGGCCCATGGAGGCGACGAGTGGCCTTTTCAGGTCTGTGCTCAGCTTCCAGTACATCCTCGGCGCGGCGCCGGGGAAGGGCTGGAAGGTAAAGGCGCCCTGCGCGGTCTCGGCGAGTTCCCGCGCCCAAAGGTTGAAGCGCGGCCGGTCCGTCATTCGGGCCACCTGATCGAGGGCGTGCATCCACTTGGTCAGGTAGTGGAAATACTGACCGTCTTGCTCCCACTCCAGCCGTTCGTCGAAGGGATCGCTTGGACCGCGCTCGGGCAGATTCTTGCCGATGCGCAGGCCCCCGACGGTGGGATGGGCCTCCCCTTCATCCTTGGGCAGCCCGCTGATCCAGCCGGAACGTCGGTCATCGGCGCGATACCGGCCCAGGGTATGGTGCACTTAATCGACCAGGCGCAGGGCGAGCTCCCGGTAGCGTTTGTCCCCGGTCGCGCGTGCCAGTCCGAGGAGGTTGCACAGCGCGAACGCATCCGTCCACAGATAGCGCTTCGCCGGTCGTCCCGAGCTCAGCCCAGTACGCTCCGCGAAGCTCATCATCAGCGCGATGCTCTCCTCGGTACGCTTGTCCGTCATCTTCTTCCCTCCGCCGCAGGCCTGCGCCGCCGCGAGAGTCAGAGCCCCGATCAACCACCATGCTATGGCGCGCATGGGCGCAGATCCTATGCTGAACCGAATACGGAATCGCATGCCAGGCAAGGATAAGCGATGAACCAGCCTGCGGCATGGCGTCGATGCAGTGCGCTGGGCGGCATGATCGTCTCCATCCAGCCGGAGGCGGCGATGCAGCTCGGTGGGCGCGCCTCTTGTCCGCAAGGGCCCCATCCCGGCCAAGTACGCCTGCGAAGGCCTGAATGGGAATTCGCCCCCCGCACGCTGCCGCCACTCGTCGGCCGCCTTGTCTTCCCAGCACTTATCATTCCGTGCCAATACCGCGGCCTCTACCGCCAGTGCCCGGCGCATGGAATAGCCACGCTATATTTCATCCATCTCGACTTCATGACTAACGTCGCTGCGTTCGACGCCGGAATCGTATCCTGGAACGAAAAGGCCAAGTGGGATGCCGTGCGCCCCTTCAGCGCCATCCGTTACCTCTACGGCAACCGGCCGGTTACCGCTTGGGGTGGGCCCGGCAAAGGCACCGTGCAGAACCTTCCGGCCAGTCAATGGGAGGAATACCTGAATCTACCTGATCATCCCGAATACTCGTCCGTCTCGACCGCGATGTGCGAAACGCAGGCGCAAGCGCGCTAGACGCTTCTTCAACAGCGACGAGTTGAATTGGTCGGTGCCAGCGCCCAAAGGGTCGACTACCGTGGAACTCGGGGTCACACCCAGTGAATACATAACGCTGGATCCCTGGTCAACATGGGCCGACTTTGCGAATGAGTGCGGCCTTTCGCGACTGTGGGGAGGCCTTCATTTCCTGGGTGCCATCGAAGCGAGCCGGCAATTCGGCCCGCAGGTTGGCGAACTCGCTTACTAATTCGTGACCGCACACGTTGACGGCACCGCACCAATCGCGCCCCCTACAACAAGCACCACGAAAACAAGTGGATGGATGGGCATAGGTACTGGAGCGGGTGGCGGTAAGCGGCGCGCCCGCGCGGCGATCGGCTACCCTGCTCTGATGTCAGCCCGTCCCAGGCACACAACAAGGAGCGCCGCCTCGATGGCCTTAGCGAACCCGAACTCGACGAATTGCTCGAAGACATCGCCCGCAGAATGAGCAAGGAACTCACGACTCGTTAATGCGCACGGGTTCCGTGCTGCCCGAGCGAGCGAAAGCGACGAGCCAGACAGGCTTACCGGCCGCGGACTGAATCGTCTACAGGCCAATCAGCTCCGCATGAATACCGCGGGCTTTGGCGGCATTGACAAACTCGATGGACTTGACGGCATCCGGGTTGTATTCGATCAGCATCAGATGTGGTTTTTCATCATGGTGCGCCGCGGCCATTACCCCCGGCAGACCGAGCAAAACCTCACGAAACGCCTCGCGCTCATCGTGCGCCGTCTCCTCGTCTATATGAAGGGTCACTTCGGCAAACTTGGTGGACATCTCATGCACTCCTTATACGGAACCTCTGATCACGCCTTGTATCACACCAATGCAATAACAGCATAAGCTCGTACGGTTTGCCTTAATCCGGATCAAGCATCCCCTCGAATGTGCGAGAAATGCACTGCCTCGGCCGTGGAGGAACGCTAAGTTGTAAGCGATTGCTCTCCCCCGTTCCACATCATCTCCACCAGTTGGCCGCTGGGCGCTGACAACTTTACCGTCACATTGCTGCCAACTTTCCGGTCCTCTACGGCCCGTGAGCCGCCCACTGGACGCTGATGGTCGCGACCTCCCGCGCCAGGCGCGCCAGAATCCAGCGTGCCACGGCGGCGCGTTGCTCGATCGAGGACTTACCCAATTGGATATTGTGACATTGCGCCCGATCGGTTTCTCGCGCCGACTGCAGCGCCTCCCGCGGCCGAGCGTCGCATGCAACAATGAAACACATGGAAGCCGCGACCATCATCCTTCGGCTGGCCCGGGCTTGCGATGCGCACGCCCTGGCACTCATGTCGCGCGATCTGATCGAGGCCGGGCTGGACTGGCACTATCGGCCGGACAGAGTGCGCCGATTGATCGATGATCCAGACACGGTGGTACTGGTCGCCTGCGAACGCGAGTGCGTGGTCGGTTTCGCCATCATGGCGTTCGGCGACGAGCATGCGCACTTGGTTCTGCTAGCGGTGCATCCGACACATCAGCGGCGCGGGATCGGCCGGCGCATGATGCGCTGGCTGCTCGAATCGGCGATGACGGCCGGCATCGCGTCGGTGCATCTCGAGTTGCGCGTCAGCAACGAGCTTGCGCGCGTCTTCTATCGCACGCTCGACTTCACCGAAGTTATCCTCGTGCCTGGTTATTATTGTTGCCGTGAAGCCGCCTTACGCATGGTGCGCGCGATGGCAGCCCCCCGGTCATCCGGCAACTGCCGACCTTAACAGTCAATTGGCCACGGCGAGCGCAAGCGCAGTGAACATCGCGCTCAGCAGCATGACTGTCGCCAGCCCGGTCGTCGCGGCCGCTATGAGGTCACGGATCACGACGGACTCGCGCAACCGCCTCGGAGAGCAGGTGGGCCGAATGCAACAGCCCCAAGCCTCCGGCGACCAAAGCAATGAACCCGGCCGCGAAGAAGGCGGTACGCGGTGCCGGCTGCACGATCTCAGAGCGCACCAACCCAGCGGTCACCGCAGCCAAGACTCCGTACACCAGGGCGTAAGGGATGACCGCCCTGGTCACGTCGGCCAGCGACGTCGGTTTCACCACGCGAGCCACCTGACGGCCACCGGCGTAACAGACAGCCCCGGGATGAGCATGAGGCCGAGGGGCACGACGCCCAACGAGAAGGCCCCGAATCGAGAGGAACGTGCTGCGCATAGAGCCACATGCCAACCGCGAGCCGCGCCGTCTCATCTGGCCCAACGTCGTCCGAGTGCGGAGCCAATGCCCATGAACCCAGAGTGAGGATGAGCGCAATCGCTATGCCGATCAACGTCACGAGCGCCGCCGACACCACTGCGGCGAGCACGACGCTGACCGAGTCTGGTGCCTGCTGAGGTTGACGGCGCACGGCACCGCGCGAGACGTGGGACATTGCCGCCCATGGTCGCAAGCAACGAGCAACTCAGGCGGCAGGCGCGCCAGACGACCGCTAGCGACTCAACTCAGCGACCCCCGCATGGCAGCGGTCGACCACTCAGCTGAGGATCCCTCGCATCAACTCGGCAGTGGCACTCGGTGTCTTGCCAACACGGACACCCGCTGCCTCAAGGGCGTCTGCCTTCGCCGCGGCAGTGCCCGACGACCCTGACACGATCGCGCCAGCGTGACCCATGGTCTTGCCCTCTGGTGCGGTGAACCCGGCAACGTAGCCGACAACTGGCTTGGACACGTTGTCCTTGATGAACGCGGCAGCTCGCTCTTCGGCGTCACCACCGATCTCACCGATCATGACGATCGCCTTGGTGTCGGGGTCGGCTTCGAAGGCAGCGAGGGCGTCGATGTGTGTCGTACCGATGACTGGGTCGCCACCGATACCGATGCCGGTCGAGAATCCGAAGTCACGCAGTTCATACATCATCTGGTACGTCAGGGTTCCGCTCTTGCTCACTAGTCCAATGGGGCCGGGACCAGTGATATCTGCGGGGATGATGCCAGCGTTCGACTTGCCGGGGCTGATGATGCCGGGGCAGTTCGGACCAATGATTCGCGTGACGCTGGCGTTCTTGGCGTACTGAAAGAACTGCGCCGTGTCACCAACCGGGATGCCTTCAGTGATCACCACGCACAGCGGGACGCGGGCGTCCACCGTCTCGATGACAGCAGCCTTGGCGAACCGGGGCGGGACGAACACGACGGAGACGTCTGCACCGGTCGCATCGACCGCCTCGGACACCGAACCAAAGACCGGAATGTCGCCGTTACCGCCGTCAACGGTCTGACCACCCTTACCGGGCGTGACGCCAGCGACGACATTCGTGCCGGACGCCACCATGCGCCGGGTGTGCTTCGTTCCCTCAGAACCGGTGATGCCCTGAACCAGAATGCGACTGCCAGCGTTGAGCCATACCGACATGAGTGCCCCCTACTTCGCAGCCGCGAGTTCAGCGACCCGGCGGGCCGCGGCGTCCATGGTGTCGACCAACTCCACGCCGTCCAGTTGAGCGCTCTCAAGGATCTGTCGGCCTTCGTCGGCGTTGTTGCCGTCGAGTCGACACACGATCGGCAACGTGATGCTGCTGCCTTGCTCAGCCAGGAGCGCAAATGCATGAACGATCCCGTTGGCCACCGCGTCGCATGACGTGATGCCTCCGAAAACGTTCACGAGCACTGCCTTCACTTGCCCGTCGGAGACGATGATCTGCAGGCCGTTCGCCATGACCTCGGCGGACGCGCCGCCACCAATGTCGAGGAAGTTGGCGGGTTTGACGCCACCGAACTCTTCGCCGGCATAGGCAACGACATCCAGGGTGCTCATGACCAGGCCGGCACCGTTGCCGATGATCCCGACTGAGCCATCGAGCTTGACGTAGTTCAAATCCTTCTCTTTGGCCGCGACCTCGAGCGGATCAGTTTCGTCGTGGACGACGAGCGCGGCGTGGTCGGGGTGACGAAAGTCAGCGTTGCCATCGAGAGTCACCTTGCCGTCGAGCGCCAGCACTTCACCGTCGGGTGTCTTGACGAGGGGGTTGACCTCGACGAGCGTGGCGTCCTCTTCGACGAGCACCTTCCATAGTTGCTGCAGGATGGCTGCCACTTGGTCGGCCACATCGGCTGGAAACTTCGCAGCGCTGACGA
Organism: uncultured Actinomycetota bacterium; assembly: GCA_963712425.1. Lineage (GTDB taxonomy): Bacteria > Actinomycetota > Actinomycetes > JAHEKZ01 > JAHEKZ01 > JAHEKZ01. Next base: position 793,645 of record CAVQHW010000002.1, on the reverse strand, counting down.
TCTCGCGAGCCTTGACGGCGTCCACTCCAACGAGGGCATCGACCGGCACCTTTGCCAGCGCCTCAGGCTTGGTGCGAGCGACTTCTTCGATGTCCATGCCGCCCTCGACGCTCGCCATCGCGAGGTAGGTGCGGTTGGCGCGGTCGAGCAGGAACGACACGTAGTACTCGCTGGCGATGTCAGCGGCCGGCGTGATGAGCAGCCGGCGAACGACGTGCCCTTTGATGTCGAGCCCGAGGATGTCGCCAGCCTTCGCGTGGGTGTCCGAAGGCGAGTCAGCAAGCTTCACGCCGCCGGCCTTGCCGCGTCCACCAGTCTTCACCTGGGCCTTGACGACGACGGTTCCGCCAAATGCCTCGGCAGCGGCGCGCGCCTCGTCTGCGGTGAACGCGACGGCACCGGGGGTCACTGGCACGCCATGTTTGGCGAACAACTCTTTGGCTTGGTACTCGAACAGGTCCACGCAGGACGTCCCTTCGACTCGGGCTTGCAGTGTCGGTCTGGCCCTCACCCGAGGGTGGGCGGGTTGGTCCCGGCACGTCGCACAACCGACCCGCCAACTGACGCGGCGAGCCTACTGGTGAGGGTGTGGCGCTGCCGTGCCGGGAGCGGTCTATGCAGGCTCGGGGAACGAACCGAAGAAGAACATCGCACCTGTCGGATCTGTTGCCCCGGCGAACGTGCCTGGGCCCATCTCCATCGGGGGCAGGAACAGCTCACCACCGACGTCTCTGACGCGAGCTGCCGACGACTCACAGTCTTCGACGCTGAAGTACACGATCCACATGCTGGGCGCTTGAGGCGGGACGCCGTCCGGCATGTTCATGGCTCCGCCGACATCGCCGGCGGCTGGTCCGACGTGGCTTACCCAGTACTCCAAGTCGCTCGGCTGCCGCTCCCAGCGCCAGCCGAACACCGATCCGAGAAAGTCGCGGGCGGCCGGCAAGTTGCGAGACTGCAGCTCGTTCCAGGTGACTGCTCCCGGCTGGTCGAACAGCGTCGCTCCCTCATGGTTCTTCGGCTGCCATATGCCAACAACCGAATCGTCAGGCGCTGCGATGAGCGCCATGCGGCCCTCTTCCATGATGTCCATCACGGGCATCGCCAATGACCCGCCAGCGGCCTGGGCCGCAGCGACGGTGGCCTCTGCGTCCTCGACGAACACGTACGAGGTCCACGACGGCGGGACGCCGACGTCTGCCATCTCTTTCGGCAACGGCCCCATGCCGCAGACCTTGTCGTCGCCGACCAGGCAGGTGGTGTAGTCAGGGCCCATATCGGTGGGCATGTCTTGGTAGGTCCAGTCGAACAGGTCGGCGTAGAAGGCCTTAGCGGCCGGCACGTCCGGTGTCTGCAGATCGACCCACCCGAAGGTTCCTGGTGTCAGTCGCATGACCTGACGCTAGCCCCACAAGCCGCCGGACGACACCCCTCCGCCGGGTCAACCCTCGTGGCGATCAGGGACATCAACCGGGAGTCAGGAGGTGCGCAGAGTGTTCACCCAGTTGACGATGTCGTAGGTCGGAGTGCCTGGGGTGAACACCTTGGCGACACCAGCCGCTTCGAGCACGGGAATGTCGTCGTCGGGGATGATGCCGCCGCCGAACACCACGATGTCGGACGCCCCGCGCTCAGCGAGAATCTCGACGACCCGGGGAAACAACGTCAGATGAGCGCCGGACAGCACAGAGAGACCAATCGCGTCGGCGTCCTCTTGGATCGCCGCATCGACGATCTGCTCGGGAGTCTGGTGCAACCCGGTATAGACCACTTCGACACCAGCGTCACGCAGCGCCCTGGCAACCACCTTCGCGCCACGGTCATGGCCGTCGAGCCCAGGCTTGGCCACCACGACCCGTATCGGTGTCGTGGGTGTCGCTGCTTCAACGGCAGGGGTTGACTCGCTCACAACCGACTCCTCGCGCGGGGTCCAGGTTCGGTGCGACCGAGACTAACGGACGCCGCCAACGACGCTTTCGCCAGACCAAACCGTGATCTCGTTCACAGCCGAGCGGCGATCCACCGCGGAGCGGGTGATCCAGGTCACGAGAGTTGTCCACAGGTCTCAGCAGACTCTCAGTCTGCGTTGTTACCGTCCTCGGGCCGCAACTCGTTCGGCACCACCCCTTCCTTCGGAGTTCTTGCATGCCTGCCCACGCACGCCCGCATGGCGCCCATGCGCCCAGTCGTCAACGCGCCTCACGGAGCCAGCCACTAGCAAGTCGCCCCATCACAGTCGTCACGCTTGGCCTCGCAGTGTCGGTCTTGGCAGTCACCACCTTGGTTCACGCACCCGCGCGGGCCGACGCCACCGAGGTGCTCGTGCCGACGAGCTCACTCACGAACGAGTCGACGCTCGAACCGCTGACACCTACGAACGTGTCAGACACGCGGCTCGCACGACTGGTGGCGATTCGGCAAGAGCGCCTGCAACAACAGGCCGAGTTGGCAGCACGTGAGCTCCGACAAGAGCGGCGTGAGCGCAAGGAACGGCGCGAGGCACGTGAAGAACGACGGGAACGCCGCCAAGAGGCCCGGGCAGCTGCTCGAGCTGCAGCGCGTGCCCCACAGTGGGTCATGCCCGTCTCTGGTGCCGGGTGGTCGGCGTCGTTCGGCGAGGCAGGGTCGGCGTGGAGTAGCGGCTACCACACCGGCCAAGACTTCACCGCTCCCTCGGGGACGCCGGTGCTCGCGGTCAGCGACGGCACCATCACGTCAGCAACCTGGAGCGATGCGTACGGCAACATCATCGAGATCACTCACCCGAGCGGCGACCAAAGTTGGTACGCCCACATGTCTGGGTTCGAGCGCACATCGGGCAGCGTGAGCGCTGGCGATGTGATCGGTTATGTGGGCTGCACCGGCAACTGCTCTGGAGACCACCTGCACTTCGAGTACCACCCAGGCGGTGGCGAAGCCGCCGACCCAATCGCATGGTTGCAGCGCAACGGCCTCTAGAGCTTTTCGACTGGTGCGTAACGCAGCAACAGACGCTTGATGCCCAAGTCGCCGAAGTCGATGGTCGCCTCGGCCTTGTCTGCTGCCCCAGCGGTGGCGATGACAGACCCCATGCCGAAGGTGTCGTGGGTCACCCGGTCGCCCGCGGTCAGCGCCACGATCTCGCGGGTGCCAGGTGAGCGACCCGGGAGCGGCCGAGCGCGGGCGATCGTCGGCTCTGGCGCGGACGAGCCCGCATCTTCGCGCTGCCAATCGATCAGCTCTTCGGGAATCTCTTCAAGGAAGCGCGACGGTGGGTTCCACTGCGGCGAACCCCACGCAGACCGCATCACCGCTCGGCTGAGGTAGAGCCGCTCGCGAGCGCGAGTGATGCCGACGTATGCCAGTCGACGCTCTTCTTCGAGTTCGGTGGCGTTGCCCAGTGACCGCATGTGCGGGAACACGCCGTCCTCCATGCCGGTCAAGAAGATCACTGGAAACTCCAGACCCTTGGCGGTGTGCAGGGTCATGAGGGTGACAACTCCCGAGTCTTCTGTTGCCTCGGGGATCTCATCGGTGTCAGCAACGAGGGCGACCTGCTCGAGAAAGTCGGCAAGCGTGCCGTCTGGCGCGGCCTCTTCGAACTCGTGCGCGACAGCTTCGAGCTCGTTCAGGTTCTCGACCCGCGACTCATCCTGAGGGTCGCTGGACGCCTGCAGCTCAGCCAGGTAACCGGTCTGTTCAAGCGCGGCCTGCAACACCGTGGCTGGACCGGTACCTGCATCAACAAGAGTCCGGAGCGTCTCGATCAAACGTACGAAGCCATTGATCGCGTTAACCGAGCGCTGTTGTAGCCCCGGCACGACACTTGCTTGTTGGAGCGCTTGCCAAAAGCCGGTGCGCTCACGCTCGGCAAAGGCCTCGACCATGGCAATCGCGCGGTCACCGATGCCGCGCTTGGGAGTGTTGACGATGCGACGCAGCGACACGACGTCATCGGGGTTGGCGAGCATTCGCAGATAGGCCAACGCATCCCGCACTTCGCGCCGTTCGTAGAACCGGACGCCGCCGACAACCTTGTAGGGCATGCCGACCCGGATAAACACTTCTTCAAACACTCGAGATTGAGCGTTGGTGCGGTAGAACACAGCGACGTCACGTGGCTTTGCGTGACCGGCGTCCGACAGTTCGTCAACGGTCTGCGCGACGAAGGTTGCCTCGTCGTGCTCGTTGTCGGCGACATACCCGACGATGGGCCAGCCTGAGCCAGCATCACTCCAGAGGTTCTTGGGCTTTCGATTGAGGTTGCGGGCGATGACCGCGTTGGCGGCAGACAGAATGGTCTGCGTCGACCGGTAGTTCTGCTCGAGAAGAATCGTGTGAGCATCAGGGAAGTCTTCTTCGAACTGCATGATGTTGCGGATCGTTGCCCCGCGGAACGCATAGATGCTCTGATCGGCATCGCCGACGACAGCGAGTTCGGCGGGGCGCAGCTCGGCACCGGGCGGCCCGACCAACTCTTTGACGAGAACGTACTGCGCGTGGTTGGTGTCTTGGTACTCGTCGACGAGCACGTGCCGGAACCGACGACGAAAGTGCTCAGCTGCTTCGGGAAACACCTGAAGCAGATTGACCGTCGTCATGATGATGTCATCGAAGTCGACGGCGTTCGCCTCGCCCAACCGCCGCTGGTAAGTGCGGTACACCTCGGCGAGCATCTGTTCGCTCGGCGTCACCGCTTGCGCCGCATACGTTTCCCAGTCGATCAGCTCGTTCTTGAGGTTGCTGATCTGTGCGCTGAGTGACCTCGGAGGGAACCGCTTCGGGTCGAGGTCGAGGTCACGGCTCACCATCGTCAACAGTCGCTGTGAGTCAGCGGCGTCGTAGATCGAGAAGGACGACGACATGCCCAGCCGCTTGGCCTCTCGCCGCAGAATGCGCACGCACGCACTGTGAAAGGTCGACACCCACATGGCCTTGGCTCTCGGCCCGACGAGCGCCTCGACCCGCTCCTTCATCTCGCCAGCGGCCTTGTTGGTGAAGGTGATCGCAAGAATCTGACCCGGCTGGACGCCGCGCGCAGCAAGTAGGTAGGCGATGCGATGGGTCAGCACCCTGGTTTTGCCCGAGCCCGCTCCAGCCACGATGAGCAGCGGACGCCCCTCGTGCGTGACCGCCTCACGCTGTTGGTCGTTGAGGCCCTCGAGGAGTGCCCGAGTATCGATCGCGGGGCCGGACGCCGACGCCTGCCGCTGGTGAGCGGCGTCGGCCGCGGCACCGGCGTACTCGGGAAGATCGTCGAAGAGCGAGGTCACTGACCGGAGTCTAGGTGGCCATGGCGACAGCCCCCAGAGTCAGCAGCTCACCTCACACGCAGTGGCAGCCCCAGAGAGCAACCGCTGGTCAGTGGAAAGAGCCGAGCACGGTGAACTTCACGTCCACGTTGCGCGCACCGGCGTTCTTGACCTGCACCTTGCGTCCTTCGCCGACCGCGACGACGACCGTCCCTGTGACCGTCTGGCCCCGCACGATCGATAGATCGACGGTGCCAGGTTTGGCAGTACCCGCCTGCCAGAAGGTGAGCTTGCCGGACGACTTCGCGCCCTTGGCGGTCACCTGCAGCAGCACGGTCTCGGCATCCCGAGGTACCGAGTCTCCGAGGCGGAAGGTCTTGCTGGCGCCGTCCCCTAAGGTGCTCAAGCCAGTGCCCGACTTGGTGTCGACCACGCTCTTCGGCACCTTGCGAAGCGCGAAGCTGCGACCGCCGGCAAGCGAAGCAGGTTCGTTGGCACCAACGAGATCGACCGACACGGTGCGGGTGTTCGACCCTTCGTTCTCGATCACGATCGCCCCACCCCGACCGATAGGCACCGAGGTCTGCACTGTGGCAGCGCCCTTCTCGTACGTGACCGCTGGCACCTTGGGACGTTCCTGGCCTGCGGGGTAGGCGTAGATCGAGCCACGGCCCTCGCCAGCATCGACGGTGATGCTGGCGGTCGCCGCGGTTGATGCTGGGTCGGTACCCGCACGTCCGGCGACGTTCACCTTTGCGCTCCCGGCGCGACCAAGCGAGAAGCGAGCGAGACGTTGCGGGCGAACCCCATCGAACTGCGAACCACCGTCGGCGGCGATCCGCTGCCGCACCGAGAGGGGCGCATCGGGGTCGACGTAATAACCCGTCACACTCACGGCCAAGTCGGTGGCCCCGAAATCTGTGAAGAAGCTGACCTTTCCGTCTGCGCCGACCGGTAGCACCATCGACGACGTACTGATCTGGTTCTGCTCTGCCGAGACGCGCTTCACCGCTGGGATGTCACCGCCAGCCGGTCCGGCAGTCATCGAAGACTCCCAGTTCGGACGCCGCATTCCGACGTTGAGCGCAACCGCAGCCACTCCGCGTCCGGGTACCGGGCCTGCCCCAGTGACCTGAACGTCGACACGGCGACCTGAACCGTGGAATGCGCGGCACGGTCCACTGAGCATTCCTGCGCCCGACTCGGTGGACGCCACGCGTGTCGGTGCCACCGGGACGAAACGCATGGGGTCGACCTCGACGCGTGGTGCCGACGTAGTCAGTGAACCGTTGGCGCACGGCGAACCAAGAGGCTTGCCCGTCCAGAACGACGTACGACCTGTGGAGCCGTCGTACCCCAAGCTGATGTGTATGTGGTCCGTGTGCGGGTTAGTGCCGGTGTACGCACCCCAGCCGGGGTCGTAGGAACGCCAGATCCGTCGGTTGTGAATGATGTACATGACCCCAAGACGGCGTGCCATGGCGTTCCGGTTGCCGAACCGGTCAGTGGCAAGCAGCCAGTCCAAGAAGGCATTCGCCTTGGCCTTGCCGGCACGAGTCGTGGCGTCGACCATCCAGTCCAGAGCGCGTCCGTCGTTGTGCTCTGAGGTGGTGTAGCAGGCGTTGCGGGCGATGCCGATCGCCTCGTCCTGCCCATAGGTCGCTCGAATCAGGTTCGCCAACTTGACCGACCCAGGGCGGTTGACTGGCTCGCAGAACTGGCCACCCTCGTAGGAGGCGTACCCCTCGATCGCCTTCGAGAACTTCGGGGTGTTCGGCTTGGGTGGCGCAGCCTCTGCTGGGTTGATCAACACCAGCGGCAACGCCGTCAGCAGCAGGGCAAGCAGCACCAGATGCACCGGCAGGTGTCCTGGCAGTCTGAGGGCGCGGGTCGAGGAGGGCATCATGGTTTCGTTCGGCGTCCGAGCGTGACCGCTGAAGGACGCCGAGGGTCCCTGCCTACCATGTCGCGGGGTACATCACCCGATTGGCGCACTCCAGAAAGGTGGCACCCAATGGCGCAACCGCTGCCAGACACCGAGGTCGAGCGTGTGCTCGTCGTCACGGCGCACCCTGACGACTGCGACTTCGGGGCGTCAGGCACCTTGGCCACCTGGAGTGCGCTCGGCATCGCCATCACGCTGTGCGTCATTACCGACGGGGACGCCGGCGGGTTCGACCCCGACGTCCCACGATCGGACATTCCGCGCATTCGGCGCGCCGAGCAACAAGCGGCTGCTGCTTTCTGGGGAGCCAAAGAAGTCGTCTTCCTCGGTTACCGCGACGGTGAACTGGCGGTGTCGCACGATCTGCGGCGCGACATCAGCCGCGTGATCCGCCAGGTGCGTCCCCGTCGCATGCTGATCCAGTCGCCTGAGCGCAACTGGGAGCGCATTCAGGCATCGCACCCCGATCACCTGGCGGCCGGTGAGGCAGCGATCCAGGCGGTCTACCCCGACGCTCGCAATCCGTTCGCTCATACCGCGCTATTGGCCGACGAGGGGCTGGACGCGTGGACGGTCGACGAGGTCTGGGTCATGGCCGGTCCGCAACCCGACCACGCGATCGACATCACTGACACGTTCGCGACAAAGTTGGCTGCCCTGCGCGCACACGAGTCGCAAACCGCGCACATGGACGACCTCGAACCTCTGTTGCGCGACTGGGGAGGCCGGATCGCAGAACGCTTCGGCCTTGCCGAGGGGCGGCTCGCCGAGGCGTTCCAGGTCGTTAAGACCGGTTAGCCAACAACGCGTGAGTGGATGGTCGCCATAGCAACCGCGAACTCACGCGTTCTCGAGTCTTCCGGCGCTAGACGATCCGGCGGTCGGACGCCCACCGCGCGAGTTCGTTGCGGTTCGACAACTGCAGTTTGCGCAGCACGCTCGACACATGCGTCTCGATCGTCTTGATAGACAGAAACAACTCGCTAGCTGCTTCGCGATAGGTATATCCCCTGGCGATCAGGCGCATGACGTCTCGCTCTCGAGGGGAGAGGCGATCGAGCTCCTCGTCAACCTCGGCGATCTCGACAGAACCGGCGAATGCGTCGAGAACAAACCCTGCCAATCGCGGCGAGAACACCGCGTCGCCGCTCGCGACGCGACGCACGGCGTCCGCAAGCTCTGGCCCGCTGATCGACTTGGTGACGTAGCCGCGCGCTCCCGCGCGAATCGTCGCGATGACGTCGTCAGCCGCATCCGACACCGACAACGCCAGATACGTCGTCGCGGGGGCCCTGTCGCCGACTCGCTGGATCACCTCAGGGCCGTTGCCGCCCGGTAGGTGCACGTCGAGCAGCACGACATCAGGTTGCTCGCGAACGATCACCGCCACGGCCGAGTCGACATCCTCTGCTTCGCCGACGACGTCGACCAGCTCACCGAGCTCGGTACGCACCCCGGTGCGAAACATGCGGTGGTCGTCGACCAGGACGACAGTGGGTTGCTCGTCTGGTGGCGGGGGCGGCTGCTCTGAACTCATCGGGTCTCCATCACCAGTTCGACGCGAGTGCCCTCGCCGGGTTCGCTGTTCACGGTCGCATGCCCGCCGTGCCGCTCGAGGCGTCCCAGGATCGACTCGCGCACTCCCATCCGATCCGATCCGATTTCGGCCAGGTCGAACCCCCGGCCGCGGTCACGAACGTGCACGGTAACGCTGGCGTCGTTCATCTCGGCGTACACCGAGATGGTGTCGGCTCCCGAGTGACGGGCCGCGTTTGCCATTGCCTCGCGTGCCGCCTGCAGCAACGCGCCCATCCGTTCGGACGCGGGAGTGTCGCCAACGCACACGACGTCGACCTTGACCCCAAACGTGTCTTCCACGTCGGCCGCCATATCTTCGAGGGCGCTGCGCAGCGACGACTTCACGTCGGTACTTGGCGGGTACAGCCACCGCCTGAGATCGCGCTCCTGCGCACGAGCGATGCGCGCCACCTCGCCAGGCTCCGAAGAGTTCTTCTGAATCAACGCCAACGACTGCAACACCGAGTCGTGCACCTGAGCAGCGATCTCGGCTCGCTCCTCACTGCGGATGCGGGCGCGGCGTTCGGCGTCCCGCTCGCGCCAAAGGCGCAACGCGAACGGGCTCGCCACCAGGGCGATACCCAGCACAACAACAGCGATCGCCGCGAGCAGGGTTCCGGCCTGGCCGATGCCAACGCCGCCAAGGCCGAACGCGACGAGCCCGATCAGTACGAGTGCAACGCCGAGCAGAACCTGAAGCGCACCCACTCGACGCGGCGCGACGCGCCCGACGCCGGTGCGCACCCGATCCCGTTGGTCTTCATCGGCTCGCAGCCAGATCAGCGCAGCGCCCGCCGCGGCAATCGCCAGTGGGATGAAGCGCGTGAGGTCAATCCCAGCGATGGACGCGAGCAGGAGACCGCCGAGCACGACGCCTGCAGCGCCCAGCACCAGAAACACCGACCGCTCAGAGCTGCGGCTGCGCGATGACGCCGACGTCTCGGCATCGTCGCGGGGGGCTCGATCGTCGAGCGGCACGAGCGCCCACAGAATCACGTACGCCAGGACCCCGCTGCCGCTGATGAACGCCAGCAGCACGAACCCGCCGCGCACCCACCACACGCCCACGTTGAGATGGTCGGCGACGCCCCTGGCCACCCCGCCGAGCATGCGCCCGGACGACGCACGGCGGAGCGGTGCGACGGCCGGCCGGGGAGCCACGTCAGGGAGGGGGGCAGGGGTGGACACGGCACTATCGTCGCCCCTTGCGCCATCGGTGTCGTCAGGGGTGTCCCGCAGTCACACCCTGATGATCCGCAGCGAAAGCCGGTTGCCCACTCAGGGTGCGTTCAGGGCTTTCGCCCGATGCGCGCAACCCCGCCGAAGGGGTTCGCTAGAGCCATGACAGACAACGACACCGGCTACGCCCCTCCTCCGCCCGGCTACTCCCCACCTCAGCCAGGCATGCAAGCACCGCCGCGTCCCCTGCTGCGACGAACCACCGGCGACGCCAACGTTCTCGGCGGCGTTTCGGCGGGGATCGCCCGGTGGCTGGGGATCGACCCCATCCTCGTGCGGGTCGCCTTCGTGGTGCTCACGATCATGGGAGGCAGCGGAATCTTGCTGTACCTCGCTGGATGGCTGTTCATCCCAGAAGAGGGGCGCCCCGAATCGACCGGTGAGCGCTTCTTTCGCAACAACAACGCCCTCGCCATCACCGCCGCCGTCGTGATCGCGGTCGTCGTGGTGAGCCCAATGTTGGCCTGGGGCCTGTGGGACGGCGGGATCGGCTTCGGCGGCATCGTGCTGCTGCTGCTCGCCATCGCCGGAGTCTTCGCACTCACCCGCCGAGATAGTTCACCTGGCGGCCTAGCGAGCCCTGCGGCGGTCACGAGCAACGCACCGACTGAGCCGACCGCCCCGGCGTCCGAAACCACGCCGACCACGGTGATCACGCACCCCACGACGCCTCTACCCGTCATGCCCCCAGCAGCACCTCCCGCTCCCCCGATGGCTCCACCCCCAGCACCGCCTCAAGCGCAGCAACCAGAGCCACCGCAGCCCCCGCCACCACCGCGCGAGAAGTCGGTGCTGGGACGCCTGACCCTCGGCTTGGCCCTGCTGGTCACTGGCGCATTGGTAGCGCTCGATATGGCGGACGTCATTGCTGTCGATGCCGTGACTGTCATCGCTTCAGCGCTCACTGTCGTGGCACTGGGTTTGCTGGTTGGCACGTTCGTCGGGCGTTCCCGCGGACTGATTGCTCTCGGCATCGTGATGGCCCTTGCGCTGATTCCCCTCAGCGCAATCCCCGATGGCATCGACTGGAACACCGGCAAGGGCGTCGGCGACCGCACCTACCGCGTGCAGTCGGCTGAAGACCTCGAGGCTGAGTACGCCCTTGGTGCCGGCGAGTTGACGCTCGACCTGCGCAACGCTGAGCTCGACGGCGTTCACGACGTCGACGTCTCGCTGGGGGCGGGTGAGCTCATCGTCGTACTTCCCCGGGACGCCATCCCGGTGACGGTCGAGGCGACTGTGGGCGTCGGCGAACTCGAGCTTCCCGGAGTACCGCGCCGCGATGGCGTCAGCATCGACGAGTCCTGGGAACGTCAGTTGGTTCTGCCATCCGGCGACGACGCGCCCACTGCGTCCACCGACGCGATCAACCTCACGCTAGAGACGGGCTTCGGCGCCGTCACCGTGATTGACGAGGCCTACGAAACAGACGAGAGATTGGGATCCCGATGAAACAGCACGCCTTTGACGCGACCTCGTTCATCTTTGGAGTAGTGCTTGGTGCAGCAGGCATCGGATTCTTGCTCGCCGAGCAGTACGAGTGGAATGTCGACGGTCGTTGGGTGCTGCCCGCTGCGTTGATCGCACTCGGGATCGCTGGCATCGCTGGTGCCATCAGCGGCCTGGTCCCCCGTCGTGGCTCGGACGCAGACGATGACACCGAAGCGGAAGCGGACACTGAGCTCGCGATGGCGAGCGATGACCGTGACGCGATCACGTAGCAGTGAACTGCAACCCGCGTGATGCGATCGGGGTGAGGTGCAAGTCGCGCACATCACTCAGGGGAAACCATGTGGGTTGGTCAGCACTGCCGTCTGCGTCGACGACCGTGAGTGGACCCTCGCTGTCGACCGACACGCGATAGAGAATGCGAACGGCGTGATATCGCTCGAGCACTTCTTGGTCGAGGTAGTGCTCCCGAAAGTGTGAGTCGACGTCGAGCAACTCGACCACCCGACCACGAAGGCCGGTCTCTTCGTAGAGCTCACGGATCACCGCGTCTGACGGATGCTCGCCGTGATCGATTCCGCCGCCTGGCAGCGACCAGGAACCAGGTGCTGGGGTACGCGCCGTGAGTTGCACCAGCAAGATGCGATCGGCGCTCTGCACGAGCCCATAGGCGGCCACCCGCTGGACGTCCTGCACGGCGTGAACCACAAGGCGATCCTGCCACCTCATCTGAGCGCGACCTGGGAAGGGGAGCGGGCTCGTGGACCGATCAGGGGTGGGCTGGGAGGTCTCGGATGGGCTTGGAGGTCTTGGGTGGCGGGGCCCGGACGGCTTACGCCGAACGGGCCCGCCAGCCGAGATACCGCAGGTAACTCCGTGAACCGATTCGGGCCACTGTTGGCACCGGGCTCACGGTCCACCCTCGGTGCTCCAGGTACTCGAACCAGTCTGAATCCGGCTCGCCAGACATTGCCGGCCAATCGAATCGCTGCCAGTCCATGCGATCACCTGTGCTGTTGAGTGGGTCGTGCTGGGCCTTGCGGGGGGACTTGCTGGGGACTTGCTGAGGGAACTGTGGGGAACTGCTCGGTTTCGCGGGGTCCTGCTGGGTGGTGCTGGTCCTGCTGGGGTGGTGCTGTCTTGCGGTGTCGTGTCTGCCTGGGAAGGGCTGCCCTTGGGGAAGGGGTAACTAGTAGATCGGACATCCCGGACTAGTTCTTTAGGACTAGTTCCGCCCAATTTCAGGGTATCTCGGCAGGCTGCTGCTGCTCAGGATCTGGCGCAGCTTCCAGGTCTGCCTCCGGCTCGGCTGCCTGCCCGGTGGGGCGGGGTACCGGCGCGACGTCATCGGCTGACAGGTCGAACTGGGCGATCGCCACCGAGAACTCCCCGGCGAGCTCAGTGATCTCTGATGCCGAGGCCGCGGTCTGCTGCGACCCGGCCGCGAACGCTTGCGACATGTCGGCCACCTGCTCCATGGCCTGAACCACCTGTTCGGACGCCGAACGCTGCTGCTGCGTGGCCACTGAGATCTCGGCCACCGCGGTTGTCGTGGAGTCGACCATGCCAGCGATCCGGTCGAGCGCTTGCGAAGCTGCCCCGGCAACTTCGACGCCACGGTTCGCCTCACGCGATCCCGCTTCAGAGGCGAGAACGGTCGTCTGCGTGTACGCCTGGATCTCGGTCACGAGACCTTGGATCTGAGCAGTCGACTCTTGCGCCCGCTCGGCCAACTTTGCGCACTTCCGCCGCAACGACCGCGAATCCTCGGCCGTGCTCGCCGGCGCGTGCCGCTTCGATCGCAGCGTTGAGGGCGAGCAAGTTGGTCTGCTCGCTGAGCTCATCGATCAGCATCAAGATGCGACCGATCTCGCTGACCTTGTCGCCGAGCGCAGTCGAGCTGGTCGAGATTGTGTCGACCGTGTCTGTGATGCGTCCAATGGCCGACACCGAGTCGTGAACTGCCTCGAGCCCTTCGCTGGTGAGCGTGAGCGTCTCGCGAGCCGACTCCGCGACAACAGTGGCGGTGTCGGCGATCTGGGCAGCGGTGGCTGCCAGCTCCTCGACGGTCGCTGTGGTCTCGGTGACTGACGTTGATTGCTCAGAGGCAGCAGCCGCCTGCTGTGCAGCGGTCGCACGAAGTTCTGTTGCCGACTGTGCAAGGCGATCGCCACTTACTTGTGCCTGGAGCACCAGCGCGCGCAGGTGGGTGAGCGTCGTGTCGAACCCTTGAGCCAGCGAGGTCATGCGCTCGTCGCCGAGGTCAACATCGACAGTCACTGAAAGGTCACCGGACGCGGCACGCGCCAGGGCCTCGGACAGTTCCTGCATGCGAGTGTCGAGCACGTCACGCTCGAGGCGAACCCGCTCTTGCTCTCGCCGGCTGGATCGCCGGGCGTGCACGGCACCTATGACGCCGATCACCAACAGCGGGATGCCGAGGGCGAAGAGCACCAACACCAGCGGCGTCAGGTTGTCCACGATGCCCGTGGTCACACTTGGCGCGGATGCCGTGACCAGCCAGTTGTTGACGTTCTGAGCTGCCAACGTTCGGCCCCGCGGCATCGTCGTCATGCTGACGCGTTCACCGTCAACTGAGGTCACGCCGGGTTGAATCTCGTGGTCAATGAACGTGATGTCGGCTGCGTTGCCGAGATTGCCTTCAGGCTCCTGCGGGGTGTCGCCGTCGATGACGACTTTGCCGGAGAGCGCGTCAACCACACGAATGTGCGTGCCAGAGTCGGCAGCGACCAGGGCCAGCCGCAGACTCTCGATGCTCACCTCGAAGTGGGCGATCGCTACGGGCTTACCGTCGAACGCAACTGGTGTCGCCGTCGCAACGACCCACAGCCCCGTGTCCTCTGAGACGTACGGCGTCGACTGGAATGGCACACCGACCGGTTGCGCGGCGGCCGGCTTGAAGAACGAGGCCTCCGACTCGTCGAGAGACAGGTCGTCGACGGGCGCGACCTCACCATCAACCACGCGCGCAATCTCGCGTCCGGTGGCGATGTCGATGTAGCAGGCCTCGCTGACCGCGCCGGGATACACCAGCGCAACCGACGCAAGACTCTTCTGGACGTTCTGCACGGCGGGGACGTTGCGGGTGATCTTGGACTCAAGCGAACCCGGCCGCTCATACACGCGGGCAAACGCCGGCTCGAAGGCCAGTTGTACGTCTGAGCCAACCGCCCTGTCGAAGAACTCCGAGAGCAGAATCGCCGAGCTCTCGGAGGCGCTGACCAGCTGCTGGTCGAGGTCGGACGCCTCTTGGGCAGACTCGCGAACGCCCAGGTACAGCAGCCCGGACGCCGTCACCGTCAGGCCGACCCCACAGATCAGGGCAGCCCTCCACCAGCTCGCCTTCATACCCTGCATTCGGCCAAATGGGTGAACGCCTTGAGCGCCAAACCCCGCCCACTGTGCACCTGCGAACACCTCAGACCCGACTGTGCAGAGCCGACTGTGCAGAAGAGTGCCGACGAGGCGCGGACGCGGCCGTCGCCTCGATAGTCTCAGCACGCCGCACCGCTGCACCGGGGGATCGACCGGAGGACCACATGACACCGGAAGACGGGCCGAGTGCGCGCGCTTACCGGTACCTCAAGGGGTGGAGCCCAGCAGCACGAGTCAGTGCGGCCACCAGAGTTCGCGCTGCCATCGCGAACCACGACGACCTGCTCAGTGTCAGCGAGGCGTTCGCCGAAGCGACGCTCGAGCTCTTTGTGGCGAGCGCAAGCAGCATCACCTTGCTCGACGACCGCGGCTATCGCGACCTGGTCAACGTCGGAAAGCTCGACCCAGGTGATGTGCGGTTTCCGGAGGACGACCCCTATCCGGTCGTGAAGTTTCCCCGCGCGACCGAGTTGCTGCTGGAGGGCGGCGGTTATCTCAGCGCATCCAACGACAACGAGATCTACCGCGAGTTCGCGGCGATGTGGCCCCAGATGCCAGACGGCTGCTTCCTCGGCGTTCCCGTCGTCGCGGCAGGTGAGGTACGCGGCGAGTTGTACCTTGCTCGCGAAGCGGACGCGCCGGTCTTCACGGACGAAGATGTGGACGCCGCCCTAGACCTCGCGACGCTCTATGGCGCGGTACTTCCGAGCTTGCTCGACCACGCGTCCGACAACGCGACAGAGTGAGCCGCACCTCCGTCAGCTCGGCTTCGCTGCCTTCGCAAGGTTTGCCTTCAGCATGTTCATTCCTTTGCTCACCTCAGGGTTAATGAATATCGCGAAGATCAGCGGGAAGATGAGCCGCACGAATCCAGTCGGCTGCGGCGCCTCGACGGTACGCGTAATCCGTGATCCACCACCGGACGCTTCGACATCGAACTGGTGCACGTACTGCTCACCCTTGTCGGTGCTGGTCAGGACGAGCCGGCGTGGCGCGTTCACCAGAGAAACCTCGACCTGATTGGCGTGGTCTTTGTCGCCCGGTACCACTCCGTAGGACTGATACGTGACCCCTTGTTGCAATGGCATCTCAGGAACGGGATCGACGCGGTACGGCTTGGGAGACCACTCCGCGTGCCGGCCAACATCCGACAGGTACTGGAAGGCAACCTCCGGTGGAGCCTCCACCTCGATGGTCCACGACTTCACGCTTCGATCAGGCATGACAACCTCCCAGCAGCTTCGATTCGACAGATAGTCAGGCTTACCTGACTATCTGAGCAGAGCGAGCGACATTCGTCAAGTTCCCTGACTAAACTGCTGGCATGGGCGATGAATCGCATGCTCCCCTTGCCCGGCTCTTTGGGCTCTGCTCCGCCAAGTTCTCCGAGCAGCTGCTTCAGGCGCTGTGGGACGCGGGATTCACCGACCAGCGGGCGGTGTACGACCGGGTCTTCCCCTTCGTCCCCCCCGAGGGCATCCGACTCACGGCCCTCGCGGAGCGCGCTGGAATGACCAAGCAAGCGATGTCGGAGTTGGTCGGCGATCTCGTGACCATGGGCTACCTACAACGTTCCCCCGACCCTGCCGATGGTCGCGCGAAGCTGATCGAGTTCACCGATCGCGGGTGGGCGTCAGTGAACACCGTGCTCGCCTCGTTCCGCGACGTCGAAGAGTCGCTAAGCGCCCGACTCGGTGAGCGAAGGATGCGAGAACTTCGACGAACGCTGCTTGAAATCCTCAATGACTCAGACGGCTCAGGCGACTTAGACGATTAAGGGTTGGCGGCAGTCAGCTCACCGGTACTTCGTGCGCACACGCGCCCGCCTGTACTACTCCCACTCGATTAGGGACTTGAAACATCCTTGCTAGTCCCCTCGATCACTATCAAGGTTTCTTGTATCGGCACCTTGCGCCCGCCGCCAGGGGTTAGGCACGGCTCCGGGGGTCGAGCGGATTGAGCAGGTTGACTATCCGTCGTAGTAGGGCTGCGGATGGCTGGGGTCAGCCGAGATGACATCGAGGTCTGGGTGCCTGCCTAGTTGGGCGATGGCTTCGGGGTCGGCACCGATACCTGCGTAGTGAGAGTCAACGTCAAGCACCACGCACCAGGCGTGATCTGCTGGCCAGATAAACGCTGGCGGTGGCACAGCGAAACCGGCGGGGATTCCCACCATGCGTGGGGAGTTCCAGTCGTCGAAGTCCGAAACGGCGCCACGGAACAAGAAGTAGGAACGATGCGGCACGGTCACCTTCGGCAGTCCTTGCAGGGTGGGTGGAGTTCCCCAGCCATCCCACATGCAGAAGTAGACCTCTTCCGGTGTGCGGGTGTGCTCGCCGAGAACGGCCACCGCGATGCGGAGGCTGTGCGTACTCAACTGGTCCATCGACTCGCAGATGCGGCTCCTTCTCTCCCGGAGAAATCGGATCAGGCAGGAACCGCAACCGTGCGTAGGTCGGGAACTCCTCCGGCCCGAAGGTGACGAGGCGCCCCCAATGCAGGTTGCTGTTCGTGATCCAGGCCGCGCCGGACAGATCGGCACACGGAATCAGAGGCACCGCCCATGTTTAGCACCGCCGGACGCAATGCCGCCAAGGCTCGCCGTCGGGCCAGAGGCGCGCAGATCAGCCTTGGCGGACTACTCCCACTCGATGGTGCCGGGAGGCTTGCTCGTCACATCAAGCACCACACGGTTGATCTCGCGCACTTCGTTGGTGATGCGAGTCGAGATTCGTGCGATCACGTCATACGGCAACCGCGACCAGTCAGCGGTCATCGCGTCCTCGCTCGACACCGGACGCAGCACCACGGGGTGTCCGTATGTGCGTCCATCCCCCTGGACGCCGACCGAACGCACGTCACCAAGCAACACAACCGGGAACTGCCAGACGTCACTGTCGAGCCCGGCGCGAGTGAGCTCCTCGCGGGCGATCGCGTCCGCAGCGCGCAGAGTTTCGAGCCGGTCGCGAGTCACCTCGCCGATGATCCGAATGCCCAACCCCGGCCCAGGGAACGGGTGCCGCCACACGATCTCGGACGGCAGCCCGAGCTGCTCACCGACCGCGCGCACTTCGTCTTTGAACAACGTGCGCAGTGGCTCGACCAACGCGAACTGCAAGTCTTCGGGCAGCCCTCCGACGTTGTGGTGGCTCTTGATGTTGGCCGTTCCGGTTCCGCCGCCACTCTCAACGACGTCCGGGTAGAGCGTGCCCTGCACCAAGAACTCGACCTGCTGCCCGTGGGCGCCCGCTTCGGCGACGACCTCGGCGGCGGCGTCCTCGAACACTCGGATGAACTCGCGCCCGATGATCTTTCGCTTCTGCTCGGGGTCAGTGACGCCGGCAAGCGCTTCGAGGAACCGGTGCTCGGCGTCCACCACCTTGAGGCGGACGCCGGTGGCCGAGACGAAGTCCTTCTCGACCTGCTCTGGCTCACCCTCACGCAGCAAGCCGTGGTTGACGAACACGCACGTGAGTTGGTCGCCGATGGCGCGCTGCACGAGCGCCGCAGCAACCGCGGAGTCGACGCCTCCTGAGAGGCCGCAGATCGCGAGCTTGTCGCCAACCTGCGCGCGAATGACGTCAACCTGCTCGTCGATGACGTTCGCCATCGTCCAGGTCGGACGGACGCCGGCCACCTCGAACAGGAAGTGCTCGAGAACCTGCTGCCCGTTCTGTGAGTGCATCACTTCGGGGTGAAACTGGACGCCGGCAAGTCGCGCCTCGACGTTCTCGAACGCAGCGACGGGCGCACCCTCGCTCATCGCCGAGACCGCGAAACCCTCTGGCGCCACCGTCACTGAGTCACCGTGCGACATCCACACCGACAGCGCGTCGGGCAGCCCGGCGAACAGCGTCGACTCGCGGTCGACCACGCTCAGCGGCGTCCCGCCGAACTCCGACGTGCCCGTGCGAGCGACCGTGCCGCCCAGAGCCTGCGCCATCGCCTGAAATCCATAACAGATGCCGAACGCCGGAACGCCAGCCTTGAACAGGGCGGCGTCCACCTGGGGTGCACCCTCGGCGTAGACGCTGCTCGGGCCACCGGACAACACGATGGCTGCCGGCTTCTTCGCGAGCATCTCGTCGACCGGCATCGTGTGCGGAACGATCTCGCTGTAGACCCTGGCCTCGCGGACGCGGCGGGCGATCAACTGTGCGTACTGGGCCCCGAAGTCGACCACCAGAACGGTGTCGAAGGGCTCCGCAGTCACCTCACAAGCCTAGCGACGCGCCAGGAACTCATTGGCCCCGGGACGCCACCGTCACCTAGCGTGGGGTGGCCATGCTCGACCACATCCCCTTCGCCGACCCCGGCACGCCCGACTTGTCGACGCCGGGGCGCTTCTTGAATTGGGTGGGCCTTCAGCAAAAGCGCCTTCTCGCACTGGGTGTCTTCTGGGGCGTCGTCTGGATGGTGGGGCAGGCGCTGATCCCAGGAGCCCTGGGTGCCGGGGTGCAGGCGATCCTCGACAAGGACCAAACCCGGGCGCTGCAGTGGGCCGGTTTCGTGCTCGGTCTTGGGCTCACCGTCGCCGGCGCTGGCCTGGTTCGTCACCGCTACGCCGTCGCGAACTGGCTCACGGCCGGTGCACGAGTGCAGCAGCTGCTGATCCGCCAGGCGGCCGACCTCGGCGCCGACCTGCCCAAGCAGATGGCGACAGGCGAGGTCGTGGCTGCGTCCGCCAACGACGTCGAGCGCATCGGCAACGCCTACGACATCCTGCCGCGCATGATCGGCGCGGTAGTCGCGTTCTTCGTCGTTGCGGCGATTCTCATCTTCATGAATGTCGAGCTCGGCATCATCGTGCTCGTGGGCGTCCCGCTGCTGTCGCTCGCCGTGGCGCCTCTGGTGCGTCCTCTCGAACGGCGCGAACGCGAGCAGCGCGGACATCTCGGGCTCACCCAAGAGTTGGCGGCCGACACCGTAGCCGGGCTGCGGGTGCTCCGCGGCATCGGTGGCGAAGACATGTTCCTTGACCGGTTTCGCGCCGCGTCGACGAAGGTACAGATCGCTGCTGTGCGTACAGCACGCATCCGCGCCCTGCTCGACGCACTTCAGGTGTTTCTGCCAGGCCTCTTCGTCGTCATTGTCACGTGGTACGGCGCACGGCTCGCGTTGAACGGCGAGCTCAAGCCCGGCCAGTTGGTCGCGTTCTACGGATACACCGCGTTTCTCGTGCTACCCCTGCGCACCGTCACCGAGGCCGCCCACAAGTGGACGGCTGCGCGCGTGGCGTCCGCACGCGTTGTCACTGTGCTGACGCTCGACCGCACCTTTGGCGAGGGCGATGAAGAGGACGCCGCAACGGTCCCCACATCGCGCGCTGGCGAGATCACTGACCCGGTCACGGGTCTGGTCGTGGCCCCAGGCAAACTCACCGCCATCGTCACTGACGACCCCGATGCGTCCGACGTACTCATCGACCGGCTCGGTCGCTACCGCGAGTCGGACGTCGTGCTCGACGGCACCCCGATGGAAGACCTTCCACTGCCCACCGTGCGCGAACGGGTGCTGGTACAAGACAAGGATCCGATGATCCTGTCGGGCGCCGCTGAAGACCTCTTCGACATCCCGCGTACCGGACGCGTCGACGTCGACTCAGCACTGACGTTCGCGTCCGCACTGGACGTCGTCGATGCGCTTCCCGATGGGCTCGCCACCGATCTACCCGAGCGCGGACGCTCGCTGTCGGGAGGCCAGCGACAGCGGCTTGCGCTGGCCCGCTCGCTGGTCGCTGACCCCGAGATCCTGATCCTCGACGAACCCACTAGTGCCGTCGACGCGCATACCGAGGCGCGCATCGGAATTGCCCTTCGTGATGCCCGCGCCGGTCGCACCACCGTCGTCTTCACGACCAGCCCACTCCTCCTCGAGCATGTCGACACCGTGGCGTTCCTCAAGAACGGCAAGATCCAAGCCACCGGACGCCACCGCGAGCTGCTTCGCGAGAACGCGGACTACCGCTACACCGTGACCCGGGGGGAGGACGCATGAAGCCCCCCGAGTCTTTGGAGTTCACCGAGAAGAGCGTTGAAGGCAAACTCCCGGTCGCGTCACCAAAGTCAGTGCGTCGCTATGTCGTCTGGCTCCTCAAACGACGTCGGGGCCTGTTCCTGGCACTCGTTGGCCTCAACGCCGTCGCGGCTGCGGCGTCCATCGTCGGCCCGCAGATCCTCGGTGACCTCGTCGAGAAGATCGACGAAGGCGTTGACGTCTCGTACATCAACGATGTCTCGCTCATCTTTCTTGGTGCGCTGCTGGTGCAGACCGTATTCACCCGTTGGGCTCGCATCCGTGGCGCCATTCTCGGTGAGTCGATCCTGGCTGACCTGCGCGAAGACTTCTTGACGCGTGTGGTCGCGCTGCCGCCCGGTGTCGTTGAGCGCGCCGGTACCGGTGACCTCCTCACGCGAACCACGACGGACGTCGACCGACTGTCATGGGCGGTGCGCTTAGCCGTTCCCGAGATCTCGATCGGCATCGTGACCGCGACGCTGGTCTTTGCAGCGCTGGTGTGGACGTCTCCGCTGTTGGCGCTGTCCTGGATCTTCGCGGTTCCCGTGATCGTGTTGGTCACGCGCTGGTACTTCAAACGCGCGCCCTACGGCTACCGCCACGAGATGTCGTCGTACGCCGCAGTGAATGCCGGCATCGCCGAGACGGTCGACGCCGGACGCACTGTCGAGGCCTACCGGCTTGGTGACGCCCGCGTCCGCCGCACCGACGGTGCTATCAAGCGGTGGATCAGCTGGGAGCGTTACACGCTCTACCTGCGCACGGTGTTCTTTCCCTCGATTGAGCTCTCGTATGTGCTACCCCTCGCCGCGGTTCTCGCGCTCGGTGGCTGGGCGTACGCCGAAGGCCAAGTCTCTCCCGCACAGGTGACTGCCGCGGTGCTCTACACCCAGATGCTGATCGAACCCGTCGACATCATCTTGATGTGGTACGACGAGCTACAGGTCGGCCAGGCATCGATGGCGCGGCTCATCGGCGTCCACGATGTGCCTGACCCTGTCACTGACGGCGAGCACGAGCCGCAGGCGTCCGACCTGCACGCTCACGACGTCCGCTACGGGTACCGCGAAGGACGCGATGTGCTGCACGGCGTCAACCTCGACATCGAGCCGGGTGAACGTGTCGCGATCGTCGGACCATCCGGTGCGGGCAAGTCGACGCTCGGACGCCTGCTAGCCGGGTTGCATGCACCCCGCACCGGCACCGTCGACATGGGTGGCGTAGCGCTTGCCACGCTGCCGACCGAGAAGGTGCGCCGCCACGTCGCCCTGGTGACGCAGGAGCACCACGTCTTCATCGGATCGCTCCGCGACAACCTGCTGCTGGCGCGTCCGGGTGCCACCGACACCCAACTGTGGGAGGCACTCGGGGCCGTCGACGCCACCGAGTGGGCCGAGGCGCTGTCAGACGGGTTGATGACCGAGGTCGGCACCGGACGCGTCAAGCTCACGCCTGCGCAAGCACAGCAGTTGGCGCTCGCACGGTTGGTGTTGGCTGACCCGCACACGTTGGTGCTCGACGAAGCGACGTCACTGCTCGACCCGCGGGCCGCGCGTCACCTCGAACAGTCACTGGCAGCAGTGTTGGAAGGGCGAACCGTCATCGCGATCGCTCACCGCCTGATGACCGCGCACGATGCCAAGCGCGTCATCGTGGTCGACGAGGGCAAGATCGCCGAAGCCGGCAGCCACGACGAACTCGTCAGCGCCAACGGGGCCTACGCAGCACTCTGGAGAAGCTGGCGCGACGAAGACTGACCCAACATCCCGCTCGCTACACACTCGGCAGGCATTTCGCGCACCCAGGTGCACACTCGGCGGGAAGTACTACGGCAGCACGGTGATGGCGACGCGCTGGAACTCCTTGAGGTCGCTGTACCCGGTGGTCGCCATCGCGCGACGCAGCGCACCGAACAGGTTCATCGACCCATCGGGTGCACGAGATGGGCCCACCAGCACCTCTTCGAGCGAACCGACCACTCCCACCCGGACGCGCTCACCACGAGGAAGCTCGTGGTGGTGCGCTTCGGTTCCCCAGTGCCACCCCGACCCAGGAGCATCGGTGGCTCGCGCCAGCGGCGACCCCATCATCACGGCGTCCGCACCGCACGCGATCGCCTTGGCGATGTCACCGCTGTTACCCACACCACCGTCTGCGATCACGTGTACGTAGCGCCCACCCGACTCGTCCATGTAGTCGCGACGCGCAGCAGCCACATCGGCCACCGCGGTCGCCATTGGCACGGCGACACCCAACACGTCACGCGTCGTGTGCGCCGCTCCCCCACCAAAGCCCACGAGGACGCCGGCCGCTCCGGTGCGCATGAGGTGGAGGGCTGCGGTGTACGTGGCGACCCCGCCCACCACCACCGGCACATCGAGCTCGTAGATGAACTGCTTGAGGTTCAACGGTTCGGCCTGGCTCGACACGTGCTCCGCCGACACCGTCGTGCCGCGAATCACGAACAAGTCGACACCGGCATCAACCACTGTCTTCCAGAACTGCTTCGTGCGCTGCGGTGACAGGGCGGCAGCGGTGATGACGCCGGCCTCGCGAACCTCGTTGATGCGCTGCACGATCAGGTCTTCACGAATCGGCTCGGAGTAGACCTCTTGCATGCGCCGCGTTACTCGCTCGTCAGGCAACTCAGCGATCTCGGCTAGCAACGGTTCAGGGTCGTCGTACCGCGTCCACAGCCCTTCAAGGTTGAGGACCCCGACGCCTCCGAGTCGACCGATCGTGATCGCGGTCTGCGGTGACACGACCGAGTCCATCGGCGCTGCCATCAACGGCAGTTCGAACCGGTACGCGTCGATCTGCCACGCGATCGACACCTCTTCGGGGTCACGGGTGCGACGGTGCGGGACGATCGCGATGTCGTCGAATCGCCATGCTGACCGCCCACGCTTGCCGCGTCCGATCTCCATCTCGGTCATCTACAGTCCCGTCGCTGGTCGGCTAATCACGTGTCGAGCGCCTCAGCGCGCGGAGTAGTTAGGAGCCTCAACCGTCATCTGCACATCATGCGGGTGGCTCTCTTTCAACGAGGCGGACGTGATGCGCACGAACTTTCCCTTGTCTTGCAGCTCGGAAATGGTGCGCGCCCCGATGTAGAACATCGACTGGTGCAGCCCACCGACCAACTGGTGCGCCACCGCCGATAGCGGCCCCCGGAAAGCAACCTGACCCTCGATGCCTTCAGGCACTAGTTGGTCATCGCTTGCCACCTCGGCCTGGAAGTACCGGTCTTTCGAGTACGACTTCTTGCCGCGACTCGACATCGCGCCGAGTGATCCCATGCCGCGGTATGACTTGTACTGCTTGCCGTTGACGAACACCAGCTCGCCTGGCGACTCCTCGCACCCGGCGAGTAGTGACCCCACCATCACCGAGTCGGCGCCAGCGACGATTGCCTTGGCAATGTCACCAGAGTGCTGCAACCCACCATCGGCAATCACCGGGACGCCGGCAGGCTTGCAGGCGCGCGATGCCTCATACACCGCCGTGATCTGCGGGACGCCGACGCCGGTCACCAGACGAGTCGTGCAGATTGACCCAGGGCCAACCCCCACCTTGACGGCGTCCGCACCCGCATCAATGAACGCCTGCGCGCCAGCGCGCGTTGCCACGTTGCCGCCGATCACCTGCACGTGCTGAGTGGCAGGGTCGCTCTTAAGCCTTCTCACCATGTCGAGCAGCATCCGGACGTGCCCATGCGCAGTGTCAGCGACGAGCACGTCGACCCCGGCTTCGACCAGAGTCGTCGCGCGTTGCCACGCATCACCGAAGTACCCAATCGCCGCGCCCACCATCAGGCGTCCGTGGTCATCCTTAGATGCCAGCGGAAACTGCTCGGACTTTACGAAGTCCTTCACGGTGATCAGACCGCCCAGGCGCCCCGCCTCATCGACCAGTGGCAAGCGCTCACGCTTGTGCTTGCGCAACAACAAGGTCGCGTCGTCTCGCGAGATGCCGACCGGGCCGGTGACGAGCGGGCTCGGTGTCATCACCTCGTTGACCTTTGTCGACGCCCACTCTGCGACCGGCACAAAGCGCAGGTCGCGGTTGGTGATGATGCCGAGCAAGGTCAGATCGTTGTCGACGACCGGCAACCCAGACACGCGGTACTGACCGCACACCCTGTCGAGATCCTCAAGAGTCGCGTCGGGCCCGATCGTCACTGGGTTCGAAATGATCCCGGTCTGAGTGCGCTTGACGAGGTCGACCTGATACGCCTGGTCGTCGATCGAGAGATTGCGGTGCAGGACGCCGAGCCCACCCTGACGCGCCATGGCAATCGCCATGCGCGACTCGGTGACGGTGTCCATGGCGGCCGACACGAGCGGGGTCTTGAGGGCTATCTGACGGGTCAACCTCGTGGTCGTGTCGATGTCAGCCGGCTCGAGGTCGGTATCACCGGGGAGCAACAGAACGTCGTCGTAGGTCAGACCCCACGCATCGAACGGTCCGGATTCAACTGGCCCAGGTTCGGTGTCCATCACCGTCAGTCTAGGTCAGCCGCGCCTCTCGGCCCTTAAGGACCCTTACGGTCTAGCCCTTGGCCGGCTTGCCCTTATCGGGCTTGCTATCGCCTGAGCTCTTGTCGGCCGAGTCATTGCGGCCAGACTTGCCTGCACCCTTGTCGTCCTTGGGCTGGCGCGACGAGTCGTCATCGTTCTGACCACTCCCCTGCCCGCCGTTATCACCCGGCGCAGTCTTGGAACCGTTGTTGGAGCCCCCTTGCGGGTCCTGGTCGACCGGATCCTTGTCTTGACCCTTGTCGCTATTGGGGTCCTTGTCGACCGGGTCTTTGTCGACCGGGTCCTTGTCGACCGGCCCGGGGTTCTTGTCTGGCTTCCCGGTGTCTGGCTTCCCGTTGTCGGGCTTGCCAGGGTCTGGCTCCGTGTCATTGCCACCACCGGAGGGGTCGCCACCAGAGCCCGGCTGGCTCTGGCCGCCCGAGTCGATGTCCGCAACGAGCTTGTCGATGCGATTCTGCTGGCCCGGGTTGGCGCTGTCACCGAGCGCAGCCGTCGCCTCAGCCATGAGGCGTTCCGCCTCGGCGGTATCGCCATTGGCCATCGCGCGCCTTGCGTCGGCAAGCAACTCATTGGCCTTCGCCACCTCGGACGCCTTGTCGGGGAGCCGCTCGCCAGCGCCGCCGTCGGAGTCGAAGGGGTTGATCTTCTCGATGACGGTGAACGGTGCCTTCGCCACGAGGAAGGGGTCGCCCGTGACTGCTGCAGCCGCACCACTGGTGACGACCAGCGCGGCAACCGTTGACCCCGCAATCAGCGCCGCACGATGGCGCTTGCCACCCTTCGCCACAACGCGATCCTTGTGCTCGGCAAGTTCGAAGACCTCAGCATCGTTGACTCCAGCATCGACCCAGTCCACCCAGGTAGCGAGGCTAGTGACGACGGGGTCATCAAGGTCGATGTCGAGAGGAGGCACAGTGCGAGTAGCCAGCGCATGGATCAAGGCGGCGTCGCGCTGCACTGCGAGTCGGTCGAACTCTTCGTCAGGCATCAGACCGTCACCTCCTCGGCCGCATACGCGCGCAGCTTGGTGAGTGCCCGGTGCTGTGCGACCCGCACTGCGCCTGGCGTCATTCCCAGCGCACGACCGGTTTCTTCAGCCGACAGTCCAACGGCGACTCGCAGCACGAGAAGCTCACGAAGGTTGTGCGGAAGACGCTCGAGCAGCGCAGTGGCCAGGTCGACGTCACCCGACTGCACCGCTCGCTCTTCGGGGGTCATGCTCAGGTCTGTTGCGTCAGGCATCGACTCGGTTGGCACCGCGGTGCGAAAGGCGGCGCGTTGGACGTCTGCCACTTTGTGCGCGGCGATGCCAAAGACGAACGCCTCGAACGGGCGTCCCTCATCGCGATAGCGAGGCAGGGCGTGCAGCACGGCGAGCAGAACCTCCTGTGCCGCATCGTCTGCGGCGAAGTCGGCTGCCGGGACTCGACCTAGACGTCCTCGGCAGTAGCGGACCACCAGCGGACGGAGGTGAGTGAGGAGTGCCTCAGCAGCCGAGTCGTCGCCATCGACGGCTCGCCTGACCAAACTGCGCAGGTCACTGTCCTCCGTACGATGAAGGATCGCTCCGTGCGCCTCGCCCGTTACAGGGCCTGTTCTTTCGCTGGACATAGCAGCGCCTGACCACTACGTGGTCGTGCTCACCCCCAACCGGCAGACTGCGAACAGTTACCGAACCAGACCCCATCGGAAACCCATCGCCACCGCCTGTGCTCGATCGGCAGCACCGACCTTGCGGAACAGCCTACGAGCGTGCGTCTTCACAGTGTCCTCTGACAAGTACAACTCGCGGCCGATCTCGGCGTTGCTCCGGCCTCGGGACATACCACCCAAGACTTGCAGTTCTCGTTCGGTGAGGGTAGGGGGCGCACCCATTTCGACCTGCTGTGCCCGCCGGGGAACCCGGCGCCAGGTAGCCTCCGCCAGCGCGTAGGACACCGTCGCGGTCAACTCCTCGCGGGTCGAGTCCTTGACGAGATAGCCACGGGAACCACCGGCCACCGCTCGGGCGACGCCGTCCTGGTCTTCAGCCATCGTCAGCATCATGACCGCGGCGTCCGGATAGGTCGCCACCAGCCGACGAGCCGACTCAACACCGCCGAGCCCAGGCATCCGCACATCCATCAGTACGAGGTCAGGACGCTCCCCGGCCCAGCGACTCAGTACCTCTTCGCCACTGCCGGCCACAGTCACCCGGTCAACGCCAGGAACTGCGGCAACAGCACGACGCAACGTCTCGCGTGCGAGCGGTGAGTCGTCGCACACCAGAACCGTGGTCACGGCGCCTCCTTGCAGCGCTCGATTACCGAGCGCGTCGTGGTTCTCGGGTGAGGGAGCCCGACTGTCTCTTCAGAGTCCTTCGGCACGTTTGCTACAGAGCGTGAGGGCTGACTTCCAGCAGTTTCGGCGGTTCCAGGGACGAGCGAGGGCATAGCTGCCACGTGGAGCCACTCGGCCACGGCTAACCCCCCAGCAGCGCTGCGACGTCCGGCCGGTCGAGCCACACCCCGCGCAGTGAGTCGGGAAGATCATCAGCGATAGCGATCACGCCGCTGCGGGCGGCCGCAAGACACTTGGCGGACTCGGCCGGTGAGGATTCCTCGAGCAAGGCGCCCAGCAGGGCTCGAGCCGGCCACAGCGTCGGTAGGGCCCCCAAGCTCTCGGCCAGGGTGGCTGATCGGCGCAATGTCGTCTCAGCCTCACCCAGATCCCCGGACTGGACGTGGGCAACTGCCAACAGCAGCAACGTCTTTGCGACGTGGCGAGGGGCCCCCGAGCCCTCAGCGCTCTGAACGGCCAGCAGTAGGCCGTCAGCTGCCCGGTGGGGATCGCCAACCACCAGGGCTATCTCTGCCTCAACCCAGGCCAACTGCACCCGCTGGCGCCACCAGTCGTTGTGGCCATCAGCCATCCCTCTGGCTTGCTGCACGAGGTGCTGGGCAGTGGCTGCATCGTCTGTAGCAATCGCGTCAGCCGCCAACCCGATGGTGGCGTCGAACGTGGCCTCCGGCGCCCCGTCGCTGAACGACAGGGCAGCTTCATTCAGATGCAGCGCCGCTTCGTGCTGGCCCAACTGTCGGCGCACAGCTGCGGCCGTGGACGCCGCAAACGCGGCAAACAAGCGACGTTCGGGGACGTCCGAACCACCCGCCGCCACGAGTGGCTCGAGCACGGCCAACGAGCTGCCGAACTTTCCAGCCGCCTCGAGACAGACTCCGAGCAGCCAGGCCGCGGCAGTCGCTTCGGCCCCTTTGCCCTCGGCTCGAGCTTGCTCAAAGGCCAGCTCGAGAGCAGCGACCCCGCTCGCGGGGCGGCCGTGAAAGGCCGCGTGCTCACCGGCAGCGAGCAGGTCAGCCAGATCGGCCGTCTCGTTCGTCACGGTCACGCCTCAGACTCCTCACAGCAGGAGATGGCACACGTTGGCAGTGCGGTAGCGATTGGGACGACGTCCGCACCCGCTCCGCTCCTACTGCACTGTCGGCATCAACCGGCCAACTGTTGAGCACCTGGGCTGAGTGGTACCTGCCCGAGTGCGCTACCGAGTGCGCTACCCGAGAGCTGCCCGGTGCAGCACCATGACCGCCTCGCTGAGCCGCTCGACTCGCGTGGCCACGTTGGGGCCGGCGTCCGGGGACTCCCCCCAACCAGGCCCACCCACGACCAGGGTCACTGAGGGTCGAAGTAGCGGCACTGCGGCCAACTGGTCAGTGTCGGCCAGGTCAGCGTCATGGGCCCACACGAATACCGCGCACGCTCCTGCCCTTCTGACAGCGGCACCCAGCGCATCAGGCGGCACTCTCGCCCCGAGCACCCTGGCGTCGATGCCGCGCTCCATGAGGGCGGCAGCCAGGGCATAAAGAGGCAGCGAGTGCAGCTCCTCCGGAGCGCATGCGAGCAGGACCGGGCGGCTGTTGCGAGGCTCGGGCGCAGACGCCCCGACGGTCCGCAGCGCGTTGAGAATGCTCTCGGCGAGCAGGTGCTCGACATCGACCCCCGTGCCTGTCGCACCCCAGCGGTCCCCGATCGCCGTGAGGGCAGGCACCAACAGGGCGTCCCACGTCCACATCACCCCATGGGTGTCCAGGGCCTCGGCGACGGTGCGATCGATCGATCGAGCATCCAGGGCTTGCGCTGCTTTGACCAAGCCGCGCACCGTCGCCTCGGTGTCGTGCAGCGGGACAGCCCTGGCATCAGCCCGCGCTGATCCCGCACCGCCGTTCGAGGCATCAGGAGCATCGGCGGCCGAGTCAGCCGCGAGCGCGACCCGAGCCGCCTCAGCAGGCAGCACCCCCTCTCGGGTCAGGCGTCGCATCAGCTCGAGGCGCTGCACATCGACGGGGGTGTACCGCCGATGTGCGCCTGCCGCGTGGCCGGTGGGGCCGAGCCCGTACCGGCGGTCCCAGGTACGCAAGGTCGCTGGCGCCACCCCGAGCCGGCGAGCCACCACAGCCACCGTCAGCACCGGGCCACCCCTGTTCGTGTCGCCGGAGCTTGGTACCGGGCGATCGTCGGCTGACATGGGCCTGATTGTGGGGGCCACTGCTGCCTCACGCATGTCGACACCCCCTTCTGGGTATGTCCATTGGCACGCGTCGGATGTGATCACCACGCACGACGGCGGACCTGGATGAGACCGGAAAGACCGTAATAGATTGTTCAGATTCAAGTGTTGACCAATGTATGGCGCGATTGCTACGGTCGAATGAGTCGCTTGAGAAGCGATCGTTCCAATGTCCGTGCCGAGTGGAGGACTCCATGGCTGACATCTCCCGGCTCCCCGGGCCGGTAGCCGATATCTGGGAGTGGCAGTACCAAGGGTCGTGCCGAGATGCCGACTCCGCGGTGTTCTTCCACCCCGAAGGCGAACGCGGCCCCTCTCGCGAAGCCCGTGACCGAGCTGCCAAGTCGATTTGCGCCAGTTGCCCCGTGGTCCAGCAGTGCGCAGCCCATGCCCTCGCCGTACGCGAACCCTACGGAGTGTGGGGCGGGCTCAGTGAAGACGACCGTGAGGCGATCTACCGCGGCCAGCGACGCGCGGCGGCCGGGCTCGAACTCGTCGGGTAGTACCTGCGGGGGTAGCTCGACCCAGTGAGTGCCTGACCCAGCTAGTGGTGGTGCCCGCCTGGCCCGTGACTGTGTCCGTGGCCAGACCCGCCGGCGTCCGGCGTCGGTTCCTCGGGCTTTTCGACAACGAGCGCCTCAGTCGTCAGCACCAATGCCGCGATGGACGCAGCGTTCTCGAGCGC
Organism: uncultured Actinomycetota bacterium; assembly: GCA_963712425.1. Taxonomy (GTDB): domain Bacteria; phylum Actinomycetota; class Actinomycetes; order JAHEKZ01; family JAHEKZ01; genus JAHEKZ01. The sequence goes on along the minus strand of CAVQHW010000002.1, from coordinate 763,002 downwards.
TGACCGGGTGACCTTGACGGGGTCAACGATGCCCGCCTTGCGCAGGTCGACCCACTCTCCGGTTGCCGCGTTGAAGCCGTGACCCTCTTCTTGCTCGAGTTGATGTGCCGCGATGACGCTTCCGGTTTCACCGGCGTTGTCGACGATGGCGCGAAGTGGTTGCGAAAGAGCCCGGCCCACGACGCGAACGCCGACGCGCTCGTCGGCATCGGCGCCCAAAGCGTCAGACAGCACCAACCCCGCAGCGATCAGAGCGGTGCCACCACCGGCCACAATGCCCTCTTCAACCGCTGCCCTGGTGGCCGACACCGCATCCTCGATGCGGTGCTTGCGCTCTTTCATCTCGACCTCGGTGTGAGCGCCGACCTGAATGACAGCGACACCACCTGACATCTTCGCGAGCCGCTCTTGCAGCTTCTCGCGGTCCCACTGCGACTCGGTGGTTTCGATCTCTCGGCGCAACTGAGCCACGCGGTCGTTGACACTCTCAGATGCGCCACCGCCGTCGACAATCGTCGTGGTGTCTTTGGTGATCTCGACCCGACGAGCTGAACCCAATACCTCGAGCCCGACGTCTGACAGTTTGAGGCCCACTTCGGGTGCCACAACCTGACCGCCGGTGAGAATCGCGATGTCGTCGAGCATCGCCTTGCGTCGGTCACCGAACCCGGGCGCCTTGACGGCCGCGACGTTGAGCCCACCCCGAATCTTGTTCACCACGAGTGTCGACAACGCCTCACCGTCGACGTCTTCGGCGACGATCACGAGTGGGCGTCCGGCCGACACGACCTTCTCAAGCACCGGGAGCAGATCGGCGATCGAACTGATCTTTCCTTGGTGCAGCAGGACATACGGATTGGCGAACTCGGTCTGCATGTTCTCGGGGTCAGTGACGAAGTACGGAGAGATGTACCCCTTGTCGAACTGCAAACCCTCGGTGATCTCAAGCTCTGTCGTGGTGGTCGAACCCTCTTCGACCGTGATGACACCGTCGCGACCCACGGCGTCCATCGCCTTGGCGATCATGTCGCCGATCTCACGGTCTTGCGCCGACAACCCGGCAACGTCAGCGACCTGAGACGACTCGTCGACCGGGATCGCGAGCTCGTGCAGCCTGGCGACGACGGCAGCGGTCGCCTTCTCGATCCCGCGCTTGAGCGACATGGGGTTGGCGCCAGCAGTCACTGCGCGCAATCCCTCGGTGATCATCGACTGGGCAAGCACCGTTGCCGTCGACGTGCCATCGCCTGCGACGTCGTTGGTCTTGGTCGCGACCTCTTTCACGAGCTGAGCACCCACGTTCTGCTGCGGGTTCTCCAGTGCGATCTCACGCGCCACCGTGACGCCATCGTTGGTGATGGTCGGCGCCCCGAAGGACCGGTCGATCACGACATTGCGGCCTCGCGGTCCAAGCGTCGCCTTCACCGCGTCAGCCACGGCATTGACGCCGTGCAACAGCGAGTGGCGGGCGGCTTCGTCGAACTGGATCTGCTTGGGCATCAGCGGTGTGGCCTTTCGGTGCAGGTGGGCGTCAACTCACGAGTGCTCGCGTGGTCTGACGCGCAACGCCCCGGCACCCGCACAAGGCGAGTACTCGGGGCGTCACGTGTGGACGTTGTACGAGGTGGTCTCTTACTTCTCCACGATCGCGAGCACGTCGCGCGCAGAGAGGATCAGGTACTCCTCGCCGTCGTACTTGACTTCGGTGCCGCCGTACTTGGAGTAAACGACGACGTCACCGACGCTGATGTCGAGGGGGATGCGCTTTTCGCCGTCCTCGTCGAAACGACCCGGACCGACTGCCAAGACCTTGCCCTCTTGGGGCTTCTCCTTGGCAGTGTCGGGGATGACGAGCCCGGACGCCGTGGTCTGCTCGGCGTCGAGAGCTTGGACGAGAATGCGGTCCTCGAGCGGCTTGATGGAAACCGACACTTGCGTTGACCTCCGCCTTGCGGCTAATGGGACAGCTGGACAGAACTGCTAGCTACGGGCGCCAACCTTCCGCCGTCGCGGGGTCGGACGGGCGGCGCACGTGCCCTCGGCCCCCACGAATCAGTGATCACGTGGGATTCTCGGGCTGGCACACTCACACGGAGAGTGCCAATGACCAACCTAGCCACCGGTTAGCACTCCGTCAACCCGAGTGCCAGCTTCCCTGGAGGACCTGTGCTGCCCTCCGACCTCGACTGGCTCGCCTCACCCGAAGGCCGGCGAGTTCTCGCGGGCCTGCCGAGCTACCGACCGGACACTGCGTTGGCCGAGGGGGAACGGCTGCGGCGACGAGGACTGTCGTCCAGCCAGGTCTCAGCGGCGCTCACCCAGTCGCGGCTGCGAAGCAAGGCCGCCGAACGTTGGGGTGAGCCTTGGCACGACCTGGCCCACCAGTTGCTGTTCACCCCAGACGGCGCCGAGCAGGCGACCCGGCCGGCGGTTGCTGCGCTCCGCGCCGAACGATTCGCCGGCCTCACTGGCAGTTCGCCGCTGCGCGTGGCTGACCTGTGCTGCGGCATCGGCCTCGACGCCCTGGCAATCGCTGCTACCGCCACCGCTGCCACGGCGACGCCGCGCATCGATATCGCAGTGGACGCCTACGAGCGCGACGCCATGACGTCCGACGTTGCCCGTGCCAATGCGGCAGCCACAGGACGCGCTACCAACCTCGCCGTGACCCACGTTGACGTCACCGACGTGGACGTCAGCACCTGGTCCGCGTACGACGCCGTGTTCGTCGATCCGGCGCGGCGCCATGGCGGGCGCCGCCTGAAGAACCCGGAACAGTGGTCGCCCCGACTGTCATGGGTGCTGGAGATTCCGCAAGCCAATCTCGGGGTCAAAGTCGCACCCGGCCTCGACCACGATCGCGTGCCTCGTGACATGGAGTTTGCTGTGGTTTCCGATGGCGGCGTGGTGGTCGAAGCCGGTCTGTATCGCGGAGCGCTGCGATCCCCGGACATCACCCGAAGTGCCACCGTGCTGCCCTCAGGTGCCGTCGTCACCGATCGCGAGCTACCGCACGGCGCACCACCAGTGCGCCCTGCGGGTCGTTACCTTCACGAACCAGACGGCGCCATCATTCGCGCCGGCCTCGTTGGCGTCGTGGCCGACCAACTTGATGGGTGGCTCATCGACCCCCAGATCGCCTATGTCAGTAGTGACCTGCCAGCGGCCTCGCCGCTTGTGGCCAGCTTTGAGGTGCACGACGTCATGCCGTTCTCACTCAAGCGCCTTCGGGCATACCTGCGTGAACGAGACGTGGGTCAGGTCGTCATCAAGAAGCGCGGGTCAGCGGTAGATGTCGATGACCTGCGGCGCCAACTGCGGCTTGACCGTTCCGCGTCCGGCTCACGCGTGCTGATACTGACGCGGGTCGAACAGGAGCCGATCGTGCTGATCACAACCCCCGCGAACTGAACGGCGGCACGACGGTGGCGCGACCGCGCTACGGCGCTGCGTCGAACGTCGTGACCATGTCCCAATGGTCGACAAACGGCGAGCCGGCAAGGTGCGGCTCTTCGGCGGGAACGGGAGTCATCTGGTGCGCTTGCCAGTCAGGGCCAAGAAAGCCCTCAAGCGCCGCGGTGCCTTCCCATCGGGTGACAAGCAGCAGTCGGTCGCTACCGTCGCCGAACGAGCGCAGGATCTCACCGCCAACAAAACCCTTGGCGTTGGTGACGCTGGGCCACACCTCGACCTTGACGTACTCGATCAGGGCATCGATCTGGCCCGACTTCACGGGGGTTTCCCACATCCGAACGATCACGCGGACATCATCCCTGATCGCCGCGCGCGGCGGAACTCCGGGGCGGTAACGATCGCGGTTGCCTTAGCTACGGGTGTGCTACGGGGGTGGTGGGTCTTCAGTCGTCTGTCTCTGTCGCCGTGACGGTGTCTGTGCCCGTTGGCTCTGGATCGGTGGTCGTTGAATCGGACAGGCTCGGGGACGGGGACAGCGACGGGTCATCGGTCGGAGTGACTGACACCGACGGTGATGGACTCACGCGTCGCTCGGCCAAACGTTCCTCCGGAATCGTCGCCTGAGGCATCGAACGCAGCAGCCACAGCGGGTTCGAGTAGGCGTAGATGTTGCCACCGGGGTCGCGCAACATCACGCGATAGAACTTCGAGACCCCTGAGGACACCTTCACCTTGATCTCGTCGTTGACGAGATCGGACGCCGCATAGGTGCGAGTGCTGACGGCCGGGTCGAGAGCCCCCGTACCAGCTTCGTCGGCGGCACCCGAAACCACGAGGATGCTCCAGTTGCTTGGCACCGAGGTTGCGTGGATCTTCAGCGTGCTCTTGTCGGCGTTCACGAGACCCGCCGAGCCCATCGGTACGAACCCCGCACCGACCACGTCCAGTGTTCCGGTATAGGCCGCGGGGTCGTAGAACCAGGCGCGACCGGCACGCAGCGCCCACTGCAGGTCAGACACGTCAGTGCTTGGCGCCCAGACCCCTGTCACGTGCCGCCACTGCTGCCCCGTCCAGTCCTCGCCACGATGGTCGTCGGTGACGCCGGTTCCGGTAGCGAACACAAGGTTGCGCGACATGACATCCCACAGTGCGATGTAGTCGCTCTGCGCCATGCCGGCACGACCGCCGGCATAGCCGACCTCAACGATGTCAGCACCGAAGGCGCGCTCAGCAACCATGGTCGACGACATCGCTCGACGTTTACTCGTTCGTGCTGACGTCGAGAACGGACCACCCGACGACCCGTAGGGGTGGTTGTAGGACGCCACTCCTCCTGCGTCGTGAATCTTCGCGATCGCGAGTGCGACGTCGTAGTTGGCTGGATCAGCTGCCGGCCAGATGTCTGGGTCGCCGAACCAGTTCAGATGCGGAGTGCTCTGCGAGAGCTCAACGCCTTGTCGCTGCACGACTGTGGGATACATCAAGGTGTAGTGCGCCATGAGCTCACGTTGCACGTCCAGAACCGCATTAGCGCCCTTACGGATGCGGTTGAAATGCAAACCGTCGACCACCACGGTGCTGCGCGCCGAGTTTCGCGAGGTGGCAGCGAACGAGAACGTCGTCAGCGCGGCATCCCGGAAGTCGATGTGCGGCCATAGCTGGGCGAAGTCGCTCACCGGGTCGAGCGTGATGGTGGTCCACTTGGCGACCTTGGGACCTAGGACGATGAGCCCGTTGAGCGGCTCGGTCTCGACGACGGTGCCGACTGGGCGTCCTCCGCCTATGCGGTAACGCACGCGGTAGCGACCAGCTGGACGTCCGGCGATGGACGGCCGGTACGACGTTTCAACCACGACGTCGACCCAGGCGTCCTCACCTACATCGATCGGTCGCACGTCCATGGTGATCGTGGTGCCGTCGATCGATGTGTTGAGTGCGTAGTTGCGGGGGTCGGCGGTGAGCGTTCGGGTGCCGCCGAGCGTCCCGCTACTCAAGGCGGTCATGCGCAGTGCCCGACCTCCCGGATCGGTTGGCGAGACTGGTTGGCTCACGATCGACGGTGTGGGCTGTGACGACAGTGACCCGGAGCTCGAGGGACGCCAGGTGAGAGTTACCGGGTCTGACCACTCGGTCATGCCGTTGAAGTGCACATCGTTGAGGTAGTTGCGCGCCACCATGCGGTGGTCGTGTTCGGTCCACCAGATGACGTCGACCCCGGTGCGCTCAGCTTCGGCGAGGTGCGCCTGCATCGAGCCGCTGCCTTCGCTGAACGAGGCGTGGATGTGCATCGCCATGCGGAGTGGCACCTCGGCAGGGTTCAACTGCGCTGCCCGCCCGATCATCGGGCCGATCGCAACGCCGACACCTGCCAAAGTCGCCGCCGATGCTGCCCCCTGCAACACACGTCGTCGACTTATCGAATCCCCCGTCATAGCCCCATCCTGACCCATGACTCAGAGTGAGGGGTGGCGACTGGAGAGTTTCACCCGAAACAGGGACATCTGACCAGTCGTGACTACCTGACAGTGACCAGAATCTGTTCCACGTCAAGCGTCGACATGACCGGTATGCCCAGCCCAGACGGAGCTTGACCAGCCTCGACCAGGGCAGCGCCAAGAGCAGCGACCATCGCTCCGTTGTCTGTGCAGAGGGCCGGACGCGGGACCCGCAGGCTGATCCCGGCGTCTGCACACTTGCTCTCGAGCAGGGCTCGCAGCCTTGAGTTGGCCGCCACTCCCCCTCCGAGCAGCAGATGCGCGATTCCCTGCTCGCGACAGGCGTCCACTGCTTTCCGAGTCAGCACATCGACCACCGCCTCTTGGAACGAGGCCGCTACGTCAGCAGGCTCGAACGGTTCACCTTCGCGCTGCCGCAACTCGACCCAGCGGGCGACCGCAGTCTTGAGCCCGGAGAACGAGAAGTCATAGCGGTGGCGCTCGAGGTCGCGCGGCGAGGTCAGCCCCCGAGGAAAGTCGATGGCATCGACAGACCCGCGCAACGCCAGGTGGTCAATGTGCGGGCCGCCAGGAAACGGCAAGCCAAGCAGCCGGCCCACCTTGTCGAACGCTTCACCCGCAGCGTCGTCGATGGTTGACCCGAGCGCGGTGACGTCGGAAGTCACATCGTCGACCCGCAGCAGTGACGAGTGGCCGCCGCTGACGAGCAGGGCGATTGCCGGTTGCGGCAGCCGGCCGTGCTCAAGGCGATCAACCGCCACGTGCGCTGCCAAGTGATTGACGCCGTAGAGCGGAGTATCCGTGGCCCAGGACATCGCCTGCGCTGTCGCGGCACCCACCAACAACGCCCCGACCAAGCCTGGACCAGCTGTCACAGCGATCGCGTCGAGGTCGTCGAGCGTCACGTTCGCCTCTGCGAGTGCACGGTCAATGGCGCTCGGCATCGCCTCAAGGTGAGCGCGGCTGGCGACTTCGGGGACGACGCCCCCGAATCGGGCATGCTCGTCGACGCTGCTTGCCACCGCATCCGCGAGAAGCGTCGTGCCTCGTACGACCCCGACTCCCGTCTCATCACACGACGTTTCGATGCCCAGAACCAGCGGTGCGTCACGCATCCTGGTCACCCACCACGCGGTTCGTCCTAAGTCTGCTGCGCATGACAAGGGCGTCTCGTCCGGGGCCGTAGTAGTTGGAGCGCTTCGCGAGCGGCGTGAATCCGTGACGTTCATACAAGCGCAGGGCTGCCTCGTTGTCTGCCGCAACCTCGAGCATCACCTGGCCGCATTCGCGGCGTAGCGCTTCATCGATCACTTGCACCAGCAGCGAGGCGCCGAGCCCAGTTCCTCGGTGCTCAGGCGCGACGGCGATCGTCTGCACGTCTGCCTCGGGCCCGACCACCATGACCCCGGCGTACCCCACGACACTGCCAGCCACCTCGGCCACCCAGTAGCGACGAGTCTCGGGGATGCCAGCAAGCTCGGCCCAGAAGGTCTCGATCGACCACGCGGTATCGGGGAACGAGCGCACCTCAATGTCATGAACCTGCGGCACGTCCCACCACCGCATAGGGCGCACCTGCACCGCGCCCGACTGGTCAGCGCTGTCAGCGCTGCTTGAAACCCCCATCACAGCACCGACTTCGGGCCGGCGGACGCCGTGACGTCGGGACGCCGCAGATAGAGGGGCTGCACCGGATGCGTTGGCAGCCCCAGGCGCTGACGGCGCGTCACCACACGGCAGGTGTCGGCTGCCGACGGGGCAAGGCCCTCAACGTAGGCGTGGCCGGGCACCGGTGGAGTGTCTGGCAACGCGACGAGCGGCAAGTCACCGATCTCAGCCGCCAAGGCGTCGGGGCGGACGACCCACGCCTCGCCGTCAGGTGATCGGTAGTCGCGATACCGCGCCACGAAAACCTCGCGGCGTCGAGCGTCGGTGACCACTGCAAACGGTTGCTCGCGACCAGTGGCGAAAGCAATGGCGTCGAGAGTGACCGAACCGGCAACGGGGATCTGCAGGGACTGACCGATTGCCTGCGCCGTGGCGATTCCCACCCGCAATCCGGTGTAGGCACCGGGGCCGACCCCGACGAAGACCGCGTCCAGATCGGTGGGACGGTATCCGGCCTCCGTGAGTGCCCCCTCGATCAGTTGCGGAAGCACCTCGCCGTGTCGGCGAGCGTCGGTGTGCGAACGTTCGTCGATGACGTCGACCGCACCGGTGCTCGGGACGCACCGCACCAACGCCACAGACGTCACTGGGGTCGCGGTGTCGATACCGAGAACGAGTGAGGTCATGGCCGACCCTCGGGCCACTCAAGGGTCACGAGGCGAACCTCTGACTCTGCGACCGCGTTCTGGTCGCGCGCGATCTGAACGCGGACTAGCTCAGCATCCAGGTGCTCGATGAGACCGTCTCCCCACTCCACCACGGTGACCGCGTCGCGCAACGACGCGTCCAGGTCGAGGTCGTCCAGCTCGGCGACGCCGCCAATCCGGTAGGCATCGACATGCACCAGTGCTGGACCGACACCTCGCGAAGCATGCTCACGCGCGATGACGAACGTCGGTGAGGTAACGGCGCCAACGACACCAAGCCCTTGGGCCACCCCTTGCACGAAGGTGGTTTTGCCAGCACCGAGCGGGCCGACGAGCAGCACGATGTCGCCCGCACGCAGACGTGACGCCGTGCTCGCCCCCAGAGCTCGCATGGCCTGGGCGTCAGGCACCTCGACGACCGGAGATCGCGGCACCGCTCAGGCTTCCATCCCACGCGACACTCGGTCGAGCAGGTCGATCAGGAGCGCGTTGACATCATCGGGTCGTTCCAGCATGACGAGGTGACCACCGGGGTCGAGGATCTCCAGCTCAGCCCCTGGCAGGCCCTGCACCAGGGTTCTGCTGTGCTCGGCCGGCGTGAGGAGATCTTGCTTACCCACGACGACCAACGTCTCGGTGCCGTTGAGGGTCTCGAGGCCTTCGAAGGCGCTGTGGTCTGCGAGGGCCGGGTAGAAGTCACCCAAGACATCGACGGGAGTGGCGTTGATCATCTCGAGGCTGAAGTCGACCAACTCGACTGGAACGTCATCAGCGAATGCGTAGTACTTCGTGACAAGCAGCGCGAGGTCGCTGCTGATCTGTCGGCCCCGCTCGATCAAGTCGACGCTCCGGCGTCCCAGTTGAATGACCGAAGGTGCCAGACGCCGCAGTGCGCCAGTAGCGAAGGACGGCAAGCCGAAGTTCACGGCAGGGGTCTGCCCGGCCGACGTCGATATGAGCGCAACACCTTGAACCCGGTCACCGAACAACTCCGGGGCGATGCGACCTAGCTCGAGGATCGTCATGCCACCCATGGAGTGACCGACGAGCACGACGGGGCCGGTAGGGACGACTGCATCCAAGACTTCGTGTAGGTCGCTGGCCATCTGCTGCATCGTCGCCGACTCGGGAGTGCTTCGGCCCGATCGTCCGTGTGACCTCTGGTCATAGAGAACGAGTCGTGCCGCGCCGTGCAGTGCGAGCCGCTGGAAGTGGAAGCAGTCCTGGTTCAACGCGTAGCCGTGGACGAACACCACCGTGAGATCGCGCCAGGGGGCCGTGTGATGGGCGTCTTCGACTTCAACGTGGAGTTCGACTCCGTCAGTGCAGCGAACAACCTGTGGGGTACCTCGCAACTGACCCAGCCCGAGGCGTCCGCCGGGCGTGACGCCCTGGCGCAACCGTCGGCCGACAACCACTCGCTCAGCCGCGAACCCCGCCGTAGCGCCGACCGCGGCGGCCAGCAAGGCGACTCCGGCCACGGACGCACGTTGCGCAGGATTCACTGGCCGGCACCACCGAGGTAGCGGCGCGGTACTCGGGGCCCCACCCGAGTCACGATCTCGTAGGAGATCGTGCCGGTGGCGTCCGCCCAGTCTTGGGCAGTTGGTTCACCGTCATCACCTGAGCCGAACAAGGTGACGACATCGCCGGCTGCGACCGAATCGTCGCCGAGATCGAGCATGAACTGATCCATGCACACGACCCCGGCGATCGTGCGGCGTCGACCGCCGACCATCACAGGGCCGACGTTGGTGGCATCTCGCGGCACTCCGTCGGCGTACCCCAGCGGAACGAGACCAAGGGTCGTCTCCCGATTGGTGACATACCGATGCTGGTATGACACCCCCTGCCCGGCATTGACCCGCTTCACAAGAGCCAGCCGGGCGCGAAACGACATCGCAGGTCGAAGACCCAACTCGGCTGGCGGGGCATCGCGCAACGGAGACAGTCCGTACACCGATAGCCCCGGACGCGTCAGCTCGAAGTGCGTGTCTGGCCGCGTGAGCGTTGCCGCCGAGTTGGCGAGATGACGCACCTGCGGTGTCAGCCCAGCGTTCTTGGCCAGTTGCAGCGCCTCGCCGAAGGTCGCCAACTGGCGGTCGATGGTGGGGTGGCCCGGCGCATCGGCATAGGCGAGGTGAGACCAGACACCGATGACCTCAACGACACCGCTTCGCTCGGCATCACGCGCGGCATCCACCAGGTGCTGCCATGCCGGCATAGGTGAGCCCGATCGTCCCAGGCCGGAGTCCACCTTCAGATGAATGCGTGCCCGGCGGCCGGACTGCTGCCCCGCGGCGACGATCTCGTCGAGCACCCACGGTGCCGAGACCGACAGATCGACGTTCGCGGCAACAGCATCGGCCCAGTTCTCACCGGGGCCCACCAACCACGCGAGAATCGGCGCGTCGACTCCTGCTGCGCGCAACTGCAAAGCCTCGTCGAGGAGTGCGACACCGAGCCAGGTGGCGCCGCCGTGCAACGCAGCTCGAGCTGACGGAACGAGGCCATGGCCGTAGGCGTCCGCCTTCACGACGGCCATCACCTCAGCTGACCCGGAACGACGTGCCAACACCTCGGTGTTCGAGGCGATCGCGTCGAGGTCGACGATCAACTCACGTAGGTGTCCGGACACCGGCCCATCCTCCCACTCAGCAGTGGTGTCGCTGCTCAGGGACGCGTGATGGCGCGGATCGCGTCAGGCAGGGCAGCGATCAGGTCAAATGAGGTGATGGGGGCCTCACCCGCTGCTACTCGTCCAGCCAGGCCGTGCACGAAGGCAGCGACCGATGCGGCGTCGAATGCTGTCAATCCCGCTGACAGATAGGCAGCGAGCACCCCAGTGAGCACGTCACCGCTGCCGGCGGTTGCCAACCATGGCGTTCCCGTCAGGTTGAGCCTCACTTGGCCATCGGCGTCCGCGACGATCGTCGTCGCCCCTTTGAGCAGAACCGTGCACTCAAGTCGGGCAGCCAACGTGCGCACGGCAGTCAGCGGGTCGCTTTCAGCATCGAGATCGGGCGCCAACCGTGCGAACTCTGTGGCGTGCGGCGTGAGAACTGTTGCTGGCGTGCGCTGGCGCAGGAGGTCGGGGGCATCAGCCACGAGAGTGAGCCCATCGGCGTCAACAACCACAGGAACTGGTTCGGCCAGAACCTCAGCCAGCCTCTTACGCGCGAAGTCATCGGCGCCCAGCCCTGGGCCTACCGCCCATGCCTGCACACGTCCAGCAGCAGCGATCGACTCATGGCTCACGATGGCGGACGGCCACGCGATGACCACCTCGTGGTGCGCGGTGCCGACGTATCGCACCAGCCCGGCCTTGGCGTGCAGTGCTCCACCGACCGCGAGCACGGCAGCGCCGGGGTACTTGCTGGAGCCAGCGGCGACTCCCACGACCCCTTGGCTGTACTTGTGATCTGGTGGGGAGGGGTGCGGCAGCAGCGCGGCAACGTCAGCCGCCTCAAGGCAGGTGATGGAGGGAACCACCGCGACGTCCTCGAGCCCCAGATCAACACGTTCGACCAAGCCGGCATGGAGGGCACCGGGGTGCAGGAGCAACCCGGGCTTCATCAGACCAAAGGTGACCGTGACGTCCGCCCATACCGCGTCGTCGCCAGCGCGCCCAGTGTCGGCATCTACCCCGGAGGGCAGGTCTACTGCGACGACGACCGCGTCGCTGAGGGTCGCCTGCTCGGCGAGCATCGCGGCAGGTTCACGCAATCCGCCTTTCCCGCCGATGCCCAGAAGTCCGTCAACGATCAGGTCTGCTGAACCAATGGCTTGCTCCGCGTCATCGAGTGAGCACAACCGACATCCGGCGCGCTCGGCAGCGTCGGCTCCGTTCTCGTGAATGCGAGCACCCGCGGCGATCACTTGAACAACGGCTCCGCGGTGCGCAAGTAGTGCTCCCGCGAAGAGTGCGTCGCCACCGTTGTTGCCGGTCCCGACCAGCAGGACGACGCGAGCACCATAGACACCACCGACGTGCGCCATCAACAGCTGGGCGCAGGTGCGCGCGAGACCGCTCGCCGCGCGCAGCATCAGCGCGTCCGGTTCGAGGCGTGACATCACGGCCTCTTCGGCTGCGCGCACCTCCTCGACCGTGTGCACCCCTTGCATGCGCCGCTCCTCAGCCCTCGGCAACAACCATGGCGGATGCGATGCCAGCATCATGACTCAGCGAGAGATGGATCGTCGCCACTCGCAGACCGATCGCTCGCCTTTGCACCGTGCCTTGCAGCACGAACGCCGGACGCCCCTCGTCGTCTTTCACGACCTCACAGTCGTGCCACTGCAAACCACCAGGAGCTCCCAACGCCTTGGCGAGCGCCTCTTTCGCAGCAAACCGCGCGGCCAGTGACGCAGGAGGCAGCGCGCGTTCGGCTGGAGTGAACACGCGGTCGCGGAGCGCTGGCGTTCGCTCCAGCGTCTCAATGAAGCGTTCGACGTCCACAACGTCGATGCCGATTCCTACGATCACGTGGCCAGTGTGTCAGGTTGCAGGATCTTCAGTGCAGCCTGACGATCGAGGTCTTCGCTCACTCCACCGTGACTGACTTGGCGAGGTTGCGTGGCTGGTCGACGTCGTACCCCTTAGCGCTCGCAAGCTCACACGCAAACACCTGCAGCGGAACTGTCGCCACGAGCGGTTGCAGCAAGGTGGGTACTTCGGGGATCGGAATCAAGGTGTCGGCGTAGGGACGCACCGTATCGTCGCCCTCTTCGGCCAGCACGATGGTTCTGGCCCCTCTGGCACGGATCTCTTGGATGTTGCTCACGATCTTGTCGTGCAGCACCTTGCGGCTGCGAGGCGGCACAATGACGACCACCGGCAGATCCTGCTCGATGAGCGCGATAGGCCCGTGCTTGAGCTCGCCAGCCGGAAACCCCTCAGCATGCATGTAGGCGAGCTCTTTGAGCTTCAGCGCTCCCTCGAGTGCCACGGGGAACCCGACATGGCGTCCGAGGAAGAGCACGGCCTTGGCGTTGACGAGCTCGCGCGCCAACGCTCGCATCGGTTCGACGGTGTCGAGAACCCGATCGACGGCATCAGGAATGTCACCGAGCTCTCGCACGTGACGCTCGATCTCGTCGCCCCACTTCGTCCCGCGAACCTGGGCGAGATAGAGGGCCACAAGGTGCACGGCCACAATCTGAGTGAGAAAGGCCTTCGTCGACGCCACGGCAATTTCGGGACCCGCATACGTGTAGACCACGGCGTCAGACTCGCGGGGAATCGTCGAGCCGTTGACGTTGCAGATGGCCAGAACCCTCGAGCCCTGCTCGCGGGCGTGGCGAATCGCCATCAAGGTGTCCATCGACTCGCCCGACTGCGAGATAGCGATGACCAAGGTGGCACGGTCGAGGATGGGATCGCGGTAGCGGAACTCAGAGGCCACCTCGACCTCGACGGGGATGCGGGTCCAGTGCTCGATCGAGTACTTCGCGATCAACCCTGAGTGATAGGACGTGCCGCAGCCGATGATGACGATCTTGTCGATCTCGCGGAGCTCGTCGTCCGACAGCCGCATCTCGTCGAGTTGTAGATGCCCGGTGTCATCGAATCGTCCGAGCAAGGTATCGGCGACGGCCTTCGGCTGCTCGTGGATCTCTTTGAGCATGAAGTAGTCGTAGCCGCCCTTCTCAGCAGCTGACGAGTCCCAGTTGACCTCGTACTCAGTGACCTCGGCTGGTTCACCATCGAACGTCGTGACGATCACCTCGTTCGCACGCAGTTCGACGACCTGGTCTTGCCCGAGCTCGACTGCGCGCCGCGTGTGCGCGATGAACGCAGCAACGTCGCTGCCGAGAAAGTTCTCGCCATCTCCGCGACCGACCACCAAGGGCGAGTTGCGGCGAGCACCGACCACGACGTCGGGCTCGATCGGCGTGTACAGCCACCAGGGTGAAAGCACCATCGAGTCGACGACAGACGGCGCGCATAGCATCAGCCAAGTCGCCGGCGAACTCGCGCGCGAGTAGATGGGAGACGACTTCGGTGTCGGTGTCGGACGCCATGGTGACGCCGGCATCCTCGAGCTCGGCACGCAGCGCAGCGAAGTTCTCGATGATGCCGTTGTGTACGACCGCCACACGCTGGGCCGCGTCAAGGTGCGGGTGGGCGTTGCGGTCAGTGGGCGCGCCGTGGGTAGCCCATCGGGTGTGACCCATGCCGAAGGTCGAGTGGGGGAGCGGCTGTTCAGCGAGCATCTTCTCGAGATTGGCGAGCTTGCCGGCCTTGCGACGCACCTGGACGGTTTCGCCCGCCACGATCGCCACGCCCGCGCTGTCGTACCCGCGGTACTCCAAGCGCCTCAGGCCCTCGAGCACGACGTCGACAGCATCCTGCTGGCCGACGTACCCGACTATTCCGCACATGGTGACAGCCTACGTTCTGCTAGCCGATGGTCTCGCGCACGACGGCCGCGAGACGCTCAGCGACCTGCTGGGCGCGGTCGGCGGTATCGGCTTCGACCATCACGCGCACCAGCGGCTCTGTGCCGCTGGAGCGCAAGAGCACGCGGCCGTCGTCACCGAGGATGCGTTCCTCCTCAGCGACGGCAGCGGCAATCGCCGGTGCATCAACGCGAAGCTTGTCGACGTCGGGGACGTTGACAAGAACCTGCGGAAACCGATGCATCACAGACGCGAGCTCGGCAAGCGTTCGACCCGACTGCGCAACTTGAGCGCTCAGGTGCAGTGCCGTGAGCAAGCCGTCGCCAGTGGTGGCGAACTCGGACATGATGAGGTGACCAGACTGCTCACCTCCGAGGGTGTAGCCGAACGACCTCATTGCTTCCAGGACGTACCTGTCGCCAACGGCCGTCGCCACGACGGCGACGCCCTCACGTTGCATTGCTTGCCGAAAACCAAGGTTCGACATCACTGTCGACACAACGCTGTCGTGAGCAAGCCGTCCAGCATCACGCATGGCAAGAGTCAAGATCGCAAGGATCTGGTCGCCGTCGATGAGCTCGCCCTGCGCGTCGACCGCAAGACAGCGATCGGCGTCTCCGTCGAGCGCGACGCCGAGATCGGCTTCGTGTGCCACGACCGCGTCGCGCAGTGACTGCATGTGAGTCGAACCGCACGCGTCGTTGATGTTCCATCCATCTGGCGTGTGATGAATTGGTGTGACGTGTGCACCGGAACGTTCGAACACTTCAACCGCCACCGATGACGCTGCGCCATTCGCGCAGTCGACGACGACGCGTACCCCATCGAGCGACTGACCCTTGAGCGTTGATACGAGGAATGCCACGTAGTCATTTGCGCCTTCGCGGTCGTCATTGACTCTGCCGACTCCGGAACCAGTGGGACGCTCCCACGGTTCACCGATCCGCGACTCAACAGCGTCCTCGATGGCGTCGGCGAGTTTGTGTCCACCACGGGCGAAGAACTTGATGCCGTTGTCGGGCATCGGATTGTGAGACGCCGACAGCATCACGCCGAGGTCTGCGCCGCGTTCGGCCGTCAGATGCGCGACGGCTGGGGTCGGTAGCACACCGACGCGAGCGACATCTACGCCTGCGCTGGCTAGCCCTGCGACGACAGCGGCCTCAAGAAACTCACCGGAGGCACGCGAGTCGCGTCCGACCACAGCTGTGGGACGGTGCCCTTCGAAGGCGCCCGTCTCACCGAGAACATGCGCAGCGGCGACAGATAGATCGACAGCGAGCTCGGCCGTGAGATCGCGATTGGCCAGGCCCCTGACACCGTCGGTGCCGAAGAGACGCGCCACCACAGGCCGGGACGCCGGCGTCAGCGCTTGCTGTACTGCGGAGCCTTGCGAGCCTTCTTCAGGCCAGCCTTGCGACGCTCTTTGGCGCGTGGGTCACGAGTGAGGTAGCCGGCCTTCTTGAGTGACGGGCGGTTGCCCTCGGTGTCGATCTCGCTGAGCGCACGAGAGATGCCGAGACGAATCGCACCGGCCTGGCCGGACACTCCGCCACCGTGCACTCGAGCGATGACGTCGTAACGACCCTCGACCTGAAGCACGCGGAATGGGTCGACAGCGACCTGCTGGTGCACCTTGTTCGGAAAGAAGTCGTCGAGCGCCTTGCCGTTGACGACGAACTTGCCAGTGCCTGGCGTGATGCGAACCCGCGCGATCGCCTCTTTGCGGCGTCCGGTGGCAGCACCTGGCGTGTCAGAGATCTCGCGCGGGGTGGCCGCGACACTCGATTCGCTGGTGAAGTCGCCCGTGGGCGCAGCATCGCTCGACGACTGCTCGGGGGTTCCGGCCGGTGCTGCGTGCGTCGGCTCTGGCGTTTGCTCCGGAGTCTGCTCAGGCGTCGACTCGGGGGTCGACTCAGCGGAGTTGTCGGTGGTGACGGTCACGTCGTACAGGTCCTCTCGAATACCAACTGGCCCGGGCCTACTGCGCGACCTGGGAGATCTCGAACGGCACCGGCTGCTGCGCCGAGTGCGGGTGCTCTGGGCCTGCGTAGACCTTGAGCTTCTTGAGCTGCTGACGAGCGATGCGGTTCTTCGGGAGCATGCCCCAGACCGCCTTCTCGACCGCACGACGCGGGTTCTTGCTCAGCAAGACGTCGTAGTTGGTGGCGCTCAAACCACCCGGGTAGCCGGAGTGGCGGTAGGCGAGCTTGTTCTCTCGCTTGCTGCCAGTGAGCGCGATCTTGTCGGCGTTGACAACCACGACGAAGTCACCGGTGTCGACGTGCGGAGCGAAGACCGGCTTGTGCTTGCCACGGAGCAACTGAGCCACCTGCGACGCCAGGCGTCCGAGGACGATGTCCTCAGCGTCGATGACGTGCCACCGGCGGTCGACTTCGCCGGGCTTGGGGGTGTACGTGCGCACGGTGGAACCTTCTTCGTTCTGAAGTGAGAAACTCAGGACCTATTCGGTCGGTCGCCCGGTCAGTCGCTGGGTCAGACCTCGCAGGGCACAACAGCCGCCCAGGTTACCGGTCGGGCCGCTGACCGGTCAAAACCGGGTCAGCTGGCCCGCCTTAGGGTGACGAAGTGACGATTTCCGGCTCGGCTGCCTCAGGGCAGCGCCGGATCAGCAAAGTCGTGCTCGTGGCGTCCATTGTGGCCCGGATGCCCCAGGGTCTTGCCCCCCTCTCGGTGGTTCTCCTGGCCCAAGAACGCACCGGTTCAATCGCTGCCGCAGGTATTGCTGGCGGGGCCTGGGCGATCGGATCGGCGGTCAGTCAGCCGCTGTGGGGCGGATTTGCCGGACGCGGACGCGCCCACCGGGTAGAGGCGGGCACCGCGCTGTCGCAGGCGGTGGTGCTGCTGGTGCTGGCCTTCGGAACCGGCGGGGCCGTCGGCGCCGTGGTGGCGTTGTCGCTGCTGGGTGGGCTGTTGGCGGCCCCCACCTCTCCCATCTCGCGCACCTTGTGGCCACAGTTGGCCGTGGACGAGCACCACCTCGACTCGCTGTACACCCACGACGCCACGTGGCAAGAGCTCATCTTCATTGCCGGTCCCGCGCTGGTGGGGGTGCTCGTCGCCGTGTCGGGGCCGAGCGCGTCCCTGGTGGCGGCCGCTGCCTTTGGTGTCGTCGGAGCGACGGTGTTCGCGTGGATCGTCCGGCCGTTGTGGCAGCCACACCCTGAGCCGGCCTCTCGGGTGTCTCTGGGTCGGTCTGTGGTGGCACTGGCTGGGCCGTACGCCGCGCTGTGCGCCATGGCGTTCGGGCTCGGTATGGCTGAGGTTGGCGTCCCGGCCGTGGCCATCTTGTCCGACAACCGAGCAGCGAGCGGTTGGCTGTTGGCGATCTGGAGTGCGGGGTCATTGGTCGGAGGCCTGGTCGGCGCTCGGGTCGTGTGGCGGCGTGGCCCGGCGCAGCGATGGCCCGGCCTGATGATCGCGGTGGCGATCGGTACCGCGACGGCCGCCGTCGGATGGCAGTTCGGTCTGGGCTGGCTCGCGGTGACGTTGTTCTTGGCCGGCCTGGGGTTGGCCCCGACGTTGGCCGCGGGCTACGGGGTCATCGGCGAGCGCGCCACGCCGGGACGCCGCACTGACGCCTTCGCTTGGACGACGACGTTCTTGTTGCTCGGCATCGGGGGTGGCACCGCAGTCGGCGGCGTCTTGGCTGACTTCAGCCCCACGTGGACCTTTGCCGGTGGAGCCGTGGTGACCGCTCTCGCCGCGGGCACCGCACTCCTTTGGGTGACTCCTTCGAGGTCATAGGTCGGGCGGAGAACCCCGCAAGTGCTCCGGTGCACCCAGTGTTGAGCGCGCAGGTCAGCGGGCTCGTTGGACGCGGGCCTCGTCCCATACCGGCTCAGACGTCTCGTACACCTGGCCGTCAGAGCCAAACACCAGATAGCGGTCGAACGAACGGGCGAACCATCGGTCGTGGGTGACGGCCATGACGGTGCCGTCGAAGGCCTCGAGCCCCTCTTCGAGCGCCTCGGCGCTGTCGAGGTCGAGGTTGTCAGTCGGTTCGTCCAACAGCAGCAACGTGACGCCCGTGAGCTCGAGCAACAGGATCTGAAACCTTGCCTGCTGACCGCCCGACAGAGTCTCGAAGCGTTGTTCACCTTGGCGGTCGAGCTCGTAACGGCGCAGCGCCGACTTCGCCGCACCCAACTGCAGCGAGTGCTGCGTCCAGAGCAGCTCGATGGGTGTACGTCCGGCGAACTCCGGGTGGTCATGCGTCTGGGCGAAGTGCCCTGGCACGACACGCGCGCCGAGTTTCCACGCCCCGGTGTGGGCGACAGTCGCATCTTCGGGCGCACCTGCAGCGAGCAGTCGCAAGAAGTGCGACTTGCCAGAACCGTTGCTGCCGAGCACCGCGACGCGTTCGCCGTAGAACACTTCCAGGTCGAAGGGCTGCATCAGCCCGGTCAACTCGAGCTGCTGACACGTGACCGCGCGGACGCCGGTGCGTCCACCCTTGAGCCGCATGCGCACATTCTGCTGGACGGGAGGCGCCTCGGGCGGGCCTGCCTCTTCGTACTTGCGCAGCCTGGTCTGCATCGCCTTGTACCGAGAGGCCATGTCGGGGCTGATCGCCGCCTGCTGCTGCAGGGTGCGTACCAGGTCTTTCAGCCGCTGATGCTCTTCTTCCCAACGACGAAGCAGTTCGGCAAGGCGTTCGTGTCGGTCGCCGCGCACCTCGTGGTACGACGCGAAACCGCCACCGTGCACCCAACTCGAGCCACCTTCGATGGTGACGATGCGATTGGCGACGCGAGCCAACAACTCGCGGTCGTGCGAGATCAGCAGCACGGTCTTCTGTGTGGACGCCAGTTGCCCTTCCAGCCACTGCTTGCCTGGGACGTCCAGGTAGTTGTCAGGCTCATCGAGCAGCAACACTTCGTCGGGGCCACGCAACAGCGCTTCGAGTGCCAGGCGCTTCTGCTCGCCGCCCGACAACGTGCGTACCTCGCGGTACTGCGCGCGGTCGTAGGGGACGCCCAGTGCGCCCATCGTGCAGGAGTCCCAGATCACCTCAGCGTCGTATCCGCCAGCATCTCCCCAGTCGGCGATGGATTGGGCATAGCGCATCTGGGTCTGCTCGTCGTCGCGCTCCATCATCAGCAGTTCGGCGGCGTCCATCTCGCGCGCCGCGTCCCGCACCCGGGTCGGTGCCACACCCACCAGCAGATCGCGCACCGTGGACTCGTCTCGGACGCTGCCGATGAACTGGCGCATCACGCCCAACCCACCGCTTCGCGACACTGAGCCTTCCAGCGCGTCAAGATCGCCCGCGATGATGCGCATGAGGGTGGTCTTGCCGGCGCCGTTCGCCCCCACGAGCGCCACGACGGCTCCATCGCCTACTCGAAACGAGACATCGCTAAACAGCGTGCGCCCATCGGGCAGCACGAAACTCACTCCATTGACATCGACGTGGCCCACAAGAAGTCAGTGTCACCCACGATGGCCGATGGACGCCATCGGGTTTCGGATCTGGATTTCCGGGCTCTAGTGAAACTCCGCGACATCGTGGCCGTGGACGACAACGGTTCCTGAGGTTCCGGCGAGGACTGCGGGCAGGTCCGTCAGCCCCCCGATGCGGGCTGGGCGCTTGGTGGTGAGGACGAAGTCGCAGGCGGCGTCCACCTTTGGTCCCATCGAACCGTCAGGAAAGTCCATGGTGGCTAGTTGGTCTGGGGTCACGCGCGACAGCGCACGTTGCTCGTCCGTGCCCCAATCGACATAGACCGCATCAGCGTCGGTGGCGACGACGAACTCGTCCGCGTCAATCAACTGCGCCATCAGCGCACTCGCAAGGTCTTTGTCGACGACGGCCTCGACGCCGACGAGGGTGCGCGTGCCGGGCAGGTACATCGTCGGAATGCCGCCGCCTCCGGCAGCGATGACCACTGCCCCTTGTTCGAGCAGCCATCGCACTGGGCGCAGCTCGAAGATCTGTCGCGGGATCGGTGACGGCACCACCCGACGCCACACTTCGCCGTCCTGCTTGAACTGCCACCCCTTCGCTACCGCGAGGGCATCGGCGTCCTGCTTCTCGTAGACCGGCCCGACGAACTTGGTGGCGTCCTGAAAGGCCGGATCGCTCGGGTCGACCTCGACCATCGTCAACAGGGTGGCCAACGGCTTCTCGAACGGCAGCAAGTTGCCCAGCTCTTGCTCGATGAGGTAGCCGATCAGGCCCTCGGTCTCAGCGCCGAGCACATCGAGAGGCGCGGCCTCGTCGGGGTGATAGGCCGCCCCTTGGAGTGCCAGTAGCCCCACCTGGGGCCCGTTGCCGTGGGTGATGACGAGCTCGTGCTCCATAGCGACGGGAGCTAAAGCCTCAGCCGCCACCTTGACGTTGGCTCGCTGGTTGCCGACCGTCATGGGTTCGCCACGGCGCAGCAACGCGTTGCCGCCCAGAGGCGACCACCAGTCTCATGCCGCGAGTCTGCCCCACAGGAGGGTCGGCATCGGCAGACTGGGCGCGTGTCCCACGCCGCTCCTGGTCGCCACCGAGCAACCCCGCCGTCCGGCGACGGCTCGCGCGGCTCACGAGCTGCGGTCGTCGTCGCCATCGTCCTGGTCGGGACGCTGCTCATCGGAACGCTCGCGTGGTGGCTGACCTCGCGTGATCCCGGCGACGCCAACACCGTCACGGACGCCGAATCGCCTGGCAACTCAGCGAGCATGACCGACGCCGCGCCATCGGCGTCCACCTCTGTCGTCGAAAGCGAGCGTGTCGTCACGGTCAACGGGGCGACCGTCACCGTTGAAGAGACCTCCCGCGTTATCGACGGAGCCAAGGCTCGTGCAGTCCCACCGACGTCCGCGCCAACCGGGCTACGCCTGATGGACGCCGGGGTGGTGTCCGCTGACGGCCGCTCCACTGCCTTCGACTCCCCCGTGACGTTGCAACGATCGGGCTCGCTGACCGTCAGGGCGCGCTATCGGCTCACTGACTGCCCCGACGTGCTACCGACCCAGTGGCCCTCACCGAGCGAGTTTCCCGGCGCCACCCGCACCTACCCACGACTCGAGGAACCGCTGCACACCGCGTATGCGATTTGCCCCGATGCCAAGTCGCGCGCCGGCAACATCGAGGGGGTGTCGGGACGAATCATCACCGCAAGCGTTCCCACCATCAAGCTCACCTGGACGGGTTCGTCCCCTCTGAACATCGCGACCATCGGCGCCGCGTCCGGCGTCGCTGTGCTCGCCGTCGAACCAGGCTGCGACGGTCGCTGCGTCGCCCTACTGCCGGCCAACGGTGATGCCACGATCCCGCTGCAACCCATCGACCCATGTCCACCTGCCAACGACAACAACGATCTGACGCTGGTCCTCGACAACGGCAACGTCTTCGCCGTGCCGATCCAAGGGCTCGCCTCGGCCGTGTGCGGGTAGCTGACGCGCATTCGCCCTCAGGCAAGGCTCGAGACCAGCACCACCGTGCCAATGACGATGACGGTGGCCGCGGTGACGATCGGAAGCCGCCGAAGGGCGTTTGAGAGCCACGGGCGCGGTGACCGCTCTGCCAGGGCGAGCAGTCGACTCTGACCACGCAGCACCGCAAAGCCAACTCCCGCCAGCGTGCACGCCATCCCTACCCCGAAGGCGAGCACGAGGACCACTCCGAACCACGCACGTCCGGACGCCGCACTAGCCAGCAGCACGACCACAGCCGACGGACTCGGCAGGAGACCGCCAGTGACGCCGAGCGTCACGAGCACACCACGTCGAGCCTGCGGAAGCTCTGGCATTGGCTCGCCGTGCCCATGTGTTTGCTCGGCCTGCCGGTCTGTGTGTTCCTTCAGCGCGATCGAGGACTGTGCGCCGTGCTCGTGACGTGGCGACCTGTCATGCCCGTCACCGTGCGAGTGCGAGTGCGAATGCCCGTGCGCATGCCCGTGCGCATCACCACCATGCGAGTGCCCATGTCCGCCACCGCCACGTAGTGCGTTACGCA
This sequence comes from uncultured Actinomycetota bacterium, assembly GCA_963712425.1. Classification (GTDB taxonomy): domain Bacteria; phylum Actinomycetota; class Actinomycetes; order JAHEKZ01; family JAHEKZ01; genus JAHEKZ01. The sequence goes on along the minus strand of CAVQHW010000002.1, from coordinate 740,443 downwards.
ACAGCACCGCACCCAGCACCACCACCACGAGACCGGTGACACCACCAAGGATCGAGTACAACTCGAGAGGGACGACGGTGGCCGTTCCCGCAACTACCAGGCCAAGGGCCAACACACTCGCCGTGTGCGTGATGGTCACTGTTGCTCCGACGGTGGCGGCTGCGCGTGCTGCGCGCTCCTGCCGCCCGGCGAGGGCGAATGCAACCAGCGACTTGCCGTGACCTGGAGCAAGTGCATGCAGCGCACCCACGAACAAGGCGACGATGATCGCAAGTGACATACCTGCCGGACCGGTGGCTGTCGACGTCGCACCACTGAGCAGGTCGGCTCCCCAGTCCCAAGGCTTCGAGTCGCCAGCCGCAGCTGTCGTGGTCACCACCCCGTCGGACGCCGCGCCGTCAGGTGCCCCCACCGCAGCACCACCTGCCGCGACCGTCGCAGCGGCTGTCGTGACGCGCAGAGGTGCGCTCTGCAGCGACTCGGGATACGCCGTCAGCGCGGCCGACTGGCTGTCGGCCGGAACGTCAGCTCCCGACACTGTGACACCGGCACCGCGCAACGTGACCTCATGCCACCCGGCCTCGTCAGTCACGCTGTTGTCGCTGAACGACACCCCCTCGCTGCCATTCAGCGCCACCGCGCCACGTGCCATGCATTCGATCCGTACCGTCGAAAGCCCTGCTTGCCCCTCAGCGACGGTCGCGGCCGACGAGTCCAGCGTCAGCGCCGCCAGTGCGTCGCCCGTCCGAAACTCAAGGTTGCGCACAGCCACGTCGCAGCGGTCTTGTGCGAACGCGTCGAGCTCGGCGACAGCGATGGAGTCGTCGCCGTCGGCGTCCAGCTGTGGCATCGCCTGCACCGTGGGCAGCTCGGCCAGGTCGACGACGTGCTCGATCAGCACCTCGTCGGGCTCAATGACGATGCCGTTGTACACGTTGACCGAGAAGTTTCCGAGGGGATGCGCGGACGCCGGAACAGCGAGCACCGCTGTACCGCCCCACGCCACCATCGCGAGGCCCACGATTGCGAGTACCCGACGGATCATCCCTGCACCCCCAGCACCGCGAGCGACTCGCGCACCTGCGCGGCAGCCCAAGGGTTGTACCCGGCGTCCATGTCGAGCGCTTGTTGCAGATGGACGCGCGCCGCGGCGTCCATTCCCAGCGACAACTCGATGACTCCCCGGTGGTGCCACGAGCGAGCGTCTCCGCCGACGGCTGTTGCCAGCCGGGCGTACCTCAGCGCCTCCACATCCCGGCCGTTTGCGTGGAGTGCCCACGCCAAAGCGTCAGCAACCATCGGGGGCTGACGCTTCTTCCACTCAGCCCGCGCAAGGTGCAGGGCCACCTGTGGGTCACCGTGATCGGCCTCGAACCACGCAAGCTCGAGGTCGGGGCGGACGCCGTTGGCACGAGCCAGCTCAGCCGAAGCGCGAACGACGTCGAACTGAGCCATCGCCGCTTCCCTGTCACCAGCGAGCAGGTGCAGCTCGCCCAGCTGGATCAGATGCTCTGGGAGCGGCGTCCGCTGCACGAGGTCGCTGAGAACTGCGATGGCCTGCTCAGTGTCGCCTCGCAGCGCCAAGATCCGTGCGCGACCAGCCGTCGCCGAAGGGTCAGACGGAACCGCCTGCAGGGCACGGCGGTAGTGGTCACTCGCGAGCTCGAGGTGTCCCCCTCGGCGAGCGAGCTCACCCAAGTGGTACTCGACGAACGCCCGAGTAGTGGCGTCCACTGCCTCGACGCGAGCATCGCGGAAGTAGCGGACGGCCACCTGGTCGTTGCCGCGCAACTCTGCTTGGTACGCCAACCTGGTAGTCGCGGCCAGCCCCGGTTGTTTGGCATCGAACGCGCGCGCCGCGCGAAGCGCCTGTGGCAGCTGCCCGAGCTCGGTCAATGCATCGACGCGGACGCCGAGTGCCGGCACGGAGTATGGGTCGACATCAAGGGCCGCGTTGGCGGCGTCGAGAGCTGCGGCGAATCGATGCTGCGCCGACAACAGTGCCGCCTTGGCGGCAAGCCCGAGGTCGTTGGCTTGCGGCTGCCGCTGCAGCGACTCACGGGCCGCAGCTTCAGCCTCGAGGTAGTAGGCGGGGTCGACGGTCTCGCGTGCCTGCTCGATGAGCAATAGCGAGAGGGTCGCCCAAGCGCGAGCATCCTGCGGAATCTCATCGACGCGCGAGCGAAGTGAGACGATCTCTGACTCGAGGTTGGCGCTCGGAACGTACGAGACGTTCGACGTCGTCGCCGCGAGTGGAGGAGAAGCGGGGTCAGAGCCGCTCGCAGGCAGCAACGTGGCACCAACCGTCAGGGCACCTGCGAGTGCCAGCACGACGGACGCCGACATCAATCGAGTGCGAGTCACGCGAACTCCCAGTGCATCGTGTGTGGGTTGAGCTTGGGGATTGGTCTCGCCGGGTGCCCGGGTCGCCACGTGATGAGCGCGACGACCCGGGCGTCCCCCTAGCGGATCAGCTGTCAGCCGAGATGCGCGCGGAGCGACGGAACATCGCCGCACCACCCACCATGGCCATGACCCCCAGCGCTACCGCTGCGATCGACAACGGCGAACCGTCGTCGGACGCCACGCCCGCGGTCTCAGTGCTGTTGGCAGCGTCCGACCCACCATCCAGTGGCGAGTACGAGCTGTTACTCATCGACGAGCCGCCCACAGAACCGTCATGAGGCAGCGCGACATACGGGAATGTGTCCCCGAATGCCTTGTCGTTCTCGCCAACGGCGTCACCGAGATCGTTAGGTGAGCCAACGAGCTCGCCCTCGACGACCTGCAGCGAAATGTCGATCACGTCGTCCGCAAGCCGGCGTCCGTTCGGGAAGCCAGCGTTGTCACCAGCGATGACGCCCAGTCGCTTCGGGTCTTTCGCTCGGTGGGATCGACGTGTTCAGACGCAGCATCTCACCTGGTGCGGTGAGGTTGGCTGGCTTGTTGAGCCCGTCGACACCAGTGAGGAACACCGACACCAGGTCGTCGCGAGGAGTGGCCGGAGCCGGAATGCCATACACAGCCTCGATCAAATCGGCGAGGTGTGGCTCGGTCACGTAGTCCAAGAACTGCGGGTCGTCGACCGGACGGCTCGCGTTAAAGCGGTTCTTGTCCTTCAGCGGAATGACAACCTCGTTGACCAGTGGGTTGCCCAGTCGCGAAACCTGGGACCAGTCGCCGGACGCGGTGCGCTTCTGAGTTGTCGACCAGACACCGACCACAGGGTCGTCGCCGCGCTGCGTCAGAGCCTTCGATGGCAACTGCAGTGCAACGCTGTTCACGTTGTACCCAGCGAGGGTGTCGTTGCCAACCTCTGAGAGGTCGCCACCGTAGAGCAGGTCGAACACGCGCAGATCGAGGAAGAACGGGTCATCGGCCTGTCCGGCGTAGGTCTTGCCCTTGCCGTCCAGCACCGAGGTGATCGCTTCGTCGCGCAACTGCTCGTAATCGGGCATTGAGGCAGTGCCGGTATGGCTTGGTGCCACCGGACCCTCAGCAAGAACCTTGCTTCCGCCGCCGACGGTGAGACGTGTCAGCGTGAACTCCTGACGGACGTTCAGGTCAGGGTCGTCCAGGCTCGTGACCTGGCCGGTGTTGTACAGGAAGGTGCCCTTGTTCTGAACACTCTTGGTGAATGTCCACCGGTAGATCTTGTCGGCCTTCGCGTCGCCGTCATTGTCGATGCGCACGTCGTACTGCGCATCGGTCGCAAACGGGTAGAAGTTCGGGCCACCTGATGGCTCCTCAAAGGGAATCCAGTTGGAGATGATGGTGGTCTTCTTTGGTGCATCAGGACTGACGAACGCATACAGGTCAGTCGAGTCGTACTGCGGCATACCGCTGATCAGCGGCGCCTCGCGGTGACTTGACGCCACGGCACCCGTGGGTGCCAGGCTCACCGCGCCGACGCCGGCGAGCAGCGCTCCGCCGGTCAGTGTCGCTACTGCACGACGGCGCCTGGTGGCGCGTTTCGTGCGTGGGGATGGGGTTTGCATTCGGTCCTCCGAATCGAAGCGGGCACATCGCCATGTCGGCGGTGCACCCGTCGTTCGGAGTGAGCGAGCTTGCGGATTGGTGCTGCGTTTCAGGCAGAAAGCTCGAGCAACAAGATCGGGTCGGTCGTCGGTTGATCCGAACCACCTGAGGGTTCAACGGTCACGCCGAATGCCGTGCTGCCGGGCGGCATGTCGATGAGCTCGCTCACCTTTCCGGCGTCCGGTTCCGTCAGGCCGACGGAGGTCGCTCCTGCATCGTCGATCGCCCACAACTGATAGGTCTGGCCCGATTCCGGATCGGGAAGGCCGGCTGCAGTAAAGACCGCAGGTCCACCGTCCGGTGTCGTAACGAACGTCCCTGTTCCACCGCCCGCGACCTCAGCACGCTCCATGACAGCGTCGGGGTCAGCGAGTACCGCGGACATCTGGTCGGCCGCGAGCTGAGCCTCGTCGGCACGCTGGTTGGCCTGGTAGGTGCTGACGCCCAACGCTCCGGCCACCAAGACTCCTGCGGCAGCGACACCGGCAAGCCACCGATTCACTGTCGATCTCGCCTCGTGACGTGCGCGACGGTCGGAGAGGTCCACGACGCTGTCAGAACCTGAGGCAGAACTCGGGGTAGCGCTCGACACAGAACCCGACGAGGGGCTACCCGCTTGCGGCAGCGTGCTGATGCCGGCCAAGACCCGATCCTTCATGGCTGCAGGCGGATGCGTCGCGGTCGACGCCGCAAGAGCAGCGGTCGTCTCGCGCATCTCCTGCACGTCGAGGGTGCACGACTCGCAGTCGGCCAGGTGGCCCTCAAACTCTGCGGCCTCCTCTGCCGACAACGCGTCGAGGACGTAGGGGGCGGCGAGGCTGTGGAGGTCGTTGTGTGCCGTTTCACTCATGCCGTCACCCCCAAGCAGTCGCGTAACCGAATCAACCCGTCGCGCATGCGGGTCTTGATTGTGCCAAGCGGCGCGCCCAGCTGCTCGGCAACTTGCGGATACGAGTAACCGCCGAAGTACGCCAACGTGACCGACTCACGTTGCATCGCGGTTAGCGCGTCAATGCACTCGCGGACCGCCTCTGCGTCTAACCGCTGCTCCACCGCTTCGGAGACTTGGTCGTGCTCGCGCTCATGCGACTCACGACCAACCCGCAACTCGCGGTCAGACGAGGCCTGCGCTGAGCGGACGCGGTCAACGGCACGTCGGTGCGTCATTGTCAGGATCCACGCCATTGCCGAGCCGCGGGACGCATCGAAGCGGGTCGCTTGTTGCCAGACCTGCAGCATCACCTCTTGCGACACCTCCTCAGCCTGCTCCGCCTGACGGACGACACGTCGCGCGAGCCCAAACACCATCGGCGTCACGGCGTCATAGACCTCAGCGAACGCGCTCTCGTCGCCCTTCGCCACCCTCGGCATCAGCGCGTCGAGATGCCGTCGAAGCTTGCCAGCGTCAGAAGCAGTCGCTTGCTCGGCTGGTTCGGCTCGTTCGGCCTGTTTCGAGAGATCGGGCTCGGGGATGTCGGGCACAACGTGCAGTCTGGCGCGGCCGCATGCTGCCCCGCCAGTCGTGCCTTCACCCATGACCTCACCCATGCCTCAGCCGGTGGCGTCGATCGCTGCCCGCAAGGGGTGTTCGGAGCACTGGGCAGCGCGGATTGCCGCGGCGCGGGATACCCAGCCGCGGATTGCCCCGGCGCGCAGGCCCGTTTTCAGGCAAGGCGGTCCGGCTGGTTCGCCGGCTGGTTCGGACACGCGCGCTTCAGCCGCTCGACTTGATTGCGCTCGTCACTCCCGCGGCGGCGGGTCAGGCACGTCGATCACTGGGTCGACCACTGGGTCACCACCGAGTGGGCCACTGCCACGACGGGCGGAGCAGGTGGGTTCGGGTGGTACCAAGGCTCCGAGGTGTACGAACGACCACTGGGAGTGGTCCAGGTCATCGTGGCATCCGGATTCAGCACGACTCGCCAGCCGGCAGAGTGCTTGAGCCGATGGTGACGACGGCACAGAACGGCGAGGTTGCTCGCGATGGTGGGTCCTCTGGGCCACGAGACCGTGTGGTCGACATCGGTTCCGGTCCCGCTGCCCAGCGCTGCGCGACGACACCCAGGGAACCGGCAGGTGACATCTCGCACGCGCACCGCCTGGTCGAGCGCGGCGGACGGCCGGTAGCCCTGATCCGGAGCAGGCTCAGGCGGCACGTGCAGCGTCGTTGACCGGGCGGCAGCGAGCAGCTCACTCGTCTGCTGGGGCGTCAGTGGGCCGACCCCGGGCAACCAGGAGCCCAACTCAGCGAGACCGGCCGTACGGGCCACTGAACCAGCACCGCCGCTGGCGGGGTGAGTGCAGCCGTCAATGCCAGCATCACGTGCATCACCGGTGGCAGCCTCAGCGCCGTTAACGACAAGATGAAGATGCACAGCGGGAGCATGATCGGGCCCGAGCAACCAGTCGACCAACAGGTCGGCGCGACGCTGGTCCATCGTGCGTCCATCGTCGGCGCCCAGGTCATGGGCCGCCGCAGTGAGCGCCTGCTGGATCTCACGCGCCCGTATCGACGGCAGTACGGCCCAGAGCTCGCTCATGCCGTCATCGCTCGGAGTGATCTCGACCCGACGGTCGGCTTCAGCCCGGTTTCGACGCAGCTCCGCTACCTCGGGTGCCACGTCAATGACCCGTCGTCGTAGCCATTGGCGAGTCTGTGACCAGGTGTGCGAGCGAGCGTGCTCCGCAGCCGCGTTGGTGAGCTCGCTGACCAACTGCGCAACTCCTGGTGCGATGTTCGTCGTGAGGCTCCAGTCGGTGAGGCATCGAACCTCATCGGTGATGACCTCGACCTTGCGACCGTCGATCTGACCCGCATGCCAGCTGCGGCCAAGGCCAGCATGGCCGACGGCGTTGATCGCGGTGGCATAGCGACGCCCCGCGGCGGCCTTCGTACACGCCAACAACACGCCGATCTCGTCGGGAACAAACTCTTCGTGGCTTCGCGCAGGCATGCCAGTCGCCGCGTACTCAGCTGCATCGAGGCGACGGGCTTCGGCGCCAAGCGCGACCATGACATCGGCCTGCGCGGCCTCGGCGGAGTGGCGGACCCGCTCCAACCCCACGAGTAGTTCGCGCAGGCGGTCATCGATTTGCGCACGCGGATCCAGCTCGGGGTCAGGCCCAGACATCGATGCCACCGAGAGCGAGACGTCGTCAATCAGGTCGCCGACTGCGGCGACCTGATGCATGATGCTCGCGACCTCTGCCATGGCACACACATTGCCAGCGAGGTCTGACAATCACCGCGACGTTTCCACATGCTCGCTTCGGCCGTTGGCACGAGACGGACCCTCCGACATCGCTCACAGCGAAGACACCGCACCGTGTCGACTCAACCCCACCGTGTCGACTCAACCCCACCGTGTCGACTCAACCCCGGAAGCGACGCGCTTCGATGGCACGCACCGCCAACTCAGCATCCGGTGGATAAGCCACCTCTTCAAGCGTCAAACCGTGCGGCGGCATCACCGGCACTACGGACGAGCGCGAGCCCGACGCCAACACATCAGCGACCCACGTTGGCGGTTGCTTGCCCTCCCCCACCACGACGCACGCACCCACCAGCGACCTGACCATGTTGTGACAGAACGCATCAGCAACCACCGAGCCCTCAAGGACGCCGTCAGCCTGCCGCGTCCACGCGAACGACAACAGCGTCCTCACCGTGCTCGCACCATCGCGACGCTTGCAGAACGCCACGAAGTCGTGCTCACCCAGCAACACTGTTGCTGCCTCGTTCATGGCGACAACGTCAAGCGGACGCCCATGCCACACCGTGTCATGACGGCGCGTTGGCACAACCCCAGTCGGATCATCACTGAGGCGGTACGCGTAGCGGCGCGATGTCGCACTGAAGCGCGCGTCGAATCCCGCTGGCGCCAGCGCAATCGCCATGACCCGTACGTCGTCCGGCAGCACCCGACGAAGCCGATGCAACGCTCGTTCATGGTGTTCTTGCCACGCGACGACCGGCAGGTCGGTGTGCGCGACCTGACCGCTGGCATGGACGCCTGCATCTGTACGGCCAGCGACGGTCAGCCCCGGCAGACCTTCGAGCCGAAACACCTTCCACAACGCGTCGTCAACGGTGCCCTCGACAGTGCGCCGTTCAGGCTGCTTGGCCCACCCCGAGAACGCAGCACCGTCATACGCCACGTCGACTCGCACACGGACGAGCCCGCCTCCCGAAGGGGAAGCGGGCTCGTCGTTGAGCGAGTGAGTCGTCAGGACTCCTTCGACTCTGCGTCTTCTGATGAAGCGGACTCTTCTGATGCTTCAGACTCATCAGCAGCATCGTCCGCAGCTGGCGCGTCGTCGGCTTGCTCCGTCGCCTCAGCGTCAGTCGCCTCAGCCTCAGTCGCCTCAGCCTCAGTCGCCTCAGCCTCAGTCGCCTCAGCAGCGTCAGCCTCGTCGGCTGCCTTGGCAGCTGGCGCTGCCTCCTTCTTCGGCTTGCTCGCACGGGTCTTGCGCTTGCTCTCATCGAGGCGCTCGACCAGCTCGATCACGGCCATCGGAGCGTTGTCGCCCTTGCGTGGCCCAACCTTGGTGATGCGGGTGTACCCGCCATCGCGGTTGTCGTAGGTCGGCGCGATCTCAGTGAACAGCTCGTGCACGACGCTCTTGTCACGGATCACCGTCATCACACGACGCCGCGAGGCTAGATCGCCACGCTTGGCGAACGTGATGAGGCGTTCGGCGAGCGGACGCAGCCGCTTGGCCTTGGCCTCAGTCGTGGTGATGCGCCCGTGCTCAAAGAGCGCGGTCGCGAGGTTCGCGAGCATGAGCCGCTCGTGCGCCGGACTGCCGCCAAGACGCGGGCCCTTGGTGGGGCTTGGCATTTCTCTTTCTCCTTGGAATCAGTCAGGCGTGGGTTAGAGCTGCTCGTCCTCGACGAAGCCCTCATCGTCGTCGTAGCTTTCGACGATCTGCGACGGGTCGAACCCGGGAGGGCTGTCCTTCAGCGCGAGTCCGAGACCGACCAGCTTGGCCTTGACCTCGTCGATCGACTTGGCGCCGAAGTTGCGGATGTCCATGAGGTCAGCCTCACTACGACCGATCAACTCACCCACAGTGTGGATGCCCTCACGCTTGAGGCAGTTGTACGACCGCACCGTCAGGTCGAGCTCTTCGATCGGTAGTGCCATGTCGGCAGCAAGCGCCGCATCAGCCGGAGACGGGCCCATGTCGATGCCTTCAGCCTCGACGTTGAGCTCACGGAACAGGCCGAACAACTCGACGAGGGTCTTGCCTGCGGACGCCACTGCATCGCGCGGACGCATCGACGGCTTGGTCTCGACGTCAATCACGAGACGGTCGAAGTCGGTGCGCTGCTCGACACGAGTTGCCTCGACCTTGTACGAGACGGTGAGCACCGGCGAGTAGATCGAGTCCATCGGAATGCGCCCGATCTCTTGGCCGGACTGCTTGTTCAGCTCGGCGCGCACGTAACCGCGACCGCGCTCGACAGTCAGTTCCATCTCGAGCTTGCCCTTGCCGTTGAGCGTGGCGAGCACGAGCTCTGGGTTGTGCACCTCGACACCGGCAGGCGGCGCGATGTCAGCAGCGGTGACCACACCGGGGCCCTGCTTGCGCAGGTACATGACGACAGGCTCGTCGTGCTCGGTGCTGACGATCAGCTCTTTGATGTTCAAGACGAGATCGGTGACGTCCTCTTTGACACCAGGGACAGTCGTGAACTCGTGCAGCACCCCGTCGATGCGAATCGACGTGACAGCCGCGCCAGGAATCGACGACAGCAAAGTGCGGCGGAGCGAGTTGCCGAGCGTGTAGCCGAAACCTGGCTCCAGGGGCTCGAGGATGAACCGCGAACGGTTCTCGTTGACAACCTCTTCGGCCAGGGACGGCCGCTGTGCAATCAGCACGTGTAACTACCTCCAGATCAGGGCGCCCGCTATATGACGCCTCGAACCATGAGCAGTGATTGGCGACTGCCGATCACTGCGGTGGGGCCCTACTACTTCGAGTAGAGCTCCACAATCAGCTGCTCTTGCAACTGAGAGTCGATTTGCTGCCGAACCGGCAGCGCGTGAACGAGGATGCGCATCTTCGATGGGATGACCTCGAGCCACGCAGGAACCTCGCGCTCGCCGGCCTCGGCGCGTGCGACGACAAACGGCGTCAGGTCGACCGAGCTCGGGCGAACCTCGACGATGTCGTTCTCGGTCACCCGGAACGAAGGGACGTCGACCTTGCGGCCGTTCACGAGGATGTGACCGTGACGAACGAGCTGGCGTGCCATGTCGCGTGACTTGCCGAAGCCGGCGCGGTAGACGACGTTGTCGAGCCGCGTCTCAAGAATGCGGAGCAAGTTGTCGCCGGTCTTGCCCTTCTTCTGGTTCGCCTCTTCGTAGTAGCTGCGGAACTGACGCTCGAAGATGCCGTACATCTGCTTGGCCTTCTGCTTCTCACGCAACTGCAGCAAGTACTCGCTGTCTTTGCTCCGCCCGCGGCCGTGCTGGCCTGGGGGGTAGGGGCGCGCCTCGAACGGGCACTTCGGGCTGTCGCACTTGCTGCCCTTGAGGTAAAGCTTCATTTTGGCGCGACGGCACTTGCGGCAGTCGGCTCCGGTGTACCTAGCCATGAACTCTTTCGCTCCTGCTTCGAAGTCTGCGGATCAGACGCGGCGGCGCTTGGGCGGCCGGCATCCGTTGAATGGGACTGGGGTGACGTCTTGAATCGATCCGACCTCGAGGCCAGCGGCCTGCAAGGCGCGGATCGCGGTCTCGCGGCCAGAGCCCGGACCCTTCACGAATACATCGACCTTGCGCATGCCGTGTTCTTGCGCACGACGAGCTGCTGCTTCGGCCACCATCTGCGCGGCGTACGGCGTTGACTTGCGGGAGCCCTTGAAACCGACCTGGCCGGCGGACGCCCACGAGATCACCGCACCGGTGGGGTCGGTGATCGAGACGATCGTGTTGTTGAACGTGCTCTTGATGTGAGCGTGCCCGTGAGCGACGTTCTTCTTCTCTTTGCGACGCACTTTTTTGGCGCCGGTCTTGGGTGGCATGTACATCTACTCCTGAGGTGATCGGTCCGGGGGGACTACTTGGTGACCTTCTTCTTGCCAGCGACTGCCTTGCGCGGGCCCTTGCGGCCCCGAGCGTTGGTGTGCGTGCGCTGCCCACGGACAGGAAGCCCGCGGCGGTGGCGAATGCCCTCGTAGCAGCCGATCTCAACCTTGCGGCGAATGTCGGCGGCCACCTCTCGGCGGAGGTCACCCTCGGTCTGGTAGTTCTCCTCGATCCAGTCGCGCAGCGTCACGAGCTGCTCGTCGGTGAGGTCTGCTGACCGCATGTTCGGATCGACGCCGCACGCGGCGAGCGTCTGCTGCGATCGGGTACGGCCGATGCCGTAGATGTACGTCAGGGCGATCTCCATGCGCTTCTCACGCGGGAGGTCGACGCCTACAAGGCGAGCCATGGTGCTCCTCGTTACTTCTCGAAGGTCTTCAGCTGCGCCGGTCCGAGTGTCGCTGCCCTGCTTGCGGGCCTCGTCTCGGTCTCCGGCCTTCGTCCGGAGGTGGCGTCCTGCTCGATCTAGCGACCTAGCAGGGGTCGGGTGCAGCCTTGGTTCTTGCTGGTTGTGCTCGGTTAGTGCTGGCGCAGCTCAGCCTTGACGCTGCTTGTGACGCAGGTTCTCGCAGATCACCATCACGCGTCCGTGCCGGCGAATGACCTTGCACTTGTCGCAAATCGGCTTGACGCTTGGGTTGACCTTCATCGTGCGTGCTCCGTAGTCCGTCCGCGGCGACCGGGTGGTCGACGCCTCAGGAGATCGTGGCGGTTACTTGTAGCGGTAAACGATGCGCCCGCGGGTGAGGTCATAGGGGCTCAGCTCCACCACCACGCGGTCCTCGGGGAGGATCCGGATGTAGTGCTGGCGCATTTTGCCGCTGATGTGCGCGAGAACCTTGTGGCCGTTGGTGAGCTCTACCCGGAACATCGCATTGGGGAGAGACTCCACGACGGTGCCCTCGATCTCGATGGCACCTTCTTTCTTGGCCATGGTTCCTTTCGCGCCCTCACGGGCCGTTCGCCTCGGTCTTGATGGGGACTGGTCGTGCCGGTACTGCCGGAAACTGGTACTGCCGGAAACAGGTAATGCGGATACTGGTGCGGCACTGAGGTGACGCTGTCGGCGATCTGCAGAACGGTGATCCTGCGCCAATCCCAGCCGCGGGCGCGCCAGAGCACCGGCTTCAAGCCGACCGGGGGAGTCTACGCGGGTGGGACGCCGGAAGGCCAATCAGGGGCCGGGTAGGGCCACTCGGGCGCCACGTTGAGGCCCCATCTGATGCCTCAGGCCTGGTGTTCGAGAGCCTGGGAATCCTCGCTCTGGGCGCTCCGCCTGGCACGTTCGATGAGATCAAATCGGTAGGCCCGCTTGGCGACGAAGCCGGTGACCGCCAGAGCAACGACGGTCAGGGCCAGGCCGTAGGTCATCGGAATGCCAACGACCTTGCCGAGCACGCTCCCGTTCACCACGAGCATCAGACCACCAATGAGGGTTCCCATCACGTGTTGGGGCATGCGTCCGGCCAACCGCGCGGCAAAGGGAGCGACGGCCACACCACCCGCGATCAGGCCGATGACGGCGAACCAGGGCATGTCGTCGTCGATCTTCTCGGCGCCGGTGAGGAACCCGATGGACGCAGCAACGGCGACGAAGAACTCAGCGGCGTTGACCGTTCCGACTACCTTCCGCGGCTGGTGGTTGGTCACCGTCATCACCGAGGGAGTCACGACCGGGCCCCATCCCCCGCCGCCCATCGAGTCGGTGAATCCGCCGAGCGCACCCAACGGACTCAGCCACCAGGCGCTGTGGCCCGATCGTGGCGCTGGGATCAGTCGCATGTTGAACCCGAACCGCAGCAAAATGACGAATCCGAAGAACAACAGCAGGCCGGCCATCCAAGACTTGGCCGATTCGAGATCGAGGTTCACCAGCACGACAGCGCCGAAGAAGGCCGCGATGGCCCCGGGGATCGCCACTCGGACCAAAGTGCCCTTGTCGACGTTGCCCTGGCGCCAGTGGGTGAGGCCAGAGACGAAGGTCGTCGGCAACTTGGCCATGTGGGTCGCGGCGGACGCCGCTGCGGCACTCACACCCATCCACAGCAGGATCGTGGCTGACGTGACGCCGAATCCCATACCCAACGTGCCGTCGACAAACTGGGCTGCACCGCCTGCAATGGCGAACGCTGCGAACAACCACATAGCTTTACACCTTTTCCTAGTGACTTAGTGGGAAAAGCATGACACGGAATCCCCGCAAAGACAACCTGAATGGTGGGATTAGCCCTCACTCCATGAATTTCACGACGCGTCCCGTCCAGCGGAACGAATCGCCCCCGTGAGGCGGGTCACACCTAGCCTCCGCCCATGTTCGACACGTCCCCGATGTTCTCGAAGGTGCTTGTCGCCAACCGCGGTGAGATCGCGATTCGCGCGTTCCGTGCGGCTTTCGAGCTGGGTGCCCAGACGGTTGCGGTGTTCCCGTACGAGGACCGCTGGTCCGAACACCGACTCAAAGCCGACGAGGCCTACGAGATCGGAGAGCGCGGGCACCCCGTGCGGGCCTACCTCGACCCCGAGCAGATCGTCGCGACGGCACAGATGGCTGGGGCAGATGCGATCTATCCCGGCTACGGATTCCTGTCCGAGAACCCGTTGCTCGCCGAAGCCTGCGTCCGAGCCGGCATCACCTTCATAGGTCCGCACGCAGACATCCTCAGCCTGACGGGCAACAAAGCCCGCGCCATCGCGGCGGCCAGGACAGCTGGCGTCCCGACCCTTGCTTCGGTTGATCCGTCCACCAGCGTCGACGAACTCGTTCACGCAGCCGCTGATCTGCCCTATCCCCTGTTCGTCAAGGCCGTCGCTGGCGGGGGCGGACGTGGCATGCGCCGAGTGGACGACCGCGGTGAACTGCGGAGTGCCATCGAGACGTGCATGCGCGAGGCAGAAGGAGCATTCGGCGACCCCACCCTCTTCATCGAGCAGGCTGTAGTGCGCCCACGCCATATCGAAGTGCAGATCCTGGCCGACGGCACCGGCGATGTCATTCACCTGTTCGAGCGTGATTGCTCGGTTCAGCGACGACACCAGAAGGTCGTTGAGATCGCACCAGCGCCTGGGCTACATCCCGACTTGCGTGCCCGCATCTGCCACAGCGCAGTTCGCTTCGCCACCGAAATCGGTTACGTCAACGCGGGCACTGTTGAGTTCCTCTTGGACGCCGCAGGCAACTACGTCTTCATCGAGATGAACCCGCGTATCCAGGTCGAGCACACCGTGACCGAAGAAGTCACCGATGTCGACTTGGTGCAGTCACAGATGCGTATCGCAGCTGGGCAGTCACTGCGCGATCTAGGGCTGTCACAAGAGTCGATACACCTGCGCGGCAGCGCTCTGCAGTGCCGCATCACGACCGAAGATCCAGCGAACGGATTTCGTCCTGACACCGGCAAGATCACCGCTTACCGGTCGACTGGTGGTCCCGGGGTACGCGTCGATGGCGGCACCACGTACACCGGTGCCGTGGTGTCTGGTTACTTCGACTCCATGCTCGCCAAGCTCACCTGTCGGGGTCGGGACTTCGACGAAGCTGTCGCCAAAGCACGTCGCGCCGTGGTCGAGTTCCGGATCCGTGGGGTCGCCACGAACATCCCGTTCCTACAAGCCGTGCTCGAGGATCGCGACTTCCGCGCCGGTCGGCTCTCGACGTCATTCATTGACGACCACCCCGGCCTCCTCACGGCTCGCTCGAGCGCCGATCGCGGAACTCGACTGCTCACCTACCTCGCTGACACCACCGTGAACAAGCCGCACGGCACTCCCCCCATCACAGTTGAGCCCGTCAGCAAGCTTCCGCCGATTGATCGGTCCAAGCCCATTCCCGACGGTTCACTTCAACAGCTCCGTGCACTGGGGCCCGACGAGTTCGCTCGACAGTTGCGCGACCAGCACACCGTCGCCGTGACTGACACGACGTTTCGCGACGCACATCAGTCGCTATTAGCAACGCGCGTGCGAACGCGCGACCTGCTGGCCGTGGCCGGGCATGTGTCCCGCATGACGCCGCAGCTCTGGAGCCTTGAGTGCTGGGGCGGAGCGACCTACGACGTGGCGCTGCGCTTCTTGTCTGAGGACCCGTGGGAGCGCCTCGCTTCCCTGCGCGCGGCCGTGCCAAACATCTGCCTTCAAATGCTGCTTCGCGGCCGCAACACGGTGGGCTACACGCCATACCCTCGCTCGGTCACAGAAGCCTTCGTAGATGAAGCAGCCGCCACCGGCGTCGACATCTTTCGGATATTTGACGCCCTCAACGACGTCGACCAAATGCGTCCAGCCATCGAAGCGGTGCGTCACACCGGATCAGCCATTGCCGAAGTTGCGCTCTGCTACACCGGCGATCTGTCCGATCCCGGTGAAGAGCTGTACACCCTCGACTACTACCTACGTCTCGCTGAACGGATCGTTGAGGCTGGCGCGCACGTGCTCGCTATCAAGGACATGGCCGGGCTGCTGCGGGCACCAGCCGCACGGTCCCTGGTGACTGCCCTTCGCGAGAACTTCGACCTGCCTGTGCACCTGCACACCCACGACACCCCGGGTGGGCAACTCGCCACCCTTGTGGCAGCCATCGACGCTGGAGTCGACGCCGTCGATGCTGCGTGTGCTGCCGTCGCCGGAACGACGAGCCAACCAGCCCTTTCGTCCCTCGTTGCAGCGACCGACCACTCCGATCGCGCCACCGGCCTCGAGTTGTCGGCGGTCTGCGACCTCGAGCCCTACTGGGAGGCCACTCGACGCGTCTACGCCCCCTTCGAGTCAGGTCTCCCCTCACCAACGGGCCGCGTGTACACGCACGAGATTCCCGGTGGCCAGCTCTCCAATCTGCGACAGCAAGCGATCGCCTTGGGCCTGGGAGAGAAGTTCGAGCAGATCGAAAACATGTACGCCGCGGCCAACCGAATGCTCGGCAACATCGTGAAGGTCACACCGTCGTCCAAGGTGGTGGGTGACCTTGCGCTGCATCTGGTGGCTGTGGGTGCTGACCCGGCGCAGTTCGAAGCATCGCCGCAGTCGTTCGACGTCCCCGACTCCGTGATCGGCTTCCTCAACGGCGACCTTGGCGACCCACCGGGTGGCTGGCCCGAGCCGTTCCGTACCAAGGCCCTCAGCGGACGAACTACCAAGCCGGCCACGGTCGAGTTGACCGACGAGCAACGAAAGTCGTTGGTCGATGATCGTCGCGGCACCCTCAATGCCTTGCTGTTTCCGGGGCCGACCAAGACCTTCCTCGACTCACGTCAGAGGTACGGAGATATCTCGGTGCTGCCAACCATCGACTACCTCTATGGCCTGCGAGTTGGCGAAGAGCATGAGATCAACCTCGAAGAGGGCAAGACCCTCCTCATCGGACTCGAGGCGATCAGTGCAGCGGACGAACGCGGCATTCGCACCGTGATGTGCACCCTGAACGGCCAACTCCGCCCCGTCAACGTGCGCGACAAATCTGTCGCTGCCGACGCTCCGTCACAGGAGAAGGCGGACACCTCGCTACCAGGTCACGTGGCCGCACCGTACGACGGCGTGGTGAGTGTTGCTGTCGCCGTTGGTGACGCGGTCGAGGCCGGTGCCCCGGTCGCGACGATCGAGGCGATGAAGATGGAGGCATCAATCACGGCGCCGATCGCCGGAGTCATCGAACGCGTTGGGCTCGCCGGGATTCAACAAGTCGAAGGCGGCGACCTCGTCCTGGTGATCAGCGCCGGGTGAGGACCCTCGGTCCATCGGCGGTGATGGCGATCGTGTGCTCGAAGTGCGCTGACCAGCTGCCGTCGAGGGTGACAACGGTCCATTCATCGTCAAGCGTCTTCGTGTGCCGGCCACCAAGGTTCACCATTGGCTCGATGGCCAGAGCCATGCCCTCGACCAGCTTGGGCCCGTGCCCCGGCTGTCCGTAGTTGGGAACGCTTGGCTCCATGTGCATCGAGGTACCAATGCCATGGCCGACGTACTCCTCGACGATCCCGTAGTCGCCACTTGCGCGTACGTGCGCCTCGATGGCGTGACCGATGTCGCTCAGGCGACCACCAACCACAGCCTGCTCAATGCCACTCGTGAGTGCGGCTTCTGTCACCTCGAGCAAGCGCCGTACCTCGTCTGAAGCGTCACCGACGATCATGCTGAAGGCAGCGTCGCCGTGCCACCCGTCGACGATGGCACCACAGTCGATCGACACCACATCGCCCTCGTTGATCACGCGATCACCAGGGATGCCATGCACGATCTCTTCGTTGACGGAGGTGCAGATCACCGCGGGGTACCCGTGATAACCCAAGAACGAGGGGGTGGCACCAGCGGCAGCGATGCTGTCGCGTGCGATTGCATCGAGATCAGCCGTGGTCATTCCAGCCTTCATCGAGTCGCGAAGCAGTTGCAGAGTGTCGGCAACGACCAGCCCGGCAGCGCGCATCACCTCGAACTCTTCTGGCTTCTTCAGCTCGAAGGTGCTCTTACGACCGAACATCTGCGCAGCCCTACTCAGGCAGAAAGCGCCGCGAGGATGCGCTCGGTGACATCATCGACCAGCCCGGCGCCGTCGACGGTTCGAAGCACTCCCTGACCACGGTAGTAGTCGACGAGCGGTGCGGTGCTCTGCCGATAGATGGCGAGTCGGCGACGGATCGCTTCATCGGTGTCGTCGCTTCGGCCCTGCTCTGCGGCGCGCTTTGCCAACCGTTCGAGCAACTGTGACTCATCGACGGTGAGCTCGATCACCGCATCCAGCTTCTCGCCCCGCGACATCAGAAAGTCGTCAAGCACTGTGGACTGCGCAGCATTGCGGGGGTATCCGTCGAGTAGGAAGCCTGCGGACGCGTCTGGCTGCTCAAGGCGGTTCTTCACCATCGCGTTGGTGATCTCATCAGGTACCAGTTCGCCTGAATCAGTGAACGCCTGAGCCTCAACACCAAGCGGGGTTTGCTCCGCGATGTTCGCCCGAAAGATGTCGCCGGTTGAGATGTGCGGGATGTCGAACTTCGCTGCGACGACGGTCGCCTGCGTTCCCTTTCCCGCACCCTGCGGGCCAAGAATGATCAGTCGCACTAGCGCAGGAACCCTTCGTACGAACGCTGCTGCAACTGGCTCTCGATCTGCTTCACGGTGTCGAGACCGACGCCGACCATGATCAGGATCGAGGTTCCGCCAAAGAGGAAGTTCTGACCCTGCCCGAAGCTGGCGAACACCACGATCGGGATGACGGCGATGGCTGCGAGATAGACCGAGCCGACGGACGTCAGACGTGTCAACACGTAGTCGAGGTACTCCGCAGTCGGACGTCCAGCACGAATACCGGGAATGAAGCCGCCGTACTTCTTCATGTTGTCGGCGATGTCGTCTGAGTTGAACGTGATCGCAACGTAGAAGTACGTGAAGAACACGGTCAGGATGAAGAAGAGCACCGCGTACCAGGCCCCGCTGCCACTGACGAGGTTGGCCTGTACCCACGTGTTGATCGCACCGTCGTTATTGCTGAGCGTCACGAACAACACCGGCAGATAGAGCAACGACGAGGCGAAGATGACAGGGATGATCCCCGCCTGGTTCACCTTGATCGGAATGTACGTGGACGAGCCGCCGTACTGCCGTCGACCCACCATGCGTTTGGCGTACTGCACAGGTATTCGACGTTGGGCCTGCTCCATCATCACAACGAAGGCGACCACCGCGAGCCCGACCGCGATGACCACCGCGAAGGTCCAGGCGCCGCGGCTCTGGTAGATGGCGCTCAGCTGGCCGGGGAAACCAGCGATGATCGACGTGAAGATCATGATGGACATGCCGTTGCCGACGCCGCGGTCGGTGATGAGTTCACCGAGCCACATGATGACCGATGTACCAGCGGTCATGATGGCGATCATCGAGATCGTCATGGCGATCGAGTCATCGGGGATGATCGGCTCGGTGCACCCCTGCAACAACTGCCCCGACTTGGCGAGGGCGATGATGCCGGTGGACTGCAGAATCGCGAGCCCAACGGTCAGGTAGCGGGTGTACTGCGTGATCTTTGCGGTGCCTGCTTGGCCCTCTTTGCGGAGTGCCTCAAGCCGCGGGATCACCACAGTCAGCAACTGCAAGATGATGCTCGCGGTGATGTACGGCATGATGCCGAGCGCAAAAATCGACAGTTGTAGCAGTGCGCCGCCGCTGAACAGGTTGATCAGCGCGTAGAGGCTGTCGTTCTCGACTGCTTCGATACAGCGCTGCACTGCCGGGTAGTCGACACCTGGCGTCGGAACAAACGACCCGATCCGGTAGATCGCGACCATGGACAGCGTGAAGAGCATCTTCGTGCGCAGGTCAGGCGTGCGAAACGCCTGACCAAACACTCGGAGCATCACAACTGGCCTCCCGCCGACGATCGTCCAACGGACCCTAACAGCCGCATCCGGGACGTCCGGCGCACGGTGATCAGGCCCAGCAAACCGCTACAGCCCCTCTCAGGACCCTCAGCTTTCAGGACCCCGAGATCTCAGTGGTCGAACCGCCAGCAGCGGCGATCTTGTCCTTGGCTGTTGCCGAGAACGCGTTGGCCGACACCTGCAGCGACACCGACAGATCGCCGTTGCCGAGGATCTTCACCGGACGCCCCTTGCGCACGGCGCCAGCGGCCACCAGTTCAGCGACTCCGACAGCGCCGCCTTCGGGGAAGAGTTGCTGCAGTGTTGCGAGGTTGACGACCTGAAACTCGACCTTGTTCGGGTTGGTGAAGCCACGAAGCTTGGGCAGCCGCATGTGCAGCGGCATCTGCCCACCCTCAAAGTTGGCGGGAACCTGGTAGCGGGCCTTCGTTCCCTTGGTGCCGCGACCAGCTGTCTTGCCCTTCGAGCCTTCGCCGCGGCCGACGCGGGTCTTACGGGTCTTAGCACCGGGCGCTGGGCGCAGGTGATGAACTTTCAGTGTCATGTCAGTCGACCTCCTCAACGGTGACGAGGTGCGACACCGTGGTGACCATTCCCCGGATCTCGGGACGGTCTTCTTTGACGACGACGTCACCGATGCGCTTGAGCCCCAGTGAACGCATCGAGTGACGCTGGCTGCTGCTTCCGCCGATGACGGACTTGCGCTGCGTGACTTTGAGGCGTCCCATCACGAACTCATTCCAGCTGCGCGAGCCTTGAGCAGGCCCTCGGGTGCGACGTCTTCGAGCGGCAGACCGCGCCGCGCAGCAACCTGCTCGGGGCGCTCGAGGCTGCGGAGGGCGGTGACAGTTGCGTGGACGATGTTGATGGCGTTGGACGAGCCCAACGACTTGCTCAGCACGTCGTGGATGCCAGCGGCCTCGAGCACGGCGCGCACTGGGCCACCGGCGATAACTCCGGTACCGGGGGCAGCCGGCTTCAACAGCACGACGCCAGCGGCCTTCTCGCCCTGCACGGGGTGCGGGATGGTGCCCTGGATCCGAGGAACCTTGAAGAAGCTCTTCTTGGCCTCCTCGACACCCTTGGCGATGGCCGCTGGAACCTCTTTGGCCTTGCCGTAGCCGACGCCAACTGTGCCGTCGCCGTCGCCGACGACTACCAGGGCCGTGAAGCTGAACCTGCGTCCACCCTTGACCACCTTGGCCACACGGTTGATGGCGACGACGCGCTCAACGTACGGCGTCTTGTCGGCGGCATCGCCGCGGCGACCGCGACGCTCATTGCCACCAGCATTGCTGCCGCGGCGCGAAGGTGCGCTGCTCATGTGTGTGTTTCCTCTTCCTCGATGATCAGTTCTTAGAAGTCCAGGCCGGCTTCACGTGCGCCGTCCGCTAGCGCAGCTACGCGCCCGGTGTAGCGGTTGCCACCTCGGTCAAACACGACGGCCTCGACCCCAGCAGTCTTGGCGCGCTCACCGACGAGCGAGCCAACCTTGCGGGCTTTGGCGGTCTTGTCTCCATCGGCGCCGCGTACGTCGGTCTCCATCGTCGACGCGGACGCCAGAGTGCGGCCCGCCTCGTCGTCGATGACCTGAACGAACACGTGACGCGCAGAGCGGTTGACGACGAGTCGTGGACGCGTTGCCGTGCCCTCGACCTTCTTGCGCACCCGAAGGTGCCGTCGGGCACGGGACGCCTGACGCGCAGTGCGGCGTCCTGGCTTGGTGCTGAGTGCCATGACTACTTACCAGCCTTTCCGACCTTGCGGCGGACGTGCTCTCCGGCGTACCGGATGCCCTTGCCCTTGTACGGCTCGGGCTTGCGGATCTTGCGGATGTTGGCGGCAACCTGGCCGACCTGCTGCTTGTCGATGCCCGCGACCGAGAACTTGGTCGGGCTCTCGACAGCAAAGCTGATGCCATCAGGCGGCGTGACGAGCACCGGGTGGCTGAAGCCGACCGCGAACTCGAGGTCTTTGCCCTTGGCGGTGACGCGGTAGCCAACGCCGACGATCTCGAGCTTCTTCTCGTAGCCCTCAGTGACGCCAGTCACCATGTTGGCCACAAGGGTGCGAGTGAGCCCGTGCAGCGACTTCGACGAGCGCTCGTCGTCTGGACGGTTGACGACCAGTTCACCAGCCTCGCCCCGCTCAACCGTCAATGGCTCGACGACAGTGTGGCTCAGCGTGCCCTTCGGCCCCTTGACCGTGACGGCTCGGCCATCGATGGCGATGTCGACGCCGGACGGAACCGTGACAGGGAGCTTTCCAATACGTGACATGGCAGACCCCGCTTACCAGACGTAGGCGAGGACTTCCCCACCTACGCCCTTCTTGGTCGCCTGCTTGTCAGTCATCAGCCCTGCGGACGTGGAGATGATGGCGATGCCGAGCCCACCGAGAACTCGAGGCATGCCAGTCGCCTTCGCGTAGACGCGCAGCCCCGGCTTGGAGATGCGGCGGATGCCAGCGATCGAGCGCTCGCGCTGAGGGCCGAACTTCAGATCGATCACCAGCGTCTCGCCAGGCGCGCCCTCGTCGGTGTGGGTGGACCAGCTCTTGACGTACCCCTGGTCTTGGAGGATCTGCGCAATGCCCTGCTTGATCTTGCTTGAGGGCATGGCGACCTCTTCGTGGAACGCCGAGTTGGCGTTGCGCAGACGCGTCAGCATGTCTGCGATCGGGTCGGTCATTGTCATGTCGTTTGCTTCTCTCTCGCTGTGGTTTCCCTGGCCGGAGTCCGCAGGGACCTACCGCGTAAGGATGATTACCAGCTGCTCTTGGTGATACCGGGGAGCTCGCCGCGATGTGCCATGTTGCGCAGGCACACCCGACAGAGGCCGAACTTGCGGTACACCGAGTGCGGACGTCCGCACACACTGCAGCGCGTGTAGCCGCGGACCGCAAACTTGGGCTTGCGGGCCGCCTTGTTGATCAGTGCTTTCTTCGCCACGCTCAGTTCTCCTTGAAGGGGAAGCCGAGTGCGCGCAGCAGCGCACGCCCCTCGTCGTCGGTCTTGGCGCTGGTCACCACAGTGATGTCCATGCCACGGACCCGGTCGATCGAGTCCTGGTCGATCTCGTGGAACATGCTCTGCTCGTTGAGGCCGAAGGTGTAGTTGCCGTTGCTGTCGAACTGCCGCGGCGAAAGCCCGCGGAAGTCACGGATGCGCGGGAGCGCCACTGACAGCAGGCGGTCGAGGAACTCCCACATGCGGTCACCACGCAGGGTCGTGTGGGCACCGATTGGCATTCCCTCGCGCAACTTGAACTGCGCGATCGACTTGCGCGCCTTGGTGACTGCCGGACGCTGACCGGTGATCGACTGGAGGTCGCGGATGGCACCCTCGATCAGCTTGGAGTCGCGCGCGGCGTCACCGACACCCATGTTCACGACGACCTTCGTTACGCCGGGAACCTGCATGACGTTGGCGTAGCCGAACTCTTCGCGTAGGGAGTCCACGATCTCGTCGCGGTAACGCTGCTTCAGTCGCGGCACCGCGGGTGCTTCTACCGTCGTACTCATGTCAGAGTTCCTCGTTCGTGCGCTTGGCGATCCGGATCTTGTGACCCTCGTCGGTGACTCGATAGCCGATGCGAGTCGGGACGTCTTCACCGTCGACCTTGACGACTGGCAGGACGTTGGAGATGTGGATCGACGCCTCTTGCGTGATGATGCCGCCGGTCTTGGCTCCGCGGTTCGTCTGGCCGATCTTGGTGTGCTTCTTGACCAGGTTGACGCCCTCGACGAGCACGCGGTCCTGCGTGGGGTAGGCAGCAATCACCTTGCCGACTGCACCCTTGTCTTTGCCTGCGATCACCATGACGGTGTCGCCCTTCTTGATACGCATGACTAGAGCACCTCCGGTGCCAGCGAGATGATCCGCATGAACCGCTTGTCGCGCAGTTCGCGACCAACGGGGCCGAAGATGCGGGTACCGCGTGGGTCACCACCGTCTTTGATGATCACAGCGGCGTTCTCGTCGAACTTGATGTATGAACCGTCTGGACGCCGACGCTCCTTGGCGGTCCGGACGATGACGGCCTTGACGACCTCGCCCTTCTTGACGTTGCCACCAGGGATGGCGTCTTTGACCGTGGCAACGATGATGTCGCCGATGCCCGCGTAGCGTCGACCAGAGCCACCGAGAACGCGGATGCACAAGATCTCCTTGGCACCTGTGTTGTCGGCGACCTTCAGTCGCGACTCCTGCTGGATCACGTCAGCTCCCTAACCCCTACTTGGCCTTCTCGAGAATCTCGACGAGCCGCCACCGCTTTGACTTGCTCAGCGGACGCGTCTCCATCAGGAGTACGCGGTCGCCAACGCCAGCGGTGTTGCCCTCGTCGTGTGCTTTGAGCTTGTTCGTGCGTCGCAGGACCTTGCCGTAGAGGGGGTGCTTGACGCGGTCTTCGACAGCAACCACCACGGTCTTGTCCATCTTGTCGCTGACCACGAGGCCCTCACGAACCTTGCGGGCGGAACGGTCAGTCGTGTCAGTCACTGTTGATTCCTCACTCATGCCGCACCCTCCGGCGCCTCGACGTCGGTGATGCCGAGCTCGCGCTCGCGCAGCACCGTGTAGATGCGGGCAATGTCTTTACGGACCGCCTGAAGGCGGCCGTGGTTCTCCAACTGGCCGGTAGCGGCCTGAAAGCGCAGGTTGAACAGCTCTTCTTTGGCTTCCTTCAACTTCTCGACCAACTCATCGGTCTCGAGGCTGCGGTACTCGGTGGCAGGGGTACCCACTGGCATCAGAGCTCACCTGCCTCACGCTTGACGAAGCGAGTCTTGATCGGAAGCTTGTGCTGAGCTCGCTGCATCGCCTCGCGGGCGAGCGGCTCTGGAACACCGGACAGCTCGAACATGACACGGCCTGGCTTGACGTTCGCGATCCACCACTCCGGAGAGCCCTTACCTGAACCCATGCGAGTCTCGGCAGGCTTCTTGGTGAGCGGGCGGTCTGGGTAGATGTTGATCCACACCTTTCCGCCACGACGGATCGCGCGGGTGATGGCAATACGAGCCGCCTCGATCTGGCGGTTGGTGATGTAGCCAGGCTCAAGCGCCTGAATGCCGAACTCACCGAACGACACTTTGGTGCCACCCTTGGCCACGCCTCGACGCGAGGGGTGGTGCTGTTTGCGGTGCTTGACCCGCCGTGGAATCAGCATGGTCTAGGCCTCCGTCGGAGTCTGGTCGGGAGCTGCAGTTGAGTCGGCCGCCTCTGGTGCAGGCGCCGTGGCCTCAGTGCTGGGCGCACTGGCTTCGGTGCTAGGCGCGCTGGTGGCCGCTGTGTCCGGAGCGCTCGTCGCGGGTGCAGCAGCCTCAGCGGCCGGTGCCGCATCGCGGCCACGAGCCGGACGGGTGCCACGGGCAGGCGGACGCGAGCCACGCTGGCTGATCCGTGCGGCAGCGGCAGCGGCCTCACGCTCGGCGCGCGACCCCGTGACGTCGCCCTTGTAGATCCACACCTTGACGCCGATTCGACCGAACGTGGTGCGGGCCTCGTAGAAGCCGTAGTCGATGTCGGCGCGCAGCGTGTGCAGCGGAACGCGACCCTCGCGGTAGAACTCGGTGCGTGACATCTCGGCGCCGCCGAGCCGTCCGCTGACCTGCACGCGAATGCCCTTGGCACCCGCTTTCATGGCGCTCTGGATCGCCTTGCGCATGGCACGACGGAACGACACTCGGCTGGAGAGCTGCTCGGCCACACCCTGAGCAACCAGCTGAGCGTCAACCTCGGGGTTCTTGACCTCGAGAATGTTCAGCTGCACCTGCTTGCCTGTGAGCTTTTCGAGGTCACCGCGGATGCGATCGGCCTCGGCGCCACGACGACCGATGACAATGCCGGGACGAGCGGTGTGGATGTCGACACGGACGCGGTCACGCGTGCGCTCGATGTCGACCCGGCTGATGCCGGCCCGCTCCATGCCCTTGGAGAGCATGCGGCGAATCGCCACATCCTCTTTGATGTAGTCCTTGTAGCCCTTGTCGGCGTACCACCGCGACGTGTACTCGCTGGTGATGCCGAGTCGGAACCCGTGAGGGTTGACCTTCTGACCCACGGTCAGCCCTTCTTTCCGGCGGGCGCCGCGTCCTCAGACACGACGACGGTGATGTGACTGGTGCGCTTCCGAATGCGGTAGGCGCGACCCTGGGCGCGCGGACGGAAGCGTTTGAGCGTTGGACCCTCGTCGACGTATGCCTCACTCACCACGAGGGTGTCGGTGCTCATGCCGTGGTTGTTCTCTGCGTTCGCGATCGCCGAGTCGAGCACCTTGCCGACGGTCTCACTGGCCGCCTGCGGCATGAACCGGAGCACGGTCTGCGCCTCGGACGCGGGCAGGCCGCGAATGAGGTCGACCATGCGCCGCGCCTTCTGCGGCGTGACACGGACATAGCGCGCACTGCTGCGGGCACTTGCAGTCGTAGGAGTAGTAGCCATCAGCGACGCCGGCCTTTCCGGTCGTCCTTCTCGTGACCGCGGAAGGTGCGAGTGGGCGCGAACTCCCCCAGCTTGTGACCAACCATGGCGTCGGTAATGAACACCGGCACGTGCTTGCGACCGTCGTGCACGGCGATCGTGTGCCCGATCATCGAGGGCACGATCATCGAGCGCCGTGACCACGTCTTGATGACGTTGCGGGTGCCCGCATCGTTCTGGGCGTCCACCTTCTTGGCGAGGTGGTCGTCCACGAAGGGACCCTTTTTCAAACTGCGCGGCATCGGTGGTGACTCCTAGCGCTTCTTGTTCGACTTGCGGCGGCGGACGATGTACTTGTCGCTGGCCTTGCCCTTTTTGCGGGTACGGCCTTCAGGCTGCCCCCACGGCGAGACCGGGTGGCGGCCACCTGAGGTCTTGCCCTCACCACCACCATGCGGGTGGTCGACCGGGTTCATGGCCACACCGCGCACGGTCGGGCGCTTGCCCTTCCAGCGCATGCGTCCGGCCTTGCCCCAGTTGATGTTCGACTGCTCGGCGTTGCCCACCTCACCGACGGTCGCGCGACAGCGCACGTCGACGTTGCGGATCTCACCGGACGGCAGCCGCAACTGGGCGTATGGACCGTCTTTGGCGACGAGCTGGATGCTGGCGCCGGCTGACCTGGCCAGCTTGGCTCCGCCGCCGGGGCGGAGCTCAACGGCATGAACCACGGTTCCGACCGGGATGTTGCGCAGCGGAAGTGAGTTGCCCGGCTTGATGTCGGCCGACGGGCCGTTCTCGACGGTGTCGCCTTGCTTGAGCCGGTTGGGAGCGAGGATGTAGCGCTTCTCGCCATCTGCGTAGTGCAGCAGCGCGATGCGAGCGGTGCGGTTGGGGTCGTACTCGATGTGAGCGACCTTGGCAGGCACCCCGTCTTTGTCGACGCGACGGAAGTCGATCACGCGGTAGGCGCGCTTGTGCCCACCACCATGATGACGGGCAGTGATACGGCCGGACGCGTTGCGTCCACCCTTCTTGGGCAGCGGACGCACCAGCGACTTCTCTGGCTCATCGCGGGTGACCTCAACGAAGTCGGCCACGCTTGAGCCACGACGGCCCGGCGTCGTCGGCTTGTACTTGCGGATTCCCATGGCTGTAGTCAGTCCCTAAATGTTCTGCCGGTCAGGAGACCGGACCGCCGAAGATGTCGATCCGGTCGCCGGAGGCGACGCTGACGATGGCTCGCTTGGTGTCTTTGCGCTTGCCCCAGCCGTTACGGGTGCGACGCCGTTTGCCGTTGCGGTTGAGCGTGTTGACTCCGGTGACAGTGACGTTGAAGACCTTCTCGACTGCGATCTTGATTTCAGTCTTGTTGGCGTCAGGGTGAACCTCGAACGTGTACTTGTTCTCGTCGAGCAGCCCGTAACTCTTCTCAGAGATCACTGGCTTGAGGAGCACGTCGCGAGGATCCTTCTGAACAGCGGCGGTCATGCGCTGGCCTCCTCGTCAGTGCTGGTGTCGTCAAGCTCTGCTGAGCTGGCAACGGCTTTCGCGGACTTGCCGCGCACCGGGCCGTCCAGCAGCGCCTTCAGCGCAGCCTCGGTGAAGATGATGTCGTCGCTGACCAACACGTCGTAGGTGTTGAGCTGGTCTGGCGTGACGATGTGAACGGTGGTGAGGTTGCGCAGACTGAGCCACGCCGTCTCGTTGCCACGCTCAAGCACGACGAGCACGTTCGCTCGCTGTGTCACCTGCGCGAGGGTCGCGATGGCGGCCTTGGTTGAGGGGGTGTCGCCATCGACGATCGCGCTGACGACGTGGACGCGGCCGTTGGTCGCGCGGTCTGACAGTGCGCCTCGCAGCGCCGCCGCCTTCATCTTCTTTGGCGTCCGCTGCTCGTAGCTGCGCGGCGTCGGGCCGTGGACCACGCCACCACCGGCGAACTGTGGCGAGCGAATCGAGCCTTGCCTGGCGCGTCCTGTGCCCTTCTGGCGGTAAGGCTTGCGGCCGCCACCGCGCACCTCGGCACGCGTCTTGGTGTCTGCCGTGCCCTGACGAGCGGCCGCGAGCTGCGCCACCACCACCTGGTGGATCAGCGGGATGTTGACCTGGACGTCGAAGACTTCACCAGGGAGGTCGGCGCTGCCTGACGTGCTGCCATCAGGGGCAATAACGTCGACCGTGCTGGAAGCCGAACTCGTTGGCTCAGTTGGCTGGGTCGCCTGCTTGCTTGCGGGGCTCACTTCTGGGCTCCCTTCGCGGCGCTCTTGACGAAAACGAGGCTGCCGACTGGGCCGGGAATCGCGCCCTTGATGAGCAGCAGGCCTTTGTCGACGTCGACGGCGTGAACGGTGAGGTTCTGCAGCGTGACCGTTTCGCCACCCATACGTCCGGACATCTTGAGGCCCTTAAAGACCCGGCTTGGGGTCGAGCCAGCGCCGATGGAGCCTGGCTTGCGGTGGTTGCGGTGGGCGCCGTGACTGGCACCGACGCCATGGAAGTTGTGACGCTTCATGGTTCCGGCGAAGCCCTTGCCCTTGGAGGTGCCGGCCACATCGACGGTCTGGCCAGCCTCGAACACGTCGGGGCCGAGCTCTTGACCGACGGTGTACTCAGAAGCATCGCTGGTGCGCAGCTCGACCAGGTGGCGTCGGGGCGTCACACCGGCCTTGGCGTAGTGCCCGGCGGTTGGCTTGTTCACCTTGCGAGGGTCGATGGCGCCGAAGCCCAACTGGACGGCGGCATAGCCCTCGGAGTCAGCCGAGCGCACCTGTGTCACGACACAGGGGCCAGCCTTGACAACGGTGACCGGGACGATCTTGTTGTTCTCGTCCCAGACCTGGGTCATCCCAAGCTTCTCGCCCAGGATTCCCTTTACGTTCTTCGCGCTCTTCGTCATTGGGTCGGCTCCGCCTAGAGCTTGATCTCGATGTCGACGCCCGCTGGCAGGTCGAGCCGCATGAGCGAGTCGACGGTCTTGGGCGTCGGGTCGATGATGTCGATGAGCCGCTTGTGCGTGCGCATTTCGAAGTGCTCGCGGCTGTCCTTGTACTTGTGGGGCGACCGAATGACGACGAAGACGTTCTTCTCTGTCGGCAGCGGCACGGGGCCCGCGACCGTCGCACCCGTGCGGGTCGCCGTCTCAACGATCTTCCGGGCTGAGGAGTCGATGACCTCGTGGTCATACGCCTTCAGCCGGATGCGGATCTTCTGTCCCGCCATAGTCGTTTCCCGAAATCCTTCTCTTCGATACCGCGCGGTGACCCGCGATGGGCCTGTGTCGTCGTGGGCTGCCGGCGAGCCTCAGGTGAGGCCCGAATGCTCCGACCCCCGCGGTCGGGTGTGTCGCGCACTGCGCACACAGACGTCCTACAGCGATTTCGCCGAAGGGACGGGGTTCGAAGCCCGGCTGGTGCCGGGCGCTGGGCAGGGGCGAAAATCCCCTGCCCAGGCAACCCGGACAGTATGCCCCATGGGGGGCAGATTGCCGAATTCGCTAGTGCTTACTTACTGATCTTGGTAACGCGACCAGCGCCGACGGTGCGGCCACCCTCACGGATGGCGAACCGCAGACCCTCGTCCATGGCGACGGGCTGAATCAGCTCGACGGCCATTTCGGTGTTGTCGCCCGGCATGACCATCTCGGTGCCCTCGGGGAGGGTCACCACGCCGGTCACGTCGGTGGTGCGGAAGTAGAACTGCGGCCGGTAGTTGTTGAAGAACGGCGTGTGCCGGCCACCCTCGTCCTTGGACAGGATGTAGACGTTCGCGTCGAAGTTGGTGTGCGGCGTGGTCGTACCTGGCTTGACGACGACCTGGCCACGCTCGACGTCTTCGCGCTTGATACCGCGAATAAGCAGACCGACGTTCTCTCCGGCCTGGCCCTCGTCGAGCAACTTACGGAACATCTCGATGCCGGTGACAGTCGTCTTGGTGCTGTCCGGCTTGATGCCAACGATTTCGACATCTTCGTTGACCTTGACGATGCCGCGCTCGATACGACCGGTGACGACGGTGCCGCGACCGGTGATCGTGAAGACGTCCTCGACGGGCATGAGGAACGGCTTGTCAGTCTCACGCTCGGGAGTCGGGATCGACTCGTCGACAGCGTTCATGAGCTCGACGATCTTCTCGCCCCACTCCGCGTCGCCCTCGAGTGCCTTGAGTGCCGACACCTTGACGATCGGGATGTCGTCGCCCGGGTACTCGTACTCGCTGAGCAACTCGCGCACCTCGAGCTCGACGAGCTCGAGAATCTCTTCGTCGTCGACCATGTCGGCCTTGTTGAGAGCCACCACGATCGAAGGGACGCCCACCTGGCGTGCAAGCAGGACGTGCTCCTTGGTCTGCGGCATGGGACCGTCGGTCGCTGCCACCACCAGGATCGCGCCGTCCATCTGCGCTGCACCGGTGATCATGTTCTTGATGTAGTCGGCGTGACCTGGACAGTCGACGTGTGCGTAGTGACGCGCCTCAGTCTGGTACTCGACGTGCGCGATCGAGATGGTGATACCGCGCTCGCGCTCCTCGGGTGCCTTGTCGATCATGTCGAACGCCGAGGCCTCGTTGAGGTCTGGGTACTTGTCGTGCAGCACCTTGGTGATCGCCGCGGTCAGAGTCGTCTTACCGTGGTCGATGTGGCCAATGGTGCCGATGTTGACGTGCGGCTTGGTCCGCTCGAACTTGGCCTTCGCCACTGGAGTCCTCCTCTGGACTGGTTTGTCTCGCGCCGATCGGCGCAGGTCGTGCTGATGGATATGAAGTTGTCGTGCTGGTGCTATTCGCCCCGTGCCTTGGCGATAATTTCGGTAGCCACGTTCCCGGGAACCTGAGCGTACGAATCGAACTGCATCGAGTACGAGGCGCGCCCTTGCGTCCTGCTGCGAAGATCGCCTACGTACCCAAACATCTCCGACAGCGGCACGGTCGCCGTGACGATGCGCGATCCCGAGCGCTCGTCCATCGACAAGATCTGACCACGGCGGGAGTTCAAGTCGCCGATCACATCACCCATGAAGTCTTCAGGGGTGATGACCTCGACCGACATCATCGGCTCGAGCAGCACCGGCTTGGCGCGCTTAGCGCCTTCTTTGAAGGCCATCGAACCGGCGATCTTGAATGCCAGCTCTGAAGAGTCGACGTCGTGGTAGGCGCCGTCCTTCAGCGTGACCTTGACCCCGACCATGGGGTAGCCGGCGAGGACGCCGTACTCCATAGCCTCTTGGGCTCCCGCGTCAACGCTGGGGATGTACTCACGCGGGATGCGGCCACCGGAGATCTTGTTCTCGAACTCGTAGCCAGCGTCTTCGCCAGCGCCGAGGGGCTCCATGCTGATCTGCACCTTGGCGAACTGGCCAGAGCCACCCGTCTGCTTCTTGTGGGTGTAGTCGATCCGGTCGACCACCGCCGTGATTGTTTCGCGGTAGGCAACTTGCGGACGACCGACGTTGGCCTCGACCCGGAACTCGCGCTTCATGCGCTCGACGAGCACTTCGAGGTGAAGTTCGCCCATGCCAGCGATGATCGTCTGGCCGGTCTCTTCGTCGGACCGAACCTGGAACGTGGGGTCTTCTTCGGCCAGGCGCTGGATCGCGGTACCGAGCCGCTCCTGGTCGGCCTTGCTCTTCGGCTCGATAGCTACCGAGATGACCGGAGCAGGGAACGTCATCGACTCGAGGATGACCGGCTTGGCGTTGTCGCAGAGCGTGTCACCAGTGGTGGTGTCTTTCAGCCCCATGACCGCGACGATCATGCCGGCAACCGCGCTCGGCTTTTCTTCGCGCTTGTTGGCGTGCATCTGAAAGATCTTGCCGATCCGCTCTTTGCGCCCCTTGGTGCTGTTCAGCACCGAAGTGCCGGTCTCAAGGGTGCCGGAGTAGAGCCGGATGTAGGTGAGCTTGCCCAAGTGCGGATCGCTCATGATTTTGAAGGCAAGGGCCGAGAACGGCTCGTCCTCTTTCGGCTGGCGCTCGATCTCAACCGACTCGTCCTTGACGTCGTGGCCGGTGATCGCATCGACGTCGAGCGGGCTCGGCAGGTAGCGGACGACGGCGTCAAGCATGGGCTGGACGCCCTTGTTCTTGAACGCCGAACCGGCCAGGACCGGGGTGAGCTTGGCTGCGAGGGTCGCGCGACGGATGCCGGCGATGAGCTGCTCTTCAGTGGGCTCGGTGCCCTCGAGGTAGAGCTCCATCATCTCGTCGTCGGCCTCTGAGATGGTCTCGATCAGTCGGTCTCGCCAGTCGCGGGCCGCCTCGGTGTGAGTCGCGGGGATCTCCTCGACGTTGTACATCTCGCCCTTCTCAGCCTCTGGTGGCCAGACCAGCGCTTTCATGGCGATCAAGTCGACGAGCCCACGGAAGTCAGCCTCTGCCCCGATGGGGATCTGCAGGACCAGTGGGACAGCAGCAAGGCGGTTCTCGATCATGTCGACGCAGCGGTGGAACTCTGCGCCGGTGCGGTCGAGCTTGTTGATGAAACAGATGCGGGGAACGCTGTACCTGTCGGCCTGGCGCCACACGGTTTCGCTCTGCGGCTCGACACCGGCGACGCCGTCGAAGACCGCCACCGCACCGTCGAGCACCCGCAGCGAACGCTCGACCTCGACCGTGAAGTCAACGTGGCCTGGAGTGTCGATGATGTTGATGAGGTGGCCGTCCCACTCACACGTGGTGGCTGCCGAGGTAATAGTGATGCCGCGCTCTTGCTCTTGCGGCATCCAGTCCATGGTCGCCGCGCCCTCGTGAACCTCACCGATCTTGTAGTTGATACCGGTGTAGAACAGGATCCGCTCAGTCGTCGTCGTCTTGCCAGCATCGATATGCGCCATGATGCCGATGTTGCGGACCTTGGCAAGGTCGGCGGCGGTGTCGGTGGACACGGTCGGGGTCTCCGTCCGGGGTTAACGATCAGGGGCGGGCAGCTGATTCGGCGGGTATGTAGTCGCCTACCAGCGGTAGTGGGCGAATGCCTTGTTCGACTCAGCCATCTTGTGAGTGTCTTCGCGGCGCTTGACCGAGGCACCCAGTCCGTTGCTGGCATCCAGCAACTCGTTCATGAGGCGCTCGGTCATGGTCTTCTCACGACGCTGACGGGCGTACATCACGATCCAGCGGATGGCCAGCGTGGTGCTGCGGCCTGGCTTAACCTCGACGGGCACCTGGTAGGTGGCGCCACCCACGCGGCGGCTGCGCACCTCGAGGGTCGGGCGGACATTGTCGAGCGCACGCTTGAGCGTGACGACCGGGTCAGAGCCGGTCTTGGCGCGGCAGCCTTCGAGGGCGCCGTAGACGATCCGTTGTGCGGTGGAGCGCTTGCCGTCAACGAGGATCTTGTTGATCAGGGCTGTGACGATCGGGTTGTTGTAGACCGGGTCGGCAACGACCGGGTGCTTTTGGGCCGGGCCCTTGCGGGGCATTAGCTCTTCTCCTTCTTCGCGCCATAGCGGCTGCGCGCCTGCTTGCGGTTCTTCACACCCTGGGTGTCGAGGGCGCCACGGATGATCTTGTAACGGACTCCGGGAAGATCCTTTACCCGCCCACCACGCACGAGCACGATCGAGTGCTCCTGCAGGTTGTGGCCGACGCCGGGGATATAGGCGGTGACCTCGATACCTGAGGTCAGCCGGACGCGGGCGACCTTGCGAAGCGCCGAGTTCGGCTTCTTCGGGGTGGTCGTGTACACGCGCGTGCACACCCCGCGGCGCTGCGGGCTGCCCTTGAGCGCTGGCGTCTTGGTCTTACCGACCTTGTCCTGACGGCCCTTGCGGACCAGCTGCTGGATCGTTGGCACCGGTGCGTCTTTCCCGTTCGTCGAAGCCTGATGAACTGTGGCGGTCGTGCTGTCCTGCTCGTACCCTGCTGGGCGGTCCCCACCCCCGCGCCCGGGTGTGTCGCGCTGTCTGCACAGCACAAACGCCCGATTATTGGGAGTCGATACGGGGACCATGCGTTGCCCTAGCCCTCGAGGTCCCTACCAGCCCCACGAGAGTGCTGCCCCACAGGTGTCCCACGAAGGACCCCGCGAGGGGCATGCGAGCACGCATAGCGGCTGAGTTAGACCAGGTCTGACCCAGGCACAGGGGGTGAGCCTACCTACTCGGTCGCCAGCCGGTCAAAACGGGGCGGACTCGTACCGGGGCTTTCCTCGCACTCCATCGCCACCAGGAGTCCCAGACTCGGGACCAAAGGCCCTCACGAACTAACTTACGGTTCCGTAGGTTAGCGGAATGCACTGTGTACCAGCCCGAGACCTTCCCCCGGTGATCCAAGGCGGCATGGGAGTCGGTGTCTCCAGTTGGCAGCTGGCACAGGCCGTCGCGTCGGCCGGCGGGCTAGGCGTCGTAAGCGGCGTTGCCCCCGACCTGCTGCTAGCCCGCTGGCTGCAAGACGGCGACCCCACCGGAACGATCCGGGCGGCGTTGGAGTCGTTCCCCGACCAGGAACTGGTGGCGCGCACTCTCGCTCGCTTCTACCGACCGAACGGGCGTGACCCGAAGACCCCCTACCGCCCCATTCCGCGACTCGACCACCATCAGCGGCTCGAGGCGGTTCGGCTGGCCGTCCTCGGGAGTTACGTCCAAGTGCGGCTGGCGAAATCGGGCCACAGCGGACGCGTCGGCATCAACCTGCTGGAGAAGATCCAAGTCTGGACGCCTGCGGTTCTCTTGGGAGCGATGCTCGCCGATGTCGATGTCGTCCTGGTGGGCGCGGGGTTGCCAACACACCTCCCCCGGCTGCTCGATGGCCTCGCGAAAGGCGAGCCGGTCAGGCTTCCCCTCGACGTCGTCGACGCCCAACCTGATGATCAGTTCCTGATTACCCTCGACCCGCACGAGGTAGTGCCACCGCTGCGCGGCCAACTGAAGCGGCCGACCTTCCTCGCCATCGTCTCGTCTCACATCCTCGGCGCCTACCTCATGCGTGACGAGCAGACTCGGCCAGACGGGCTCGTCGTCGAAGGACCGGTGGCTGGTGGCCACAACGCACCACCTCGTGGGAAGTCCGTCGACGAGCGAGGAGAGCCGGTCTACGGACCGCGCGATCACGCTGACCTCGAGAAGCTGCGCGCACTCGGCTTGCCGTTCTGGCTGGCCGGAGGGCAAGCCAGTCCTGATCACCTTGCCGCGGCAAGGCAGGCCGGCGCTATCGGCGTCCAGATTGGTACCGCCTTCGCACTCAGCCACGAGTCAGGGTTGAGCGACCCGCTGCGAAGAACCCTCCTCTCCCGAGTGAGTTCGCACTCCGTGAACGTTCGCACCGATCCGGTGGCAAGCCCCACCGGCTTTCCATTCAAGGTCGTCGAACTTCCCGAGACAGTCGCAACTGCCGATGTCTACGAGGCGCGCGAGCGCACCTGCGACCTGGGGTATCTGCGAACGCCCTACCGGCGCGAAGACGGAACCATCGGACAGCGTTGCCCGGCCGAGCCAACGGACGCCTACGTACGCAAAGGCGGACTTGCCGAAGACACCGTGGCCAAGGTGTGCCTCTGCAATGGCCTGACCGCGTCGGCCGGGTTGGCGCAGTACCGGCGTCACACTGGCAATGAGCCGCCGCTGTTGACCCTGGGCCAGGATCTCGCCTCGGTCTACGAGTTGCTCGAGGTGTTTCCCGACGGTTGGTCTGCCCGTGACGTCATCACGTGGGTCATGACGAGTCCCCTGGTGGCTGACGAGCAGTTAGCGCGCGATCGCCACAGCCAGCACGAAGGCAGCGACAAAGGCGACGATCATGGCAACCACCAGCAGGTGGATCCACGCGATCCAGCGAGTTCCGGTCACCAGGCCGCGACCGGTCTTCTGGCCACCGCTTCGGTCAATGGTGCGCTCAGCACTGCGGGCTAACACCAAAGCCACGATCGCCAAGATCACTGGCAGCACGAGCCACGACAAAATGGCACAAACCAGGGCAACAACAGCGGTGCCCTCGGTCGTGGCGGTGGCCGCGGCCGGAGCAGCCGGGGTTGTTCCCCACTCCTGAGGTGCTGGAGGTGGTTGGTAGGCCGGTGCTGGCGGTTCCGCGTAACCAGGGGGAATGGGGTAACCAGCGTTCGACTGCGGCTGGCCGGACTGATCCGGAGTGTTTGCTTCGTGAGGTGCGTCACCTACAGGTTGCGTCACGGCTCCATCTTGTCGCATACCGGCCCGCGCATGGGTACGCCGGTGATAGGAAGGACACGTCGTGCCGCCGGGGGAAGAGGAGGACCACATGCGTAGGGCCAGTCATCGAGTTCGTCAGGCCCATCGAGCGAGGGCTCGTGTGTTGACAGCGACTGGAGTGCTGCTGTCGACCGCGGCACTGACCGCGTCGCTGGCACCAGCTCACGCCGCGGGAAGCTGGCACATTGTGCCGATCGATGTCGTCGAGAACGCGCGCTTGACCGAAGACGTCATCAAGAGCATCGACGGCTCCATCAACACCGTGGAGTACCGCAAGGGCGGTGAAGGCAACATCGAGGTGTGTGGCTTCGACCGCACCGAGCGAATATCAGTGTCGCGGCAAGCCAGGTGGAATGCACCTGGTCGCGAAGGGTCGACGGTGATCCTGCAGTTCAAGAACCTCGTCGACGGCGGCAGCGCGTTCTCGCGGTTGCGTCAGGCGTACGCAGCGTGTACCCCGCAGCAGTTCGCCAAGCCAGACCGAACCACGGTGCGGTACACGTACCTCACGAAGAAGAAGCAGGTCAGGCTCGTGTGGGCGCTGTACACCACCAACGAGAAGACGCTGATCCAGCGCGCAGAGGGTCTTGCCATCAAGCGCGCAGGCGGTGCTCTCATCATCACCAGGTCGATCGTCAGAGATGTCGCGACCACGACACCGCTCAAGACGACGACCAACCTGCAACTCACCGCACGTCAGTTCAGTAAGTACAAGACGGCGGCGTTCTTCTAGAACTCCCAACTCAACGATGAAGGCTCGGACCATGCGGTCCGAGCCTTCATCCTTTGTTGCAACAAGCGCTGCGCTATCCGCGGTAGCCCATGTCGTAGTCCTCGAGCGGCACTGCTTCGCCTGAGGTGCCACCGAAACCGTAGGCGTAGTCGTCGTACCCCACCATCGAGTACATCGCTGCCTTGGCCTCTTCGGTGGGCTCCACCCGGACGTTGCGGTAGCGGGACAAGCCGGTACCGGCCGGGATGAGCTTTCCGATGATGACGTTCTCTTTCAGCCCAAGCAGTGGATCAGACTTGGCGTGAATCGCTGCATCGGTGAGCACGCGGGTGGTCTCCTGGAAGGACGCTGCAGACAACCACGACTCGGTCGCCAGCGAGGCCTTGGTGATTCCCATGAGCTCAGGACGACCGGACGCCGGGCTGCCACCCTCGGAAACGATCCGACGGTTGTCGGTCTCAAAGCGAGCCCGCTCGACCAACTCGCCAGGCAGCATCGTGGAGTCGCCCTCTTCGATGATCGTCACGCGACGAAGCATCTGGCGAACGATTACCTCAATGTGCTTGTCGTGAATCTGCACACCCTGACTGCGGTAGACCTCTTGAACCTGAGCCGTGAGGTACTCCTGCACCTTGCGTGGCCCGAGGATCCTCAGCACCGTCTTGGGGTCAACGGCTCCGACAATGAGCTGCTGGCCGACCTCGACGTGGTCACCCTCGCTGACCAGCAGTCGCGAGCGACGGCTGACCTTGTACGGGAACTCATCAGTTCCGTCATCGGGGACGAGCACGATCTTTCGTTCGCGCTCGGACTCCTCGATACGGATGCGCCCTGCAGCCTCGGCAATCGGTGCGTTGCCCTTGGGGGTACGCGCCTCGAACAACTCGACCACACGAGGCAGACCGTGCGTAATGTCTTCACCGGCCACACCACCGGTGTGGAAGGTACGCATCGTCAACTGAGTACCGGGCTCACCGATCGACTGAGCCGCGATGATGCCAACCGCCTCACCGACGTCGACGAGCTTTCCGGTCGCAAGGGAGCGTCCGTAGCAGAAGGCGCAGATGCCCTTCTTGCTTTCGCACGTCAGCACCGAGCGGACCTTGACCTCGTGAACGCCCGCCTCGACGAGTGCGTCGATCAGCACATCACCGAGCAGGGTGCTGGCCTTGGCGTCTGGCTGGCCATCGACCGCTTCGGCCAATGCCCGCGAGTAGATGCTGTTCTCGACCGACTCGACCTTGTGCCAACTGCCGTCGCTGGCCTGCGTTGCGATCGGAAGCATCAAGCCACGATCGGTGCCGCAGTCCTCTTCGCGCACGATGACGTCTTGTGAGACGTCGACGAGGCGACGGGTGAGGTAGCCGGAGTCAGCCGTACGCAGAGCGGTGTCAGCCAAACCCTTACGAGCACCGTGAGTTGAGATGAAGTACTCAAGCACCGACAAGCCTTCACGGAAGTTCGACTTGATCGGACGCGGAATAATCTCGCCCTTCGGGTTGGCCACCAGACCACGCATACCGGCGATCTGACGCACCTGCATCATGTTGCCGCGCGCTCCGGAGTTGACCATCATCCAGATCGGGTTCGCGTCGGAGGCAACGAAGTTGGTCTCCATCTCCTTGGAGACTTCGTTGGTCGCCTGCGTCCAGATCTCGATGAGCTCTTGACGACGCTCATCGTCGGTGATCAGGCCCTTCTCAAACTGAGACTGAACCTTCTCGGCCTTACCCTCGTACGACTCCATGATGAAGCTCTTACGCGGAGGCGTCACTACGTCGGAGATCGAGATCGTGACACCTGAACGTGTTGCCCAGTGGAAGCCGGTGGCCTTCAACGCGTCGAGCGTCGCTGCCACCGTCACCTTGGGATAGCGCTCAGCCATGTCGTTGACGATCGCTGACAGACGCTTCTTGTCGACTCGGTAGTTGGCGTATGCGTAGTCGACGGGCAGAGCCTCGTTGAACAACGCACGTCCGAGCGTGGTGTCGATCGTGATTGCGTCACCGGTCTGCCAGTCCTCTGGCACCTGCGTACCAGCGGAGGGAACGACATCGCGCACCCGCAACTTGATCGGCGCCTGAATGTCGAGCGCGCCGAGGTCGAACGCCATACGGGCCTCTGCCACTGACGAGAACGCCTGGCCTGCACCCACACCTGCTGGCTTCTCAGTGGTGATGAAGTAAATGCCCAGCACCATGTCCTGCGTCGGCGATGCGATCGGCCGACCGTCGGCTGGCGACAAGATGTTGTTGCTCGACAGCATCAGGATTCGTGCCTCGGCCTGAGCCTCGGCGGACAGCGGCAGGTGCACAGCCATCTGGTCACCGTCGAAGTCGGCGTTGAAGGCCGTACACACGAGCGGGTGAATCTGGATGGCCTTGCCCTCGACCAACTGCGGCTCGAACGCCTGGATTCCCAGACGGTGCAGGGTTGGTGCACGGTTCAGCAGCACTGGGTGCTCAGCGATGACCTCTTCGAGGACATCCCAGACCACGGGCCGCTGACGCTCGACCATGCGCTTGGCGCTCTTGATGTTCTGCGCGTGTGACAGGTCGACTAGACGCTTCATCACGAACGGCTTGAACAGCTCGAGTGCCATCTGCTTGGGCAGACCGCACTGGTGCAGCTTCAGCTGTGGGCCGACGACGATGACCGAACGGCCGGAGTAGTCGACGCGCTTGCCCAGCAAGTTCTGGCGGAAGCGACCTTGCTTGCCCTTGAGCATGTCTGACAGCGACTTCAGTGCCCGGTTACCTGGGCCAGTCACCGGACGTCCACGACGTCCGTTGTCGAATAGGGCGTCAACTGCCTCTTGAAGCATGCGCTTCTCGTTGTTCACGATGATCTCGGGTGCACCGAGGTCAAGGAGTCGCTTCAACCGGTTGTTGCGGTTGATGACGCGTCGGTACAAATCGTTGAGGTCGGACGTAGCAAACCGTCCACCGTCGAGCTGCACCATCGGGCGTAGGTCCGGCGGGATGACGGGGACCGCGTCAAGCACCATGCCCATGGGGCTGTTGCGAGTCTGCAGGAACGCAGAGACGACCTTGAGGCGCTTCAGCGCACGGGTCTTCTTCTGTCCCTTGCCGGTGGCGATGATCTCGCGCAGGCGGTCAGCCTCGGCGTCAAGGTCGAACGACTCGAGGCGCGCCTTGATCGCGGCAGCGCCCATGCCGCCCTTGAAGTACATGCCGAAGCGGTCCCGCATTTCGCGGTAGAGCATCTCGTCGCCCTCGAGATCTTGAACCTTCAGACCCTTGAAGCGATCCCACACCGCGGTGATCCGGTCGATCTGAAGGTCGGCGCGCTTACGGATCTGGTTCATCTCGCGCTCGGCTGACTCGCGCACCTTGCGGCGCGCATCGGCCTTGGCGCCCTCGGCCTCAAGCGCAGCGATGTCGGCTTCGAGCTTCTTTTGGCGAGTCTCGACGTCAGAGTCGCGCTTCTTCTCGAGCTTGTCTCGCTCGAGACCGATCTTGTTCTCCATCGAGGGCAGATCGCGGTGACGTGCGTCTTCGTCAACCCACGTGATCATGTAGGCAGCGAAGTAGATGACCTTCTCGAGGTCTTTCGGCGCTAGGTCAAGCAGGTATCCCAGACGGCTCGGGACACCCTTGAAGTACCAGATGTGAGTGACGGGAGCGGCGAGCTCGATGTGGCCCATGCGCTCACGGCGCACCTTGGCGCGCGTGACCTCGACGCCGCATCGCTCGCAGATGATGCCCTTAAAGCGCACCCGCTTGTACTTGCCGCAGTAGCACTCCCAGTCGCGAGTCGGTCCGAAGATCTTCTCGCAGAAGAGCCCGTCCTTCTCTGGCTTGAGAGTGCGGTAGTTGATCGTTTCGGGCTTCTTCACCTCGCCGTGCGACCACTGACGGATGTCGTCAGCAGTGGCCAGGCCGATGCGCAGTTCGTCGAAGTAGTTGACATCGAGCACGGGGTTACCAGTCCTTCGGGGATCTAGTCGTTCTCAGGTCTGCCTGGGGCTGCTGGCGCCGTTGGTGGTCCAACGACTCCAGCGTGGCCTCAGACCTCTTCGACGCTGCTCGGCTCACGCCGGGACAGGTCGATTCCGAGCTCTTCCGCCGCGCGGAAGACCTCATCGTCGGTGTCACGCATCTCGATCGACATGCCGTCGCTAGACAACACCTCGACGTTGAGGCACAGGGACTGCATCTCTTTGATGAGCACCTTGAAGGACTCAGGGATGCCTGGTTCTGGGATGTTCTCGCCCTTGACGATCGCCTCGTAGACCTTGACGCGTCCCAGCACGTCGTCGGACTTGATGGTCAGGAGCTCTTGCAGGGCATACGCGGCGCCGTACGCCTCGAGTGCCCAGACCTCCATCTCACCGAAGCGCTGGCCACCGAACTGCGCTTTTCCACCGAGCGGCTGCTGGGTGATCATCGAGTAGGGGCCGGTGCTGCGTGCGTGAATCTTGTCGTCGACAAGGTGAAGCAACTTCAGGATGTAGATGTACCCAACCGACACCGCCTGAGGCAGCAGCTCACCGCTGCGACCATCGAA
Source organism: uncultured Actinomycetota bacterium (assembly GCA_963712425.1). Taxonomy (GTDB): domain Bacteria; phylum Actinomycetota; class Actinomycetes; order JAHEKZ01; family JAHEKZ01; genus JAHEKZ01. The sequence continues at coordinate 699,102 of CAVQHW010000002.1, read as the reverse complement.
GAGCTGCGCTTTGCCGGACTCGCCGATCAGCTGCACCCCGTCGCGGTTCGGACGGGTCGAGCCGAGCAGGCCAGTGATCTCATCTTCTTTGGCGCCGTCGAACACCGGCGTCGCGACCTTGGTGCCAGGCTCGGCCGCCATGGCGGCTTCTGAGAGGCCAGCTGCCCAGTCGGGCGTTCCCTCAACCGACCAACCAGTTTGGGCCACCCAGCCGAGGTGCGTCTCGAGCACCTGGCCGACGTTCATACGACCAGGAACACCGAGCGGGTTCAGGACGATGTCGACCGGGGTTCCGTCCTCAAGGAACGGCATGTCCTCTTCGGGCAGGATCTTGGAGATGACGCCCTTGTTGCCGTGGCGTCCGGCGAGCTTGTCGCCCTCGGTGATCTTGCGCTTCTGAGCGACGTAGACGCGTACCAACTCGTTGACGCCGGGGGGAAGCTCATCGCCGTTCTCGCGCTCAAACACTCGAACGCCGATGACGACACCCGACTCACCGTGCGGCACCTTCAACGAGGTGTCCCGAACCTCGCGCGCCTTCTCACCGAAGATCGCGCGGAGCAGACGCTCCTCGGGAGTCAGTTCGGTCTCACCCTTGGGCGTGACCTTGCCGACCAGGATGTCGCCGGTGCGAACCTCTGCGCCGATCCGGATGATGCCGCGCTCGTCGAGGTCAGCCAGGACCTCTTCCGAGACGTTCGGAATGTCGCGGGTGATCTCTTCTGGGCCGAGCTTGGTGTCTCGTGCGTCGACTTCGTGCTCTTCGATGTGAATCGAGGAGAGCACGTCGTCTTTGACGAGACGCTCAGACAAGATGATCGCGTCTTCGTAGTTGTGGCCCTCCCATGACATGAACGCCACCAGCAGGTTCTTGCCGAGCCCGAGCTCACCCTTCTGGGTGCTCGGACCGTCAGCGATGACCTGCCCACCCTCAACGCGGTCACCCTCGTTGACGAGCGGCTTCTGGTTGTACGAAGTGCCCTGGTTGGACCGCATGAACTTGGCAACGCGGTAGGTGCGGTGCGCGCCGTCGTCCTGCTGCACTGTGATGTGGTCAGCTGCGACCTCTTCGACGACCCCGGACGCCTCAGCCGTGATCACGTCGCCTGCATCGGTGGCAGCGCGCTGTTCCATACCGGTACCGACCAGCGGCGACTCCGGACGCAGCAACGGCACGGCCTGACGCTGCATGTTCGATCCCATGAGCGCGCGGTTCGCGTCGTCGTGCTCAAGGAACGGAATCAGCGCAGTGGCGACCGACCAGATCTGGCGCGGTGAGACGTCCATGTAGTCGACGTCGGCCGGGTGGACGTAGTCGACCTCGCCGGCCTTGGTACGAACCAGAACTCGCTCTTCCTCGAACTTGTTGTCTGGGCCTAGCGGAGCGTTGGCCTGAGCGATGACGTGAAGGTCTTCTTCGTCAGCTGTCAGGTAGTCGATCTGGGTCGTGACCTTGCCCTTGACCACCTTGCGGTACGGGGTCTCGATGAAACCGAAGGGGTTGACCCGCCCGTACGTGGACAGCGAGCCGATCAGACCGATGTTCGGACCTTCAGGAGTCTCGATCGGGCACATGCGGCCGTAGTGAGACGGGTGCACGTCGCGAACCTCGAAGCCAGCGCGCTCACGCGACAGACCACCGGGGCCGAGCGCCGACAGGCGACGCTTGTGCGTCAACCCAGCGAGCGGGTTGGTCTGGTCCATGAACTGGGAGAGCTGGCTGGTGCCGAAGAACTCCTTGATGGACGCCACGACTGGCCGAATGTTGATCAGCGTCTGAGGAGTGATCGCCTCGACGTCCTGGGTGGTCATGCGCTCGCGGACCACGCGCTCCATGCGAGCCAAGCCGGTGCGGACCTGGTTCTGGATCAGCTCGCCGACGGTGCGAAGGCGACGGTTGCCGAAGTGGTCGATGTCGTCGGTCTCGACGCGCACCGTGCTCGGGCCGGTCACTGCCTCGGTCTCGCCGGCGTGCAGCGCGACGATGTACTTGATGGTGGCGACGATGTCGTCAAGGGTGAGCACGGTGTCACTGAGCGGACGCTCAAGGCCGAGCTTCTTGTTGACTTTGTATCGACCCACCTTGGCGAGGTCATAGCGCTTGCCGTTGAAGTACAGGTTGTCGAGCAGCGTCTGTGCCGCTTCGCGCGTGGGGGGCTCGCCCGGCCGCAGCTTGCGGTAGATGTCGAGCAGTGCCTCGTCCTGGGTGGTGGTGTTGTCTTTGTCGAGCGTCAGGTTGATCGACTCGTAGGCACCCAGCTCTTCGCGGATCTTGGCTTCGTCCCAGCCGAGGGCCTTGAGCAGGACGGTGACGTTCTGCTTGCGCTTGCGGTCGACGCGGACCGACACGATGTCTTTCTTGTCGATCTCGAACTCAAGCCACGCACCCCGCGAGGGGATGATCTTCGCGGTGTAGATGTCTTTGTCGGACGTCTTGTCGACGGTCCGCTCGAAGTAGACACCTGGGGAACGCACGAGCTGCGAGACGACCACACGCTCGGTGCCGTTGATGACGAAGGTTCCCTTGTTGGTCATCAACGGGAAGTCGCCCATGAAGACGGTCTGCGACTTGATCTCGCCGGTCTCGTTGTTCATGAACTCGGCGGTCACGAACAGCGGAGCCGAGTAGGTGAAGTCGCGGTCTTTGCACTCGTCGACGGAGTTCTTCGGAGGCTCGAAGCGGTGGTCGCGGAAGCTCAGCGACATCGTGCCCTGGAAATCCTCGATGGGGCTGATCTCTTCGAAGATCTCCTCGAGGCCCGATTTGTCGGGAATGGGCTTTCCGGCGGCCGCGGCCTCTTCGACCCTGGCCTTCCACACGTCGTTGCCCAGCAGCCAGTCGAAACTCTTGACCTGAAGGTCCAGCAGGTCAGGGACCGGGAGTGGTTCTGAGATCTTGGCGAAGCTCAACCGAGACGAAATGTTGGAGCTAGGGGCGTTACGCGAGGGGGCCAAGGAGGCGTCCTTCCGGGCTCGACTTCCGCACGCAGCCGGTCAGACCGCCAGTCGGGCTCCGGGCGTGCAGGCTCGCTCGGGGCACAGAAGTTTCCGGCACACCAGGCCAAACAGAACAGGCTTAGGGCACACCAGAGGAGGGGTCAGGGCAGCGCAAAGCGACAGCGTAGCGGCATGCGGCCGCGGCTGTCCAGTCGCGCCTCCTTCGAGCATGACCCTGAGCGGCCGTCGTCGGTGATCCAGTGGGCTGGACCGGCGGCTACCCGGGGGGAACGCTGTCGACGACTATGAGGCCCAGAACCCAGGCGCGTCAAGCACATCCGTGTTCTTGTGAACAGACTTGTGACCCAATGCCCAGGGGTCCGCCTGGTCTGCATCGGGGCGTTTCAGGTCACCGAAGCTTGGCGCGGATCCCACCGAGCACCGGTTTGGGCAGTTGGTCGACCAGCGGCTCCAGGAGCCCAGCCAACTCAGCAGCCGTCGGGCGAGCGGCCGGGTCCTTGGACAGGCAGGCAAGGATCGGGCCACTGACAGCTGGGTGGACGCCGCGAGGCAGCGGGCGGGGATCGTCCACCAACTGTGGCCACTGCTCGGCGGGCGGCGCTCCTGGCGAACTGGAGCCCTTCGCGAAGGGACGCTCTCCCGTCAGACCCTCGAACAACGTGGCGCCAAGCCCGAAAATGTCTGCGGCAGGGCCAGGCGATCCCGAAACCGGGGGATCGGCTTGCTCAGGGGCCAGGTAGGCGTCGGTGCCTGTCACGTGGTCGAGCTGTGCGGCGTCGGCGACGCTGCGAGCGATCGACAGGTCAATCAGCCGTGGCGGCGAGCCCATGATGATGTTGCTCGGCTTGACGTCGAGGTGCACCACTGATTCCGCATGCAGATAGTGCAGGGCTGAGCACAGCTCGAGACCCAATGGCAGCAGTTGGTCGAGCGCGAGCGGGCCGTAACGGCGCAGCAACGTCGACAGCCGGGGGCCATCGAGATGCTCGAGGACGACGTGGGGGCGCTCACCACCCACCTCGGCCGCGAACGACCGAACGACCACGGGGTGTGCCAGGCGTCCCAGCATGTCGACTTCGCGCTGCAGCCCCCGCAAGGTGGCGGAGTCGTTGACCAGGTCTGGCCTCACGACCTTGACCACGACGGGAGCGAACAGGTGTTCGTGCCACCCGAGATAGGCCTCGTACCGTTCACCGCCGCCTAGCCGCTGCTCGGCGCGGATGCCGGGGACGATGAAGTCCCCGGCACCCAGCGCCCAAGAGGTTCCCATTGCCGACCTCAGCGGGTGTCGTTACGACTGCGGTCGTTGGTGTGGTTCTGCGACCAGTCGCGGGTGCGGTCGCCCTTGCCGTCCTTGGTCCAGTCCTTGGTTAGGTCACCACGGCTGTTGTCGCGGTCCCTGCTGACATTCGTGTGTCGGCTGTTGGTGCCGTCGTTGCTATCGCCAGAGCGGTCGTTGCTGTTGGCGGTGTTGTTGCCGGTGCGGCTGCCACGGCTGGTGTTGTCGCGGCTTCCGTCCCGGCTGTTGTCGTCGTCATCGTCGTAACTGACGGTGGCGACCTCTCGTACGTCGTCCTCGCGTTTGGCCTCGTCTGCTGCCGTCGCCGTCGTCGCCGTCGTCATAGCAAGGCCGAGCCCGAACAGAAGTGCGAAGGCCGCGATCAACCCTCGATAGATGCGTGACATGAGTACTCCTTGGGTGCAGTGGCCAGCGGGGTGCTGGCCGTTACCTCAAGGGTTGGACCCACGCCTGAAGAACAGGTGAGGCCCCAGTGAGAGTGGTTTCATGAGATCTCTCTCATAGTCCTTTCATGTAGGCAGGTGCCTTCGTGCCCGAGTCTGATTCCATGTCACGGCCCCTGTCCTCGCACCTGTCTGGAATCAGAGCGCGCGTCGTGCTCTGGTACCTGGGGCTCTTGGCCATGGCCTTGATCGTCACGGTCCTGGCACTGCGTCAGTTCCTGCTCGTCGGCCTCGATGAGTCGGTAGACGCCAGCCTTCGCCAAGAGGCGCAGGAACTCAGCTCTCTTCGTCACGGGTACGGATCCGACGACAGGTGCCCCTTACGGCAACGACTTGGGAGCAATCTTTGATGACTTCGTCGCAGGTGACGTGCCCGAAGCCGCTGAGGGCTCGTTCTTCCTGAAGCAGGGCGAGCCCTACAAGTCCGACCGCGGGGCCCCGATCAACTTGCTCGAAAACCCGTCGCTCGTTGAGCAATGGGCAGCAGTCACCTCACCGACTTTCGGTGACATCGACACTGCGGCCGGACCCGTGCGTTGGCTGGCAGTTCCCATCACCGCGGGCGGTGACGTGGAAGGAACATTCATTGCCACGCACTTCATGAGCCCTGAGCTCGACGAGATCAACCAGGCCGTTCGCCTGATGGCTCTCACGACTGGGGGCATGCTCATCGTCGTTTCTGTCGTGGGGTGGTTGACCGTTGGCAGCGTCGTGGCGCCAATCCGCAGATTGACTCGGACTGCCCAGAACATCTCTGACTCGCATCTGTCCGAGCGCATCCCGGTCACCGGCAACGATGAGGTGGCCGAGTTGACCAGAACCTTCAACACGATGCTCGACCGACTCGAAGACGCGTTCTCTGATCAGCGGCGCTTCCTCGACGACATCGGTCACGAACTTCGCACACCACTCACGATTGTCCGTGGAAACCTCGAACTGCTCCCCGACGACCCAGTCGAACGCGAACAAACGCTGGCCCTTTGCCTCGATGAACTCGACCGCATGAATCGCTACGTCACCGAACTAATCCTGCTGGCGAAAGCCGAGAAGCCAGACTTCCTACGCGTCGCCCCCGTCGATCTCACTGAGCTGACAGAGGGCATTCACGCGCGTGCCACGACGTTCTCACCAGAGCGGGTGTGGCAAATCGACGTGACCTCTCACGCCATCATCGAAGCTGACCCTGAGCGGCTTACCCAAGCGTGGTTGAACCTCATAACGAATGCGGTACAGCACACCGATGTCGGTGGGGTCATCGCGATCGGAAGTTCCGTCGTAGACGACGAGGCACGGTTGTGGGTACGCGACGACGGTCCCGGCGTCCCAGTCGACGAGCAAGACCGCATCTTCGAGCGTTTCGGGCGCGGGCGCGACACCCTCGAAGGCCGTAGAGAAGGAACTGGCTTGGGGTTGGCGATCGTCGGAGCTATCGCCCGCGCGCACGGCGGTCGCGTTCGGATCGACAGCAGGCCGGGCCAGGGAGCCCGCTTCACCATTGTCGTGCCGGTTCGACCACCTGACGCCGAGGACGCGGTCGATGAAATCACCCACGACACCGTCGAACTGCCACAGAAGGTGAATGCCACATGACTCGCATCCTGATCGCCGAAGACGAGGACCGGATTACCTCGTTTCTGGAGCGTGGGCTCCGAGCCAATGGGTTCACCACCCAAGTCGTGCAGACCGGGCCCGATGCTCTTGCGACGGCGCGCGACGATGACTTCGACTTGATGATTCTCGACCTCGGGTTGCCTGGACTCGACGGACAAGACGTATTGCGTCAGCTCCGTCAACGAGGCGAGAAGATCCCGATCGTCGTGCTCACAGCACGCGACACAATCGAGGAGACAGTCGCTGGCTTTGAGGGTGGGGCCGACGACTACGTCACTAAGCCCTTTCGGTTCGACGAGTTGCTTGCGCGAGTTCGGGCGCGACTACGCACAGAACCGACGGCCGAAATGACAGTTCTTCGTGCCGGCGACGTGGTACTCGATCTACGTACTCGAAGGGCATCCGTCAACGGACGCACGGTCGAGCTCACCGCTCGCGAGTTCGCCTTGACCGAGACGCTCATGCGGCACGCGGGTCAGGTCCTCAGCCGCGAGCAGCTGCTCAGCCATGTGTGGGGGTACGACTTCGCGCCGGAGTCGAACGTCGTCGACGTCTACGTGCGGTACCTGCGTCGCAAACTCGGCCCTGGTGTCATCAGCACGGTACGAGGTATGGGGTATCGACTGGAGGTTGCCGCATGATCCTTCGAATCCTGGTCGCCACCGCGGCCTTTGCGCTGATCACCTTCGTGGGCATCGACCTCATCACCCCTGATCGCCCGATCACAACGGTCGAGACGATCTCACTCGATGACGACTCGGATAACCAGACTTCCAACGAGGGGAAGCAGGGTTCGGGCGAGAACGACAGTAAGCAGGACGACGATCGGAAGGGCAAGCCCAAGGGCGGCGACAAGAAATCCGATGGCAACAGCAAGAACGGCGGCGGCTCCGGCGGTGGCGGTGGAGGGTCCACCGGCGGTGGCGGCAGTGGTAGCTCCGGCGGTGGCGGCGGTGGTGGAGATGACGATGACGGTGGCGGAGACGACGATGACGATGACGACGGCGGCGGTGATGACTAGGCACCGGCATTGAGCGCCGACAGCGCACAACGTAGAAGGGCCCACCCCCCAAGGGGTGGGCCCTTCTACTAAGTGCTTGCCTACTTGAGCGTGACGCTGGCGCCGGCGCCCTCGAGGGCTTCCTTCGCCTTCTCAGCGGCTTCCTTGGTGACCTTCTCGAGGACAGGCTTCGGGGTGCTCTCGACGAGGTCCTTGGCCTCCTTCAGGCCGAGGTTCGTCAGAGAACGCACCTCCTTGATGACCTGGATCTTCTTGTCGCCGGCACCGTCGAGGATGACGTCGAACTCATCCTGGTCGGCAGCAGCGGCGTCGCCACCAGCAGCAGCGCCGCCGGCAGCAGGGGCAGCTGCGACGGCCACGGGGGCAGCAGCAGTGACCTCAAAGGTGTCCTCGAACTGCTTCACGAACTCGCTCAGCTCGATCAGCGTCATCTCTTTGAATGCGTCGAGCAGTTCATCGGTGCTCAGCTTCGCCATGATCGGCGTCCTCCATGTCGTGATGTGGCCCGGGAGGGCTCTGTTGTGAAAGTGGGTTCCTACCGGGCGGTCAGCCCTCTTGGGTCGTCTCCTCGGCAGCCTCATCGGATGCCTCGGGGGCGGGTGCTTCGGTCTCGGCATCAGTGGGGGCGTCCGCTGCTGCAGTTTCCTGCGCGGGCGCCTCCTCTGCGGCCGGGGCCTCAGCTGCGGCGGGAGCCGGGGTTCCGGCGCCGCCAGCGAGGACCGACGGGTCCTGCTGTGCCTTCACTTGCAGTGCGCCCAGGACGCGCGCTGTCTGCGACAGCGGAGCGGCGAAGAGCGCGGCGGCGCCAGACATCTGCGCCTTCATAGCACCGGCGAGCTTGGCGAGGAGCACCTCGCGAGACTCAAGCGATGCCAGCTTCTCGATCTCGGCTGGGGTCAATGCCTTGCCGTCGAGCACCCCACCCTTGATGAGCAGTTGGGGGTTTGCCTTGGCAAAGTCACGCAGACCCTTGGCGGTCTCGACCGCGTCGCCGGTGATGAATGCGATAGCCGACGGACCAGCGAGCAAGTCGCTCATGCCCTCGACGCCTGCGTCCTTGGCGGCAATCTTGGTCAACGTGTTCTTCACCACGGCGTACGTGGCGTTCTCACCGAGTGCCGTGCGCAACTCCTTGAGCTGCTTGACCGTGAGGCCCCGGTACTCAGTGAGCACGGCGCCAGCGGAACCACGGAACTGATCCGCGATCTCTGCTACGGCGGTTGCCTTGTCAGCCCGCGCCATGGTTCTCCTTCATTCGATCGGATCGCCGGTCGGGCGAAGTACCCACTCATGACAAACGCCCCGGCGCAGGCGCACGGGGCGTGACCAGACGCCGTTGGCGTCCAGACAAGACACTCGTATCACCTACGCGGGCCGTCCACCCTGCACGAGGCAGTGAGCGGAACCTTCGACTCGGGAAACCCGAGCAACCAGCGGTCTTTGGCGGGGCCAGCGTACGGGGCAGAACCCTGAGGGGTCAAAACGGGGTTCTTCACGACGGAACCTGTGAACCAAATGCCGAGAGGGCGATGCCTCCGGATCAGTGCTCGCGACCGATAGCGATGTGGCAGATGTTGCACCGAAACCCGCCCCATGCGTCGGCGAAACGGTGCAACATGCGCCACAAATGGCTAGGGGCCCTGCTAGTTGCCGTCGTCGCTGGCGACGTTCTTCGTGCGACCTGGGTCGAGCAGAATTCCGGGGCCCATGGTCGTGCTCATCGCGATCTTCTTGATGTAGCGACCCTTGGCGCTAGACGGCTTGAGACGAAGGACCTCGTCGAGCACGGCCGCGTAGTTCTCGGCCAGCTGCTCTTCTGTGAACGAGGTCTTGCCGATAACCATGTGCAGGTTGCCGTGACGATCGACGCGGAACTCGATCTTTCCGCCCTTGATGTCTTCGACGGCCTTGGCAACGTCCATCGTCACTGTGCCGGTCTTCGGGTTAGGCATGAGCCCACGCGGACCAAGCACCTTGCCGAGGCGTCCGACCTTGCCCATCAGGTCAGGTGTCGCCACGGCGGAGTCGAATCCGGTCCAACCGCCCGACACCTTCTCGATGAGGTCATCTGAACCGACCTCGTCCGCCCCTGCGGCGCGGGCCTGCTCGGCCTTCTCGCCTGCGGCGAACACGATCACTCGTGCGGTCTTTCCCGTGCCGTGCGGCAGGTTGACGGTGCCACGCACCATCTGATCGGCCTTGCGGGGGTCGACGCCGAGACGCATCGCCACCTCGACGGTCGCCGGGTTCTTCATCGCCGAGGTTTCCTTGGCGAGCTTGACCGCCTCAACAGGTGAGTACAGCTTGTCGGCGTCAATCTTGGCCGCCGCTGCGTTGTAACCCTTGCTGCGCTTCATGGATCTGACTCCAGTTCTGCGCTCTTGGTGAAGAGCGCTGTCAGGTGTGGTTCATGGGCCGCGCTGGCCCTCCCACATTTCGGTGTTATTCGGTTGTGTGCTGGTCGTGCTGTCGTGCGGGTAGTTCGGAGTGCGTGAGGCTACTCGCTGACCGTCACACCCATCGAACGTGCGGTGCCGGCGATGATCTTCTCGGCGGCGTCCAAGTCATTGGCGTTGAGGTCAGCCATCTTCTGCTCCGCAATTGACCGAACCTGCTCGCGAGTCAGCGACCCGACCTTGTCTTTGTGCGGGACGCCTGAGCCCTTGTCGAGCCCAGCGGCCTTGAGAATCAGTTTGGCGGCAGGCGGAGTCTTGGTGATGAACGTGAAGGAGCGGTCTTCGTAGACCGTGATCTCCACAGGAACCACGTTGCCGCGCTGCGCTTCAGTCGCCGCGTTGTAGGCCTTGCAGAACTCCATGATGTTGACGCCGTGCTGACCGAGGGCAGGGCCAACGGGCGGCGCGGGGTTGGCCTGACCTGCTTCGATCTGAAGCTTGATCAGACCAGCGACCTTCTTCTTGGGGGGCATTGCTGGGTCCTTCTTTGGTTGGGCTGGGCTTTTTGCCTGCGGTGGTTGTTAGAGCTTCTGAACTTGGTCGAACGAGAGCTCGACTGGCGTCTCGCGTCCGAAGATCGAGACCAGCACCTTGAGCTTCTGCGCATCAGGGTTGATCTCGTTGATCGATGCCGGCAGCGTCGCAAACGCGCCGTCGATGACCGTGACCGATTCGCCGACCTCGAAGTCAACAACAGCGGCCTCGGCCTTGGCTGGGGTGCCATCGGCGCTGGGCTTGCCGGCAACACTCTCGGGCTCGACGTAGAGGATCGACAGAACTTCGTCGATGGTGAGGGGCGTTGGCTGGTGTGCGTGGCCAACGAACCCGGTGACACCAGGGGTGTGACGAACCGTCGACCATGACTCGTCGGTGAGATCCATGCGCACGAGAACGTAGCCAGGGAACTTGTTGCGCTTGACCTGCTTGCGCTGCCCCTGCTTGATCTCGATGACTTCTTCCTGGGGCACCTGAATGTCGTGGATGTAGTCCTCCATCGACAGCGAGGTGCGGCGGTTCTCGAGGTTGTGCTTGACGCGGTTTTCGTAGCCGGCGTAGGAGTGCACGACATACCAGTCACCAGGCTGCGTGAGCAGCGACTCTTTGAAGGCCTCACGGGGGTCTTCGTCGGGTTCGTCGGACTCACTCGACTCAGACTCGTCGGCATCACTCGACTGATCAGGCGCAGCTGATTCCGCAGGTTGCGGCGTGTCCTCGGACGCGTTGGCATCGCCGGACTCACTGGCTGTCTCTGGCGCAGGGTCAGACGACACCTCGACCTCGGGTGCGGCGTCGATCGGGTCGCTGACCTCGACGGTGGCGCCGGACTCAGGGCCGGTTTCCAACTCGGACACGGTGTCGTATCTCCTGACGATTGGTGAGGCTCGACGGACTCGGCTAGCCGAATACCGCTCGGACGACTCGGGCTACCCCGAGATCAAAGACAAGGACAAGCAGGCCGAAGGACACCACGAACACGATCACGACGATCGTGTAGGTGATCAGTTCTTGGCGCGTCGGCCACACGACCTTGCGCATCTCGGCGACGACCTGCCGGTAGAAGAGCAGAAGCCGAACAATCGGGTTCTTCTTCTTCGGCGGCTGGCCGCGCTCAGGCGTGGCGGTTGAACCGCGTGACTCGGCCACCAGCCTCACCCATCTCGTTGTCGCCCACGCGTTGTGGGTGTTCTGTTACCTGACGGCGGGTGCCGTCACGTGCAGGGCAGGAGGGACTCGAACCCCCAACCACCGGTTTTGGAGACCGGGACTCTGCCAATTGAGCTACTGCCCTCCGGGCGGATCACGGCGTCCGGCTCGCCAAGACCCCTCAGACGACACCTCTGCGAGTGCGATCACGGCAGTGTGAGGGCAGTCACAACGATCTCGGGCATGACAAGACCATGGCCAATAAGCCACCGGCGGTGAGTGTACGGGGTCAGGCCGGTGGCAGTCGAACCGACCGTGCTGACAGGTGCTGGCAGGTGCTGGCAGGTAGCTGACAGGGCGCCAGACTATGCGTTGGCCTCTGAACCGCGCTCTGGAACGGCCCCGCTCGGCGCTGTGACCGGATGGAAGGATGGGCCCATGTCTGAGACCGCCTCACGTTTGTCCGCCCGGGTTGCCGGGATCGCTGAGTCCGCCACCCTCGCTGTCGACGCGAAGGCCAAGGCCCTCAAGGCCGCCGGGCGTCCGGTCATCGGGTTCGGCGCCGGTGAGCCCGACTTCCCCACCCCTGACTACATCGTCGAGGCCGCAGCTGAGGCCACCCACGATCCCCGGTGGCACCGCTACACGCCAGCAGCGGGTTTGCCGGCGCTCCGCGAAGCGATCGCAGCGAAGACCCTGCGCGACTCCGGGCTCGAGGTTGAGGCGTCCCAGGTGCTGGTGACCAATGGCGGCAAGCAGGCCATATTCAACGCCGTCGCCAGCCTCATCGATCCGGGGGACGAGGTGATCATCCAGGCCCCCTACTGGGTGACCTACCCCGAGGTCGTGTCGATATTCGGTGGCGTGCCTGTTCCTGTCGTGACCGACGAAAGCACCGGGTACCGCGCGACCGTCGAGCAGTTCGAGGCAGCCCGTACCGAACGCACGAAGATGCTCATCTTCGTGTCGCCCAGTAACCCGACGGGCGCCGTGTATCCGCCAGACCAGATCGCTGCCATCGGACGCTGGGCCGCCGAGCACGGCATCTGGGTGCTCACTGACGAGATCTACGAACACCTCGTCTACGGCGATGCGACGTTCTCGTCGCTGCCAACTCTTGTCCCCGAGATCGCCGATCGCTGCGTCGTCGTGAACGGGGTGGCCAAGACGTTTGCGATGACGGGCTGGCGCGTTGGTTGGATGATCGGCCCCAAGGATGTCGTGAAGGGAGCAGCGAACCTGCAATCGCATGCGACGTCCAATGTCAGCAACGTTGCTCAAGTCGCGGCGTTGACCGCGGTGTCAGGCTCACTGGACGCCGTTGCTGAGATGCGCGTGGCGTTCGATCGACGGCGCCGTTCAATCGTGTCGATGCTGAACGAGATTCCGGGGGTCACGTGCCCAGAGCCGGAGGGCGCGTTCTACGCCTACCCCTCCGTGAAGGGCGTTCTCGGCAAGACAATCAACGGCATCGCGATCGACTCATCTTTGACCTTGGCCGACGTGGCGCTGGACGTCGCCGAGGTTGCCGTGGTGCCAGGGGAAGCCTTCGGCACCCCCGGCTACCTACGAATGTCGTATGCACTCGGTGACGAGGACATCGCCGAAGGCGTTACTCGTCTAGGAAAGCTGATCGCCGACGCCCAGTAGGTCGAACGAGCCTGGCCGGCTCAGACGCTCTTCACGACGGGCCGCCGACCGCCGCATCGGCAGATTTGGTGTCGATCACAGTCGCCCTAGCGACACCAATCGACACACCTTGCATGGCCGGGCCTCATGCAAGTCCGGCCGCTGGTTTCTGAGGCAGTCATGCAAGCGGGTGACGACACGCGAGGGCTGCGTTCTCAGGGCGAGACCGACGAACCGAATCACCGTCTTGCCCCCGTCAATGACCAGGTCGTTTTGTCGGTCTAGATCGTCCCACCACGTTCGCAACTCCATGTGCTGAGCTCCGTCGATCTCCGCCACAACGTCGTAGTCGTCGAACTCAGCGTCCGTGTAGCGGTCACGGCCCATCGAATCGGTTCGCCGTACCTGCCGAGACGGTGTAGGTAGACCGAATCGATGGCACAGACGCAAGAACTCGAACTCGTGTTCACTGAGTGACCCACCGTCGGTGGCATCAACGACCTGTGCGATGTGTGCGCGGCGGGCGACCTTCTGAAGTCGCTCAAGCACCAAGCGCAGGTGATCTGGTCTCACCAAACCCTGTTGCACAGAGGACGCGACGATCGCTGTGGCCGCCCCGTCGGTGGCAGCCCAAGACGCCGCATCAATCACCGACCTGGCAATCCGCGTTCGGCGCGGTTGTCGCGCGGGATGGACATCGACTGGGTCGAGGTGCCGCGAACGGTGGACCACGATCCCTGGACGCGCGACTCGCTTATACCCCGCGGGCACGAGGATGTGCGTGGCGGACGCGGCGAAGCCTTGGAAGCCGTCGCAGCGGGCTGCCGTCAGGCCGGCGAGTACAGCCATCGGACCGCACACACAAAGGTCAACGAGGGTTCGCTCCTCTTCGCTGAGCGCACCAGAATGCGTCACAACCACGCCAGCACGGGGACTCTGCCATCGCTGCTGCTCCAGCATCCAACGCGTGTGGCCCTTACCGAAGCACTCGTCGGCAATGCGCCTGGAGAGCACATGACGATCTGGTCGAGGTGACGGCATCCGGCGATGATGCGGCTCCGATCGCTAGCCCAGGCCGGTAGCGGCGGCCCTGTGGATCGCACTCGCACGATCCACAGGGTCAGATCACGCTGTCCCCGATGTGATGTCGATCCGCGTGGTCCTGACAACAGCGATCGACACGAAACGAAAGATCGTCGAGCGTGGGATCCGAACACTCGAAGACCGGCCGCGGATCCTGACGTTAGGCATCCAGCGGGATACCCCCTAGGGCATATAGACCCCCGATCTGGGTGACCTAGGTCCCGGTGCCAGGCGTTCTCGGAGCCCCGATGCCTACCCTGGTCATGTGGCAGACGTGGCGGACCAGCAGACGGCTCCCGCGCACCACGCCCCCACCCCGCCGACCCGCGACCTTCGAGCACTCCCCAAGGCGCACTTGCACCTGCATTTCACCGGGGCTATGCGCCACTCGACGCTCCTCGAGCTCGCCGACCGGCACAACGTTCACCTCCCGGATGCGCTTCAGTCAGATCAACCCCCCGAGCTGCGTGCCACCGACGAGCGCGGCTGGTTTCGATTCCAGCGCCTGTATGACACCGCGCGGTCGGTGCTCCGCGAGCCCGACGACTTGTTCCGCCTGGTCCGCGAGGTCGCAGAGGACGAGATCGCTGACGGTTCTCAATGGCTCGAGATTCAAGTCGACCCATCTGGCTACGCCTCTCGCTTCGACGGACTCACAGCGACCTTCGAGTTGATGTTGGACGCCGTGCGCGCCGCTTCAGCCGCCACTGGTCTGCGCATCGGAGTCATCGTCGGAGCCAACCGAACGCGTCATCCGCTTGACGCGCGCACGCTGGCCCGATTGGCAGTGCGGTACTCCGACCAGGGCGTCATCGGTTTCGGCCTGGCCAACGATGAGCGACGCGGCAACGCGCACGACTTCGCCGAGGCATTCCGCATCGCTCGCAACGGCGGGCTGGTCGGCGTTCCACACGGGGGCGAGCTGCTCGGAGCCGACAGCGTTCGCGATTGCATCGACGTGCTTGGTGCTCGCCGGGTCGGTCACGGTGTGAGAAGCGTTGAGGATCCGACCCTCGTCAATCGGTTAGCGGACGCTGGCGTAGCCCTCGAGGTCTGTCCGGCGTCGAACGTGGCGCTGGGGGTCTTTGACACGCTTGCCGACGTTCCGGTCCGCAAGCTCGTTGACGCGGGGGTTCGGGTCGCTCTCGCTGCGGACGACCCGTTGCTCTTCGGTTCGCGTCTCACCGAGCAGTACATCGCGGCACGCGAGGCTCACGCATTCACCGACCCTGAGCTGGCAGACCTAGCGAGGTCGTCCGTCGAGGCGTCGCTCGCCCCCGACGACATCAGGCGCGAACTGATGAGCGGGATCGATCACTGGATCGATCCCGCGCAGCGCTAGAGGCTCACGCCAACGACAGTGGGTTCTGGGTGAAGGGTGACACCGAAGCGATCACGGACGCCGTCACGAATCACGCGTGCGAGGTTCACGATGTCGGCGGCTGTGGCGTGACCACGGTTGGTGATCGCGAGCGCATGCTTCGTCGACAGGGTTGCGCGTCCGCTTCCCACGTCCGAGCCGAACCCCTTCACGAAGCCTGCACGCTCGATGAGCCATGCGGCTGAGGTCTTGACACGATCATCTGTCATTGGCCACACAGGTGCGTCGCTCGGTACGGCGGCCTTCTCGAGGATCGGGTTGGTGAAGAAGGACCCAGCAGACCAGGTGTCGTGGTCAGAGGCGTCTAACACCATTCCCTTCGACCGCCTGAGGTCGAGAACGGCCTCGCGGACGGAAGATAACGGTGCTTCCTGACTCGATTCGAGTCTTCGTGACAGCTCGGCATACTTCACGCCCGCGGCGGTCGAGGACCGCCGCAGTTCGAACGAGACGTCGAGCACTACGAAGCGGTCCGGCTCATCCTTGAAGACACTCGTCCGATAGCGGAACCGGCAATCGCTGGTTGTCATGGAGTGCACGCGCGACGTCACTCGGTCGAACACCTCGACACTCGATATCACGTCGCAGACCTCTTGCCCGTAGGCGCCGACGTTCTGGACGGGGGTTGCGCCCACCGTTCCCGGTATCCCAGACAACGCCTCGATGCCTGCCCACCCTTCGGCCACACACTGGGCGACCAGCGCGTCCCACGATTCGCCTGCTGCCACGCGCAACCTCACGCGGTCTTCCTCCACGTGCACGTCGACTCCTGACGTCCGCACAGCGATCGCCGGTACGTCAATGCCGTCATCAGACACAAGGAGGTTCGACCCGCCACCCACCACGAGGCAACCGTCGCGACCGACCGTGCTCACCGCTTCGACGAGTTCTTCACGAGTAGTCGCTTCGACCAGACGCTCGACAGGCCCGCCTACTCGCAAACTGGTGAGCGAGGCGAACTCGACGGCGCGAGATTCGCGCATCACGCGAGCTGGACGACAGCGCGGGCCATACCCAGCACCTTCGCACCGTCACACGTTGCCACGAGGTCGACCTTGACCCGACCGCCGTCGAGCACCTCGATGACCGACCCCTTGACCTCGACAGTGGTACCCCGGTCGTCGTCAGGGACCGGCACTGGCTTGGTGAAGCGGGTCGAATACTCGAGCACAGCTCCTGGGTCGCCACACCAGTCAGTGACCACGCGGATCGCTTCAGCCATCGTGAGCATGCCGTGGGCGATGACATTCGGTAGCCCGACCTCAGTAGCGACTCGCTCGTTCCAGTGAATGATGTTGAAGTCGCCGGACGCCCCTGCGTACTTCACCAGGTCGACTCGCCTGAGCTCGAATGACTGAGTTGGGAGTTCGGTTCCCACCTCAACCGATTCGGCTGCGATGCGTGAGGTCACCCGTCAGCCCTCCGCCGCTCGTGCCACGAGGGTCGCCGACACCGTGACCACCGCGGCTCCAGACGCGTCAACGACGTGGCTACGGATGGTCAGGAAGTCGTTGCCAGCGCGGGTGTGCGCAGCACCAACTGATGCAGTGGTGGTCAGCACGTCACCGGCAAAGATCGGCCGAGTGAACTCGAACTTCTGGTCACCGTGCACGACACGTGAGAAGTCGAGCCCAAGGTCAGGGTCTTCTATCACTGAGATCTGCGGCCCACGTGTGACCACCACCGCGAAAGTCGGCGGGGCGACGAGGTCTGAGTGGCCCAGGGCCTTCGCTGCGGCCAGGTCGAAGTACACGGGGTTGTCGTCACCAATTGCCACGGCAAACTCGCGCACCTTCTCTCGCCCGACCTCGTAGGTCTGCGGGGGGTAGTGCTTGCCAAGCAGGTCGATGTTCAGCCCCATGTCACCCCATCCCTCCAATCTGCCCACCCGTGACGGGCAGTGTGATCCCCGATATGTAGTCACTGTCGTGAGACACGAGGAACGCCGTTGCGGCCGCGATGTCCTCAGGTTCTCCGAATCGACCTAGGCTGATCATGCCGCGGATCGACTCACGCATGTCTCCGGGAATTCCGACGGTCTCGCCCGCGGCCTTCTCAGCCGTCAACCGCGTTTGGATGAAGCCGGGTGCCACGGCGTTCACATTGATCCCGAACGGGCCAAGCTCCTGCGCTAGAGACTTCACGAACGCGATGATCGCGCCCTTTGCTGCTGTGTAGTTCGTTTGACCAGGGTTTCCGGTGAGCGCCGCGACAGAAGAGGTGCACACGATCTTGCGTTGGTGGGCTACGACCCCGGACGCTTCGAGCTCAGCTTTCGCGGTGGGACGCATCACCGCCACGGCGGCCTGAGTCGCATTCCACGCTGAGCGCAGGTTGGCGTCGATTGCGCCTTCAAAGTCGTCGGCGGTTTGTCGGTGGAACATTCGGTCGCGCGTCACGCCCGCGTTGTTGACGAGAATGTCGAGGCCGCCGAATTTCGTCGTGGCCTGACTGATCAATGACGCCGCATGCGCCGGGTCGGAGGTATCGCCTACGTACGTCGCCACACGATCACTAGGCAACTCAGCAGCGACCTCTGCCAGTGGCTCGGCGTCGATGTCGCCGATCACTACGTGTGCACCCTCTGCGGCCAATCGGCGCGCAGTTGCACGACCGATGCCGCGTCCGGCGCCGGTGACGACAGCAACACGGCCTGCTAGGCGGTCAGCCGATAGCTGAGTCACTCGGGCAGCCGCGGTTAACGCGTCTCGCGGTGCTCGGTGTGCTTGCCGCAGTTCGGGCAGAACTTGCTCAGCGAGATCCGGTCTGGGTCGTTGCGCCGGTTCTTGCGAGTGATGTAGTTGCGGTGCTTGCAGTCAGCGCACGCCATCGTGATCTTCGGCCGAACGTCGCTCTTGGCCATGGTGACTCCTTGTAGCTTGCTGTTGCCTGATTCGTGGTGCGGACTGCTGTACCTGGTGCTGGACTACGTGGTGCTGGACTACTGGGTAGCGGAGGCCGGATTTGAACCGGCGACACAGCGATTATGAGCCGCTTGCTCTGCCAACCTGAGCTACTCCGCCGTCCGAACCTGTCGCCCCCGACCTCGCGGTCGGTGGCGGAGGCCCCGAGCCCCAATACGGAATCGAACCGTAGACCTTCTCCTTACCATGGAGACGCTCTACCGACTGAGCTATTGGGGCGTACTCGGTCGCCCGAGCCCAGACAGGCTACACGGACGCGGCAGCCCCCGAGAAATTGGCCTGAGCCGGTGACAGAACGTTCGAACCCCCGGCCAATAGAGACCGGGGGTTCGAGGTGTGGCAGGTGTTGGGTTCGAACCAACGTAGGCTGAGCCGGCGGATTTACAGTCCGCTCCCTTTGGCCACTCGGGCAACCTGCCAGGGTTTGCCGCCACAGGCGACGGAGCGCAACAATACCGCAGCCCAGCAAGCGGTCCGACGCGAGTCTGCGCCACGAAAGGAGCCAGCGATGGCCTCGGAATCCTCGTTCGACATCGTCAGCAAGGTCGATCGACAGGAGATCGACAACGCTCTGAACCAGGCGGCGAAGGAGCTGAGCCAGCGCTACGACTTCAAGGGCACCGGCGCCACCATCGCGTGGCAAGGCGAGATGGGAATCGAGGTTCGCGCCAACTCTGAGGAGCGCGTTAAGGCTGCACTCGACGTGTTCAAAGACAAGCTGGTGAAGCGCAAGGTTTCTCTCAAGCACCTTGAGACTGGCGAGCCTGCGGCGTCCGGCAAGGAGTACCGGATCTCGGGAACGTTGTCACAGGGGATCACCCAAGAGAACGCAAAGAAGATCTCAAAGTTGATCCGTGACGAGGGGCCCAAGGGTGTCAAGCCATTGATTCAGGGCGACGAACTGCGGGTGTCGAGCAAGAGCCGCGACGACCTACAGGCCATCCAACGTCTGCTGGACGGCAAAGACCTCGACGTGGCGCTGCAGTACGTCAACTACCGATAGCAGCGGTCGGAGCAACCTCAGGCTTTGTCGCGACGAATCTCGCGGACGACGTGGTGCCCAGGCATCCCCGTCACGCCGCCACCAGCGTGCGTGGCGCTTGAGCCCTGGTAGAGCCCCCTGATCGGCGTCCGGTAGTCGGCGTAACCCACCGCTGGTCTCATGTGGAAGAGCTGATCCACCGTGAGCTCACCGTGGAAGATGTTGCCACCGATGAGGCCGAAGTCTCGCTCCATCTCGTAGGGGCCAATCACCTGCTCATGCAGGATGGAGTCTTTGAACCCTGGCGCAACCGCGTCGAATCGGTCGTAGAGCCTTTGGGCGTATGCGTTCAGCTCGTCGTCGTGCGGCTCTTTGCTCCATGACTCGGGAACCCACTGGGTGAACATCGACATGATGTGCTTGCCCTCTGGTGCGAGGGTCTTGTCGAACACCGTGGGGATCTCACAGTCGGAGAACGGCAGCGTCGCTGCCCGCCCAGACCGGGCCTCCTGGAATGCCGTTTCGAGGTACTCGACATCGTCGAGCATGAAGATGGCGCCGCCGTGGATGTCTTTGTCGAAGCCGGGGTCGGCAGTGAACTCGGGCAAGCGGTCGAGCGCGAGGTTGATCTTCACCGTTCCCGAACGCGAGCGCCAGTTCTCGATGTCATGCACGAAGTCGTCTGGCAGGTGATGCCGCTCGATCTGATCGAGGAAGGTGATCTGCGGGTGGCACGTCGTGACGACAAGCGGTGCCGAGATCTCGTCACCGTTCTCCAAGACCACCCCGGTGGCCCGGCCATCCTTCACGGTGACCTGCGAAACTCCCGAGTTCACCCGGATCTCTACGCCGAACGACTCAGCGGCCGAGCGACAGGCGTCTGACACAGCGCCCATTCCGCCAACAGGCATGCCCCACGACGACACCTTGCCTTCGGCCTCTTCACCGACCGAGTGGTGCATGAGCACATAGGCGGTTCCTGGGCTCATCGGGCCAGCCCAGGTTCCGATGATGCCGTTGACCGCAAGCGACCCAATCACCACGGGGTCCTCGAACCACCTGGCCAGCAGGTCGGTAGCACTCATGGTGAAGAGGCGGGTGATGTCGGCCACGGTGCGCTCATCGATCTCTTTGCGCAGCGTCCACGCCAACTGGCCGAGGTCTTTGATATCGCCGAACTTCTTCGATCCGACATGCGGAGGCGTCTTGTCGAGCAGCGGGTGCAAGATGCCGGCGATGCGGCCAATCCAGTCGAAGTACGGGGCGTACGCGTCGGCGTCCTTCTTGCTGAACTGCGCAAACGAGTCGAACACTCGTGGGCCGTCGCTGATCAGCGAGCGACCGTCTGGATGCGGCAGGTAACCGAGACCGAGCGGGTTGATCTTGTACCCGTACTTCTCGAGCTGTAGGTCGCGGAGGATGTACTCCGGCATCAAGCTCATGGTGTACGACAGCGTCGTCACTTTGAACTCGGGAGCCTCGGGCCATGGCTGGCTCGTGTCTGCGGCACCGCCGGTCTTGTGCCGCTTCTCGAGGACGACCACCCGCTTGCCGTACTTGGCGAGGTAGGCACCGGCCACCAGGCCGTTGTGTCCTCCCCCGATGACGACCGCGTCGTACTGCTGCGCGCCAGCTGGCATCCAGACCTCCCAGAGACAAGTCGACGCAGATTACTGACTGACTCGTCAGTTAGTCAATGTCGTTCCACTCAGCGGTACCCGGCCATCTCTTCCAAGCGTGCCACTCGATCAGATGTTGGGGGGTGAGTCGAGAAGAGCTTGGTCATGCCACCGACCCGAAACGGATTCGCGATCATCAAAGCACTGGCAGTCTCAAGCTCTGGCTCGGGCCGCATGGGAGCTGCCTGGACGCCCTGCTCCAGCTTGCGAAGCGCAGAGGCCAGGGCCATCGGGTCACCGGTGTAGCCAGCACCCGACTGGTCAGCCTGAAACTCACGTGAGCGACTAATCGCGAACTGGAGGAGAGAAGCGGCAATCGGACCAAGGATCAGCAGCAACAACGACCCCAGCAAGTTCCCTCGGTCTCGATCTTGGCCACCCATCGGAATCAGCCAAGCGAACTGCGCGACGAACATGATCACCGACGCCATCGTGGCCGCAACCGACGCGATCAGAATGTCGCGGTTGTAGACGTGAGCCAACTCATGCGCGAGTACACCGCGGAGTTCGCGTTCGTCGAGCAGTTGCAGAATTCCTTCGGTGCAGCACACCTTGGCGTTCTTCGGGTTGCGGCCGGTCGCGAAGGCATTCGGGGCAACGGTGGGCGACACATACAACTCTGGCATCGGTTGGCCAAGTTGCATCGAAAGGTTCTGCACGATGCGGAACATGGTCGGTTGCTCGGCTTCGGTCACCGGACGTGCATGCATTGCGCGGATTGCTAGCGACCCGCTGTTCCAGTACGAAAACGCGTTCATTCCCAGCGCTATGACGAACGCGATGATCAAACCCTGACGACCACCGAGCCAGGCCCCGATCAACATGATGGCCGCGGCCATCAACGCCAGAAGAAAGGCGGTCTTGACCCCGTTCGTGTAGCGATTCATGACACCACTACTACCACCCAACAGCGAAGGTGGGCGCCACGAGGGTCAGAGTCGCTCGACGAGCCCAAGCGCCAGCGACGGGGCAAACGACAGTGCGATCGTGACCACCAGACAGAGAATCACGGCAACAGTCGATGGCCCGTGCGAACGAGCGGAACCATGGCGCGCGGCGCCGGCAGGCTGAGGCATGAACAACTGCGCGCCCCACTTCAAGTAGTACGCCAGGCCGATAACGGTCGCGACCGCCATGACGGTCGCCAGCCACCACACCTCGCTGGAGACGGGCACAGCAAGAACGTCGACCTTGACGAGCAGACCGATCAAGCCAGGGGGGAGCCCCGCGAGGCAGGCCAAGAAGAAGGCCAAGCTCACCGCGAGCGCAGGATGCCGGCGGCCCAAGCCTCGGTAGTCCGCCAGTGTGACCGCACCTTCGACGCGATGGGCCACCGCGACAACCCCAAATGCCCCCAGGTTCATCGCGGCATAGACAGCGAGATACCCGATGACCGCAGTCGTCACGGCAAGCCCCCACTCAATGTCGCCGCTCACCGCGCCAAGGGGCACCAAGATGTAGCCGGCTTGCGCAATCGACGACCACGCGAGCAACCGCACTGCCACACGCTGCCGGATCGCTACGACGTTGCCCACCAGCATGGTGACCGCAGCAAGCACCGCGATGACAGGTGCCCACACCTGACTCCACCCCGCGAAGGTCCACGTCACCAACAACAAGGCGGCAAAGCCCGCTGCCTTGGATACGACCGACAAGTAGGCGGCGACCGAGACCGTTGCCCCTTGATAGGTATCGGGTGCCCAAGCGTGGAAGGGAACGGCCGCCACCTTGAACGCGATCACCGCGAGGAGCATCACCAGCCCTGCCGCCGCAATGGGTGACGGCTCGGTGGCAGACGCGGCCACGTGCAGCTCAGGGAACGCCACCACCCCTGTTGTGCCGTATAGAAGCGCGATGCCGTAGAGAGACACCGCCACTGAAGCCACCGAGTAAAGGAAGGCCTTGACTGCAGCCTCTGCCGCAGTCCCATCGCCCCGGCGAAGAGCAACCAACGCGAACGTCGGCAATGAGACCACTTCAAGAGCCACGATCAATGTCACTAGGTCGTTCGTTGCGGGCACTAGCACCGCCCCGGCCGCTGAGCTCAAGAGGAGAAAGGTGAACTCTCCCCCTGGCACTGTCTTGGTCGCAACATCGGCCGAAGCCATCAGCAGCACCACTAGCGTTCCACCGAGAACGATGAGCTGGAGTGCCACTGAGAAGGGGTCAACGACATAGGCGCACTGTGCAGGAGCTGCCTCGCCACTCGCACAGAGAGTTCGCTCACCGACGGACGCGAGTGCGAACGGGATCGCAGCGATTGTCGCTATCACGCCTACCGCAATGGCCAGCTCACCGCGACGGGTTACCAGCTCGACGATCAACGCCAGCAAGGCGCCGAGCGCGACCACCAATGGTGGCGCGAGCGCGATGAGATCGATCGACTGAATGCTCATGGCAGCGCACCCGCCAGCGACTCAACGACGCCTCGAACCGCTGGGTCGGTCATGTCTAGGACCAACACCGGCGCCAGGCCAAGCACGAGCGTCAGCAGCGCTAGGGGTGTCCAGGCAAGCCACTCTCGTGGAGTGACATCAGGCATAGAGCGACGAGGACTTGCGTTGCCCTGACCGACGCGGCGCAGCACTCGAAGGAAGTACGCCGCCGCCAACACCATGCCGACCGCCCCGAGCACTAAGAGCACTCGGTAGTACTGCCGTGCCCCACTATCGAGCGGATGGTAAGCGCCGACCAGGGCGAGGAACTCACCCCAGAAGCCGGCCAGCCCGGGCAGCCCCAGACTGGCAACCGCCGCAAACCCGAGTAGGAAGCCAAGCCGGGGTGCCGAGGCATACAAGCCCCGCGGTAGGTCGGCGAAACGTGTGGTTCCAGTGCGCGTCTTGATGCCACCCACAATGAAGAACAGCAACCCGGTGATGATGCCGTGCGCAATGTTTCCAAAGAGTGCGGCATTGATACCCACCGCACTCAGCGTCGAGATTCCCAACAGCACGAACCCCATGTGCCCGACCGAAGAGAACGCGATCACGCGCTTGAGGTCGCTCTGCCCGTAGCTCGCGAAGGCGCCGTAGAAGATGCCGATCACGCCAAACGCACCGAGGTAGGGCGCAATGGCAACAGCGGCATCTGGAAGCCCCGGCAGAACGATCCGGACCATGCCGTACGTACCCATCTTGAGCAGCACTCCAGCGAGCAGCACCGACCCAACCGTGGGTGCCGCCGTGTGCGCGTCTGGAAGCCAGGTGTGAAACGGCCACATCGGGGTCTTGACCGCCAGGCCGCCCAAGATCAGGAGTCCAGCAGTCAGCTGGAGCCCCCAGGGAATGTCCGCTCCCAATCCAGAGGCGATCTCGACCATGTTGGACGAACCGGTCGTGACGATCACGATCAGGAACCCGACCAACATCACGACAGAGCCAAGCACCGTGTACAGGATGAATGTCGTTGCTGCCTTGCGACGCCGCCCCGTGCCCCAGAAGGCGATGAGGAACCACATCGGCG
Source organism: uncultured Actinomycetota bacterium (assembly GCA_963712425.1). Lineage (GTDB taxonomy): Bacteria > Actinomycetota > Actinomycetes > JAHEKZ01 > JAHEKZ01 > JAHEKZ01. The sequence continues at coordinate 674,529 of CAVQHW010000002.1, read as the reverse complement.
CGAGGACAACCTCGAAGAAGATGAAGAACACCACCAGGTCGAGCACGACGAACGTGCCGACCATGCCGACCTGCAACAGCAAGAGCAACCCGACGAATGCGCGGGCACGCCCAGGCTCTGGAACATGTCTCACCGTGTAGACGGCCGCGCACCAACCGAGCAGGCTGGTGAGGACCACCAGCGGCATCGAGATGCCGTCGACACCCAGCCTGAAGTCGACGCCCAACTCCGGGATCCACGAGGCTTCGGCCACAAGCTGCATGGAACCCGCGTCGCTGATGGAGAACCGAGCGAGCGCCCAGAGTGTGACCAGCAACCCCAGGGACTGAGTCACAACACCGAACTGAGTTGCCCAACGCTCAGATCGCCCACCGGCGACCAAGAGTACGAGCGAGCCCACCGCAGGAACCAGGATCAACAACGGGAGCAGCCAGGAATCGCTCACTGGGCCACCGCCACGACCACAATGACCACCACGACGACCCCGGCAGTCACGGCGGCACTGATGTAGCGCTGCACATCACCTTTGTGCAGGCGTTGCACCATCGAACCCGTGCTCTGCGTTGCCACACCGGCACCGGACACCGCTCGCGAGATCACCCGCCGGTCAATCGCCGTCGTCCTCGCCACTACCCAGCCGAACGGACGCACGACCAGCCACTCGTAGACGGTGTCTACCCCAAAGCCATTCGCTACCAGGCCGTCCGACGGCAGCCACCGCTCGAGGGGCTTTCGCGCGAGCAACCACAGCGCCGCCCCCACGGCGACTGCCACGACCGAGATGACAACCGTCACGAGCTCGGGGCTCAGGGCCCTAACCTCAGCCATCGGCTCAGTAGCAAGCGCCGAACTCCACGTTGGCAGAAGATCGACGTCAAGCGCCAAGAATCCGAAGGCCACAGTCGGAACCGCAAGCGCGACGAGCGGCCACGTCATCAGGGGCGAACCCTCGTGTACTGATGTCCTGCTACGGCGGTCACCGGCCCACGTGCCGGACCACAGCCGCAGCGCGTACGCCGAAGTGACAGCGATCGTGAGCGCAGCGGTCGCCAGTACCAACCACCCCACCCACTCGCTCACCACGGCGTCGCCATGGGCGGCATGCTCCGCGGCCACCAGAACCGACTCTTTACTGAAGAAGCCAACGAGCGGAAACACTCCTACCAATGCCAGTAGACCCAGAGTCATGGTTGTGAACGTCCACGGCATGGCCCGGCGCAACCCACCGAGCTGCGCCATCGCGCTGCTCCCAACAGCATGAATCACGACTCCGGCTGCGAGGAAGAGCAGCGCCTTGAAGAACGCGTGCGACAGCAAGTGGAAGATCGCAGCGTCTCGAGAGCCAACAGACAGAGCGGCCAACATGTACGCGAGCTGACTCACGGTCGACCACGCCAGCACCCGCTTGATGTCGCTCTGCGCTAGCGCGACCACTGCCGCGCCAAGCATGGTCAAACAGGCAATGAGCGCCATCACCGTGAGAACCTCTGGGGCCGCCAGGAACATCGGGTAGAGGCGCGCGACTACATAGATTCCTGCAGCCACCATCGTGGCCGCGTGAATGAGCGCGCTCACCGGAGATGGCCCGGCCATCGCGTCAGGCAGCCAGGCATGCAAGGGGAACTGCGCAGACTTGCCCAAGACTCCAAGGAGGATCAATGAGGACGCCAGCACGGCAACGGTGGGGTCGCCAGCTGCCGCTTGCACTGCGTCCGGGATCGAAGCGGTACCAGTCGCCCCGATCAGCAGCACCACGCCGACGATGAAGCCAACATCACCGACCTTGGTGACCAGGAATGCCTTGACCGCTGCCCGTCTCGCCTCGAGCAACTCCCAGTGCTGCCCGATGAGGAGGTACGAGCAGAGGCCCATGACCTCCCACCCGACGACGAGCAGCAACAAGTCGCCGGTTACGACGACGGCGAGCATCGCCGCTGTGAACAGCGAGATGAACGCTGAATAGCTGGCGTAGCGAACCTCTGACCTCATGTAGCCGATGGAATAGATCTGCACGAGGGTGGCGACGAAGCAGACCATCATCGCGACGCTGATCGAGAGCCCGTCTACCACTGTGGCTAGCGGGAAGGGTTGCACAGGGGACGTGAAGCCAGCGTCAGCGATTGGCTCAGACCAAGGCTTGTCTTGCGCAATGACAAGACTCGTGACCAACGCGCCGGCAGGCCCGAGAACGGCCGCGACCGCGGCCGCACGTCGAGACATCCCACCGAACAACAATCCGGCGCTCGCGCCAACTACCGGGAGCACCACCATGACCAGCGCTGCACTCATGCGCCGTCCTCCGAGGCCGGCCTCGCACGCGGCCGGGACCGTTCGCTCTGGGACTCTGAGACCTCACTGAGCTCCACCGCCCGATCGACCGCGATCGTTCCGCGGGATCGGTACAACAACAGCAAGATGGCCAGCCCCAGGCCGATCTCAGCAGCAGCGATGGTGATGACAAAGATTGCGAGTGACTGCCCCGCTCTCAGAACGTCTGACCAGAAGACATCAAAGGCGACGAGGCTGATGTTGGCCGCGTTCAACATCAACTCGACCGACATCAGCACGAGAATGAGGTTGCGGCGGGCCAGGAGACCGTAGGTACCGATGCCGAACAGGCCGACAGAGAGCACCAATGGCAACGCGAGATGCACCTAGTCCTCCCGCGCCGGCTTAGAGATGGCGATTGCTCCGATGAGTGCGGCAAGCAAAAGCACCGACAACGCCTCAAAGGGCAGGACCCAGTACCTAAACATCGCTTCACCGATCACGGACGCCGTCCCAGACGAACCGTCGACATCCATCATCGTGGTGGCGTAGGCGTCGATCACGAGTACACCTAGCACCCCTGTGACCGCCAGCGCTCCAAAGAGAGCCATGGCACGATTTCTGCCGGTGAGGTCGTCTGAGCGACCGATCGGAGCCTTGGTCAGCATCATCCCGAACAGCAGCAGCACGACCACGGCGCCCACGTAGATCAGAACCTGCATCCACGCCACAAAGTCGGCGGACATGACGAGGTAACAGCCAGCCAAAGAACCCAGCGAGACAGCCAACCAGAGGCCTGCGTGAACGATTTGCTTGGTGGTCACGACCATCACAGCAGAGACGAGCGCGACGACTCCGAAGAGCGTGAAGATCAGATCTGCACCGGTTGGTGACAGGAGGGACCGATCACTCACGGGAGCCGTCCGTAGTTGCTTTCTTACGGACACCGAGCAGCTCTTTGCTCTCACTCGCCCCCGGGTCAAGCGCCGGCGGCGCTGGAACGGTGTGCATCCACTGCCCCAAACGTTCCTTCTCGTGAGTCATCTCGCGAATGTCGAACTCGGCATACTCGAACTCCGGAGACCAGAAGAGCGCATCGAACGGGCATGCGTCGATGCAGATGCCGCAGTACATGCAGAGTGAGAAGTCAATAGCAAAGCGGTCGAGGACGTTTCTCGTGCGCTCCCGACCACCTTCTTCGGGGGCTGGGACCACCTCTTTGTGCGAGTCAATGTAGATGCACCAGTCCGGGCATTCCCTAGCGCACAACATGCAAGAGGTGCAGTTCTCCTCGAGCAAGGCGATCACCCCGCGACTGCGGGGCGGAAGCTCGGGCTTCACGTCGGGATACTGCTGGGTGATCGAGCGCTTGGTCATTGTCGAAAGCGTGATGGCGAGGCCTTTGAACAGGCCCGCTCCCCGACTCTCGCGGCGGGTCACCATGCCACCATCACCACTCCGGTGAGGAGCAGCTGTGCCAGGGCCACTGGGATCAACAGCTGCCATGCGAGTTTCTGTAGTTGGTCCGCGCGAAGGCGGGGGTAGCTGACACGTAGCCAGATGACAACGAACGACAGCAGGCCGGCTTTCACGAAGGTCCAGATCCATGAGTCGGCGATTGGGCCATTCCACCCACCGAGGAAGAGCACGGCGGTGAGGAAGCACAACAAGACGATTCCGACGTACTCCGCCAGTAAGAAGAGCGCGAAGCGTAGGCCGGTGTACTCGGTGTACGGCCCGAAGATGATCTCGGCGTCAGCAACCGGCATATCGAAGGGTGGCCGGTTGAGCTCAGCTAGCCCAGCCACAAAGAAGACCAAGGCGGCAGGCAGCTGCCAGATCAACCACCAGGGTTGCCAGGCATCGACGATGTCGGTGAAGGCCAGTGAACCCGCAGCCATGGCAACCGATGCCGCCGCAAGCACGAATGGCAACTCGTACGCCATCAATTGCGATACCTGACGGACCGCGCCGAGCAGTGAGTACTTGTTCGCGCTGGCCCAACCAGCCATCAGCGTTCCGATGACACCAATACCCATGACTGCAAGAACGAAGAACACGCCCGCATCGAGATCTTGCCCAACCAGGCCAGGGCCGACTGGGATCGCGACCATGGCGACGAAGTACGGGATCAACGCGAGTGCCGGAGCCAGGCGATAGATGGTTCGGTCTGCAGCGGCCGGCACCACATCTTCTTTCTGCGCGAACTTCACCCCGTCGGCCACCAACTGAGCCCAGCCGTGAAAACCGCCTGCGTACATCGGCCCTACTCGTGCCTGCATGTGCGCCATCGCCTTGTGCTCAAGCTGGCCAACGAGCAGCGGCAGCGTGAGAAATGCTGCAAAGACCGCAGCAAGCCGGACCGCTGCCTCGAGGAGATCAGGCATCGCGGTCTCCACCCTCTCGGGGACCCCAACTCGGGTCGGGAACTCCGGGCGGCTGCATCTTGCGCCTGCTTGGCGACCCATCACCGGACTCGCCAGGCTCTTTGGCTCCCGGCCACGACTTCGAGACTCGTGCAGTGAGCACGAAGTCTTTGCGGAGCGGGTGGCCGACAAAGTCATCGGAGAGCAACAGTCGCTTCAGGTGTGGATGGCCTGTGAAACCGAGGCCAAACATCTCGGCAGTTTCTCGTTCATGCCACGCAGCGCCGCGAAACACCGGCGTGGCCGAAGCGACCGTTGGTCGCGCACCCGAGACCTCGGTTCGCGCCAGGACATGTCGATGGCTGTCGGGGTCATAGAGGTGGCAGAACAAGGTGAACCGATCGTCGCCTTCGTCGACCGCAGACAACCAGTCGAAGAAAGTGAGCCCAACCCGATCACGCAACTCCGTCAAGAGCGCGACCCATTCGTTCGACGCCACGCTAACCGTGATGTCACCGAAGTTGGCGCTGACCTCAGCTCCGCTGGTGCGAAGAGCATCGGCCAGCCCATCGGGCCAGGTGTCATCTGACATGTTGCCTACCGTCATGCGGGCTCCACCAGCGGACGGGTCAATGCGGCTGGCGAAGGCCGGTAGCGAGTGGCGATATTCTCTCCGGCGATCTTCTCTTGGAGCTTGATGATCCCTTGCAGCAACGCTTCGGGGCGGGGAGGGCATCCGGGAACGTACACATCGACGGGGATGATCTGGTCGACACCCTTGGTGACCGAGTAGCTGTCCCAGTACGGGCCGCCACAGTTCGAGCAGGCTCCGAACGAGATCACGTACTTCGGCTCAGGCATCTGCTCGTAGAGCCGCTTGATCGCGGGGGCCATCTTGTCTGTGACCGTTCCAGAGACCACCATCAGGTCTGCCTGGCGAGGGCTGGGGGCGAAAGGGATCACGCCGAGCCTGATGAAGTCATACCTGCTCATCGAGGTCGCAATGAACTCGATAGCGCAGCACGCCAGCCCAAAGTTGAAGACCCAGAGGCTGTAGCGGCGTCCCCAGTTGAGGACGAGGCGGATCGGCTTGGGCGCCAGTGCCGACAGCGGGCCAACTCGGGGGGCGGGCAGATCAACCGTCACGTCACACCCACCTCAGCACGCCGCGACGCCAGGCATAGGCGATGCCGGTGGCAAGGAAGCCGATGAAGACGATCATCTCGACAAGCGTGACGACCCCGTAGCCCTCAGCGTCAAAGACTGTCGCCCAAGGGAAGAGGTACACAGCGTCAACGGCAAAGATGACGTAGAGATAGGCAAACACGTAGTAGCGGATGTGAGTTTGGGCCCAACCCTCACCAACTGGATCAAGGCCACATTCGTAGGTGGTGTACTTCTCAGCGGTTGGCACGTCGGGCCGCATCAGTCTGTTGGCCACGAGACCCGCGACGACGAAGACCACACCGAGGACCACAGCGGCGGCGACAACCGCGTATCCATCGATATAGCCGTCCATTTCCCTCCTCCGCCGATCGCCACGCCTCGGCCGCCTCCACGGCCAACCCCGGGCGTCCCATCGTAGGGGGCGAGCGAGACGTAGCATCAGAGCGTGGGCAAGCAAGTAGTGCAGCTCGATCGGGTCATCATCCGGTTCGCCGGCGACTCTGGCGATGGCATGCAGCTCACCGGCGACCGGTTCACCAACGAAACCGCGATGCTGGGCAACGATCTGGCCACCTTGCCGGATTTTCCGGCAGAGATCAGGGCCCCTGCCGGAACCTTGCCAGGGGTATCTGCCTTCCAGCTCCACTTCGCAGATCACGACATCATGACGCCGGGGGACGCGCCCAACGTGCTGGTGGCCATGAACCCCGCCGCCCTCAAGGCGAACCTTCCTGACCTGCCTCGCGGCTCAGATCTGATCGTCAACACCGATGAGTTCACCCGTAGAAACCTGCAGCGCGTCGGCTATGACGAGAGCCCCATCGAAAACGGTTCGTTGGAGGCTTACCGCGTCCACGCCATTCCACTGACCTCGATGACGGTGGAGGCCCTCAAAGGCGTCGACGTCACACGCAAAGAAGCCGAGCGCGCCAAGAACATGTTCGCTCTTGGCCTGCTGTGCTGGCTGTACCACCGTCCGACTGAGGGAACCCTTGAGTTTCTCCGCAAGAAGTTCGCCAGCAAGCCGAACCTGCTTCAGGCCAACACCATTGCATTCGAGGCTGGCTGGAGCTTCGGGGAGACCACAGAAGACTTCTCGGTTTCGTACGAGATCAAGCCGGCGCCAGTGCGACCGGGTCAGTACCGCAACGTCAGTGGAAACCTGGCGCTTGCGTACGGGCTCCTGTCGGCGTCCTGGCGATCATCGATGCCGCTGTTCCTCGGCTCGTACCCGATCACCCCTGCCTCCGACATCCTCCACGAGCTGAGCAAGCACAAGCGTTTTGGTGTTCGCACGTTCCAGGCTGAAGACGAGATCGCAGGTATCGGAGCCGCCCTTGGTGCCGCCTTCGGGGGACACCTCGGTGTCACCACGACCTCTGGGCCAGGCCTCGCGCTCAAGAGCGAGACCATCGGGCTCGCCGTCTCGCTGGAGCTGCCGCTCGTCATCTGTGACATCCAGCGCGGTGGGCCGTCGACCGGGCTGCCGACAAAGACCGAGCAGTCAGACCTGCTTCAAGCGATGTTCGGCCGCAACGGCGAGGCACCGGTTCCGATCATCGCTCCGCGGTCGCCCAGCGACTGCTTCACTGCGGCCGTAGAAGCCGTTCGCATTGCAGTCACGTATCGCACGCCGGTGATCCTGTTGTCGGACGGCTACCTGGCCAACGGCTCGGAGCCGTGGCGAATCCCAGACCTCGACCAGCTACCGACGATCGACCCACAGTTCGCCACAGCGCCGAACCACGTCGACGACAACGGGGCAGCGGAGTTCTGGCCTTACCAACGCGACGCATCGACCCTGGCGAGGGCGTGGGCAGCCCCAGGGACCCCGGGGCTCGAGCACCGAATTGGCGGCCTGGAGAAGCAAGACGGTTCGGGCAACGTGTCGTATGACCCGGCGAACCACGACCTCATGGTCCGCACGCGGCAGGCCAAGGTCGAGCGCGTGGTCGCCTCGATCCCGCCCCTTGAGGTCGATGACCCCGACGGCGACGCCGATGTCCTTGTCCTGGGATGGGGATCCACGTATGGGCCGATCGGCGCCGCAGTTCGTCGCTGCCGTGACTCTGGCTTGCACGTGGCGCAGGCGCACTTTAGGCACCTCAACCCGCTTCCGGAGAACACCGAGGTGGTGCTACGCGGCTACCGCAAGGTACTGCTGCCAGAAATGAACCTGGGGCAGTTGGCGTTGCTGCTAAGGGGTCGGTTCCTCGTCGATGTCCACTCGTACACGCAGGTACGCGGCCTCCCCTTCAAGGCAGCCGAGCTCGCCTCAGTGATCCAGGAGGTCGCGAACGATGAATAGCCCAGCTCCTGGTTTCGGAGTGATTGCTGCCGCAGCTGGTCAAGACTCCCAACTCGACCCGCTTGCAGGGATCCCCACAGTCGATGTGCCCCTGACGACCAAAGACTTCAAGACCGACCAAGAGGTTCGGTGGTGTCCTGGTTGCGGTGACTACGCAGTGCTCGCAGCAGTTCAGTCATTTCTGCCAGAGCTCAATATCCGTCGCGAGAACATCGTCTTCATTTCGGGGATCGGCTGCTCGTCTCGCTTTCCGTACTACGTCAACACCTATGGCATGCACTCGATCCACGGGCGAGCGCCAGCCATAGCTACCGGTCTGGCGATCTCGCGGCCCGATCTCTCAGTGTGGGTGGTGACTGGTGATGGTGACGCGCTGTCGATCGGTGGCAACCATCTGATCCATGCCTTGCGTCGAAACGTGAACCTCAAGGTCTTGCTGTTCAACAACCGCATCTACGGGTTGACGAAGGGCCAGTACTCCCCGACGTCCGAACAGGGCAAAGTGACCAAGTCAACGCCGCTCGGCTCCCTCGATGTTCCGTTCAATCCGGTATCACTGGCACTGGGCGCCGAAGCCTCGTTCGTGGCTCGCACGATTGACTCAGACCGCAAGCACCTCACTGAAGTCCTGCGTGCCGCAGCGCACCATCGCGGCACCGCGCTGGTCGAGATCTACCAGAACTGCAACATCTTCAATGACGGGGCCTTCGAGTTGCTGAAGTCTGCAGATACCCGCGACGACGCGTTGATCCGACTCGAACACGGCCAACCCGTGCGCTTCGGTTCCGAGGGTCAGCATGGGGTGGCGCGCATGGCGGACGGCACGCTGCGTGTGGTCGACGCCGCCGAGTACGGCACGAAGCGCCTCATCGTTCATGACGCGAAGGCGCAGAATCCCGAAGTCGCTTTTGCCCTGTCGCGCCTGGCCGATCCGACATCACTTCGCACTACCGCGATTGGGGTCTATCGCGATGTGCATCGCGCTTCCTACGACGACCTATTGCACGAGCAACTCGCGGCCGCGGCCGACGACGAAGGGGCGGGTGACCGGGATACCCTCGATCGGCTCATCGCCGGCAACGACACCTGGACCGTCGACGAGTGACACCACCTGAACTCTTCGGGCATGGGAGTGACTGAGTCACAACGCGGGTTGGCGTTCGGTCTCGGGGCCTACCTCCTCTGGGGCGTTTTCCCGCTCTACTTCATCCTCCTCGAGCCCACGAGCCCGGTCGAGGTGCTTGCAAACCGCATCCTCTGGTCGTGCGTCATGCTGTTCGGCCTCGTCGTCCTCGGTCGACGTTGGTCAGCGATCGCTCCCGTTCTTCGCGACCGACGCCGCCTCGCCCTGCTCGCGGCAGCATCCGTCACGATCGCTCTCAACTGGGGCTTCTTCATCTACGGCGTCACCAGCGACCAGGTCGTGCAGACCTCTCTTGGGTACTTCATTAACCCACTGATCAGCGTGATGTTCGGCGTGGTGCTGCTCCACGAGCGACTGAGACGCACTCAATGGGTGGCAGTGGGTCTGGGTGGAGCGGCCGTCACCGTCCTTTCCTTCGACTACGGCCATGTGCCATGGCTCGCACTCGTGCTAGCGCTGAGCTTCGGGAGCTACGGCTTGCTGAAGAAGGTCCTCGACATGGGGGCCGTAGAGAGCCTGAGTGTTGAGACGGCGCTACTGACACCACTGGCCGCGACCTACCTCGCATACCTGGTGGCCACGGGCAACAGCGCGTGGAGCGTAGTGGACCCCTCGATGACACTCCTCCTGGTGTCTACGGGGGTCGTCACCATCGTTCCCTTGCTGCTCTTCAGCGCAGCGGCAACCAGGATCCCTTTGACCTGGATCGGGCTGCTCCAGTACACGACTCCTGTGCTGCAGTTCGCGACGGGTGTGTTCCTTCTGAATGAGCCGATGCCTGCCTCGCGATGGGTCGGATTCTCGCTGGTCTGGGTCGCATTGGTCCTACTTGCTGTCGACTCTGCGGCCGCCGTCCGCCGAGGACGGGCACGAACTGCGTTAGAGATCGCGGAACGGGCTCAAGAAGCGCACTGACACTGGTCCTCGCGGTCGACTACCCCACTCGAGAGATCACGACATCGCACAATGACTCCAGAGCGTCCTTTGCGGCTCCGCTAGGCAATGGGACGAGAGCCTTGCGGGCCGCGTCCGCGTGCCGCTCGAGGTCAGCGCGCGATCGTGCCATCGCATCACTGGAACGAAGGAGTTCAAGTGCCCGAGAGTGCCGACCGTCATCGGCGAGGTCATCGCCTAGCAGCGACTGCAGCTCAGCGTCCTCTGCGTTGTTCGATCGCAGGGCGTGGAGGACTGGAAGGGTATGCACACCCTCACGCAAGTCGGTCCCTGGAGTCTTACCCGAGTCAGCGCTATCGCTGCTCACGTCAAGCACATCGTCGGCCAGCTGAAACGCCACTCCGATCAGTTCGCCGAACTCGGTCATCACGTCAACGACTTCGCGAGATGCACCAGACATCAACGCACCAAACCTGCCAGACGTCGCGATAAGCGACCCTGTCTTATCAGCGATGACCGAGAGGTAGTGCTCAACCGGGTCGTCGTCTGGGCCGGGGCCGAGAGTTTCCTTGATTTGACCGACGACCAAGCGCGCGAAGGTCTGAGCTTGAATGCGAACTGCTTCTGGACCAAGGTCAGCCAAGAGATCTGACGCTCTGGCAAACAGAAAGTCACCGGTCAAGATGGCGATCGTGTTGTCCCAACGAGCATTCGCCGACGGCGCACCGCGCCGCAGCTGGGCCTCATCCATCACGTCGTCGTGGTACAGGGTGGCGAGATGGGTGAGCTCAACCACGGCAGCTGACGGCACGACCCCCGGAGCGGCCGGGTCGCCGAGTTGCGACGCAAGGAGGACCAGCAGCGGGCGAAATCGTTTGCCACCTGCATCCACAAGGTGCCTGGACGTCGAGGTAACGAACGGGAAGTCAGATTCCAGGCTGTCACGCAGCAGGCGCTCGACGTCGTCAAGCCCGGAGCCCAGCACAGACGCCAAACGATCGTCGATCTGTCCGAGGCCCAAGTCGCTCATGATCAGCGGACGAACGCCGCAGCCTCTTGAACCAGGTCGATGACAGGCCCCGGAACAACACCCAAAGCAATTGTCGCTGCCGCAGCAATGGCGATGGCGAGCGTTGTCCATGCACTCGGGACCGCCACAGCCGGTGCGTCATCTGGGGGTTCTGAGAAGTACATCAACACGATCACGCGCACATAGAAGAACGCAGCAACGGCACTGAACACAGCACCGACGACTACCAAGGGCCAGGCTCCCCCATCGATCGCAGCGTCGAACACCATGAACTTGCCGATGAACCCGCTAGTAAGCGGGATGCCAGCGAACGACAGTAGAAACAGCGACATGACGCCCGCGACCAGCGGCGCCCGTCGACCCAGACCAGCCCAGCGCGACAGGTGCGTCGCCTCTGAGGTTCCGTCGCGAACCAACGTGATCAGCGCGAAGGCGCCAATCGTGGCGAAGCCATAGACCAGCAGGTAGAACATCGTGCTCGACAGACCAGCCGTGCTGGCCGCCGTGACCCCAGTGAGGATGAAGCCGGCCTGCGCAACCGAGGAGTACGCCAGCATGCGTTTGATGTCGGTCTGCGTGATCGCCAGGATGGAGCCAACCACGATGGTGGCGATAACGACGGCCCAAAAGAGCGGCCGCCAGTTCCATTCGTAGTCACCCAGAGCCACGTAGAAGATCCGCAGCATCGCTCCGAACGCAGCAACTTTCGTTGCCGAAGCCATGAAGGCCGTCACTGGAGTCGGTGCGCCTTGGTAGACGTCGGGCACCCACGAGTGAAATGGAACAGCCCCGACCTTGAAGAACAGCCCGATCGCCACCATGCCGGTGCCGATCACTAGCAGTGACTCGACTCCCCCGGGTGCAGACAACGCATCGTAGATCCCGACGAACGAGATGGACCCGGAGTACCCAAAGAGGAAGGCAGAGCCGAACAGCAAGAAGGCAGAGGAGAACGATCCGAGCAAGAAGTACTTCAGTGCGGCTTCTTGGCTGAGAAGTCTGCGACGCCTCGCTAGCCCCACCAACAGGTACAGGGGCAACGACATGACCTCAAGGGCGACGAAGAAGGTCAACAGGTCGTTGGCCGCGACGAAGAGCAGCATGCCGCCGACTGAGAAGAGCGCCAGCGGCCATACCTCGGTCTGGAAGACACGCGCGGTCGCCAGCTCCCGTTCGGAAGCACTGCCGGGGATTGTTGCCGCTGACGGTGTGAACGAGTCGCCAGCAGGGTCGATCTCGCGTTCGGCAAACACCAAGAACGCGACGAACGACAAGACCAGAACGGTTCCCTGAAGAAAGACGGCTGGCCCATCTATCGCGACGTTGCCACTGGCGGCAAGCTCACCAAGCTCGGGCCGAGCCCACACAAGCAGTGCAGCAAACGCGGCAATCAGGGTCGCGAGGCTCACCACAATCTGGATGCCGCGGCGACTGGACCGGGGGGCGAACGCCTCGACCAGGACACCAACGATGGCACCGCCGAAGACGACCAGCATGGGGCTCAGCAGGTGGTACTCGAAGTTGGGGGTTTCGAGGGTTTCGGCGAGCAGGGGCATCACGGTGACTCCCCTCCTTCGTCCATCGGCACGTCAGGCTCGACGGGTTCGACCTGCACATAGCTGAGGGTGCGATCGATCACAGGGTTGACCACGTCGAAGACAGGCTTGGGGAACACACCAACAGCTACGGTCAGCGCCACGATTGGGGCGAAGGCAATGAGTTCTCGCGGAACGACGTCCTTCATTCCCTTGACGCCCTCGGTCGCCGGGCCGTGCGCAACGCGCTGGAACATGATGAGCACGTACAGGGCCGAAAGGACGATGCCGACCACTGCCACGACAGCAGCAACCGGCCACCGCTGGTACGAACCGATCAACACCGTGAGTTCACCGACAAAGCTGGCGAGCCCTGGCATCGCCAGACCAGACAAGCCGGCAAAAAGGAAGAGCCCCGCAAGGACCGGCGCGACCCGCTGAACTCCACCAAACGCGGGGATCTGACTCGACCCGCGACGCTGGATCAAGTATCCGGCGCCAATGAACAGCGCCGCCGTCGAAAGGCCGTGGGCAACCATGTAGATGACGGAGCCTGAACCAGCGATCTGCGTGAAAGCGAAGATGCCTAGAACGATGAACCCAAAGTGAGATACGGACGTATAGGCGATCAGTCGGTTCATGTCGGTCTGGCCGATCGCCACCAAGGCCCCGTAGACGATGCTCACAACGGCAAGCAGCACGACGAACGGGGCGGCCCATTCAGACGCGTCCGGAAAGATCGGCAGCACGAGTCGCAACATCGCGAACGTCGCAACCTTGTCGAGAACTCCGACAAGCAGGGTGTTGGTCGCAGGTGTTCCGGACGCCGCTGCATCTGGGAGCCAGGTGTGTACCGGGAACATCGGCGCCTTGACTGCGAACGCGAAGAAGAATCCCGCGAAGAGAATCTTCTGCGTGTCAACATCGATGGGCATCCCGGCAAGCAAGGTCCAGTCGAAGGTTCCGGTGCCCAGCTCTCGAGCAGAAACGACGTAGAGGCCAATCAGGGCGGCCAGCAGCAGGAGACCCCCGAACAAGCTGTAGAGGAGAAACTTCACTGCCGCGTACGTGCGCTGGCCACGTCCGAACATGCCGATCAGGAAGTAGACCGGGATCAGCATGACCTCGAAAGCGACGTAGAAGAGGAACAGGTCGGTCGCAGCAAAGACGAAGACGATGCAGCCAAGGAGCGCAAGGATTAGCGCAAAGTACGTCTGCGGGCGGTGGCGCTCGTTGTCATCGGCGTCGTTCCAACCGGCAAGTACGACGATGGGCGCTAGGCATGCTGCCAGTGCAATCAACACGAGAGCCAGGCCATCGACTCCCACGGCATAGCTGATGCCGAACTGCTTGATCCACGGCGTGCTTTCGACGAACTGGAAGGTCTCCGTCGAGTCAGGGTCGAATGACAGCGCCATCGCCACGGTCAAGACCAGCATGACGACAGTGACGAGAAGGGTGATCTGCTTCGCGAGCAGCTCTCGCCCGCGCGGTAGCGCAGCGACTACGACAGCTGCAACAAAGGGCAGGACGCCAAGCGTCGTGAGGATTGGAAAGTCGTTCACGACATCGCCACCAGGATCAAGGTGCCCACCACAAGGACGGCGCCCGCCAACATTGAGAGTGCGTACGTGCGCACGAACCCGGTCTGCCAGCGCCTCATGCGGGCCGAACTGCCACCGAACAGCGCTGCTGTTCCGTTGACGGCGCCATCGACCACACGATTGTCGAAGAACACCAGAAAGCGCGTGAGGTACTGACCGGGTCGCATGGCCAGTGACTCGTTGACCGCGTCCTGGTAGAAGTCTTGGCGCGCTGCGCGCGTGAGGACTGTTCCTATCGGTGCTTCAGCCGGCACTGGCCGGCGCACATACATCGCGTAGGCGATGGCGACACCGATCAGCGTGGTCGTCAGGATGATGGCGGTCAGGGCCAACGCAGGAATGGCGAGGTGATGCTCTTCCTCGGGCCCCACGACCGGCTCAAGCCAGTGGACGATGCGCTCACCACTCCACAGGACGAATCCGAGACAGACCGAACCGATCGAGAGCAAGACCATGGGGATCGTCATGGACCGTGGCGATTCGTGCGGGTGGGCATCGTCAGCCCAACGACGCTCACCGAAGAACGTCATGATCACCACGCGCGTCATGTAGAACGCCGTGATTCCGGCGCCCAAGATGGCCAAAGAACCAAGCCAGACGTTGTCGGCGAACGCCGCCTCGATGATCTTGTCTTTCGAGAAGAAGCCGCTAAAGGGCGGGATGCCAATGATGGCCAGGTAGCCGATGACGAAGGTGATGAACGTCGCTGGCATCGCGACACGAAGCGCCCCGTAGCGCCGCATGTTGACTTCGTCATTCATGCCATGCATGACCGAACCAGCACCCAAGAACAGGTGCGCCTTGAAGAATCCGTGTGTCAGCAAGTGGAAGATCGCGAACGCGTAGCCTGCAGGCCCAAGGCCCGCGGCCAGCACCATGTACCCGATCTGGCTCATCGTCGAAGCGGCCAACGCCTTCTTGATGTCGTCCTTAGCGGTACCGATGAAGGCACCGAACAACAGCGTGAGCACACCAACCAAGACCACGGCCAAACGAGCGCCGTCGGACAAGTCATAGATCGGGTTCGACCGAACAATGAGATAGACACCGGCCGTCACCATGGTGGCGGCGTGGATCAGGGCCGACACCGGCGTGGGGCCAGCCATCGCATCACCCAGCCACGCCTGCAAAGGCATCTGTGCGCTCTTACCGGTCGCGGCGAGAAGCAGCAGCAGACCCAGAGCCAAGACGACGCCCGAACTGGCTCCTTCAACTCCAGCGAACACGCCAGGGAACGCGGTGGTCCCGAAGGTGGCGACCATCAGCATGATCGCCAGAGACATCCCGATGTCTCCTACCCGGTTCATGACAAACGCCTTCTTGGCCGCGGTCGCGTACTCACGCTTGGCGTTCCAGAACCCAATCAGGAGGTAAGAGGCGAGCCCGACACCTTCCCAGCCGACATAGAGCATTACGTAGTTGGCGGCCAGGACGAGCAGGAGCATCGAGGCGACAAACAAATTGAGATAAGCGAAGAAGCGCCGCTTGTCTGGGTCATCTGCCATGTACCCGAGCGAGTACACGTGAATGAGTGAGCCGACGAAGGTCACCAACAGCACGAACGACATCGACAACGGGTCGAGTTGGAATCCCACGTCGACGTTGAACGATCCAATCGGTGCCCAGTCGAACAGGGACTGGGTAAACGCGCGCTCCTCCGACGGCTTGCCCAGCATCTGCAGGAACTGAACAGCGGCAATGACAAAGGACGTGGCGACCAAGCCCGTTGCGAAGACCGGCCCGAACGCGTTGGTGCGTTTGCCCCCGAGCAACAAGATGACGGCGCCGACGAGCGGCAGGGCGATCAATACCCAGATCAGGCTGAAGACCCCGGTGGCCTCCGTCAGCACCTGTTGGCCGCCCTCGCTGGCCAACACCGCCGCGGCAGTGGTCATCGGGCACTCTCCCGGGTCTGGGGCATGCTCACGGCGTGAGCGCTCAGGGTGGACTCAGAGGACGGTGTGGACACGGCGATCAGAGCTTCAGCAAGCTGGGGTCGTCGACCGAGGCCGAGCGTCGGGTACGGAAGATCGTCACAATGATCGCGAGGCCAATCACGACCTCAGCGGCGGCCACGACCATGACGAAGAAGGCGACGACCTGGCCGTCGATGTTCCCCGTGAGGCGCGCGAAGGTCACGAAGGCAAGGTTCGATGCGTTCAGCATCAACTCGATGCACATGAAGACGACGATGGCGTTGCGTCGCACGACTACACCCACGGCCCCGATGCAGAACAAGATGGTCGCCAGGTAGAGGTAGTTCTCTGGGTTCACGCCTGGTCACCACCCTCGTCGTCAGCACCCGGTGCTGACGAGTCACCGGCCGCCTCGATCTCGGTGTGCCGGACGGTGCCTTGCCGACGTAGCTGTTCGGGAACGGAGGCTTCCGATGGCGTGCCGTCTGGCAGCAGCGCTGGAGTGTCGACGGCGTTGTGCTGGGCGTAGACGCCTGGGCTGGGTAGTGGCGTCGGGTGGCTGCTGCGGATGCGTTCGACAGACAGTTCGGGCTGCGGCTTGCGCGGGGTGAGGCGCTCCTTGTGCGTCAAGGCCATCGCTCCGACGGCCGCAGTGATCAGGACGACGCTGACAACCTCGAAAGTGAAGACGTAGCGAGTGAAGATCGCTTCGGCAATCGCCTCGACATGTCCACCGGCCTCGTCGTTCGCCGGTCCGACACCTGGTGCGTCGACAAAGGCGGCCCGACTGACTCCCGACCCAATCAGCAGGGCGAAGCCGAAGGCGAGGACAACACCCACGACGCGCTGCGCACGTAGCGTCTCGACGAACGAGTCTGAGGCGTCAACCCCCACCAGCATGAGCACGAAGAGAAAGAGCATCATGACCGCACCGGTGTAGACGACGACCTGCACCACGCCAAGGAACACTCCGCCTTGCATGATGAACAACACCGCCAAGATGATCATGGTGGTAGCCATCCAGAGGGCACTATGCACCGCCTTGCGGCTGAAAAGGATCATCACCGCCGCGACGACCGCAAGCGGCGCGAGAATCCAGAATCCAACCGCCTCACCGGTTGAGGTGGGAGCGGCAGCGAGCAACGCAGCGGTCACTGCGGCTCACCTCCGGCAACGTCCTGGGATGGCAGATCGAACTCGCCGGCGTAGTAGTTCTGTTCGGTCGTACCCGATGCCATCGGGTGAGGCGGGGTCTGCATGGCCGGGTCAAGCGGAGCCAAGAGATCCTGCTTCTCGAAGATGAGGTCGGCGCGGTTGTTGTCAGCCAACTCGTACTCATGAGACATCGTGAGCGCCCGAGTCGGACAGGCCTCGAGACAGAGCCCGCAGAAAATACACCGCAGGTAGTTGATCTGGTACACGCGGCCATACCGCTCACCAGGCGAGAACCGTTCATCGTCGGTGTTGTTCGCACCCTCGACGTAGATGGCGTCTGCGGGACATGCCCACGCGCAGAGCTCACACCCGATACACCGCTCGAGGCCATCGGAGTAGCGGTTGAGTACATGGCGACCGTGAAAGCGCGGGAGCATCGGCTTGCGCTCTTCGGGGTACTCCTCGGTCGTGACCTTTCGGAACATGGTCGAGAAGGTGACGCCAAAGCCTGCGATGGAGTCGAGGAACCTAGCCATGGAGCTCCTCCTTCGCCTGCGAAGGCTGCGGCGTGGCTGCGGTCGGCACCGAGACACTCTGCTGGCCCGGCAACGGGGGTACGGGGTGCCCGCCAGCAAACGGGTCGAAGGGGTCGCCGCCTGACGAGTCAGGAGTCTCGCGTCGGGACGCCGCGAAGTCCCAGACGATGCTGAGGACGAGCAGGACCGCTAGCGCAACGCCGCCCCAGATCAGAATGTCCTGACGGTCGAAGGTGGCTTCATTCGACAATGCTCGAACGGTGGCGACGACCGCGATCCACAACAGCGAAATCGGGATCAGTACTTTCCACCCCAACCTCATGAACTGGTCGTACCGCATGCGAGGAAGAGTTCCTCGTAGCCAGATGAACACGAACATGAAGACCCACAGCTTGCCGATGAACCAGAGCGCCGGCCACCAACCGGAGTTGGCGCCTTCCCAGATCGGTCCACCAAGCGGCCATGGGGCTTGCCACCCTCCCAGGAACAGGGTGGTCGCCAGGGCCGCGACGGTGAACATGTTGATGTACTCGGCCAGGAAGAACAGCGCAAACTTCAACGAGCTGTACTCGGTGTGGAACCCGCCTACCAGCTCACCTTCTGCCTCGGGCAAGTCAAACGGCGCACGGTTGGTCTCGCCGACCATCGAGACGAGGTAGATCAGGAATGAGGGCAACAAGATGATCGCGAACCACACGCGATCCTGCGAAGAGACGATCTCTGACGTCGACATCGAACTGGAGTAAAGGAACACGGCCACGAAGGACAGGCCCATCGCGATCTCGTAGCTGATCACCTGAGCTGACGATCGCAACCCGCCGAGCAGCGGGTAGGTCGAACCGCTCGACCAGCCAGCCAGTACGAGTCCGTAGACCCCGATCGATGTCACCGCAAGCACGTACAGAACAGAGACCGGAAAGTCCGTGAGCTGAAGCGCCGTCGTGTACTCGGTATCACCGATCGAGAACGTCACGACCGGCCCGAATGGAATCACCGCGAATGCCAGGAAGCACGTGGTCGCAGAAATGATCGGTGCCGCAATAAACACTGCCTTGTCGGCGGCGGTCGGAATGATGTCTTCCTTTAAGGCCAGCTTGATGCCGTCAGCCAAACCCTGCAGCAACCCAAAGGGGCCAACGCGGTTGGGCCCTACGCGCTGTTGCATCCGCGCGACCACGCGCCGTTCAGCCCAGATCATCACCAGGGTGCTCAGGACAAGGAAGACAAAGATGAACACAGCCTTGATGGCTGAGATCCACCATGGCGTTTCAGCCAACGCCTCGGTGACGCTCATCGTTGACCTCCAACCGTGACACTCACTCGCTCACCGGCGGCATCGCTACCGCGAGCCAGCGTCCTATGGGCGTCACCTGTGACCACGACAGTGCCGTCGGCCACATCGGTGACCACCAGTGGCGCTGTGACGCTACCCGCGGACGGCGCTGACACTGTGACGAGGTCCCCCTCGGCCAGCCCGAGTGACTGTGCCCCGGATGCCGAGAGCCACACCTCTTGCGGCCGTGCCGTGCCAGACAGGTAGGGCTCACCTTGTTGCATCACGGTGCCCTCGAGCAAGGGCCGCCATGTCGCCAGCAGCCAACCCGAGCTGTCCTCACGAGAAGCGCTACCGGCCGGGCTCACGTCCGGGGTGGTGATGCGAACGCCCTGCCACCCGGCGAACTCC
Source organism: uncultured Actinomycetota bacterium (assembly GCA_963712425.1). Taxonomy (GTDB): domain Bacteria; phylum Actinomycetota; class Actinomycetes; order JAHEKZ01; family JAHEKZ01; genus JAHEKZ01. The sequence goes on along the minus strand of CAVQHW010000002.1, from coordinate 654,922 downwards.
TCAAACTGAGCTTTCAGCTGCGCGCTGTCACGGGGGAAACCCGTCACCTCAAGTTCATCGGCGAGGGCGGCGAGCACCCGGCCGTCAGACATCAGTGGGCTACGAAGAGCGCGCTCTGAGCGACGCTCGCGACCCTCCCAGTTCAGGAAGGTGCCCGACTTCTCGGCGGCAACCGACACGGGGAACACCACGTCGGCGTGCTCAAGCAGCTCGTGATCGTGGGTATCGAGCACCACGAGGAAATCAAGGGCTTGCAACGAAGCCCCAGCTCCGCCAGGCAGATCATCAGTGCGAACGCCCGCCACCACCATCGCGGTGAGCTCACGCGAACCGATCGCCTCGAACATTCCAGCGGCGTCACGCCCTGGTGATTCTGGGACTTCATCGACTGCCCATATCGCTGCCGTGTCGACCCGGGCCGCCGCATCGGCTACTGGGCGACCCCCAGGAAGCAACGACGGCAGCAGACCGGCCTCGAGTGCGCCGCGTTCACCGGCGCGCCGCGGAACCCAACCCACGGCTGCTCCCGTGCGGTCAGCCAGAGCGACGACAGCGGTCAGCAGGCCTGGGACGACGGCGGCACGCTCGCCCACCAGAATCATCGACCCCGGCTCGCTCAGGGTGTCGACGATCGAGGCGTCGAGGTCAGACAGCGCCTGCGGTTCGTCGCCTGGCGCGGCTGGGACCCATGTGCCCGACACCTTGCGTAGCCCAGGCGAAGCGGCGGCGGCGATAGCGATGACCTTGGTGCCTGAACGCGCGGCTTTGCGCAGTCGTAGCAGCACGATCGGTGATTCGTCTTCTGGCTCGAAGGCCACAAGCAGCACACCGGGGGCAGCGTCGAGGTCTGCATACGTTGGGCCCATCGAGCGACCGGCAACGCGCGAGCCGAGGAACTCTTCCTCCTCGCGCGAACTCGGTCGGGTACGGAAATCCACATCGTTGGTGCCCAATACCCGACGCGCGAACATCGAGTACGCGTACGCGTCCTCCAGCATCAGGCGTCCGCCGGTCAGCACGCCGGTCGTGCCAGACGCGGCACGCAGCCCTGATGCTGCAGCGATCAGCGCCTCATCCCACGATGCAGGGCGAAGGGCTCCGTTCTCGCGGATCTGTGGTGCAGTCAGGCGTTGTTCGGAGTCGACATAGCGGAACGCGAACCGACCCTTGTCGCAGTTCCACTCCTCGTTGACCGCAGGGTCCACCGCGGCCAGCCGGCGCATGATGGAGTTTCGTCTGGAGTCGGTGCGCAGCGAACAACCAGACGCACAGTGCTCGCAAGCGGTGGGAGTCGACACGAGGTCAAACGGACGCGAACGGAACCGATACATCGCGCTGGTCAACGCACCGACAGGGCAGATCTGAATGGTGTTTCCGGAGTAGTACGAGTTGAAGGGCTTGTCGTCGGCGATCCCGACCTGCTGCTGGGATCCGCGCTCAAGCAACTCGATGAACGGGTCACCCGCGATTTGCTCGGCAAACCGCGTACATCTGGCGCACGAGACACACCGTTCGCGATCCAGCAGGACCTGCGACGAAAGATTGATGGGCTTCGGGAAGGTGCGCTTCGGACTGTCGAAGCGGGTGTCACCTTGACCATGTGTCATGGCTTGGTTCTGCAGCGGGCACTCGCCACCCTTGTCGCAGATCGGGCAGTCGAGCGGGTGATTGATCAGCAGGAACTCCATGACACTGCGCTGGGCCTCGTGCGCGACCTCAGATGTCATCTGCGTTTTGACGACCATGCCGTCTGTACATGTGACCGCACATGCAGGCTGCGGCTTCGGCATGCCCTCGACTTCGATGAGGCACATGCGGCAGGCGGCGACAGGGTCGAGCAGTGGGTGATCGCAGAACCGCGGGACGGCTACCCCCAACTGCTCCGCTGCACGAATGATCAACGTTCCCTTGGGTACAGACGTCTCGACGCCGTCGATGGTCAGCGTGACGAGGTCGGGCTTGGGTTCGAGCACATCACTGGGTGAGGGCGTGGTCACCGTCATCGGGCGCTCACCCCCGCAAAGACCGTTGCCGCTACCGGGTCGTACAGCTCGCGCGCCGCGGTCTGCTTTCCGAGGGCGATCTCGTCAGCGAAATACTTCATTGCACCCGGGAACGGCGTCGCAGCTGCATCACCGAGTGCGCAGAATGACCGACCGGCGATCTGGGCCGACACCTCGTTGATACGGGTGATGTCGTGGTCAGACCCCTTGCCGTCTTCAAGGCGACGAAGCAGATCAACCAGCCAGTACGTCCCCTCGCGACACGGGGTGCACTTGCCGCACGACTCATGCTTGTAGAACTCGAGCCATCTGGTGACCGCGCGAGTCACACTCGTTGTCTCGTCGAACACCATGGGTGTTCCAGTGCCGAGCATCGAGCCGGCCGCGGCGATGTCCTCGTACGTGTAGGGCACGTCGAGATGCTCTTCAGTGAGTAGCGGAACGCTCGAGCCTCCGGGCACCCAGAACTTCAGACGGTGCCCTTGGCGCATGCCACCAGACCACTCCAACAGCTCACGCATCGTGGTGCCCATGGGGGCTTCGTAGATGCCCGGGCGCTGCACATGGCCCGAGACCGCGAATAGCTTGACTCCCGGAGACTTCTCGCTGCCGTAGGACGTGTACCACTCTGCACCGTTGTTCACGATGTACGGGACGCTGGCGATCGTCTCAACGTTGTTGACCACAGTCGGCGACGCATAAAGACCAGCGACGGCAGGAAATGGGGGTTTGAGACGGGGCTGCCCTCGATAGCCCTCGAGCGAATCGAGCAATGCGGTTTCTTCACCGCAGATGTACGCGCCCGCCCCGGAATGGACCGTGACCTCGAGGTCGTAACCCGACCCTTGGATGTTCTTTCCGAGGAAACCCGCAGCGTAGGCCTCACGCACGGCGGCTGAGACTCTGCGGATGGCGTGCGGCACTTCGCCGCGAATGTAAATGAACGCGTGCCCCGCACGGATCGCATACGAAGCAATCACCACACCTTCGACCAGCGAGTGCGGGTTCGCGAGCATGAGGGGAACGTCTTTGCACGCACCTGGCTCGGACTCGTCTGCGTTGACGACCAGATAGTGCGGCTTGTTGTCACCTTGCGGTACGAAGCCCCACTTCATGCCAGTCGGAAAGCCCGCACCGCCGCGTCCTCGTAGGCCGGAGTCTTTGACGAGCTGGATGATGTCGTCGGGCTGCCTACCCAGCGCAGCGCCGAGTGCGGTGTAGCCGCCGTGTCGGCGGTAGCCCTCGATCGTGAATGAGTCGGCCTCGTCCCAGTGAGCGGACAGAACAGGAGTCAGTGGCATCAGCGACCCCCTCTCGTCGCCTGTGCACTGGCTGCAGCGTCGGCATCACCGTTCGCCTGTGCGAGCCGCAGCCCCGCGAGCATCTGGTCGTCGCGGTGATCGCCCTCGGCGGTGAGGCCGTCGTCGATACCAGCGATGGTGCGCTCGGCTTCACCGAACGAACGGACGACAGGACCGCGAGTGCTCGTGACAGGACGCCCGGCTCTCACATCGTCAACAACCTGCTTGGCCTTCTCGACAGTCATGTCATCGAGGAACTCCCAGTTGGCGGTCATTACCGGCGCGTGGGTGCAGGCAGCCTGACACTCGATGCGCTCGAGGGTGACGGCACCGTCATCAGTGGTCTGGTTGTGACCGACGCCGCAATGGTCAACCAGCGCATCCCAGATCGCATCGCCGCCGAGCAGGGCGCACAGTGAGTTGATGCAGACACCGACCCGCACCTGACCACTCTGGCGCTTGAGGTACATCGTGTAGAAGGTGGCGACAGCTGTGACTTCAGCTTCGGTGAGGTCAACGAGTTCTGCCACCAGGGCGAGGCCATCTGGTGTGATCTGGCCTTCGTCGGCCTGCACGAGATGCAACAGAGGCATCAACGCGGAGCGCTTGCGCGGGTATCGCTCAAGCACTTCGCGCATCTGCGCTCTGGTGGTCTCGGTGATGGCCATCGTGTCCTGTGTCCTTAGTTTCGTGAGGGGGCGTTAGCGGTCTACGCCGCCCATGACGGGATCGATCGAGGCAACGGCAGCGATCACGTCGGCGATCTGAGCGCCAGCGCACATCGCTCCCACTGCCTGAAGGTTCGTGAATGACGGGTCTCGGAAGTGCACCCGGTACGGCCGAGTACCTCCGTCGCTCGCCATGACCACTCCTAGTTCACCGCGGGGCGACTCAACTGCCGTGTAAACCTGGCCAGCCGGAACGGTGAACCCCTCGGTGACCAGCTTGAAGTGGTGGATCAACGCTTCCATCGATTCGTTCATGATCTTGTTGATGTGAGCGCGACTGTTTCCCTGGCCGTCGTTGCCGATCGACAGTTGCGCGGGCCATGCGATCTTGGGGTCATCGACCATCACAGGGCCTGGCCGGGCATCGTCGAGGCGGTCAATGACCTGATCGATGATGCGCAGCGACTGAACCATCTCTTCGAGTCGAATCCGGAAGCGACCGTACGCATCACAGGTGTCCCAGGTGGCCACCTCGAAGTCGAATTCGTCGTAGCCGAGGTAAGGCTCAGTCTTGCGAAGATCCCATGGCAGCCCGGTGGAGCGGAGGATCGGCCCGGTAACGCCCAACGCCATGCACCCGGCCAAGTCGAGATAGCCGACGTCGACCAGGCGAGCCTTGAAGATCGGGTTCTCGTTGCACAGCTTGACGTAGTCGTGAACTCGCTTACTCATCAAGGTGTGGAAGTCGCGGACCTTCTCAATGCCATCAGCCGGCAAGTCGTTGGCCACTCCACCTGGGCGGACGTAGGCGTGGTTCAAGCGCAGGCCAGTGATGAGCTCGAAGAGATCGAGCACCAACTCTCGCTCGCGGAACCCGATGGTCATCACAGTCAGCGCGCCAATCTCCATGCCGCCTGTCGCGATGCACACCAGGTGCGAGGAGATGCGGTTGAGCTCCATCATCAGGATGCGAATCAGGCGAGCGCGCTCGGGCACCTCGTCGGCGATTCCGAGGAGTCGCTCGACGCCCATGCAGTACGCGGTCTCGTTGTAGAAGGGCGAGAGGTAGTCCATGCGAGTCACAAACGTGACGCCCTGCGTCCACGTGCGGAACTCGAGGTTCTTCTCGATGCCCGTGTGTAGATAGCCAATCCCGCAGCGCGTATCGGTGACGGTTTCGCCTTCGAGCTGCAAGATCAGCCGCAAGACACCATGTGTCGACGGGTGCTGCGGGCCCATGTTGACGACGAGAGAACCATCTGCGAGCTCGGCCGCCTCTGCCGCAAAGGTGTCCCAGTCGCCGCCGCTGACGGTATAGACGCGGCCCTCAGTCGTCTGGCGTGATTGCGCATAGGGGTCGGCCGACGCTTCGTCGGTCGCAGTCGCCCCAGCGGCGCTCGTCTCGTATGGACCGGCGGTCATGCGTATCGCCTCCGCTCGTCAGGCGGTGGGATCTCGGCGCCCTTGTACTCAACCGGGATGCCACCGAGTGCGTAGTCCTTGCGCTGCGGGTGACCTGGCCAGTCGTCAGGCATCTCGATGCGCGATAGCGAGGGATGGCCGTCGAAGATGATGCCGAAGAAGTCGTACGTCTCGCGCTCGTGCCAGTCGTTGGTGGGATACACCGAGTAGAGCGACGGAATGTGTGGGTCGGCGTCGGGGCACGCCACCTCGAGCTTGATCCGACGGTTGTGCGTGAGCGACAGCAACGGATACACCGCATGCAACTCACGCCCGGCGTCACCTGGCCAATGGACACCGCTGACACCGAGGCACATCTCAAAGCGCAAGTCGGCGTCATCGCGAAGAACCTGAGCGACGTCGACGAGTCGGTCGCGACGGATGTGGAGTGTCAGCTCACCGTGCTCGATGACGACCTTCTCGATCGCGTCTGCGAACTCGGGGTAAGCACGTTCGAGGGCATCAGCCATGTCGTCGAACCAGCCGCCAAACGGCCGAGCCGCAGCTGGCGCGATCGCCACCGTCTGCACAAGGCCGCCGAACCCCGTGGTGTCTCCGCCATCGTGAGCGCCGAACATGCCAGCACGCACGTCCACTACATCGATCGTCGGCGTCCCAGCCGGAACGATCTCGGGGCCGGCGTCCTGGTGCGGCCTGTCGTTCTCGCTCATCGCAGCAACCCGCGCATGTCACTTGTCGGCACGGCCTGAAGCGCGGACGCCTCAAGCTCACGTTGCCACTGCACCCTCTGGGCGCCGAGCTTCTCGTCCTTGATCTGCTCGTGCAGCTTGAGGATCGCGTCCATCAGCTGCTCTGGTCGCGGTGGGCAACCAGGCAAGTAGATGTCGACGGGCACAATGTGGTCGACACCTTGCACAACTGCGTAGTTGTTGAACATGCCACCGCTTGACGCGCAGGCACCCATCGAGATGACCCACTTCGGCTCGACCATCTGGTCGTGAATCTGACGCAGCACCGGGGCCATCTTCTGGCTCACCCGACCGGCGACAATCATCAGGTCTGCCTGCCTCGGCGAGGCACGGAAGACCTCCATGCCGAAGCGAGCCAAGTCATAGCGACCGGCGCCGGTCGCCATCATTTCGATGGCACAGCACGCGAGACCGAACGTTGCCGGCCACAGCGAGGACGACCGCGCCCAGCCAGCGAACTTCTCGACGGTGGTGAGCATGAACCCACTGGGGAGTTGTTCCTCAAGACCCATGACGGAACCTCCAGAGCTGGCGGGTGTCGGCTAGTCCCATTCGAGGCCTCCGCGTCGCCAGACGTAGGCGTAGGCAACGGCCAGAGTGGCGATGAACAGGAGCATCTCGATCAGACCAAAGATCGCTAGCTGATCGAACAGCACTGCCCACGGATAGAGAAAGACGATTTCAATGTCGAAGAGGATGAACAGCATCGCGGTCAAGTAGTACTTGACCGGGAACCGACCGCCGCCGATGGGCTGAGGAGTCGGATCGATCCCGCACTCGTACGCGTCCAACTTGACGCGGTTGTAGCGGCGCGGACCAGAAACGGCACCGGCAACGATCGAGAAAGCAGCGAAGCCGAAGGCCAGGGCGGCGAGGAAAAGGATGGGAACGATCGGATTCACTGCCGGCCGCTCCCTTCGCGTCCTGCGACAGTCCGAGCAGAAGGCCGCGGACCGCCGTTCATCCTAAGACCGCTCACGCCATCCACACCTCTGGGGTGCGCGGGGTTCTCGGGTAGGAAGCTCACGCTGCCGGAGCCACTTTCGTCAGGGCATTGATGACCTTGTCCATGGCGTCCCCATCGCGAGGATCTGTGAGGTTGGCCAGCAGTTTCAGGGTGAAGCGCATCAACGTGGGGTGCGGCAGCCCATGCCGAGTGGCCAACTTCATGACGTTGGGGTTACCGATCAGCTTCACGAACACGCGACCCAGCGTGTAGTAGCCGCCGTAGGCGTCCTGCAACGCCGACGGATAGCCATGAAGCGCGCGCTCACGAGCGTCGGACGTCGGTCTTCCCTGGGCTTGAACGATCGTCTCGGCCGCCATGGCGGCCGACTCCATGGCATACGCGATGCCTTCGCCGTTGAAGGGGTTGACCATGCCGCCGGCGTCACCGACCAGAAGGAGTCCGCGGGTGTAGTGCGGCGTCCGGTTGAACCCCATCGGCAGGGCCGCGCCGCGGATCGATTGCGTACGGTTCTCCTCCCGAAATCCCCACTCTTCAGGGGTGGTATCGAGCCATCGCCGCAGCAGGTCGCGGTAATCGACGCTCTGGAAGGCCTTCGAGGAGTTGAGGATTCCGAGCCCGGCGTTGACTCGGCCGTCGCCGACTCCGAAGATCCAGCCATAGCCGGGGAGCAGGCGGTCGCCGTCCCAGAGCTCAAGCCACGACTCGAGCCAGTCGTCGTCGTGACGGGGGCTGGTGTAGTAGGTACGAACTGCGACTCCCATGGGCCGGTCGTCACGCTTACGCAGCCCCATGGCCAGCGATAGCCGCGTCGAGTTGCCATCTGCGGCGACCACCAGTGGAGCGTTGAACTCGACCTCGTCGCCCCGCTCTCCGGGCCCTGCGTCAGGGTCGGCCGTGCGAGCGGTGACGCCAGTGATGCGACCAAGGCTGTCGAGCACTGGACCGGTCACGGTCGTGCGTTCGTGCAGTCGGGCCCCCGCCTTCTGCGCCTGGCGGGCGAGGATCTCATCGAAGTCTTCCCGGGTGCGGACGAGGCCATAGTCGGGGAAGGTCGCGAGATCGGGCCATGGCAACTCAAGGCGCATCCCCCCGCCGATGATCCTCAGGCCATGGTTGCGAATCCAGCCATCAGCGGCGTCTGGCTCGATCCCCATGGCCAGCAGTTGCTTGACCGCTCGTGGCGTGAGGCCGTCGCCGCAGACCTTTTCACGCGGGAACGCAGTCTTTTCGAGCAGCAGAACCTCAAGGCCCGCCTGGGCCAGGTGGTACGCAGTCGTTGCGCCCGCTGGGCCAGCGCCGACGACAATGACGTCGGCGGAGCGGGCGGCTGATGATCTCGACACGATTCCTCGTCGACATGAACGGCTGACTGGTCTGGGAGCCTCACAGGGACTTCACGAGACTTTGTGAAAGCATTCACGAGCAGGTCAGCAGTCTATTCGCCCGCCCTGGAAACCGACAATGCAGTTGACGGGGCAGTTGACGAGCAATAACAGGGGCAGACAGGACGAAGAGTGGCCGACCAAGCGAATACCGAACAGAACAGGCCCCCTGAGTGGGGGCGTCGGGCGGTCCTGGGGGCAGGAGCCGCCCTGGCCGCTGGGGCGATGCTGCCGCTCGCCGAGGTCTCTGCCGCCACGACTGTTCCCACCCCAAGGGCAGCCCTGGTCACGAGATGGTGGAGCGACCGGTGGGCCCGGGGCTCGTACGCCACGCTGGCCGTCGGCGCCAGCCGCGCGACTCGGGCCGAACTCACCTACTCGGTGATCTCCGATCGCATCGTCTTCGCCGGTGAAGGGGTGAACCTGCCCTATCCGGGCACAGTTCATGGTGCGTATCAGTCCGGCAAAGAGGCAGCACGTCGGCTCGACCGCCGGTTGGGTCGCCGCTCCGACCTGGTGGTCGTCGGCGCGGGTGTCGCTGGCTTGGCGGCCGCTCGCCGCTTGGAGGCCGCCGGCCACCGCGTTGTGGTGGTCGAGGCCCGCGACCGGATCGGCGGACGCGTCCGTACCGACCGATCATGGAACCGCCCAGTCGAGCTCGGCGCATCGTGGCTCCACGGCTTACGCAACAACCCGATCAAAGGGCTCCTGCGCGATGCCGGGTGCGACCTTCACCGGACCAAGTGGGGCACCGCGGTCGTCCGACGCTCGAACGGACGCCGGGTGGCCGCCAGGGAGCTTGACCGTGCTTTCGACCGGATGTGGTCGATTATTCGCGACGCCAGACGTCCAGATTTCGAGGCCGGAACGTCTCTGGCGGAGGCCCTGACGCTTCGCAATTTCCCGAGAGACGCAGTTGAGGAGTTTGTGCTGGGCTGGGAGATCGAGCACGAGTACGCCGACGACGCCGAGCATCTCGATCTCGCGTGGTTCGATCAGGGGCGGTGGGTCCGCGGCGGCGAGGCGATGGTGGTCAACGGCTACGACCGACTACCTCGCCAGCTGGCAGGCGGACTCGACCTGCGGCTTGGGCGAGCCGTGCACAGCGTCGACTGGCGTCAGCGACGCGTGCGGCTCGGAACCGAACGCGGGCCGCTCGAGGCGGATGGTGTGGTGCTTGCGCTCCCCCTCGCGGTGATCCGCAGCGGATTCTTGACCTTTCGCCCAGGGCTGCCGAGCGCGGTGCAGGCAGCCATCGACCTCATGGGTTCAGGGGCCATGGAGAAGGTCGTCCTGCGATTTGATCGCAAGTTCTGGGATGTCGGAGCACACGTGGTGGGGCTGGCTGGCACACCGCGCGATCGTTTTCTGGACTGGTACGACGTCTCGCCAGTGGTCGGCGCTCCCACGCTGATGGGCTTCACGGTCGGCGATGCCGCACGCGATCTTGTGTCGTGGAGCGATCGCGACGTCGTGGCTGCCGCGGTTCGCACCCTTCGCGCGGCGTACTGACGTCGCGCAGGTACCTAGGGTGCTGTGGCTCGGTGCAGCGCGACGATGCCGCCGCTGAGGTCTCGCCACGCGACCTGACCCCAGCCGGCGCGCTGGATCAAAGCTGCCAAGCGGCGCTGGTCTGGCCACTGCCGGATCGACTCAGCGAGGTAGACGTACGCGTCCGGGTTGCTCGACACCGTGCGAGCGACCGAGGGCAGGGCGCGCATCAGGTACTCGGAGTAGACCCGGCGAAACGGCTCCCAGGTCGGATGACTGAACTCGCAAATCACGAGCCGCCCCCCTGGGCGGGTCACCCGAAGCATCTCAGCGAGCGCCAGCTCTGAGTCATGGACGTTGCGTAGCCCGAACGAGATGGTGACGGCATCGAAAGCGTCGTCAGCAAAGGGCAGTCGCATGGCGTCGCCAGCCACGAACCCGAGTGTGGGCCGCCGCTGCTTGCCCACCGCCAGCATTCCCCACGAGAAGTCGCAGGGGACCACGTAGGCACCACGCTCGTCGAACGGCAACGACGATGTGCCAGTGCCAGCGGCCAGATCCAGGATCCGCTCGCCCGCCGACGGAGCGACGGCGTCCACGACCGCCCGCCTCCAGCGCCGGTCCTGGCCCAGAGAGAGCACATCGTTGGTGAGGTCGTAGCGAGAGGCGACGTCGTCGAACATTCGGGCCACGTCTAGTGGCTGCTTGTCGAGGTCGGCGCGCGTCACAGGCTGAGTCTGCACGAGTTCGCCGGGCTCCCACACACCAGCCGGGGCCCGGTGGGCGCGCTGACTGCCCGCTCCGGGCTTAGGCTGATGGCTTGTGAGCACCACAGCCGACACCCGTTCTGCGCTGGGTTCGCCACACACTTCTGGCATTGCGCCGGTTCGGTCGGTGCCGATAGCCGATCCCGGGCGGCTCATTGACGTGCTACCCCGAGAGGGACTGGTCACCTGGACCCGCGGCACTGATGGTTTCGCGGCGTGGGGCGAGGCGGCGCGGTTCATTGTCTCCGGCCCTGATCGGTTCGCTGCCGCCGCTCAGTGGTGGGCGCAGGTCTTGGCGAACACCGAGATCGACGACCAAGTCGGTGTTCCTGGGTCGGGGGCTCTGGCCTTCGCGTCCTTCACCTTCGACGATGGGCCAGAGGCATCCGTCGTCATCGTTCCCGAGGTCGTTGTCGGACGCCGCGACGGTGCGTCCTGGCTCACCACGGTTGGCAAGGTTGATGTTTCTCCGCTGCTTGCGCCCGGCTCTCAGTCGCGACCTGCCCCGCAAGCGCCGATCAGCTACCCCGGACAGGTTCGGTACAGCGATGGCTTCGTCACCTCAGCGAAGTACGAAGCCGCTATCGCCGAGGCGGTGCGTCGCATCGAGCTGAACGAGCAGTTGGCCAAGGTGGTCTTGGCACTCGACCTCGTCGCGACTGCGGAGAGACCGATCGACCCACGGGCCTTGCTACAGCACCTGTCTGCCAGGTATCCCAGCTGTTGGACCTTCTCTGTCGATGGCCTGGTCGGCTCGACGCCAGAGCTCCTGGTCCGGCGGACAGGCGACCACGTGGTGTCGCGGGTGCTGGCGGGCACAACGACCCGCAGCGCCGATGCGGTCGTTGACGCTAAGCACGCAGCTGATTTGCTGGCGTCCGATAAGGACCGGGTCGAGCATGATCTGGCCGTGCGGTCGGTGGCCGAGGCGCTGGGGCCCTTCTGTTCAGACCTGGTCGTCCCGCGGGCTCCCGAGGTGGTGCGCCTCGCCAATGTCCAGCATCTTCAAACCGACGTCACCGGGCGTCTGGCGAACGGTGAGTCGGCCCTCGACCTCGCCGCCGCCCTGCACCCCACGGCCGCGGTCTGTGGCACGCCGACAGGGCAGGCCCGCTCGGTGATCCGTGAGCTCGAAGGCATCGACCGAGGGCGATATGCCGGCCCGGTCGGCTGGATCGACTCACGTGGCGATGGCGCCTTCGGGATCGCGCTGCGCTGCGCGCAGATCGACCGCGAGGACCCTCGATCCCTGCGAATGTTCGCTGGATGCGGTGTTGTAGCCGGCTCGGTTCCGGCCGCCGAGCTCGCAGAGGCGCAGTCGAAGTTGCTCACTATTCGCGAGGCGCTCGGATCCACCTAGGTCATCTCCGGGTTGATCCTGCTTCGGTCACACTCCGTCGCCTTGGTCGCTCTGTGTGAAACCAACGTCACGGCAACGCAACAATCCCTTGACGGAGTGTCACCCCGGCAGCAGGGTGAGGGGCACCCGCGACGGAGAGGAGCGGCGTGCCTGACTTCTTTATCGACGGTACGTGGACGAGCGCACGTGAAGGTCACACTCGTGAGATTCGCTGTCCGGCCGATTCCACCCTGGTCGCGACGGTTGACGAGGGCACGAGTGCCGACACCGAGGCGGCGATCGCGGCCGCGCGACGCGCCTTCGACACGGGTCCGTGGCGGACAAGCAGCGCCGCCGAGCGCGGTGCCCTGCTGGACCGGGTAGCCGACGCCCTTGAGCGGCATCGCGACGAGTTCGCCCGCGCAGAGGCGCTCGACACCGGCAAGCGCATGGTCGAAGCCGAGTACGACATTGACGACGTCACCGCGGTGTTTCGCTACTACGCCAAGCTCGCGACCGAAGAAGAGACCCGCACGGTCGACATCGACCGAACAGACATCAGCAGCCGAGTCGTCAACGAACCCGTCGGCGTCTGCGGCCTGATCACTCCGTGGAACTACCCGCTGCTGCAGACCTCGTGGAAGGTGGCCCCGGCGCTAGCAGCAGGTAACACCTTCGTGCTCAAACCCAGCGAGCTGACTCCATCGACGGCAATCCTGTTGCTTCGTGAGTTGCACGAGGCCGGCCTTCCGGCTGGTGCCGGCAATCTCGTCCTCGGCACCGGCCCGAACGTCGGTGCCTTGCTCTCAACGCACCCAGATGTCGACCTCGTGTCGTTCACGGGCGGGCTCGTCACTGGGCGAATCATCATGAAGAGCGCGGCGGACACCGTGAAGAAGGTCGCACTCGAGCTCGGGGGCAAGAACCCCAACATCGTGTTCGCTGACGCTGATCGCGATGCTGCCGTCGACAACGCCTTGACCGCTGTGTTCCTGCACTCAGGGCAGGTCTGCTCCGCCGGCGCCAGGCTGCTCGTCGAAGAGTCGATCCACGACGAGTTCGTCGACGCTTTGGTCGAACGGGCAAGCGCCATTCGCATGGGTGGGCCGTTCGACAGCAGCGCCGAGACCGGGCCGCTGATCTCCGCCGCCCACCGCGACAAGGTGGCCGCCTACGTTGCGGCCGGTGTCTCCGAAGGTGCGGTCCTGCGGTGCGGCGGCAAGCAGCCAGACGACCCCGCACTGGCTGATGGCTACTTCTTCACGCCAACCATCCTCGACAGCTGCACACCAGACATGCTGGTCGTTCGCGATGAGTCGTTCGGACCGGTGCTCACCGTCGAAACGTTCAGCTCAGAAGAGGAAGCGCTCCGTCTCGCGAACGACACGAACTACGGGCTCGCTGGCGCGGTTTGGACCAGCGATGAAGCCAAAGCCGAGCGCGTGGCGTCCGGTCTGCGAGCGGGAACGGTGTGGATCAACGACTATCACCCCTATGTGCCGCAGGCAGAGTGGGGCGGATACAAGCAGTCCGGGTTCGGACGCGAGCTCGGACACCACGGTCTGGCGGAGTACCGCGAGACCAAACACATCTGGCGCAACCTTTCTCCCGCCGCCACGGAGTGGTTCGGCGGCACATCTTGATCGGACGCCCTGACGCACGCGATGAGGTGGAACGCTGATGAGCGTTGACAGGTACGACATCGTCATCGTCGGTGGAGGGTCAGCGGGGTCGGCGATTGCCAACAGGTTGAGCACCGACCCAAACACCTCGGTGCTGGTCCTTGAGGCGGGTCGATCTGACTTCATCTTCGACCCGTTCATTCACATGCCAGCCGCGTTGCCATTCCCGATCGGCAGCCGCCTCTACGACTGGCGCTACGAGACTGATCCAGAGCCGTACATGAACGACCGCCGCATCTTTCACGCGCGCGGCAAGGTGCTCGGTGGGTCGAGCAGCATCAACGGCATGATCTTCCAGCGCGGCAACCCCATGGACTACGAGCGTTGGGGTGCCGACAAGGGCATGGAGTCCTGGGACTACGCGCACTGCCTTCCCGTACTTCAAGCGCATGGAGACTTGCCTTGCCGGCGCCGACCAGTGGCGTGGGGGTAGCGGCCCACTCGTCCTCGAGCGCGGACCTGCGACAAACCCCTTGTTCGGCGCGTTCTTCGAGGCCGCCCAGCAAGCCGGGTTCCCCCTGACCGACGACGTCAACGGCTACCGGCAAGAGGGGTTCGCGAAGTTCGACCGCAACATCCACCGTGGACGCCGACTGAGCGCAGCTCGCGCCTATCTGCACCCGGTCAAGAACCGCAAGAACTTGACGATCGAAACGCTCGCGCACGCCACCAAGGTGAGGTTTGACGGAAAGCGAGCTGTCGGCGTCGACTACGTGCGGGCCGGGAAGCTGCAGCGCTCGGTGGACGCAGGCGAGGTCATCTTGTGTGGTGGGGCCATCAACACCCCGCAGTTGATGCAACTGTCTGGTGTTGGCGACGCCGAACATCTCCGCTCCCTCGGCATCGACGTCGTTGCGGACCTGCCAGGGGTCGGCGCCAACCTGCAGGATCACCTCGAGGTCTACATCCAGTACTCGAGTAAGCAACCCGTGTCGATCGCACCAGGGCTGGCGATGTGGAAGCGACCGTTCATCGGGGCACAGTGGATGTTCGCGCGCTCCGGCGTCGGCGCCACGAACCACTTCGAGGGTGGGGGCTTCTGTCGAAGCAACGACGACGTCGACTACCCCAACCTGATGTTCCACTTCCTGCCGATCGCGATCCGCTACGACGGCACGTCGCCGACCAAAGGCCACGGCTACCAGGTGCATATCGGCCCGATGTACTCCGATGCTCGAGGCTCGATAAAGATCAAGTCGACCGACCCGATGGAACACCCGTCGATGGTGTTCAACTACCTGTCGACCGACCAAGACCGCCGCGAGTGGGTGGAAGCTGTGCAAACCGCCCGCAAGATTCTGACGCAGGCCGCGTTCGAGCCGTTCAACGACGGCGAGCTCTCACCCGGCCCAAGCGTCGAGTCCGAAGACGAGATTCTCGAGTGGGTCCGCAACGATGCCGAAACCGCGCTGCACCCTTCGTGCACGGCAAAGATGGGCGTTGGCGACGACGCGGTGCTCGACCCCACGACCATGAGCGTCTACGACACCGAGGGCCTGCGCGTTGTTGACGCGAGCTCGTTCCCGTATGTCACCAACGGCAACATCTATGCACCCGTCATGATGCTCGCTGAGAAGGCCGCCGACCTGATCGCTGGCAACACACCGCTTGCACCGTCAGACGCGCCGTTCTATCGCTACCGCGAAGGCACTCCGCTGTATCCACCGGGGGATCCACGCAATCACGAGGGAGCTGCCTCATGACCCTTCCAGTCGAGTCAGCTGAGTCAGTTGACAAGCCTGATGCGACGGCGTCCACGACGGGCGACCCAGCGCTGTCCGTAAGAGACCTCTGGAAGGTGTTCGGCCCCCGAGCCGACAAGGTGGTGGGCACCCCGCTGGCAGACCTTTCGCGCGCAGAGCTACTCGCGCAGACCGGCTGCACCGCCGCCGTTCGCGACGTCAGCTTCGACGTTGCGCCGGGTGAAGTCTTCGTCGTCATGGGCCTATCGGGGTCTGGAAAGTCGACGCTCGTCAGGTGTCTCACCCGCCTCATCGAGCCCACTGCTGGCAGCGTCAAGATCGACGGTGAGGACGTCGTTCAGATGTCCGACACCCGCCTGCGCGAGGTGCGTCGTCGGCACGTGTCGATGGTGTTCCAGCACTTCGGTCTGCTGCCACACCGCAAGGTGATCGACAACGTGGCGTACGGCCTCGAGATTCGCGGTGAAGGCAAGTCTGATCGACGGGCGAAGGCCCAAGAACTGGTCGACCTGGTCGGGTTGTCCGGCAACGAGAACGCTTACCCCGACCAGCTATCTGGCGGCATGCAGCAGCGCGTTGGTCTCGCGCGTGCGCTGGCAGTCGACCCCTCAGTGATGTTCTTCGATGAGCCGTTCTCAGCACTCGACCCGCTGATTCGCCGCGACATGCAGAACGAGGTCATCCGGCTGCACCACGAGGTCGGCAAGACGATGGTCTTCATCACCCACGACCTGCAAGAAGCGCTGAAGCTCGGCGACCGCATTCTGATCATGCGCGACGGCGCCCTCGTCCAGATGGGTACGCCTGCAGAGGTGGTGGGCGCTCCCGCTGACGACTACGTGCGCGACTTCGTGAGCGAGGTTCCCCGTTCGCACGTCCTCACGCTGAGTTGGGTCATGCGCCAGCCTCGGCCGGACGAGCCATTGACTGGCCCAGAGATGGCGCCGTCAACGGTCGTGCGTGACGCAGCGCGTCGCGTCATCGACTCCGCCGACCCGGTTCGCGTTGTCGACAACGGCCAACTGCTGGGTGTCGTGGATCAGGACGACATCCTGCGGGTGATCGTGGCCGAGGAGAACTAGCCGTGGCGATTCAGCTCGCCGAGATCGAGCACCCGGAAACGCCACAGGAGCATCGCGACCCAGAGCGCGGCCAGATCAGTCGATGGTGGCTGCTTCTTGGCGTCTTCGCCGTGTGGCTCATTGGGTACTTCATCTTCACGAGCAAGTGGACCCTTGAACTTCCTACCTCGGAGCTGAACGGGTTCCACGATTGGTTCAACTCAATTCGCGACTGGGTCGATGAGGCCAAGTTCAGAGACAGCGCCCTCTTCATCCCGTTCGAGTGGATCAGCAACACCTTCGACTGGATCGTCGAGTTCTTGCAGAAGCTGTTCGTCTGAGCCCGCCTACGGACGCCCGGTTCCCAGTGATCGGCTGGCTCAGGTCTCGTCGCCATATCGACGTGGGTGGCGCTAGCCATCGCTGGTGTTCGAAGCGCCCTGCTCGTCGCTGGCGGCCTCGTGTCTGTGCGGCACGTTGGGGTACTGGGAAGACACCGTCGACACGCTGATCATCACCGGCGTCTCGGTGGCGGTCTGCATCTTGATCGGCATCCCGCTCGGCATCTGGATGAGCCGGAGCAAGGCCGTCACGGCAGCGCTCACCCCCGTCCTCGACGTCATGCAGACGATGCCGTCGTTCGCTTACCTGGCGCCGTTGGCGCTGTTCTTCGGCATCGGTCCGGCGGCCGCTGTCGTCACGACACTGATCTACGCCCTACCACCGCTGGTGCGAATCTCGGCGCACGGCCTGCGCTCGGTCTCGCCGACCACGATGGAGGCGACCGAAGTCGCTCGGGTCGACCCAGAACCAGCAGCTCACCAAGGTGCAGTTGCCGATGGCTCGTCGCACGATCCTTGTCGGGCTCAACCAGACCACCATGGCGGCCCTGTCGATGGCGGTCATCGCCGCGCTCATCGGTGGTCCGGGCCTTGGTGTCCCCATTGTTCGAGCCCTGCAGACGCTTGAACGTCGGTGTCGCGTTCGTGGCTGGGCTGTGCATCGTGCTTATGGCCATCATGCTCGACCGCAGGACTGTCGCGGCCAGCGAACGATCGGAGGCGCGGGGCACGTCCACTGAAGACGGCAACAAGCGTCGCAAACTCATCTTGGGTGTCACAGGTGGCGTTACGGCGGTCATCGTCTACATCTCCAACTCATAACTCCGATGGAACATAGTTCCCCGAGACTGGGATCTGGGTACCGAAATCGCCGGTCAGGTGAACGACTGGGTGGCGAGCTTCGTCGACACCTTCGGTTCGATCACCAAGTGGATCAGTGACACGGTGACCGAGTGGTTCCTCAACCCACTCGACGACCTCCTCGCGAACGCACCGTGGTGGCTGGTAGCGGCCATGATCTTGATGGTTGCGGCCACGCTGGGCGGAGTGGGTCGCGGCGCGCTCAACAAGGTCGTCGCGGGCTGCGGCGCAGCCGCCCTCGCGGTTCTGGCAGCTGGCTACTGGGCAGCCAATACGCCAGACATCTCGTGGGTCCTCTACTGGGGTGCTGTGTCCTCCTGCTGGTGGCAGCCTCCCTTCTCGGGTCAGGCGGAGCCTGTTCCCCACGGCCATCTGCCTGTGCCTGATCTTCGGAGTCGGGCTCTGGGAAGCCTCGATGGTGACCCTCGCCATGACGCTGGTCGCGACGGTCATGGTGATGGTGATCGGGGTCCTCATCGGAGTCTGGATGGGACGAAGCCGCAGAGTTGACGCGATCGTCCGTCCGTTCCTCGACTGGCCTCCAGACCATGCCGCCTTTGGTCTATCTCGTCCCTGCCCTTGGCGCTCTTCCCGGTTGGTCGGTTCTTGGCGATCGTCGCGGCCGTCGCTCTACGCCGCACCAGTCGCCATCAAGATCGCTGCCGACGGCATCCGTGGTGTATCGCCAACCACCGTCGAAGCTGCACAGTCCGCTGGGATCGAGTCGCTGGCAGATGATCGGCAAGGTGCAGCTGCCAATGTCGCAAGGGCTCGATTGTGCTGGCCGCGAACCAGGGACTGCTCTTCGTACTCTCCATGGTCGTCATCGGCGGACTGGTCGGCGGTGGCGGGCTTGGGTTTCCTCGTCATCAACGGGTTCTCTCAGCGTGAGGACTTCGGCAAGGGCCTGGCCGCTGGCATCGCCATCACCGCGCTGGGCATCATGCTCGACCGCATCACGGTCACACCGCCGCTCGGTACGGCCGCGCCGAGACACTGCATGACCTCGACGCCGCAACCTGCGGCCCGACAGAAGGAGTAAAGAGTGCGAGTAACAAAGAGACGGGCCGGACGCGTAGCGGCCCTTGCGTTGCGGTCGAAGCCTGGTCCTCGGCCGCCTGTGGTGGCGGTGACATCGATGACAGTGGCGACGACGGCGGCAGTGCCGCCGGCGAGGACTGCGGCGACTTCAACATGGCGATCAACCCCTGGGTCGGCTACGAGGCCTCCGCCTACGTCGTTGGCGAGGTCGCCAGCTCAGGAACTCGGATGCAACGTCGAGTACAAGGACCTCAAGGAAGAGATCGCCTGGCAAGGCTTCGGTACCGGTGAAGTTGACGTCGTGATCGAGAACTGGGGTCACGACGACCTCAAGAAGAAGTACATCGAGAAGCAGGGAACGGCCGTCGAAGTTGGCCCGAACGGCAACATCGGCATCATCGGTTGGTACGTACCACCGTGGCTGGCCGAAGCCGAGCCCAGACGTCTACGAACTGGGAGAACCTCAACGACTACGCCGACGACTTCGCGACAGCCGAGTCCGGCGACAAGGGTCAGTTGCTCGATGGAGACCCGTCCTTCGTGACCAACGACGAAGCACTGATCGAGAACCTCGACCTCGACTTCGAAGTCGTCTACGCCGGTAGTGAGGCGGCATTGATCCAGGCCTTCCGTGCAGGCTGAGGAGAACCAGGAGTGCGTGATCGGCTACTTCTACGAGCCGCAGTGGTTCCTGTCCGAGGTTCCGCTCGTCAAGGTCGACCTGCCGAAGTACGAAGAGGGCTGCGACGCCGACCCAGCAACGGTGGCCTGTGACTACCCCGAGTACATCCTCGACAAGATCGCCAGCGCAGAGTTCATGGAATCGGGTAGCCCTGCGGCTGACCTGGTCTAGAACTTCACCTGGACCAACGAGGACCAGAATGAGGTCGCGCTGATGATCGCCAAGGACGGGATGGACCCGGCAGACGCGGCACAAGAGTGGATCGACGCCAACCCGGACAAGGTTGACGCCTGGATCGAGCGGCAGCTGATCTCCTCAGAGCTGACTGACAAGAAAGAGCCCCGGCCTCACGGCCGGGGCTCCTTCTGTGAGTGCTCTCAGTGGTGAGCGACTAGTCGCCAAGCTCGGCGCGACGCTTGATCACGTAGTCCTCGAGCTCTTCGCGAATGGACTCATCGAGTGGCGGCTGCTCGTACTCCTCGATCTTCTGGTTCACGATCTCGGTAGCGCGTGCCGCGGTGTCCTTCGAGCCGTTCCGCGTCCACCGTTCGAAGTTGTCCGACGAGGACAACCACGGGCGGTAGAAGCAGGTGCGGAAGCGCTCCATCGTGTGCATGGCCCCGAGGAAGTGACCGCCATGGCCGACCTCTTCGTGTGCACTGAACGCCAGCTCGTCCTCGGTGAACTCGATCGGGGTGAACTCCTTCTGGAGCATCTCGAGCACCTGCACGTCCATCGCGTACTTCTCGAAGCACGAGACCAGCCCGCCCTCGAGCCAGCCGGCCGTGTGCATCACGAAGTTCGTGCCGGACAGGAACGTCGGCATCATCGTCATGAGCGCCTCCCAGCCAGCCTGAGCATCTGGTACCTGCGAGGAGTTGAGG
Organism: uncultured Actinomycetota bacterium; assembly: GCA_963712425.1. Taxonomy (GTDB): domain Bacteria; phylum Actinomycetota; class Actinomycetes; order JAHEKZ01; family JAHEKZ01; genus JAHEKZ01. Next base: position 634,575 of record CAVQHW010000002.1, on the reverse strand, counting down.
CCACCGCCGCCACGGAACGGCAGCCCGAAGTGGCGCGCGATCTGGCCGGTGCAGAGCAGGCCGATGGCCGACTCAGGCGTACCGAACTGGGGTGATCCCGACTGCATGTCGATGTTGGACAAGAACGATCCAAAGACAACAGGCGCACCCGGACGGATCAACTGCGACAACGCGATACCGCTGAGAGCCTCGGCGATCTGCTGAGCGAGGGACGCCGGGATGGTGACCGGTGACATCGCACCCATCAGCAGGAAGGGCGTGAGGATCACAGGCTGGTTTGCCGCGGAGTACTCGAACTGCGAGTCGAGCATGCGGTCGTCCCAGCGAAGTGGGCTGTTGCAGTTGATCAGCGAGATGCACGCCGGTGTTTGCTCGATGCTTTCGCGTCCACCCAGCAAGATCTCGCTCATGCGGATCGTGTCAGCGGCGTTGCCACCGGTCACCACGTTGCCCATGTAGATCTTGTCGGTCAACGTCATCGTGGCGTAGAGCATGTCGAGGTGACGTGAGTCGAGCGGAGTGTCGTTCGGCTCGGCAACGACACCGCCGACGCTGTCCATCGCGTCAAAGCTCTGCGCCAGCTTGGCGAACTTGCGGTAGTCGTCGAACGTCCCTTCGCGGCGCACGTCACCGTCCCGAACAAAGGGCGGGCCGTACACGCTCGAGAAGACCATGTGGTCTCCGCCGATGTGCACGTCGTTGTCGTGGTTTCGCGCCTGGATGTCGAACTCGCGAGGCGCCTTCGCCACCTGCTCGAGGATCCAGTCGGGGTCGAACTTGACGTTGTCGCCCTCAACCTGTTGGCCGGCCGCCTTGAACAACTCGAGGGCCTCGGGCTTCATGAACTCGATGCCGATCTCGCTCACGATCCGGCGCCAACCGGCGTCCAGAGCGCTCATGGACTGCTCGGAGAGGATCTCGTATCGCGGCATGCGATTGACGAACATTTGGACTTCCTCCAGAAATTCCGGGTGGCTATCGGTCGATCGCCTTGACCGTATTGGCTCGTGATCCTACTATCGCAACGTGGAATCCGAGTTCCACATACTAGAACACGATGTTCCGCTTGTGGGACGTTCATCACAACGCCCCAGAAGTGCCCCACGCTGTCGCTGAGGCCACCGAGCCTCTCGACCCGACGAAGGACCGTCATGGCCACACCCACAGGAACGCAGGCTGTCGACCGCGCGTCGACGTTGCTGGTAACCGTTCTGCAGGCTGACCGACCAGTGCCCTTCGCCGAGCTGGCTGCCTCTGCTGAGCTGCCCAAGAGCACGGCGTCCCGCATCCTCACCAGTCTCGAGCGGCACGGTCTCGTACGTCGCGGCAGCGACGCCTCCATCCGTCCAGGGCCGGTTCTCGCTCGCTATGCCGGTTCTGGACGCGCCGACGCCCTGCTGCGGCTGTCCCACCCTCACCTGGCTCGCCTCGGTGAGCTCACCGGCGAAACGGTCAACCTCGCGGTGCCCGGGCCGACCGCCGTCGACCAGATCGCTCAGGTCGACTCGCGCTATCTGCTCGGCGCGGTCAACTGGGTCGGACGCGACGTGCCATTTCACTGCTCGGCGCTCGGCAAGATCTTTCTCGCCTACGGCGCGGTGCACATGCCACGAGGTCGACTTGAGCGGCGCACCGACCGCACGGTCACCACGCGCGAGCGACTCGACGCCGACCTCGAGGGCGTTCGCCGCCGCGGCTTCGCAGTCGCCGACAACGAGCTCGAGCCCGGGTTGGTGGCGATCGCAGCTCCCATCACTGATGCTGAAGGCACTGTCATCGCGGCGGTGTCTGTCACTGGACCATCGGTGCGCCTCACCGGAAACCGCATCGCCGGTGTCGGTCGCCTGCTCATCACCGAGACCAAGGCGATCTCGCGATCGCTTGATCCATCAGAACGTCCCCGCAAGCACAAGGTAGGTGTCGCATGAGCCCGGAAGAGATCCTCAAGGGTCTTTTTGATGAGACGTTGGTGGGTAATGCTCCGAGGGTTTTGGAGTTGACGAATCAGGGTCTTGAGTTGGGGATGTCGCCTGAGACGTTGTTGTTTGAGGCGTTGATTCCGTCGTTGGAGGAGGTTGGTGCGCGGTTTGAGCGTGGTGACTTCTTTGTGCCGGAGATGTTGATCGCTGGTAAGGCGATGTCGGGGGCGTTGGATGTGTTGCGTCCGTTGTTGGCGCAGACCGGTGCTCCGACGGTTGGCAAGTTTTTGATGGGCACGGTGAAGGGTGATGTTCACGATATTGGGAAGAACTTGGTGAACATCATGTTGGAGGGTGCTGGGTTTGAGGTGATTGATCTGGGGGTGCAGGTGGCGCCTGAGAAGTTTGTGGCTGCGATCACTGAGCACTCTCCGGACATTGTGGGGTTCAGTGCGTTTTTGACGACGACGATGCCGATGTTCAAGGCGAACATCAATGCGTTGGAGAAGGCTGGGTTGCGTGATCAGGTGATTGTGATGGTGGGTGGTGCTCCGGTGACGCAGGAGTACGCCGACGCGGTGGGTGCTGATGGGTATGCCGCTGACGCCTCGACCGCGGTCCGTCGCGCTAAAGAGCTCATCGAACAACGCCGCAGCCTGGTCAACGCCTGACGGCCATCGCCATGCCAAAACTGCTTCCGCTCATCGAGCACGCGATCAAGGGTCCGGTCTGGGACTGCCGCATGTGCGGCCAATGCGTGCTGCACTCAACAGGCATGACGTGCCCAATGACCTGTCCCAAGACTCTGCGCAACGGCCCCTGCGGCGGCGTCCGCGAGAACGGACACTGCGAAGTGGTGCCCGAGATGCGCTGCGTGTGGGTCAAGGCTGAAGAGCGCAGCCGCACCTTGCCCCTGCTGCCCAAGTCGTGGCGCGAGCACATCCACGAGTTGCGACCGCCGGTGAACAACGAGCTCGAGGGCGACGCGTCCTGGACCAACTTGCTGACTGGCAAAGATCGGCAGCACCCAGCAGGCTGGGACGGGCAGACCGTCGAGGCCGATGGTGACCCCGACCCTGAGCTGTCACTCGTCGAGTACGAGGGGCCACTCGAAACACCGTTCCACCCTCGGCGTCCATAGCGCCGACCACGCACTGAACCCGATCCACGGGTCAGATCAACCGCACCATCCGACAAAACTGCCACAAGCACAGAAGCACCAAGGAGCAACATGCACACGGTCCTCAGGTCGGCGAGCAAGCAGGTCATCATCGGAGATGACCAGCCGTTCTGCATCATCGGCGAGCGCATCAACCCCACCGGACGTAAGAAGTTCCAAGAGCAACTGCGTGCCGGTGACCTTTCCGCCGTCGAGACCGATGTGCACGCCCAGATTGAGGGTGGCGCCATGGTGCTCGACGTCAACATGGGCGTCCCCCTGACCGATGAGGCCGAGCTGCTCGCAAAGGCGGTCAAGCTCGTTCAGTCGCTCACCGATATCCCGATCTGCATCGACTCGTCCGTCGTTGAGGCACTCGAAGCCGGGTTGGCTGCCTATGAAGGCAAGGCGCTGGTGAACTCGGTGACGGTTGAGGACGAGCGCATGGAGGTCATCCTTCCGTTGGTCAAGCGTCACGACGCCGCGATCATCGCGCTGCCCAACGACGAGACTGAGATCCCGATCGACCCGAAGCGCCGCGTTGAGCTGACCAAGAAGTTCGTTGACATCGCGACGACCAAGTACGGCATCGAGATCGAGAACATCGTCATCGACCCGCTCGCGATGCCGATCGGCGCCGACTCACTGCACGCCGCTCGCACGATGGACGCCATCTGGATGATTCACGAAGAGATCGGCGTGAACATGACGCTCGGGGCGTCCAACGTCTCGTTCGGCATGCCAGACCGCCACACCCTCAACGCGGTGTTCCTGCCGATGGCGATGCGCGCGGGGCTCACCAGCGCGATCATGGACGCCCGCACCCCGCAGGTCGTGACTGCCGTGAAGGGCGCTGACCTGATGCTCGGCAACGACGAGTGGGGCGCCAGCTGGATCCAGAGCCACCGCGCCAAGCAGGCAGCCGAAGCCGCAGCCTCCGAGTTCTAGGTTCGCTCCAAGCCCGTCGAGTGCGGGGCTGGTTGACACCCTGGCTCGCCGAGTGCGGAGCTGGTTGACACTTGGGTTCGCCGAGTGCGGACCTAGTCTCTAGTGCATGCGATTCACCATCAATGTGGACGTGGCGCTGCGCGACGGCGACCAATGGATCCTCATCGAGCGCGGGGTTCATGAGGAGCATGCCGCTGGACGTTTGTCGCTCGCGGGCGGCACGTGCGAAGCCCCGGAGCCATGCGCCGATCTGCTGGAGCTCACAGCGCGGCGTGAGGTCAAGGAAGAACTAGGCCTCGTGCTGTCGGGGGCGTTGCACTATGTCGAGAGCGCGTACTTCGTCACTGACGCGGGTGAGCCCGTCCTCAACGTTGTGTTTCTGTCGGACGTCACTGGCCAATCCCCCACGCCAGATCCTTACGAGGTGGGTGCCGTCTTGTGGCGCGACCTGGCGTCCCTTCAGAGTGACCCCGAGTGTCCGGAATGGACCCTTCGCGGTGTCACCAAGGCTGAGGAACGGTGGCGATCCCTTCTGGCGTGAGGTCCGGGCGTCGTCAACCAGGTCCGCACTCGGCGAGCCAGAGCGTCCACCAAGTCCGCACTCGGCGGGCCACGGCGTCAATCCAGAGCGCACTCGGCGGGCAATGATGGAACTGGGCTTCCACTTGGTGGAACAGTGGTTGATAGGGGTATACACAGGTCGGGGGGATTGATATATCTTTCTTGTGACTTCCCCGGTTGAGATCCTTCAGCCTGACGGCCGCTCGCAGTCCGAGCAGGCCTACTACGCATTGCGTGAACTGATCGTCACCCTCGAACTCCCACCGGGCAGCCTGGTCGACGAGCGCGAGCTGATGGACCGTCTCGGGCTCGGCCGCACCCCCATCCGCGAAGCCCTCCGCGCCCTCGCACAGGCCAAGCTCATCGAGGTTTACCCCCGCCGCGGCATGTTCGTGGCCCCGGCGGACGCGCGCGACCTGGCGTCCCTGTCCGAGGTGCGCTGCGTGCTCGAACCCTTCGCAGCGAGCCTGGCGGCTGAACGCCGCACTGACGGCGACCGCATGGAACTTGAGGCATTGTTCGATGAGCTGGACGCCGTCGCCGTCAAGCCCGTCGGGCGGCGACTCATCGAGATCGACCAGCGCATCCACCGCTTCGTGTACCACGCAGCACACAACTCGTTCCTCGAGTCGGTGCTCGACGAGCACTACATGCATGCGCTGCGGATCTGGTTTCTCGCCCTCGACAAGGTGAGCCATCTGGAGAACGCTGTGCTCGAGCACCGCGCCATCCTCGAAGCCATTCGCGATGGAGACCCCGAGCGGGCTTCGATCGCGATGAAGGACCACGTCGACGGATTCGAAGGCGCAATCCGTCGATCGCTGTAGCAATACCCGACAACCCATCTCAACGAAGATCCGAAATGAAAGGGACGCCGACATGAGCACCCTCCCCTCCCGGGCGAAGGCCGTCATCATCGGTGCCGGCATCGTCGGCAACTCCATGTCGTACCACTTGGCGCGACTGGGCTGGACCGACCTGGTCCAGATCGACAAGGGCCCGCTGCCCAACCCGGGTGGCTCGACAGGTCACGCGTCCAACTTCATCTACCCCGTTGACCACAACAAGGAGATGACGCTGCTGACCGCCGAGAGCGTGCGGCAGTACAAAGAGATGGGCGTCTTCACCGAGTGCGGCGGCATCGAGGTCGCTCGCACCGAGGAGCGCATGCAAGAACTGCGGCGGCGCATCCAGTCGTCCAAGGCGTTCGGCATCGACGGCTGCAAGATGCTCACTCCCGAGGAGTGCGTCGAGCTGGTTCCCTACATGGACCCCGACGTCATCCTCGGTGGCTTCTACACCCCCGGTGTTGGCGTCGTTGACTCGTTGCGCGCCGGCACGATCATGCGTGAGCGGGCCGTCGAGATGGGCGCCCTCACGACCTTCCCGAACACCGAGGTCATCGGCATGGTCGTTGAAGACGGCCAGATCAAGGCAGTCGAGACAACGAACGGCACCATCGAGGCTGAGTACGTGGTCATCGCGTGCGGCCTCTGGGGCCCCTACATGGCCAAGATGGCCGGGGCGTCCATTCCGCTCACGCCAGCAGTGCACCAGATGATCGACGTCGGCCCGGTCCCCCGCTTTGCGGACGCCAAGGGCGACATCGAGCACCCGATCGTTCGTGACATGGACACCAACATGTACGAGCGCCAGCACGGCAACGGTCTCGAGATCGGGTCGTACGCCCACCGCGCGATCCTGCACGACCCCGAAGACCTTCCGTCGGTCGAGGAAGCACAGCTCTCGCCGACCGAGTTCCCGTTCACACCCGAAGACTTCGAGCTGCAGTACGAGCAGGCGCTCGAGCTCATGCCAGAGATCGTCGGCGACGAGACCGTCGGCCAGAAGTACGCCATCAACGGTCTGCTGTCACTGACCCCCGACGGCATGCCGCTGCTCGGCGAGACGCCAGAGGTCAAGAACCTGTGGTCGGTCTCTGCGGTCTGGATCAAGGAAGGCCCCGGCATCGGCAAGTCGGTCGCCGAGTGGATGGTGCTCGGCGAGAGCGAGATCGACCTGCACGCGTCCGACATCGCGCGCTTCTACGACCACCAGAAGACCCGCCAGCACATCAAGAGCCGCACCGCCGAGGGCTTCAACAAGACCTACGGCATCGTGCACCCCGGCGAGCAGTGGGACAGCAACCGCAACGTCCGTCTCTCGCCGTACTACGAGCGCCAGAAGGCGCTCGGCGCGGAGTTCTACGAGACCGCCGGCTGGGAGCGTCCCTTCTGGTACGAGACCAACGCCGGGCTCGTCGAGAAGTACGGCGACGCCGTCATGCCGCGTACCGCTGAGTGGGAGTCGCGCTGGTGGTCACCGATCATCAACGCCGAGCACCTGCAGATGCGCGAGACCGCAGGTCTGGTTGACCTCACTGCGTTCGTGATCTTCGACATCCAAGGGCCAGGAGCGCTCGAGGGTCTGCAGAAGATCTGCATGCGTCAGATGGACGTCCCGGTCGGTCGTGTTGTGTACACGCCGGTGCTCGCGAACAACGGTGGGTTCAAGTCTGACCTCACCGTGATGCGTCTGGCACACGACCACTTCCGCGTGGTCACAGGTGGCGCGCACGGCATGGCCGACATCAAGTGGTTCGGCGACCACCTGCCCGAGGACGGCACCGCGCAGCTCACCGACCTGACGTCGGCGTACACCACGCTCGGCATCTGGGGCCCCAACGCTCGCGACATCTTGGCGTCCATCACTCGCGACGACATCTCGCATGAGGGCTTCAAGTTCGGCACCTGCAAGACCATCGAGATCGGCCCGCTGAAGGTATTGGCGTCGCGCATCTCGTACGTCGGTGACCTTGGCTGGGAGCTCTACGTTCCGATGGAGCAGGGCGCCCAGTTGTGGGACGCGCTGTGGGAGGCCGGTCAGTCGAAGGGGCTCATCCCGGTCGGCATCGGCGTCTACGGCACGACCGGCCGCATCGAGAAGGGCTACCGCGGGTTCGGCGCCGAGCTCGAGACGCACTACAACGTCATCGAGTCGGGCATGGCACCTCCCAAGGTCAAGGCGGCTGACTTCATCGGTAAAGAGGCTCACCTCAAGCACCGCAACGAAGACCCCGAGGCGATTCTCTGCTCGCTGACGGTCGACGACCACACCAGCAGCACCGGTGAGAAGCGCTACATGATGGGCAGCGAGCCGATCCTCACCACCGACAAGCAGCCGATCACCGACTCGCACGGACGCCGTTCGTACGTCACGAGCGCTGGCTCGGCACCGTCGATCGGCAAGCACGTGCTGATGACCTACCTGCCTCCGCAGTACGCGAAGGAAGGAACCAAGTTGCTCGTCGAGTACCTCGGCGAGCAGTACCCGGTGACCGTTGCGGTCGCTGGCTCCACTCCCCTGTTCGACCCGAAGAACGAGCGGATTCTCTCCTAATGGATGTTCTTGTCTGTATCAAGCGCGTCCCCCTCTCGGGGGGCAAGTTCACGATCACCGATGACGGTCGCGAGATCGAGACCGCCAAGCTCGGCTTCACGATCAGCCCGCACGAAGAGGTCGCGGTCGAGGAAGCGGTGCGCATCGTCGAGCAGCACGGCAGCGGAAGCGTCACCGTGCTGACCCTCGGTCCAGCTGAAGCCGAAGAGCAGATCCGCGAGCAGATGGCGATTGGTGCCGACCGCGGAATCCTGATCGAGACCGATGGTCAAGAGTGGGACCCGCAAGGCACCGCGTCCGCCATCACAGACGCGATCAAGGCCGACGAGACCGACTTCGACCTGGTCATCATGGGCAACGAGTCGGCCGACGCCAGCGGGTACCAGGTCGGTGTGCGAGTGGCTCATGCCCTCGGACGCCCGATCGTCACCGGCGTCAAAGGAGTCACGATCGAAGACGGCAAGGCAACCTTCGAGCGTCCGGTGAAGTCGGGGCGCGAGATGTACGAGGTTCCGTTGCCTGCGGTCGTGACCGTGCTCGACGGTCTGAACATCCCGAGGTACCCGTCGGTGCCAGGTCGGATTCGCGCGAAGAAGAAGCCGATCGAGACGCTGAACCCCGAGCGTCCAGAGCCGAAGCTCGAGAAGACTCGCCTCGAGGTTCCGGTGACCGAGTCGAAGCAGGCGCAGGTGCTGGGCAACGGCCCAGAGGCTGCTCCAGCCGTCGTTGAGATCTTCAAGCAGATCGGAGTGATCTGACATGGTGCTCGTCCTTGTAGACCACGACCACGGCGAGCTCGACGAGCTGTCGCTTCAGGCCGTGACGTACGGACGCGAGCTTGCGGCGTCTACCGGTGAACAGCTCGAGGCGCTGGTCGTCGGTGCTGACGGAAGCGGCGTTGCTGGCGCTCTCGGTGAGCATGGCGTGGCGACGGTGCACGTTGCCGCACACGACCGGCTCACCGACTACGCACCCGTGGCCGCGGCACGCGCGGCGTCCGAAGTGGCGGAGCGGACGGGTGCAACTGTCGTGCTCGCGGCAGGAACTCCGCGCGGCAACGAGGTGCTCGCCCACCTGGGCGCGATCACTGACCTGCCGGTGGCGGCCGACTGCGTGAAGGTCACCCCTGGGTCGCCGACGCAGGTCGTGCGTGCGCGTTGGGGCGGCAGCCTGATCGAAGAGGCGAACCTGCACGGTTCACCTGCGCTGGTGTCGGTGGTGCCACACACGTTCGCGGCAGAGCCAGGCGGTGACGGCAAGGGTGAGGTTGCGGAGTTCACTCCCGACCTGTCGGACGCCGATCTGATGGTGATGGCAAAGCCTGCCGCCGCAGCTGAGGAGTCGTCGGGTGTCTCGCTCGCAGACGCGAAGATCGTCGTGTCCGGCGGACGCGGCGTCGGCAGCGCCGAAGGCTTCGCACCACTCGAGGAGCTGGCCGGATTGCTCGGCGGCACCATCGGGTGCTCGCGCGTTGTCACCGGTAACGGCTGGCGTCCGCACACCGAGCAGGTGGGCCAGACCGGCACGAAGGTCGCGCCCGATCTGTACATCGCCTGTGGCATCAGCGGAGCAACGCAGCACATCGCTGGTTGCCGCAACGCCAAGACGATGATCGTCATCAACACTGACCCAGATGCGCCGATCATGGGCTACGCCGACTACGCCATCATCGGCGACGTCGGCAAGGTGCTGCCCGCGATCATCGAAGAGACGCGCAAGGCGAAGGCCTGACCTGAGGCACTCGCACAACGCGGTCGTTGCGCGCTCTTCGGAGGCGCGTGACTACCGCGTTGTCATTCACCTGGGCTAGCTATTGGCAGGACCTGCGCTGGCGGCGGACATGAAGTCGGCGGCTTCTCCTCCCGATACACAAGCTCGACCACTGCCATGGATTCCAGCACGGGTCGCACCGATGTGACCACCCAGCCTGGCGGCTGTCGCTGAACGGTCCACCACCTCTCCTCGCACCGGATGGCCTGCACCGTGGTGAGGGAAACCAGTTCCGACTCGAGGAGCCGGATCAGTCGACGAAGTGGTTTCGACGTCTCAGCCATTACCTCAAAGCGAACACTCACCGAAGGGGTGTCAAAGTAGGCAAAGTTGCATCCCGGGTCCTCACGGACCTCCACGGCCTCCCAGCGCCCCACCCCTCGGGGAACATCAGTCGCAGCGTCCGCGAGTGCCTGCGACACCTCTGGTGGGACGTCAGGGCAGTCCACATAGTCCGTCCCCCTCACGAGGGTGCACGCTGAACAAAACAACGCGATCGCGATGAAAGTGGCAGTCAACGCAGCGGCTCGCTGCCGATTCAGTCGCGCGATGAGGACCATCCGGAGCACATGAGCACTCACTTGCCGGCGACAGCCTCGGCCACGGCCCCGCGCAGCACAGCGCGGATGCGGCTCACTGCATCACGTTCGGTTCTCACCTCGACCACGCGGATGCCGCCACCGCGAGGGTCCATGACAGCGTCAAGCGCTGCGTCGACGGACGCCGCGCGCACGTGCGGTGTTTGCGTCGCGCCGCACCACGCAGCGAAGTCGACGCCATGGGGCGTGCCGAACACTCGCTCGAAGGCGTCGGAGTAGTCGCCGCGCCCCTGTTCCAGGATGCTGAAGATGGCGCCACCATCGTTGTTGACGACCACGAGCGTCAGGTCGGGCTCAGGTTCATCGGGGCCGAGCACCAGGCCGTTCGCGTCATGCAGTGCCGTCAGGTCGCCCATCAGCGCGAAGGCACGACCACCTCCGTCGCGCTGCCACGCAAGCGCAGCGCCGACAGCGGATGACACCGTGCCGTCAATGCCGGCAACGCCTCGGTTCGCGAGCACCGTGACACCCTCGCGTGGTGCCGCTGCAGTGAAGACATCGCGCACTGGCATGGAGGACCCCAGGAAGAGCAGCGCGTCTGCTGGTAGCGCCTCGAACAGTGCAGCGGCAACGCCGAGTTCGATGGCGTCCTCGTCCTGCAACACCTCGTCGAGCGCCTTGCGTGCCGCCTGCTCGGCGTCACGCCAGACTCCGAGCCACTCCTCGTCCGGCTCGTGGTGCCCATCGGCAGCCGGTAACGCGGGAAGCACCTGCGCGGCCGTGCGTGTGGCGTCCGCCCAGTTGGCCGTGGTTCCGACGACGGTGACGGCAGAGCGTGCGTCGCGCAGCAGGGCGAGCACCGGCCGCGACAGTGTTGGGCGTCCGACCACGAGGATGTGCTCGGGTCGTGCGTGGTCGAGGAAACCGTCGACTTCGAGCAGCAGACCTCCGGTGGAAATGGCGTTCGGGCCGCGCCGAGCGTTGCCACTTGGCTCGCTGATCACGGGCCAGCCGTGCTCCTCGGCGAGCACGGACGCCGCACGACCGAGCTCGGGAGTGGTGTCGCCGACGACGACGAGCGTTCTCGCAGGAAGTCTCACGTTCGGTGCCACGACGATCGGGGCATCGGCGTACGTCCACGGTGCTCCGTGTTCGCGACCACCGAGCGGCTCGGGCCAGTCGAAGCTGTCGTCGGGCACGAGTGGTTCGCGGAACGCGAGGTTGAGGTGCACCGGGCCCGGGTTGCGGGTCAACGTTCCGGAAGCGGCCGCCCACGCGCGTCCGGCGAGCGCACGCCAGTACGCCGTCAGCCCCGTGACGTGCTCTGGGACGCCGACCTCGGCGAACAGTCGAACAGCATCGCCGAACAGCTTCACCTGGTCGATGGTCTGGTTCGCACCCGTCGACCGCAGTTCCGGCGGACGGTCAGCGGTGAGCAGCAACAACGGGACGCCGGATTGGTCGGCCTCGAGCGCTGCCGGGTGCAGGTTGGCCGCCGCCGTGCCCGACGTCGTGACGACAGGCACCGGCGTCCCGGACGCCTTCGCCAACCCCAGGGCGAGGAAGCCGGCGCTGCGTTCGTCGACCCGAACGTGCAGCCGGACGCGTCCCTCGACCTCGAGTGCGTGCAGGGCAAGTGCCAATGGTGTCGACCGTGATCCGGGCGCGACTACTGCCTCGCGCATGCCGCAGCGCAGCAGCTCGTCAACGAGCACCGACGCAAGAGCGGTCGAGGGGTTCATGCAGCTCCTGAGGGTCAAGCCAGCCCCTGAGGGGCTGCCATGGTGACTGTATCGACACCGGATATGTCCGACTTCATCCGCAGAACGAGGGATAGGGGCGCCTGACGGGGACGGGTACTACAGCACTTCGACCATGACCTCATCGCCTACTGCGCGGCCGAGTCGAGCATCCCTGGTGAGCAGGCCACAACCGAGCTCAGCAGCCAGGACGAGGTAGGTAGCGTCATACGCAGTGGCGTTGTGACGGAGGGCGAACACGGCCCGTCGGTGATGGTGGGCGGTTGGCCACCGCGTCAAGGCCAAGTCATCGAAGTCCGTGAGGGCGTCGAGCGCCCGCGACTCACTGAGGTGTTTGCCCAGCACAAGTCCGCGCAGCGCAGACACCACCTCAACATTGATCAGTTCGGGTGCGTGCAGATCTTCGTCACTTATCCGCTCGGCGATGCGCTCGGCACCCGGTGCGCTGGTCAACAGATCGACGACGACTGCGGCGTCGATCACGATCATCGACGCCCATGCCTCGAGTGCTCGTCGCGCCCCTGCAGGACCGCTTCAAGTGCCGACACCGGAGACCGCTCTTCTCGCTGGGCTACGCGTTCGAGCACTTCCTCCACTGGGGTGCGGCCAACTTCTCGTTCGATCAGGTCGAGCAAGTAGGCATTGAGCGACTTGCCGGACTTGGCTGCACGAGCCTTCAAAGTGCGGCGAGCGTCCTCGGGGACGTTGCGGATCTGTAGAAGGGCAGGCATAGGTGCATGCTAGCACTATTTCAATACACTATGTATTTATCCCGGGACTGTCGGGGTCCTTGAGCGCCTGGAAGGCGTCGGTCAGCCGACTTCGCCACATCGCCGTCCCCTGCGCGTTCATGGCAACCTCCGAAGCGATGGCTTCATCGAATGCCGGACGCCGGACGCGCAGCTCCCCGCCCTCCGGCAGCAGTCGGTCAGCCACCACGTCGGCGCTCAAGAGCCGACCGGAACCCAAGCCACAGGCAAACGGCAACTCAGGCAGTGCCGCAGCTAGCGCGAGCCCGGCGCTGAGCCCGATCGACGTGTCCAGCGCCGACGACACGACGCACGGCAGCCCATACGTCTGCGCCACAGCAAGCGCGGGGCGCACGCCACCGAGCGGCGGAACCTTCAGAACCAGCACGTCAGCCGCCTCGGTCAGACCAACGACATGGTGAGGGTCTGGTGCGCTGCGAAGCGCATCGTCGATGGCGATCGGGACGTCTGTGATCCGACGCAGCACCGCGCACTGCACCAATGTCTCGCATGGTTGCTCGGCGTACTCGAGGTCGAACTCTCCCAACGCACGCAACGCGACGACCGCAGCTTCCGGCGTCCAGGCCCCGTTGGCGTCGACTCGAATGCGTCCGCCCTTGCCGATCGCCTCGCGCACTGCACCAACGCGCGCGACGTCGTCGTCGAGTGACTGGCCGAGCTGAGCCACCTTCACCTTGACGGTGGTGCACCCTGCGTCGACCGCGAGCCGGGCTGCGAGGTCTGGCTCGACCGCTGGAACGATCGCGTTGACGGCAACGACGTCGCGAACGGGCTCTGGCCAGCCGATCCATGCTGCTTCGATCGCGCTCGACAGCCAGCGCGCAGACGTCGCAGCGTCGTACTCGGGGAACGGCGCGAACTCACCCCATCCGGCCGGGCCACGCAGCAGCAGCCCCTCGCGAACGTGCGTGCCACGGAACGGCGTACTCAGCGGGATCGAGAACCCGACAGCCCCGTCGAGCAGCTCGTCGAGTGTGGGCAGCGCCGACGTCATCGACGCGCTACGGACGCTTGGGAAACTTGCCGAAGTCGGGCTTGCGCTTGTCGACGTAGGCGTCGCGCCCCTCTTGCGCTTCTTCGGTCATGTAGAACAACAGCGTGGCGTCACCGGCAAGCTGTTGGACGCCGGCCAACCCATCGTCTGCGGCGTTCAGCGATGCCTTCAGCATGCGCAACGCGAGCGGAGAGTGCTGCAACATCTCGCGGCACCACTGAACCGTCTCGATCTCAAGGTCTTCGATGGGCACCACCGCGTTGACCAGACCCCAGTCGAGCGCGGTTGCCGCGTCGTACTGACGACACAAGAACCAGATCTCACGCGCACGCTTCTGACCGATGTGTCGTGCGAGCAGGCCGGAACCGTATCCGCCATCGAACGAGCCAACCTTCGGGCCGGTCTGCTGAAAGCGTGCGTTCTCTGCCGCGATCGATAGGTCGCAGACGACGTGCAAGACGTGTCCGCCGCCTACGGCATAGCCAGCGATCATCGCGACGACTGGTTTCGGTGTCCGACGAATCTGCACCTGTAGATCGAGCACGTTGAGGCGTCCGATGCCTTTGTGCGCGACGTCGTCGTTGCCGATGTAACCGTCATCGCCGCGGATGCGCTGATCGCCGCCCGAGCAGAAGGCCTTGTCGCCCTTGCCCGTCAACACGATGACACCGATCGAGTCGTCGTCACGAGCGCGGTCGAACGCGTTGGCCAACTCGAAGAGCGTCTGCGGCCTGAAGGCGTTGCGTACCTCGGGTCGGTTGATAGTGATCTTCGCGATGCCCTCGGCTACGTGGTACTCGATATCGGTGTAGTCGGCAGCTTTCACCCAGTCTGCGCCTGGCTTGATCGTGGTCGCGGCGTCCGGGTGCGATGAGCCTCCTGATGCGTTGGTGGCCCCAGCCTGGTCGGTCATCGCTGCTCCTCTTCGATCGACGTCCCAGCGTATTGCGGTGTTGGTTTCCGGGGTGCAGCACCCCAATGGAGCAGTAGGCGCAAGAATGCGAGCGTGAACAGCGACGGCGCGGTAGAGGTTGTCGAAGCGCCGACAACGGCCGCTGAGGTTCGGCCGTTTCTGCCGAGGTTGACCCGCGCCCTGGCTGGCGGGGCGCCATTGGCGGTCGCCGGCACTGGTATCGCCCGCGAGCAGGTGATTGACGCAGTTCGTCGCGCCGACGTTCGTCTGCCGTGGGACGCCGCGCTGGTTGTACCTACGTCGGGCAGTACGGGGACGCCGCGGCTCGCAGTGCTCTCGCGTGCGGCCCTTGTCGCGTCCGCTGACCTGACCCATGACGCGCTCGGGGGCGCCGGACGCTGGCTGCTCGCGCTACCGACGACGCACATCGCCGGGCTGATGGTGCTGGTCCGGTCGTTGCGCTCAGGTCTTGAGCCTGCGGTGCTCGATACCAGTGAGACCTTCACGGCTGAACGCTTTGCGACGGCGGTCGATGCGCTCGATGTGTCCGCCGCTGAGCATCCGCACTACACGTCGCTCGTGCCCACGCAGTTGCAACGACTGCTCGACGACGGTGCAGGGGTTGAGGCGTTGTGGAAGTTGGATGCTGTGCTTGTCGGCGGAGCCATGGTCGCGCCGAGGTTGCTGCAACGCGCGCGCGATGCCGGAGTCACCGTCGTCCGTACCTACGGAATGGCCGAGACGTGCGGCGGGTGCGTGTACGACGGTGTGCCGCTGAACGGCGTCCAGGTGCGGATTGGCGATGACGGTCGGGTGCACGTTCGTGGGCCGGTGCTGTTCGAGGGCTATGTCGGCGGTGGAGTCGGCGCTGGTTGAGACGGTTGGTTCGTCACCAGCGACCTCGGACACATTGAGGACGGTGAGCTGTTCGTCGACGGACGAGTCGACAACGTCATCAACACCGGCGGGGTGAAGGTTCCTGCTGAGTCGGTCGAACGGTGCATCTCCGAGCTGCCGGAAGTCCTGGACGCTGTGGTGGTGGGCGTTCCGGACGCCGAGTGGGGTGAGCGCGTGGTGGCTGTCGTCGCTTCGGCGTCCGAGATTGACGTGGGGGGTGTCCGCAGCGCGTTGCGTGGAGCGGTACCTGATGAGTGGCTGCCGCGGGACGTCGTGAGCGTGAGTGCCTTGCCGCTGCTGTCGTCGGGAAAGCACGATCGAGCCGCTGTGCGTGCGATTGCAGTCGACCTGGCACGATGACGCCGCCCGTTCGACGAGATCCTGGAGGGTCAGCCATGGCAACGCCGCTGCAGTGGTGGCAAGGTGCGCGTCCACGGACGCTGCCGGCTGCAGTGTCGCCGGTGGCAGCGGGCACCGGCGTCGCGGCGTACTACGACTCGGTCGACTGGGTGCTCGCGAGCCTCGCGATGGTGGTGGCCCTCGCCCTGCAGGTGGGTGTCAACTACGCGAACGACTACAGCGATGGAGTTCGAGGGACCGACGCCGATCGTGTCGGACCGATGCGGCTCACTGCGTCTGGGGTTGCCCCGCCGGCGTTGGTGCGCCGCGCGGCGCTGGCCGGCTTCGCCGTGGGTGCCATCGCCGGGTTGGCCATCGTGGTGGTGACCCAGCAGTGGTGGTTGTTGGTGGTCGGTGTCGCGTGCATCGCGGCAGCGTGGTTCTACACCGGAGGGGCATCCCCGTACGGGTACCGGGGGCTCGGCGAGCTCAGCGTGTTCGTGTTCTTTGGGTTGGTTGCCACGGTGGGTACCGAGTACATCCAGACCGAGACGCTGTCGTGGTTCGGGGTGCTCGTGGCGTCCGGCGTCGGTTCGCTGGCGTGCGCCCTGCTGGTGGTCAACAACCTGCGAGACATTCCCACCGATGCGGTATCGGGCAAGCGCACCTTGGCGGTGCGCCTCGGTGATCGCCGGACGCGGGCGCTGTACGTCGGGTTGGTTGCCGCGTCGTTGGCCGTCGTGGTTGCGGCTGCCATCGGGTGGACGCCGTGGGCGCTCGTCGCCCTCGTCGCGTTCATTCCGGTGGCGCCCCCCATCGGCGCCGTCGTGGGTGGGGCGTCCGGGCGCGATCTGGTCCCGGTGCTTCAGGCCACCGGGGTGATCCAGCTGCTGTACGGCGTCTCACTCGCAGTGGGCCTCGCCCTCAGCTGACCCCGTGGGACGGGAGTTGGTTGCGATCATCGCAACCGGTGCTACACCGCACCCAAACGGGTGAGAAGCGCCCGGAATCGGTTTGGCAGAGCGTCGTTCCACCCGATAAAATGGGACAGCTCAGTTCCGTTTTGGACGAGGAGTGACCCATGGGACGCCCCGATCGCACCCGCCGTGCCCTGCTGGACGCGGCCGTCACAGTGCTGACCAAAGACAGTTCGGCGTCCCTGGCCGAGGTCGCTGCCGTGGCCGGAGTCGGCCGCACGACCCTGCACCGCTACTACCCGACCCGCGAGGGGCTGATCCGAGCACTCGTCGAGGACGCCCTCGACCGCGTGGCTGACGCCATCGCCAGCGCCCACCCCGAAGAAGGCCCCGTGATCGAGGCGCTCCAGCGGGTGACTGACACCGTCGTCCCCCAGGGACCCAGCCTGGCCTTCCTGCACGCCGAGCCTGACCAGTTCCACGCGCGCGACCTCATCCGCCGGTGGTACGAGGCCCTCGAGCCGGTGGCCCAAGCCATCGAACGCGGCCAAGCCGATGGCTCGATCCGCTCCGACCTGCCGACCAAGTGGATCGTCGACGCCTACTCCGGGCTGATCCTCACCGCCTGGGACGTCGCCGATGAGGGCCGGATCTGGCTGCATGACGCCCCGAGGCTGGTCATGGACACCCTCATCACCGGCATCAGCACCCCTGACCGCACCCCTGGCCGCACCTCCGACAGCTCCCGCGACGACACCTCCGGCGGTTCCCCATGACCCGCACCCGTGTCATGCCCTTCGTCGCGCTCGAAGGGTCAACGCTGCTCGCCGGGCTCGCCAACGGCGTCGCCATGGTCGCGTTGCCGTGGCTAGTGCTCGACCTCACCGGACGTGCGGACGCCGCGGGCCTCGTCGCGCTCGTCTCCGGGCTCCCAACCCTCTTCGCCTCGCTGCTATCGGGCACCGTCGTCGACACGCTCGGACGCCGTCGCACCTCGGTCATCAGCGACCTGCTGTCTGCTGTCGCCGTCGCCGCCATCCCCATCGTCGGAATGACGCTGGGGCTCACGTTCGGTTGGGTGCTAGCTCTCGCGGTGCTTGGCGCCGTGTTCGACCCCGCAGGCGTCACCGCCCGCGAGTCGATGCTCACCGGAGTCGCACAAGCCACGGGCATGAGGCTCGAACGCGTCAACGGAATCCACGAAGCAGTCTGGGGTTTGGCGTTCCTCGTTGGGCCGGCTGTCGGTGCCCTGCTCATCGCCACCGTCGGCGTCGAGTCTGCGTTCTGGGTGATGGCCGCGGCCTTCATCGCGTCCGCACTGTTGCTTGGGTTGGTTCACGTGCCGGGGTCCGGCCGCCCGCACGTCGATCACCGACCCGCGTTCTGGGCCGGAACCTTTGACGGCATCAAGCTCGTGTTTGGGGACGCCCCCTTGCGCACCGTCGTTCTGCTGTCGACGGGAATCGTCGCGGTTGCCTACCCGGTGCTGGGAATCGTGCTTCCTGTCATCTACCAGGGGAATGACGACCCGGTGGGGCTGGGAGCAGTCGTCATGGCGTTCAGCCTCGGCGGCGTCGTCGGTGCTCTGCTCTATGGCTCGTTTGGGCACCACTCGCACCCGCGGCGCAGCCTTTGCCATTGCCATGTGGGGGTCAGCTCTCACCTTGACTGCATTCGCCATCTGGCCCGAGACCGGGGTGATGATCGGTGCAGCACTCGTGGGCGGCGTCCTGCTCGGGCCTATGAACCCGATCATCAACCTGGCGTTGCAGCGACGTACCCCCGAGAGCATGCGGGGACGTGCAATGGGCGTCGTGATCGCGCTCGCGTACGGCGCCTACCCGATCGGTTACGTGCTCGCCGGAGTGCTCGTCGAGTCGTTTGGCGTCGTGACCACGATGGCGGTCTTCGCGGTAGTCAACGTGGTGATCGCATTGCTCGCCATGGCCGCACCCTCACTCAAGCGCCTCGACGAAGAGCCACTCCTGGACGAGCTGGTACCAGCAGCAGTGGCTTAACTGCCGTCGGACTCGTCGCGACGCGCGTTGTCCCACGAGTCTTCGGACGCCGCACGCTCGGCCATCTTGTCGTTGGCTCGCTGTGCACGGCTGGCGATCGATGCTGACAAGGCGTCACGCTGCTTACGCAAAGCGAAGATGCTGATGATCGACGACAAGATGGCGGCCGTGACAACCGCCACGAAAGCGTTGCGGATGACCACCGCGAGCACCGCGAGGAGCACCAAAAAGATGGTCAGTCGAGCAAGCGTGTAGGTGGCTCCTGGATGCCGAGCCGTCCATGACTGTGGAGCGTCGGGCCCCGCCTCCGGGGCCGCACCCGTGCCTGACTCGCTCACGTCACTCTCCTTCTGGGGGGAGGGCAGCGCGCCCTTCGAACCGAGTTGAGAGTACGACCGTCGTGTGGGTGCTCGAGATGCCGGGGATCTTGCGCAGCCGGCCGAGCGACTTCTCGAGGGCGTCGATGTCAGCCACCCTGACCTTCAGGATGAACGACTCATCGCCGGCGACGAACCAGCAGTCCTCGATCTCCTCGAGCTTTCCAAGATCGTCTGCGATTTCGTCCTGGTCTGCATCGTCTGACTGCTCAATGCCGACGATGGCCACCACCCCGAGGCCGAGCGCGGTGGGTGCCACGGTTGCGTGGTAGCCGGTGATCACACCGATCTGCTCAAGGCGCTTGACCCGGTCGGCCACGCTGGGCCCGGACAACCCCACCAGCTTGGCGAGATCTGAGTAGGGAATGCGGGCGTTGGCTCTGAGCGCTGTGAGGATGGTGCGGTCGACCGCGTCGAGCACCTCTCGGCGCCTCGACCCCTTGCCGATCGTCGGAATGCTGCCGGTCGTGCTGGTCGCACCGGGTGCGCTGGAATCGGCCGTCATAGCGGGAACATTTTCCATTTGCAAGGTGTTAACCCCTCTGTCGGCTCGTATTCATTGGACACAGTCGGGTCGATGCCTTAGTATCTTAACCGAGAGCCCACCTGGGCCCTCGAATCCAAGAAAGACCTGAAGAGAAAGTGCTGGAGTTGAGAATCATGATCCCGTCGCTCGATGTTGCTCGCGCGCACGTCCGCGTGCTCGAACTGGAAGCGGACCGGTTGCGTCACCGTCACCAGAACCCCTCTGCCCTGAAGCGCATGCGTAACGCGCTCAAGGGTCGCTCGCACTGATTGCAGCAGCGAGCACCGAGGTGCGCGTTCGCGCGAGGTGAGCACGCTCACCACCGCGCCTGACACCCTGACCCTACGACCACTCTTGAGGCGGCGTCCCCTCATGTAGCCGCCCAAGAGTCTCTCGGGGCCCCTCCTCGAGAATCGACCAGCACCCCCGACATCGACGCCTCCGCGCGGTGACCGGGGGTGCTGGCAATTCTGCCCCATCTACCCGAGATGGCCCCGGCTCCCGCGAGGTCGCGCCTTGGCAGCATGAGGGGGAACATGAGGGGGAATCAGTTCAGTGCCAGAGGGGGTTACCCTGGCGACAGGGGACGATGTCAGGTAACCCCTTCGACACCGTGACCGACGAGCGGAGGTGGACCAGATGGCCAGAGTGATCGTCTTCGTCCTGCTGCTCGGTGTGGTGATCTACCTTGCGATCCGGCTCATCCAGCGCCCAGGTGGCGGAGGCGGCACCCGGTTCGGACGCCGACCGGTCGCCCCTGACGACGACCCGACCTTTCTGCGCGACCTCGACACCCAGTTGTGGGAGGAACAGCGCAAGCAACGCGAGCAACCCGACGAGCCACAGTAGTTCGGAGCACCCAGTTCGCCGACCCGCACGAGCGTTCTAGAGACCGCCGTAGCTGTGGAACCCGACGAAGAAGATGTTCACCCCGAAGTAACTGAACAGGAATGCTGCGAGCCCAACGATCGCAATGATCGCGGCCGGACGCCCGCGCCACCCAGCAGTTGACCTCGCGTGCAGGTACGCCGCGTAAATCACGAGCGTGACAAACGCCCACGTCTCTTTGGGGTCCCACCCCCAGTAGCGGCCCCACGCGTCCTCGGCCCAAATCGCACCCGCCACCACCGCGAAGAACCACAGCGGAAACGCGAACGCGATCGTTTGGTACGCCACCCGGTCCAGCGAGTCAGCCCGCGGAAGACGCGATCCGAACGCATCGATCAGCCCCGTGGACTGTCCGGCTGCCACACGCCGCTCGGTGCGTTCGGCGAACAGGTACATCACCGATGCCAGCGAACCAACGGTGAACACCGCGCTCGCGATGATCGCCGCCGTGACATGGATCCACAGCCAGTAGGACTTCAACGCCGGGATCAGCTCGGCCGACTCCGTGTACAACACCAGAACGGCGACGCCCAGCGACAGCAACGAAAACAACACCACGATGATTCCGAGATCGCGCCAGTCACGTCGCCGGCCGACCATCGCGACCCAGATCACCAAGAGCGCTGCAACACCAGTGACGGTGAACTCGTACATGTTGCCCCAAGGGGGCCGTTGTGCCGAGATGCCTCGAGCCAGCACAGCTAGCGAAACAAGTACCGCTGCAAGCGCTGTGAGCGAGACCCCGACTCGCGACCAACGCTCACTGCGCGCGACGTCGGCCGTAGCCGGCGGTGCTGCCACCGCCACGGCGCTACCGGTGGCCTCGCGCTGCGCAGCTTGATGACGTCGGCGATCGGCCTGTAGGCGCTGGTATCCGCTACCTACCGCTAGATCGAGAGCGAACGCGACTAGTGCGATGGCCAACACGATGATCGTGCTGTAAACCAGCCCATTGCTCAACTGGGCCCACGACTCGCTGGTCACGTCGTCTCCTGTCCTTCGCTCGGGCGCGGCAAGGCGTCGGCCACCGCGTCGACCTCGGCGCTGAGGCCCGCCCACTCAGTCTGTGCCAGCCCCGCTACCTCGACGAGCGTACGTCCCTGATCGTCCTGCGTGACGCGCACCCACACCCGGCGGCGGCGCACCAGCAGGGACAGGGTGATGCCCACCATCGCGGCGACCGCTGCCCATAGTGCAACGAACCGCCCTGGGTCAGAAGCGACCTGAAAATTGGCGAACTCAGCCAGTCCATCAAAGGTGATCGTTCCTCGGCCATCGGGCAGTTCCCAGGTCTGGCCGATCGCCAAGTCTTTGCGCCCCAGTTGCTCCAACCCAGAGGTATCCAGTTGGTAGACGTTCTGAGGAGCACCGGAGTCGAGGCCGAGGTCTCCGGCCCATGCCCCGAGGTACACCCGCGGGTTGTCGGCTTCGGGGAACACAGACGCCGGACCAGTTGCCGGGTTCACCCGCTCTGGCGCAGTGGGCGTGAAAGTCACATTGAAGCCCAGCTGATCAGGTTGGGCGTCAGGAACCTTCACCACCGTTGTCGAAGTGAATGAGGTGTCTTGCGGCAGCGCCGGTACGGCACCAGAGAAGACCACGTCGCCATCTCCGTCTGTCACCGTGAAGGCGGGGGCATAGCCGTGGCCGAGAAGAAATACCTTGGCACCATCAACCCCCAAGGGGTCGTTCACGCGAATGGTGGTCTGCGCTGTCCGGACGCCTGGCTTGCTGCGATAGGTCACAAGCGCCTCGTACGAGTCAGGTTGCCCGATGTTGCTACCTTCGGTCAGAAACGTCGCATCGAACCCATCGAGGGTGAATGAGAACGGCGCGAGCAACGAGGTCGCGAAGCCGCGTCCGGGTGTGAAGTCGTCGTATTGCGTGAGCGTGTTGGCGAAGCCGTCACCCTCGACGACGACAACTGTTCCGCGATACCCGAACCAGGCACCCCATGCGACGCCAATGAGCAACACCAACAACGAGAGGTGGAACACCAAGTTTCCGAACTCGTGTAGGTAGCCTTTCTCGGCCGACACCGTGGGCTCGTCAGCGTCGCGCGAGCGCAGGCGAAACCGGCTAGCGCGCAAACTCGAGGTGGCCGCCGAAAGAGCATCTGGCACCTCGACATCGGTGGCGAAGGAGCGATGCTCCGGCATGCGTGCGAGATTGCGCGGAGTCGGCGGCGGTACCGAACGCAAGTTGCGCGCATAGTGCACGCAACGCGGCAAGATGCATCCAGCCAACGACACCAAGAGCAGCAAGTAGATCGCGGCAAACCACGGCGCCGCGTAGACGTCGAACATGTCGAGTCGATCGAGCCAAGGGCCAATGGTCGTGTGATCACCCAGGTACTCGTTGACTCGCAGCGGGGACGCGCCGCGCTGTGGGAACACCGACCCCGGAACTGCCGCCAGCGCCAGCAAGAAGAGCAGGATCAACGCGGTCCGCATTGAGGTCAGCTGACGCCATACCCATCGCAGCCCACCCCAGAATCCCAACGAGGGTTGCCGCGTACCTGGCTCGGACGCCGAACTGGGATCAGGCTCGTTCAGCCGGTCAATGACATCAGTGGGCATGGGGATTGGTCGCGTCAGCCGGAGGCTGCCTTGGCCGCTGCCTTCTTTTGCTTCTTGAAGTCACGAACCTTCTGCAGTGCTTCCGCGTCGACAACGTCGGCGACAGAGCGGTACCCCGTTTGCGCGTAGTCACCGGCAACGGCCTTCCAGCCCCTGGGTTTGACGCCAAGCTGCTTGGCGAGGAGCGCCACGAATATCTGCGCTTTCTGCTTTCCGAACCCCGGCAGCTCTTGAACGCGGTCGAACAACTCTTTGCCGGTCTTCGGCTCAGTCCACAGCCGGGTCACGTCGCCGTCGTACTTCGATTCGACCATTGCCGCCAGCTCTTGCAGACGCGCAGCCATCGAGCCGGGAAACCGGTGGATCGCCGGTGGTTGACTACAGAGCGCCTTGAACTCTTCCGGGTCGGCCGCCGCAATCGCTGCTGGCTCGAGGGATCCGAACCTGCTGAGCACCTTCCAACCGCCGCGAAACGCGTGCTCCATTCCGTACTGCTGATCGAGCATCATGCCGACCACCAGCGCGAACGGGTACTCGTCGAGCACTTCGTCGGCCGCCGGCTCGCCAGCGATCTGAAACCCCATTGCTCACATCCTGTCTAGTGGGCGACGCCTCAACTCAGAAAGGGACCCCGAAGTTGGCCGTCCAGATGCGGAGCTGGATCGACACCTCATTCCAGGTTCCCGTCACCATCAGCACGCCAAGGAGCACCAGCATGCCACCCCCGATCCGTACCAACAGCACGTAGTGCTGCTTCATCCAACTCATCGCACCGAACGCCTTGCGAAAGACCAAGGCGACGATCAAGAAGGGCAGCCCGAGCCCGATGCAGTACACCGCCGCCAGCGCGGCTCCCCGCCAGGCACTGGCTGAGTCGATGGCCAAGGTCTGAACAGCCGCAAGAGTCGGACCGATACAGGGCGTCCAGCCGATCCCGAAGAGGACCCCAAGCAAGGGGGCGCCGACCAGGCCCATCGACGCGTTCTGTGTGGGATGCCACGAACGGTTCAACCAAGGGATGAGACCCATGAAGGCCAGACCGAAAACAATCGTGAAGACACCCAGAACCCGAGTGATCGCTCGACCATGCTCGATCAGCAGCGAGCCAAGGCCACCGAAGATCGCGCCGTACGAGACAAAGACCACGGTGAAGCCCAAGATGAACAGGCCAGTGCCGAGCACGAGGCGTCCACGCTTTGCCTCTGCGAGGTCGAGCCCGACCATTCCGGTGGTGTACGACAGGTACGCAGGCACAAGAGGTAGCACGCACGGGGACGCGAACGAGACCACCCCAGCGGCGAGCGCGAACAGTGCGGCAAGCAGCAACGAACCGCTGGTGACCGTCTCAGCCGGGTCGACCATCGCCGCGGCGAGCATCACTTCTCCGAGGCAACTTGATCGACCAGTTCCGACAGCTGCGAATACGTCGTCGGCCCTAGCACCCGAGCTGCGACGCGGCCGGCTCGGTCGATGACAAGCGTGGTGGGTAGGTAGACCGATGGCGCAACGTCTCTGAACTCGAGTTGTAGCTCGCCGGACTCATCCCACCAGCTGGGGTATGTGACGCCGTAGTTCTCTTCGAACGCCGCCGCAGCCGCTTCTTGGTCGGTCGTGTTGATGCCCACGAAAGCCACGCCGCGCTTCTGCTTCTCGCGGTAGACCTCTTCGAGCGCAGGTGCCTCTGCCCGGCACGGTCCGCACCATGACGCCCACACATTGATGACGACGACATCACCAGCGAAGTCAGACAGCGAGATCTCATCGCCATCGCGGGTGGTCGCTGTGATGTCCGGCGCCTCTTGACGGTCCGATACGCCGAAGGTCGTGGCGGTTCCATCGCCAGTGATGAACCCTTGACCCTCTGCGGTGCGCTCGCCGGCACCGTCACTTCCGGTACACGCTGGTAGCGCTGCCAACGCAAAGACGGTCAGCGCCACCGCGCACGCGCGGCGCCGGTTCACGCTAAGCACCGGACTTCTGTTGCTTCACTGAAGCAGGCAGCAGGTCGCGAGCAGGTTCGCTGTACTGCACAGCCACGATCTCGTCGTCGCGGTAGGTGAACGACGTGAGGCTGGCCAGCGAGCACTGGCGGCGGCGCGGGTCGTGCCAGAGCCGTCTGCCCTCAACGTGAGTTCGGGTGATCCAGATTGGTAGCTGGTGACTGACTAGCAAGGCCTCGTGCCCTCGTGCGGCGTCACGTGCAGCTGCCATGGCGCCCAACATTCGCAGAGCTTGCTCCTTGTAGGGCTCACCCCACGATGGTCGGAACGGGTTTCGCAAGTGTCGCCAGTGACGAGGGCGAGTCAGCGCACCGTCGCCAACCCCGAATGTCAGACCCTCGAAGATGTTGTCGGCCTCGATCAGCCGGACGTCTGTGGCGATCGACAGACCGTGCCCTTCGGCGATCGGTTTGGCGGTTTCTTGCGCACGCTCCAGGGGTGAAGCCCCCACGTGCTTGAGCTGAGCGTCGGTGAAGTGCTCGGAGACCCGCTCTGCCATCTTTCGGCCAAGCTCGCTCAACTGGTAGCCAGGCAATCGGCCGTACAGGACCCCCTCAGGATTGTGCACCTCTCCGTGACGCATGAGGTGGACGACGGTGTGCTCACTCACGAGTGCTCCGAACTGGCTGCTGCTGCGGCGGTCGCTGCTGCCGGCAACGCCTCGATGATCTGGTTCATAGCGGCGTCATCGTGCGCGGCGCTCAGGAACCAGGCTTCGAACGCAGACGGTGGCAGATAGACGCCGGAAGCAAGCATCGAGTGAAAGAACGCTGCGTACCGGAATGCTTCTTGTTGCTGCGCTCCGTCATAGTCGATGACGTCTTGGTCGGTGAAGAAGACGCTGAACAGCGAACCGGCAGCCTGGACGCGGTGTGCGACGCCAGCTGCGCTGAGGGCGTCCGACACTGCCTTGCTGACTTCGCCGGCGTTTCTGTCGACGGTCGCGTACACGTCGTCGTCAAGCTGGCGCAACGTCGCGAGACCGGACGCGGTCGCGATCGGGTTACCGCTCAGGGTGCCCGCCTGGTAGACCGACCCCTGCGGCGCCAAGTGCCCCATGACGTCAGCGCGACCGCCGAACGCTGCCGCTGGCAGGCCGCCACCCATCACCTTGCCGAAGGTCACAAGGTCAGGGGTGACTCCCTCGAGCCCGAACCACCCCGACCTACTGACGCGAAACCCCGTCATCACCTCGTCGCTGATGAACAGCGCCCCATGCTCGCGACAAAGCTCGCGGAGCTTCGCATTGAACTCGGGCAGTGGTGGCACAACGCCCATGTTGGCGGCCGCTGCCTCGGTGATGACACACGCAACCTGGTCACCGATGTCGGCAAACACCTGCTCGACAGAAGCAATGTCGTTGTATGCGATCACCGTGGTGTCAGCTGCAGTGGCAGGAGTCACGCCTGGTGTGTCCGGCAGGCCCAGAGTCGCGACCCCCGAGCCGGCGGCAACGAGGAG
This sequence comes from uncultured Actinomycetota bacterium, assembly GCA_963712425.1. Lineage (GTDB taxonomy): Bacteria > Actinomycetota > Actinomycetes > JAHEKZ01 > JAHEKZ01 > JAHEKZ01. The sequence goes on along the minus strand of CAVQHW010000002.1, from coordinate 607,841 downwards.
TGAGTCGACGTGCCCGTGGTAGCACCCCGCGAACTTCACGACCTTCGTGCGACCGGTGTAGCCGCGGGCGAGACGAATAGCCGACATCGTCGCCTCGGTGCCGCTAGACACCAAGCGCACCTGCTCGACCGGCGTACGCGCCACGATCTCCTCGGCCAGCGCAACCTCGTCGACACCCGGCGTCCCGAACGACGAGCCACGGGCGACGGCCTGCTGGACGGCGTCGAGCACAGCGGGGTGACGATGCCCCAAGATCATGGGCCCCCACGAGCACACCAGGTCGACGTAGCGTCGATCGTCGGCGTCCCAGAGGTAGGGGCCTTCACCGCGCACCATAAATCGGGGGGTGCCGCCCACGGCGCGAAAGGCGCGAACGGGCGAGTTCACGCCACCCGGGGTGACCGAGAGCGCTCGAGCGAAAAGCGCCGCCGACGCCGGTGCCTCGAAGGGATACGTCACGAACCAGATTCTCGCAGGAGCTGAAGCCTGCTCCGAATCGGCCTCCGCCTGGCCCGCCTCTCGTCAGACAGGCAGGGTGGCGAGGTCTCGCTCGACGATCTCGCGATCGTCGGCGTCGTCGACCATGGTCAGTCGCTGTTCGGCCTTCTGCTTCCACTCCACAGCAGCAGCCCGGTCACCGGCCACGGCGTAGGCGCGCGACAAGCCCTCGTAGGCGGACGCGAGCAGCCACGGCTGCCCCTCAACGTGATCAGCGTTGTCCAGGCACCGTCGCGCGTGGTGAACCGCCGGCTCACCGCGTCCGAGAGCGGCGTAGACCCGACTGACTTGCCAGTCTCCGATAGCCCAGTTCTGGGCATCCCCGATACCTGTCCACAGGTAGCGGCTGGCATGGGCGGCGTTGACCATCTCGTCGTCGTCAGCCCTGGTGCGATCGGCCTTCTCCAGCAGCTCCCACACCCGGTTGAACAGGGTCGCTGCGAGCGCCTTCTGAGTTTGCTTGTCGAGCTCTGTCGACATGGGCGTCGTCCTCTCCTCATCATCAGCATGACCTGGATCGATCACATGACCGAGCTGGTGCAGCACGCGGTGCAGCCGCGTGACCCTCGCGTTCAGGCGGTCCCTGTGCTGCACAAGGACCCGCTGTCGTTCGTAGGGATCGTCAATGGTCAGTAGCTCCCGGATGCCCTCGAGAGGCAGCTCCACCTCGCGGAGGGTCACGATCAACCGAGCTGTTTGCAACTGCTCCCGCCGATAGCGCCGGTATGCCGTCGCCTGATCGACGCTCGCTGGCGTCAGAATCCCGACGTCGTCATAGTGACGAAGGGCACCGACCGACAGTCCGGACAGCCGAGCGAACTCCCCGATGCTCAGGAACCCGCTACTCATCCGTTCAGCCACGCCTCGATTCTGCACACCCACAGTGAAATGTCTCGGGTTACCCGAGAGTCAAGCGCCGACCAGATCGCGGCGGCTGAAGGCCTCCCACCCGATCCCTGCGATCACGATCGTGAGGCCGAGCATCACGAGACCCTGAACGGTGGCGTAGTCAGCCACCGGCACCAGCGCCACGTGGTAGAAGGGCGATAGCCCTGTCACCCATCCCGGGAGGTCGAGGGCGGGACCTACAAACGACAAAACGTAAGCCACCACCACCACGCCGACAGGTACCGCGATGGTCAAGCGCGGGGCCAATCCGAACATGGCAACCGCAAGGCTTCCGAACAGCAAAATCACGGGCAGGAGGTTGGCGCTCGCGGCCAGCAGGTCAGGAAAAGTCACGGGAGCATCTGTCAGCGCGGCACCTGCCCAGGTAGCGGCTGCGTTCACCAGCATCAATACGAGCACGGACGCCACGGCTAGCACCAAGTGACCCCCAAGCCACCGCCCGCGCGTCAGCGGCCGCGTGAGTAGGTGATCGACCCGTTCGGCGTCCTCCTCGTTGCGGACGGCTCCAATACGCCACGAGAGGTAGAGGCTGACGACGAGTGCGATCACGACCGCCATCGCAGCCACCATTCCGAGGTACACATCGGCCGCCGTCAGCCCCAACAGGTCGAGATAACTCTCGTAGGCGGGGTCATCGACGAGCACGTCGCCCATTGACTTGATCAGAGAGCCGATGAAGAACGAGTAGACACCGAGCCCAACTGCCCAGGCCACCAGCGCTCCCCACGTCAGCCGCCAACCAAACCTGATGGGTGATTGAAGCAGTAGGAAACGCGAACGCTGGGCACGCTCACGGCTGACGATGGCTGCCCCGAGATCACGGCGACGCCGCAGCGCTAGAGCCAGCCCACACAGCATCGAGGCAACAACCCCGTAGACAACGAGAACCGCTGCATTGTTGTCGCCAAACGGCCGAAGTCGATCCATCCAACCGAACGCGGACAGCCAACCCACCCACGACTGCTCATCGCCACTGTTCGCAATCATGCGCAGAACGAACGAGACTCCCAGGAATCCGGCTGCCAGCCCCGCGGCCCTGCGGCGGACCGCCACCAGTTGCGATGCGACCGCAGCTGCCGAGCCCATCACGAGACCGAAACCGGCAATACCTGCCGCGAAGAGCGCAGCCCCGACGACGTCCTCGCTCGACACGACGATCGAAGCGAAGGCAGCAGCCCCCGCGAGCAGGCAACCTGCGCAGACGACAACGAGCCCAGCCGTCGTCACCTGAACGCTGGACGCGCGGCCAGCGCCTACAAGCTCGGCCCGCCCGCTGTCCTCTTCGGCGCGAAGCAGGCGAGACGTCACCAGGATCGCCCAGACCCCAACGATCGCCTGCAAGAACCACCCGCCGTCCCAGACCACGAAGCCACCCACGGTGTCGACCGCGTGAGGAATTCCCTGCAGCATGCGAACTGCGGGCTGATCGCCAAACTCGACAAGGCGTTGTCGCGACGCTTGATCCGGGTAGGTCTGAAGGTAGGAAGCGACCTCGACCACCACGTAGGCACCGACGGCAACAACGAGCAGCGCAACGCCCCTGCGCGTCAGACGCGTGTAGAGCCGCAGAATGGCAGCCACCAAAGAACCCCGATCAGTAGTAGCTGAGGAAGATCTCTTCCAGCGAGGGTGTGTGGGTGCGCAGTTGGGTGACGTTGAGTGGGGCAAGAGACTGTAGGAGCGGCGTCGGAGAACCCTTGACGTGGACACGAACCCCAGCGCCGTTCGGCTCGACGTGAATCACGTTCGCAACTCCTTCCAGCGACGGGGCTGATCCGTCGATCTCGACGTCGAAGATCGTGGTGTCCAGCTCCTTCAGCTTGTCCAGCGTGGCAACTTCGACCAACGCACCCTCACGAAGAATCGCCACTCGGTGACAGAGGTCCTCGACCTCGTCAAGGATGTGAGATGACAAGAAGATGGTCTGTCCTCGATCCGACGCCTCGCGAGCCATCCGCTGAAACTCCTCCTCCATGAGAGGGTCGAGACCAGCGGTCGGTTCATCGAGCAGCAACACGTCAGGCCGTGTCATAAACGCCGCGACGAGCGCGATCTTCTGACGGTTGCCCTTGGAGTACGAACGCACCCGCTTGCTGGGGTCGAAGTGCAAACGCTCGATGAGTTCGTCGCGAAAGCCGGTGTCGACATTGCCGGATATGTTGCCCAGCAACTCGAGCGTCTCTCGTCCGGTCAGCTGAGGCCACAAGGCAACATCGCCCGGCACGTAGGCAACGTGGCGGTGTGCTTGCTTGACCTGCTCGACCGGGATTCCCATGATCCACGCCTGACCCGCAGTGGGATGGATCAAACTGAGTAGCAGTCGGATCGTCGTGCTCTTGCCCGCACCATTTGGCCCGAGAAAGCCAAAGATCTCCGACCGTTGGACCTCCAGCGTCAACCCGTCTAACGCAACGACATCGCCGTAGTGCTTGGTGAGACCCTCGGTACGTATGGCGACTTCGGTCATGCGCAGCACCTCCGGTGCTTACGTTAGTGACTGCGCCACTTCAGTCGCCCAATAGGTGAGCACGATCTGAGCGCCCGCACGACGGATGGCGACGAGCGACTCGGCGATAGCGCGCTCGCGGTCGATCATGCCCTGCTGAGCAGCCGCCTCGAGCATTGCGTACTCACCACTGACCTGGTACGCGGCTACTGGGACGTCGACTGCGTCACTCACGCGTGCGACGACATCAAGGTAGGGCCCAGCTGGCTTCACCATGACTGCGTCGGCACCCTGCTCGAGATCTGCGAAGACTTCGAGCAGTGCCTCGTCAGCGTTCGCCGGATCCATCTGGTAAGCCCGCCGATCGCCGAACGATGGCGTGCTCTCGGCGGCATCTCGGAATGGCCCGTAGAAGGCCGACGCATACTTTGCTGAGTACGCCAGGATCGCCCGGTCGGCATAGCCCGCAACGTCGATAGCGTCGCGTATGACCGCCACCTGCCCGTCCATCATTCCGCTTGGCGCTACTACATCGGCCCCTGCTTCGACCTGCGCCCGCGCCACTGCCGCGTACCTCATCAACGTCACGTCGTTGTCGACCGTTGACGCGTCGGCGGTCAGGGGGCCGCAGTGTCCGTGATCGGTGTACTCACAGAGGCACAGGTCTGCCATGAGCACCGTCTCATCACCGAACTCAGTGCGCAGCGCGCGAAGTGCCTGTTGCACGATGCCGTCGCCAGCGTCCGCTTGCGAACCCGTGGCGTCCTTCTGGGCCGGGATGCCGAACAGGATGAGACCACCAACGCCGGCGTCAACCGCATCGCTCGCCGCCTTGCGCAACGAGTCGATGGTGTGTTGCTGCACCCCCGGCATGGACGCCACAGGCTGCGGTTCGCTGATGCCCTCTTTCACAAACAGCGGTAGCACCAGATTGCTGGGGCGAAGCTGGGTCTGCTCGACCAACCGCCGCAGCGCTGCCGTACGTCGCAGGCGCCGCGGGCGGTCGGTCGGGAACGGCATGACTACTTGCTGGCCTTCCTACGAGCCGACGAACGCTTCAGGCTGGGACGCCACACTGACTCGCCAGCGTCGAGCGCAGCAAGTCGCTGGGCAGCACCGAAGTCGGCAAGACCCTCGGCCAGCACGTCGACGGCAGGCTTGTCCGCAAGAACGTCAACCCGCAGGCCATGCTCTTCAGCAGTCTTTGCCGTCTGTGGCCCGATGCACGCAACGACAGTCGTGGCGTGCGGCTTGCCCGCGATCCCAATCAGGTTGCGCACCGTGCTGGAGGACGTGAACAGCACCGCGTCGAACCCGCCGGTCTTGATGGCTTCACGAATCTCAGCAGCTGGTGGCGCCGCGCGAACCGTTCGGTAAGCGGTGACGTCTTCGACCTCCCAGCCGAGCTCGATCAGCCCAGCGACCAACGTCTCAGTCGCGATGTCTGCACGCGGCAAGAAGACCCGGTTGATCGGATCGAACACGTCGTCATATGCCGGCCAGTCCTCAAGTAGCCCGGCCGCCGACTGCTCACCGGTCGGAACGAGGTCAGGCTTGACCCCGAACGACACAAGAGCGGCCGCCGTTTGCTCACCAACTGCTGCCACCTTGATACCGGCAAAGGCGCGAGCGTCGAGACCGTACTCCTCGAACTTCTCGCGAATCGCCCGCACGGCATTGACCGACGTGAAGGCGATCCACTGGTAACGACCTGCCACGAGGCCGTGCAACGCGCGATCCATCTGCTGCGGTGTCCGTGGTGGCTCGACCGAGATAGTAGGCACCTCGACCGGCACTGCGCCGTAGCGACGCAACTGCTCAGACAACGAAGCGGCCTGCTCTTTGGTGCGAGGAACCAGCACACGCCATCCGAACAATGGCTTGGATTCGAACCACGACAAGCGGTCGCGAAGGTCGACCCCCTCGCCGAGAACTCCGAGCATTGGCTCGTTGAGCTTGGCGGCCTTCACATCTTTGGCGACAAACTCGAGGGTCGACACGATGGTCTTCTGTTCGGTCGTCGATCCCTGCGCCGTCACGGCGATCGGGGTCTCAGGATCGCGACCGGCCGCAATCAGCCCAGCAGCAGCATGTGCAATTCGGGTTGCCCCACCCAGCACGACGACAGTCGTGTGCGCGACCCACATGCGGCGCCCAGTCTGGCTTGGCCTCGGTCGCACTGACGATGTGAACCGAGCGGGTCTTTGCCGTGGTGAGCGGAACACCCGCGTAGGTCGGCACTGACGACACCGTCGAGGCCCCTGGAACCACCTCGAAGGGGATGCTGTTCTTGTCACAAGCAGCCGCCTCTTCGGCAAAGCCATGGAAGACAGCGGGATCGCCATCCATGAGCCGAACGACGAAGCCGCCCTTCTTAGCAGCCGACGTCACGATCTTCGCGCGCGCCGCATGCGTCAACGGTTGGCCGTCTTGTCCGCATGATGCGTCAACGATCTCGGCTTCAGCAGGTGCGTAGGCATCTGCCGCAGCGCGCGAGGCGTCTTGATCGATCACGACGATCTCGGCGCGCCGCAGCGCCTCAACCGCTCGCACGGTCAAGAGCTCTGGGTCGCCTGGACCGGCGCCAACGAAAGCGACGTTGCCAACTGGCTTCTTCTTGGTCGTGCGTGTGCTCACAGGTGTTCCCTCGATATGGCGGGTACGCCAGCGTCAAGGAGCCGCGCGGCGAGCTGGGTGCCCGCTGCGTCGGCCTCGGCGACCGGCGTGGTGGTGGACATGCGTGTGACGGTGGACCCGTCGGCAGAAGCAACGAGTGCTTCAAGAGTGAGCTCGGGTTCACTGAACCCCAGCTCGGTCACGACGCCTAGGGCGCCGATGGGCGCTGAGCAACCGGCTTCGAGAGCCGCCAGCACAGCACGTTCAGCAGTGACAGCTGCACGCGTAGCCGCGTCGTCGAGCTGTCGCAGTGGGGCATGGCGATCGTCACCAGCAAGGTCGCGAACTACTTCGACCGCGAGCGCTCCCTGCCCTGGCGCCGGCAACATGATCGACGGGTCGATGGTTTCGGTGATCACGTCCAGCCTCCCGAGGCGTGCCAGACCGGCCTTGGCCAGCACCACGGCGTCGACAGCCTTCGACTCGACCAGACCGATCCGGGTATCGACGTTGCCTCGGATGTCGACCACATCAAGGTCAGGGCGCTGGGCCTTCAACTGGGCAGCCCGCCTGGGTGACCCCGTGCCAACCTTGGCGTTCTCAGGCAACGAACGCAGCGTCATTCCGTCGCGCGCCACTAACGCATCGCGTGCGTCGGCACGCTCAGGCACGGCGATCAACTCAAGCTCAGGCAGCTCAGCAGTCGGAAGGTCTTTCAGTGAGTGAACGGCGACATCGATCTCACCCATCAACAGCGCATCTCTGAGCGCGCTGACGAAGACACCTGTTCCGCCGATCGAAGCCAGCGAGTCGCGCGACACATCCCCTTCGGTCGTGACGTGCACGAGCTCGACCTCACGGCCGGACACCGCGCGAATCGCCTCGGCCATGAGCTTGGCTTGCGCGAGTGCGAGGGCACTGCGTCGCGTTCCCAGCCGAAGAGCGGACAGCTTCGTAGACGTCATCGCGTGCCCTCCTCGCGGTCAGGAGTAGGGCCAGGGGTTCGAAGCGCCTCGACGGTGGCAGGGTCGAGATTGAACAAGCGGTGAAGCGCCTCTGCGTAGGCCTCACCATCTGGCTCAGCGGCTAGCTCTTTCACCCGAACCGTCGGGGCATGCATGAGCTTGTCGACTACGCGTCGCAGCAAGTGCTCGACGTCGGCGCGGTCGCTTGTAGACAAGTCGGGCCGACGCGTGGCGAACCACTCGAGCTCGGTCGCCACGATCTCGGACGCCAGCGCGCGCAGCGCCACAACCGTGGGAGCGACCTTCTCGGAGATCCGTGCTCCGAGGTAGTTCTCGACCTCAGAGCCCACAATTCGGCGGACGCCTTCGACGTCTTGTTCGTAGCTGCCGTCGGAGAGCAAGGCCCCGAGGTCTTCGAGGTCGATGAGCGTGACGCCATGGACACCGAGTACCTCAGGGTCAATGTCACGCGGTAGCGCAAGATCGAGCACCGCCATCGGCGCATTGCCCACGCGGGCACGCGCTTCAGCGACGACGTCGGCAGTGACAACGTGGCCCAGAGCACCCGTGCACGAGATCACCAGATCAGCGGCTGCCACCGCGTCGGGGAGCTGCTCGAGTGGCACCACATGACCGCCAACACTGGACGCCAACCGTGCAGCACGATCGTTCGTGCGATTCGTGATCGTCAGGCTCATGCCCTGCTTAGCAGCGGTCGACGCCGCGAGCGAAGCCATCGAGCCAGCTCCGATGACAAGCGCGTTGCGTCCGTCGAGCCCTTCAAGGGAACGCCCGGCCAGATCAAGCCCGACGCTGACCAACGACGCACCAGCCCGGTCGATGCCCGTTTCGGTGTGGGCGCGCTTTCCGACCCGCAGCGCAGTCTGCACGAGGTCGTTCAACTCACGACTGAGCGTGCCTTCGTCTTGCGCCATGCGTAGCGAATTCCGCACCTGGCCGAGGATCTGCGTCTCGCCGACGACCATCGAGTCGAGCCCACTCGTCAACGCGAAGAGGTGCTGCACCGCTCGGTCCTCGTAGTGGACGTACAGGTGTGGCACCAAGTCGTCGGCGTCGACCCCCGTCACCCGCGAGAGCCCCTCGGTCGTGGCCTCGACGGCTGGGTGAAACTTGTCGGCCTCGATGTAGACCTCGACACGGTTGCACGTAGCGACCACCATTGCCTCGTCGATCGACGCGTTCTCAGTGAGCTCGTGCAGCAACTTGACCTGCGCGTCAGCAGCGAGCGCGAGCCGTTCGAGCATCGGCACCGATGCGGTGCGGTACGAAACTCCCATCGCGATCAGGCTCATGGCGCCACCTGACCCAGTTCACTACGACGCTGCTGGTGAAACGCGAGGATCTGGAGCTCGCTGGCGAGGTCGACGCGGCGCACATCGACCTCGGAAGGAACCGACAGCACCACGGGGGCGAAGTTCAGAATGCTGTGGACGCCGACCGCCACCAGCGCGTCGGCAACCTGCTGCGCGTTCGCGGCGGGGGTGGCAATGACTCCGATGAGGGTGCCTTCGGCCTGAGCCACAGCGTCCAAGTCAGTGAAGGGACGCACCGCCAGGCCAGCGACCTCGGTGCCGACCAATGCCTGGTCGTCTTCGAGCAGGGCCACCAGACGAAACCCTCGAGAGGCGAAACCGCCGTAGTTGGCGAGCGCATGTCCGAGGTGCCCCACTCCGACGATGACTACTGGCCATTCGGAGCTGATACCCAACTCAGCGCCGATCTGGTCGATCAGCACCGCGACCTCGTATCCGACGCCGCGGGTGCCGTAGGAACCCAAGAACGAGAGGTCTTTGCGCAGCTTGGCCGGGCTGACGCCAGCCGTGGCCGCGAGGGCGTCGGAGGAGACCGTGGCTACCCCAGCGTCGGCAAGGTCGACCAGCACGCGGTGGTAGAGGGGGAGCCGGCCAACAGTGGCCTCAGGCACCCCCACCCGGCGCGCGCCGGTGTCGCGACCAGTGTCGGCGCGATCGGTCACAGCGTCTCCTGAGGTACGGAACATGCCCGGCCCCAGTGGTGAGTGGGGGTCTGCCGGTGGGCAAAACCCCTTCAGTACTGGGGAACGGGCTCGGCGTCAGGGTAAGCGCTTGTGAAGGACCGCACAAAGTTGCAGCGGCGGTCGTCTCAGGGTATGAGACAACCGCCGCTGCGGGAGATCAAAGACCCGGTTCAGCCGAACCGGTTCTGTCCAGGTGTGCTCGGAAGCAGCATCAACACCAAGTACCAGATGCCGCCGATGCAGGGCACCAACGTGATCCAGTACCACCAGCCCGAGCGGTCGGTGTCGTGCAGGCGTCGCACCGACACCGCGATTGAGGGCAGCACGATTGCCAGCCAGACGATGATGAAGAGGATCCACCAGATGGCACTGCCACCTGACCCCTCGATCGAACCGTCGTTGTCGCTGCTCCAGTCCATCGTCGCGAAGATGCCGATGTACGGAATCGCCATCAGCAGCCACACGAACAGGAACCACCACCAGTACTCGGCCCGCGTGGAGCGCCCCGACCAGGTCGACCACCCCGCAAATGCGCGCTTGATCGCCTCACCAAATCCGACCATGACGAATCCTCTCCTCAGGAAATCCGGCTCAAGCCTTCCAGATGATCTTGGACGCGTCCGCAGGCTCGCCGGGGAGGCCCCAGCGGGATCAGCGCTTGAGGGCCTGGCGCAGCCGTTGTTCATCGACCCGCCAGTAGTCATGCTGCACACCGTCGATGAGCGTCACCGGGATCTGGTCCCACCAGGTCACCTGCAGCTCGGGGTCGCTCAGGATATCCACTTCGCGCCACCCGACCCCGGTGTCGGCGGCCACGCGCTCGATGACGGCACGGGCATCGTCACAGAGGTGACACCCCGGTTTGCTCAGCAAGGTGATGCGCGGTTCATCGGTCATGGGAACTCACTCGCCAGTCGATCCGATGCGTCCCCTTGCCACCTCGCCAGAGAGCGAGTGCGGAAGCTCGGTGACGATCTCGATCACCTTCGGTTGCTTGAAACGGGCTAGTCGAGTGGCCGCGTACTCCGTGATGTCACTCGCGCTGATCGATCCATCTGTGACGACGAACGCCTTGACCGACTCGCCGGTTCGGTCATCCGACACCCCGACAACGGCTGCGTCACGGACGCTGGGGTGCGTCAGCAGCGCGAGCTCGACCTCATGGGGATACACATTGAAGCCACTGACGATGATGACGTCTTTACGTCGGTCGACGATGTGGAGGTCACCGTCTTCGTCAGCAAAAGCCACGTCACCGGTGGCGAACCACCCGTCTGCGTCTGGTCCCCCAGCGCCGTCTGGCCAGTAGCCACTGAACAAGTTGTCGCCCTTGATCCACAGCTCACCAGGGTCGCCGTCGGCGGGATCGATATCTTCGCCATCGTCGTCAACCAACCTGATCTCGATCCCAGCGAATGGCTGTCCGACAGAGCCGGGCTTGGCGCGTCCGGAGACCACCGTCGAGCTCACGCCTGGTGCTGCTTCGGTGAGCCCGTAGCCTTCGTGGATGTACCACCCGGTGAGGGTGTGTATGCGCTGCTGCACCTCAGGCGGCAATTCCGCCGAACCGCTGAACGCGATCCGCAGACTTCCCAAGTTCTCGACCGCGTCTGGGTGAGACGCCCATCGGGCCCACAGCGCTGGCGCACCTGGAACGTTCGTGATGCCGATCTGACCGATCAACGTGAGGGCCTCGCCAGCGTCCGCGCTGTCAGCGACCAACACCGCGGTCGCTGCCGAGCGCGTGATCGCGCCGAGGGTTCCGGCGAGCGAGTAAATGTGCGTCAGCGGCAGTAGTAGAAGGACGACATCATCGGGCTCGGCTACCGAGACCCGAGCCGAGGCGACCTGCTCGATGTTCGCAATCAATGCTCGATGGGTCAGCATTGCCCCCTTCGCCTCGCCCGAGGTCCCGGACGTGTAGATCACCATCGCGAGTTCGTCGCCGCCACCGCGCAACGCCAGCTGCCCAGAGGTTGAGCTCCGATCATGGCTGAGCAGCGACTGGAAGTAGTCGTCGCCCGTGCCCGCCGCGGCAACAACACGCGCAACGTGGGGCGCGGACTGTTGAGCGACATCGACAGTGCCGCGATCAACCACCAAGAACGAAACTCCGACGTGCTCGACGATCGGGCCTACCTCTGAGGCCGTCAGCGCCGGGTTGAGGGGTACGACAACTGCCCCAGCCATCAAGGCGCCGAAGTAGGCGATCACAAGTTCTGGTCGGTTGCCGAGCAACAAGCCCACTCGATCGCCCTCGTTGACTCCTCGAGCCCTGAGCCCGATGGCACACGCGGACGCCTGTCGTTCGAGCTCACCCCACGTCAGCGACACGGCGCCGACCACCAGCGCGCGGTGTTGCGGACGCCTGGAAGCTGCCCTGACGAGGTACTCGCCGAGGTGGGTCGGGCGTCCAGTGGTCACAGCGAGTGAGTGTGGCACAGCACGAGGGGCGACACCGGCGTCACGACGTGACGCACGGTGACTCATCGCGGCCGTCAGCACCGGTTTCTGCGCGATCTGCACCAGAGCCCGCCCGAATGGCTCAAGGCGAGGGCCCAGGCCCCGAGACACCTACTAGTGCCTCGAGTGAAAGTGGTGGTCCTTCGTGCTTCCGGTTCGTCCTCGGCGATCTCTTCTGTCCGGTGCAGTGACCTTCCTTGCCCTTCTCGTGACCGGTTCGGCCGCCGTGGTGGCACTACCGAGTGCTGCCTTCGCCGGACCCAACGAGGGCGACATCTTTTCGGCGGTGAATGGCGCGCGTGCGTCTGCGGGGCTTCCCGCCTACGCGTACGCAGGTGACCTCGCTGCCGCTGCTCGAGGCCAAGCCGAACGTATGGCGTCCTCTGGTGAGCTCTACCACAACCCCAACCTGGGTAGCGAGGTTGGCGGATGGTCGCGCATCGGCGAGAACGTGGCATACGCCGGCGATTGGCGCAGCGCTCACCAGGTGCTCATGAACAGCGCCGACCACCGGGCACAGATCCTCGACAGCGGCTATACCCAGATGGGCGTGGGTACCGCGGTGGCGCAAGACGGAACGCTGTGGGTCGCACAGGTCTTCCGCACCCCAAGTGGCTCGAGCTCAACTCCCAGCAGCGGTGGTTCGAACACGGGTGGCTCAACAGACACCAGCACGAGCACCGGAAGCACCTACACGCCAACGGTCGCGGCGCCCGAAGAACCCACGCCCAAGGAGCTGCTACGTCGCAGCATTCGAGATGCACGTGAACGCGTCGAAGCGCGCCAGAAGGCACGCAAGGCCAACGATCCGCTCGTCGGGGCGCTCGACTACACCACCGTGATGGAGACCCTTGACCGGTAGTCGCCGGGCCTAGGGTTGAGCCGTGGTGAAGACCGTGAGCTCCGAGCCAGCACCGCGGCGTCCACCGGCCGTGGTGGCGGGTGAGGCCGCAGCAGAGCATGCCGAAACGACCCAAGAGATCGTGCTCGACCCACGGTCAGCAGCGTTCTTCGATATCGACAACACCATCGTCCGCGGCGCTTCGTTGTTTCACCTCGCCCGCGGTCTCGCCAAGCGCAAGTTCTTTACCTTTGGTGACGTCTCATCGTTCGCGTGGAAGCAGGCGAAGTACCGCGTCGGCGGACGTGAAGACACCGACGATATGACGTCCGCGATCAACGCGGCCCTCAGTTTCGTCGCGGGACATACGGTCGACGAGGTCGTGTCGCTCGGCGACGAGATCTTCGACGAGCGAATCGAGGACCGGCTCTACGCGCAGACCATCGAGCTGACCCGCGCTCACCTGAGAGCCGGCCAACGGGTGTGGCTGGTCTCTGCGGCACCTGTCGAGCTCGCCTCGCTAATCGCACGAAAACTCGAGCTCACGGGAGCACTCGGCACCGTGTCAGAGGTGGTCAACGGCACCTACACGGGCAACCTTGCCGGTGTACCGCTGCACGGCCCCGCGAAGGCCGAGGCAGTTCGCGCACTCGCCGAACGTGAGGATCTCGACCTCACGCTCTGTGCTGCCTACTCCGACTCCTCGAACGACATCCCGATGCTCTCGCTGGTGGGGCGACCAGTCGCCATCAATCCCGATGCCTCGTTGCGCAGACACGCGAAGGCAATGGGCTGGCACATTCACGACTACCGCACTGGTCGCAAGGCCGCCAAGATCGGTGTGCCGTCTGCCCTCGTCGCTGGGGCGGCTGCCGGCGTGGCTGCAGGCATTGTGTCGAGCCGTCGCCACCGCAGCACTTAGCCAGCAGTTCGCTGGCGAACGACTGCACTCAGAAGAACACGCTGCGTCGCGCCATCAGCAGTTTGTACAGCGTGTGTTGAATCGTCTCGCGCACCTGGTCAGTCAGGTTGAACATCAGCATCGGGTCATCAGCTGCGCCTTCGGTGAAGACGTCGGTGGCGATCGGCTCTCCGAACTCGATGTGCCACTTGCTGGGTAGCGGGATCATGCCAAGCGGACCAAGCCACGGAAAGGTGGGTGTAAGCGGGAAGTACGGAACACCCAGCATGCGCGCCAACAGTTTGGCGTCAGCCAAGATCGGATAGATCTCTTCGGCTCCGACGATCGACGTTGGAATGATCGGACGTCCCGTTCGCAGTGCTGCTGAGACAAACCCCCCACGACCAAAGCGCTGCAGCCGGTAGCGCTCGGTGTATGGCTTGCCCACACCCTTGAAGCCCTCGGGCCAAACCCCCACGAGTTCGCCTGACTCCAGCAACCGTTCGGCGTCGGGGTTGCAGGCCAGCGTGTGTCCGGCGCGCCGCGCCAATGTGCCTAGGAAGGGCGTCGCGAACACCAAGTCAGCCCCCAGCATGCGCAGATCACGATGAGCGGGGTGGTGATCGGCGAGCGCGACTTGTGTCATCAGCGAATCGAGGGCGATGGTGCCCGAATGATTCGCGACGATCAATGCTCCGCCTTCGGCCGGCACGTTCTCGATTCCGTGCACCTCGACCCGGAACCACTTCTCGTACAGGGGTCGCAGCGCAGGCACCAGCACGTCATGGGTGAGCTCGCGGTCGAACCCGAAATCGTCGACGTCGTAGGAGCCCTCGAGTCGACGCCGCAAGAACCGCAACGCCCCAGCGACCGCCTGCTCCCCCGGAAACGCACTCGACGCTCGTTCATCGCCGTTGCCGGGCTCGCGATCGGGATTCAGTGGGATCACCTGTGCATCACTCACGCGACCCTCCGATCTCAGTCACGGAGCCGACCGGTTCAGACTCGGCAGCGGCTGCGTTGTGACGAGGCTCCCACGGCAGCACCCGCCCCATCGGATGCGACTGCAGAAAGCTCTCGAAGGTCTCCATTGTCGAGTACCGAGCCGAGAACCCCAGCCGTTCCCGAATCCGCGAGGTGTCGATGCCGCGTCCGTACTTCAAGTGCTCGATCTGCTCGGACGTGAAGTCGATGTATCCCATGCGGCGAACCAGGTCTCTGGCCGCGGACGCAAACGGCGTCGGCAAAGGAAAGTTCAGGCGTCCTGACATCGCAATCGCCTGCGACAGCATGAGCACGCCCGCACCCCCTACGTTGTACGTTCCGGGGACGTCACCCCACGTCGCCGCCTCCATTGCCGCGAGTGCGTCGTCCTCATGCGTGAGTTGCAGCCGACCGTCGAAACCCATCACGGTCGGAACGACGGGCAGCGAGAAGTAGCGCGTCATCGGGGTGTCGATACCCGGTCCCATGATGTTGGCGAACCGGAGCATGGTGACGGCGACGTCGGGTCGTCGGCGCGCGAAACCGCGGACGTAGCTTTCAACCTCGACCGAGTCTTTGGCGAACCCCGATCGAGGTAGTCGCACGGCTTCCATGTCTTCGGTGAACATTGCCGGGTCTTTGGGTGAGACGCCGTAGACCGTCGCCGACGACTTGACGACGAGGCGTTCGACGGACGCCGCGCGCTGGCAGGCAGCCAGCAACTGCATCGTTCCGATGACGTTGATCTCTTTCATCGCCGAACGCCCCCCAGCATGCACGGGGGTGGCGATGACGTTCATGTGGACGACGGTGTCGACGGCCGCGGCTTTGATGACCTTGGCGATCACCGGATTGCGGATATCAGCCCGGACGAACTCCGCCGCCCCGATGTCGCCGGGCGGAGGAACGACGTCAACGCCAATGACGCGTTCTACGTCGGGATGCTGGCCAAGCAGTCGCGCGAGCCGACCGCCCAGGTAGCGCGAGACGCCAGTGACGAGCACGACGCGCGCCATGGCTCAGTCCTCCTACGGCTGGAAAGTAGGCAGGCCCTGTTGTCGGTGACTACTTCTTGTTGCGACGCTGAACGCGCGTCTTGCGCAGCAGCTTGCGGTGCTTCTTCTTGGCCATCCGCTTGCGGCGCTTCTTGACGACAGAACCCACAGTGCTCTCTTTCGTTCTTTCCCTGAACGGGCTGCCCGCTGGGGAGCCAATCGGGGTAGGTATCGGGGGTGACGGTCGGGGCGACGGGGGTAGCACGACGCCACACACCGACAGTTCAGACTACCGCTGCCAGACAGGCTGGCTGAAAACGGGCCCTGAAGGCGTCAGCCTGCCTCGACAAAGGAGTCGCGAAGGTAGCGACGCACGGCCTCTTCGGGCACCCGGAACGAACGCCCAACGCGGACCGCCGGAAGGTCGCCCCCGTGGACAAGCCGGTAGACGGTCATCTTCGATACCCGCATCAGTGCCGCCACCTCAGCCACGGTGAGAAATGCTCCACTGAGCGGTGACTGATCGTTTGACGGGCGATCTGCCCCTGCCTCGTCGGCTGGCCCCCCGGCCTCGCCCTGTTCCTGCTGCATGTGCCCGCTCCCTCACCGCACGGGCCGGGCGCCGGCTTCCCCTCCGGCGCCACGGCGACCCGCGCGTCTGGCCAGAGTAGTGACGGATGTGACAGTAGGAAACTCCCGTGACGAGGTCATCACCCGTCAGGTGGTCACTCATTTGGCCCTCTAGGCAGGTCAGAGCCCCCATCGGACGCCGAAGCGTCCCTTTAGTCCGCTTCCGGGTCCGCTTCCGGGTCGAGCTCTGGGTCGAGGCCGTGGAGAGGAAAGACTGCCCGGCGGGTATCCAGAACCGAGCGGTCGACCGAGCCCACCTGAGCAGTCGCAGCATCGTCAGCGCGCCATCGGGTGATAGCTGGCTCGACCCCGTCGGTCATCCGGAGCGGCGCGACGCGTCCCCAGTGCTCAGCGACATAGATCCGCCAAGGTTCGGGCACCCGAGTGGTTGGCTCGATCGGACTACCAGACAGCTCAGCCATCACCAGCGTCCAAATGCGTGGGACGACGTCGACCACTTCGTAGCCGCCGCCCCCTGTGACCAACCATCGATCCTCAGCAAACTCATGCGCCCACCTGTGCATCGCTTCTGCTGCCACCCTTTCAGCGTCGAGGCTGATCGCCAGGTTCGCCAATGGGTCGAGCAGGTGCGTGTCGCAGCCGTGCTGTGTCACGAGCATCTGCGGTCGAAAGGACGACAGCAGCGGGGGCACGATCGAGTGAAGCGCACGCAACCATCCCGAGTCGTCAGTGCCCGGAGGCAAAGGCACATTGACAGCAAATCCTTCGGCGTCAGGGCCACCGATCTCGTCCGACCAACCGGTGCCGGGGTACAGCGTGTGCGGGTGCTGATGGAGCGAGATGGTCAGCACCCGCGGGTCGTCCCAGAACACGGTCTGAACACCGTCGCCGTGGTGAACGTCGAGGTCGACGTACGCGATCCGCTCTGCGCCCTGCTCGAGAAGGCTCGCGATCGAGACCGCGATGTCGTTGTACACGCAGAACCCACCCACCGAGTCAGGCATCGAGTGGTGCAGTCCTCCGGCAGGGCTGAACGCGTGGTTGGTGCCGCCGCTCCACACCGCGCGACCGGCATCAATCGTCGCACCGACGACGCGGGACGAAACGTCATGCATGTCCTTGAACGTCGGCACGTCCGGTGTTCCAAGCCCGTGACCGGCGTAGGTGGAGTCGCCGAACGTGTCGGCTGCACCAGCACGTTGCACGGCCGCTACGAGTTCTCCTGAGTGGACGAGCCTCAGCTCGTCGAGCGTCGCGACTCTCGGCTCGATGACGTCGACGCGATCGAGGACACCGAGTTCATCTGCAAGACGCATCATGAGTTCGAGCCGAACCGGCGTCATGGGGTGCGAAGGGCCAAAGTCGTAGCGCAGCAGCGAGTCGCTCCAATAGACCTGCGCGCGTCGACTCACACAGCAACGCTACCGAGACCAGGCCCAGTGTGCGTGAGTCGAACTACCTCACGACAACCCTTCGGAACCGATCAGGGCATGCCCCCGATCGGATACCCCCACGATCACTGACGAAACTCCAGGCTTTGGTCGTCTTGGCGGCCCCATCGGCGCGAACCACACGGAGGCAGTAGTCGTAGCCATCCCTGGTGAGGCGAATGGTGCCTAGTCGGTTTCCTTTGCCTAGCCGAAGGCTTGAGCCGATGGTGACCTTGCGCGTCCCGTTGTAGTCGACATCCCCCGCCTGCGGGTAGGTGGAGTGATCGGTCAAGTACGTCTCCATCAAGGTGGCCAACGAGCGTTCATCAGACTTGACCGAGAGGTCGGCGGCGTTTTCTTCGGCGGCAGCGTGAGTGGCGATGGGCGCGGCCAGCGCCACCGTGACTCCGACGACAGCAATGGTCAGGCGCAATGTCATGAGGCTCACATCGACGCAGCTGCTAACGATCTTGAGTGGTCTACTCCGTTCGGAGGGCATCTACCGGTTCGAGTTTGCCCGCCCGCCGAGCTGGCATCACGCCGAAGAAGACTCCAACTGCCACCGAAACTGAGAAGGCGAGCACAGGCGACCACCAGGCGATGAGTGCGGGCAGCGGGCTCACCGCGTTCGCCAGCAGCGAGACTCCGATGCCGAGGCCCATGCCGATCACGCCACCGACAGTCGTGAGGAGCACCGCCTCGATCAGAAACTGCAGCGTGATGTCGCGCCGACGAGCGCCAAGAGCCTTACGCAAACCGATCTCGCGGGTCCGCTCACGCACCGACACCAGCATGATGTTGCTGACCCCCACGCCGCCAACCAGCAGTGAGATCGCCGCGATGGCTGCCAGCACCAGCGTGAGGAGGCCAAGGATCTCTCCGAGCGTCCCAAGGATCTGACTCTGGGTGACGGCTGAGAACTCCTCGTCCGGATACTTCTCGCGCAGAGCGTCCAGCACCGCGCGCCGTACCGGATCGACGTCATCGATGGTGGGTGCCTTGACCGCCATGGCATCGATCCGATCGACACCGAACAACTGCTGGGCTGTCGTGATGGGGATGTGCACCTCATCGTCCCGACTGACCCCGAATGCCGATCCGGCCTCCTCAAACACACCGATCACCCTGAAGCGCACTCCAGCAACGGTGACCTGTCGGCCGAGCGGCTCGATGTCTCCGAACAGGTCGTCCGCAACGCCACTGCCCAACACGGCCACTCGTCGACGGGTGTCAACATCGGTTGCGGTCAAGTACTCACCGCGGGCCACGCCGCGGGTGAAGACGTTGGGCAGGTTCTCGTTGGTTCCCGAGATCGTGCTGAACACTTCGGTCGATCCGACTGAGACTGACTCTCCACTCGAGACGGTGGCCGTGACCGCCTCGGGGTTTCCTACGACCCGCTCCAGGTAGTCGACGTCCTCGAGCTGCAATCGGCTGATCGACGGAGCCGAGCCAAACTCCACCGAGCCCGGGAACACAAAGATGATGTTCGAGCCGAGACCCTCAACCTGAGCCTCTACCTCTTGCTTGGCTCCGCTGCCGATCGCGACCAGCACGACCACTGCCGCGACGCCGATGATGACCCCCAACATCGTCAACAAACTGCGCAGCCGATTTGCGCGCAGCGCGTCGAGGGCGACCCGCAGGGCCTCGGCAAGTCTCATTGAGTGGTCGCGGTCGTGAGGTCAGCCTCGATCAATCCATCGCGGACGAAGATCTGTCGCGGCGCCCGCTCGGCAATCTCGCGGTCGTGGGTCACGAGCACAACCGCGACTCCTTGCTCGGCGTTGAGTCGCTCCAGCGCCTCCATCACCTCGCCGCCAGTGCGGGTATCGAGGTTGCCGGTCGGCTCATCAGCGAGAAGCAGATCAGGCTCGCCGACCAAGGCACGCGCGATCGCGACCCGCTGCTGTTCACCCCCTGACAGCTGAGTCGGCTTGTGGCCTGTGCGACCAGCAAGCCCCACTGCGGCGAGAGCGGACGCAGCACGATCTCGCCGCTCCGACTTGGCGACCCCGCGATAGAGAAGTGGGAGTGCCACGTTGTCGAGTGCAGACGTCCTGGCTAGTAGTTGGAAGGACTGAAAGACAAAACCGATGGTCCGGTTGCGCAGCACGGCCAGTGCCGCGTCCGACAACGACGTCGCGTCCTGGCCGCCAACGGTGATGACCCCCGCGCTGGGCCTGTCGAGCAGGCCCAGCAGATGCATCAGCGTCGACTTTCCTGACCCGCTCGGTCCGACGATGGACGCGTACTCGCCAGAGTCGATACGCAAGGAAACTCCGCGCAGGGCGGCGACTTCAACGCCGCCGAGTTGGTAGACCCGCGTGACGTCTACGGCCTCGATCGCCGGCTGCGTCGTCACGGCAGGGCTTCGCCCTCGCGCACCTGGTCAGCGCCGCGGATCACGATGGTGTCGCCGTCGTTCAGCCCATCGGTTACCTCGAGATACTCCTCCCCCTGAGCGCCCAAGGTGACTAGCCGCTTGGTGGGTTCGTCGCCGTCGACGACCCACACCGCATCGCGGTCCCCGTCGCGGAACACCGCCGCAACCGGAACGGAGACGACATCCTTCGACGTCAGCACCCGAAGGGATGCCACCGCGGACATGCCCGGGCGAGGCCGCGGCGCAGGGGTTCCATCGATCTGCGTACCGCCTCCAAGAGAGAGACGGACGACGTAGCTCACACCACCGCGGCTCGAAGTCGTCGGCGAGAGGTCGACATTGAGTACTGTGCCCCGGTATCTGGCCCCCGGCACCGCGTCGAGCTCGACGTCGGCAACCACACCCCGACGAACAAGGAGCACGTCGGTCTCGTCGACCTCGGCCCGCAATGTCATCTGCGACGTATCCGTAATCGTGAGGATTGGGTCACCATCGGTCACAGGGCTGCCCGTACTCACGATGCCGCTAGTGCTACCGCCCTCGCTCGTGCCGCCCCCGAGCAACGACTCGGCCTGCCCGGCGACACTCGATGGCAACTGGTCGACAAGTGACGAGACGTCATCACCACCGCCGCCACCAGATGACGCCCCGAACACCACTCGCCCACCGATAGGGGCCCTGACCGTTAAGGCCCGCACGGCGCGTTGCGCCGAAACCACAGCTGCTTGAGCTTGCGCTGCCTGCATCTCTGCGAACGCCCCGAGCGACTGCTCCAGTGATGCCACGCTGCTATTGATCTGATCGACGGTTGCCTGCGCTTGTGCCTGGGCGGCCGTGACCTGCGCTTCTGCGGCGGCAATCTGCTGCAGTGCCTGTTGCCGGGCGTCCGGATCCTGAATCTGCCGCGCTGCGGCGCGAGCCTGGTCAAAGGCACGAGCAGCAGCAGCGGCTGCCTCGTTTGCCGAGGCGCTTCCGCTCGCTGTTGGCAGGTTCACCGGTGCAGGTGTCGAGGCCGCTGCCGCCTGGGCTTGTTGCAACCGCTGCTCGGTCTCTGGTGAGTCAACGACGAACAGCACCTCGCCCCGCTTCACATTCTCGCCATCCCGCACCGCAACTCGACTGACAGTTCCGGTGGCCGGGGACGACACAGCAGCACTCGCGGAAGCCACCACAGTTGCTGGTGCTTCGACACGCTCCACCACCGTTTCGCGCCCTACCTCGCCCACCTCGACGACGGGGGAATCGTCGGATGAGCACCCAGTGACCACCAGGAGCAGAGCAACAGAGGCGCCCAGCACCCATCGGGCCTGGCGACTTCTTGGGTGGTTCGCGCGTTGCCTCACTGCTTCATCGTAGGTTTGCCGCAGCACTCTGCACGCCAGAGGCCGTCACTGAGGACAGGGAGGTCGTATGGCGCGCGCGCCCCGCCGACCACCCGCTGTGGTCCAACGCCTGGTCCGGCCAGCCACCTATGTCGCATCCGCCTTTCTCGCGTTGGTCGTTCTCGGGACATTCCTGCTTGTGCTCCCCATCTCCCGTGCCGGGCCAGGTGGGTCGGACTTAGTCACTGCGTTCTTCACATCCGCCTCGGCGGTCACCGTCACTGGCCTCTCGCCGGTCGACACCGCCGAGTACTGGTCGGGGTTCGGCGAAGCCGTGCTGCTCGTCCTAGTCCAGGCGGGTGGTCTCGGGATCTCCACGGGTACCGCGATCATCGCGATCGTCGTGTTTCGCAGGCTGGGACTTCGGGCCCGGCTGTACACGTCGACCGAGTCGGGCAACGTCGCGCTTGGCGAGGTAGGCAGGATCGTTCGTGGCGTCGCGATCCTGACCTTCACAGTCGAGGCCGTTATCGCGGTCGTCCTCACCGCGCGATGGTGGTCAAGCGGCGACTATGGGTTCGCCGATGCGCTATGGCACGGCGTCTTCCACTCCGTGATGGCGTTCAACAACGCTGGCTTCAGCCTCTTTCCCGACAGTCTCATCGGCGCTGCATCCGACCCGAGCATCCTGCTGCCCGTCTCGCTCGCGGTCATCCTCGGCGGGATCGGCGTCCCGGTTCTCTATGAGCTGACGCGGCGACGTGACCGTCGGCCGTTGAGCCTGCACAGTCGAGTCACCCTCTGGATGACCGGGATCCTGCTGCTCGGTGGCATGGCGGCACTCGCCCTCTCGGAGTGGAGCAATCCGAAGACGTTCGGCTCGATGTCAACGGCTGATGCCACGCTCAACTCGTGGTTTGCCTCCGTCAACCCCCGCTCCGCCGGGTTCAACTCCGTCGACTACGCCGACATGCGCCCTGAGTCGTGGCTAATCACCGACATCTTGATGTTCATCGGCGGTGGTTCGGTGAGCACCGCTGGCGGGATCCGGGTGACGACGCTCGCCGTGCTCCTCCTTGTCATCAAGGCGCAGTCGCGGGGTGACCGAGACACCAACGTTGGCGGGAGGCGTCTCAGCCGAGATCTCACTCAGCAGGCGTCCATCGTGGTGGTCGTCTTCGCCGGGCTCAGCATCTTCGGAACCCTCGCCCTGATGGCGTTGAGCGATCTCGAGACTGACCAAGCCCTCTTCGAGGTGATCTCAGCGCTCTCGACGTGCGGATTGAGCACCGGCGTGACTGGCTCGTTGGATGGTCCTGCCCAGGTGCTGCTGGCCGTCTTGATGTTCATAGGACGCGTTGGTCCGGTCACGCTCGCCACGGCATTGGCGTTGCGGCAGAGTGACACCCGCTACCGCTATCCGGAGGGACGTGTTCTTCTTGGTTGATCGTCGGCTCACCTCGCCCGTGCTCGTGGTTGGTCTCGGCCGCTTCGGGTCGTCCTTGGCTTTGGGGCTGATCAAGGGCGGACGCGAGGTCTTGGCGCTCGACTCGTCGGCCGACCGCGTCCAGCACTACGCGGACCGCCTGACGCATGTCATGCAGGTCGACACCACCGATGAAGAGGCCATGCGCCAGATCGGTGCCTCCGACTTCGACCAAGCCATCGTCGCGATCGGTACCGACATCGAGTCGAGCGTCCTGACGACCGTCCTACTCGCAGACCTCGGGGTGCCAGAGATCTGGGCCAAAGCGATTTCGCGCGAGCACGGGCTCATCCTGGAGCGGATCGGTGCGCACCACGTCGTGTATCCCGAGGCGGACATGGGAGAACGCGTCGCGCACTTGGTCTCTGGGGCGATGCTCGACTACATCCAGTTTGATGACGAGTTCGCCTTGGCCAAACTCGTTGCCGACGAGTCACTCAGCGGCGCACCACTCGGCGAGCTCGGGCTCCGAGCGCGTTACGGCATCACGGTCGTGGGCGTGCGACCGCCCGACAGCACCTTCACGTATGCCGATCGCGACACCATGATCGAGCGTGGCGCCCTGATTGCGGTGGCGGGCCGCATCGCAGACGTCGATCGATTTGCACAAGAACTCAGCGACCACACCTAGCGACACTTACTGCGGGTTCGGGCGCTACTCGTGACCGGACGCCAGCTCTCGACTGCGATCGCGCGCGGCCTCGAGGGCGGCCAAAAAAGCGGCGCGTACCTTGTGGTCCTCCATCTCGCGGATGGCCGCGATCGTCGTGCCAGCTGGTGACATGACCGCTTCGCGCAACTCCTGGGGTGTGTCACCTGAGTCGCGCAGCATGACTGCACTGCCGATCACGGTCTGAACGATCAGGTCATGCGCGACCGACCGGGGAAGGCCCAACAGAATGCCAGCGTCGGTCATGGCTTCGACGAGGTAGAAGAAGTAGGCCGGACCGCTGCCCGAGAGCGCAGTGACTGCGTCTTGTTGTGACTCCGGGACTCGGATGGTTCGTCCGACGGACCCGAGAAGGCCCTCTGCGTGCTCAAGGTGCGCTTCGGTGGCATGCGAGCCAGCCGAGATCGCGCTCATGGCCTCGTCGACCAGAACGGGTGTGTTCGACATGACTCGCACCACCGGGACATCCCCCGGCAGTCGCCGTTCGATAAAAGACGTAGTGATACCCGCAGCGACAGAGACCAAGAGCTGATCGGTCGACACAGCCGGCGAGATCTCGTCGAGCAGCGTGCCCATGTCTTGCGGCTTCACCGCGATGACGATGGTGGACGCCGACTTCACCGCCGCGACGTTGTCAGTGACCTCGACGCCATACTTCGCACGCAACACCCCCGCGCGACCTTCGTCGTGGGTCGTCACTACGAGGCTGGTGGTCGGCCTTCCCGCACGCACCAGGCCTGACAGCAGCGCCTCACCCATCTTGCCGGCGCCCAAGATGGCTATTCCTTCACTCATGGTTGTCAAGAATGGCACGAAGTCCGAGTGAGAGGTTGGCGGGACGCTCCGCCATCCGCCGAACGAGGTAGCCGTACCACTCGGTTCCGTACGGGACGTAGACCCGAACCTGCTCACCGAGCTCCAGCAGACGCCGTTGCTCATCACGCCGGACGCCGTACAGCATCTGGTACTCGTACGTGCCAGGTTTGCGGCCAAGTCGCCGGGTCAGCGCCTCAGCAATTGAAATGAGCCGCGCGTCGTGGGTTGCCACCATCGGATAGCCATCACCGGCCAGAAGCACCTTGAGGCACCGGACGTATGAGCGGTCGATCGCACCACGCTGGAGGAAGGCGACCGATTCGGGCTCGGCGTACGCGCCTTTGCACAGCCTGACTCTCGAACCCGCGGTTGCGAGGTCTCGACAGTCCTGCTCAGTACGCCGCAGGTAGGCCTGTAACACCGCGCCGGTGCTCGGAAAGTCGGCCCGCAGTTCGCTCAGCGTCTCAAGCGTGAGGTCGGTCGTCGTGTGGTCTTCCATGTCGAGCGTCACGGACGTCTCGGCTGACTTAGCTGCCTCGCAGATCTGTCGAGCGTTGTCAGTCGCGATAGCGGGCCCCCCAGGCAGCCCCTGGCCAATCGCGGAGAGCTTGACTGACACCTCAGCGGATGGCGCGAGCCCAGCATCCGAGAGGCGGTGCAACAGCCGCACATAGGCGCCTGTGGTGAGATCGGCTTGCGATCGGTCCGCAGTGTCTTCCCCGAGGTAGTCCAGCGTGACACCGAAGCCAGCAGCAACGAGGTCGCTGGTCGCACGCAGGGCATCGTCGTCGGTTTCACCCGCCGCAAACCTCGTCACGACACCTGAGATGCCTGGCGCTGACGTGACCGTGTGCTTCACTGCGGCGCTCCGGGCGAGTGCAAGCAGCGCATTCCGAACCATCACCAGATCAGACTAGGTCCCAGCAACAGCTCAGCGACTCAGCGGATCAGACGTACGCCCCCAACGGGGATCGACAGCGTTCGTTCAGCGTCGGGCACCATCTCGAGCGACGCGCCACCGACCGTGGCCAGCCGCCAAGCCACGAACTGAGCCCGGGGTGGCCCGAGATACTGACCGTTGCCGCTGAAGTTGACCTGACCATTGGGTAGGAAGAAGATCCCCTCAAGCGCAATCTTCGTCTGAGCCCCCAGGCCGTTGGCGTCGTTGCTCGGTGCAGTGTTCTCAGACCACATGGCCAGGTTCTCAAACGGGCCTTCAATGGGCGCCGTCAGGAACAGGGTGCCCGAGACGCCACTGCCGCTTCCCGTGCCGACGCCGATCTGTACTCGATGTCCGGGATCGCCACCGAACGACGCGTTCGCCTCTTGGTAGAAGAACGTCTGCGCGGCGACCAGGTCAGAGTTCTGTCGGCTGATCGACCCGTCCTGCAAGTACACGTACATCGAGTCGGTGTCTGTGTCAGGCAAGTTGTTGACCGCAGCCGGGGTACACACCGGGTAGAACCCGTTGGAGTCCTTGCCTGGCGCCGGACCGATCTCCTGGTTGAACACCGTGCAATAGGGCCCGCCCGCTTGTCCCTTGAGTTCGACATCTCCGCGGAACACGACCACGCCACCACCGAAGACCACCGTGTGATTCTGCTTGAACGTTGCGCAGTCGACGTAGTAGTTGCCGGGGGGGAAGTATCGGTAGTTCTGCGAGCTGCTGCACTCAGATCCGCTGAGTACCTGAAAGCCGCGTGAGGCTGCATTCGTGGCATTGAGAACGTTGGCACCGTACTGAGATCGGTGCTGTGAGATGTGATCAGGGACTGTCGCCGTGTACGGACACGGGGCCGACAACGGTTCGGTAGTCGAGGTATTGCAGTGGTAGCGCCAGTCCCAGAATTTCCTGGTGATGCGGATGAACTGGGTTGGCGCTGGGCACAGCTTGTCCGTCACCGCGTTAGGCACGGTGCCCGATGGGCAGGTGTATTGCGTGGACGTTGACGCTGCCTCATCGGGTCGGGCGAACGACAGAATCTGTCCAAGCGCGCCGCTATCACCGTTCCATGCCACGATTCGGGATCCGCCACTGGCCTCGGCGACAAAGTTCTGAGAGTTATCGCAACCTGGAGAGTTACTCCCCGGCTCGTCGGCAGCGCTATCCATGGCAATCCGACCCGGTGTGATTCCGTTGTTCTTGACGATGATTCCGGCGTTCGACGGACCCGAGCCCGTCGCCGTTAGCGCGAGACAACCGTGCTGGTCGAGAACCACCAGTGGGAACTCAAGAGCGACTTGACCGCGCAGCTCAGCCCTGGCCACGCTCGAGTTCGCGGTAGTCGCATCAGCGAACCCGCCTACTCCGGCGAAAACGAAGTCGCGCTCGCGCGAGACGGTGACCCCTAACCGCCCGCATCGATCAGCCCCGTCGATCTCTGGGTCGATCGTCTGTCGGTAAGCGCCGACGCCCGTCACATTTGGAGTAGTCATCAGCGCATCGGCGTCAGGTACTGGCCAGGTGATCGTCACTTCCCAAGGGCCAGCAGCACCGGTGGCCGAACGCGCATCAGTAGGACATGTAACGAACGATGTGGGGAATGAGCCCGTTGGGCAAACAGCGGTCGAGCCGCTGGCGCCCGGCAGGTTCACCGAAAGGAATCGCCACGCTTCTTGGCATGCGTCCTGGGCATTTGCGGTGCCGGACAAAGCGTTGAGCTTGATTGCACCTGCAGTCGCTGCCGAGTCGGTCGCCAAACGTGCCGCGCGTCGGTCCTCCCGCAGACCTGAGAGGTCAACCACAATCGCCGCTGTCATGACAATGACGACAACCACAAGCGCGTACAGGATGGCGAACGCACCAGAGTCTTGCTTGCCGGGGCGCAGCATCATGACAAGGAGACCGCCTCGAAGCGATTCACACTCTTGCTGGCCACTGTGATGCGACCGGATCCAAGCAAATAGTTGAAGTCGACTGGTCTGGCGACATACGTCTGCACATAGTCACCGGTCATGCTCGGCGCCTGGGGGCAAGGACCCGTCGCCGGTGTACCCGCGACGAGAGTGCCTGTCGCATCCGCAGTCATCGTCAGATGGGAGTTGAGAGCGGGGATGTTCGCGGGGGATACGACTGCGACGCACAGCACGGTCCCCGGCTCTGCCTCGCCAGCGGCCATCGAGATGTTTGATGCGGCGGCAGCCCGATCGGCAACATCAGCCAACCAGTCGCCAGTCGTGCCGCCTGCAGAATCGACGCTAAGCGTGGCGGCAAAGCGCGATGACTCCTGTGACCCGTGCGTCACGCTCAGCCAGGCGTGAAAAGCGAAGCCGGCACTGATGGTGCCGATCGTGAGCATCACGAAGAGCGGAAGCAACAGGGCGAACTCAACGGCGGCGGCACCTTGGTCGTGCCTGATTCGCCGTCTCGCTCGACGCGCTCGAACGCCCACGATGCCCCCACTGAGACATCCCCGAGTTGCCGTCCCCGAGCGTGAGCAGTGTGCGCCGCGCTCACCCATTCGGAGGAACGGTTGAGCCGACATCACCCGAATGGGCTACGGATAAATCCCCGTAAACCGGCCGGAATCGCCTCAAGGAGTGCGTCGCCGAAGGGTGGCGGCACCCAGCGCCAGACCCACTGCCATGAACGCGGCCACGATCGCGACGTCTATCCAGAACGCAGAAGTCACTGTGGGGTTCGTCATGACTTCGGTCGTCGCATCGACGGCGTACGACATTGGCAGCAGGTCAGAAATCCACTCCAACGCGGTTGGCAGCTCATCGCGCGGGACGATGATGCCGCACAGCAGCAGCTGCGGAAGGATCACCGCCGGCATGAACTGCACCGCCTGGAACTCCGTCGTCGCGAATGCACTGACAAAGAGGCCCAGCGCGGTTCCGAGTAGCGCATTTACCACCGCGATGACGATGATCGCCCACGCGGGCCCCATGACGTCGAGACCGAACACCCCCATCGACAATCCCGACACGATCAAGGCCTGCGCCACGGCAAGTGCACCAAATGCCAGCGCATATCCGACGACGAAGTCGCCCTTCCCGATGGGCATCGAGAGCAGCCGTTCGAGTGTTCCGCTGGAACGTTCGCGGAGCGTCGCGACCGAGGTTGTCAAGAACATCACGATCAGCGGAAAGATGCCCAGCAGTGGTGCACCGTACTGATCGAAGTCCGACTCGCTCAGCATCCACGCGAGCAGGCCCATCAGCACGCACGGAACAACGATGATCAGACCGACCGTCCGATGATCGTGGCGGAGTTGTTCCAGCACCCGGCGAGCCGTCGCGGCAGTTCGCACTGCGCTCACCGCTGGCCCTCCACCAACGCAAGGAACGCCGCTTCCACGTCGCTTGCACCTGTCGAGGCGAGGATCGCAGCGACAGAGTCATGCGCCAACAACTCTCCATCTCGCATGAGCATGAGGTCATCGCATCGCGACGCTTCATCCATCACATGACTAGAGATCAGCAAACTGAGCCCGGACGCCGCGAGCTCGTTGAACAACGTCCACAGGTCACGGCGAAGGACGGGGTCGAGGCCGACGGTTGGCTCATCGAGCACCAGAAGCTCCGGCGTGCCGAGTAGTGCGACCGCAAGCGACACCCGAGAGCGTTGGCCACCAGAAAGCCGGCCGACCCGTTGATCGCCGACGTCAGACAATCCCACGGCATCGATGACTCGGACTGCGTCATCGGGTGGGGCACCAAGCACCCTCGCGAAGTACCGAATGTTCTGGCGCACTGACAGATCCGCGTACACCGATGCTTCTTGAGTGACGTAGGCAACGCGATGACGCAACTCGGGTGACCCGGCGGGAAGTCCCAAGACGGTCACCGTTCCACCTGCCACCACTTGCACGCCGACGATGGACCGCAGCAAGGTGGTCTTCCCTGATCCGCTCGGACCGAGAAGCCCAGTGATCCTCCCGCGGCCGATGCTGACATCGAGCCCGGGAAGCACCGGACGCTTACCTCTGACGACGCGGAGATTGCGACACTCGATAGCCACCGAGTCAGTAGGCAGTGATGGCAACGTGCTCACTCGTTATTGGTCTCTGCTGCCGGCGCGGCCAGGTTCAGGCGAGTGAACGCGAGCGCCTCCACCAGATCGTTCTCGCGTTCGGCCCTATTGACCGCCTTTCGGGTATTGACCTCAAGGACAACATGACCGGTGTACTCGATGTCAGCGAGATAGCCCAGTAGCTCGGCACACGGCTGCGTCCCGCGTCCTGGCACGAGGTGTTCGTCTCGCGCGGCACCAGATCCGTCACCCAGATGCACGTGTGCCAACCGTTCCTCCAAGCCGCGCGCCATCGCCATCGCGTCGCCACCCGAAACCGCGGTGTGCGAAAGGTCGAGCGTCACCGAGGCGTAGTCCTCGTCGGTCGGGTCATGGTCCGGCAAGTACGCCTGGATCTCACGGCTGCGCGCGCGCCACGGGAACATGTTCTCGACGGCAAACCGGACGTCGGTCTCATCTCTCATCTTCGCAATGCCTTGCACGAAGGCTTTCGCGTAGTCGCGCTGCCACCGGAAGGGTGGGTGGACCACCACGACAGAGGCCCCTAACTTCTCTGAGACTGCCCGGGCCGTATGCAGCTTTCCCCAAGGGTCTGTTCCCCACACCCGCTGCGTGATCAGCAGGCACGGTGAGTGAATCGCGACGATCGGCATCTGGTGGTAGTCGGAGAGGCGCTGCAACGCAGAGACATCCTGGCTAACGGCGTCCCCAGAGACCATGACTTCAACGCCGTCGTAGCCCAACCGCGAAGCCAACTCAAATGCCGTCGCCGTCGACTCCGGATAGACCGACGCTGTCGACAACGCGACGGTCGCCGCAGGCACGCGGGCCGGTTGATGTGTCGTCATCCGTCCATCCAGTCCAAGCGCCGCAAGATCACACCCTCGCGCAGTGCCCACGGACAAATCTGGATCGTCTCAGCGTCGACCGCGTCCATCACCGACTCGGCCACGAGGGCACCGGCTAGTAGCTGCGGTGCCCGGCCCACCGATACTCCCGGCAACTCGGAGCGTTCGCGCGCCGTCATCCGGGCGATCTTGGGAACCCATTCCGACAGCCGATCGCGGCGTAGCAGGCGTGGGACATGCGGCCCTGCCGAGCTGGGTGCCGCTCCGCTGAGCCTGGCCAACTGTCTGAAGGTCTTCGACGTCCCGACCACGTGAGAGGCATCCGCCGCAGACGCCAACACGGGGGCTTGGTCGGAGATGAGATGTCGGACGTGCTTGCGGAGGTGCTTGACGTCAGCAGACGACGGCGGATCGTCCTTCAAGAACTCTCTCGTGAGACGTCCAGCGCCGAGCGGTAACGAGAAGGCGGCGTCTGGCTCTTCGGTGTTGCCAACCGCCACCTCGAGAGACCCGCCTCCGATGTCCAGCACGAGCAGGCGTCCACTCGACCACCCAAACCACCGACGCACCGCCAAGAACGTCAGCCGCGCCTCGTCCGCACCGCTCAGAACCTCGAGATCAACACCGGTTCGGTTACTCACGGTGGTGATCACCGCATCGCCATTAGGCGCTTCGCGGATAGCCGACGTCGCAAAGGCCAGCATCTCTTCGGCGCCGACTTGCTCGGCCAAGATCGCGGCCTCGCCCACAAACTCGGCGAGTGCTTCGACGCCCTCTGGTGCGATCCCACCGTCATCGGCGAGGAACTCCGCCAGGCGCAACTCGTTCTTGTACGTGTATGCCGAGCGCGGAGCAGCTCCGTGGTGGGCATCGACCACCAGCAGATGAACGGTGTTCGATCCGACGTCAAGGACACCAAGTCGCACACCACTGACAGCCCCGACTTCCATGCCGATGACGCTACCCGCCTGATGCGGTCGTACGCTGACCCCGTGCCAGAAGTGAACCTCGACTTTCCTCGCGCGTGGGTGGAGTTCAGCGACCCCGTCGATGCCGACCAGGTATTCCGTTGCGACCTCACATGGTTGACCAGCAACTGGACCTGCATCTTCGGGTCTGGATGCAAGGGCATCTATGCCGACCGACCCGACGATGGCTGCTGCACGCTGGGTGCGCACTTCTCTGACAAGGACGACGAGAAGCGCGTCAAGAAGTGGGCCAAAGAGCTCACACCTGAGCAGTGGCAGTACTACGGGGCCGACAAGGTGACCGAGAAGGACGATGACGGTGGACGAAAGACACGGGTCGTCGACGATGCGTGCATCTTCCTCAATCGGCCAGGGTTCGAAGGCGGGGCTGGATGCTCGCTGCACAAGTTGGCGCTCGATCGCGGGCTCAGCATCGTCACGACCAAGCCGGACGTCTGCTGGCAACTGCCGATGCGCCGCACCTACCGCAATGTTGAGCGACCCGATGGCACCGAGTACCTCGAAGTCTCGGTCGGTGAGTACGAGCGCGCCGGTTGGGGACCAGGGGGCCACGACCTCGATTGGTACTGCACGGCCAACACTGAGGCCCATGTAGGGACGCGCCCGGTGTACCTCAGCAACCGCGATGAACTGGTCGAGCTGATGGGCGAAGCGGCCTACGCCGAACTCGTGCGGCACTGCGAAGCGCGGCTTGCCGGAGGCAACCGTCCAGCTCCACACCCGGCGACCGTTCAGGCTGCTGCCATCAAGGCGGGAAGCAACGGCTCGGCACCTCGAAAGCGCGCCACGAAGGACTGAGGCGACTGTCGGACGCGTCATCTAGCGTCGTGGCAGCACCTGAGGAGGTGAGCTGTGGCGTCCTCTCGACCATCGCCCCGCAAGGCCAGACCCGAGTACCACTGTTCCGAGTGCGGTTGGACCACCATGAAGTGGGTGGGGCGCTGCTCCGAATGCCACACCTGGGGCTCTGTCGATGAGACCGGCCCACGAGCCGTCGGTGCCGTCGCAGGCCCGGTCAGCACCCCAGCGCGACCGATTCTCGAGGTCGACGTCGACATTGCACGCAGCCGCAGCACCGGGGTGGCAGAGCTCGACAGAGTTCTCGGGGGCGGATTGATAGCCGGCGGGGTTGTGCTGCTGGCCGGCGAACCCGGAGTCGGCAAGTCAACGCTGCTCCTCGATGTCGCGGCACGCTCAGCACGCGCTGGCATCACCACGCTGTACGTCAGCGGCGAGGAGTCGGCAGCTCAGGTGAGGCTGCGTGCTGACCGCATCAACGCCGTCAACGCCAACCTCTGGCTCGCAGCTGAGACCGACCTGTCCGCTGTCCTCGGTCAGATCGATGCAGTCCAGCCCGGGCTGTTGGTTCTCGACTCCGTCCAGACCGTCTCCTCGACGGCTGTCGAGGGGGTCGCTGGTGGCGTTACGCAGGTTCGCGAGGTAGCCAGCGCCTTGATCCGACTTGCCAAAGAGCGCGGCATCGCGACGGTCCTGGTCGGGCATGTCACCAAAGACGGGGCCGTTGCCGGCCCCCGGTTGCTGGAGCATCTGGTCGACGTCGTTCTCAGCTTTGACGGAGACCCGCACAGCGAGCTGCGCCTTGGCCGTGCCACGAAGAACCGATTCGGCCCCACCGACGAGGTCGGGTGCTTCCGTATGAGCGAGAACGGCATCGAAGGGATCGCTGACCCCAGCGGGCTGTTCCTTGGGCGGCACACCCGCCCTGTGCCTGGAACCTGCATCACCGTCACCCTCGAGGGGCGCAGACCGTTGGTGGCCGAGGTGCAGGCGCTGGTGTCGGGCACGGCGTCCAACCACCCCCGACGCACGTCTTCTGGTCTCGATGCCGCTCGCCTCGCGATGTGTGTCGCTGTACTCACCCGGCGGGCCAAGGTTCCGCTGGCGGCGTCCGACATCTATGCCGCCACCGTTGGCGGGGTACAACTCCGCGAGCCGGCCTCCGACCTCGCACTCGCCATGTCGATCGCCAGCGCTTGCATCGACCGACCCCTTCCACCAGGGCTGGTGGCATTCGGCGAGATTGGGTTAGCCGGAGAGGTGCGCGCAGTGCCGGGTATCGAACGGCGCCTCATCGAGGCGGCCAGGCTCGGTTTCGAACACGTCGTGACCCCGACGTACCACGGCCCCGTTCCCGAAGGCCTACACCTCACCGCGGTCGCAGACGTGCAGACCGCGTTGGCAGTTGCACTGGAGGCCGTGGCACACGGATAGACTCGGGCAGCCCACCCGCACCCCGAAGAGAGCAGCCTGTGGCCACGACCGACATGGGGCCGACCTCAGAGGCCGACACCCAGCTGCTCGTGACGCTGGCGACTGTTGCTCCAGGCACTTCACTCCGAGATGGCCTGGAACGCATCCTCCGCGGACGCACCGGCGGGCTGATCGTTCTTGGGTACGACAAAGACGTCGAAGCGATCTGTAGCGGCGGGTTCACCCTCGACATCGAGTTCACCGCCGCGCGGTTGCGCGAGTTAGCCAAGATGGACGGTGCGGTCATCCTCGGCCCAGAAGCGAGCAGCATTCACCGTGCGGCCGTTCACATGATGCCCGACTCCAGCATCGAGTCAGACGAGATGGGTACTCGCCACCAAACCGCAGAGCGAGTGGCCAAACAGACCGGCTACCCGGTGATCTCTGTCAGCCAGTCCATGAACATCATCGCCTTGTACGTCGCTGGCCGTCGCTACGTGCTCGAAGACTCCGCCGCCATTCTGTCCCGCGCGAACCAAGCACTGGCCACCCTCGAGCGATACAAGCTCCGGCTCGACGAGGTGTCCGGCACTCTGTCAGACCTCGAGATCGAAGACCTGGTGTCCGTGCGCGACGTCGCGGTGGTGGCACAACGACTTGAGATGGTCCGGCGCATCGCTCGCGAGATCGACGGCTATGTCGTCGAGCTCGGAAACGATGGACGCCTGCTGTCACTCCAGCTCGTCGAGCTCATCGGTGGCGTTGACACCGATCGCGAGCTCGTGGTGCGTGACTACCTTCCGTCCGGGCGTCGGTCTCGCACCGTCGAGCGGGCACTCAACGATCTCGATGACCTGTCAGATGTCGAGCTACTCGATCTCACGCTGGTAGCCAAGTCTCTCGGCTACGTCGGCGCCAGCGACGACCTTGATCTCACGATCAGCCCCCGCGGTTACCGGCTCCTTGCTCGGGTGCCTCGCCTGCCGAGCCCAGTTGTCGACCGGCTGGTCGAGAACTTCGGAGGGCTGCAGCGGTTGCTCGCGGCCAGCATCGACGACCTTCAGACCGTCGAAGGAGTGGGCGAAGCACGAGCGCGGACCGTGCGCGAAGGTCTGTCACGACTCGCTGAGTCGAGCATCCTCGAACGCTACGTGTAACACCGTCAGGTAGTTGTCGACGCGTCGAGCCCGGCGAGCACACGCAGTTCCACCAACATCACGGGGGCTTGGTCCTCTGGACGCCGCAGCACCTGAGTCACGTAGGGCGGCATGCCCGCGGGCGCGGTGCCTTCTTCAACAATCAAGTCGTCGTTGCTCACCACAGCCAGCACCCGGTCGACGGCAACTCCGTAACTGCCACCGTCGATGGGATTGAGGACCAACACGTCGCCCTCTTCGCCAGGGTAGGCATCCGACCGCAGGTCAACCACGGGCAGTGGGTCATTGCGCAGCTCGATCATGCCGCTCACCGGGGCACGGGTACCGGCCAGCGGTTCGATGCCGGTCGCTCGCACCACCTCGCGGACGTCGTCCAACTGACAGGCAAGGTCACGGCCGTTCATCCTGAACGTGATGTAGCCACTCACGACCGTCTCCATCCGTCATCTCCTGGCGCCGCGCCTGCACCGACCGAAGAGTTGACCTCGGGTTCGGGTTGCAGTGATGCGGCTAACTGACGACACAGGTCTACCAAATCCGAGACCGCACGGCCATCAAGCAGTTCCGACAATGTCTCAGGACTTGCTCCCGGCAAGGTGTTGGCCGCTGAAGCAAACGAGAGGGCGGCGCCACCTGGGTCGCCGACTCGAGCCAACGTCGTGGCAAGCAAGAAGTGCGCATGTGCGGCGGCAGGATCCAAGAACACGGCCTTGCGCAGTGCCACCAGAGCTCCGTCGTCATCGCCCTGGTTACTCAGCGCGCGTCCCTCGACGATGTATCCATCGACAAGAAGTGGGTGGGCAGCCGTAGCGCGCTCGGCAAGCGTTGCCGCTTCGTCGTAGTTGCCCCGGCTCAACGCCTCTCGCGCACGCTGCAGATCCTCGAGTGGCGTTGGAATGCGGGTAGGCGTCGGCGCGGGTGGCGGTTCTGGCGCGGTATTTCGACGCGGCCGCAACCCGGGAACGCGAAGGACGTTCTGCATAACCCGTCGCGGTGGCGACGGAGAGGCCGTTGGTGCGGGTGCAGTGTCTTTGACCGGGCGGCGGGTAGGTGCCGCGGCGTCCTTGCGATAGACGAACGCCTCACCAACGGGAAGCAAGCTGAACTCGTCGGAGATCTGCCACAAGGTCTCGGCGTGTCCCAACACCAGGTATCCGCCGACTGTGAGCAGGCGATGGAAGTTGCCGACGAGTCGCGTTGTCGTCTCTCGACCGAAGTAGATCGTCACGTTCCGACACACAACGAGGTCGACTTCGCCTGGCGCAAACGGAGGTTCGTCAATCACGAGGTTCTGAAGGCGAAACTCGACGAGGTCGCGCACCGGCTGTGCCACTGAGTAGCTGCCGTCGGCACGCTTGTCGAACCACCTGTCGACCGCACCGGGTTCAGCGAGCTGGATCGTCCGGCCCGCATAGACACCAGCACGGGCGACATCGAGCGCTGCAGCTGAGACATCTGTGCCGATGATCCGGACCGGGTGGGGTCCGGTCGCTTGCAGGATCTCGACGAGAAGCATGGCGATCGTGTACGGCTCTTCACCGGTCGAGCACCCCGCCGACCAAATCGTCAATGGACGCCCCGAGTTGCGGCTCCGCCGCAGTAGCTCGGGCAACACGTCACGTCGCAGCGCCTCGACCTGGGGCAGGTTGCGAAAGAAGTGTGTCTCCTGGATGGTGACCGCGTCCAAGAGCTGTTGCCGCTCGGCCATGCCGGCCACAGACTCAACGAACGCCAGGTAACTTTCGACGCTCGGGTGCTTCGTCTTGTCCATGCGCTCGGAAAGGATCGCCGTGATCGCACCACGGCGGCTCGCATCGAAAACCAGCCCGGCCATCCGCACGAGCGATGCCGTGACTACCTGATACTCCTCGTCGGAGAGAACCCGCGTTGTCACGACCCCACCTCCACGACGTCCTCGACGGCATGCAGCACCGCTGTCACGATGGCCTGACTGATCGAAGGCAACGGAAGCTCGAGGTCCACCGCATCAACTTCCTGGGCGGCCGCAGGCATCCCCCACACCACGCTGGTCGACTCGTCTTGGCCGATCGTGAATGCCCCGATGTCACGAAGGACCTTGAGCCCCGCAGCTCCATCGCGCCCCATGCCCGTGAGCAACGCAGCGACGGAGTACTGACCACTCACCTGCGCGACAGATCTGAATGTCACATCGACACCTGGGACGTGGTACTGCCCCGGCGGTGGATCGGTCAGCCCGACCCGGTGACCCGGACGCACAATCATGTTCTGGTTTGCAGGCGCCAGGTACACCTGCCCCGGCTGCAGCCGTTCACCGTCGACTGCCACCACAACGGGCATCAGGCAAACCCCGTCGAGCCAGCGCGCCAGCCCTTCGACGAACCCTTCGGCCATGTGCTGAACCACGAGAACCGAGGCCGGAAGGTCGATGGGCAGCTCGGACAAGATGGTCGCGAGAGCAGGGGGCCCACCTGTCGAGGCTCCGATCGCCACGATGAGCGGACCCTGACGGCGAGGTACCGGACGCGGTCGCTGCGTTACTTGTCGCCGAACCCGCTCTGCCGAACCGGCGGATCCTTCGGCACCCCACGAACTGTGGGCCTCCTGGCCCTCTTCCGCCGAGCCGTTCACCGGGCGCCGAGCCCCAGCACGCTTGACCGCGTCTTCTCGTCGCTCAAGAGGGGGCGGGGGAGACTGCGTCGCAGGGCCGCGTACCCCGCGGCCACGTAGTCTGCCGCGCGGATGCGTAATGACCCGGACGCGGCTGGCGATCTTGAGATGTCGCATCACCATGTGCGCGTACTCCGACGATCCGGGAGCCACGTCGAGGGCACCCACCACGTCGACAGCGCCAGCGGCGATAGCCGCCTCTGGGTGTTCAGCTGCCGGACCAATCACGACGATCGGTGTCGCACGGTTCGCCATGATCCGCTCGATCACCTCAAGGCCTCCAGACCAGAGGTCAAGGTCAAGCAGGACAGCTGCGGGACGCGCTGTGAGAACAAGTTCCTCGGCCGCTGACGGATCTTGTGCACTGCCGGCAAGGACGACGCCTGGCTGATTGAGGAGCTTCTCGAGCACCTTGATCCGGGTTTTCGTCCCAGCGACAACCGCCACCAGGACCGGAGCGCCCCGAGGGGTGCTCACGGGTCCCGGGTCGTGGGTCTCATGCGACGCCGGCACCGGTCCTCCCGCCACGGAGTCCGGCCGTGAGAGGACCCCGTCATGTACAGGAGGTGTCGTCCCGAACCCCCGTTACCTTGAGTCGGCCGGGTACTGCTCCTGCCTGGCTACTCGAGGACGAACGCCGCCGGTTCGCTCAGCACGTCGCCATTGCGAGCGATGACCTGGTAGGTGCCCTCCGATGCGGCGTCCTGGGGCGTCGGGCACCCCTCCGACGACTGCACCCGCGCCCAGACGACGGTCTGGACAAATCGATCACCTGGCTTGAGGTCGTCGAACTCCTCCTCGCCTCCGGGATTGCAGTCATCGGAGGACCACACTTGGCTTCCCCCTGAGGTCACCTGGAGCTCATTGGCCGCTTGACCGATGTCGCGGCTGCACGCGTCCTCAGAGACGTTCTCGACCACGAAGGTGATCTCAGGTTGCTGGTCGGCCGCGTACGTTTCGGCGTCGGTGGCGACCGTCACCTCAATGTCTGCGTTGCGACACCTTGGCTCTGCCGTTGGCGGCTTTGGCTTCTCCGAAGTCTGACTGTCGGTTGGCGAGGGAGAACTGGTCGCACTGGGCGAGTCGCTCACACTGGCCGAATCGGTCGGCTCGGCCGCTGTTGACTCCGTGCCATCGTCACCGCTCGGCCACAACCACCACACGACGGCCACGATGACGACGATCACACCCAGCAGCATCAGCCTGCGAACCCAGTAGACACTGGGGGGCAGGTCACCGACCGGTCGGAGCGCCACACTGACACCCTAGTGACGTGAACGACGCATCTGGCCCCTTCACAGGCATCGACGCGGTGATTCGATGGTTCGAGGGTGCCGCGCGCGACTTGCCGTGGCGCACACAACCACCGCAGCCATGGGGCGTACTGGTGAGCGAGGTCATGCTTCAGCAGACGCCGGTCGCCAGAGTGCTACCGGTCTTTGGGACGTGGATGAGGCGATGGCCCCACCCGCTCGATCTGGCGCGTGAGCCTGCCGGGGAAGCTGTGCGTGCGTGGGGTCGCTTGGGGTATCCGCGTCGAGCCCTGCGCCTACACGCTGCCGCCCAACACTGCGTCGATCGCTTTGGTGGCGACGTTCCCACTGACCTCGCCGAGCTCCGGTCACTTCCGGGAGTCGGCGAGTACACCGCTGCTGCCGTCGCCAGCTTTGCCTTTCGACAACGCCATGCGGTCCTCGATACGAATGTGCGCCGCGTGCATGGACGCTGGTTGGACGGGGTCGAGCATCCCGTCACCGCATCGGTCACTTCTGCTGAGCGACAACGTGCGCTTGACCTACTCCCGATGGATCCGCCGAGAGCGGCCGTCGCGTCTATCGCCGTCATGGAGCTTGGCGCACTCGTCTGCACCTCTCGGACGCCGACCTGCGGCTCTTGCCCGCTCGCTCAGGTGTGTGCCTGGCGCCGAGCGGGCTACCCCGAGCACACCGGTACCCCGCGCCGCTCACAACCATGGACGGGCACCGATCGCCAGTGCCGCGGCACCCTCATGGCGCTGATGCGCGAAGCCGAAGGATCGGTGGCGCGTAGTGACTTGAACAACGCATGGGACGACCCAGCACAGCGCACGCGTGCCTTGGCGAGCCTGGTGACAGACGGCCTCATCGTCGACGAAGGCGCGACCTACCGCCTGCCATGAAGCCTGGGGCCGAAACCCCGCGTCAGCCTTCTGTCGTCTCCGAAGACGCGCCCGTGGCGTCGCCGTGATCACCAGAGTCAACCGTCTCGACCGGCGGTAGGTCGGGGTGATCGGGAAGGTCTGGCAAGGTCGCCCTCGGCTCGCTCTTGAAGGTGAGCTTCGCAGCCTCACCTTCACCCTCAACGTCAACCAAGACGATCGAGCCAGGGGTCAACTCACCGAACAGGATCTGCTCTGACAACTGGTCCTCGACTTCGCGCTGCAATGTTCGGCGCAAGGGTCGTGCCCCCAGCACGGGGTCATACCCCTGCTTCGCGAGGAACAGCTTCGCTGCGGTGGTGAGTTCGATCGCCATGTCTTTATCTTTCAAGCGATCCTCGAGGTGCGCCGCCATCAAGTCGACGATGCTGACGATCTCGTCTTGGCTCAACTGGTGGAAGACGATGATGTCGTCGATGCGGTTGAGGAACTCCGGTCGGAAGTTCTGCTTCAACTCTTGCTGCACCTTGGACTTCATGGCCTCATAGGCGGTGGTCGAGTCGTTGCCCGTGGCGAAGCCGAGATTCACGCCCTTGGACACGTCGCGGCTTCCGAGGTTGGTCGTCATGATGATCACGGTGTTCTTGAAGTCGACCGTTCGACCTTGCGCGTCCGTGAGCCGGCCCTCTTCAAGCACCTGAAGCAGTGAGTTGAAGATGTCTGGGTGTGCCTTCTCGACCTCGTCGAACAGCACGACTGAGAAGGGCTTGCGCCGCACCTTCTCGGTCAACTGACCACCCTCTTCGTAGCCCACGTATCCAGGAGGCGACCCGAACAGCCGCGAGGCCGTGTGCTTCTCGCTGAACTCGCTCATGTCGAGTGCGATCAACGCGTCCTCGTCACCGAACAAGAACTCAGTGAGCGCTTTCGCCAACTCGGTCTTCCCGACTCCGGAGGGTCCGGCAAAGATGAACGAGCCAGCCGGACGCTTGGGGTCTTTGAGCCCGGCCCTGGTCCGCCGGATCGCCTTTGACAGCGCCTTGATGGCCTGTTCCTGGCCGACCACACGCTTGTGCAGCTCTTCTTCCATGCGCATGAGGCGCTTGGCGTCGTCTTCAGACAGGTCAGACACCGGGATGCCAGTCATCAAGCCGACGACCTCAGCGATCAACTTCTCGTCGACATCGGGCAACGTGTCCATTCCGCCGCTGCGCCACTCTCGTTCGCGCTGCGCACGCTCCCCGAGCAGTTGCTTCTCCTGGTCGCGGAGCGACGCTGCCTTCTCAAAGTCCTGCGCGTCGATAGCTGCTTCCTTCTCGCGACGCACCTCGCTGATGCGGTCATCGAACTCACGCAAGTCGGGCGGCGCCGTCATTCGACGGATGCGCAGTCTGGAGCCGGCTTCGTCGATCAAATCGATGGCCTTATCTGGCAGCTGACGATCGGAGATGTACCGGTCTGCAAGCCGCGCTGCAGCCTTGATCGCCTCGTCGGTGATGTTGACCCGGTGGTGAGCTGCGTACCTATCACGCAACCCCTGCAGAATCTCGACCGTCATGTCAACGTCAGGAGCCTGCACCTGAATCGGCGCGAAGCGGCGCTCGAGCGCGGCGTCCTTCTCGACGTACTTGCGGTACTCATCAAGGGTGGTCGCACCAATCGTTTGCAACTCACCGCGCGCGAGCATCGGCTTGAGGATGCTGGCAGCGTCTATCGCGCCCTCGGCCGCTCCTGCCCCGACAAGGGTGTGCATCTCGTCGATGAACAAGATGATGTCGCCACGTGTGCGAATCTCTTTCAGCACCTTCTTGAGGCGTTCTTCGAAGTCACCGCGATAGCGGCTGCCAGCCACGAGGGCGCCTAGATCGAGGGTGTACAGCTGCTTGTTCTCGAGGGTGTCCGGAACCTCGCCTTTGACAATCGCTTGCGCGAGGCCCTCGACAACCGCGGTCTTGCCAACGCCGGGTTCACCGATGAGCACCGGGTTGTTCTTTGTTCGACGCGACAACACCTGCATGACGCGCTCGATCTCTTTCTCGCGCCCGATGACCGGGTCGAGATTGTTCTCGCGGGCCGCCTGCGTGAGGTTGCGACCGAACTGGTCAAGCACCAACGAC
Organism: uncultured Actinomycetota bacterium; assembly: GCA_963712425.1. Classification (GTDB taxonomy): domain Bacteria; phylum Actinomycetota; class Actinomycetes; order JAHEKZ01; family JAHEKZ01; genus JAHEKZ01. The sequence goes on along the minus strand of CAVQHW010000002.1, from coordinate 566,419 downwards.
GACGACGGTGCACTTTCACCCTGAGGCCCGCCCGCAGTCGCTGGCTCTTTGCCTTGGTATCCGCTGAGCAACTGAATAACCTGTTGGCGAACGCGGTTGAGGTCAGCGCCGAGCTTGACCAATACCTGCGCGGCAACACCCTCACCCTCGCGGATCAGGCCAAGCAGAATGTGCTCAGTGCCGATGTAGTTGTGACCGAGCTGCAGCGCCTCACGCAACGACAGTTCGAGGACCTTCTTGGCACGCGGAGTGAAGGGGATGTGCCCCGACGGTGCCTGCTGCCCCTGGCCGATGATCTCTTCGACCTGCTGGCGCACGGCCTCGAGTGAAATGCCGAGTGACTCGAGCGCCTTCGCGGCAACGCCTTCGCCCTCGTGGATCAGGCCAAGCAGGATGTGCTCAGTGCCGATGTAGTTGTGGTTGAGCATGCGGGCCTCTTCTTGGGCCAGCACGACCACCCGCCGGGCGCGGTCAGTAAACCTCTCGAACATCTGCGCGTCTCCTCGAACGTGGTGCGGTCGGCCTTCAACCTCTTTGCATGCTAACCCTGCGGAGCGTGGTGTTCGCGTTCTGCACGGTCGGCATGGCGCTGCCGAAACAACTGTCCAGTCGTAACGTCGGCTGTTGACCTGGAGTTCCGTAGCCCGGCGCCTAGTGGCTACGCCAAGAGCGAACGATCAGTGAGCGGCCTCGAACTTTGCCGCCAGATCGGCAGGAATTCTGCCTCGCTCGTTGACCGCGAGCCCCTGCTGCCGAGCCCATGATCGAATCTCGGCGCTTTTCCCAGCGGAGCCACCTCGAGCCCGACGCCCGCCTCGACCACTAGGCGCCTTGCGGGCGTGGCCGACGAACTCGGCCAGTGCGTTGCGCAGCCGGGCCGCATTGGCGGTCGAAAGATCGATTTCGTATTGCGTGCTGTCGAGCGAGAACCTGATCGTCTCGTCGGCACTTCCGCCATCAATATCGTCGATCAGGACAACCTGCACTTTTTGTGCCATGACTAATCCTCATTCTGTATTCGTGGGCCACTCACCGACATTCACGAGGCATTCTCGTTGGCTCATTCTTACGGTGAATGAGTAACAAATGACAAATGGGCGGTCGTCCGGACGAACTGCGCGAGCACTATTGCCCCTTGTTTCTCATGCCACCATGGGAATCTCCGCCGTTGGCGAGCGGGGTACCCGCGTCCAGCCAGCGAGGGATATAGGGTTTCGGCCATGACATCGGTCCGCATCGAGGCTCTGGATCCCACCGATCCCCGCAGCCAGGCAGCAATTACTCAGTTCCTCAACGAGATGGTTGAGCGGGTCGGGGCTGACGTTCTCGAGATCGATGTCGAGCAAGAGGCTCGCGAAGACTCCGGCAAGAACTTCTTCGTGGTAGCCCTCGATGACCGCGACAACGTAGTTGGCTGCGGGTCATTACGGCAGGTAGAACCCAAGGTCGGACAGATCGCCCGACTGTGGGTCAACCAGGTGCTGAGAGGCCGGAGCATCGGACGCCGCATGCTGTCTGCGCTTGAAGGCGCCGGGGCCGTCGCGGGCTTCGACTTCATCCGGCTAGAGGTATACGAGGCTCTCTCAGAGGCCGTGCTGCTGTTCGAGACCAGCGGATACATGCAGGTCGAGCCATGGGAGCAGTCTCCCCCAGACTTGAAGGCCTACCAGAAGCAGCTCGTGGCCGTGGCGGTCGACGAAGACGGCGAGCCGGTCGGAAGCTAGAGCTTCAGCAGCATTCTGGCGTTGCCCAAGGTGTTGGGTTTGACTCGCTCAAGACCCAAGAACTCAGCGACACCCTCGTCGTATGACTCGAGGAGTTGCTCGTAGACGTCGTGCGACACCGGCGCCCCATCGATCTCGATGAATCCATGCCTGATGAAGAATGCCACCGCAAAGGTCAGACAGAAGACGCGCGCCACACCAATGCTGCGGGCCTGCTCGAGCAGTCGGGTCAACAGAACATCGCCAATTCCATGACCCCGAAAGTCCTTATCTACAGCTAAGGTGCGCACCTCAGCGAGGTCCTCCCACAACACGTGCAGTGCGCCACAGCCGACTACCTGACCATCGATTTCTGCGACATAGAACTCTTGAACGTCTTCGTAGAGGGTGACTGTGGCTTTCGACAGGAGAATGCGTTCGGCCGCATACGTGTCGAGCAGCTGCCTGATCGCGTGGACGTCCCCAGTTCGTGCCTCGCGGACGACGACAGTGTCGCTACTCACTCTGGCTTCACAAGTGGGAACAGAATCGTGTCTCGTACTCCTAGCCCGGTAAGCGTCATGATCAGGCGATCGATACCCATGCCCTGACCACCAGCCGGGGGCATCCCGTGCTCTAGCGCCTTGAGGAAATCCTCATCGAGGCGCATAGCTTCGTCGTCGCCCCGTGCCCCACGCGCAGCCTGCGCGACGAAACGCTCACGTTGATCGATGGGATCAATCAGCTCGGAATACCCAGTCCCCATCTCGGCGCCCCAGCCGACAAGGTCCCACTTCTCGGCCAGACGTGGGTCGTCTCGGTGAACTCGGGTAAGGGGAGCGTTCTCTTTCGGAAAGTCCTTGTAGAACACCGGTGTCGTCGTCTTGGCCTCGACTAGAACTACGTACAGCTCTTCCAGCAGCATGCCCACCGACGCATCCTCTGGTTCATCGATACCGAACTGTTCGCAATACTTGAGGAGCACTTCGCGGGGGGTCTCGAGCCCGACCTCCTCACCCAACGCCTCAGACAAGGCTGCAATCACGGTCTTGACCGGCCAGTCGCCTGAGAGATCTACCTCGGTGACTGACCCATCTGGTTGCACCCGGCGCGCCACCGGCTCACCGAAAACGTCTGTGGCAGCGTTCTGAATGAGCTGCTGAGTAAGGATGCGCATGGTGTCGTAGTCGCCATACGCCTCGTACATCTCGAGCATCGTGAACTCGGGATTGTGAGTCGAGTCAGCACCCTCGTTGCGGAAGTTGCGGTTTACCTCGAACACTCGATCGACGCCACCGACCAGGAGTCGCTTGAGGTAGAGCTCGGGGGCAATCCTGAGATAGAGGGGCATGTCGTAGGCGTTGATATGCGTGACAAACGGCCGAGCATTCGCTCCACCATGCATCACCTGCAACATCGGGGTCTCGACTTCGATGAAGCCGCTGCTGTGAAGGGTGCGGCGCAGGGAGCTGACCACGCCCGACCGCAGGTAAACCATGTCGCGGGCTTCCTGCCGGACGATGAGGTCGACATAGCGCTGCCGTACTCGCGCCTCGGGATCGTTGAGCCCAGCATGCTTCTCGGGCAGTGGGTGCAGACACTTGCTGGTGATCTCGAACGCTGACGCCAGCACGCTCAGTTCGCCACGCTTGGACGTGATGACCTCTCCGGTAACCCCGACGTGGTCGCCGAGGTCGACATCGTCTTTCCAGCGCTCGAGCAACTCACTGCCGCTGCGATCCAGTGTCAACATGACCTGGATGTCGGCGGCCGCGTCGCGCAAGGTCGCGAAGATTATCTTTCCGCTGACCCGGTTCAATACCACCCGGCCGGCGACTCCCACGGTGGTTCCAGTGAAGGTGTCTGGCGCAAGGTCGCCGTACTGCGCGCGCAGCGTGGTGGCGTCGGTGGTTCGGGGGTATCCGAAGGCGAAGGGGTCACGGCCTTCGGCCTGCAACCGCTCGAGCTTCTGACGCCGCACCTGCTCTTGTTCAGAGCGTGCTGCTTCATCTACGCCGTCGCTGGTCATGGCAGGCAAGGCTACAAGTCCGCCCAATGCCCGCCGACTGTGCACCTCAGTACGCAAATTGGGTGCCGAGTGTGACGCGGGATCAATACCCTCAGCGGATGCCGGACATCCAGTGGCGAGGCGCCTTCGCCTCTGACGAACTCGAACGACTGCATGCAGCGTCGTTCAATCGTGAACCTTCATTCTCATGGGACTGGTGGGCCCAGGTGAACCAGCACAGCCTCGGGTGGGTATGCGCGCGAACCGACGATTCCCTCGTGGGTTGGGTAAATGTCGCATGGGATGGTGGAGTTCACGCATTCCTGATCGACACCGTCGTCGACGCCAGTCACCGACGAAAGGGGATCGCGACCGATCTGGTGGCGTCCGCCAGGGAACACGCAGCCGGAGCAGGGTGTGAATGGCTGCACGTTGACTTCGACGCTCACCTTCGCGGGTTCTACTGGGATGCCTGCGGCTTCACTGCCACTGACGCCGGACTGATCGCCCTCTGATCAGTCGGTGTTGCGTTCGAAGACCAGCTTCAAACCGCGCAGGGTCAGCCACGGGTCATGCTCGTCGATCGCCTCAGACTCATCGATGATCAGTGGGGCCAGACCCCCGGTGGCAATGACTGTCACCGAGTCCGGGTCATCAGCCAGCTCCTGCGCCATGCGGTGCACGATGCCGTCGACCTGCCCAGCGAACCCGTAGAGGATTCCCGATTGCAACGCCTCAACGGTGTTGCGGCCGACGACTGATCGTGGCCGTGCCAGCTCGACCTTTCGCAGCTGCGCACCCCGAGCGCCGAGCGCCTCAACCGAGATCTCGATCCCAGGGGCGATGGCACCCCCCAGGTATTCACCCTTGGCTGAGACCGCATCAAAGGTCGTCGCCGTCCCGAAGTCGACAACAATGGCCGGACCCCCGAAGTGCGATGCTGCCGCCAGCGCATTCGCGATTCGGTCGCTGCCCACTTCTTTGGGGTTGTCAGTCAGGATCGGAACACCGGTTCTCACCCCCGGTTCAACGACCACCGTTGGCAAGTTCTCGTAGTAGCGCAGGCACATCAAGCGCATCTCGTGCAGAGCGGCTGGCACCGTCGAGCACAGCGATATACCCGTGACCGAGACCCCGCCCTCGTGTTGAGCCAGGAGCGATGTGATGAGCACTGCCAACTCATCTGCGGTACGTGTGTCATAGGTGGCGATCCGCCAGGTGTGGTCGAGAGTGTCGCCGTCGAACAGCCCAAGCACCGTTTGGGTGTTACCGATATCAATCGTGAGCAGCACGTGTAGTCACTCTCCTCTGCCAACGGCGAGCCGAACGTTGTCGATCAGTCGGGTAGTGCCCACAAAGGCGGCAACCAGCAAGATCGCTTCACCCTCGCCTTCGAAGGGCTCGAAAGTTGTCGGGTCGACCACGGCGACGTAGTCAATCCGAATGCCTGCTGCCTCGAGATGCTCGCGTGTGGCCGCAATCGCGGGACCGACACCGGCGAGCGCGGCCCGCACGCCGAGCTGGAGTCCTTCATACAACGCGAGAGCCTGGCCACGATCCTGCGGGACCAAGTAGGTGTTGCGGCTCGACAACGCCAATCCGTCGTCGTCACGCACCGTGGGAACCTCAACGACTTCGACGTCGAAGTCGAGGTCACGGACCATTCGGGTGATAAGCCAGAGCTGCTGGGCGTCCTTCTGGCCGAAGTACGCAATGTCGGCCGCCGTAAGGTGCAGCAGCTTTGCCACGACGGTCAGTACTCCGTCGAAGTGCCCTGGGCGACTCTGACCCTCGAGGACATCTCCGATAGCGCCCGCGTTCACTCGCACGACCGGATCGCCGTTCGCATAGACCTCGGCGGGACCTGGGGCGAAGAGCAGATCAACGCCCTCGGCGGAACAGAGCTCTAAGTCAGCCGCGAACGTTCGTGGGTACTTATCGAGATCTTCGCCTGGCGCGAACTGAAGGGGGTTGAGAAAGTCGGTCACCACCACTCGGTCAGAGCGCTCTTTCGCGCGATGGATCAACTCGGCATGACCCGCGTGCAGCGCCCCCATCGTCATCACGACCGCCACGGTTGAACCTCCGCGACGCCACTCATCGCGGACGATGGCGAGGTCGTCACGCGTACGAGCCACCGATGTCACAGGTTCTCCTCGGCAGCCTCGATCGCCTCAAGGACTCCATCGCCGTCAGCGGTTGACAGCAGTCGAGCGTCGACTGCGCGACGCACCGTGACGCGAGCCAGCGCAATGTAGAGGTCAGCATTCTGTGGCGACACATTGCCGATCTCGTCGATGTGCCGCGCGACTGTCTCTGCGTCCCCACGCATGACCGGACCGGTGAGCGCGTTGTCACCGAGTCGCATGACGTTGTCCAGCGCTGCCTCAACCAGGGGGCGCAGGAGTCGCTCTGGTGCCTCAACTCCAGCCGACCGCAGGAGGTCAGCACTCGAGGCCTCTAACGTGACCAAGTGATTCGAGGCGTGGGCAAGCGCAGCGTGGTACAGCGGCCTCGCTGCCTCGGAGACATGCACCGGCTCGGCCTCCATCTCGAGCACCAAAGCATCGGCGACGGGAAGGAAGGCGGCAGGTGCCGTCACACCGAAGCTCGCGCCAGCCAGTCGATCGACGTCTAGCGACGTGCCGGTGAAGGTCATGACGGGGTGCAATGCCAGTGGTACGGCGCCAGCTCGCTGGGCAGGTTCAAGAACGGAGATGCCGTAGCGACCACTGACGTGGACGACAATTTGCCCGGGTCGCCATGCGCCAACGGCGGCCAGCCCGTCCACTAACCCAGGAAGCTGATCGTCAGGAACCGTGACGAGCACCAACTCCGCAACCTCACACACCTCTGGTGGCGACAGGAGTTGCGCTGAGGGCAGCAGCGTCTCAGCCCGTGACCGCGAGGCATCCGACACCGCGGACGCCGCAACCACGCGGTGTCCCACTCGTGAGAGCGCCGACCCAAGGACAGCTCCGACTCGTCCGCTACCCACGACGCCGATGTCGAGGCGCCCAGACCGCGCAACCGGAAGAGGTGGCGTTGGTTCAGGAGGCAGTGCGGAGTTCACGGGCGTTCCAGTCCTTGCAGGGGTACCGGACGATAGGCAGGGTGCGCCGCCAGCGTAGTGGGTCGCGCCGCTGAGCGGAGCAGGCCGGTGCACTGGCTCCCGATAGCGTCGACGGATGCAGCGATGGAGCACCGCGATGAACGAGAGTCTGTATGGCGTCGCCGGCTTCTACCGACGTGAGCCGGCCGAGGAGCACTTTCGCACCAGCGTCAGCGCCTCGCCCCTCTTCGCCGACTCGCTCGTCACGTTGGTCTTGACCGTTGACGCAGCGCTCGGAGGGCCAGACCCACTTCAGATCGTTGATGTCGGGGCTGGAGACGGTGCGCTCCTCACTCGACTGCTGCATGCCCTACCCGCCGACGTGAGGTCTCGAGTTGAGGTGACCGCTGTTGAGATCAGGGAGCAACCCCCTGGCCTTGACCCACAGATTCATTGGGTGAGGTCACTTCCGCATCGCGTTGTTGGCGTCATTCTCGCAAACGAGTACCTCGACAACGTGTCATGCGACGTCGTCGAAGTGAGTGCCGGATCGCGTCGCTACGTCGTCGTCAATTCAGAGGGCACTGAGTCTCTCGGCGAAGAGCTCACCGCAGCCGACGCCACATGGCTCGATGAGTGGTGGCCACTCGACACCGAAGGCTCACGAGCCGAGGTTGGGTCGCAGCGAGATGACGCGTGGCGCGAGATTGTCCGTTCGCTCGAGCGCGGTGCGGCGCTCGCGATCGACTACGGTCACGTCCGCGTCGAGCGCGCCGATGGTGCCTTCCCGCTCGGTTCACTGACCGGCTACCGCGATGGGTACCAGGTTGTTCCCACGCCCGACGGCACGTGTGACATCACCGCACACGTCGCGATGGATGCCTGTGCGGAGGCGGGGACTCACACCGGCATAACGGCATCGACTCTGACTCGCCAAGCCCAGGCACTCAAGAAACTTGGCCTGACCACCCAGCCACCTTTGCTTGAGCTGGCTCACACAGATCCTGCGGAGTACGTACGTCAGCTCTCCGCGTCCTCGGCAGCGGTCGAGCTTGCTGATCCGGCATCCCTCGGAGGGTTCTGGTGGCTACTCCAGACCAAGGGGGTGCCGCTGCCCATCGACACTGACGCGCTCTCCGATTGACCAGGACCAGCAAGCCCTCGAGCAAGACGCGCACGGTCTGCCTGGGCGTCTACCAGACCTCTCACCTCAGCCGCGCTGCGATGCATCGCTATCACGCGGACCGGTCCTGGGGTGGAGTCGATATGCATTGATGCCAGGCCCAGGCGGCGTTGCCACGGCCCTTGGGTCAACCGGACGCTCTGAGTTCTCGCGTGCGGAACGACGTCCCACTTCGGTACCAGCCATCCGCGTCGGGTGACCAGCACACGGTCGCTCGCTCCGACACCCAACAGTCGCCACTGCAACGGTGCCCTCCACCGCGCGCGGGGGGGTGCAGGTTCGAGCACCACCCTCGAAAGGTCGACGTCGGGCAGAACTCGCTGCAGCACCGTCAGTGCGATCGCCTCGGGTGCCACAGGGAGCAGCACAGATGGACGCTCATCTGCCTCGTCACCACCGGTCGACCCGGCCACGTTCACCACAACCCTGACCCACCCCCAGGGACGCCATAGCAGTGGCCGTTCGACGCGAACCGCCTGAACCCGGCCAGCCGGCACGGTCTGTGAGCGATGAGAGGTCAGTCCGAAGCGCAAACGCAACCCGACCGAAGACTCCGCCACCGAGAAACCGAAATGGTTGACGAACTGACCACCCACGATGAAGAACGGTGTAGCCAGCAAAAGCAGGCCCCCGAACCCCAGCCCCCAAGCCCCCGCAACCACCGCCACGAACCCAACGACAGGGACGAGGGCTACCAGCCCGATGGTGAGTGGCTGGAGCGCGACGGCAGCAAGAAGTTGGAGCGGGGGAACCTGATAGAGAACCCGCTCAGTACTTGCCGCCACCGCGGCACCACCGCTTGAGCGCTCCCCCGCCGCACGGTCGAGCAGTTCTTCACGCAACTGGTCGGCGTCTGTCATCGACAGGTACTTCAACTTGGTCGACTCGTTGGCTGCGCCGGCGACCTCGGGGCGGAGCTCCGCGAGCCCGAACAGCCGCGCAATGAGCGGCTGCGTGATGTCAACCGACTGGATTCGCGACACCTGAACGCGGCGTTCGTTCCGGGTGATGACTCCCGAATGAATGCGCAGATCACCGTCGTCGTCGAAGAAGTAGGTCAGGCGCGACCACGAGATCCAGGCGAATCCCCCCACACCAGCCACCAGGGCAAGCAAGAGCAGACCGGACCCCCCGACCCCCAACCTTTGGCTGGCCTCCCGTCCCTCCATGACGAACATGAAGAGAGCGATGGGCACAACTGCCCGCACCATGGTGACCAGCGGCGTCACCGGATGTGTGCGACGCGGCTCGGTCACAAGCCAGCGCTCCGCTGCTCACCTAGTGAGGCCAACTGGTCGCGCAGGCGCCCCGCTTCATCAGGATCCAGACCAGGAATACTCGCGTCAGTTGTTGCGGCAGCGGTGTGCAGTTGAACAGTCGCAAGCCCCAAGTAGCGCTCGATCGGGCCACGGCGTACATCGACCTGCTGCATACGGCCGTAGGGGACGACGACAAGGCGCTTGAAGAGGACCCCGGACACCACGAGCAAGTCATCCTTGCGATCTGCGTACCCGATGGCCCGCACTTGCCGGCCGATCACCCACCAGAGCCACCCGAGGAGCGCCACTCCCGTAGCAATCACCGCGGGCACCCACACCGCGTGGTCCATCGCAATCAGAACGACTACTCCGACGAGCATCGCCACCGAGACGCTGACAGCGGCAATGGCTCGGCGTCCCGCGGCAAGGCGTCGATTGACGCGCGTCCAACCGTGCTCTTCGGCCTGAAAGGGGTCAGCGCTCATGCTCGGCAACCTACCCTCCGAGTGTGCCGGATCCGGCATGCAAGGATCGGGCCCGTGACCGAGGAGCGGGTAGTGAGCACCGGTGGCGGTGTGGTGGCCACCGACATGGTGTTGAACATCGGCCCGCAGCATCCGGCCACGCATGGAGTGCTCCGACTCCGGCTCATCCTCGACGGTGAGCGCATCATTGAGGCCGAGCCCATCATCGGCTACATGCACCGCGGGGCCGAGAAGCTGTTCGAGGTGCGCGACTACCGACAGATCATCATGCTCGCGAATCGCCACGACTGGCTCTCCGCCTTCGCCAACGAACTCGGGGTCGTACTAGCCGTCGAGCGCATGGCAGGTATGGAGGTTCCTGAGCGCGCAGTGTGGGCCCGCACCTTGCTTGCCGAACTGAACCGCATCCTCAACCACCTGATGTTTCTTGGCTCCTACCCGTTGGAGATCGGTGCGATCACTCCGGTCTTCTACGCGTTTCGCGAGCGCGAGGCCATCCAGGAAGTCATGGAGGAGGTCTCCGGTGGTCGCATGCACTTCATGTTCAACCGAGTTGGTGGGCTGAAGGAGGACCTGCCAAGTGGTTGGCTCAGTCGGGTTCGAACCGCCGTAGCAGGGGTCCGGCAGCGGCTCCCCGCGCTAGAGAACCTCGTCTTCGGCAACGAGATCTTCGCTGCTCGAACGCAGGGTGTCGGCATCGTCACCCGCGAACAAGTCCTGCAGTTTGGTCTGTCAGGACCCATCGCACGCGCCTCTGGCGTCGACATCGATCTGCGCCGCGACGAGCCCTATCTGGCGTACGGCGAACTCCAGGACGTCCTGCGAGTGGTCACTGCCTCTGAAGGAGACTGCTTCGCACGCTTCAGCGTGCTGCGCGAGCAAGTGCATGTCTCGCTGGATCTGGTGGAGGCATGCATCGAACGCCTCGAGCACCTGCCGAGCGGCCCGATCAATCAACGCCTCCCCAAGGTCCTCAAGGCTCCAGAGGGCTACACCTACGCCTGGACTGAGAACCCGCTGGGCCTCAACGGCTACTTTCTGGTCTCACACGGCGAGAAGACTCCCTACCGACTCAAACTGCGCTCAGCATCGTTCAACAACGTCCAGGTACTCAGCGAGATGCTGCCGGGCCAACTGGTGGCCGACATGGTCGCGATTCTCGGTTCGATGTTCTTCGTTGTCGGAGACGTCGACAAGTGACCGCGACCGGCGAGCCCGCCGTTCACCCCGCTAGTTCGCCCCGCTAGTTCGCCCCTGCTAGTTCGCTGGGCGCAGCCGAGCGATCTCTGACGCGGTGAGGTCGAGCAGCTGTCGAGGCGGATGCGGTTCGGCGCCCCCCACGTCTTCGCCGCCAGGCAAATCGGTGCGTGCGTTGGTGCCGACACCCTCGCGGGAGGGTGGCACTGGAAGTTCGGTAGAGAACGCAGCCCTGACGAGTGGCAGGTGCAGCGACGGGTACACCGGATCCGCAATCGGTTGCCGCGGAACAAGCAGATCGTGCATCAGTGCCCGCTGATCGGTTGCTTCCTCGACCTGGCGGGTCGTTTCTTGCGCTGATGCCAGGAGTTCGGTTCGCATCGCTCGGAGCTCGAGCAAGAGTTCGGTGTGATGCGCCTTGAGCTCGGTGAGCTCACGGTGCAGATCAGAGAACTCACGACGATGCTGCGCCGCTTCCTGCCAAAGAGCGGTCGTGGTCTTGCGGGACGATCGAGCCACACCTGACACTGCGAGCACGACGACCACCAGGGCGACGAGGACGCCAGTAGCGCCCGCCTGCACCACCCACGACTCATCCACGACCCACACCAGCCCGATCGCTACGACCGCGACCACAACCCCTAAGACCAGTAGCGGCAACTCTGAGCGAGGCGGCTCAGGTAGTGCGTGGCGCCCTCGTGACATGAGCCCAGAGTACGCCGAACGAGTGACCGGATCTGGTGATTGGTCAAGCCGCGCTTGCAGAAGGGTCACTCGAATCGTCGTCGTCGCCCTTGATGCGACAGATCCTTTCCAGCCACAGAGCAGCCGCAGCCAGCGCAACACCGGCGAGCGCTGCCACCGCCGCAATCAACACCATCCGCCGTCGGTAGTCATTCACCAGGTCGACGAGCAGGAACCCGGCGTAGCCGAGGTACACGCCAGCTACCGCAGCCCCGGCTCGCGACCCTGCCAGGGCGAGAACTGCCGTTCGTGCCGCCACGAACGGATCGAGGGGGCGGTGGCCTTGCCGTCGCTCAATTCGCGGGCGCAAGGTAATTGCCGCAATGGCAAAACTGGCTGCCAACACGAGCAGGGTGAGGGGCGCCGCCCACGGCACGGCGGGCGGAGCACCCGTCTGGAGATCCCAGAACCGCGCGCCGAGAAAGCCCACGCCGAAGCCCACCACTGACGTTGTCAACAACAGGCGAAGACTCGTGGGATGCATCAGTCGACCGCGTCGGTCATAGGGCGGACGCCTTGGGCGTCGAGTTGTCTGGCCCACTCGGCGACAGTGCGACCCGCCACCACGAACTGGGGGTCGACGGTTACCCAGGGGACCATCACGAAGGCTCGTTCTGTGGCCCGCGGATGAGGAAGTGTGAGCTCGGGGTCGTCGCTGCTCAACCCGCCAAAGGCGAGGACGTCAACGTCCAAGGTGCGCGGACCCCATCGTTCCTGACGCACGCGGTGCGCGTCCGCCTCACAGCGCTGGGCGAGCGCCAACAACGCGTCGGGAGTGATCGAGGTGTCGATCACGACGACAGCGTTGAGGTAGTTGGGTTGGTCGGGACCACCGACGGCGATGGTCTCAAGGAAGGGCGAGATCCCCACTACCGTCACACCCGGCGCCGCCGCAATGGTGGCGATCGCATTCTCTAGATGCGCGCGACGGTCGCCAAGGTTCGAACCCAACCCAAGAGCGGCTCTGGTCACACTCATCTAGTCCGCACCATCGAGACACTGACGTCGCTGAACCGAACACCCACGGGTGCTTCCGGCTTGTGCACCGTCACTCGCACTGACTCGACTGCAGCGTGAGCGAGGGCTCGCTGCGCCACCCGATGAGCAACCGACTCGATCAGCTGCTGTGGCTCACCCTCGATGACCCCGAGCACCTCATTCGCAAGCACCGAGTAGTCCACGGTCCTCGACAAGTCATCGTCAGCGCCAGCTGGCGCTAGATCGAGGTGCACCTCGAGGTCAACAAGGAAGCGTTGGCCCCGCTCGCGCTCCTCCGCAAGCACACCGTGGTAGCCGTAACCCTCGATACCCAGGATCGAGATGACGTCACTGCTCATGGGTTCCTCCAGGGGCCATGTCAACCATCACAGGAGACGCGTGATGAAGCCACATGCGCCAACGACCGTCGACCAGCACGAACGCGTTGGTCGCGACAGCGTGACTGCTCGCAAAGGGATCGCCGTCGGTGCCAGGTCTGATGATGATTTCGATACACGTCACTGTTGCCATGTCGCCGGACACCATCGGTTCAACGTCGGTCACGATGAACTGGACGTCTTCGGTGTTGGCCATGACAAGTGCCCACGAACGCAGCACTGGTTCGATGCCCCGAATGATCAAGCCACCTGGATGCACACACTTGGCCGCCGCTCCATCCATGCCGTCGACCCACAGCGTCGTCATTCGATCCATATCACCAGCCTCGAAGGCCGCGTACATCTCTTCATTCGCAGCGACGACAGCCGCCAACGCATCACTCATGACCTGACGCCCACGCGTCGGCGACCCGCACAGCATCGACGTTCCCCCGGGCATCGTGCACCCGGACACACCACACGCCAGCTGCCGCGCTCAGTGCGCTGATAGCGACAGTCGCGTCGTCTCGCCCTGCTGGAGGACGCGGCTGGCCTTCGACCGCAAGCAATGACCCAAGGAACCTTTTGCGAGAGGCCCCCACCAGTACCGGGTGACCAAGGCCGACAATCTCAGCAATGTCGTGCAGGAGTGCCCAGTTGTGCTCAGCGTCTTTGGCGAACCCCAGGCCCGGATCGAGCACGATGCGATCCGACTTCACGCCAGCCTCAACGGCTGCGTCCCTTCGCTGAGCCAACTCCACCGCCACCTCACGAACGACGCCGCGTGGATACACAGCCTGATCGTTCATGTGACGACTGTGACCGCGCCAATGCATCAAGACGATGGGAACGTCTGAGCCCGCGACGTAGGGCAACATGTCGGGGTCGGCGAGACCCCCTGAGACATCGTTGACCAGGACGGCTCCTGCTGCGACCGCACGCTCGGCCACCACGGCGCGCATCGTGTCGATTGACACCGCAATGCCCTCGCCCGACAACGCCTCAACCACAGGAATCACCCGTGCCAGTTCAGTGTCGATCGGGACGCGTTCTGCTCCTGGCCGGGTGGACTCGCCTCCCACATCGATGAGATCTGCACCCAGCCTCACCTGATCCATCGCACGTTCGACTGCAAGAGCAGAGTCGAGGTACTCGCCGCCATCAGAGAACGAGTCGGGTGTGACGTTGAGAACCGTCATCACCAACGTCCGCTCCTCGCCTGCCAACGATGGCGGGAGACCAGCGGGAATCTGGCGCGGGGGCACGATGACCGACTTTCGTGACTAGCGACCGTCGAGGATCAGGCTCATGGCTTCGGCTCGAGTTGCCGTGTCGCGGAGTTGGCCGCGGACGGCTGATGTCACTGTGCGAGCGCCCGGCTTTCGCACGCCGCGCATCGACATGCACAGATGCTCGCATTCGAGCACCACGATCACACCCAGTGGCTCGAGGATGTCGGTGAGGGCATCGGCAATCTGGGTCGTCAACCGTTCCTGCACCTGTGGACGTCTGGCATAGACATCGACAAGGCGGGCGAGCTTGGACAGCCCAGTGATCCGCCCTTCTTCACTCGGGATGTAGCCGACGTGCGCTACTCCGTGAAAGGGAACGAGGTGGTGTTCGCAGAGCGAGTACACCTCGATGTCTTTCACCAGGACCATCTCGTCGTGTCCGAGGTCGAACGTCGTGGTGAGTACATCGGCAGCGACCATGCGGAGCCCGCCGAGGGTCTCTTCGTACATGCGCGCAACTCGGTTCGGTGTATCTCGCAAACCGTCTCGCTCGGGATCTTCACCGATTGCGATCAACAACTCGCGTACGGCAGCTGCCGCACGATCGTGATCGAAAGGCTGCGACACCACTCGCTCAGAGAGCCCGATCGGGTCAACCACTAGCTCTGATCCCCCACACCGGAATCTGCCCCTCCGGCACTTGCTCCTTCGGCCCCGGCTCCCTCGACGGTCGAACCGTTCAACTCTGCGTTGTCTGACGTGGACTCCCTGCGACTGACCACCGGCCCACGGTCGGATACCGGCCGGTCACTCGAGGACAACCACACTGGTCGATGCTGACGCTTGCGCAGGGGTTCGAAGATCTGCTGCACCTCGGCTTGGTCCAAGGTCTCACGATCCAGCAACTCAACGACGAGTTGATCCAGCACGTCGCGGTTCTCACGCAAGATCTCGTATGCCTCCTGGTGGGCCGTCTCAATCATGACTCTGACCTCAGCGTCGATCACTTCAGCCATCTGTTCGCTGTAGTCACGTTGATGACCCATATCGCGCCCGAGGAACACTTCGCCCTCACCCTGGCCCAACCGCACTGCCCCAATCTTGTCGCTCATTCCGTACTGCATCACCATCGCGCGAGCCAGCTGAGTTGCCTTCTCGATGTCGTTCGATGCGCCCGTGGTCGGGTCGTGGAACACCATCTCCTCAGCCGCACGTCCACCCAGCATGTACGCGAGCTTGTCGAGCATCTCGTTACGTGTTGTTGAGTACTTGTCTTCGGTGGGGAGCACCATCGTGTAGCCGAGAGCTCGGCCCCGCGGAAGGATCGTCACCTTGTGCACCGGGTCGGTGTGATTCAGCGACGCGGCCACCAGGGCATGCCCGCCCTCGTGGTAGGCCGTGATCTTCTTCTCTTTCTCGTTCATCAGTCGAGTGCGCTTCTGAGGGCCAGCCACTACGCGATCGATTGCTTCGTCGAGAGCATCGTCATCGACGAGCGTCTTGCCTTCACGAGCGGTCAGCAACGCCGCCTCGTTCAGCACGTTCGCTAGATCAGCTCCGGTGAATCCCGGCGTTCGCCTCGCCACAGCGGTGAGATCCACGCCTTCGGCAAGCGGCTTACCCCGCGAGTGCACAGTCAGGATCTGTTCCCGACCGATGAGATCGGGGCGTTCCACCGCGATCTGCCGGTCGAAGCGTCCAGGCCTGAGCAGCGCTGGGTCGAGGATGTCGGGCCGGTTCGTCGCAGCGATCAGGATTACCCCACCCTGCACGTCGAACCCGTCCATCTCGACCAACAACTGGTTGAGGGTCTGCTCGCGTTCGTCATGGCCACCACCGAGCCCGGCTCCGCGGTGTCGTCCGACTGCGTCGATCTCGTCAACGAAGACGATTGCCGGGGCGTTGGCCTTGGCCTGTTCAAAGAGATCGCGAACCCGCGATGCGCCGACACCGACGAACATCTCGACGAAGTCAGACCCCGAGATCGAGTAGAACGGGACGCCGGCCTCGCCAGCCACGGCGCGCGCCAGCAGTGTCTTGCCCGTGCCTGGCGGTCCATAGAGCAAGACCCCCTTGGGGATCTTTGCTCCCACGGCCTGAAACTTCGCAGGCTCCTGCAAGAACTCCTTGATCTCCTGGAGCTCCTCGACAGCTTCGTCAACTCCAGCGATGTCGGAGAACGTCGTCTGCGGCATGTCCTTCGACACGACCTTGGCTTTTGACTTGCCAAAGTTCATGACCCGAGACCCACCCCCCTGCATCTGGGTCATGAAGAAGAAGAGCAAAGCCAGGATCAACAAGATCGGGCCGAACGTGAACAGGATCGTCACGAGCCAACCCTCGGAAGGCACCTCGCTCACCTGACCTTCGGGCGGTGGGTGCTCTTGGACCAAGTCAGTGAGCAACTGCCCCTGCGGCTCGATGTAGCTGGCCTTGATCTTGTCGCCGTTGTCGAGCTCGACCCTGACTTCTTGGTCACGGTCAATCAGCGTGACCTTTGCCGCCTCGTTGTTCTGGATCGCGTCGATGACCACCGACGTGTCCTTGGTCTCGTAGCCGCCACCAGCAGTCATTACCTGGGCGACGATGAGCGCGAGCACGACCACGATGAGGATCCAGAAGACCGGACCGCGAACGATGCGCTTGATGTTCATGGCGTAGGGCTCAGGGGCCCCGTACCTCCTGAGGCCTGAGGAAGTCTGGGCTTCGACGGTACACCGACGCTACGTTCGGCGCGGCCACGGGGATTGGCCGTGAGGTGGTCCCGGATCAGACGACGTCAGTGCCCAGGGCGGTAGACATGCCGAGCCAGCGTGCCAACGAAGGGCAGTGAACGATACTTCTCGGCGTAGTCGAGGCCGTATCCGACGACAAACTCTGCCGGAATATCGAAACCCACGTACTTCACGCTCGTGTGGATGGCATCAGGCTTGCGCAGCAAGGTGCACACCTCCAGCGATGTTGGACCGCGCGACGACAGGTTGCGCAGCAACCACTGCAGGGTGAGCCCAGAGTCGATGACGTCCTCGACGACAAGAACGTGGCGCCCGGTGAGATCAGCATCGAGGTCTTTGAGAATGCGGACGACCCCACTCGACCGCGTACCGGACCCGTAAGACGACACCGCCATCCAGTCCATCTCTACCGGGGTGTGCAGAGCCCTGGCCAGGTCAGCCATCACCATGACGGCGCCTTTGAGCACGCCAACCAGCAAGAGATCCTTGCCTGCGTAATCGCGGTCGATCTCTTGTGCGAGCTCGGTCAGACGGGCCTGAATGCGGTCGGTGTCGATCAGTACAGCAGCGAGATCAGCACCCATGTCGTCGGCGTCCACGAGTTCCTTCGGGCTCCTTCGGAGGTTCGGGCTCTCAGGGGTACTACGAGGAACGAGCGATCGAGAGCCTGCCACACGATCGCCAGGCGCGAACACCGCCCGGCAGGTGGACGGGGCCCTGCCCTTTCCAACGGCTGAGAAGCGCATCGACATCGCTCACCTGCGACGCCCGCAGATCGCCACCGGGGACACCAGCGCTCAGAGCCAAAGCGCGGATCACGCGACGACGGACGGCCGATGGCGCGCCGAGCATCACCTCGACATCGAGTGCTGCACCTGCCTCGTCGACAACGCGAGCCTTCAGCGTCAATTCTGCGGCCCAGTCTTCGAGCGCTCGATCATCATCGCGGACTAACTCGGCTGTGCGAGCGAGTGCTTCGGCCATTCCGGGCCCGAGCTCCCGCTCGATCACGGGCATCACCCTTTGGCGCACGCGAACTCGCGCAAACGACACGTCCACGTTGTGCGGGTCGTCCCAGACGGCGATGTTCTCGGCGTCGCATGCCTGACGCGTCGTTGCGCGCGTGACAGAGAGCAAAGGCCGCCGGTACCTACCGCGGACTGGCGACATGCCGCTGATCGACCGGCCACCTGACCCCCGCGCAAGACCTAGCAGGACGGACTCAGCCTGGTCGTCGAGAGTGTGCCCGAGCAGCACCGCCTCGACATGTAGCTCGTCCGCCACCGCGTCGATCGCTTGGTAGCGAGCATCCCGCGCAGACGCTTCCGGCCCGGCTCCGGGTGAGACGGTGACCGACCTGACGACGACAGACGTGAAACCGAGATCGTTGAGGGTTTGGGCTACCTCGCGAGCCACACTCAGTGATCGCGGTTGGAGCTGATGGTCGACAACCACGGCTGAGGGAACCAACCCCTCACGTTCTGCGACAAACACCGTCGCCGCTGCGAGAGCCATTGAATCCGCGCCGCCGCTGACAGCTACGAGAACGCCCGAACCGGACGCCAGGTCGGCCAGGCACGCACGCACCGCGTGACGCGTTGCGGCGACGGCGACGTGCGGCCCGGTCATGTCGAGGCGCCGACCCTGGCAATCCACTTGTCTGGGGCGTGCAGCTCGTCTCGTGATGGCAAGGTGTCGGGGCTTTCCCATACCCGGTTGAAGCCCGGCATCCCAACCTCATCGATGACGGCGCGGACAAACTGAGCCCCGTCGCGGTACTGCGCCAACTTCGCCTCCATCCCCAACAGTCGCCGGACGACTGCCTCTGTGCCCTTGGGATTGGTGCGCCGCTCAGTCATTCGCGTGCGCAAGAGGTCAACAGTGGGGATCACGTCAGCGCCAACGGCGTCCATCACGACGTCCGCGTGCCCCTCAAGCAGCGACATGACGGCCGTCAACTGATCGAGCACGGCTCGCTCTTCATCACTCATGAACTGCTCAAGTGCGTTGACTACATCAACTCCGCGGAGGGCTCCAACGACTGCCGCCCCTACCTGCCGCGCTCGCCGCCCGATGTCGCGAGGTTCAGCCGAGAGATCGTCAATCATTGACGTGATCTGCTCGCGGAGCCACGGTCCCAACCAAGGTACGGCTGTGAACTGAACTCTGTGAGTCTCCTCGTGAAGGCACACCCACAAGCGAAAGTCCGAAGGACGAACTGCGAGGCGCTGCTCAACCTCAACGATGTTGGGTGCCACAAGAAGCAACTGCGGTGCGGCCTCGGACGCGGTGAAAAGCTCGTACTGTCCAAGCACGCGGGACGCCAAGAACCCGAGTGCGGCACCGATCTCGGCGCCCGCAACTCGTGAGCCAACGGCTCCAGCAGGAGAGTCGCGACGCATTCGTTGAGTCACAGGCTCGAGCACGTTGGCGAAGGCTGCTGCGTTAGCGTCGATCCACCGCGTGCGGTCGACAACACGCACTGAATCTGGTGCGGCCTCAGCGTGCAACCCGGTGATGTCACGCACGACGTGTACCGCGGTGGAGGCACCGAGCCGCAGTTCCTCGACGGCCTGCGTCGCGCCCTCTCGCCCGATTGTCGGACCCTTGCCCCCGACGCGACGGGCAACGGACCGCGCAAGTTGCCAGTCGATAACGCTCTCACCGCTCATCGGTCCACCGTACGTTGCGACCGACCAGATCTACCGGCAGGTGGTGAAACTGGCAGTTGCGCTGTCAATGCTGGCCTGAGCGGCCTCGCCGTCCACGACATCGTTGATCACGATGGCGAAGGCAAGAACCACTCCGTCACACGTCGTCACCAGACCAGCCTCAGCGGACACCCCGGTCAATGTTCCGGTCTTGGCGCGTACCAACCCAGCAGCCCGCGTCGATGGAGGTCGGTCGTAGCGATCGGCGAGAGTGCCATCGAACCCTGCGACCGGAAGACCAGTGAGCATCGGCACGAGGTCGGGATCAACGGCGGCCGCATGCAGCGCCTCGACCAGCATGAGCGGTGAAAGGCGGTTGTCGCGTGACAACCCACTGGCGTCGAACACCCTTGCCTTGTCCAAAGTGACGCCATAGGTCTGAGCTGTCGCGATGAGCGCGTCTGACGCTCCCTCGAACGACCCGGGTAAGTCAGACCGAAGGGCCGCGAGCCGCCCGAGAGACTCCGCCAGTTGGTTGTCACTGTCACGCAGCATGCGTTCCACCAGATCTACTACTGGTGCTGAGCTCACGTCGGCGATGACGTCTAGCCCAGCCGCGCTTCCCGGAACGGGACTGCCTCGCACCGCGATACCCCGCTCGGCAAGCAGAGATGCGAACCGGTCGGCAGCCGCACGGTCGGGCTCAGCCACTCGTGCATCAGAGTCAGCCGACACTCTGCCCTCGTCAGTCATGAGGGCCGTCACGGGGGCGATCACACCGCTGGACACGTATGTCGGTTCCCATTGCGGCGAAACGCTCGGCCCGGAGAACAACGACGCGTCGTACGCCAACTCGACACTGTCGAGGTCGGCTCCCCGCAACGCCCGAGCTGTGCTCCGAGCGAGCTCGGCGAGCGACGGGGCAGACGACCCCGCTATGCGTTCGGTGGTCATCGTGCTGTCACCGCCCCCGACCAGCACGACACGGTCAGTGTCGGGATCGAGCGTCACGGAGGTGACTAGGCGCTCGGGTGCTTCATACGTATCGAGCACTGCGATGGCGGTCAGAAGCTTCAATGTCGATGCCGGGGTGCCTACCTCGCGCGAACTCTCGTCGAGACCGGTCAACTCATCGGTCGGGTCAGAGAGCGGAGCCACGTAGGAGAGCACGCGACCAGACGCATCATCGAGCGACGCCGAGAACGCCTTGCTCTGGAGGCTCTCGCGCAGCGACCCCTCGCCGCTGACTGCCAACGACGACTCAGCTGGCGCGGTTGGCGACGTAGCCGTCACCGGCGGCGTGACCGACGGGGCCTGGACGACGGCGTCCGGCTCGAACAGGACACCCGTCACGTCGAGCACGACGATCAAGGCGGTGAGGCCGGACAAGCCACCAATCACCCACCAGCGCGCCCGCGGCATCAGACCCCCTCAAGGTCAAAGGAACGGTGTACGGGACACTGGTAGCCCGCGCGAAGTGACCCTAAGCCACCCACTCCAACCCGGCTCTGGGGCTCCGCCAGCTTCCTCGCCGTTCGTAGAAGGGACCACCTGTGGAGTTCGACGTCTTCATCGAGATCCCGCAGGGGCATCGCAACAAGTACGAGCTCGACAAGGAGACCGGCCGAATTCGGCTCGACCGCATGCTCTTCACGTCCACGCGGTATCCGGCCGACTACGGGTTCATCGAGAACACCCTCGGGCTCGACGGCGACCCGCTGGACGCCTTGGTGCTGCTTGACGAGCCAACGTTCCCGGGATGCGTGATCAACTGTCGCGCCATTGGCATGTTCCGCATGACCGATGAGGCAGGGGGCGACGACAAGGTGGTCTGCGTACCTGCCCGTGACCCTCGCAAGGAGCACCTGCGCGACATCCACCACATGCCAGAGTTCGACAAGCTCGAGATCCAGCACTTCTTTGAGGTCTACAAAGACCTTGAGCCCGGCAAGTCAGTTGAAGGCGCAACGTGGGAAGGCCGCGCAGAAACCGAGCGCGAGATCGTGGCGTCCTTCAAGCGCAACCAGCCCTGATCGGCTCAGTCGCTTACCGTTTCTGCACAGGTCTTGTGGACGCGCCTGGGGATGTCCTGGGGACACACGCGTGCCGATATGTGGACGAACCTGTGGGTAGAAATTCCGGTCAAGATTCTTCCGAAAAACTCTTGCGCAGCCTGGTGTGAGAGGAATAGAACTTCCCCCACGACGCCGCAAGGCGCACCCGGTCCGACAGGCAACTGAAGGGCACCCCGAAGGGCAACTGACGGGTTAGCCGGTGGGTAACCACCGGACGAGAGGTAGCAACGGGCAACCGCGTGCTCCGATCGACGGGGAGTCGCAGCGATGTCTGGCCTGGCTTCGGTCAGGTCGGTTCGACTTCGGTCGAACCAGCGATTCGTCGGTGGCGAAGTGGACGGCTGGCCCTCGGGCACGTCGATCGCTCACCGCCGGTGAACCGCCGAGGGCCCCTCCCATGCCTAGTGGGAGGGGCCCTCGTACGTTCGGTCTCAGTCTTCAGGACGCCGTGCACTCAGCCGTGCAGCGACACGAGCGTTGGAGGCGCAGGGACTAGTCGCGGACCAGAAAGGCGCAGGTCTCGACGAACTCTTGAATCTCCAGCCGCCATTCATAGCGACCCGGAGGCAAGGGCATCGGCCCGAACGTGACCACGAGTGGGGCGTCCAACGGAGTTCCCTCGGGTAGCCCGGCCGGGCGACCGACCTCGAGGCGCCCAGTCACCTCGACCGGCCGCTCGTCATTGGCTGTTACCGGTCGGCCGTCGGCATCCACCAACGCCAAGCGCCAGTCATGGGCGACGTTGCTGCGATCCCACGGCACCTCAACCTTGATGGCAACAGCCATTGGCGCGGTGGGCGAACTCGTGGTCGACCAGCCACCACCGAGCACATAGAGCTTGCCGCCGACCTGCTGCGCCGCGTCGGCGAGCAACATGATGATCTTCACGTCGCCATTGTGCCTTGGGGCGACCGCGTTCACGGGCCTGCTCACATTCTGAGACCAGTGACCAAGGGATGGACATCCGTGCGGGCCACCCTTACCCTCAAGCGCATGTCCTCAGCCGCGACTCTCGTGCTGCCCATGAGCGCACACGCGCGCAGTCGCGCGGGGCGCTCCGGCGCGGGCACGGGTCCCCGCATGTGTCACTGCATGTGTCCCTGCATGGCCTGACGGACCCGGGATCCAACACCGCCGTCATCGCGCCGCGAGCATCCTCGCCGGCCACCCCGGGTTCGTGCCCCGCAACGACGGGCACTTGCTCGATCCAGCCCTGCTCGCCTGCGAAACCCCGCAGCCAACTCACCGGGAGACCCCATGACTGACCCCACAGCTTGGTCATTCGAGACCAAGCAGATCCACGCTGGCCAGAGCGCTGACGGTGCCACTGGCGCCCGTGCGCTACCGATCTACCAGACCACGTCGTACGTCTTCCGCGACACCGACCATGCTGCCGCGCTGTTCGGCCTCGCCGAGTTCGGCAACATCTACACCCGCCTCATGAACCCGACTCAGGACGTCGTCGAGCAACGGATCGCGGCACTCGAAGGTGGCGTCGGCGCCCTACTGCTATCGAGCGGGCAGGCCGCAGAGTCCCTGGCGATCCTGAACCTGGCTCAGGCCGGTGACCACATCGTGTCGTCCCCCTCGTTGTATGGAGGCACGTACAACCTCTTCCACTACACGTTGCCCAAACTTGGTATCGAGGTCACGTTCGTCGACGACCCCGATGACCTAGACGGGTGGCGTGCGGCGGTCCGCCCGAACACCAAGGCCTTCTTCGGAGAAACCATTCCAAACCCGAAGAACGACATTCTCGATATCGAGGCGGTCGCCAAGGTGGCGCACGAGGCAGGTGTTCCCCTGATCGTCGACAACACCGTGGCAACCCCGTACCTCATCCAACCGCTGAAGCACGGGGCCGACATCGTCGTGCACTCCGCCACCAAGTACCTCGGTGGTCATGGCACGGCGATAGCCGGCGTGATCGTTGACGGAGGAACGTTTGACTGGGCCGCGCACGGAGACAAGTTCCCGGGCTTTGTCGAGCCAGACCCGAGCTATCACGGCGTCGTCTACACCGAAGCCCTGGGCGAGTTGGCATACATCATCAAGGCGCGCATCCAGTTGCTTCGTGACCTTGGCCCAGCCATCGCACCGTTCAATGCCTTCCTCATCGCACAGGGTCTCGAGACATTGAGCCTGCGCATCGAACGTCACGTTGCCAACGCGCAGTCTCTGGCTGAGTGGCTCGAGAAGCACGACCAGGTCGAGAAGGTGCACTACGCCGGGCTACCGAGTTCGCCGTGGTTCGAGCGCGGCAAGAAGTACGCGCCCAATGGTGCCGGCGCGGTCCTGGCGTTCGAGATCAAGGGTGGCCTCGAAGCGGGCAAGCGGTTCGTTGACGCCCTCGAACTGTTCAGCCACGTGGCGAACATCGGAGACGTCAGGTCACTGGTGATTCACCCAGCCTCGACCACGCACTCTCAACTGACCCCTGAAGAACAAGCGGCCTCTGCGGTGACGCCTGGACTGGTTCGCCTCGCAGCTGGCCTTGAGGGGCTTCCAGACCTCATTGCAGACCTCGAAGCCGGGTTCCGCTCGGCTAAGGGTGTCTGACACGACAATGCCGTCTGACTCGCCGCACCCTCCTCCCGCCAGCGCTGCCTGGCGGGAGGAGGACGGTGCGGGCAACCGGCAGTTCGCCGAGTTGGGGGGGATCACCCTTGAGCTCGGTGGCTCGTTGCCTGCGGTGAAGGTGGCTTACGAGACCTACGGGTCACTGAACGACGACGGCTCGAATGCTGTCTTGGTGCTTCACGCCCTGACCGGTGACTCACATCTGCTCGGAGATGCCGGGCCAGCGCACCCAACGCCGGGGTGGTGGGCACCGCTGCTGCAACCGCAGGCTCCGCTCGACCCGGCCGAATGGTTCGTGGTGTCTCCCAACGTTCTCGGGGGGTGCCAGGGAACAACGGGCCCGGCGTCCGACGCGCCAGATGGGCGGCCTTGGGGGTCGCGCTTCCCCCGCATCACGGTGCGCGATCAGGTCGAGATGGAGCGCCGACTGATGCACCATCTCGGCGTCAATCACTGGGTCGCCGTCATCGGGGGGTCCATGGGCGCGATGCGCTCTTTGGAGTGGGCGATCTCCCACCCAGACGTGGTCGATGCCGCACTTGTGGTGGCCGTTGGCGCGTCAGCGACCGCAGATCAGATTGGTACGCAAACGGCGCAGATCCACGCGATCACGGGCGATCCCGCGTGGCAGAACGGCGATTATCACGGTGCGGCCGACGGCGAGGGGCCACATCGCGGTATGGGCATCGCGCGTCGAGTCGCCCACCTCACCTACCGAACGGAAGGCGAGTTGGATGTCCGCTTCGGACGCGAACCGCAGCCCGGTGAGGACCCCTTGGCTAACGGCCGCTTCGCGGTGCAGAGCTACCTGGACCATCACGCCGACAAGTTGTCCAGGCGGTTCGACGCCGGCACTTACGTCGCATTGACGGATGCAATGACGACACACGACGTCGGACGCGGACGTGGCGGTGTCGCTGCTGCTCTCGCTTCGATTCGGGTTCCGGTGGTGGTCGGCGGCGTCGACAGCGACCGGCTTTACCCACTGCGGCTACAGCAAGAACTCGCTGACCTCATCCCAACCGCCGACGGGTTGCACGTGATCGCGTCCCCCTACGGACACGACGGGTTTCTACTGGAGGTCGACGCCGTCGCTGAGCTGGTTCAGCACACGCTCGATCGCAGTGGGCGTCGCGTCTCAAGTGACGCCCCGATATCGAACTAGAGCTGCCCTGAGGCGGACGCCGCCTCGGCGATCTGCGCGATGTGCCTCGAATCGGTGCCACAGCACCCGCCAAGAATCGAGATCGAAGGCGCAGCCCGCCGAACATCGACGAACAACTCACCAAACTCTTGCGGGTCACCAGCGTCCAGCGACTCACTCTCATCGAGCTCGGCGTGACTCATGCGCGAGGCGTTGGCGCGGAACCCGCGAATCCGCTGCTTCCACGCTCCGTCTTGTCTGAGGGTGTCGAGCACATGAGTGGGGTGGGCGCAGTTGAGCATGTAGTACGCCGGTGCCTGGGTCGCTTCGTCGTCTACCCTCTCGATCGCCTCGGCAACTGATGCTCCGTCGGGCATACGGCCATCTGTCTCGACCGTGAACGAGATGACCGCAGGTAGCCCAACATCGGCGATTGCATTGGCAACACCGAGACCTTCGTTGACGTAGTTGACCGTGAAGATCGAGATCAGGTCGACGCCTGCCGCAGCGAACTGCTCTGCCTGCCATGCGTGATAGGAGCGAGCGTCTTCCGGCGACATCAGGTCACCTGGCACGTACCCATCACCGCGGGGACCGAGGTTGCCGCTCACGACAAAGGTCTCGTCATCGGCACCGGACTCGGCCTTCACCTGTAGCAAGAGCGCCGCGGCGTCCTGGTTGAAGGTGGCAAGTGACCCCAGGTCGTAATCGAGTTTGGCCGCCCAGTCGGGGCTGGCTCGCCAGGTGGGGGTATCAAAGACGACGCCCACGTTGTGGCGTTGCGCGATCTGCCAGTGGTCGGAGTAGTAGTCCGCCAACACGGTGCGCCCGTTGTCGTCACCAAGCAGGGGGAACGAGGCGAACTCAGGCAGGTCGATCCCGTGATTGAAGATCAGGTCTGTCTCTAGACCTGAGTCAGTGAGGTAGGTCTTTCCCGACATCTGCGGGAGAGGTGACGATGCGGACGACGACGTTGGTGTCATGAGTGCCTCCCAAGGGATACCGTGAGGCTAGGCCACCGCCGCTGGCGCAGACAACACAGCCGATACCGCTCGTGAGACGCTCCCGCCATGGCGACGGGCCCTAGATCGGTGAAGCTCCTGGCTGTGAGTGCATGCCTGATCGTTGTCGGGCTTGCCGGATGCGCCGTGGACTCCCCGTCAGATCAGCGGGCGAAGCCGCGCTCCGGTTCAGACAATGCGCCAAGTGCTGGTGCGGCGGGGGCAGCGAAGAAACCGAAAGGGCCGACCGACCCAGGGTTTCACGTCACCAGAGTCATCGACGGCGACACCGTTGAGGTGCAAAGCGGTCCCCGCGTCCTCACTCTTCGTCTGATCGGGATCGACACTCCAGAAACGGTGCATCCCAGCGAGCCAGTCGAGTGCTTCGGACCGGAGGCGACCCGCTTTGCGAATGACCGACTGCTCGGGCGTGGAGTAACTCTCGAGTACGACAAGTCACAGGGTCGGCTCGACTACTACGGGCGAACGCTTGCCTACGTGTGGGTTGAGGGTCGCTCGATGCGGCTGTTCAACGATGCCGCCGTTAGACAGGGGTTCGCCCTTGAGTACACGTATGACACGGCCTATGCGTGGCAGTCGAGACTCATGCGGGCCGAGACATTGGCACGACAACAACAGCGCGGAGTGTGGAACTGTCCACGGCCTGGGTCATGAGCACTAGGGCACATACCCGGGGGGTGTCGGCGAGCACAACTGCTCAGTGAGCGCTCGCAGTTCGGCTTCCTTGTCGTCGTACGCAGGTTTGCCGGCGAGGTTCGACGTTTCATAGGGGTCGTGACCGTAGTCGTACATCTCGGTACCAGCGCCGCCCGACCACTTGACGTACAGCCAGTTGCGTAGTCGGACGCCGCAGTAGGCCGGGTGCACCGGAACACTGATGGCTTCGAGCACGACGCTGGAGCGAGCAACGTCGAAGACCGAGGCTCCCTCCATCGGCCAGTAGGGGGTGACGCCAGCGGCGTCCAGAATCGTTGCGGCCAGATCAACATTCGCCACCATCCGGTCGTAGTGGCCTGGGGTGACGTGTCCGTCCCAGCGCATCACGACCGGGTACTCCGTGGACCACTTGTACGGCAAGTACTTGTCGTTCAGCCGGTGCTCGCCCCACATCACTCCTTGATCAGATGTGAAGATGATGAGGGTGTCTTGCATCGAGCCGCTGAGTTGTCGCAGCATCCGCGCGACAGCCTGATCGACAGCTTTCAACGACTCTCCAGTCTTGTCCTGAGCGCGATCGATGGCGGATCGGTCAACTCGGGGGAGGTCCTGCATGAACGCTGGCTTGTCAGACATATCTGCTTCGTTAACTGCCGCGTTGTCGTACTGCTTTGCGGGCTCCCACGTCCCCTCATGCCGTGGTGCTGGGGTGTATGGGCTGTGCGGCGCATACGGCGTGAACAGCAGGAAGAACGGTTCATCGGCCGGCCGATACTTCAAGAATCGCACCGCCCGATCCGCTAGCACGTCGGTCGAGTAGTCACGGGGGGCGTGGGCGAACACCTCCGTGGCATGAGTACCTCGGAGTTGGTAGTCGTAATACCGACCACCGCCTTGCCCAGTTGGGCTGTAGATCGCCCGGAAGACATCCCACCCAGGGGGCACGAAGCCGTCGGGAGCTTTGTTCCACTTGTTGAGGTACTTGCCAACCAGACCGGTGTGGTAGCCAGCAGCGTCCAACTCGGTAGCGATGTTCTGAGCCTCGTAACCGGACTCGTTGAACTGCGGCCATCCGCCCCACTCCTGATCGACGTTGTTGTAGACGCCAGTTGTGTGCGAGAACTGCCCAGAGAGGAACGATGTTCGCGAAGGGCAGCACGCCGACGTGGGGCTCATGCCGACGTAGTTCGCGCCTTTGCTGACCAACTGACTGCGCACGGTGGGCATGGTCTGAAGGGTGTTGAGGCGCTGGTCATCGGTCATCACGACGAGGACGTTCGGTGAGGTGACTTCGGCGGCCAGCGAGGATGTGTCGCGGGTCACGGTGGCGGGCAACAGCACTACTGCGGTCGCAACCACCACACTCGTGAAGGTGGCAATCGTGCCATTCGCGGTGCGCATCACGCACCTCCTTGAGCCACCTCCAGGCTCCCTCGCCGATGTCGCGTGCAGTAGGGGACAAAGTCATGCGAGTACGTCACAGAGGCGGGCTTCCCAGATTGCCTATGAGCTCGACCGATGTCAGGCTTGTCGGGGTTAGTCAGCGTTGCTGCCACCACTCAACGAGTCGAAGAGTCCGCAAGGAGCGTGCATGAGTCTCACCTGCCCGAAGTGCCACGGCGACATGCGTCAGTACGAGCGCAACGGCGTCCACGTCGACCAATGCACCGAGTGTCGAGGCGTGTTCCTTGACCGCGGTGAGCTCGAGCGTTTGATCGACGCCGAACGTGCCTGGACGAATCCACCGGCCTCACCCGCACCTCCGAGCCCTGGCGAACAGCCTTACCAGCAACAGCCACAAGGGCAGGGCTCCCAGTCGGGGTATGGAGCCAAGCCCAAGAAGCGCAAGAGCTTCTTCGAAGACCTCTTCGAGTAGCCGACGGGCGCTTCAGCAAGGACGCCACCGGGCGGCCGTGCCACGTCGTGGTTCAGCGGCAGCGGGGATCTCCTCTGACTGATTGACTAGTCAGTCCGTGTTCGCCAAGGTAGCCGCTGGAGGTGGTCCCATGACCGACGAGCCGATCCGTTCCGTGCTGTACGACGTCCAGGAACGACAGGGTGGAACGTTCGACGACTTCGGCGGCTGGATGTGGACGCTCGACTTCGGCGACATCGGAGCCGAGTACGAGGTCTTGCGTTCAGGGGCCGGTATGTGGGACGTCTACGCGCTCAACAAGTGGGCGGTATCCGGCCCGGACTCACTTGCCGCGCTTCAGGCTGGTTTCACCAACAACCTCAGCACTCAACAGGTCGGCCAGGTTCGCTACGGCGCGTTCGTCGACAACGACGGGCTCGTGCAAGACGAGGGAACCATCTATCGGCTAGCGGATGGCACCTACTACGCGTTCACGAACACCGACACCTTCGACGCCTACATTCGCGATGTCGCACCCAGCGCAAAGGTGACTCTTGAGAATCGGCTGCACGAGATGCCGCTGGTTTCTGTGCAAGGGCCTCGGTCGCGAGAGATTCTGCAGTCGCTGAGCGACTTCGACTTTGCCTCGCTTCCGTACTTTCGCTTTGTTCCAGAACCGGTGACGATTGCTGGCGTCGAGGTGTTCATGTCGCGCACCGGGTTCTCTGGCGAGCTTGGTTACGAGCTCATCCCGGCGCGCGACAAGGCCGAAGAACTGTGGCTGGCCCTTGAGGCCGCTGGAGTCCGCCCAGTCGGATTCAACGGGATCGACATCGCCCGCGTTGAGGCTGGCCTCATCGTCTTCGAGTACGAGTACGAGCCAGGCCAGCGCAACCCGTTCGAACTCGGCCTCGATCGAATGGTGAGTTTCGCCCCCGGCCTCGACTACGTCGGCAGGTCGTCGCTTGAGAAGCTCGCAGAGAACCCGCCACGCAGGCTCAAGACTCTCCGGCTCGAACCAGGCGAACTGCCTGAGGCTGGGTCTGAGATCACGCGCGACGGTTCGGTCGTTGGCACCTTGACGAGCCCGGTGGCCAGCCCCCGCTTTGGCAACATTGCGCTCGCGGTGCTCGACGCACCGGCAGCCGACAACGACACCGTGCTATCGGTGAGTGGACACACGGCGACTGTGGCTGATCTTTCGATCTTTGACCCCACCAAAGTCAAGCCACGGGGCTAGTCGCGCGCTTACGACGTACTGCCATCCACGCACCTGCAAGAAGCGCCCCAACGGTGCCGAGCACCTCGTCGCCCAAGGTGTCTTCGTAGGCGCCGTCCAACTCGCTGCCGAATCGGATGAAGGCGAAGTACTCGCCGACCTCCCACACGATCGCGAGAAGTGCGCCGAAGCCTGCCGTCAGCCAGAGCAGCGCCCACGGTTGTGTGACCGAGGTCCTCGACACGATGAGGCCGATGCCCGCGGACAGCAGGAACCAGTTCACGAAGTGGTTGGCGTCATCCCACCAGGTGATGGAGTCGTAAAGGTTGAGGGTGTTACCGGTGACATCGATCAGGAACGGCAACCAGATCAGTGCGTACGCGTCCCAAGGTGTGGGGTGGCTCTCTGACTGACGACGTGACCAGAGCGAGTACCCGACTGGCAACGCCAGCATCATGACTGGGTAGGCGATCAGGCGAGCACCAAACCCCTTGCCCTCGAACTGCTCGAGGTTTGGGACAAATGCAGCGACCGCCAGCTGCGCCGTCGTTAACCCGAAGAAGGTCCAGGCGACCGTACGTGCCCACGTGGGTGGAGCTTCCTGATCTGTCTGCGTCGTCACTGGCTCAGCGTATGAGGGCTTGCCCTCTTCACGTTGATGTTGGCGGTCTCACCGTGAAGGCGGCGTGCCGTTCAGCCCACAATCCCCACGCCAGCACGTCGGCGTCCGCCCGAGGCGGACCCATCAATTGCAGTCCGACGAATAGGCCGTCGTCGTTCTGCGCGGCGGGGACAGCCAGAGTTGGCATGCCCACCAGAGTCGCCAACGTCGTGACCTCCATCCATCGGTGATAGGTATCCATCGCCTTGTCACCGACCCGCTCAGGCCATGTGCGATCGACAGCGAACGGCCACACCTGAGCGGTAGGGAGTACGAGCAGGTCGACAGACTCGAACACGGTGTGGACGCTCCTCGCGAGGTCGCGGCGGACAGCCCGCGCCCGCTCACGATCATCGGCGGTGAGCCGGTGGAATCCTTCGACCTCCCATTGGGCCTCGGGCTTCATGCGCGCAATCTCAGCATCAGTGAACTCAGCGACCAACCAACCCCCGACTTCATCGAAGCGAGTAGTCAGCCAGGTGTCCCACAGGCACTCGGCGTCGGTGAACGCGCCCACCGACGGCAAACCGACGACTTCCCTGACGGACGCCGGCCAGGCTTCCAAAGCACCGTGGCAGCTCTCAAGGACGCCGGCGTCGAAGGGCAAGTAACCGCCAAGGTCGGCCAACCATCCGATGCGGGGGCGCACGTCCGAAGGGACGTCCGTTGGCGCCACCGTGCGCCGAGGATCAGCCATCGTGTCGAGCAGCGCCACCACGTCTTCCATCGCGCGGGCGACCGGTCCTGCCGTAGAGCAGCCTGGTTCAAGCAGATCGGCTCCGGGCTCGGGTACCACTCCCGGTGAAGGTCGAAACCCGAGCACGCCGTTCCACCCCGGAGGATTTCGCAGCGATCCCATGGTGTCACTGCCGTCGGCGATCGGGACCATGCCAGCTGCCACAGCAACCGCGGCGCCCCCGCTGCTGCCACCGGCACTCCGTGAGGGATCGGCGACGTTGCGAGTCGGCGGGCAGATCGTGTTGTAGGTGTGTGAACCCAGACCGAGCTCCGATGTGTTCGTCTTACCCACGAATCACGGCACCCGATTCCCGAACTCGACGCACGAAGGGTTCGTCTGATACCGCGGGTGCGGTATCAGATACTGCGGTGAACCCGAGCGTGGTGGGGAGGCCCTGCACGTCGACGAGATCCTTCACCGCATACGGCAGGCCATGCATCCACCCGCGAGATCTCCCGCTACTCAGCTCGGCATCTCGTTGCGTCGCTTCTGCAAGAACCTCATCTCTCGGGCGTCGGCTGACGAAAGCACCGAGCCGTCCGTCGACCTCGTCAATGCGATCGAGATGAGCGCTCACCACCTCACAAACGGTCACCTCGTTCTGATGCACCAGTGCGCTCAGTTCGAGGGCAGGGAGATCGATGAGTCGCGACGAACTCATGACGGTGCCATCAAACGCCGGAGCTCAGCCTTCTGCACCTTGCCCATAGCGTTGCGGGGTAGCTCCGCCAGCACCACGATCTGCTTGGGAACCTGATACCCAGCAAGGGTGCGTCTCAACTGCTGTCGCAGCTCCGCTTCATCAAGGTTTGCTCCCTGCACAGGGACCACTGCAGCCACTACTTGTTCACCTAGGTCGTCATCGGGCACTCCGACGACGGCGGACTCGACCACGCCATCGAGCGAATCGATGGCGGCCTCGATGTCGGTCGGGTACACGTTGAGGCCCCCTGTGATCACCAGGTCCTTGGATCGACCGACGAGATGCAGATACCCGTCGTCATCGATACGTCCCAGATCACCTGTTCGAAACCAGCCGTCGGCCGTGAACGCTTCGTCATGCAACTCCGGGCGGTTCCAGTACCCGGCGAACACCGTGGGTCCCCGAACCTCGACGGCTCCGACTGGCTGTTCCGACGCATCGCTTCCCTCATCTGCGACCGTGTCGACGAGTCGAACGTGGGTACCCGGCAGCGGAAGACCTACCGACCCGGGCTTCCGCTCCCCCGTCAGCGGGTTCGACGTCAACATCGAGGTCTCGGTCATGCCGTATCGCTCAAGAACGACGTGTCCCGTGCGTCTCTTGAACTCGGCATGCAGCGCGGGTGGCATGGGCGCAGAGCCGGATACGAACAGCCGCATTGCCGCAGCCGCCTCACGATCGATCTCGGTATCGCGCAGAAGTCGTGCGTAGTGGGTGGGGACCCCCATCATGACGGTGCCCGCGGCTTCACCGCTCATGCAACTCACTGCCTGTGATGGCGTGAACGAGGGCAGCAAGGTCACCGTTGCCCCGCTGCCAAGCGCGCAGTGAAGTGCCACGAACAACCCATGAGTGTGAAAGAGCGGCAGCACGTGCACGAGGTTGTCGGAGGCTGTGAAACCCCACGCCGCGATCAGCGACTCAGCGTTGTGCACGAGGTTGCCGTGTGAAAGCAGCGCCCCCTTGGGTCTTCCTGTTGTGCCCGATGTGAACAGGATCGCCGCGCCATCGTCGGCAGTACTTGTCGGAAGCTCTTCGTTCCCCAATGGCAGGGTCAGCAGCGATCCCTGGCCATGAGCGTCCAGAGTGAAGTCATCCCATGCGCCCGGCACCCGCGGGCAGAGCGGATCTCGCACCACGAGCACCGGTTGCGCATCGCGGACGATCCCGCCTACTTCGGCCTCAGGGTAGGACGGGTTCACGGGAACTTGAATGGCTCCGGCGTGCAGCAGAGCGAGATGCAGCACGACGACATGTGCGGACTTCTGCACCTGGTAGACGACACGGTCGCCCTTGCGCACCCCGTGGTGTGCCAGTCGCGCGGCTAGTTCGCGACTAGCGACGTCGAGTTCACCGAACGTCATGGCCTCGCCGTCGGGGGTGCGAAGCGCGACGGCGTCCCACCGCTCGCGCGGGGGACTGAGCAGGTCAACGAGGGATCTGCTCACCACGACATCACAGCTAGGACGCTACCGAGTGGGTGAACAAGGGCACTTGGTCCTTCCCCTCGCCCATTGCCGCCGGTACCATTTCGCTGACTGGTCAGTCAGTCATTGCGAGAGGACAGTGATGAGCACAACGACCGAAGAGCGCCACACCCTGCCAGCCGAGCACTACTACTCGCCGGAGCATTACGCCCTCGAGCAGCAGCAGCTCTGGTACGAGCAGTGGGTCTACGTCGGACGCGCAGACTCAGTCGCAGAGCCTGGCCAGTTTCGTACCGTCGACGTCGCAGGCGAGAGCGTCCTCATCACGCGCAACGACGATGGTGAGCTCAAGGCCTTCTACAACGTCTGCAGCCACCGGGGATCGCGGCTGTGCGAAGAGCCAGAGGGCAAGACGAAGGCAGTCTTCCAGTGCCCCTACCACGCGTGGTGCTACGACCTCAACGGTGATCTGGTGGCGACGCCACGCGTTGACAAGGAAGAGGTCGACCGCAGTGCCCTCGGGTTGAAAGCTGTGCACATTGACGCCTGGCAGGGGTTCATGTTCGTCAACCTCAGCAGGCAAACACCGAAGCCCTTGCTTGCGTCGCTGGACTCGCACTACGACTCCCCCTTCCGCTTCGACAAGCACAAGATGGATCGACTCGTCACCATCCGTCACACCGAGTCGGTGGTGTCCGCGAACTGGAAGGTGCTTGTTGAGAACTACAACGAGTGCCTGCACTGCCCGATCGTGCATCCCGAACTCGTCGAGGTAATCCCGACATATCGCACCGGGGACACCGGCGACAGAAACCGCGAAGACGGCGGGGTCGCGATCATCACGGGAGGTACCAGCTACTCAGACGACCCTCGTGCCCGCAAGGCAGTCCTGCCCGGCATGAACGATGAGCAAGCTCACTCGGTCTTTGGTAGCCAGGTGTTCCCCAACATGTTCATCGACGTGGCCGGCAGCAACGTCGTGGCCACTCGACTTGTCCCTGAGGGACCGACTCAGACGCGGGTGCTGACCGACTACTTGTTCCTTCCTGAGGACGTCGCCACCGACGACTTCGACCCTGAGCCGGTTGTTGAGTTCTGTGAGCTCGTCGCAGGTCAGGACTACGCGGTGTCTGAGCGGGTTCAACGTGGCCTCACCTCGCGAGGGTTCTCGCACGGCGTCTACCCCGCTCGCGATGACTACGTTCACCAGTTCAACCAGTACTACCGACAGGTGATGTCGACGGGCTGATCGGCTGATTCCCCTGAGATAGGCAACTCGACCGTTTCGCCACTTCAGTAGGCAGTTGCCACTAGCGTCGACGGTGAGGTCTCGAGTTGACGGGGGTACACCATGCGTGGAGCGGTTGCACGGGCATGCGCAGTTGCCATCGCGATCGCTGCGACAACGACCTTCCTACCGGCCGCTCAGAGCGCGACCGTGGTCAGCGAAGCCCTGCTGGGCGGCAAGCTCGTCGAGAGTTGGGGGGCCTGCGAGGTTCCTGGGGGTTGGGTTGTCGTTCATCACGACGGCTGGACCTCGGCCGGTCAAGGCGTCGGCATGCGTCTGTTTCAGGGCACCGACGCCAATGCGACGGTGACCCGCAAGTGGTCGAGATACTCCCCTGTGACGGGTAAAGCCCCTGACCGGCATGACTGTGTGTCCGCAGACTTCGACAGCAACGGTCTCGTTGACTTCTACGTGACGGGCGGACGTGGGTCGGACAACGCGACGAAGGAAGGCAGGGCCAACGAACTGTGGCTGCAGACCCAGCCGGGCATCTATCGCAATCGAGCGAAGGCGTGGGGCGTCGAAGACGTATGCGGACGCAGTCACTACGCGGCCACCGCTGACTTCAACCAAGATGGCAGACCCGACCTCTACGTCGGCAACGCCGACCCGCGCATCGTCGAGAACGATCCGTGCGACGCAATCCCCGGAAGCGAGACTTCGCACCTCTACCTCAACACCGGTACCCGCAGCTTTGCCGATGCGACTACGGCGTGGGGGCTCACAGGTAACGGAGGCGTCCACTGCGCACAGGCGGGTCAGTTCACCGGCACCCCTGCTCCCGATCTGATCGTGTGCCGAGATCAGGGTCTGGCCGTGTTCGAGAACACAGGTGGGGCCTTTGTCGATCGACGGGCCTCTTTCGGCATCCCGGCGACTAACTGGAAGCAAGCAGCGTTCGAAGACATCACGCTCGACGGGGTGCCCGACCTCGTGACCGCGACCTACTCCTCTGTGCAGGTGTGGCCAGGGTTCCACGGCCCTGCAGAAACCATCTACTCAGGTGACTCAGTGCACAACATCGGCGTGAACCCCAGCGGAGATGTCTTCGTGCTTCGCTCGAACCCCTACACAGACCACACAAACCCCGCCGACGTCGTCATGGTGAAAGAGGCCCAAGGCTGGTCGGCCGCCCCCGTCCCCGATGCCATGGGTCTCGGGGACAACGTCATGTGGCTCGAGGGCCCACAAGCCTGGCTCGTCGGCAACGGGATCGAGGACCGCAGAGGCACCCTGCAATTGGTCAGGACCTTGGATGACCCGCCGCCACCTACAGAGATCGCTAGGCGAGCAACGACTCAATCGCGTTGATCACCACTGGATCATCCGGTTCGGTCTCAGGGCGGAAGCGCCTCGCGACGCTTCCATCGTCGGCTAGCAGGAACTTCTCGAAGTTCCAGTCGATGTCGCCGACGACACCGTCGTCATACGGATGCCTCACCAGCTCGCCGTAGATCGGGTGCCTTGCCGGGCCGTTGACATCTACCTTCTCGGTCAAGGGGAACGTGACCCCGTAGGTAGTCGAGCAGAAGGTCGCGATCTCTTCACTCGTACCTGGTTCCTGCTGATCAAACTGATTGCACGGAACCCCAATGACGATGAGCCCTCTGTCCCCATACCGCTCGTGCAATCTCTCCATCGCCTCGTACTGCGGCGTGTAATCACATTCAGATGCGACGTTGACCACCAGGGCCGCCCGTCCAGCCATCAGGGTGCCGAGCGTCGCAGGTGTTCCGTCGAGGCGGTGAATCGGCAGATCACGCGTGTCCACCGGGTCAGCATCGCACGCCACCCACACGGATACACTCCGCGCATGTCAAACGCGAAGTTCACACTCATGGCCGGGGTCGAGATCGCGAATGGTGAGGTCGAGGTACTCAGCCACGGTGAGGCCGACGACCGAACCTCCTACGGCGATCCGGTAGCCGCCGCTCGCAAGTGGATCGGGCAGGGTGCCCAGTGGATTCACCTCGCGGACTTGGACGCCGCTGCAGGCCGCGGCGACAACACCGAGCTCGTGACGAAGGTCGTCCATGCGAGCCGGCAGCAGGCACACGTCCAACTGGCCGGCGGCATCAGAGACGACGCCAGTCTCCAGGCAGCACTCAAGCTTGGCTGCGCGCGCGTCGTCATCGACGCAGCCGCCTTGGCAGACATGGCCTGGGTGGCGTCAGCCATCGCAGCACATGGCGGTCAGATCGGAGTCGCCGTGACGGCACACCGTGAAGAGATCTTTGCGCCGGGTTCGGCCGCACACGGGCTCGACCTGGGCAGCACTCTCGAGAGCCTCAAAGCCGCCAAGTGCGCGAACTACATCGTGACCGACGTCGACTCGAAGGGCGTCCGCAAGAAGTCCCAACGTCACGTGCTGACGACCGTCATGTCACACACCCACAGGCACATCGTGTGTTGCGGTGGCATCTCGTACCTACAAGACCTTCACGCGCTCACCGAGCTAGTCCCGCAGGGGTTGGACGCCGCCGTCATTGACCGCGCGCTCTACACCGATGCGTTCTCGTTCAACGAGGCCACCGCTGCGCTCGAAGAGCGCTATGACCTCTTTCACTGGGGACCACCCTCATAGCTCTCGATCGATAGGGTTCCCGCGTGAATAGCGAGCCCAATGACCTCGGCCAACCGGTGGGCTTCGAGGTTCGCGGGTGGCGCCACGCCCAGCTTCCATCACCAGACTCGATGGTGGGGCGGTACTGCACCGTGGAACGGGGACCCTGGGCGGCATGTCACCGATCTCTTCGCGGCCAACGCCACAGATCCCAGCAACGCGAACTGGACGTACCTGAGCTACGGCCCCTTTCCGACCCTGGGAGCTACACCGAATGGGCAGCTGAAGCCGCACGCTCCGACGACCCAATGTTCTTTGCTGTTCTCGATGGTTCTACGGGAAGGCGACCGGAGTGGCGAGTCTGCTTCGAGTGTCAACCGAAGACGGCTCGATCGAAGTCGGACACATCAACTTCTCCCCTTTGCTGCAACGCACCAGGGCAAGCACTGAAGCCATGTACCTCATGATGGCTCGGGTGTTCGACGACTGGGGCTATCGACGTTATGAGTGGAAGTGCAACTCCCTCAACGCCCCATCGATGGCGGCCGCTGCGCGGTTGGGATTCACCTACGAGGGCACCCACCGACAAGCCCAGGTGAACAAGGGACGCAACCGCGACACTGCGTGGTTCTCGATCATTGACGCGGAGTGGCCAACGATCAAACCGCGGCTTCAAACGTGGCTTGACCCATCCAACTTCGACGAGACTGGACGACAGCGCACCGCACTGGCGCGAGCGGTATCCGACTGAACGAGCATTGTTCGACTGGTCGCGGCGTTCACACGCTCCACTACTTCAACACTGCAACGAGGAAGCCAACACCCAGGAATCCGAAGACCAGCCAGGCAAGAACCTGTGAGTTCCACCACCGAAGCTTTGATGAGGTGTCTCGCGCACCCGCCAATCGGCCAACCACCTGCGTCGCCAGGTCTGCACGGTGGACGAATGAGTCGAGTTCAGGGACAAGCACCTCACTGACAACAGCTTGGGCCTGGTGCTGGGAAAAGGCGTCGGCGTCCATTGAGCGCATGCAGCCCGGCTCGCCGCCGCGACACCTGCTCCATTCGGCGAGCGGATCGGACTTGGAGTGTCTCCACAAGATGGCCGCTACATTGCGCGTGACGTCCTCGCTTGAGCGCCCGAAGTCGCTCATGCGCAGGTGCGCGCCGGTCCAACGTTCATCGGTCGTGACGTCTTCGACGACATCTAGCCAGTCGGGGAGATCACGCGGAGGGCTTTCCCCGTCGTCGATCTCTGCGACCAGGGTGCCGTCCGGATACTCATCTATCGCAACCTGTAGCCCGTCATGATTCACGGTGTAGCGAGCCTTCCGTAGCAGGCGGGCCGGCAACGCGGAGAGCAACGACCATTCACCTTCATCAAGATAGAAGTTCGTGCTTGCTACTTCCGCCGGACCCTCTGTCAGCCGAACCTTGTGGGTGAGCTTGCGGACTACGCGACCGTCAGGCTCGGTGAGTTCCCTCAACCGCAATCTCGTGCCAATCACGTACCTGTCGATGATGAGAACTGGATTGGTGACGTCAGCAGGAAGGCTGGATAGCAAGTACCGCCGCTCCCGTTCGACCACTGCGTACTTCATGAAGGCGGACACCCAACGAGCCTAGTTGGCGCCGCGTCAGTTTCGGAGCCCTCCGAGAGCCGCCTCGGGTCTCAAGTCCCCGCTCTCGCCACGTGGCCTGATGCTGCGAGGGCTGTGACGTTCGGAGGCACTAGCGGCTTCATGACGTCTAGAAGTACGAGGGTGGATTAGCTAGATGTACAACCAACGTGGCGGCGGGGCACGCGCACGTCGGCTGTTGGATCAGCTATCCGACCCCGAGCTGGCGCAGCCTGCCGGGAACGATCCCCTGTCGGTCTCGCTCCTGGAGCTACTCGGCGTCGCTGGGGGTGCCGTCGTTCGAACGCCAGCGGCCTACCTCGGCGTCCCTGCCGGCACGCCACGAGGGGTCGCACGCCACGCGGTCCTTTGGGACGACGCGGTTCTGACTGTCGATGATGGGAAGAACGTTGCCTTCCAGGGTGAACGACTCATCTGGCATCTCGCTCAACTGTGCGAGCGATGTGGGACCTTGTTGCTTCCTCGGTCGGCTTCTGAGGGTCTGAAATTCATCGATGACAGAGACGACCTCATCGCCGCGCTGGACGGCAACTACCGACCATTCGTACCCGACTGCTCCAACTGTCGTGCGCCGTCAATCCTGATCCCAAAGTACGAGAAGCAGCGAGAGTGTGTCGAGCGGTTCTGGCGGAGGAAGGCTGCGCACAACTTCACCCAGGGGAGCCCCGGAGCCTGGAACTCCGGAGACATCATCTGGTGTCTCGACTGCGGAAAGCAGGCCAGCACCGAGCCGTACTTCATCTTTCAGACACCGTCGGGCGGCGGAGGCGTCTAGGGGATGTAGCGGAGGCAACTTCCAACGCGTGCGTCGTGGAGTCGAGGGAGAGTCTCGCCGACCCTTGCAACGTGCCGTAGTCGGTGGCGCTCGGGCCAGTGTTGCGAAGCCCGAGCGGGCTTCATGAAGTCTAGAGCGGGGCCGCCAGCACTCTCGCTAGCTCTGCGATGGCACGAGCATCACTGGGTAGGCCGGGCTCGAACGGCAGTTGAAGCCGGTCTTTGTTTTTATCGCGAAAGCGCGGGATGACGTGCAAGTGGAAGTGGAAGACGGTCTGCCAGGCTTCAGCGCCGGAGCAGTTGAGCAGGTTGACGCCGTCAGCGCCGAGTTCGGAGAGTGCGACTCTGGCGATCCGCTGGGCAGCGAGCGTTGTCGCAGCCAGATCATCGGCGGGAACCTCGATGAGGTCAGCGCTGTGCCGTTTCGGCACACGAGAGCGTGACCGTCCGAGCCTGGATCGATGTCCATGAAGGCGAACGTCATCGCATCCTCGGCCACCTTGGCGCACGGAATCGTCCCTGCAACAATCCCGCAGAACACGCAACCTTCGGTCGGGTCAACATTGGCGGTCATAGCGGGGACGCTAGCAAGCCACCGCCTCGACACCATTGCATCACCTCCGTCCTGCCAATGAGGGAGGCAGCGCTGCGGAGCGGTATTCGATGGCCGAAGGGAGGTCCCCAGGGCAGGATGATCGAGTGGACCGAGTAGAACCGATCATCCGTCCCTACGTTGACGGTGACTTGCAACAGGTACTAGGGCTCGATACATCGTTCCCGTAGATGAGGTGTATCGGATCACTCGTGATGGTGACTCCTTCGGAGTCGCTACCGAGCGTGCTGTACGCCTCGACTGAAGGTGTACGACTTGCGGGAGGAGATACCCGCTGCCGGGTGGGACGAAGCGCATGTCGCGGTTGACCAAGGCAGGGTGGTCGGCTTTACCGCCACGCAGTTCGCTGCATGGCACCGGCGGCAGGGCATTCAGCATCTCTATGTATCGCCTGACTGGCGCCTTCGAGGGGTAGGACAGGCACTGGTCGCCACAGTCAAGGTCATAGCCATCAGGAACCGAGCCAGTCACCTGTGGCTGGAGACCAGCAACGTCAATGTTCTCGCAGTGCGGGCATTCAGACGCATGGGCTTTGAGTTGTGTGGGCTCGACCTCACGTTCTACAAGGGGACTCCTGAGCATGATGAGGTTGGGATGCTGATGAGCCAGGATCTAGTTGGGTTACCGGAAGTGACATTGAGCGCTGGAAGCGGACGCGGGGGCAGTTGGACACCGTCGAGTCGCTGGCGGTCAGTGGCTGGCCAGGAGGCTCCGCTACTCGGGGGTCTTGTTGCTGACCGTTGCCCGTCCTGAAGATCCTCAACGGGCACCTCCGCCTTCCAGCCCGGCTAGCCAGCAGGAACCGGTGGGGGCAGTGGGGACGGTTCGCCAACGTTTGCACGATCATGTTGCCGTGAATCTCACAGATACCGAGCCCATCGATGTGCGCCGACTTCTCCGGGGCGAGCGAGAGGACCTGCTCAACCTGTTGACCGGTTTGGAGAAGAACGACTGGAGTCGCTCGTCGGCAGTTCCGGGCTGGAACGTAAAAGATCTCGCGTTGCACCTCCTGGATGGCGAACTTGGCGTGTTGTCCCGCAACAGGGACGACGACAGTGTCGGCCTTATCAATGCCTCCACCCATACGGCCCTAGTGTCGGGGCTGGCGGCCAAGAATCAACGCTGGGTAGACGGATCTCAGCACCTCAGTCCGCGGGTGATTACCGATCTCTTGGCCTGGAGTGGCGAGCAAGTACATGCCTTCTACTCGACGATCCAAGGCAGCGCATCTGGTCATGTCAGTTGGGCAAGCAGCGAGGAGGTACCCGCCTGGCTCGACATCGCCAGGGAGTTCACAGAGCGTATGGGTCCATCAGATGCAGATTCGTGAAGCCGTGGATGCAGTGGATGACTACGCCTCCAGGTACCTACCCACGGTCCTGCGCATCTTTGTCTGGGCGTTCCCGCATCAATACCGTCCTGCCGCTGTGACCGGCACCGAGGTCAGCCTCAACTTGGAGTCAGGCGGCGAATGGAGCTTGAGATGCGAAGGGGATCGACACTGGACGCTAGAAGCACGGGCGGCCCACGCACCCGCAGCAACCGCTCGACTAGGGGACGACGTCGCATGGCGCCTCCTGACTGGGGCGACGTTTGACAGGGAAAGCCTGAACATGAAGGGACCTGCATATCTCGTAGAGCCGTTGCTAGAAGTCCGGGCCGTGATTGTGTGATGTGACGAAGCAGAGCCTCGCCAAGCGACAACGAGGGCTATGTGACGGACAGAAGAATGTGCATCAACGACCTCATCGACGGTGAGAAACTCAGTGTCGATGAACTCGGCGTACCGTTGATCGGACAGGCAGGCGTTGTACATGTGATTTCGAGGCAGCGCCCAGGTGTCGAGTCCATCACGTCTGGTTGACCCCCGCACCAAGGCGATGTCTGGACCGACCCGCAGGGTGAAGTGGCGAAGATCGTGACCTGCCCGCCTCAGGTCACCGACAATCTCATCGAAACTCCGGGATGAACAGCGTCATCGGCACAACGGCTGTCTCGAAGGTCTCTTCGACCGCTATCACCGACTCTTTGGTCAGAGTCCGCCACCTGGGATCGTGCTGGATGTCGTCCAACTCACCACCGTTGCCGTGCCACGTTGGGAGGCCAAACCCGATCTGCTCCGGGTCGACGAGGCTTGCGTTGCCTAGCCGCGTGACGAGGGCGTGGGCAGTCGTTGACTTACCCGCACCGAAGAGCCCATTGATCCAGATGATCACAAGGCAAGGTAGACCACGAACGCGACGCATCCCGACGAGGAAGCACCTTCACAGGTCAGAGGGAGCCGCCTCGGGGAGTCGAACCCCGGACCTACGCATTACGAGTGCGTCGCTCTACCAACTGAGCTAAGGCGGCGCGTTCCCGAAGGAAACGACTGGCCGAGTCTACCGGCGGACTCCGGCACCGATGAGTGGGCCCGGCTCGCCGCTAGTCGTCAACAGCGGGTCGGGTCAGCCGGTACCTCGCCACCGACGAGGTACTCATCAACGGCTGTGTCAACGCACTCGTTGCCGGCGTTGTAGCCCGTGTGTCCGTCACCGTCTCGAGAGATCAGGACGCCGCTGCGTAGCGACTTCGCAAGGCTGACCGACCATTCATACGGCGTCGCGGGGTCACGCGTCGTGCCGATGACGATGATGGGGTCTGCACCCTTGGCCGTTGCCGTGAAGGGAAACTGGCCCTCAGACACGGGCCACCGTTGGCACGACAAACCAGCCCAGGCGAACGTCCGACCGAAGATCGGTGAGACGCGTTCGTAAGCCGGGCTGACACGTCGAACCTCAGCGATCGACGATGACTCCGGACGGTCGGTGCAGCTGATCGCGGGGAACGCCGAGTTCACGTTCGAGGCGTACGTGCCATCGGCGTTGCGCTCGGAGTATGCGTCGGCCAGCGCCAGGAGCACCGTGCCATCACCCT
Source organism: uncultured Actinomycetota bacterium (assembly GCA_963712425.1). Taxonomy (GTDB): domain Bacteria; phylum Actinomycetota; class Actinomycetes; order JAHEKZ01; family JAHEKZ01; genus JAHEKZ01. The sequence goes on along the minus strand of CAVQHW010000002.1, from coordinate 522,939 downwards.
GGAACGCCTGCGCGAGGCCGAGACGTAGTGAAGGCCACCCCGACGCTTCGCTATACATCGCGGCGATCATGCCCAGCGTCGCCAGCGCCTCAGTCAGTGGCCTTCCGGACTCCGTCGATAGCGGTTCAGCATCGATGTCGGCCAACAACTCGGTGAGCTGCGCCTCTGCGTCGTCAACCGTTGGACCGACAGCGCACCCGTCACGTGCAATGCAGTCTTCGATGAACGCCGTGGTGGCCTGCTGGAAGCCCCTGAGCTGCCCACGCGCTAGATCGCTGCTGCTCACGGCCGGGTCAAGGGCAGCGTCGAGAACCATGCGTCCAACTCGCTGCGGGAACAGGTCAGCGTAGATCGCACCGAGCTCGGTGCCATAGCTCGCGCCGAAGTAGTTCAGCCGTTGCTCGCCCACCGATGCTCGCAGCAGATCCATGTCACGCGCTGAGTTGAAGGTTCCGATCTCAGGGATCAGTGCGGCATCGTCGTTCTTGCACCCTTTGGTGAAGCGGGTGTTCAGGCGAATCAGCTCACCGACTTCGGACGCGTCATCGGGCGTTCCATCTGCCTGGAGCAGCACGTCGGTCTCTTCGTCGGTCATGCACGAGATGGCCGTGCTCTCGCCGACGCCGCGAGGATCCCAGCCGATGATGTCGTAGCTCTCGAGAACCGGACTCCGGAACAGCACTTCGGAAAGTCGCGCGTACTCGATGCCTGAAACACCGGGGCCACCAGGATTCACAAAGAGAGAGCCGATCTTGTCGCCCTGGTTGTCGGCTGGTCTCATCAGCATCGACAAAGTGATGGATCGCCCCGCCGGCTTGTCGTAGTCGAGCGGCGCCTTGATGGCGGCGCACTTGAAGTCGCCGCACTCGCTCCACTCGGCATCCTGTGAGTAATAGGGCCGAAGTGCATCGGGCTCTTGTGTCGTGGTGCTCGGCGATGGCACGGGTGAGGGCGCAACTTCGGGTGTGCCACCCGTGCACCCAGCCAGCACGAGACCAGCGACAACGATGCCTACGCTCCAACGCCTCACCGAGGCGACCTCCCCCATTAGCTGGCGCGAAGCGCCAGGACCATCTCTTCGACGGCGAGGAGCGGCGTGACGTACGCCGTGATCTTCTCGCGGGCATCCAGTATCGCCTCCATCGCCTGCATGGTGGCCTCGGGTTGCGCCCGATGCGCGACCTTCTCGACGTTGGGAAGCGACTCAGCGTTGACCAGGGTCACGCCTCCCCCGACCTGCACCACAAGAACATCGCGATAGAAGGCAAGAAGATCTTGCAGGTCACGATCGAGCTCGTCGATCGTGGCGCGCTTGCGGCGCTTCTCTTGCGCATCCTTGAGCCGTTTGAAGTCTGCTCGCGCCCACGCGGGTGGCCGCTCGGGGTTCTCAACACCCATTCCGCGTGCAAGCTCGACGCGCTCAGTCTCGTCGACAGCCTTCGTCCGTTCGCCACCTCGCTCAACGGCGGCCTCAACGAGCTCACGCGCCGACAACAGCGCAGTACCGAGCGTTCCGACGTTGACTGGCAGCGAAAGCGTTGCTGCTCGCGTGATTCGCGCATTCTCATCGCGGGCCAGGCCACGGGCCCTTCCGATGTGACCCATCGAAGCGCGCGCCGCAAAGGCCGCCATGGGCTCGTCGACGCCGTCTCGCTCGATCAAGTGACGGGTGACGTCGGCAGTGGTTGGCGTTGTTAGCACGACATGACGACAGCGCGAGCGGATCGTCGGCAGCAGATCCTCCATTGACGGAGCACAGAGCAGCCACACCGTGTGGGGGGTGGGCTCTTCGAGCGACTTCAGCAGCGCGTTGTTGGCTGCCTCGGTAAGCCGGTCAGCGTCTTCGAGCACAATCACCCGCCACCGCGCGACCGACGGTGCCGTTGCTGCTTCGAGCACAAGGTTTCGCGCGGTATCGACCGAGATGGTCATTGCCTCGGTGCTGACGTGATCGACGTCGGCATGAGATCCGAACATGGCGGTGTGGCACTCAGAGCAGTGCCCGCACCCGCCCTCGGGGCACACGAGGGCCGCGGCGAACGCCCGCGCGGCAACCGACCGACCCGACCCGGGAGGACCAGTGAAGAGCCAAGCGTGCGTCATGCCCGAGCCAGGTGGCTCGCGCCGTCGCGTCAGCGACTGCTCTTTGCAGAACGGTTAAGGCCCGAGGCTGCCCCACCACGGCGTCGAACACGCTCATGGCTGCACTCGCTCAACAGCCTCACGAACCAGTGCGCCGATCTTGTCGATGGAGTCACTCGCATCGACGACGACGTAGCGTGCCGGCGCGGCTCGACTCAGTTCGAGGAAGTGGTCGCGCACCCGCTGATGAAACGCGAGTGGTTCAGCCTCTAGCCGGTCTGCGGGCGTATCAAATCGGGTGAGCCCGACCGCAGGGTCGATATCGAGCAACACCGTGAGATCTGGCCAGAGCCCTGCAGTCGCCCACTCAGACACGCGTTGCACATCACGAGGGTCAAGTGCCCGCCCGGCACCTTGATAGGCGATGGACGAGTCGATGTATCGATCTGTAATGCACACAGCCCCGCGATCAATAGCCGGACGTACCACCTGTGCCACATGTTCGGCGCGGTCGGCGGCGTAGAGCAGCGCCTCGGTACGCGGATCGAGAGCGCCAGTGTCGTGACCGAGCAGGAGCTCGCGAAGTCGCTGCCCGATAGCGGTATCACCCGGTTCGAAGGTGGTGACGACCTCGCGACCCTGGGCGCGCATCGCGTCAGCCAGCAGACCGACCTGGGTGCTCTTGCCTGCGCCCTCACCACCCTCGAAGGCGATGAACAACCCCGAGACCTGACCTGGCGACGTCACCGGGTCAACCTATCTCGGACCACCCTCACCCAGCGGTGCTGCCTGTGGACAGCGGGACGCGGCCACGGCTCACCTGATGGCTCTAGGTGGTCGCCTTCTTGGCGGTCTTCTTGGTCGCCTTCTTCGCGGCCTTCTTGGCCGGGCGCTTGGCGGCCTTCTTGGTCGTCTTGCGCGCGGTTCGCTTCTTCGTCGACGGGCCCTGCGCTCGCTTGTCAGCCAAGAGCTCGGCGGCCCGCTCAATAGTGATGGTCTCTGGCACATCGGTGCGCCGGAGCGTGGCGTTGGTCTCTCCGTCGGTGACGTAAGGACCGAAGCGACCGTCCTTCACGAGCAGTTGCAGACCGGTCACCGGATCGGCGCCAAGGTCTCTCAACGGTGGCTGCGCTGCCCGGCGTCCGCGTTGCTTCGGTTGTGCGTAGATGGCCAGCGCCTGCTCAAGAGTGACCGAGAACATCTGCTCTTCATTCTCGAGCGACCGCGAGTCGGTGCCCTTTCGCAGGTACGGGCCGTAGCGACCGTTCTGTGCGGTGATCTCTTCCCCGTCAGCAGGGTCGACGCCGACGACACGAGGAAGCGACAGCAGCCGAACCGCATCATCGATAGTGACCGTGTCCAGCGTCATCGTCGACAGCAGCGATCCGGTGCGAGGCTTCACTGCGTTCTTGCCCGTCTTCGGAACGTCGTCAGGGAGTACCTCGGTGACATAGGGCCCGTATCGCCCAGACTTCGCGAGGATCTCGCGCCCTGTCTCGGGGTGAGTGCCGAGCTCACGATCACCGGACGGAGCGTCGAGCAACTCTTTGGCCTTATCGAGCGTCAACTCATCTGGGGTCATGTCGTGCGGAACGTTGGCGCGTTCGAGATCGTCGCCTTCACCGCGCTGCACGTACGGTCCGTAGCGACCGACTCGAAGCACGATGTCTTCGCCCAGAGCCATCGAGTTGACCTCGCGAGCATCGATATCACCAAGGTTGCTCACGAGGGGATGCAACCCGGGAAAGTTTCGCGAGGCGTCGCCGAAGTAGAAGCCCTCAAGAACGCGTTGGCGCGGGGTCTCGCCGGCAGCGACCAGGTCGAGGATCTCTTCCATGCGCGCGGTGAACGAGTAGTCGACCAGGTCAGCGAAGTGACGCTCCATGAGCGTGACGACGCTGAAGGCTAGGAACGAGGGAACCAACGCGGTTCCCCGCTTGAACACGTACCCGCGGTCGACGATGGTGCTGATGGTCGACGCATACGTCGACGGACGCCCGATGCCTCGCTCTTCGAGTGCCCGGACCAGGCTTGCCTCGGTGTAGCGAGCTGGCGGGTTCGTGGAGTGACCCTCAGGTGTGAGCTCGAGTGCCGTCACGGTGTCGCCCTCGGCGAGGGCCGGAAGTCGCCGCTCATCGTCGTCGGCGTTCTTCTCGGTGTCGGCGTCTTTGCCCTCTTCATAGACCGCAAGGAACCCGCGATGCGTGATCACGGTTCCGGTGGCGCTGAACTCAGCGTCGCGTCCGTCAGCGGCTGTGCCGCCGAACCGCACGGTCATCGTGGTTCCTCGGGCATCTGACATCTGAGAGGCCAGCGTGCGCTTCCAGATCAGCTCATAGAGCTTCAGTTCATCTGACGAGACCTCGCCGGACAGCTCGCCGGGCGTTCGAAAAGCGTCACCCGCAGGACGAATCGCCTCGTGGGCCTCTTGAGCGTTCTTGACCTTCTTGGCCCAAGATCGAGGCTTGTCGCTGACGTGGTCGGCTCCGTACAGCTCTGTCACCTGCGTACGGGCCGCCGTCACTGCAGTCGCCGACAGAGTCGTCGAGTCGGTACGCATATAGGTGATGTGGCCGTTCTCATACAACCGCTGCGCGATCCGCATCGCAGTTTGCGCCGACATGCGCAGCTTGCGACTGGCTTCCTGCTGCAACGTCGATGTGATGAACGGTGCAGCAGGTGAACGCCGGTACGGCTTCTCTTCGACGGAGCGGACGGTGAGGGTGACACCGGTCAGACCCTCAGCCAACGAACTGGCCGCGGGTTCGTCGAGCACGACGATGTCGCTCTTCTTCAGTTGCGCGCGGTCATCGAAGTCACTGCCGCGCGCGATACGGCTACCGTCGACAGCGACGAGTGTGGCGGTGAAGCGCTGCGGATCGAAGACTCCCGCGATGTCCCAGTACCCCGCGGACACAAAGGCCATGCGTTCACGTTCACGCTCGACCACCAGCCGAGTAGCGACGGACTGCACGCGACCGGCAGACAGCCCGGTCGTCACCTTCTTCCAGAGAACTGGTGACACCTCGTAGCCGTAGAGCCGGTCGATGATGCGACGGGCTTCTTGCGCATCAACGAGACGCTGGTCAAGTTCGCGGGGTGCCTCAGCCGCGGCTCGGATGGCCTCTTTGGTGATCTCGTGGAAGACCATGCGACGCACCGGCACCTTGGGCTTCAACACCTGAAGCAGGTGCCAGGCAATGGCCTCGCCCTCGCGGTCTTCATCGGTTGCCAGCAGCAACTCGTCGGCGTCCGCCAAGAGCCTCTTCAGCTCAGAGACTTTGCCCTTCTTGTCGGGGCTAACGATGTAGAGGGGCTCGAAGTCGTGGTCGATGTCGACGCCAAGACGTGCCCACTTCTCCTTCTTGTACTTAGCCGGAATGTCGGCGGCACTCTTCGGAAGGTCACGAATGTGGCCAACGCTGGCCTCGACTTCATAGCCCTCGCCGAGGTAGCCACGGATTGTCTTGGCTTTCGCCGGGGACTCCACGATGACGAGACGACGCGTCACAGCCTCGTTGCTCGCCAACTCACTACTCCTCGGTGTTGCGGACGCCTACGGACCCGAGACGGGGCACCGTCGGTGAGTCTGACCGCACCTGGGGCGGTCTTGTCAAACCCCAGGGACGCTAGCAGCGTGACCCGGAGGCGGCACCAGCGGTTGCAGACACGCGGGCCGTCACCCCTCAGACGACCCCCTGGACGAACCCCTCCTCAGCCAGGCGTCCCAGGACCGGAACGGCGTGCGCCAACGCCTCTTCAACGGCGATTTCATACACCTGCGCAGCCTCAATGACCGCCTGGGAGGCTGGTTGGGAGCCATCCAGCCGCCCCAATACCTCTGCCCCGAAGTCATCAATAGGACCACTCCAGCCCATGCCCGAGCTCCGCCGCAGGATCAGCACCTGTTGATCATTGCTCCAGCCATGGCGCTCCAGCACGACATCACTGCCCACCCGCAGCGGGCGCAATAGCAGCCCAGCAGCATCGCGCTCGACGAAGTCTTGGACCGCGAACCATTGCTCGATCTCGGCCCCCACCGGTTGCTGCCACGGCTGAGAGGCGTGTTGAAACCTTTGTAGCGGGCGCGACCGGCCTGATCGATGAAGGGTCACAACGCCGAAGCCGATCCCGAGGACGCCGCGTCGTTCGAGGGTCGTCAACCACTCGTCATACCGCTCGCCGTACCGGACGTCGTGCTGCTCACCGGCGTCCTGCAGCCACGTCTCGACGTACTGCGCCGGATCTTGAACATCGCGTTGGATCACCCACACGTCGCTCTGGCTCTGCGCTACCCACCGGCGCGGGTTCGCTGCCCAATCCTCAGCGTCGGTGATCTCCCAGTTCGCCAAGATCTGACACCAGCCCCCAGCGTTCAAGTGACGGTCAGCGCCTGACACCACGCGTGCACACACCGCGTCGCCTTCTGACTGACTCTCACCCACCGAGTCGAAATCGCGATAGTCGTGCCTGCTCGCGGCCGGCGATCCGATCACGAATGGAGGGTTGCTGACGATCAGATCAAACAGTTGGTCAGCAACTGGATCGAAGAGGCTGCCCTGACGTAGGTCGAGCGCGAACCCGTTCAGCGCCGCGTTGAACCGCGCAATAGTGAGGCAACGACTGCTGATGTCGGTGGCGACCACCCGAGAGCAGTGTGCGGCCAAGTGAAAGGCCTGAATGCCGCAGCCGGTACCGATGTCGAGCGCCGAGTCGACACGTGGTCGGGGCGCGCACTGTGCCAGCATCGTCGAGGCGCCCCCAACGCCCAGCACATGATCGCTTGCGGTCGGGGCACCAGTTCTGCGCGACGACCAGTCCGAGGCGATGTACCAGTTCTCGTCGTCAACGGCACACGGCGCAAGTTCGATGAGAGCACGCGCTTGCTCCCCGGAAACCTGAATCAGATCGTCGAGCTCCCCGAGTTCAACGGCCAGTGCCTGCGACAGCGCAGATTCGGCCACGACCTCACCAAGCATGCACGCCCTGACAACGGTGGCCAGCGGGGAGTCATCGTCACGCAAATGTCGCCGCGCGGCGGTCACCTGATCGCGCTCCAGCGCCTCGGCCGCGATTGGCCCCAGCAAACGACGCACGCCCTCGACGGAGTAGTCGAGGGCGTGCAACCGTTCGCTGAGACGAGCGGCAAGGTCGCCTCCGGGGAGGCGCATCGCCTTAGTCGCCGACCGTGATGCTTCTGCGCTTGCTGACAACAACAGCCGCCACGACGATGGCAGTGGCGACCAGTGAGATGGCGATACTCAAGGCCCGGTTCGCGTCGTCACCGATCGACAGCTGGACGATCGCTGGGGCGATGAGCAGTGCCACCAGGTTCATCACCTTGATCAACGGGTTGATGGCGGGGCCGGCGGTGTCCTTGAACGGGTCACCCACCGTGTCACCGATCACCGTGGCCTCGTGTGGCTCAGACCCCTTGCCTCCGAAGTTGCCGTCCTCGACGAACTTCTTTGCGTTGTCCCACGCACCGCCGGAGTTGGCGAGGAAGATCGCCATCAGCAACCCGGTAGCGATCGTGCCTGCCAGGTACGCACCCAACGGGCCAACACCGAGACCAAAGCCGACCGCGATCGGCGTCAGGACTGCCAGCAGACCCGGTGTCGCGAGCTCGCGGAGCGAATCACGAGTCACGATGTCGACGACCTTGCCGTACTCGGGGCGCTCGCTGTAGTCCATGATCCCTGGGTGCTCGCGGAACTGGCGGCGCACCTCGAAGATCACAGCCCCAGCGGCCCGAGAGACGGCATTGATTGCCAGGCCGGAGAAGAGGAACACGACTGCGGCCCCGATGAGGAGGCCCACGAGGTTGGCCGGGTTCGAGACGTCGAGCACCGCGCCGTACTGGAGAATGTCGATCTCCGACAGCCCGTCGAGTGCTCCCTCGCCTGCGTCTCTGGTGGCACCGATGATCCCCTCGCGGAACGAGCCGAAGAGGGCTGTCGCTGCCAGCACTGCGGTCGCAATCGCGATGCCCTTAGTGATGGCCTTCGTGGTGTTGCCGACCGCGTCAAGGCTGGTGAGGATCTGTGCCCCGTCACCTGTGACGTCGCCTGACATCTCGGCGATGCCCTGCGCGTTGTCTGACACCGGTCCGAAGGTGTCCATCGCCACGATGACACCGACCGTGGTCAACAAGCCGGTACCGGCTAGTGCCACGGCGAACAGAGCCAGCGTGATCGACCCAGCTCCGAGCAGGAATGCTCCGTACACCGCGGCGCCGATCAGCAGCGCCGAGTAAACAGCCGACTCGAGGCCGAGCGAAACGCCGGACAAGATGACCGTTGCTGGACCAGTCAACGATGACTTGGCAACGTCGTCGACCGGACGGCGTCCCGTCTCGGTGAAGTAGCCCGTCAACTGCTGGATCGCGGCGGCGAGCACGATGCCGATGATCACCGCGCCAATGGTCAGGAAGCGCAAGTTGTACGTGTCGACGTCGATGCCGACAAAGACGGTGTCTCCCGCTCTCGCGACGAAGTCAGGATCGAGGTCAACAACCCTGGCCGGGATCAGCCAGAAGGCCGCGCCGATCACGAGCACGATGGACGCGATGGCCGAGATGAAGAAACCACGGTTGATGGCGGTCATGCCAGACCGGTCACCCGGTCGGGGCACGATCGAGAAGATCCCGATCACTGCGGTGATCACGCCGATGGCGGGAACGATGAGCGGGAACACCAAGCCGATGTCTCCGAAGGCGGCTACGCCCAAGATCAGAGCAGCCACCAGGGTGACTGCGTACGACTCGAAGAGGTCGGCCGCCATACCGGCGCAGTCGCCAACGTTGTCGCCGACGTTGTCAGCGATCGTCGCGGCGTTACGTGGGTCGTCCTCAGGAATACCCTTCTCGACCTTTCCGACCAAGTCAGCGCCGACGTCCGCCGCCTTGGTGAAGATGCCGCCACCGACACGCATGAACATGGCCAGCATCGCCGCGCCGAATCCGAAGCCCTCGAGCACGACCGGAGCGTCACCTTGATAGATGAGGACAACGACAGCCGCGCCGAAGAGCCCGAGCCCAACGGTGAACATTCCGGCAACACCACCGGTGCGAATGGCAATCTTCATCGCTGGTTCTTCACCAGCGTCCTTCGCTGCCGCCGCGACACGAACGTTGGCGCGAACCGCCAACCACATACCCACATAGCCCGTGACTGCCGAGAAGACTGCCCCGACGACGAAGAACAGCGAGCGACCGATGCGTTCACTGTTGGTGTCGGCCGGCAGCAAGAACAACACGAAGAACACGACGACAGCGAACACAGCAAGCGTCCTGAACTGCCGCGTGAGGTACGCCGACGCACCCTCTTGGATCGCCTTGGCGATCTCTTGCATGCGGTCGGTTCCTTCGGACGCCGCGAGCACCTGCCGCACTAGGACGCCGGCCACGACAATCGCCGCAATCGCGATGGCGGCCACAATGGCGACGTAGGTGAGCTGCTCCGAGGTCAGGTCAACCTGGGCGTAGCCGGTGGCGAGCAACGACATCGATCCTCCTCAAGGAAGGCCCCGCAATGACCGTTGCGTCCGGGGGCCGAGGGGGAGTCTATTCAGGCGCCAGCCCGGGGGGTGAGTGAACCTCGCGAGTTGCCCTTGCGGACACCCGGATTCGCAGGTCACAGGCCAGCCTGGGCGCACTGGGCCAGACTGGACAGATGCCAGACCCAGATGACCTCCTGAAGCATCTGGCGTCTGCCGACAGTCGGGCTGTGCGCCTGACGCACGTCGAGCGAATCCCGGAGCGCAAGGGACGGCTGGCGCCCTGGCCACCCTGGCTGCACGACGAGCTGCGAGAGGCGCTCGCGGCACAGGGTATTGATCAGCCCTGGGCACACCAGGCTGAGCTAGCCGACCTCGGCCATGCCGGTCGGTCTGCTGTCATCTCGACGGGAACAGCGTCCGGCAAGTCGCTTGCCTACCTGATGCCTTCGCTTCACGCGATCCTCGCCGACCGAGACGCTGGCGGTGGCCGGGCTCGAGGGGGAGCCACCGTGCTCTACCTCAGCCCCACCAAAGCACTCGCCAACGACCAGCGACGTCGGTTGTCCTCGCTCGGTATCGACGGGCTTCGAGCCGCCACGTACGACGGTGACACACCAGGAGAGGAACGAGAGTGGGTTCGCAACTACGCAAATGTGGTGCTGACGAACCCCGACATGCTGCACCACTCGATGTTGCCTGGCCATGCTCGGTGGGCTTCGTTCCTGCGACGACTTGATTTCGTCGTCATCGACGAACTTCACCACTACCGAGGACTGTTCGGCGCGCACGTCGCACTCGTGCTGCGTCGCTTGCGTCGCCTTGCTGCGAAGTATGGATCTGAGCCGACGTTCTTACTCGCCTCAGCCACCGCGTCCGAACCGGCTCTCACCGCTGAGCGATTGACGGGGGTGCCATGCGTCGCGGTCACCGACGACACGTCGCCGCGCGGCGAGACGGTCTTCGCGCTGTGGGAACCACCGATGAGCGAGATGCACGGTGAACATGACGCACCGCTGCGCCGTACGGCGACGGCAGAGGTTGCTTCCTTGTTGGCCGATCTGGTGATCCAGGACGCGCGCACCATCGCTTTCGTCAGGTCACGCCGTGGTGCCGAGGTCGTGTCGTTATTGGCGAGGCACTCGCTCGCAGAGATCGACCCGGCGTTGTCTCGCGCCGTCGCTGCCTACCGCGCCGGGTTCCTTCCAGAGGAGCGCCGGGTGCTCGAACAACGTCTGACATCTGGCGATCTCCGTGGGGTCGCTGCGACGAACGCCCTCGAGCTCGGGATCGACGTCACCGGGCTCGACGCCGTCCTCCTCGCAGGCTGGCCCGGTACTCGCTCATCTCTGTGGCAGCAAGCAGGACGGGCAGGACGTGCGGGGCAAGGGGCACTGGCGATCCTCGTCGCTCGCGACGACCCGCTCGACACGTATCTCGTTCACCACCCCGAGGCGATCTTTGGTCAACCGGTCGAGGCGACGGTGTTCGACCCAGAGAACCCGTACGTGCTCGGACCTCACCTCGCTGCCGCTGCAGCCGAGATCCCCCTGACCGATGACGATCTACCGCTCTTCGGCAGTGGCACCCCCGAACTCCTCGAGGCTTTGGTCGATCGCGGGTGGCTGCGACAACGGCCGACGGGGTGGTTCTGGACCAAGCGCGAACGAGCGTCTGATCTCGCCGACCTGCGCGGGATCGGGGGCACTCCGGTGCGGGTTGTTGAGACGGTGACCGGACGCGTCCTCGGCACGGTCGACCCCGGCTCGTCACACACGACGGTGCACCAGGGCGCGGTCTACGTGCACCAGGGTGACAGTTTCGTGGTCGCGTCCTTGGACCTCGAGGAATCGATTGCACTCGTTGACCCCGCCAATCCCGACTACACGACGTCCGCGCGCGAACTCACCGAGATCACCGTCTTGGAGAGCGAACGCGAAGACGAGCCTTGGCGCCGCGCACCTGCACTTCGGGAAGGTCGAGGTGACACGGCAAGTCGTGTCGTTCCTTCGACGCCGCATCGCGACCGGTGAGATCCTCGGCGAAGACACGCTCGACCTTCCACCGCGAGTGCTCCGAACCCGAGCGGTCTGGTGGACACTGCCGGACGCCGCGATCACCTTCGCGGGAGTGCACCCCGCCGACGTTCCTGGCGGCCTGCACGCGGCCGAGCACGCGAGCATCGGCCTGCTACCGCTCGTTGCCACGTGCGACCGTTGGGACATCGGCGGCGTGTCGATGGCGATGCACCCAGACACCGGGTTGGCCACAGTCTTCGTCTACGACGGTGCGATGGGTGGTGCCGGATTTGCCGAGCACGGGTACACGCATGCCAAGGCCTGGTTGGCGTCAACGCGCGAGGCGATCGTCAGCTGCGAGTGCACGGACGGCTGCCCGTCGTGCATCCAGTCCCCCAAGTGCGGCAACGGCAACGACCCGCTGAACAAGGCTGCAGCAATCAAACTGCTCGACCTTCTCGATGTCCTCGACGTCTCGGACGTCTCGGACGTCACAGACCAGACTCACGGGTCAGCTGACACGAACCCCCGCACGAGCTGACGCTCCGATCACCGGCAGCAACTCAACGGTCGGCACCCGAACGTGCACCTGCACCGTGGCCTCGCTCAACGCGCAGTTCTCGAGCTCGGCACCATTCGCCTTGGCAACCTCGGACGCCACGGCGCATGCCGCTGACTGGCTGGTCAACGACCGTTGAGCTCCAGCCAAGGCGGCCAGATCGGCGGCCTTCACCGCTTGCCGGTGAGCCGCCATGCCAGTGGCGAGGACGCCAACTGCCAGCGAGATGACCCCCAGTAGCGCTCCGACAGCAAGCACCAAGACCGAAGCAGATCCGCGCTCGTTCACGGCACCACCAACCCCGGCTCAAGAGGGGCAGCGGCAGTGATGGTTGGTGCGGGGATCTCTAGCGGCCCCCAACGCTGAGGTGGGATGTCGACGGTCACGTGTACCCACTCATCGCGCACAGCCACTGACACCTCAGAGCCCATGGGCGCGAGACGTGCGGCGGCGTCGAGCACCTCGCGGTCAGCGGTGCCAATGGACGCGGATCGGGCAGCGGATCGAGCGGCGTCCGAAGCGCGAGAGACGTCTGACGCCGCACCCACGACGCTCAACAGCAGCGAGAGGACGAGGACCAGAGCGGGTAGCGCCATGGCCAGCTCCGCGGTGACCATTCCGTCGTCGGGCCCACCGTCGCACCGGCAATGGCGACCGGCCGCGAGGGCCGGTCGCCATCTCAGGTGCCGTCCACCCGCACGCTCAGAAGAGGAAGGAGAAAGCATTGTCGATCACGTTCTTGAGCAGCCCTTGTACCCAGTCGCTGCCGAGCAGTTCGATCATCGTTCCCGCGAACCCGCACGCAGCAACGGTTCCTACCGCGTACTCAGCGGTGCTCATTCCCGCGTCGCCAGACAGCCGTCGGCGCAGCGCTCGAATCATGTGTCCTCCTGAGTCCGACATCCGGTCGGTCCGGACGACCGTGTGAGGTCGCGTGCGCACTCCACCTGATCTCAGCTGGCTCCGTCGGCTGCGCGCGGGAAGTGGGGATGAGCTGTCGACCGGCAGGCATGTGGATGACGGTCTGACTACAGCGAACTCGGCAGCAACGAGACCACCAGCGGCACGACGGCGATGAGGATGAAAGCGGGCAGAAAGCAGAGCCCCAGGGGGCCGGTGACCCTGACGCCAAGCGCACGCGCCCCGTCCATCGCAACGCCGCGCGCCCGCTGCCGCTGCTGATCGGCCAACAGCGCCAACAGCGGGGTGACGGGAGCGCCGCTCACCTCAGCACGACTCAGAATGGCTCCGAGCGCCACGAGGTCAGGGGCATCGATCAGCCCCCACGCCTCCGAAGCGTCTGCACCAACTCGCAAGGCGCGACTGACGACGCGCAGGTCATCACCGAGCGACCCACCGACGCTGGTGGCTACGGCGTCCAAGCTCTGGTGCTGTGAGGCGCCGACCGTGAAACAAGCGGCCAAGACATCCAGTGCCACGGGCAGGGCGAGCGCTCGCCTCGCCAGCCGGGTGCGATCGTCACGGCTGCCCTGTTGCGCCATCCACCGATGCAACCCGACTGCCAGCGCCGCGCCCATCAGAACACCGGTGATGCCATTGACCACGATCAACACTGACAGCCCGGCGCCAACAGCCAGCAGCGGTCGTCGGGAGGTAGTGACCCTCATGGGACGCCGAATGGCAAGACGCTGGCGAACCGACCCGCAGGGCAGCCACCACACCGCTGCACTCACCGCTGCGAGCGCCGCGGCAAGCACCACGAGGATCACCACTGCAGCCCCTCGCGGACACTGGCGATCTGCCTGACGATCCACCACCAGCCGAGCGCGCTCAGTGCAAGGCCAGCGCTCAGACAGCTCACACCGATTGTCGAACCGAGCAACACAGCGAGTGGGTCTGCCCCCAGCACACTGCCCATGGCGACTGCGGCGATCGGCAGCGTCGCGAGCAGTACCGCCGTCGCTCGCGTCGACGACAGCTGGCCCTGTGCCTCCGATACCACTTCATGCTCTTGTCGCATCGCCTCGCCGACACGATCGAGCGCGTCAGCCAAGCCGGCCCCCGTCGCATCTGCCAAGCGCCAGCACACCGCAACCGCCGCAAGCCCACTCCAACCGGGCTGCCGTGCGCAACGCTGCAGCACCGCCGCGACATCTGCCCCGTCCACGACGAGACCTGGAGCAAGCCCGAGGTTGCCAGCCTGTACGTGCTGCCACGCGGCGTCCGGAGACTGACCCGACCGAAGCTCGGTTGCGAGGGCAGACGCAAGCGCGGCGATATCTCTCGCTCGCGACGCCGGTTGCGGTGTGACTGCTCGCCGAAGTTCGCGAACGAACTCACGCGTGGCGGCTCGGGTGCTGCCCTGACGCGGCTCGGCGCTGAGGCGGGAGGCAGCGGGGAAGAGCCACCAGACCGAGCACGCCGCAGCCACTGCAGTCACGATGACCACACCGCTCATCAGCCGCCGACCTTGCGTTCCCAAGTCGGCACACCAGGACCCGCCGTGACTTCTCCCGTTGCCTCGAACGAGTACGCGTCCTCGACGCGGACCTCACCAGCAGAAGATGCGACGACCGCGAGGGTGGTGACCCGGCGGGCTCCAGAGTTGTCACGCTCCAGATGAATGACGATCTCCAACGCCGATAGCACCAGCCGTTGGACGCCGTCGCGACTCAGGCCAGCCAGCGCACCCAAGGCTTCGAGTCTGGGCACAACATCGGCCGCGGAGTTCGCATGCACCGTGCCGCAACCGCCACGATGCCCAGTGTTCAACGCTGTCAGCAGGTCGACGACCTCGGCGCCTCGGACCTCACCAACGACAATGCGGTCTGGTCGCATGCGGAGCGTTTGTCTCACCAACTGCTGCATGGTCACGCCCCCAGCCCCCTCGATGTTTGGTGCTCGCGTCTGCAGTCGCACGACATGCGGATGTGAAGGCGCAAGCTCGCGGGTGTCCTCGACAAGAACTAGGCGCTCGGACGGATCGACCTCACCCAGCAGGGCATTGAGCAGAGTCGTCTTGCCAGTTCCGGTACCCCCGGTGATGACGAAGGCGCATCGCCGTTCGATGAGTGCGCGCAGGAGGCCTTGTGCCGCCAGTGGCACCATGCCGACCGCAGCCAGGTCGTCAAGGCTCCACGAGCGATGTCGCGGGATGCGCAGGGCCACACTGATGCGGTCAGACAGCGGCGGCAGCATGGCGTGAAGTCGAATGCCGTCAGCTAGTGGCGCATCGACGTAGGGCGCCGCATCGTCCAGCCGCCGCCCCGCCGACACCGCTAGCCGTTGTGCCATGCGCCGCACGGCCGCGTCGTCCGCGAATCGCACCGTCGACTGCGTCATGCCGTCACCGCGGTCGATCCACACCTCGTCCGCACCGTTGACCGCGACGTCGGTCACCGTGGCGTCACGGAGCAGTGGCTCGAGTGGTCCGAATCCGCGCAGATCCGCTGACAGCACTTGCGCGGCCGTCGCGATCCCGCGCTCGTCCAAGACGAGCCCACTACTCATCGCTGCCTCGCGGACACCCTGCAGATCGAGTGCCGAGCCATCCAGCAGGACGGCCCGGCGCAGGTCATCGAAGTGGCCAGTGGTCATGCGGCGCGAAGGTCCTGAGCCTCCAGGAGCGCCTCACACACCCGACGCCACGGGGCGGACTGCGGGGCTGGGCCACCCAACTCTTCGATCGCAGCGCGGCGGCGGTCGTCAGGCAGCGTCACGACCACCGGAGTATTCAGCGCTGACGTCAGGTCAGCAGCCGTCAAACCTCCCGGCGCCGGCTCACGCGCAAGCACCAGCGGCTGGACGTGGGGAGGCAACCGCCCGAGCAAGCGACGCGCAGCCGCAACCGCCCGCACCCGCATCGGTACGACCACCACCGCACGGGCGGCCCGCGAGAACACCGGGGCGCTCCGAGCGTCGACCCCACGACCCACGTCGACGACGACAAGGCTGCGCGCTCGGCACAGCGCATCGAGGACGTGTTCGACCGCCACCACATCGGGTTCGACCTCGCTCAGCGGCGGCCAGCTCAACAGCGGTAGCTCGGCGACCGTTGGCAATGCCTGCATGAGCACTCGCTCGTCGACCCGCCCACTGATGCCTGCGAGCTCGTCCCACCTCGCCCCGCTGCACGTCTCACCGCCGACCAGCAGATCGATCCCGCCACCGAGCGGGTCGAGGTCGACGAGCACCCCCGACCCAGACCGGTCGTGAAGGTGACGGGCCAACGCCGTGGCCACAGAGGTTGTGCCTGCGCCCCCAACGGCGCCGAGAACAGCAATGACGTCGCCTGTCGGCTCGCTCGCTCGCTGAGGGGCCCGGAACTGCTCGCGCCGCCCTAGCCGTTCGAATAGCCACGGCGCACCCTGGGGCAGCTCAACCACCCGCTCGGCACCCACGTTGGCGACTTGCCGCCATACCTCGGGGTCATCGATAGCCCGCGTGACGATGACCAAGCCCGGACCACCAACCCGGTGAGAGAGGGCATCAAGGGCAGACGCGGTGGGAAGCAACTGCGCATCCAGAAGAACCAGTGGCGCACTGGCCACATAGGGAACGGCAGACCCGACGTCGTTCACCACCAAGACGTCGACCTGGGCCTCCGCCGCCACCGCCACGACGGCGTCCCTCAGGCCCGTGTCACTGGTCACGAGCAACGGTCGATCTGGATTAGCCATGGGATCCCCTCTCACGCTCGGGGAGGAGCCTGCCCGTCAGGCAGCACCCACCGCCGAACGTCGAGCCCGAACTGGGGATAGCCGATTCGCGGCCGGACGCTGTGGACAGGGCCGGACACGGCCCGCCGGATGCCAGCAGGGCGGGTCCGGACATGGGACGACCCCCGCCGGGGGGAGAGCGGGGGCCGTCAGAGCGCTTGGCCCCGGGGGGAGGGAGCCAGGCGCGCTTCTGGACCGCGGAGGACCAGATCTCCACATCGTGTACCCGAACCACTACGGAGTGCAATTGGGCCAGACCAACCGGTGGTACGACCGACGCACAACCACCCGATCGGCCCAATACCGCCTGGCCCGGGTGGGCCTGCCTATTGTCACCAGTGATGACCCACTCCGCGGCTTTCTTTGACCTCGACAAGACGATCATCGCCAGATCGAGCTCTCTGGCGTTCAGTCGACCGTTCTACGCGAGTGGGCTGATCAACCGCCGGACCGTGCTGCGAAGCGCCTACGCGCAGTTCGTGTACCTCGTTGGTGGGGCCGACCACGACCAGATGGAGCGCATGCGCGAGTACCTCCAGTCGATGGTGACCGGGTGGCCGGTGTCCCAGGTCCGCGAGGTCGTCGCTGAAACCCTCCACGAGCTCATCGACCCGATCGTCTACGAAGAGGCCGTGACTCTCATCGAGGATCATCGCCGAGCCGGACGCGACATTGTGATCGTGAGTTCGTCCGGCGCTGAGGTCGTTGAGCCGATCGGGCAGATGCTCGGCGCAGATCGCATCGTCGCCACGCGCATGGTGATCGAGGACGACCGGTACACCGGTGAGATCTCGTACTACGCCTACGGACCGACTAAGGCGGACGCCATTCGTGAGATGGCCGAAGCAATCCGGGTACTCCCTTGCTGACAGCTACGCCTACAGCGACTCACAGACTGATCTGCCCATGCTCGAGGTGGTGGGCCACCCAGTCGCCGTCAACCCCGACAAAGAACTCGCCAGAGTTGCCCGCGAGCGCGAGTGGCCAATCATGCGGTTCAACCGGCCCATCGCCATGCGCCGTCGCATGCCGTCCGTTCCCGAGTTTCCGCAACTCTCCGAGTTGGATACGCGGCAGCGGGCGATGGTCGGCAGCGCGATAGTGGTGATCGCCGCCGGGGCCGTCCTGTTGCTGCTTGTCTCCAGGCGTCGGACCGTCCGCAGTTAGAGCGCACAGAGCTAGCAGAGTGATCGGGCGAACGTTGCGCCTCGTTGCACCGCTGCTGCGTGAAACGTCACCCAGTGACCGAGCGCGGTCGGCCGACCAGTTTCGTAGCCCTGTAGCGCCTGGCGATACGCGCCATCGCCGAGTTCGACGAGACCCATTTCGGGTACCGCGATGGCGTCCGGATCAACGCCAGTCTGGACCAGCACGACGCGCGCCGCGGCTCGGGCCACGATGTCATCGAAGGAGCCGAAAGGGCGCACGGTCATCAGTTCGGCGTGCACCACCGCCGAGACGATGACACCGGCGACCTCGGTCTGTGACACGACCTCGGCCAAAGTCGCGAGGCGTTCGCTGACGCCGGGGGCCCTCCGCGGCCGCCCGAGGTCTTCGCTGGACGAAGTACCCGTCGCCGCGACCGAGTGCAATCGCGCGATCGCCTGCAGCGGCGCGCTTCGCCACGTGTCAGCCAAGGCCCCGACTTCGGACCCGACGTTCAGCGCCGCGTTGGCCAGTTGTCCCGAGGTGTCGTCAGCAAACGGCGGCTGAAACTGATCCAGCGGGACGTCGCCGCCAGACAACGTCGCAGTCGCCCATGCGGCATGCCGCCTCGCCTCCGCACGTACTTCACCGCGTCGACGGCGAAGCGCCGGTTCTCGCAAGAGTCCGTCCATGGCCGCACGCGTGGCATCAACCGCTTCGGCAACGCCTGGAAGCGCGGCGAGCGGTGCCAGAGGGTCACCGAGTGTCACCGGGTAAGACTTGCATCCCTCCCAGAACCCTCGTCGCTGGGCTACGTTCGGGGGGTCCGAACTGCTGAGGAGACCCCCACGTGAGCGACGCACCACAGGGCCAACACTTGTCAAACCTGCTGCGCGAGGAGCGACGGTTTCCTCCCAGTGATGAGTTCGCGGCCGCAGCCAACGCACAACCCGCGATGTACGACGAAGCGGCCAGCGATCGGCTGGCGTTCTGGGCGAAGCAAGCACAGCGGCTCGAGTGGAGTACGCCGTGGAGCCAGGTCCTCGATTGGACCGAAGCACCGTTCGCCAAGTGGTTCGTGGACGGCTCACTCAACGTCTGCTGTCAACTGCGTCGACCGACACGTCGAGGCCGGGCTCGGCGATCGGGTGGCCCTCTACTTCGAAGGTGAACCAGGTGACACCCGCGAGGTGACGTACCGCGACCTGCAGCGCGAAGTGGCCCAAGCCGCAAACGCGCTGACCGAGCTTGGCGTGACGGCTGGCGACCGAGTCGCCATATACCTGCCGATGATCCCCGAAGCGGTCGTGGCCATGCTCGCCTGCGCACGGCTCGGGGCCCCACACTCGGTGGTGTTCGGCGGCTTCTCGGCCGAGGCGCTACGCAGCCGCATCGAAGACGCTCAGGCGACGTTGGTCATCACCTCGGACGGTGGCTATCGACGCGGCAAGCCCATGGCTCTCAAGCCGGCGGTCGATGAAGCAGCAGATGCCTCCCCGAGCGTGAAGAACGTACTGGTGGTTCGTCGTACCGGACAGGACGTCGCCTGGAACAACGACCGCGACGTGTGGTGGCACGACGTCGTCACCAAGCAACCGACCACGCACGAGGCTCAAGCGTTCGACAGCGAGCACCCGCTATTCATCTTGTACACGTCAGGAACGACCGGAAAGCCAAAGGGCATCCTGCACTCGTCGGGCGGTTACCTCACGCAAGCTGCCTTCACGCACAACGCCGTCTTCGACCTCAAAGCCGATCGCGACGTCTACTGGTGCACGGCGGACATCGGTTGGGTCACGGGACACTCGTACATCGTGTACGGACCACTGGCCAACGGTGTGTCACAGGTGATCTACGAAGGAACTCCCGACACGCCTCACAACGGCCGATGGTGGGAGATCATCGAGAAGTATCGAGTGACCACGCTCTACACCGCACCCACCGCTATCCGCACCTTCATGAAGTGGGGCGACGACATCCCTGCGCGCTTCGACATGAGTTCCCTTCGCCTACTCGGATCAGTCGGCGAACCGATCAACCCAGAAGCCTGGATGTGGTACCGCGAGCACATTGGCGGTGACCGCTGTCCCATCGTCGACACGTGGTGGCAGACCGAAACCGGGGCAATCATGATCAGCCCACTTCCTGGCGTCACAGCGAGCAAACCCGGGTCGGCCATGCGACCACTACCCGGCATCGGAGCCGAGGTTGTCGATGACCACGCAGAGCCTGTCCCGAACGGATCAGGTGGCTATCTCGTGCTCACCGAACCGTGGCCAGCCATGTTGCGTGGTATTTGGGGTGACCCTCAGCGCTATCAAGACACGTACTGGTCGCGGTACGAGGGCAAGTACTTCGCCGGTGACGGGGCCAAGAAGGACGAAGACGGTGACCTGTGGCTCTTGGGCCGCGTCGACGACGTCATGAACATCTCGGGGCACCGCATCTCGACCACTGAAGTTGAGTCTGCACTTGTCGCCCATCCATCGGTCGCCGAAGCGGCGGTAGTCGGGGCTACGGACGCGATCACTGGTCAGGGCATCGTCGCGTTCGTCATCGTGCGGGGACATGTAGCCGACGACAAGGCGCATGGCGACGTGTTCGTGCAAGAGCTGCGACAGCACGTGGCCCACGAGATCGGTCCAATCGCGAAGCCCCGACAGATCATGGTGGTCCCAGAGCTACCCAAGACTCGCTCGGGCAAGATCATGCGCAGACTGCTACGCGATGTGGCAGAGCACCGCGAGCTCGGTGATGTCACAACGCTCGCAGACCCCACGGTCATGCGCCTCGTTGCCGAGGAGATGGACAAGGGATCGGGCGAAGACTAGGCCGCCACATGAGCCTCGTAGGGTCGACCTTGTGAGCGATCCTTCCGGCCGTCGGGTCATCTTCGGGCGCCTGCCCGTCGGTGAGAGCCGCTTCTTGGCGGACGCCCTACGCCAAGAGACCGTCGGTGGAGCACTACTACTCGGCGCGGCCATCGCCGGAATCCTGATCGCCAACTCCGCCTTCGCTGACTCCTACGACGACCTGAAGAACTTCGTCATCGGCCCCGAGGCATTGCACCTCAATCTGACCCTGGAGGAATGGGCGGCGGACGGCCTACTCGCCATCTTCTTCTTCGTTGCCGGCTTGGAGTTGAAGCGAGAACTCGTTGTGGGCACGCTGCGCGACCCCGCACAAGCCATCCTCCCTGTGCTCGCCGCCCTCGGCGGAATGGTGATGCCCGCGCTGATCTTCATCGCCATCACGAGTGGCGACAGTCAGGCCCAAGCGGGATGGGCGATCCCCATGGCAACCGACATCGCGTTCGCTCTGGCGGTTCTCGCTGTGGTTGGTTCGCACCTTCCACCGGCTCTCCGCGCCTTCCTGCTGACACTCGCCGTCGTTGATGACCTCGGTGCCATCGCCGTCATCGCGATCTTCTTCACCGACAACCTCGAAGTGATTCCCTTGGTCATCGCGGTGACTCTGATGATCTGCTACTTCCTGTTGCAACGTGCACGCGTGACAGCGTGGTGGACATACATTCCGCTTGCTTTTGCCATCTGGGCACTCGTTCACGAATCAGGTGTGCACGCAACGGTGGCTGGCATCGCTTTGGGTCTGTTGACTCGGGTGCGATCCGATGACGACGAAGACCATGCGCCAGCTGAGCGCCTCGAACATCGGGTGCGTCCCGTCTCGGCTGGCTTCGCGGTACCAGTGTTCGCCTTTCTGTCAGCCGGCGTGGCCGTCAGCGTTAGCGAGATCACCGACCGCATCGACGAACCGCTCCTGATCGGGATCGCCGTTGGCTTGGTAGTCGGCAAGTTGGTCGGAGTCTTCGGGGCCACGTGGCTAACCGCACGGTTCACCAAGGCTCAACTCGACCCTTCCGTGCGATGGATCGACATGGTGGGCCTCAGTTTGGTGTCTGGAGTCGGCTTCACTGTCTCGTTGCTGATAGCCGAACTCGCGTTCGCCGACGATGACTCGGGCCTTGCGACCGCCAAGTCTGGCGTCCTACTGGGCTCCATCATTGCGGCACTCCTAGCGACGGTGATTTTGCGCGTGAGAGATCGCGCCTATCGCCTGTCACAGCTAGAAGAGTGACCGCGGAGTGCCAAAGCAGCAACCGACCTGACAGTATCTAGGGACCACAGGTTCAGACCGGGTCAGCCAAGGGTAGAAGTACCGCGGGAGGACGAACCATGACCGACGAGCGCCCCAGTTTGGGCACGCTGGTGACGGGTATCACCGGTGAGTTGAGCACGTTGGTGCGCAGTGAGATCGAGCTGGCCAAAGCCGAGGTCAAGCGGTCCGCTCAAAAGGGCGTGGCAGGCAGCGCACTCTTCATCGTCGCAGCCGTGCTCTTGGTCATGGCGTGGCTCCTGATCACCTTCACGTTCGTGTATGTACTCATCGAGGTTGCCGACCTACCCGCGTGGGCTTCGTTCCTCATTGTCGCCGGCGCCTACCTGCTCATCGCCGCGATCCTCATCGCTATCGGGGTCACGCAGGTGAAGCGCGCCAAGGGCCCAGAGCGGGCCAAGGCCGAGATGCAACGCACCAAGCGCATCGTTGAATCTCTTCCACCAAACACGCCTCCCGTTCCTGCAGCGGTGCGCGCGCCTGCGAAGTCTGACTCCACCCGGGCATGACCCCCGCGAGCGAGGTCGCACTCGCCGGCCCGTGGGAGCATCGCACCATCGCGGCGCGAGGGGCGCGCTTTCATGTCGCCGAAATGGGCGACGGTCCCCTTGTCTTGTTGCTGCATGGCTTTCCCGAGTTCTGGTGGACGTGGCGACACCAGCTCCCCGCGCTGGCAGAGGCGGGCTATCGCGCCGTGGCCATGGACCTGCGCGGCTTTGGCGCAAGCGATCACACACCACGCGGCTACGACCTACCCTCGGTCACCGGTGACGTGGTCTCAGTCATCGCATCCCTTGGTGCTCGCGATGCCATCGTTGTGGGACACGACTGGGGAGGCCTAGTCGGATGGACGTTGGCGTCGTACGAACCCAAGGCCGTACGACGCCTGGCCGTCGTGGGCGCTCCTCATCCACTCCGCGTCCGATCTGCTCTGTTTCGCCGACCGACCCAAACAAGAAGCCTGTGGTCGATGCAGCCCCCGTGGCTGCCCGAGCGAGCCTTTCGCGGTGCCAGCTCGAGTCGCATCGACGCACTGCTGCACCAGTGGGCAGCGCCGGGGTGGCCAGACCTTCCGACTGCGCTCACCTACCGCCGAGCATTCGCCATGGGCAACACCGCGTACTGCGCGGCTGAGTACCACCGCTGGTTCGTGCGTTCGATCGCTCGACCTGATGGTTCACGATTCCGCAAACGCCTGCGCACCCCGGTGTCCGCGCCCGTGTTGCAGGTCCATGGCGCGCTCGACGGGTGCTACCCCGCGGCGCTAGCTCAGGGTTCGGGCCGGTACGTGAAGGCGCCGTACCGCTGGAGGCTGCTCGACGGGGTTGGCCACTTTCCGCACGAGGAAGACCCCGACCGCTTTACCGGGGAGTTGCTGCACTGGTTGGACGACCCGGAGCCGGATCGCTGACGTCCGCCCAGCGGATCAATCAGCGCGTCAAGCGCACTCGCCCGAGCTGACGGCACGCTGCGCGCTCAAGCCCTCATCAACTGCGCCGGCCACCTGACGTGACGTCATCGCATAGCCAGTGTCGTCTTGGTCGATGGACGCCGCGAAGACGACCCCGATGACTTGGCCCTCGGTGTTGACGACTGGCCCGCCTGAGTTACCTGGCCGAACGTCGGCTCGCAACGACAAGAGCTCACGAACCACTGTGCCCTCGCCGTAGATGTCGCGGCCGGGCGCCGCCACCTGGTTACGCACTCGGGCCGGCGTTGCCTCAAGCCCACCGTTCTCGGGGTATCCGAGAACTGCTGCGTTGTCGCCCCGCTCAGCACCGGACGCAAACACCAACGGGCGAACCGGTAGATCAGGGACGTCCAACACTGCAAGGTCCATGTCTGGGTCGAAGTACACGAGCTTCGCATCGTAAGAACGGCCGTCTTCGGCAGTCACGACCTGCAGTGACTTGGTACCAGCGACGACGTGTGCGTTCGTCATCACACGGCCAGGCGAGAACGCGAAGCCAGAACCCTCGAGCCCGGTGTTGCAGGAGGGGGCCTGGCCGAGAATCTTGACCGTTTCAGCCGCAGCACGAACGACGCCTTCGCGCTGGATCACCTTCGAATCAGGTGCGCCGATTGGTTCGATGGGTTCGGGGCCGAGGCCGGCGAACACCGTGGGAAACCCGGTGTCGTTGTACATCGCCTCGATCTGGCCGCCGACGACGTACGACTCGAAGGGCATGAGGCTGTCAAAGGCGCTAAGCACCTGCGACTGGCGAACGTCACGCGCGAGCGAACTCGAGTTGCCACCGGAATAGATGCCGGCCAAGAACCAGACCGCCAGCAACATGGTGAACACCGATAGCGCCGCGCCGCCTACGTTGTTGAGCTTGACCAGCGGGCCCCATGTGACGGCGCCTTGCAGTCGTCGCCCCACCATGCCAACCAGTACTTGGCCGATCGCCGCGCAGAGGAACACGATGATGAGCGCGATGAGTGCTTTGGGTAGGCCGTCCTCCCAGGAGTCGACGACCTTGGGAGCGACCCATAGCCCAACGGCTGCGCCTGTGAGAAAGCCAACGAGCGACAGCAGCCCGTACAGCAAGCCGCGACGCCAGCCAGTGACGGCGAAGAGCAGGGCCGCGACTAGCAGGACGACATCGACCACACTCACGCGCGCTCCTCCTCTCCGACCACCGGCTCATCAACATCGTTGGGCAGCGCAACCAGGCGCGCATGCTCGCGCCACGGCCGCTCCCACCCCCCTAAGTGAATCAGTCGATCGAGCAATCCCCCGGTAAAGCCCCACACAAGAAGCCCACGAACTTCAAAGGCTGGCCCAACGAACCCGCTCGGATGCCGCACCAGACACCGCCGCCCTGGGTCAGTCAGTTCGGCAAGCGGAACCCGGTGGACGGACGCGACTTCAGCGGCGTCCATCACTGACACCTCGCTGGGTTCAGCCCACCACGCGATCACCGGGGTCACGGTGAATCCACTGGGCGGGATGAACAGGTCTGGAAGGACGCAGAGCACCTCGACGCCTTGCGGATCGACGCCGGTCTCTTCGGCCGCCTCACGCAAAGCGGCAGCAACGGCGTCAGCGTCACCCTCGTCGATTCGGCCTCCGGGGAATGCGGGTTGTCCAGCGTGCGACCTCATGTCGTGGGCACGCTCGATGAGCAAGACGTCGGGGCTGCCATTGGTCTCCCCGAACAGCACGAGGACCGCAGATCGCAGGTCGGCGTTCGGTGGGGCTGGAAACCTGGTGAGGTCTTCAGCTCGCACGTCGGCGATAGCTGCCTGCAGCGGGTCGAGCCACTGCGGCACCGTCATGGACCCTCCTTGACCAATGCGGCTGCAACCGCTGGGTCGGTCGGTCCTTCTCCGAACGAGGGACACAGCCGGGCCACGGGACAGGCGCCACAGGCCGGCTTGCGCGCATGACACCGACGTCGACCGTGCCAGATCAAGCGATGCGACAGCATCGTCCAGTCTTTGCGCGGAAAGAGTGCGCCGACCTCACTCTCAACCTTGATGGGGTCGGTCTGGGTGGTCCACCCGAATCGTCGCGCCAACCGACCGAAGTGAGTGTCGACGGTGATCCCGGGAACGTCGAAAGCATTGCCAAGAACCACATTGGCTGTCTTGCGCCCAACGCCGGGAAGAGTGACAAGGTCTCGTAGGCGTCCGGGCACCTGGCCGTCGAAGCGCTCACACAACTCATGACCCAGCGCCAGGATCGACTGGGTCTTCGCGCGAAAGAACCCGGTCGACCGAATGATGTCCTCGAGCTCTTCACGGTTAGCTGAGGCGTACGCCTGAGCGTCCGGGTACTTGGCAAACAGGGTGGGCGTCACCATGTTCACGCGCTTGTCGGTGCTCTGAGCGGACAAGATGGTCGCGACGAGCAGTTCGAGCGGAGTGGTGAAGTCGAGCTCGCAGTGGGCGTCTGGGTACAACGCAGCGAGCTCTCTGTTGATCTTGCGAGCTCGTCGGACGAGCGCCGTGTGGGTCTCGTTCGCCCAACGATCTGTTGTCACCCGTCAAGCCTAGGCGCGCGCCTGGCCCTGCCCCGTACGGGTGACGCTTTCTCAAGGGTTCGCGAACCCCCGACGATTCGGACGGTGACAGGTCACTGTCGGCACGACTGGACATCGAGAGGACTCCCATGGCCACGCGGGCGCAGGACCGCACCACGCGAGCGGCAGCACGCGAGGTACCGCAGCGCAGCGACGAGTTCTCACACCTGTCACTTCCGGCGCTCCGTGACTACCGGCAGACGCTGGGACAAGAAGAGAACCGGGTGTCGTACTGGCGTCGCCTGATCCAGGCCCGCATGGACCTGATCGAGCTTCAAGGCGCCGACGACTCAGTTCGGCTGGAGCGGCTCCGCCTGGCACTGGCAGAAAGTCGCGTGGGTGACGGACGACGAGCACTCGTGGCGATCATGCCGATCGACGACGTGCCTCCCTTGCCGGATCTTGCTGGCCTATGGGCTCGTGAGGCAGACGCGTCCGACCCTGACTCTGTAGTGGCGCTCAAGCGTGATCTGTCCTTCGCCGAGCTCCAGTTGTCCGCCTACCGCGCTGCCCTGCACCGCCGCCTTGAAGGGGCCACCGGTGAGCTGATCGCCCGCTACCGCGAGGAGCCTCGGCTAGCGCTCTTGGCCCTGCCTGTGCCCGTCGAGGATCTCGTCTGAAGCAGACGCCCTCAGCACCTCGCGAGGCGTTGCCTTGACGCCTGCCATAGCCTGGTGCGCACGTCCATCGCGGATTACCGTGACGACCTGCTTGACTCCGACCGGAGGTGCCTTCGTGGACGACGATGTCCTTCGTCGCACACCGCTATTCAATGCGCTCGATGACGCCGCCGCAGCTGCACTGCGCGCCACGATGAGTCACGAGACTGTCGCGCGCGGAGATGTCGTCTTCTCAGAGGGCGAAGCCGGTGACCGCCTCTTCATCATCGTCGACGGAAAGATCAAGCTCGGGCAAACGTCGAGCGACGGACGCGAGCAGGTCATGGCCGTCCTCGGCCCCGGTGAGATGTTCGGTGAGTTGTCGCTGTTCGACCCTGGCACCCGCACGTCGACGGCATCAGCTGTGACCGACTCCGTGTTGCTCGCGCTGGGTCAGCGAGACCTACGCCCGTGGTTGACCGGGCGCCCAGAAGTAGCTGAAGCCCTCTTGCAGGCGCTCGCACAACGCCTGCGGCGAGCCAACGAAGCCATGGCCGACTTGGTTTTCAGCGATGTACCTGGACGCGTAGCCAAGGCCTTACTAGAGCTCGCAGACAAGTTCGGGCTGCAGCAACCCGACGGCAGCACCCTCGTGGCCCACGATCTCACTCAAGAAGAGTTGGCTCAGCTCGTCGGTGCCTCTCGCGAAACCGTCAACAAGTCTCTGGCCGACTTCGCCTCACGCGGATGGATTCGCCTTGAGGCTCGCTCGGTGCTGCTACTCGACGTCGAACGCGTCTCGCGCCGAGCAGGCTGAGCACGCAGGCATTGCCAATGCTGGTGTGTCAGCGCTGTAGCGCATCTGCCGCACGAGAGTTTCCAGTAGCCGACAAGTACTCCAACTGCGCTTGAACCTGCGCGATCACGACATCGTGCAACGCGGGTCCTGGCAGTCCGTAGACCGCGTTCACCACGTCACCCACGCTGGACGCCCCACCGTCCAGCACCGATGTCACCTGCTCAAGTCTCTTGACTCGGTGTGCGACCAACGTGTCGATGGCATCCAGGCCCCACAACACCAAGGGCCCGTGCCCCGGCAGCAAGGTGAGGGACAACCCCGCAGCCGCCACATCGCGCAAACGCTGCAACGACTCGAGGTAGTCACCCAGCTGACCATCGGGCCATGCGATGAGCGAAGACCCCTCACCCAAAATCGTGTCGCCCGTTATGAGCGCTCCATCGCGGGGCAAGAAGAAACTCACTGAGTCGTCGGTATGGCCAGGAGTGGCGATCACCTGCAGTTGCAGGCCGTCGATTTCAATCTCTTCACGATCGACCAAGGGCACCGTTCCGCGGCACCAGGCGGGGTCCATGGCCCTGACAGGAGCACCGGTGCGTTGGTGCAGGGCGTCAATCGCTCCGGTGTGGTCGGCATGACGATGCGTCACGAGGATGAGGGCGACCTGCGACTGGGTTCGCTCCACTTCGGCCATCACCGCTTCGACGTGCCCGGCGTCGTCAGGCCCAGGGTCGATGACAACGCAACGGTCGGCGTCCGGCTCGCTCAAGACCCAGGTGTTCGTGCCAGCCAACGTGAGCACGCCAGGGTTCGCAGCGGTGACCACACGAGCCCGCTGCGGTTCGAGCCCTTCGATCGGTTCGATCACCCGTCTATCGCCTCGATCCGGAGTGGTGCGGCGGCGAGCGCCGTCGTGACGTCGTCGAATGTCATCAAGGATGCCAGGGTGCTGATCGTGGGGGGCCACATCGGCAGACCTCCGGCCGCGAACGCCTCGACTGCGACCCTGACCACGAACCAATCGCCAGCGGCAACTTCGCCTGTCAACGGACGCGGTTCTTGGCCCACCGGGTCGGGGGCAACGTAGAAGCGCGCATCAAAGCGTCGGGACTCCCCAGGTGGCGTGATCCAACGGGTCCACGGAATCAAGGTCTCTGGAGCCACCCGGACGCCGCACTCCTCCCACGTCTCACGCACCGCCGCCGCCAGGTGCGCACGAACGACCGCGGCATCGTCGTCACCCCACCTCACCTGTTCGTCAGTCACGTCGTGGGTGATTGCCGAGGTGTCTTCGTCGTCATCGACCCGGCCCCCGGGGAATGCATACATGCCAGCGGCAAACGCCAGAGTCGTGGCTCGTTGCTGCAACCACACCTCGAGGCCATCGGCTCCATCACGCAGCAGGACCACAGTGGCCGCAGCGCGAATCGGCGGGCTTTCGCTCACACCGCTACCGGCTTGGCAAGAAAGGGCTTGGCAAAGAAGTCACCGAAGCGAGCCAGGATGGGCGACGCAACGGCAAGAATCAGCACGTACGCCGCCGTCAGGGGCCCGGCATCTTCGTAGCCGGCCGATACCGCGAGCCCAGCGATCACCACCGCGAACTCGCCACGAGCTGCGAGCACCAGCCCGGCACGCATGCGCCCTCGCGGCCCGGCTCCATCGCGCGCGGCTGCGTACCAGCCGGTGAGAACTTTCGTCACGAGGGTGACGGCCGCGAGCAGTGACGCGGCAAGCAAGACCGGCGGCAAGGTTCCCGGATCAACCGAGAGACCGAACGACACAAAGAACACAGCCGCGAACAAGTCTCGCAGCGGCGACAACAGCGCACGCGATCGCTCTGCCGCCTGACCAGTGAGCGCGAGGCCGACCACGAAGGCGCCCACCGCCGCCGACGCGTCCAACAAGGTCGTGAGCCCAGCGACAATGAGAGTGATGCCCAGCACGCGAAGCAGCACTTGCTCGTCTTCGGCATCGGTGAGACGCCTGCCGAGGTGCTCGCCGAAGTACCGAGATCCGAGGATCACGACGAGGACCGCCGTCACCGACGCGGCCACCGCGATGGCAACGGCCGCCCACGATCCCCCTACGACGACCACGGCGACAAAGGGCAAGTACGCCGCCATGACGATGTCTTCGAAGACCAGGACGGCGAGCACTGATGGTGTCTCGCGGTTTGCCAACCTGCCGAGGTCATGCACGACCCGCGCGACGATCCCAGACGAGGAGACCCATGTGACCCCGCCCATGACGAGTGCACCCACCCAGGAGTCCAGGATCAGCCAACCCGCGATCGCTCCAGGTGGTGCGTTCAACGCGAAGTCAACGACCCCTGATGGGATGTGGCGGCGAAGCACGCTGCTGAACTCGTCGGAGGAGAACTCCAGACCCAGCGTCAGAAGCAAGAGGATCAGGCCAAGCTCGGCACCAACCTGCAGAAACCCGCTCGACGCATCGAGGCCGACAAAACCACCCTCACCGAGGATGAGCCCGGCCAGGAGGTAGAGGGGAACGGGAGACAAGCCAACTCGTCGAATCAACCCGCCCGCAATGCCGAGGACGAACAGCACCAGCCCGAACTCGAGCAGCAGGTCTGCGATGCCGGGGGCGGCCGCCGCAGCCAGTGGCACGTCCATGCTCACTGCGTCTCGAGGATGGCCCGCGCCTTCGCTATGCCTTCCTTCGTGCCAATGACCACAAGCACGTCGCCACCCACAAGATCCTGGCTCGGTTCGGGGGACGCGAGCACGCGATCGTCGCGAACCAGGGCTACGACAGATGATCCTGTCCGAGTACGCAACTGAGTGTCACCGAGCGTCTGGCCGTCAAACGTTGATCCTTCGGCAATCTCAACCTGTTCGGAGGCCAAGCCAGGCACTTCGCGTGTCAGGTCAGCGAGTTTCACCGCGATTCGAGGAGCCCCCAGGATCTCGGCCATCGTGACTGCCTCGTCTTCGTCGAGCTCGAACAGCGTGAGACCGACATCGGGGTCGTCACGATCGAAGGTCGACACGATGTAGTGATCATCGCGGGTAGACACAATGCAAAGTCGCTGACCGTCATCGAGGCCGAACTCGTAGCGGCGTCCAACCCCCGGCAGCAGGGTCTCAATCACATCCATGTCACGCGACCTCGACAATCATCTCGATCTCGACAGGCGCACCCAACGGCAGCGACGCCACACCGACAGCACTTCTCGCGTGGGTTCCGGCATCTCCAAAGACATCACCGAGAAGCTCGCTGGCTCCGTTCACCACAGCTGGTTGACCCGTGAACTCCGATGAGCTGGCGACGAAGCCGACGACTTTGACGACGCGGGTCACCTGCGACAGATCGCCGGTCAGAGATCGGACGGCAGCTAACGCGTTGAGAGCACAGATGCGGGCGCACGCTGCCGCCTGCTCAGGGTCGACGTCAACACCGACGAGCCCCTTCGCCATCAGCTCTCCGTTAGTCAACGGCAACTGCCCTGAAGTGAAGACCAGATCGCCGGTACGAGTAGCTGGAACGTAGGCCGCGATCGGCGCCACGACGTCTGGCAGTTGCAGCCCTAACTCGGCGATCCGCTCTTCCGGCGAAGCCATCAGGTCTCCTTGGGCCGCTTGAAGTAGGCGACCAGCTGCTCGGCATTGGGGCCGGGTACGACCTGGACCAGCTCCCACCCGTCCTGGCCCCACGTATCGAGGATCTGCTTCGTCGCGTGAATGAGCAGCGGTGCGGTGGCGTATTCCCACGTAGTCATGCATCAACCCTAGTCACCGGATCGAACTGCCACCCGATGGTTGTCACCGCGTAGGGTCGATGTGTGACTGGGGCACGCGATGACGCAATCCAGACGCGGCTTCATGTGGTCACCGGAAAGGGCGGCACCGGAAAGACCACGGTGGCCGCGGCGCTTGCCTTGAGTTTGGCCTCCGACGGACGACGCGTCCTGCTGATTGAGGTCGAGGGGCGTCAGGGCATCGCACAGCTCTTCGACGTACCGCAGCTTCCGTACGAAGAGCGCAAAGTAGCCATCGCTCGTGGCGGTGGTGATGTGTTTGCACTGGCCATCGACCCAGAAGATGCGCTGTACGAGTACCTCGACATGTACTACCGCCTTGGCCGTGCCGGCAAAGCCCTTCGCCGCTTCGGCGTGGTCGAGTTCGCCACCACCGTCGCTCCTGGAGTACGCGATGTGCTGCTGACCGGTAAGGCTTACGAGGCCGTTCGTCGGCGTGCCGGGAAACGCTTCGTCTATGACTCGGTGGTCGTGGATGCTCCCCCCACTGGGCGCATCGGTCGATTCCTCAACGTCAACGCAGAGGTCGCGGGTCTGGCCAAGGTCGGGCCGATTCGCAGGCAGGCTGACTCCATCATGGGGTTGCTTCACTCACCACGAACAGCCGTGCACCTGGTCTCGCTGCTCGAGGAGATGCCGGTGCAGGAAACCGTTGACGCGGTCACGGAGTTGAGAGCGCTTCATATCCCGGTGGGAACCGTCGTCGTCAACCAACAGCGACTGCCGCAACTGAACGCGGCACAACGATCCGCTGCCGCATCGGACTCACTCGACCGCAGTGACATCGAGGCGGGGCTCAAAGTTGCCGGGCTCTCTGGTCACGATGGCCTGGTGGGCGCCTTGGCTGCCGAAGCCGCCGCGCATGCCGAGCGGGTCGACCTCGAAGCACGAGAGTTGGCCGCGCTACGTCAGCTTGAGCTACCACTGATCCAACTTCCCTGGCTCGCCGATGGCGTCGACTTGGCGGCCCTGTACGAGTTCGCCGACCAGTTGGCTCCCCATCCGGCCAAGCCGGCCCAGCCGCGGGCTGATGTCCAATGACCCCCTCCACCCAAGCCACCCAAGGCCCCCAAGCCACCGTCGACGTAGACCGGCTGCTGCAGGACTCTGGCACGACCATCATCGTCTGCTGTGGGTCAGGTGGGGTCGGTAAGACCACGACGGCCGCCAGCCTCGGTGTTCGAGCGGCCGAACTCGGACGGCGGGTGTGCGTTCTCACGATCGACCCGGCTCGGCGACTTGCTCAGTCACTGGGTCTGCAAGAGCTCGACAACTCGCCGCGCGTGGTGTCGGGAGTTGGGCAAGACGGCGGAGCCCTCTTCGCGATGATGCTCGACATGAAGCGCACGTTCGACGAGATTGTCGAGCAGCATGGCGACCCCGAACGCGCCGCCCAGATTCTCGAGAACCCCTTTTACCAATCGATGTCCAGCTCCTTCGCCGGAACGCAGGAGTATATGGCGATGGAGAAGCTCGGTCAGCTTCACCGCGAGTCGGTCGAGTCAGGGCAATGGGATCTGATCGTGGTCGACACTCCACCCAGCCGTTCGGCGCTCGACTTTCTCGACGCACCAGCCAACCTCGCGTCCTTCTTGGACGGACGCCTGATCCGCTTGCTCCTGGCCCCGGCACGCGCCGGAGGAAAGGCCTACATGAAGGTGTTCGGTGGTGCCTTCTCGCTGGTGACCGGCGCGCTGAACAAGGTGCTGGGAGCGCAACTCCTCAGCGACATACAGACACTCGTCGGCGGTCTTGACTCAGTATTCGGCGGGTTTCGCGAGCGAGCTGAACGCACCTACGCCTTGCTGCAGGACGCTGGCACCTCATTCCTCGTCGTTGCTTCACCTGAACCAGATGCCTTACGCGAGGCGTCCTACTTTGTTGAGCGGTTGCAACGCGATTCGATGCCACTGGCTGGAATGATTCTCAACCGCGTTCATACGACTGCCGCTGATGACGTCTCGGCCGCTCGCGCCGAGGGAGCTGCCGAGGAACTCGACGAACGCGACGAACACTCGCTGACGGCAGCACTGCTGCGACTTCACGCCGACACGATGCGACGGCGAGACCGCGAGCACCACGTGCTCGGACGGTTCACCGGCGCACATCCGGGCGTCGCGATCGCCGCGGCACCTGCGATGGCCAGTGACGTGCATGACATCACCGGACTACAGGCCATGGGTGAAGCGCTAGCGGCAGGAAACGTGTACCGCTAAGCCTCAGACAGCGATGATCGAGATGTCTTGATCGCCGCGCTCGTACGTCTCACGCGCGGTTTCGAGCAGTCGGCGCCATGACGTCACATTCGGACGCCGACGCAGCAACGCACGACGCTCGCGCTCGGTCATGCCGCCCCACACACCGAACTCGACCTGGTTGTCCAGCGCATCCGACAAACACTCGGTGCGCACGGGACACCCCATGCAGAGTGCCTTGGCCCGGTTCTGGGCGGCGCCTTGAACAAACAGCGCGTCTGGATCAGTGGTGCGGCAGGCCGCCCGCACTGACCAGTCTTCAATCCATGCCATGTGCCCTCCCCCTTGGTGACCCGTCCCCTGGGCCGCCACGTTCTGTCACCGGATCGTTGATCCGATCGGCGTCGTTATCAGATTTGATTACGACGCGTGACCGTTGACGCTAGAGAACTGGGGCCATCGACCAAAAGCCCCCATATGGGGGAACTCTTCTGGCCCAATAGAACTAGCGATAGCGCCAACTCGGGGACAACGCTCACTACAGGTGATCCGCCGGCTGCGGAGGGTGTCTGGATTTCGGCAGGTTCCAGCCCGCAGCGCCAGGGCGGAGTGCCGGGCGGACTGCTTGCCTCGCATACCCTTGACCGGTGTCTTCCCCATCTGAGGGCGCCGGAACCAGGGCGCTGTTGTTCCTCGCATTGAGCGTCGTCGCGGGCGTCCTCGTCGCTGGCCTGGCGCTTCCGGCGATCGGCCTGGCCGGGCTCACGGCAAAGCGGGGGGCCGAGAACTTTCAGTCGCTGCCAGCCCAGTTGAGCGTTCCGCCGCTCAAACAGCGCTCTCGCCTACTGGCTGCCGACGGCACCGTCATTGCCACCTTCTACAGCCAGAACCGCGTCTTCGTACCGATGGAGAAGATCGCCAAGGTCATGCAGGACGCCATCGTGGCGACCGAGGACGCCCGCTTCTACGACCACAACGGCATCGACCTGCGCGGCACGTTCCGAGCGTTCGTGGCAAACACTCAGGCGGGGGAAGTGACGCAAGGTGGGTCGACGATCACCCAGCAGTACGTCAAGAACGTGCTTGCCGACACCGCTGCGACGAAGATCGAGCGCGAGGAGGCGTTAGAGGACTCGCTGAGCCGAAAGCTGCAAGAGCTGCGCTACGCGCTGAGCCTTGAAGAGCAGTGGAGCAAGCGTCGCATTCTCGAGGGTTATCTGAACATCGCCTACTTCGGTTCACAGGCTTACGGAGTAGAAGTTGCCGCCCAACGATACTTCTCCGTGTCGGCCGCCGACCTCAACGCCGGCCAAGCCGCGACACTCGCAGGCATCGTGAAGTATCCCTCGCTCTACGACCCGCTCGAGAACCCGAAAGACAGCGAGGTCCGTCGCGACTTCGTCTTACAACGCATGGCCGACGAGAACATGATCAGCCAGCGCGAAGCTGACAAGTACAAGAGCAAGTCGCTGAAGAAGACGCTGAACCCGAGCGACCTCACCCGTGGCTGCGCCGTCTCAAAGGTGCCCTGGTTCTGCAGTTACGTCGAAGAGGTCTTTCTCGATGACGAGACCTACGGCGCCAGTCGAGCCGACCGCAGACAATTGCTGAACGGTGGCGGACTCACCGTTCGGACGACACTCCAGATGGATGACCAACGAGCCTCTGAGCAAGCCATCGAGTCGTGGCTACCCACCGGCGATCCCAGTAACCGCGTCGCCGCATTGGCCATGGTCGAGCCCGGCACCGGCAACGTCACAGCGATGGATCAGAACCTCGACTACGGCAAGGGTGAGTACGCCAGCTTCATCAACAACGCCGTAGACCTCGAGTACTCCGGGACGTCAGGTCAGCAGCCGGGATCAACATTCAAGATCTTCACCATCGCCGCCGCGATCGAGCAAGGCCAGGCGATGGATGACTTCATCGACTCACCGCCTAGCAGGACCATGGAGTACGGAAGCTACGAGGATTGCGAGGGCAACACCCAAGACACCTGGCCCGTGAGCAACTACACGAACGCGCCAAGCGGCAGCTTCTCGATGTACGAAGGCACCGCGTACTCGGTGAACACCTACTTTGCCGAGCTGGCCAAGCGCACAGGGCTATGCAACGTATGGGACATTGCGGATCGAGCTGGCGTCACCGCTGCCGACACCGGTGAGTCGCCCCTGAGCAGCACTGAGGATCAGGTCACTCCGGGCATCATCGGCGGTTCCTTCGGCATGTCACCACTGACGCTTGCCGAGTCCTATGCAACCTTCGCTGCCCGTGGACTCCACTGCGAGCCTCGAGTGATCACATCCGTGCGAACCATCGACAAGGAGGAGTTGGAGGTACCCCCACCGGACTGCCAGCAGGTAATCAAGCGCGAGGTTGCCGACGCCGTCAACGACGTGCTGGTCAACGTCGTGCAGGGCAGCAAGATCACCGACGGCACCGGACAGGCCATGTACCTAGGACGCCCGACCGCTGGCAAAACGGGAACGACAGACGATGTCCAAGCGATCTGGTTCGCGGGTTACACGCCGAACCTCGCGGCCGCGGTGTGGGCAGGTAGCCCGCGTGCACCGGTGAAGTACCCCATGACGAACGTCACTATCAATGGGCAGTTCGCCTCTGCCTGGGCTGGGAGCACCCTTCCAGGGCCGATCTGGGAACAGGCCATGCTCGGCGCGATCGCAAACCTCCCAGTCGAGAGCTTCATTCCCGTGAATCCCGAGCTGATCGACGGTGCGCAGCTCACGCTTCCCTCACTTGCTGGCCTGTCAGCAGACAAGGCCGTTGCCAGACTCGACGAACTTGACCTACAGGCAACTGTCTCCGACAGCGAAGTCTCGTCGTATCAACCCGAGGGCACCGTGGCGTACACCTCTCCGGGCGCCGGTAGCACCGTTCAGCCGGGCGCCACCGTCACGATCTACCTCAGCAACGGTGTCCCGCCGCCACCTGAACCCGAAGAGTCCGGCAACGGTGGTGGCGACAACAACTCTGGCGGTAGCGGCTCCGGCGACAACAACTCTGGCAGTGAAGGCAACAGCGGTGGTGGTGGCAATGGTGGCCCCGGCAACTCCGACGGCAACCCAGGTGGCGGGAACGGCAACAACAACCGCGTGTCAGTTCGCTAGTTGCCGCTTGACTTCGGCAGCGACTCTGCCACCGTCAGCGCGGCCCGCGATCGTCGGTTGGACGACCTTCATCACCTGCCCCATCGCCTGAGGACCTGAAACGCCAAGGCCTGAGATCGCCTGAACGACGATCTCAGCGATCTCCGCGTCCGTGAGCTGTGCTGGCAGGTACGACTCCAGAATCTGCGCCTCGGCCAACTCAGCGTCTGCACGCTCTGACTGGCCAGCATCTGTGAACGCCGTGGCCGCCTCTTTGCGCTTCTTCAGCTCGCGGGCGAGAACCTTCACCACGTCCTCGTCGGTCAGTTCGCGGGATTGCTTACCGGCGACCTCTTCATTGGTGATCGCGGTCAAAGCCATACGCAGCGTAGATCGACGAACCTCATCTTTGGCCCGCATCGCCTCGGTCAGGTCTGCCTGCAACTGCGACTTGAGACTCATGGCTTCATCCTCTCGCATCCAGGTGTCAGACTGTGCTGGTGCCCACATTCCGTACCTTGCTGATCGCCGGCGCCACGGTGAAGGTCTCGGTGCTTGCTTATGCGATGTGGGAGGCGAAGCAGTACCGACTGCGCCGGGTCACCGTGCCAACCCTGGCTCCCGGGGCCGAGCCGTTGCGCGTCCTGCACATCTCCGACCTGCACCTGACGCCCAGCCAGCAAGGCAAAGCCGCGTGGGTTCGCCGCTTGGCAGCCCTCAGACCTGACTTCGTGGTCAACACCGGAGACAATCTCGCTCACCCGGACGCCGTTGAGACCGCGCTGTCAGCGCTCGATCCCCTGCTCGACACCCCCGGAGTCTTCGTCAATGGCTCGAACGATTACTACGGCCCGGTGTGGAAGAACCCAGCCCGCTACTTGCTGCCTGACTCAGGCGGTCGGGTCTTCGGCGACCCCCTGCCATGGAAAGACCTGTGTGAGGGCTTCACCCGCCGTGGGTGGTTGGACCTGAACAACCGATCGGCGGACGTGAAGGTGCGCAGTCAGCAGATCCTCGCGGTCGGCACCGACGATGCGCACCTCGATCTCGATGACTACTCGGAGCTCTCGGTGCCCGACACCGCTGAGGACGTTCTGCGGCTCGGGGTGACACACGCGCCGTATCGCCGCGTGCTCGATGCGATGAGTCACGACCAGCTCGACATCATCTTCGCCGGTCATACGCATGGCGGTCAGTTGTGCATTCCTGGGGTGGGCGCACTTGTCACCAACTGCGACCTACCCGTCTCTCAGGCCAAGGGGCTGCACCGCCGCGACGACAACGGTTGGCTGCACGTGTCTGCAGGGTTGGGTACCTCCCCTACCGCTCCGGTGCGCTTTGCGTGCCCGCCCGAGGCAACTCTGCTGACCCTCGTGCCGCGAGATCGCACCGATTTCTTGCCTTGACTCGCCGCCCGGTAGGCTGACCAGGCTTTCGCGGGGTGTGGCGCAGCTTGGTAGCGCGCTTCGTTCGGGACGAAGAGGTCGTGGGTTCGAATCCCGCCACCCCGACACGCGATCACTTCTTCCTGTCGGCAGGAGCTATGGAGTCACCCACCGGACGCCTCCTCAGCGTCAATCTCGCGCAGCCGCGGTCCAACCCCTTCAAGCCTGTCGACCGCACGGGGATCGACAAGCGACCCACCGAAGGTCGGGTCGAGGTTCGCGCCCCCGGTAGCAAGGCCCACGGGTTAGGCAGCGGGCTTGCCGGCGACTTCATCGGTGACCGCCGCAATCACGGCGGCGACGACCAGGCCGTTTATGCCTACGCCGTCGAGGATCTGCAGTGGTGGGCCGACACCCTCGGTGAACAGTTGGGCTATGGCGCACTTCGGCGAGAACCTCACGACCCAAGGAATCGACGTGAACGGGGCCCGCGTCGGCGAACGCTGGCGGGTCGGCGCGGACGTCGTCCTACAGGTCACCGAACCGCGGATCCCTTGTGGCACCTTTCGCGGCTGGATGAACCGGCCAGGCTGGCTCAAGACCTTCGTCGCTGAACGACGGCCCGGAGCTTACCTGCGGGTCATCTCGGAGGGTCACATCTCGGGCGGCGACACGATCGAGGTCATCCATCGACCCGAGCACGATGTGAGCATCGAGCTCGTGTTTCGCGCGCTCACGACCGAGCGTGAGCTGCTGCCGAGACTGCTCGTCGCACCCGACCTCTGCGACGAGACGCGCGAGATGGCCGAACGCGGTGAGGGCTTCGACCTCGCGTAAGCGAGCTAGGACGCCGACAGCTCTGCCGCCACGACCTCGGCGATCTGTGCAGTGTTGAGGGCCGCGCCCTTGCGCAGGTTGTCGCCGCACAAGAACAGGTCGAGTGCGCGTGGGTCGTCGATCGCGCGACGCACGCGTCCGACCCAGGTGGGGTCGGTGCCAACGGCATCGTTGGGGGTCGGGAACTCGCCGTTAGCTGGGTCATCGAGCAGCACGACGCCCTCAGCGTCGCGCAGGATTGCCTGCGCCCGACTCTGGTCCACCTCTGAACTGAATCTGGCATGCACCGCGAGCGAGTGCGTCGTCACGACAGGGACGCGTACGCATGTGGCAGAGACTCGCAGTTCTTTGATGCCCAGAATCTTGCGAGACTCGTTGCGCACCTTGAGCTCCTCGGAACTCCATCCGTCGTCTTTGAGCGAGCCTGCCCACGGCACGACGTTCATCGCCAAAGGCGCCGGGAACGGACCGTTGTCGCCGACAATGCCGCGCAGATCGCCAGCTCGACTTCCGGCGTCAGGCGACGCTGCCACCTTGCCGATCTGATCGCGCAGCGTGTCAATGCCTTCTTGCCCGGCACCCGATGCGGCCTGATAGGACGCAACGACCAACTCTTCGAGGCCGTACTCGGCGTGTAAGGCGCCCATTGCGACGATCATCGACAACGTCGTGCAGTTGGGGTTGCTGATGATGCCCTTGGGGCGCAGACGTGCGGCAGCCGCATTTACTTCAGGCACGATCAGGGGCACGTCAGGATCCATGCGGAACGCACCTGAGTTGTCGACGGCCACCGCGCCACGAGCTGCGGCAATCGGCGCCCACTCGGCCGAGACCTCGTCGGGAACATCGAACATCGCAACATCGACACCGTCGAAGACTTCAGGCGCGAGTGCCTGGACCACAACGTCCTGACCGCGAACCTGGAGCACTTTGCCGGCCGACCGCGCAGACGCGATCAGTCGGATCTCGCCCCACACGTCCTCGCGTGAGCTCAAGATGTCGAGCATCACCGTTCCGACGGCTCCGGTGGCGCCGACTACCGCAAGAGTGGGCTTGGTCATCGTCCCGTTCCCCCGTAGATCACGGCCTCGCCCTCGGCGACGTCAAGACCGAACGCGGTGTGAATGGCCGCCACCGCCGCATCGAGGTCATCGGCCTTGGTGATCACCGAGATACGGATCTCTGACGTCGAGATCATGTCGACGTTGACGCCTGCATCGGACAATGCACGAAAGAACGTGGCCGAGATGCCAGCGTTGGTGCGCATGCCGGCACCGATCAACGACACCTTGCCGATTTGGTCATCGACCAAGAGATCGGTGAAGCCGACCGACTCGCGGACCTTCTCAAGTGCGATGACAGCCCGACCAGTGTCGGTATGCGGCATCGTGAAGGAGATATCGGTCAGACCGGTGGCGGCAGCTGAGACGTTCTGCACGATCATGTCGATGTTGACGTCGGTACCCGCCAGCGCCTCGAAGATCAGAGCCGCTTCGCCTGGCTTGTCGGGGACACCGACGACGGTCACCTTGGCCTCACTCCGGTCGTGTGCGACCCCGGAGATGATCGGCTGCTCCACTGCTTCTCCCTTGTCGGTGGGCACAGCGTTCGGATTCGCTACGACCCACGTTCCTTCTCTGTCACTAAACGATGATCGGACATGGATCGGCAACTCGAAACGCCGGGCATACTCGACGCACCGAACGTGGAGTACCTTCGCGCCGCACGCAGCCATCTCAAGCATCTCTTCGTACGACACATACGAAAGCTGGCGCGCGGCCGGGACAATCCGAGGGTCGGCAC
The DNA here is from genome assembly GCA_963712425.1 of uncultured Actinomycetota bacterium. Taxonomy (GTDB): domain Bacteria; phylum Actinomycetota; class Actinomycetes; order JAHEKZ01; family JAHEKZ01; genus JAHEKZ01. Next base: position 482,287 of record CAVQHW010000002.1, on the reverse strand, counting down.
TGAAGACCCCATCGACATCGGTGTAGATCTCGCACACTTCGGCGTTCAGAGCGGCGGCCAGAGCGACGGCCGTGGTGTCTGATCCACCGCGGCCGAGGGTCGTGATGTCTTTGGTGTCTTGGCTGACGCCCTGGAACCCGGCGACGATCGCGACAGCACCTTCATCGAGGGCGCCGCGGATGCGACCGGGCGTCACGTCGATGATGCGGGCCTTGCCGTGTATTGACGTCGTGATGACGCCAGCTTGGCTGCCGGTGAACGACCGCGCCTCGACACCAAGGTCGTGGATCGCCATCGCCAGCAGGGCCATCGAGATGCGCTCGCCAGCGGTTAAGAGCATGTCGAGCTCGCGGCCCGGCGGTAGCGGCGACACCTCTTCGGCGAGATCGATCAGCTCATCGGTGGTGTCACCCATGGCCGACACGACGACACACACGTCATGCCCAGACTTTCTGGCTTCAACGATGCGGGTCGCGACTCGCTTGATGCTGGTGGCATCCGCGACGCTCGAGCCGCCGTACTTCTGTACGACGAGTCCCACGACAGATTCCTTCCCCGGTCCCACCCGCGGCACCGGAGCGGACAGTCTAGCCACCGGGAAAGCTCGACCAAGCGAGCGCGGGAACAAAGTCGGCCTCAGCGCCTCGTATGGTGGAACGGTGATGATTCGAGTCCGGACTGCCGCTGCCCTAGTGCTGTTAGGCGCGCTGACGTTGACATCGTGCACCTCAGGGGGTGAGGACGCGACGCCGTCTACTACCCCCATGCCGAGCGCCCAACCTTCGGCGACCGAGCGCGAACTGTCGGCGAGGCAACGTGCGCAGCAACTGACAGCTCTCGCGCCCGAGACCTTCGATGCGTCATACCGTCTGATATCGAAGGGCCCACGCCCAGATGCCTCGGTTCGCATGCGCACCAAGGGCGATCGCTTTCGCCTCGACATCACGACTGGACGCCGCACCGCAATTTTGAGTTTCGCGCCACGCGGCGTCGTGTCGTGCCAGATCGTGCAACCGAAGGACAAGAAGGACCGCCCGCAGCGCACTTGCTTCCTCGTATCACGACGACCTGCTGGATTGCCCGAGCTGTTCGACCCCGAAGTGCAACGGCTCTTCCGCAGTACTCAGCGGGCACTCACTCTGAAGCGTGCCGACGTCAAAGTTGAACGGGCGGGAATGTGGCAAGCACCAGGCAAGCTAGGCCCTGCTGAATGCTTCGCCATTCGAGGCAAAGACGCCGACGCCGGGAAGTACTGCTACCTGTCGCGCCCTGGCCCGACCATCGGTCTGTTGGCCAAGGCCGTGTTCCCGAGTGGAACTCTCGAGATCCGCGAGGTGAAGCAGGTCTATCGTCAGGGCGTCTTTCAGCCTCCGGTCAGGCCAACACCACTGCCCAACAACTGAGTTCGCGCGTTTGGGGCTACTGGTCTGACGCGTCAAGCCGGGTATGCGCGACGGCCGAATGCAACGCTCGAAGCGCCGAACTGGCGGTTGATCCCCAGTTGGCGAGGTAGGAGTACTGCCACCACCACAGTGCCTCGTTCGCGCGACCAGCCTTGTAGTGAGCCAGACCGTGAAAGAGGTCGGCGGCCACATCAGCAAGGTCGTCAGAGAGTCGAGAGTGCACGATGTCGACGTCGCCGGCGTAGGGGTCGAAAACCTCGACGTACTCATTGGCAGGCCCCAGCAGTTCAGCCAAGAGTTCGCGCAACCCATCGGCATCGGGGTCAACCCCCACGTCTGGCTCGAACCTCTCGTTCGGCACGACATCAACCACGGCGCCCAGGCGTCCGCCGGCAAGCAGTAACTGAGACGTCTCGAGCAGCAGGATTGAGAGAGTGCCGCCGGGGAAGTCACCGCGGGCCACCGCCCCCAACGCGATGAGGAAGCTCTCGATCTGGTCAGCGACATCGACGGTGAACTCGTCGACGTCGTCAGACAGGCGCTTGTTGGACGCTGTGGTCACGATTTACCTCGCTGATCGGAAACTGCGGCTCTCGCCACAGATGTCTACACCTCGAGACTGCGGCGACCCTCGAAGGCGCGCCCGAGTGTGACCTCGTCGGCGTACTCGAGATCGCCTCCTACCGGAAGTCCACTCGCGAGGCGAGAGACCGTCAACCCCATGGGCTTGAGCAGCCGGGCGAGGTAGGTAGCCGTCGCCTCTCCCTCAAGATTCGGGTCGGTGGCGATGATCAACTCGGTGACGGTGCCGTCCGCCAGCCGAGTCATGAGTTCTTTGACCCTGAGGTCGTCAGGGCCGATGCCCTCGATGGGGCTGATCGCACCACCCAGAACGTGATAGCGGCCGCGGAACTCTCGGGTGCGCTCGACTGCGACGACGTCTTTGGGCTCTTCAACCACACAGATCACTGCAGGGTCGCGACGTGCGTCCTGGCAGATCTTGCACTCGTCCGACTCGGCGACGTTGCCGCAGATGCGACAGAACCGCACTTTGGCCTTGACCTCGAGAAGCACTTCGGCAAGCCGTCGGACGTCGGTGGGTTCGGCAGCCAAGAGGTGGAATGCGATGCGCTGAGCCGACTTGGGCCCTACGCCAGGCAGCCTGCCGAGCTCGTCGATCAGATCTTGGACGACACCTTCGTACATGCGCTCACATCCCTGGCAGTCCGCCGAGGCCCTCAGTCAAGGGCCCCATGGCATCACGCTGCCGTTGCGTGGCTTGCTGTGAGGCATCACGGTACGCGGCGAGGACGAGGTCTGCGAGCGTCTCAGTGTCGTCGGGTTGTGCTGCCGCCGGATCGATCGTGAGCCCAGTCAGCTCGCCGGCCCCCGTGACAGTTGCCGTGACGAGCCCCCCACCTGCCTGACCGGTGATGCGCTCACTGGCCAACTGCTCGTGCGCTGCCGTCATCTCAGCCTGCATCTGCTGGGCCTGAGCCAAGAGGGCGTTCAAGTCGGGCATACCTTCGGTCAACGTCAGCTCCTCAAGCCGTTCGGTAGCGAGCCGTACCGAGCACGCTCAGCCTACGTGGCTGCGCTGACAGCAGGCGGACACCGGCTTGAGCGGCGTGGCAGACTCGGGCAATGGCGTCCGACGCATCACCTCTTGACCAGGCCATGGTGACTCGGCTTCGCACGATCAGTGCTGAGGAGCATCGCACCTTCACCGATCGCACCTCCGCCTCTCAAGCGTGGCTAGCGCAAGCGCGCGACGCGATGCCCAGCGGCGTACCGGCGCCGTGGATGGTCGGCTTGTATAGCCACGCTCCCGTCGTAGCAACCTCTGGCTCGGGTGCACGATTCACCGACCTTGATGGGCACGACTACATCGACTTCAATCTGTGCGACCTCGCGATGGCCGCTGGTTTCGCCTCGCCCCCCATAGTCGAAGCAGTGTCACGACAGATAGCGATCGGCAGTCACTTCTTGCTGCCCGTCGAAGACGCACTCGAGGTCTCGCGACTCCTGACAGAGCGGTTCGGGCTACCCCAATGGCAGTTCACGCTCTCGGCCTCGGGAGCAAACGTCGACGCGCTGCGTCTCGCCAGGGCCTTTACCGGTCGTCGCAAGGTGGTCGTCTTCGGAGCGAAGTACCACGGACACCTCGAAGAGATGATGTGGGAGGCGGGTAACCCCGAAGCACTGGGCCTGGCACCGCAGTCGGGCGACGATGTGGTGACCGTGCCGTTCAACGACCTCTTCGAATTGGAGCGAGCGCTGAACAGTGGTGACGTCGCGGCGGTCGTCACCGAGCCCGTGCTGACCAACTGTGGCCTGGTGCTCCCTCAGCCAAACTTTCACGACGAGTTGCGTCGGCTCTGCTCAGACAGTGGCGCGCTGCTCGTCATCGATGAGACACACACGCAATTCGCCAAGTACGGCGGAGGAACGCTGACCTTTGACCTTTCCCCTGACCTCATGACCGGTGGCAAAGGGATCGGTGGCGGCGTCCCCATCGGAGTCATCGGCATGAGCGAGCCGCTCGCAACGTATGCCGCTGAGCACGTCGAGAGCGACTACTCCGACGAGCCAGGCGTTGCCGGCGGCGGCACTCTCTACGGCAACGCCCTATCGCTGGCTGCCGCACGGGCCGGCTTGTCTGAGGTGTTCACACCTGACGCCCACGAACGCGTCGAAGAACTCGGCGATCGTCTGCAGCAAGGTTTGCAGTGGCTGGTCGACGCGCGCGGCCTGCCTTTCACGATCGATCGCTGGGGCGGACGCACCCAATGGCGTCTGACGCCTGAGGCACCCATCACCGGTGCCGACGGGTATCTGTCGACTGATCGCGACTTTGCGACGGCTCGGCGGCTGTACTTCCTCAACCGAGGGGTATGGGACGCCATCGCCACCAGTGGACCAGGCATCTCGTTTGCCGCCGAAGACAAAGACGTCGACATCTACCTCGACGTGGCGGCGTCGTTCCTCGACGCCCTGCAGTAGCGAGCAGTAACGAGCAGCAGCGCCTAGGTGTGCTCGATCTCGCCAATGACCGTGCCGCCGAGTTGTTGTGCGATCAACTCTGATCCAGCTAGGCCTTGGTCGTCGGCATCTGCGTCATCGGCGTTGACGTCGTCGTCAGCAACAGCCGACTTTCGCTGCTTGCCGACGACTGGCTTGTCGACAGCAGCAGCCGCCGCCCGCGCTTCAACCGCTGCGGCGGATGGCGTGCTCTCAGCAGCCTGTAAGGGGTCGGTGGGGGCTGGCTCGGCTGCCGCTGAACTCACCGTCGGATCGAGTACGGCATCGATCTGAAGGTCGAGCCCCACGACGTCGATGAGTGCCTGACGCACGATCTCGTCGTGCCCACCGCCTTGGGTGAATGCTCGGTGCGCGCCCACATCGCGGAGCCCGATGTGCAACTGCTTGGCATCAACGCTGAGCACTTCAGACTTCTCAAATAGCTGCGCCCACGTGACCTTGCGATAGTCCCTCACCCGATTCAGCACAGCTGGCCACATGCGACGCAGCTCTTGCAGCTCGCCAGGGCCGGACGCGAGCGGCTGCTTGTCGGTCTCTGGCGCTGCGGCCGCGACCTCTTGCTCGACTCGTCCTCGGTGGGCGGGTCAGGCACGGCAACTTTGGCCGTCGGATGCGCCGTTTGCTGGGACGCGGACGGTTGCTTGGCCTTCGATTGTTCAGTCTTCGATTCAGCCTTCGGTTCAGTCTTCGGCCGTTCAACCTTCGTTGGTTCAGCCTTCGGAGGTGCGGCTGCCTCAGGCGAAGAAGCGATCGCCATCCGGCGTTCGACCCGGTCGAGCCTGGCCGCCACGCTCAACTCATCGCCATGTGCACCGGGAAGCAACAGCTTGGCGCAGACCAGTTCAAGGTGAAGCCGTGGAGGCGTCGGCCCCTTCATGTCTGCGATCCCAGTTGCCACCAGCTCGGTGCACCGCGTCAGCGCTGCCAAGCCGATGCGATCAGCCTGTGACTGCAGGCGTACCCGCTGATCGTCGGAACCCCCGACGAGCCGACGCTCGAAGGCATCCTCGACGGCGGCGACGATGACGAGGTCGCGGAAGCGCTCGAGCAGATCTTTCATGAACCGCTCGGGATCAAGGCCAGCGTCAATCACGGTATCGATGACGGCGAACATCGCCGAACCATCGGTGTCGGCGACGGCATCGACGATGTCATCAAGCAACGCAGCTGGAGTGAAACCCAACAGCTCAACGGTGCGCTCGTACGTGAGCTCTGGGCCCTCAGCACCGCCGATGAGCTGGTCGAGCACGCTCAGCGAGTCACGCACGGAGCCAGCGCCGGCACGCACCACTGACGCGAGCACACCTGGCTCGACCTTGATCTGCTCGGACTCGCACACCGTGGCGAGATAGTCCTCAAGAATGCGCGATGGCACCAACCGGAACGGATAGTGGTGGGTGCGCGAACGAATCGTGCCGATGACCTTCTCTGGCTCAGTCGTCGCGAACACAAACTTGACGTGTTCTGGCGGTTCTTCGACGACCTTCAGCAAGGCGTTGAAGCCCTGCGTCGAGACCATGTGCGCCTCGTCGATGATGTAGATCTTGTAGCGCGAGGACGCCGGAGCGAAGAAGGCTCGATCGCGCAGCTCGCGAGCGTCGTCGACGCCCCCGTGGCTCGCAGCGTCGATCTCGATGACGTCGATCGTGCCGGGACCCCCTCGCGAAAGGTCTTGGCAGCTCTGGCACTCACCGCACGGCTCGGGAGTCGGGCCCTTCTCGCAGTTGAGGCACCTCGCCAAGATCCGCGCGGACGTGGTCTTGCCACAGCCACGCGGGCCGGAGAAGAGATAAGCGTGCGTCACCTTGTCGTTGGCGAGCGCCTGCATCAGTGGCTCAGTGACGTGCCCTTGCCCAATCAGGTCAGCGAACCGCTCCGGGCGGTAGCGACGGTAGAGGGCGGTAGACACGGGGACGACACTAGTCGTGGGCGCGGACACCCAACAGACAGCAGTGACCCCCCGCACACCCGCCAGAGCCCGCTTACCCTTGCTGCCTTCCGGCCCTGGGGGAGTTCAGAGAGATGACGCCGCACGAGGGGTCGATGACCAGTGTACGCACCCAGTCGAGTGCCAGTCGGCCAGCGCTGAGCGGTAACCTCTGCGACGGAGGATTCGCCTAGTGGCCTATGGCGCATGCTTGGAAAGCGTGTTGGGGGCAACCCCTCGCGGGTTCGAATCCCGCATCCTCCGCCACCTCATTAAGGTGCCCCGATGAGCATGCTCACTCCGCTTGGCACCGGCGGCCAGTCTCGGCGTCCACGACGCTGGCTTCGCATGATCGTCGCCGTGCTCGTGGTGGTCGCCGTCGGCGCGGCGGCATTCGGTGCTTGGCGATGGTGGCAGCAGCGAGAAGACCCAGCGCCCTCGCCGTCCGCTCCCAGCGCGACCTGCCGCACGCCATCACCGAAGACTCCTCGGCCGCTGCCAGAACCGTCACAGGTCACCGTCGCGGTGGCGAACGGTACGGACCGACCGGGGCTAGCGCTCGACACCGCAGATGACCTCGCGTCTCGCGGCTTCGTGATCTCCGACATTGGCAACAGCTCCAAGCCGATCCGGCAAGGGGTAGCGCTCGTGCGTTACACCAAGGCGAACCTGGCGGCGGCCATCACTGTGGCGTCCTATATGCCCGGTTCCGAACTGGATCAGGCTCGACGCGTCCCCGATGCGAAGGTGGCGGTCTGGCTCGGTCCTCAGTTCGACGGTGTGGTGTCGGCTGCGGACGCCGATCCTGGGTCGGTCACGCTGCCGACCGCAGCCCCCATCTGCCGCACGGCAGCCCCCTGACCCCTGCATTCCGCGAACCGGGTGCAGGTACAGGCGCTTCGGGTTACCGTCGAACCGCCGGGGCGGTCTGCGGAGCCTGCCTCGGCTGACTGTCATCATCCGCCAGCTCGGAAGGATCCCGATGCGGAAGAAAATCTTGATCGCAGTTCTTGCGGTCATCGCCATGGTGGGGTGGACCACACCAGCCCAGGCGATCGTCAACGGCCAGCCAGACAACGGTGAACACCCGTTCGTTGGCCAGTTGCTGTTCTACGTGCCCGACGACATCGACTCTCGGTTCGACGACCCCGGTGGCTGGTTCACCTGCACGGGAACCTTGCTGGACGCAACCACCGTGCTGTCGGCCGGTCACTGCACCTATGCGGTGGGCCTTGAGGGTGAGTCGACCACCAAGCGCGGCGGAGACGGTTCGGGCGGCACGGACGTCTGGATCAACTTCGAAGAGGTTCCCAACTACGACATCCTGCCGCCCAGCACCGGCTACATTCCCGACCGCAACCAGGAACGCTACGAAGACTGGGCTGCTGCGCTGGACGCCTCACCTGAGTGGCGTGAAGCGACCTCCTACCCACACCCCGACTACGACGACGCCGCCTTCTGGCTGCACGACATGGGTGTGCTCGAGCTTGACGCTCCGAAGTCATCGTCTGAGTACGGTGCGCTTCCCACGCTTGGCTTGCTCGACACCGTCGTGAAGCAGAAGGCGCACCTGCGCTTCGATGCGGTCGGCTATGGCCTCGAGGGTTCGAAGCTCAAGTCCTCGTTCGGTGGCGACACTCGTCGCACAGCAACGATGAGGCTCGTCAACACCAAGGGTGTCGGAGGAGCTGGCGGCGGAATCTCTGCCAAGTTCTCCAACAACAAGGGCAAGACGAGCACTGGCGGCACCTGCTTCGGTGACTCCGGTGGCCCGATCTTCTTGAACCCGACGAACACCATCGTCGCTGTCACGTCCTACGGCATCAGCCCGACGTGCTCGGACGGCACAGGTGGATACCGGATTGACCAGAAGGACGACCTGAAGTTCTTGGCGACCTTTGGCGTCACGCCTGGCTAGCCAGACCAGTAGAGGAGGGGCACCGCTAGTGGTTCGGCGGTGCCCCTCCTCTACTTCTGCTACGACGTCTAGAACACTCCCCCTGGGCCACCCGAGGTGAACGTGCCGTGATGCGGAGGGGCACCGGACTTCGCACGAAGTAGGCGAGCACGGTGACGATTCTCGCGATCGATCGCGCGAGCGTCTGCGCTACGGCGCCGGGGAACCATCCTTGCGACGATGGCCTTCAACTTGGTGCCGATACTGCGCATCGCTGACCTCCTCGGAGGCGGACCCGTCAATCCGACCCCACGTGGGTCTGCTGATCATTGTGAGGGCTGGGCACGAGCTTGCATAGGCGCCGGCCCGGTCCACGTGGAGTTTGATGGCGGTGGCGGTGGGATTTGAACCCACGGAGGAGTTGCCCCCTCACACGCTTTCGAGGCGTGCTCCTTCGGCCGCTCGGACACGCCACCGCCGCAGAGATTACCGGATTGGGGGGTCGGGCTCCGAATCGCGGTGTTTCCCAAAGAACTCCTGCAACAACGCCCCGCACTCATCGGCCAGGACGCCGCTGACAACTTCTGGTCGATGGTTCAGACGGCGATCTCGGACGACATCCCACAAGGTGCCGACCGCCCCCATCTCGTCGTTCCACGCGCCGAACACCAACCTTCGGACCCGTGCAAGCACGAGCGCTCCCGCACACATGGTGCACGGCTCGAGCGTCACCACCAGCGTGCAGTTGTCGAGCCGCCACGTTCCCAGGCTGGACGCCGCGGCGCGCAGCGCTGTCACCTCGGCATGCGCGGTCGGATCTCCGGATGCCTCACGCTCGTTGTACCCAGCGCCGACGACGTCCCCGGACGCGTTCAGCACCACAGCACCAATCGGCACCTCACCAGCTGCTCCGGCTTCACGTGCCAAGGCAAGGGCGGCTTGCATGGCATCAACGTCTGACGTCATGACCAACTCATGTGGTGCGTTGCTCAGGCAACGAGTTGCATCGCGGCGTCGTACTGCTGCCGGAAGCCCAACAACTCAGCAACTTGCGCGAAAACGTCGTCGGGGTACAGGTCAAGGTCGTCACAGAGCTCGGCCATCAACAGCGGGCTCACGCCGAGGTCTTCGAGTAGGTCGAGGTCTCCGGCAGGTTCGATGTCGTCCTCGTCATCGCCGTCAGGCATCGAAAGCTCGAGGTAGTCGAGAACTTGGCCAGCGAATGGCGCATCGAACGCAGCCGTGACGTCGCTGAGCAAGATGCGAACGTCATCGCCGATCATGCGCATCACGACAAAGAAGTCTTCGGCGAAACTCAAGAGGCCGATGGCCCCGGCGTCGCCTGGTTGCTGTCGCAACGCGTGAACCATCTGTTTCATATCGTCAGCCGCAGCAGGCGGCAGCTGAGTGACAGACCAGACACCGTCTTCACGCACAGCGCTCAGGGCGAAGTCAGCCGCCATCTCGTCAGCCACAACACCCTCCGCTCTTCGTCGACCCCCGCGGTGATGGTCGCAGATCGGCGGGTGCCTTGCCTAGCCCCGTCAACCTCAGTTCACAAGGACTTCAGCGCTGTGACCGTCTGACTCAGTGACTCTTTGGCGTCTCCGAATAGCAACTGCGTCTTCGGGTCGTAGAGCAGCTCGTTCTCGATCCCTGCGAAGCCTGGGCGCATCGAGCGCTTCAGGAACACCACAGACTGCGCCTGGTCGACGTTGATGATGGGCATTCCCGAGATCGGGGTTCCAGGGGTACGCGCAGCGGGGTTCACCACGTCGTTCGCGCCCACCACCAGCACAACGTCGGTCGTCGGTAGATCCGGATTGATCTCATCCATCTCTTTGAGTTGCTCGTACGGCACATTGGCCTCGGCGAGCAGAACGTTCATGTGCCCAGGCATTCGTCCGGCCACCGGGTGGATGCCGTAGGCGACCTCGATCCCTCGTTCGCCAAGCAGATCGACAAGCTCTTTGAGCGCTCCCTGTGCCTGCGCCACCGCGAGCCCATAGCCGGGGACGATCACCACCCGATCGGCATACGCCAGCATGACCGCGACGTCGGACGGGCCAACCGACTTCACCGGCCGATCGGACGCTTCGCCACCGCCGAGGGTTGAACCCCCCATCAGCGCGCCGAAGAGCGTCGAACCGATCGGGCGGCCCATGGCCTTCGCCATGAGCAAGGTCAGCAGGGTGCCGCTTGCCCCGACGAGCGTTCCTGCCACGAGCAAGAGGACGTTGTCGAGAGCAAAGCCTGACGCGGCAACCGCCACACCTGTTGCCGCATTGAGCAGCGAGATCACGATAGGTACGTCAGCGCCGCCGACCGGCAGCACAAAGAGCGCGCCGAGGAGCAGCGCGACCGCAGCCAACACGTAGGCCATCGCCACAGACCTGGTGCTGAGAACACCCACCGCGAGGGCGACTGAGGCGAGGGCTGCAAGCGGAAGCAGAACCTGAATGCCGGGGAAGACGACCGGCCTCGACGTCATGAGTCCCTGCAGCTTCAGAAAGGTGACGACTGAACCGCTGAACGAAACGGATCCGATGAGGATGGTGAACGCGGACGCGGCGAGCGCCCCTACCTCGATGCTCTCACCACCGGCGACGACTTCGATGAGCGCTACGAGTGCAGCTGCGCCACCACCGACTCCGTTGAACAACGCAACCAGCTGCGGCATGGCCGTCATCTGAACCCGGCGCGCGGCGGGAACACCGAATGCCGTGCCAAGCCCGATCGCAATCAGGATCGCCGGCATGTGCTGGTAGTCCTCGGCGATCAACGTCACCACAACAGCCAGCACCGCACCGAACGCACCAATGAGGTTCCCTCGACGCGCGTACTTGGGTGACGAGAGACCCTTCAGCGCCAGAACGAAGCACAGGGCAGCGACGAGGTAGGCAAGTTGTACCCAGGTCTGGTTCACGCGTCCGACCCCTTGGTGGGTGACTTGCGGCTCGTGAACATCTGCAACATGCGGTCGGTGACAACAAACCCACCCACCATGTTGATGGTGGCAAGTACGACCGCGACCAACCCCAACCAAAGCTCGGCATCGGTGTCTGCATGCCCAGTGACAATGATCGCGCCGACGAGGATGACACCGTGAATCGCGTTAGCCCCTGACATCAGCGGGGTGTGCAACACGGTGGAGACCTTGGAGACCACTTCGTATCCAACGAAGATGCTCAGCACAAAGATCGTGAGCAGTGAAACGCCGTCCATCAGCTGCTGCCCTCCAGAGCTTCACGGGCGGGTTCGAACCGCACCACTCCCGCATGAACCACGCAGGCACCGTCGAGAATCTCGTCCTCGAAGTCGAGGTCTACAGCGCCGTCCTTCAAGAACAGTTGGCTAATGGCTACAAGGTTGGCTGAGTAGAGCCGAGACGCGGCTACTGGCATCTGAGAAGGCATGTTGAGAGCGCCCCATACTCGGGCGCTGCCCACGAGTACCTCTTCGCCTGCAACCGAGCCTTCGACGTTTCCGCCGGTCTCAGCTGCGAGGTCAACGACCACAGATCCTGGCCCCATCGTCTCGACCATCTGTCGCGTCACGAGTAGCGGTGCCCGCCGACCCGGAACGGCGGCAGTGGTGATGAGGGCATCAGCCGCGGCGATGTAGGGGGTCAGCAGATCTCGCTGCCGCTGCGCTCTCTCTTCGGTCATCTCGCGGGCGTAGCCCCCCGCTCCTTCGAGCGAATCGAGGTCGAGGTCGATGAACTTTGCCCCCATCGACCTGATTTCGTCAGCGGCGGCGCTGCGCACGTCGTACGCCTGGACGACCGCACCGAGTCGCTTCGCGGTGGCAATCGCCTGCAACCCGGCAACACCGGCGCCGAGCACCACCACCTGCGCGGGCTTGACCGTGCCTGCGGCGGTCATCAACAGCGGAAAGAACTTGGGCAGCCGTTCCGCCGCCACCAACGCACACCGGTATCCAGCAACCAGCGCTTGCGAGGACAAGGCGTCCATCGACTGGGCTCGCGAGATGCGTGGGACCAGCTCCATCGACAACCACGCGACGTTCGCATCACGTGCCGCCTTCACCTGATCGAGCGAGGCCGAAGGCGCCAGGAACGAGACGACCGTTGCCCCTGGCTTGAGCCGTGCGATCTGCTCAGTCGTCAACGAGTTGACGCTATAGACGACGTCGGCCGTCGCGAGGGCGTCACCGTCGCTGACGATTGCCCCAGCATCGCGATAGGCCTCATCGGTGCAGTTGGCCTGCACACCCGCGCCCGACTCAACGCACACGTCGACCCCGAGCGCAGTTAGACGCCCGACACTCTCTGGCACCAAAGCGACCCGGCGTTCGCCGGGTCGTTTCTCTGCCGGAACGAACACGACAGTTGTCACGGCGACACCCTATGACGGAGGTACCGCGATTCGGCAGTCACGCCGCGACTTACGACACCCAACGTTCCGCGGTGTGGATCACGCCAGCACCTTGAGCAGCTTGTCGATCGCCAGATCCAGGTCGTCCTGGCTGATCACCAAGGGCGGAGCTAGCCGAATCGTCGTCTCGTGGGTGTCCTTCGCCAGGACGCCATCGAGCATCAGCCGCTCACATCGGGTGCGCGCAGGTTCAAGGCCGCCATGCAGTTGGACGCCGGCCCAGAGACCCCGGCCTCGCACCTCGGCAACGGTTGCTGGCGACTCAGCACGCAGCCTCGCCAGCATGTGTTCACCAAGAACTCGCGACCGCTCCTGGAACTCCCCAGTGCGGAGCATCGCTATCACTTCGGTACCGATGGCGGCTGCGAGCGGATTGCCGCCAAACGTCGAGCCGTGTTCCCCTGGCTTGAAGACGCCGAGGATGTCTTCGTTCGCGGCGACAGCCGAAACGGGATAGATGCCACCGCCAAGCGCCTTGCCCATGATGTACATGTCAGGCACCACGTCGTCCCACTCACACGCGAACGTCTTGCCGGTGCGGCTCATGCCACTCTGAATTTCATCTGCGATGAAGAGGACGCGGTTCTCGCGACACAGCTCCCTCGCGGCAGTCAGATATCCCTCGGGCGGCACGATGACGCCAGCCTCGCCTTGGATGGGCTCGACCAGGAACGCGACCGTGTCGGCGGTGATCGCAGCACGCAGTGCTTCGATGTCTCCATACGAAACGACGTCAAAGCCCGGTGTGAATGGACCAAAGTCATCGCGCGCGTCCGGGTCGGTCGAGAACGAGACGATGGTCGTTGTCCGACCGTGGAAGTTGCCGTCGGCGACGATGACTCGCGCGCGGTCAGCGCCTACCCCCTTGACGAGGTATCCCCACTTACGTGCGGTCTTGATCGCGGTCTCGACGGCCTCGGCGCCCGAGTTCATGGGCAGCACCATGTCTTTGCCCGTCAACTCCGCTAGCGCCGCAACGAACGGACCGAGCTGGTCGTTGTGAAACGCCCTACTCGTGAGCGTGAGCCGATCCATCTGACGTTTGGCGGCCTCGATCAGTCGAGGATGTCGGTGACCAAAGTTGAGCGCAGAGTAGGCCGACAGCAGGTCGAGATACTGCTTGCCTTCAACGTCGGTGACCCAGGCTCCGTCACCGTGCGTCAACACGACCGGCAATGGGTGGTAGTTGTGAGCGCTGTGGCGCTCCACCTGTGCGAGTGGATCCATGCCCGCAGTGTCGCATCCCGCTGGCAAATCGTGGAGTACCCCAGAGGGTGCTTGTTGGGTTAGCCGCCGGCCGCCTTGAGCAGCCCCTGGCGCTCAAGGAACTCCAGCTCAAGCTCCACCTGGGCTAAGCGCTCGGCCACGCTGTTGGCGTGGTGCCCCGCGTCGTAGACATGCAACTGCACCGATCGCCCGCGCTTCTCTAACTCGGCTGTGTACCAACGCACCTGTCGGATCGGGCACGCGCTGTCATGTTCGCCAGCAATGATCAACAACGGCGTCCGCACCGCATCGAGATAGGTGGACGGGGATCGCTCGGCATAGCGTTCCGGCACCTCAGACGGAGTGCCTCCCATGATGGCTCGGTCGTAGGCCTGCTGAGACGGCGAGCAGTCCTCATGCGTCATGACCGAGTCGCAGACGGGGATACCCGCGATGGCCGCGGTAAAGGTGTCCGGGTGGAGCCCGATCGCCAGTGCCGAGATGTAGCCGCCCCACGACCATCCCTCGATAGCGCACCGCGTGGGATCGGCGACGCCCATGTCGATCAAGTAGCCGAGCCCAGAGACCACGTCAGCGGCTTCGGGGATACCGATGTTTCCGTCGTAGATGCTCGTACGCCATGCCTCACCGAAGCCCGTTGAGCCGCGATAGTTGACCTTGGCCACTGCGACTCCGTGGTCGACGAGGGTCGCTGCCCATGGGTCGTAGCGATCAGGTTCAGCCCATTCCGGTCCGCCATGCACATACATCAGCGTGGGGTGCGGGCCTTTGCCCTCTGGCACGGCAAGCATCATCTGGGTTGTCTCACCAGTCGGGCCAGCGAACCGGACACTCTGGTGAGTGACACCCGATGGAGCTCTGCCCGGTGGGGCCAAGACCGTTGTGCCCTCACTCGTACGCACTCGCGGCGGCCTCGTGCCGGACTCTTCGCGAAGCCACACCGTGCCGTCGGGCCGAACAGCGGCTCCAGTGATGTAGCCGCCGGGGTCTTCAACCAACGTGTACACCCCGCTACCGAGGTCGAGGCGATGAAGTTGCGACGATCCGTCGTGCCAGTGGGTGACCAAGAGCGCGGACGCGTCCGGGTACCAGCCGTTCACTTCGATCTCACCCGGCAGGTCTGAGGGGTAGTTGACCCGCTCGTCAGACTTCAGGGCTCCACACTGCTGGTCGCTCGATGCCGTCGAGTTCGTGGATGATCGCTACCCGGTTATCGCCAGCGACGGGAGACCAGCTCGCGACACGAACCGTCCGGTCGGTGTCAACCAAGTCGCCGACCGGTGTCCCGTCCGAAGCACGCAGGACGCGCAGCCCAAAGTGCAACATGTCACCGTGCTCGCTGTGGCGAAGGCACATCAGGTCACCATCAGTCGACAGGCCCCCGGGTGTCGTTGTCCATTCACGGCCGAGCCCGGCTGGCTGAGTGGACTCATACAACAAACGCCCTTCACCGCCGGGGCGCCCTTCGTAGATGCGGTACTGAGTGCCGTCAGAAATGGCGATCGCCACTCGGTCGGCACACCACGCGATGCCTTCACTCCACCCTGCCTGTAACCCGTGCAGTAGCTGGATCGTGTCGCCAGACTCGATGTTCGTCGCAACCCACGCACCGTTGCCGTCACCGGAGTCATCGCTCCACCACGCAGCGGCATCGCCATGGGGAGAGATGACGAACTCTTCGACTCCCACCCGCTGGTCAGTCAGGGGTCGGCGATCGTTCTCACCCACCCGGGACGTCCAGAGCTGCGTTGTCCCACCCTCGTCACTGACGAAGCACAAGCGCTCAGGCTTCTCAGTCGACCACGACGGAAACCCGATCGAAGGAAACAGGAACCGTGACCGCCAGCCGAGATGCTCGTCCACGTCTGAAGCCCTCACCCGTGCCACGCTACCGGTGCAGCAGGTTGAATCTCACCCATCTGGCTCAGGAACCAGACCGACGCATCAGGAGTCCAAGCCACATGAGTCCTCAACGGCACGTCATCCCAGTCGTCCTACTGGCGGCGCTTGCGCTCACGGCGTGTGGCGAAGGCGGCGACGTCCGCTGCCGACCCATCGACGCTTGATGTGACGTCTCGAACTTTCATTGGTGACAACGTCATGGTGGACAACGAGCCAATGCCCCTCTTCAAGGGTTCACAGCTTCGGCTGAGTTTCGACACTGATTCGATCGGAGCATCCGGGGGGTGCAACTCGATGAGCGGTGCCGCCACCTGGGCAAACGGCACACTGCGCGTGACGGATGGCTCGCTCGCCACCACCGAGATGGCGTGTGATGCACCGCTCATGGATCAGGACACGTGGTTCGCCAAGATCCTGACTTCGTCGCCCGACCTGACGCAAGACGGTGACTCGCTGACTCTGGTGAGTGGGTCCACCATCATCGTCCTCACCGATGAGGAGACCGTCATTCCCGATGCCAGCCTGACCGGCACAGCATGGACACTCGAGGCGATCACCACTGGGGACACGGTCGGCACGGTCCCTGCTGGAGTCCGCGCAACTCTTGAGTTCAGCGACGATGGCACTGTCGTTGCCAACCTTGGTTGTAACACCGGACGTGGTGACTACACCGCGAACGACACGACGATCGCCTTTGGCCCGCTCGCTACGACCCGAATGGCCTGCGAACCACCGGCGTCAGACGTCGAGCAGATGATGAGCGGCGTCCTACAAGGCGAGGTTCAGTTCACGATCGACGGGACGAGCCTCACTTTGACGCCGACTAAGGCTGCGCTGGTCGGAGTCACGCAACTCGACCTTCGTCGCCTAATCCCCTACGGAATACATCCTTGGAAGTAATCGACTAGATCGCTGGCGAGCACGGTGTCATCGACGCCGTTGCAGTAGGACTCGTCGTTTCCGTTGTCTTGAGTGTGGAGCTGGTCGATGCCGGTGTCGGCGTACAGCCGGTCGTACCCCTCGCCACCCTCGAGCCGATCGTTACCGTCGTTGCCATCGAGGTAGTCGGCCCCACCGCGTCCGTACAGGAAGTCGGCCGCGCTGCCTCCACCACCGTTGATGTCTTCGCTGAGGGGACCGCCACGAATGGTGTCACTGCCAGTTCCGCCGTCGATCTCCTCGAAGTCGCTGGCCACCTTGTCGCCCTCGCCAGCCTCACCGTCACGATCACCAACCTCATCAGTGACGACGTCAATGGTGAGGTTGCCGGTTCGGTTGCCGTAGTAGATGCGGTCATAACCCGGGCCACCGCTGAAGATGTCGCGACCGTCGTTGGTTGAGCCAGCGTCGAAGAAGTCGTCGCCATCGCCACCGAGGAACTTGTCCTGGCCAGAGTCATTGGTGAAGTACTCATCGCCGTCGCCACCACTCACGGTGTCGTTGCCGAGATCGCCATCAAGGTCGTCTTCTCCACCAAGCCCCTTGATGGTGTCGTTGCCGTCGTTGCCGTCGATCCGGTTGTAGCCGTCGTTACCAACGAGGAGGTCGTTGCCGTCGCCCCCATAGATGCGTTCAAGGCCGGGGTAGATGTTGTCGTTCTCGTTGTCTCGGCCGTCGTTGGGTTTGCCGTCCTGCGACACAGTGACCCGATCGGCGCGACCGTCGTAGCTGAGGTAGTCGTCGCCAGGACCAGGCCGGTACTCATCGGCATCATCGAAGGACCCTGAATCCGTGCCGTCGTCACCTGGGCCACCGATGAGCGAGTCGTCACCATCATCGCTGCCGAGATAGTCGTCGCCCTCTCCGCCGTTCAGCACATCGCCCCTGCCGCCGCCATAAAGACTGTCGTCGCCGCCACCACCGAGAATGGTGTCGCCGCCCTCGTTAGGGCCGCCACAACACATGTCACCGACGAGATAGTCGCGTCCTGGCCCGCCCACGACGCGGTCAGACCCCTCATCGCCGTAGATGATCACCGATGGGGCGCCTCGAGCGTCAAGCACATCGCTTCCGGGCCCACCCCAGATGACACGCTCGTCAACGTTCGTCATCGTGACGTCTGCGTCATCATCACCGTTCAGGCTTGCCTGACCTGGCTTGGGGAACCCCAGGCGGTCATTGCCCGACCCACCTTGCAGTCTCAGCTCGTCAGTGCCGTCGCCGAGGTCGAGCACGAACTCGATCTCAGAGGCGCCGTCTCGCTCATCTGCCGCACCTGGGGCAAAGGGACCATTGGCAACGCTGATCACGACCTCGTCCGACAGTGTCGACCCGACCACCTTGATCTTGTTGACGTCGGATGTTCTGGCCTGCTCGCAGCCCTTCCAGGAATCACCGTCTTCGCGCGTCCCGATCTTCGACGTTCCTTCGGCCCGCTCAATCGTGAATCGGCCCGTTGACTGGTCATCGATCGTGATCGTGACCAGCTTCTTCGCCTTCTGGAACTGGCAGTCGACGCCAAGTGCGGACGCGCGTTGGTGCCATCAGCATCAACGAAGGAGCCGCAAGGGCAACAACAAGTGACAGACGAATGGCAGCACGCATCAGAACTCCTTGGTGGGGACCCCCAAAAGCCTGACAGCGCGTACCGGGTTGCTCAATGAGGCTCACCGGAGCGGCGTACACCGATCGGGTGGCTATCGCGCTCTTGAGCGGCCGATCGGAGGAATAGCCGGCCAAACTACGCGGGGCCTGATCAGCATCTAGGCGTCGAGCTCGGCACTCCGTTGATCGATGAAGCTGCGCAGTTCAGCGTCCACGGCGTCGTCGATACCTGGGTCCTCATACGACTCGAGCAGTTCCTTCCAACCCGCAGTCGCCACGCTCACCACCGATGGAGACCCCAACTTGACCCACGTCGGGTATGCCTGCGCCCGGAACATCGGGCTCATGAACGCCTCGGTGCGGAAGTGCTCAAGCGTGTGCTCATCGGCTAGGAAGAGACCACCCGGCCCTTGCCGCTCGATGACGTCGTAGGCGAGCTGCTCCTCGTCAACGGAAATACCTCGCCGAACCCGCTCGAACATCTTCAACACATCGACGTCGAAGGCCAACTTCTCGTAGGACGCCACGAGGCCGCCTTCAATCCAGCCGGCAGCGTGAACGACGAGGTCACACTCAGCCAAGTAGGTCGCCCACAACGACATCGTGCTCTCTGCAGCGGTCTGCATGTCGAGGTCGAGCCCAGAGCACAGTCCGCCGCCACCACGCAACGGCAGGCCGTACCGTCGCGCGAGTTGACCACCTGCGAGGGTCGCCAACACTCCTTCTGGCAGACCTAACGACGGGCCACCAGACCGCATGTCGAGCCCATTGAGGAACGTCCCCAAGATGCACGGCGTCCCCTCGCGCACCAGCTGAGCCATCGCCACGCCCGACAGAGTCTCTGCGACGAGCAACGACAAGCCGCCCGCAAGCGTGACAGGAGCGGACGCACCAGCCATCAGGAACGGTGTGATGGCGACAGGTTGCCCGTACTCGGCAAGGGCCATCAGCTCCTCGACCATCAGCGTGTCCCACACCAACGGACTGTTGGGGTTGACGATGCCGATCACCGACGGTTGCTCGAGCAGCGCATCTCGCCCACCGGCGGCGATCGCCGCGACCTCAAGACCGTCCCGCGTCCTCGGGCCTGACGCGCCGTACAAGATGTACGGACGCGCGCTCCATCGGAGCACCGCGTAGTCCATCTCAAGATGCCGGCTGAGATCTGAGAGGTCTTGCGCCTCGGTCGTGCCGCTCTGCATCACCGGAAGGACGTCGGATGCGTGTGCCATCTTCACCAGCTCGACGAACGACGCCATGTCTCCGTCACGTCGCCCCCGCTCCTCGTCGCTGACGAAGGGCGAACCCCCTGTGGGCGTATGAACCAAGCTGCCGCCACCGATCGCGACTGAGTAGCGGGGGTCTCTGCCCTGCAAGGTGAACTGTGATGGCGCCTTCGCCAGCTGCTCCATCACGAAGCCTGCGTCCCAGCGAACACGCGTGCCCTCGACGCGCTGCCCAGCTTCATCGAGCATCTTCAGCATCAGATCGCTGTGTACCTCGGTACCGACGTTCTCAAGAATGCGCATCGCCTGCGCATGAATAGCGTCGAGGTCGGCCTCGCTCAGCGGTGAGCGTGAGAAGACCTCCGGATGGTCGTTCGCACCGGCTGCCGAAGACATGAGGGGTCCTGTCGTAGGAGGCGTTGAGAGCCTCTCCATGATGGGCGAAGAACGGCATCATCGACGTAGCGGCCCGGCAGATGGAACGCAGCGTTCAGTTCGCGCCAACCTTCTCCTTGCGGAGCCGCTTGGCGTACGAGGCGGCATAGCCGGCCAAGGCGTCCATCGCCGCTGCCAGCAGATCTTCCTCGGAAATGTCTTCTGGGGGCTGGTAGGGCTTGGAGACCGGCAGAGGTCGAAGGTCATCGAGTGAGCCGATGACTCGGACGCCGGTCTCTTCAATCTCGGCGATGACCTCCTCGGCGCGTCCGCCCACCCAGTCTCGCTGGTCCGTCGGCAAGGTCAGACTCGGCTCGTTAGGTCGACGGGGATCCATCACCCGACGAGTAAGGCGCCCGTTGACCTCGGACGTGTAGTTCTGGCGAGACAAGGAACCGATGGTTTCGGTGGCATTCAGCCGGCGCAGAATCTCGGCGGAAGCGGCGCCAAGTGAGGTGTTGCGCACCCCCTTCGTCTCATAGCGATCTGGCATCAACTGAGTCGCGGTGCAGAACCGCCGCCACAGTTCGTTGGGGTCCGAACCCGATGGGGGCAGAGTCACCACTGTCACGTTGTCGAGGCCGACCGTCGCAATCCACCTGCGCAGGATCTGGCCGTAGTCCTGGCGCTTCCAGAAGTGCCGGTAGGCCGGGTCACGCTCACCGAGAACAGACAAGCCCGCAATCGCATGCGAGTACTCGGTCAGTGTCCATGACTTCGCTTGCCGCATCGAACTCTGCCACTGCGCGGGAATGAGCCGTGCCAGATCGCGCGTCGTGAGGATCACCTTGACGGTCCTATCAGCCAGTGGCGTCAAGAACTGCTGAATCTTCGCGTCGTCCAGCCAGCAGAGAAACTCCTGAGAGACGATGGTCGTCGGCTGGCGGCTCTGCTCGATCTCGCCGACGACTGTGAGCCACGCCTCTGGGGTGGGGTCACCGACCACCCACCGGTTCAAAGCGCGCGCAGCGTCGCCCAGTACCCGTCGAGAGTCACCGGGAACCAAGACATTATCGGCCAGCAACCGGTTCTGATTGCTCGACAGCACCTGCTGAACGAACGTTGTGCCCGTCTTGCTCGAGCCGATGTGCGCATAGACGACGCCGTCAGCCACTACTCCACCTCCGTGAAAGGTAGGTCGCGCCCACGACGCCGCGCCTTCCGTGCCAGTTGCGCATTCTGCTCGACCAGGGCCGCAAGCGCTGCCAATGCAGCATCGAGCATCTGCGTGTCGGTCGCTGGCTCTGGCTCCGGTGTGTCAGATGCGGGCAGAAGTTCCGAGAGATCTCCGACGACACGCACTCCGCTGTCCAGCAACTCTGCGACCAACTCGTCAGACACAGCTCGGCTCGTCGCGCGAAAGGCCACGGGCATAGCGACGGTTGGCTCGTTGCGCCTGAGCTGCGGCAGAACGGTCTTGCCGAGAAACTTGCGGCAGATGCGAGCATGCTCGGCTTCTCCGACGTCGAGGTCGACCAGCGCGAGGTTCAGTCGACGCATCACCTCCGCTGAGGCCGACCCTAATGACGCGTTGGCTTGCTCGGCTTCAGAGAACCCATCGAGAGCGACGCCGAGCGCTTCACCGAAGCGCAGCCAGAGCTGATCTGGCGATGACCCGCTGGGTGGCAAGGTCACGACCGTCACGTTGTCGAGACCGACTTCGTTGGCCCATGTGGCAACCGTCTTGGGCGTGTCGTGCAGACCCCAGAAGTGCTTCGCAGCTCCAGTCTCCTTCTCTCTCGGATGTGCGAACACACCCGAGAGGTACTCCTCAAGCGTCCAACTCTTTCGAAACTGCACCGACTCCTGCCAACGAGCCGGCGCGAGCCGCGACAACTCACGGGCTGTGATGATGACGCGGACAGCCTGGTCAGCCGGTAGGGCCTGGACAGCGCGTGCCACCTGACGTGGTCGTGCCCTCGTCATCATCTCCATCGAGATCACGGAGTGCGGCAACGATGAAGCGGCCGTCTCGTCGCACAACGCTTGCCATGCGCCTTCGGTCTCGTGCGTCCCCGCAGTCTTGGCTCGACCAAGCACATCGTGTCCGCCGCGAATGTGATCGAGGTTGCGGCCTGGAACGAGCAAGCCAGCCTCATTCAGCTGTTGTTGATGGTGAAACAGCATTGCCTGGATGTACGTCGTACCGGTCTTCGGCTCACCGATGTGAAGGTGCACCGTCTGCGTCATGACGTGTTCTCACCGCGGTTGCGACGAATAGCGGCCGCCATTCCGAAGAAGCCCTCGACGGCCGCCTCGAGCATCTGCTCATCGGTGACCGCTTCCATGTCTGACAACTCTGAGCCAGCCGGTCGATCCGGCCATCGCGGCGTCAGATCATCGAGATCTCCCACGACCACCGGGCCAATGCTCTTGACCTCGTCGACCAGACGACGAGTGCGGTCTTCAACCCATGACCGATGCTCGGGGGGAAGCACGATCGACGGCTCCGACTGCTTGCGCTTGGCGAGCACGCGCTTGGCTAGCGAGCGCTTGAAGACCTGAAAGTCTGGTGGCCGGAAGCCACGCTCGCGGGCCTCGGCGCTCAACCGGCGCATGAGCTCTGCGGAAACCGCCCCCAGAGAGTCGTTCTCGAACCCGTCAAGGTCAAAGCCTGTGGGGTCGATGCCCGCCGCCTCGCAGAATCGATGCCACAACGTGTCGGACGCCCCTCCTGATGCGGGCAATGTCACGATGACGAGATCCTCTGGCGCCACCCATGGCTGCCAGTGACGAAGCGTCTGGGCCCAATCCTGGCGAACCCAGAAGTGGTGGCCAGCTTTGCTTTCCTGGTCGGGATAACTCATGAGGCCATCGAGGTACTCGCGATACGACCAGTCGTGCATGTTCTGCGTCGACTCCTGCCACTGCGCAGGAATGGCGCGTCCGAGGTCGCGGACGGTCAGGACGACCCGGACGCGGCAGTTGGCAAATGACTTCATGCCTCGTTCGACCACGTCTGCCGGCGCGAACGAGAGGAACTCCATTGAGACGAGCGACATCTGCCCTGTGTGCTCGGTGAGCTGCTGAGCAAACGCTTCCCACGACTTAATGCCTTTGGCGCGACGGCCCGACGCCAGGAGGTCTTGGACTGCTACTCGTTGGTCTTTCCACGAAGCTCCTGGCCACAGCACCCCTCGGTCAGCGAGCAACTCTTTGTCTTGCTCGAGCACCGACTGCAGGTACGACGTTCCGGTCTTCATCGCGCCGATGTGCAGGACGATCGTTGGGGGGCTCACTGAGCCTGCCTCCGACGTTGCGTCCTGCGGGGGGTCGCATCGTCCGGGCCATATCCACGCGGCGCGAGGCCATTCTGCGCAAACAGGTCACAGAACTCGGCAAGTGCGTAGCCAGCAGCAGACAGTAGCTCTTCGGTGGGGAGCTTCGAGGGATCCTCTGTCTCATTCGCTTTCGGACCAGTGAACCGAGGCTCCAACTCCGCCACATCGCCGACGGTCGTCTTGTCGACCGTTGCAAGGTCGCTGATGAGTTCGCGGCTACGACCCGCTGCCCACGACTCCAACTCGTGCGGCAACACCAAAGTGGGCTCCGCAGACTTGCGGGTGTTGAGGACTGCTTTGGCGAGTGTCTTCTTCAGGACGCGTGCCGTCTGCCGATGCGTCTCGCGCTCGTCGAGTGAGGCTGAGACATATCTGATGACCTCAGCAGACGAGGCACCAAGCGACTCGTTGACGCTCGCCGACGAGTCAAACTTCTGCGGCTCGAGATCAACTGCTTGACAGAATCGCTCCCACAGCAGGCCGCGCGGCGCTCCAGAAGGGGGGACCGTGACGAGAGTGACGCCCGCATCGTCAGCCACCTTGGACCACGTGCGCAGGACATGCGCCCAGTCGTGCTTGCTCCAGAAGTGGTCGTAGGCACGGTCCCCCTCGCGGCCGTTGACCACGCCTTCGAGGTACTCCCGATAGCCCCATGACTTTCCGTTCTGCACGGACTCTTGCCATTGCGCCGGCAGAACTCGCCCGATGTCTCGTGCGGTGAGAACAATCTGCACTCGGTGCTGACTGAGCGACGAGGCGGCGCGCTTCACAGCTCTGGGGGACGCCATCGACAGGGTTTCCATCGACACGATCGCGCTACGCCCGGACCACTCGTTGATCTCATCGACCAGGCGATCCCACGCCGCTGCCTTACCCGGTCGATTGCTCAGCAATCCCTTGGTGGCAGCCACCTGGTCAGCCCACGCCCGACCTGGCCACAGCACACCGTCATCGGTCAACTGCTCCTTTGAGTGAGCCAGGACCGATTGCAGGTAGCTGGTTCCGGTCTTAAAGGTCCCCACATGGAGGTACACGGTGGTCATAGCGTCCTAGGCTCTGCTGTTCGATCGCTCGCGCACGTTGCGGTACCTCGCCAGCGCCGCTGATCCCCACCCGGTGCGGTCAAGGACTGCAGCCACCTTGGTGCGAGTTCGGACCACCCGACCCGATGAGGTCAGCTGGCGTCGCAATCTGCCTTCGGTCTTGCGGCGGTCATCACGCATACGGCCCATCTGCACCAGTAGCCCGGCGATCCCATCAATCGCGGCATCCAACACCTCAGCATCCGTCGGCTCGGCCACTCCGGAAGCGAGGTCATCAGTCACAGCAAGCTCGTCGAGGTCACCTACCAAGTCGCAGATGCCAGACCCCAAGCCAGCAATGTTGGCCTCGGTCTGCTTGAGCACCAGATCGCGAACGCCCTCGGGTACGGGTGGCCGCACGGACTTCGAGCGTGGCCCAAGGATTCGACTGGCAAAGACATCGCGAGCCAACCCCGTGTGATGCCACCGAGGGAAGGTGTCTGGAAGCGCAACGTTGACTCGTCGGAGAACCTCTGTTTCGGCGATCCCCAGTGAGTCATTGCCCATCACGTCGAAGTCTGTGGCTGCCGCCGGATCTACCTCGACGACTGCGCAGAACCGCCGCCACAGCTCGTCCTTCGGCGCACCAGGCAACGGCAGCGTCAGCACGTGAACGTTCTGTGGGTCGACCGCGGTAGACCATCGTCGCACCACGTCGACCGGGTCGTGCACGTTCCAGAACCACTTGCCAGGGCCCCGTTGACGATCGGTGAAGACTTTGGTCACCCACTCTTCGTAGGTGAGCGGCGACCGGTGCTTGACGTACTCCTGATGCTCCGAAGGCAACAAGCGGGCGAGGTTCCGTGTCGTGTACACCACGTGTACTTCACGCCCCCGCAGCGACTCGACCGCTCGTTCGACCTGCTCGGGCGTCAACGCAGCGAGATGCTCGTCGGAGATGATGGTCGTTCGCGACCCGCTTGAGGTCGCGAGCCCGGCAAGCAGATCCCATGAGCCTGCCCAGTCCGGACGAGGATCTTTCGCGTTGTACTCGACGCCACGGATGTCGTGGCCCGCGCGGTAGTGATCGCCACGACTCTGGCCAACGATGTGCAATCCAGCCGACCTCAGGGCATCGCGGTTTCGCCACAGAACGCCCTGAATGAATGTCGTACCAGTCTTGGGCGCCCCTACATGGATGATGACGCGCTTGCGGTCTGAGCGCCCTGGCTCTGACCCTTCGGCGTCACTGGTCACCGCTGTCGCCCCAGGTCTTGCTCCAGGCATCTGGGCCCGTGACCTCTGGCACCGCCTGCTGGTACGTGCGCGCCAACTCGTCCCACCGCAATGCCAGCTCGCGGTGCAGATCGACGCTCCGTCGCATCAAATCGACGAAGCGCTTGCGGTCACGCTTGTACCAGAACGCGCCAGCACCGTCGGCCGTTGTCACGACAGCGGAGTCGAACTGACCCAGCAGACTCCACTTGGAGTCCATGGCGGCAACCTTTACCTCGGGATTGGACTTGCTCGCACCGCGCACTGGACGAATCTGGCGCACGACCCCCGTGGCAGCCGCTGCGTACGTCGCCAAGCGTCCCTTGGGTTCGGTCGGATCCTTGCCGCGCTTCGGTGGCTTCGCTCTACGCACGGGTGGGTAGGCGCGCGGATCTGTCTCGACATGAGAATCGTCTTGCCCGGTACGGAATGCCCGGATCTCGGCGAGCTTCGTCGGTAGGTCACGGTGCATATGGTCGGGACCAGAGAGCAGGTCTTCGAGCGCCCAGAGTCGCAGTTCGGCCGCTGTGTACTGCATGGCCAAGCCGTGCTTGATCTGCATACTCATCGACTCGTAGACGATGCGTCCGCCTCGATCGTAGGGCGAGTGCAGCAGCGCAACCAGAATGCGATTGCGCGCGTGGTGGTAGGCCTGCCAGTCGATGGTGTCGTCTTTGTCGGTCCACGGAACGTGCCACACCGCCGCTCCAGGAAGCGAGACCGTGGGAACACCAGCCTTCTGGGCTCGTAGCCCGAACTCCGCGTCGTCCCACTTGATGAAGATGGGTAGTGACATGCCGATCTGGCGCACCACATCTGTGGGGATCAGACACATCCACCAGCCGTTGTAATCGACATCAATACGGCGATGCAACCAGCGGGTGGCGCGCAGCGGGTCCATTGCGAAGTCATGCCCGTTCTTCGAATGGGGTGCTGGCCCCCAGAAGAATCGGAAGCGGTTGACCGTTTCGCCATACGCATGCAGCAGCGAGCGCACATACATGTTGATCATGTGCCCACCCACAACAGTCGGGGTGCGACACAGATCGGCAAAAGTCAATGCCCGCAGCATTCCCTCGGGTTCGACAAGCACGTCGTCGTCGAGAAGCAGCACGTAGCGACTGTCCTCGTTGTACGTCGCCTCATACATCGATCGGGAGAACCCGCCGGAACCACCCAAGTTGGCTTGGTGAATGAGGCTGAGCTGGTCGCCAAGAGCGGCAGCAGCTTCAGTGAAACCCTCTTGCTCTTTGACGAGCTGGGTGCCCTGGTCGATCACGAACAACTTGTCAACGCGCCCCAGTACCTCGTCCTCGGTGCTGAGTGCATGGAGCAAGTCAACGCAGTAGTCGGGGCGGTTGAACGTCGTGATGCCGACCGACATCGAGCCGGGGTCGTAGTCGGGCACGAACGTGACCCAATCGGCGCTGAGCAACTCGACCTCGTCATCACCGGCCACGATGTCGAACCAGTACCAGCCGCCGTCGCCAAACTGCTTCAGCGGAAGGTCGAACTCAGCGGTACTCCCGGCCGTGGTGTGGGTGCTCGTCACTCGCTGCTGGTTGCCATTCGCGCTCGTGCGGTAGACGAGCACCGTGGCAACACCGTCGAGCTGAACCCGAAGCCGGACACTCTCGACCCGAGTCCACCGACGCCAATATCCAGCGGGAAAGGCATTGAAGTACGTGGCGAACGAGAACCGCTGGCCCGAAGGCACCGTCAGCCTGCGTCGGCCGTGCACGAGGTCAGGGTGCACCTGCCGCGACGGGTCAAAGCTCGTCGCCGCTTCGTCTTCTTGGCCCTCCAGCCCCGGGCGCGCTTGGCCGGCTTCGACGTAGAGCGGAATCGTGTCGAAGTCTGCGTCACGCGGCAGCACCACGCGTTGCAGCACGACCATGTCGTCGAGTTCGAGCTTGTCGGCCGCGTCGACGACCGTTGCGGTACTCATGAGTCGGAGATCCCTCCGCTGACGAAGGCGGCGCCTTCTGAGAAGTGAGGTCGGATGACGTTGTCGAAACGCGACAGCGCCGAACCGATGGCCATGTGCATATCGAGGTACTTGTAGGTGCCGAGGCGTCCGCCAAACAACACATCGCGCTCTTGGGCCGCCAGGTCTCGGTAGGCCAAGAGGCGCTCGCGGTCTTCGGCAGTGTTGATGGGGTAGTAGGGCTCGTCGTCGCGCTCAGCTGCGCGCGAGAACTCACGCATGATGACGGTCTTGTCTGCGGGATAGTCGCGCTCTGGGTGAAAGTGCCGGAACTCGTGGATCCGCGTATACGGAACATCTTCATCGGCATAGTTCATGACCGAGGTTCCTTGGTAGTCACCGGTCGGGAGAACCTCTCGCTCGAAGTCGAGGGTGCGCCATCCGAGGTACCCCTCGGCATAGTCGAAGTATCGATCCACCGGACCGGTGTAGACGATCGGAACCTGCCCAACGAGATCAGACTTCACATCGAAGAAATCGGTATTGAGTTCGACTTCGATCTTCGGGTGATCGGCCATTCGTTCTAACCACGCGGTGTAGCCGTCAACGGGTAGCCCCTCGTACGTGTCGTTGAAGTACCGGTTGTCGAAGGTGTACCGGACGGGGAGCCGGGTGATGATCTCTGGCTGGAGCTCCTTCGGGTCTGTCTGCCACTGCTTCAACGTGTAGCCACGGATGAACGCCTCGTACAGCGGTCGCCCAATCAGCGAGATGGCCTTCTCTTCGAGGTTGGACGCCGTGCTTGAGTCAAACTCAGTGGCCTGTTCAGCGACGAGCGCCCTCGCGGCTTCTGGTGAGAATGCCTCACCGAAGAAAGAACACATGGTGCCGAGGTTGATCGGCATCGAATAGATCTTGTCTTGGTACTTCGTCCACACCCGGTGCTGGTACCCAGTAAACGAAGTGAACTCGTTGACGTAGTTCCACACTCGCTCGTTCGAGGTGTGAAAGAGGTGGGCCCCATACGTGTGAACCTCAATGCCCGTCTCAGGGTCTTTCTCGCTGTAAGCATTGCCACCGAGGTGGTGGCGTCGCTCCAGGATTCGCACTGAGAGGCCCAGTTCACGGGCCGCGCGATCTGCGACCGTCAGACCAAAGAAGCCCGAGCCAACGACGACGAGGTCTGCCACGAAATCTCCGGGTATGAGTGCTAAGGCGTGAACGGGCGCGCTCACACTGGCCAGTCAGGGCCATCCCACTCTACCGGGGTGCGCGTGGTGTCACCGGCGAGGCTGGCTGGCGTCACCCACCCGGCTGAGGGCTGTCACGGTGGCCTTTCCGGGCGATCACTCTGCGATACGCGACCCTGCGTACCGACTCAGGCACGAGCCGGTAGCCACCCCGCACCACGAGGTTGCGCAGGTACTGGGGCCTGGTGGTGAAGCCGGACGCCCGAAACTGCCGCTGCAACTCGATCTCGCTGCGAAGCAGCTGCCACCCCCCTCGTCTGGCGTACGCCCCAGCACCCACCCGGTACTTGACCAGTGGATCTGCCACGTTGGCGACCCGCGCACCGGCATCGATCATTCGAGCGAACAGCCAGTAGTCCTCCATGAGGGGCAGATCGCGGTATCCACCGACCGACTGCACGACCGAGCGGCGGTACACGACCGTTGGGTGATTGAACGGGTCGTGAAACCGTGACCACGTCCGAATCGTTGACTCATCGAGTGGGGGCGTCCTCAGCCCCACGATGTCGTCCTCATCGTCACCGAACTCGAGCAACGCGCTCCCCACGAGGTCATACCCCCGCGCGAGAAGTGGGATCTGCTTCGCGAAACGCTCCGGCATGCTGATGTCGTCGGCGTCCATCCGCGCCACGATCTCGTGGGTGCAGGCCGACAGGCCAGCATCGAGCGCATGCCCCAAACCGATGTTCTCCTCGAGTGACACCACGCGTACGGGAACCGGTGACGTGTCGCTCAATTCGTCGATCGTGGACTGGAGAGATGGCGGAACGACGCCATCGCGCACCAGGACGACCTCTGTGGGAGGGAGCACCTGCTCGACCACCGCGCTCGCGAAAGCCCGACGCAGGTGGCGGGGATCATCTGCGTGGTAGGTCGGCAGCAGCAGCGAGAAGCCGGGCTCCTCACTCACGTGATCTCCCAGCGCGCCTACCTAGCCGAGGAAGGCGGACACCTGCCGCTTCCATCACCGCGTCGACGTCGCGTGGCCCGCGTCGCAACCCATCTGCAAGGCCGCGTCCAAGCCCTGACAGCAAGGTGCTGCGATCGGTCGAGGCACGAAAGGTCTTCGCCCACCGGCGCACGGTCGATGCCCCATACAACGCCTTCTCTTGTGGAGCGAGGCCGGTGCTACGCGTGAAGGTCCAGACCTTGTTGCGCACTTCGAAGTAGAACCGCTCGCCGGGATCATTGTCCGTCGCACCGAAGGTCTTGGTGCGATGCTCGACCACGCTCGCCGGGCAGTAGAGCCCGACACGTCGCCGCAAGAGGCGAGTGCTGAACTCGAAGTCGTCGTTCCACAAGAAGAAGTCAGCCTCAGGGAGCCCCGACTCGCGTACCGCATCGCCGTGAACCAGAAGGGACACGAACGACGCGGAGCGCACCGGCAGGCATCCGACCGAAGACGCAGCAGCACGGTCGCCACGTGAAACCCCAGGGCGCACCCGAGGCGTGTTCATTGGGTGGTCGCGCCCATCGACCCAGAGCACTCGACTCGCGACCGCAGCGGGTCGTGCTCCGGGATACCGATCGTGGGCACTCACAAGCCCCTCAAGAGCCGTCGGCGACGGCACCGTGTCGTCGTCCATGAGCCACACCAGCTCAGCCCCAGCGTCCAGCGCGAAGGCGAGCCCGGCGGCGAAACCGCCGGCTCCCCCGGTGTTCGTCGGCATCGAGTGGAGCGACACCTCGGGAAACTCGGCAGCGACCATCGTGGACGTGTCATCGGTCGAAGCGTTGTCGATCACATGGATGCGATCGACAACGCGGGTTTGCGCGAGGAGCGCGGTCAACGACTCTCGCAACAGGTCTCGTCGGTTGTATGCGACCACGACCGCTGCCACGTCGACCACAAGCGCGAGGGTATCCGACAGCTGCGGCCCGCCGGGATTCGCTAACGTGGCACACGTCAGCACGTTCACCCCCAGAGATGACTGGTGATGGCACCACACAGCGCCGTAGTGCACGTCAGTTCAGCCCAGGCCCTGACAGAACGCATCGATGCGAGGCTTGCTGCCTGTCGCGATGAGCTCGCCACCCTCGACGTCGAAGTGAGATCGGTAGCGCCCACGGCGATTGGAACTGCGCGTGACCTCGTTGGCGCTGCACACGTCCACGGAGTCGTCACTTTGGTTGACCCGGCGCGGCTAGTAACCGCGCAGTGGTTCTCGGCGATCCAGTCACGAAGAACCTGGACCCTCATCTCGTACGCGGCCGCCGCGGCCGGGTCGGACGAACCTGAAGCTGACCAGATGAGGGATCAACTGCGGCGGGGTATTGACCCGCAGAACCTCGTGGCCCAGATGGTCCAGCTTCTCGGTGCCGAGAATGTCACGGTTGTCACCACTCCACGCACCGACGCCAACGAGCTCTGGGAGCGGTTCTGCACGGCGTGCGGCCTCGACGAAGCTCCGCCGGCTACTGGTCGGGGCGAGACGGTTGAACTGGGCCATGCGCTGACTCCGACGCCCCTGGGAGCCGTCTCGACAGAACTCGTCCGGCAGCTCAACGAGCTCGAACCTGTGCGCGAGCTGGACGAGCCAAGCTACGCGGCGTCCGTGACCTCCGTCGTTGCGCGGGACGCACTCGCCGGACGGACAGAACCCGCTGTCGGAGCGCCTGATCGCTACCAAGAGTGGGCAGCAGCCGAGGCTGACGCGTTGATCAGCGCCGTCGTGAGCTCGGGGCTCGAGGTCGTAGGCGAGCTCGACGAGCTTCGGCCTCACACGCTGACTGGCAACCGCGACAGCACGCCAACGACGACAGACCTGCTGGCAGCAGCAATCGATGGTCTTGCCGGACTCGTCACGGCGCACTCAACTCTCAGCGAACGCGACCCGACGTCACGACGGCCGTCCCATCAGGGTGGGCGTCGCAACGAGCAACGAGGCGCGAGGCGTCTCGTCTCGGGGTTGCGCCATCGAATCCTGCGCGGATGAGCCCCGATAGCGTGGACGCTGTGGATCAGCCAGATCGCTATGTCGCGCACTCTCTCCGCACGTCCATGTTCTTCCCAGATTCTCGGCTCATGGTCGCGGGCAACCCGAAGGCTGCCGGTACAACACTGCGTTGGTGGCTGCTCGAGGCGCACGGCATTGACGTCACAGCAGCGACGAAACACTCCTGGTGGGGTGAGTCAGCACCGTTTCAAACTGTCTGGGACGAGGGCGTTGAACTCCGCTACATCTGGCCACAACTGAGCGAAGAAGAACGACGCGATGCACTCGAGGCACCCGATGTGCTCACCGTCCTTCCCATCCGCAACCCCATCACTCGGTTGTTCTCTGCGTGGTCCGGCAAGTACCTCGTCAACGAGCCGTACTACGAGGAACGTCTCCCCGACGAGTTCGCAAGTCTGCCCGCCACCATTGCTTCTGAACGTGTCGTCACAGAGTGCTTCGATGCCTTTGTCCAGACGCTCGCCTCGGTCGTGAGCGAGCGCGACTGGGAGGGTGTTGACGTGCATCTGTGGCCGCAGCACGTACTGCTCGCCCGTGAACCCGTAGGCCCAACGCTTGAGCTCCGGCAGGAAGCGATGGCAGAGGGCCTTGACGCCATCACTCGTCACCTGACGTCACACGGCGTCGCGGCAGGCACAGCGCCGCGAATCAACGAGACGATCGTTCCCTACCAGCAACAGCTCGTAAGCGAACCTGCTCTCGCCTCGATCATTGACATGTACGCGGGCGACTTCGATCGCTGGTCCTACGAACGAACACTGCCGGCAAGCAGCAACCGCGAGATCGATCTCAACTGGCTCAACGATGTACGAGGACGCAACTCACGGTACGGCGTCCTGCATCGGGCACTGATGCATCAGCGCCGCGAACGCGAGCGCCTGCGCAGAGAACTCGACACCGCCAGTCGACGGGAGTCGGAGTTGATCGACAGCACGTCGTGGAAGGTCACCGGCCCGCTGAGATGGGTATCCGACCGCACTCGCAAGTAGCGTGCGCCTAGGGCCCAGGCAGGAATGCGAGCCCGTTCGTCATCGCTCGCTCGCAGGTGCACACGCTCGTGTCCATGCCGTAGAGGTCGCGTCGGGTCCAGCTCCCTGCGTTACTCCGCGTGTAAAGCGTCGTTGACCCGCCACCGTCCAACTCGTAGGCGTGAGTCATACCGAGCCGCTTGGCAATGTTCGCCGCATTAGCGAGCCCGAAGCCCCCGACTCGAAGTCCGACGCCATCGAACTTGGTGCCTGGAACGGTGAAGCTGCGCCAGTACCCCTTGGCGTTCCAGCCCACGAAGGTGCGAGGGCGTGCAGCTTTCGAGTGGTCGTAGGCGTTGCACCCCAGCGGGGCAGCCTTGCCACCCTCAACCAGCGGCACCCCACGACCGACTCCGGTGAAGAGCTTCACGCCTGTCGAAGTGCTCTGGCGCACCGCGACCTTGACTCGGGTGCCCGTCGGGACGCCGAGAGCGGCAAGTGATGCGTTCTCGGAGAACGCGAGCACACGGGTACCTGACGCAACCGGAGCGCCGAGCTGCCCCGCGTTCTTCGTCGAGCTGCGGATGTTCTTAATCTTGTTGCGTCCGTTGATGACCCACTCAACCGCACCGGCCGGTCGCGGCGTGTACGCCTTACCGTCGGGGCGCAGCGCGTTGCTCCAGTCGGACGTGTACAGGTTCACCCCGCCGTTGCGCAGGGTGTGCCAGTTCACCGCCACGATCGGCGTTGACTGACCGGTCGCGATCTGCGGCGTCACTGAACCCTTGACCGCCATCAGCCCCCCGAACGGTTGACGGTCGGTGTCGATCCCCACAACTCGCTGCCTGACGTCGGTACCCCGAAGCACGCGACCGGCCTTGATCATGGGACCGCGCGACATCTCAAGGTCGCTGGCGTACCGAATGTCGGGAAAGATGAAGAAGTCGCCGTTGATGGCGCCAAGTGCCTGCGGCTGCTGGTTCTGCGCCATCGCGCCGATGCCTTGACGCTCGCCGATCTTGGAGTTGATCAAGGCCGGGAAGGCGCCAGAGGGATACGAGGTCATGATGACTTTGCCCTGCTGGTTGTACCCGCCCTTGGCGGCGCCCTGTGCTGAGGCGGTGTAGCGACGCACCATGCCTCCGCCAGCAAACCGCGTCGAGGAGTCCAGGCTGGCCGACGTGTCGATGCGACACGGACGCGCTGCGTCGGCCTCGTCCGTTGGCCCGACTGCGACGGCGAGCGTTGCGACGAGCGTTCCTGCCCCGATCATGGCCGCGCCACGGCGTGCTAGCGGAGTTGAAAAGTGCATGTGATGTGTCTCCCCAAGATGGTCGGCTCGTCCCCTTGCACCGGCTGGGCGACCGTAACCCAGCGCAACCGACCCATGTGGGCGAGTCAGCAGAATTCCACCCAATGCTCACCCCTGCGCCTCAGACGGTGACTCACTGTGACAGCGGCACTACGGCAGAGCGCGACGCCGACCCTGCCCAGCCCTAGGGTCCAGCGACGAACGAGAGCCCGTTGGCCATCCACCGCTCGCAGGCACAACCACTCTGGACCGACATGCCGTAGAGGTCTTTGCGAGCCCATTGCGAGCCCGGTTCTGGTCCACAGCGACGTCGACCCACCGCCGTCCAACTCGTACGCGTACCTCATGCCCAAGGACTTCGCGACGTTGGCAGCGCTGGCCAAGCCCATGCCGCCTTCGCGCTGCAGGCTCGAACCGTTCTTCAGATAGACGCGGGTTCCGGGAACGGTGAACGTACGCCACCGACCTTTGCCGTCCCAGCCCACAAACATGCGCGGCCGACTGGAAACCGCTCCACCCGTTTGCGCGTACGCGCGACACCCCAACGGAGCGGGCTTGCCATCGTTGACCAGCTCGAGTCCGCGTCCGACGGCGGTGTCCAACGTGACCCCTGTGGTGGTCTGCTGCCTGATGTTCACGCGCACCTTCGTGCCGACAGGAACGGTAGGCACCTGAGCAGCGACGTCAGCTGAGAACGCCAAGACCCGCGTGCCGGCAGCGACCGGCGCTCCCAACAATGAGCTTCCGGCCGGGCGCACTGACTTGACCTTGTTGCGCCCACTCACGACCCACTCGACGGCTCCTGCGGGACGCGGGTACAGGACGGTGCCCGCACCATTCTTTGCGTTGCTCCAGTCGGGGGTATAGACGTTGACGCCGCCATCCAAGATCTGGTGCCAGTTGACGGACTTCAATGCGATGCGAGGAGCAGATCCGGTGCGTGCCTGCGCGAACCCCTTCACACTCAACTCGCCGCCGTAGGGCTGCAGCGTCGAGTCGATACCAACAACGCGCGAGTCGCGGCTCGTGCCCCGAATGACCTGGCCAGCCTTGATCATCGGACCACGGGCCATCTCGATGTCATTAGTGCCCCGGATGTCAGCAAAGACGAAGAAGTCGGCGTTAATCGCCCCCAGCGCCTCGGGGTACTGAGCCTGCGCCATCGCACCAATCGCCTGCCGCTCGCCGATGCGCTTGTACATGAGTTGTGGAGTCGCCCCGCGAGGGAACGTCGTCATGATCACGTTTGCTGCGTGGTCGTACTGGCCGACTGTCGAGCCATCCGACGTTGCCCAGTAGTACTTGGCGGTGCCGTTGTTCGCGAACTTCTCAGTCAGGTCAAGTCGCGTGGTGACATCGATACGACATGCCCTGGCTGCGTCAGCTGGCTGTGGTGACGTGGCCGCCACCAGCGTGGCCCCGAGAGCTCCAGCGACAAGCACGGCGGCAGCGCGAACCTGTGCCGACACACGCATAGACGATCACTCCTCATAGCGGCAGATGACCACGCATTCACGCGACGTGAAGAGCAGTGAGGCAACTCAAGCCCGCAGTCATCCGCCCGAGTTTGCGGGATCTGTCGAGCCTAGCCAGGATCGACCAGCCCACAGCAGGTTCGAGTGAAATGGGCCATATGGGTGAGCCATCTACACTCGCCGTCGTGCTCCGACTTCTGGCATGCGGCCTAACGCTGATCGTGCTTTCCGCATGTGGTGCTACCGACGACCCGCCAACGACAGCTGGGTCCCCTGCTGCGCCCTCCTCCACCGCCGACGACTCGGACAATTCGCCGAACCCCTGCCTCGGCAGTGCCGGCGGCAACACACCAGACGACCCACGTTCAGACGAACAGATGACCGAGCAGTACCTGGGTCTCACCGAGCAAGAGGCTGAAGCGCTCGCCAAGGACGAGGGTCACACCATCCGGGTGGCCGGTCGCGACGGTGAGTGCTTCGCCATGACCATGGACTACCGAGAAGATCGAGTGAACATCTATCTCGAGGACGACACCGTCACCGCTGCCACCCGCGGCTAGCCGGCCCCGTCAGGCGCCGGTCACGCGTCTGCAGGCGATGAGGCAGGATCGAGTCATGACCTCTACCTACTTCACTGACAGCGACGTGTCAGCCGTCTCGGCGAACGTCGACACGATCTCCGAGCAACTGACCCACCTGTCACATGAGATCTCTGCCGACCCCGAGCTGTCGTATGAGGAACACCGAGCGGCGGCGCGGTGTGCCGACCTCTTGGAGCAGCACGGATTCGACGTCGAGCGGGCCAGCTACGGGCAGGAGACGAGCTTCGCGGCGCGCCTAGGGTCCGGCGACACGCACGTGGTCATCTGCGCTGAGTACGACGCGCTCCCCGGAGTCGGTCACGCCTGCGGGCACAACATCATTGCGGCATCCGCGTTGGGGGCCGGCATCGCGCTCGCGCCCTTCGTGCAGAACAACAACATGCGCGTTGACCGTCTTGGGTACGCACGCCGAAGAGGTCGGCGGGGGAAAGGTTGAACTCATCGACGCCGGAGCCTTCGACGATGCCGATGTCGCGCTGATGATGCACCCAACGCCCTACGACGAGTACGGGCCGAAGAGCTTGGCAATCGAAGAGTGGCGAGTGGTGTTCCGCGGCCAGGCCTCTCACGCGTCCGCTGCCCCCGAGCTGGGACGCAATGCTTTGGATGGCGTGATCGCTGGCTACAACAACATCTCGATGCTGCGCCAGTCCTTTCGCAAGTGGCAACAGGTGCATGGCGTCATCGTCGACGGCGGCGAAGCTGCGAACGTCATCCCAGAGCGCGCGGAGGCGTCTTACTACCTTCGCGCATTGAACATGGAGGATCTCGAAGACCTACGCACGCGAGTTCGCGCTTGCATGGACGGTGCTGCGACCGCCACGGGCACTTCCGTCGAGATCTCGGTCAATGGCTATGTGTACGAGTCGCTGAAACCTCACGATGCGCTGGTCGACATCTTCACTGAGGCATGCGAAGCGATCGGCCGCGACTTTCACGCCGACCCCAAGGGTGACGAGTTGGGCGGTTCGACTGACTTCGGAAACGTGAGCCAGCGGGTTCCGGGGTTGCACGCCGATATGTCGGTCTACTGCCATCCCGCCGTCAACCATCAGCATGAGTTCGCCGCGGCCTGCATCTCGCCAGACGGTGACAAGACGATGCTCGACGGGGCAAAGGCCCTGGCCCTGACAGCCCTGGCCGTCGCAGCCGAACCGGCTCGGCTCGCAAGCGCCTGATTTCTGACAGACAACTCAGCCCAAGATTATTTCGACCCGCTGTCGATATCGCTGATTCCCATTCGTCTAGCGGGTGAGAGGTCGGAGAATCCGGCCAATAGTCAGAGGAGCCTGACATGACCGAGTACTTGCTCTCCGTGTACGGCGACGAAGCCGAGTACGCCTCGCTAGAGGCTGACACCGAGGCGATCACCAAGCTGTACGCCCAGGTTGAAACCTTCAACGAGCGCGTCCGACAAGAGGGCGCCTGGGTCTTCGGGGGTGGGCTGCACCCGACCAGCTCAGCGACCGTTGTTCGCGGAAGCAACGATGCCGATGCCATCTTCACCGACGGCCCCTACATCGAGGCCAAGGAACAACTCGGTGGCTTCTGGATCATCGAGGCCCCTGACCTGGACGCCGCCCTCGCCTGGGCGAAGGACGCATCGGTCGCGTGCGAAGGCCCGGTCGAGGTGCGCCCCTTCCAATCGGAGCCTGACGCCAGTTAACCCCATCGAACAGACCTTCCGTGATGACTCCGGCAAGGCGATAGCCACCCTGATCCGCCTCTTCGGTGATGTCGACGTCGCCGAAGAGGCGGTTCAGGAGGCCTTCGTCGTCGCCACGGAGCGCTGGCCGGTTGACGGGATTCCGCCAGCCCCGGCCGGATGGATCCTCACGACGGCCAAGCGCAAGGCCATCGACCGGCTCCGCCGTGAGTCCTCACGCGAAGACCGACATCGCCAGGCTGCGCTGATCCGAGCCGCCGACGCCCCCGAGGAGGTGGGACCCGTGCGTGACGATCAGCTTCGGCTCTTGTTCACGTGCTGCCACCCAGCTCTCGCTTCGTCCGCCAGAGTGGCGCTCACTCTGCGTCTCAT
Source organism: uncultured Actinomycetota bacterium (assembly GCA_963712425.1). GTDB lineage: Bacteria > Actinomycetota > Actinomycetes > JAHEKZ01 > JAHEKZ01 > JAHEKZ01. Next base: position 444,180 of record CAVQHW010000002.1, on the reverse strand, counting down.
CGCTGGGCTGTCGACGGCGCAGATCGCTCGGGCCTTTCTTGTCAGTGAAGCCACGATGGCGCAGCGCCTGGTCCGTGCCAAGGCCAAGATCCGTGATGCTCATATCCCCTATCGCATTCCACGCGATGCCGAACTGCCTGAACGCACTCGCTCGGTGTTGGCCGTCATCTACCTCGTCCACAACGAGGGATACCTGGCAACAGGTGGCGATGCAGTCGACCGGGAAGCCCTCAGACGCGAAGCGTTACGTCTCGCGCGATCGATCATCGATCTCATGCCAGACGAGCCTGAGGCCGCCGGCCTTCTCGCCCTTCTGCTGCTTTCAGAATCCCGAGCACCTGCCCGCCTCGGTCCGGGAGAGCGTTGGGTCCGTCTCGCTGACCAGGACCGGACACTGTGGGACGCCGAGCAGATCGCCGAAGGCCAGCAACTCGTCCGCCAATGTCTGGCGCGAAACGATCCCGGCCCGTACCAACTGCAAGCCGCCATCGCCGCGGTGCACAGTGACGCAGCGACACCGGCAGACACTGACTGGGTTCAAATCGTGCAGTTGTACGACCACCTGTACTCGCTGCAACCATCACCGATCATCGCGTTGAACCGTGCCATTGCCGTCGCAGAGATCGACGGCCCTCGCACTGCCCTGACGGTGGTAGACGCGCTCGATCTTGACGGGTACTACCTCTGGCATACCTCACGCGGTGATCTGCTCGCGAAACTCGGCCAAGCAGCCGACGCCCGCGATGCATTCCGACGCGCGGCCGAACTCACGGACAATCCCGCCGAGCAAGAGCTTCTCGCGAGCCGAATCGCGCAGTTGCCCGCGTAGCCCTAGTCGCCGTCCGCTGTCCACTCCAACAACTCCTCGACCTGCCACGTGTTGATGATGCGGGCAGCCGGGACCGCCGAGTCGGTAGCTCTGGCACACCCATAGGCCTGCCAATCCATCTGCCCAGGAGCGTGAGCGTCGGTGTCAACACTGAAGTAGCACCCTTGCTCCAGCGCCTGGCTGATGAGGCGTCGGGGTGGGTCGAGGCGTTCTGGCCGACAGTTGATCTCGACAGCCACCCCGAATCTTCGGCACGCTTCAAAGATGAGGTCGGCTTCAAAGTCCGACTCGGGTCGCTTACGTTCACCGGCCACCATGCGTCCAGTGCAATGACCGAGGACATCCATGTTCGGGTTGGCGATGGCGGTGACCATGCGCCTGGTCATCAGCTCACCGGGTGATCGCAGTTTGCTGTGAACTGATGCGACGACTACGTCAAGCTGAGCGAGTAACTCCGGGTCCTGATCCAACGACCCGTCCTCCAAGATGTCGACCTCGATGCCTGTGAGCAGACGGAACGGGCTCAAGTCGGCATTGATGCGCGCCACCACCTCGAGCTGCTCGCGCAGCCGGCTGGCAGACAGGCCATTCGCGACGCGCAGGGTGGGCGAGTGATCAGTCAACGCCATGTAGTCATGGCCCAGGCTCACTGCGGTGGTTGCCATCTCCAGAATGGGGCTGCCACCGTCGCTCCAGTCCGAGTGCACATGGAGGTCACCTCGCAACGCTGCTAAGAGCTCGGCTCCTTCACCTGGATCAGGGGCGTCAGCAGACTCCAGGTCCGAGAGATAGGTAGACCGCTCGCCGCGTGCACCCTCGGCGAAGACCTGTGACGTCTTGGGTCCAACCCCTGCCAGATCGGTCAGGGTGCCAGCGTGCACCCGCCGAACCACCTCATCGACAGGGAGCTGCTCGAGCGTCGCTGCCGCAGTGCGGAAGGCCTTCACGCGATAGGTCGGAGCCAGCTGCCGCTCGAGCAAGAACGCGACCCGACGCAACCCCGCGAGTCCCTGGCCAACGTCCACACGTGCTTTGCTCACAAGGACACCGTGCCACGAGTCGCGTGTGTCCCAAATGTCATGCGCTGATCGGGTGATTGTCGGTGACGCCCTCAGGGGTTCGGCCCACCCCGCCGATGGGGGACCATGACCCCTCCCAGCCGCCGCCAAGTGCTACAGATGGCCGGCGCTGCTGGGGTGCTCGGAGGTCTTGGGTTGGCGACAACCGCGGCCCCGGCCTCGGCGAGCACCACCTCACGTCCAGGCTCGTACTTCGTTCCGTCAGATCAGCGCCTGCACATGCTGCGAAGGGCTACCTACGGACCGACACAGAGCAGCTACGACTACATCAAGAGACAGGGTCTCGAGGGTTGGCTGGAAGAACAGTTGAACCCTGCATCCATCGATGACTCAGCGTGCCAGTCAATGGTGCGGAACAAGTTCGAATGGATGTCGTGGTCGATCGCCGAGGTGATCCGCAAGGTTCCCCATGGTGAGACGTGGCCGTTCATGACCGAACTGTCAATGGCGACAATTGCGCGAGCGACATGGAGCAAGCGCCAACTCTTCGAGGTCATGGTCGAGTTCTGGAACAACCACCTCTACATCCAGTCTCCCACGAACGATGTGTGGGTCGCCCGGCACGACTACGACCTCAACGTTGTTCGCAAGCACGCCTTTGGCCGTTTTGAGGACATGCTGATTGCGAGCGCCACGCACCCGGCAATGCTCATCTATCTCAACAACGCCGAGTCGACTGGCGACAACCCGAACGAGAACTACGGCCGTGAACTACTTGAGTTGCACACCGTCGGGCTCGACGCCGAGTTCACCGAGCGCGAGATGCTCGACTCAACTCTCATCATGACCGGGTTCACCTTGAACGACGACACGAAGCACTACCGGTACGACTCCTACCGACACTTCGTGGGACCTGTGAAGGTGCTCAACTTTGAATCGCCAAACGCTACCCGCAACGGCGGCGAACAGTTGGGGATCGACTACTTGAAGTACCTCGCCAACCACCCGTCGACTGCGCGACACCTCTGCCGCAAGCTGTGGCTTCGTTTCATCTCAGACGACCCCGACGAGGCCTTCGTCGATGAACTGGCCGGCGTCTACCTGAATGAGGGCACCGCGGTGAAGCCCGTACTGCGTCACCTCTTCGCCAGTGCAGAGTTCCAGAACTCCGTCGGCGAGAAGCTGCGGCGGCCCTACGACGATGTCATCGGCACCCTGCGACTCCTCAAGTACCGGCCGGAGCCCGGTGGCGACACTAGTGGCCTGCGTTCACTGCACTGGATGATGAGCGAGATCGGGCATGCGCCGTTCGCCTGGCCACTCGTCGATGGCTACCCCGACGATGCGACGTCGTGGCTGTCAGCGGGCTCCACGCTCAACCGATGGAACCGTCACTACTCGCTCGCGGCGCACTGGGCGGCAGACGCGCTACCGCAGCCACCCCTTCGCGAACTGCTACCCGCGCGCCTACCCAAGACCTGGGGCGCGATGATCGACGCCCTTGCACGCACCCTGGTCTTTCGAACTCTGGAGGACCGTCACAAGAAGGTCATCCTCGACTTCCTCGAGGTGCGGGCCAATGATCCCTTCGACAAGCGAGATGCAGGCGCCACACACCGGATGTCGCCAGCTGTCGCGCTCATCCTCGACTCCCCCTATTACGGAGTGAGGTAGCGATGAACCAACACACTGGATGCGACTGCGAACAGGGACCCGCCAACACCGGAAACATCAGCAGGCGTTCCCTCCTGAAGCGTGCTGCGGCGGTAGGGGCTGGCGTCGGGCTCGCTTCTGAAGGTCTCGCGACCCGGTTGGCCTTCGCTGAAGGCAGCTACAACGGGGACGTGGTTGTTGTTCTCTCACTTCGCGGGGGCATCGACGGCTTGAACGCGATCGTGCCAACGAGCGAGCCTCGCTACCACGCTGAACGACCCAACATCGGAATCCCAGAATCAAGGCTCCTGCAGTTGGACAGCACGTTCGGCATGCATCCCGCGCTCGAGCCACTTCACAAGTACTGGAACAACGGAACGTTTGGTGTGATTCATGCCGTAGGTATGGAGAGCCCGACCCGCTCACACTTTGCTGCCATGGGTGAGATGGAGCGAGCCGCACCCGGAACTGCCCTTCGTACCGGTTGGTTAGACCGCACGCTCGGCCTCAGAACCGCGAGTGGTGCCTACCGAGGTGTCATGGTGGGTGCGAACCGACCACCAGCGTCATTCAGTGGCGGCACTCCCGAACTCTCAATGTTCTCTGTCGACTCGTTCACACTCGCGCAGGTCGACAACGCACGTGAGCGAACCAAGTGGCGCAGCGCCCTGATGGGCATGAACGACGAGGCCCCTGCGCTCCTGGCGGCGCCAGCGAAACTAGCGGTGCAGGCTGTCAACACCGCAGCCGACCTCCAGCGCGATGGATACCGACCTCGCCAAGGGTCTGCGCCATATCCCAAGACCGAGGTCGGCAATGCCATGCGCGACGTGGCACGACTGATCAAAGCAGATGTTGGTTTGCAGATCGCGTGTGTTGACTTCGGCGAGTGGGACATGCACGCCGGCATGGGGACAGTCGGCAGCGGCTGGCTGCGCAGTCACCTCAGCCAGTTGGCCAAGACGCTGGATGCCTTCGCGTCCGACCTCGGAGGCGCGATGGGTCGCGTCACCGTCATCACACTGTCGGAGTTCGGGCGCCGACTCAAAGAGAACGGATCCGGTGGCACCGACCACGGTCACGGCCAAGCAGTGCTGATGCTCGGCGCTGGCGTACGAGGTGGACAGGTACACGGTCAGTGGCCAGGGCTCGCTGAGGCAGACCTCGTCGATGGAGATCTTGCCGGTACCACCGACTACCGCAACGTCCTCGCCGAACTGCTGGAGAAGCGCTGCGGAGCAGGTTCCATCTCCACCATCTTCCCCGGCATCACCAGTGACAGAGTTGGGGCGTTCAAGCCTCGAGGGTGACCGGTGGCTAGGCTCCCGGGATGGCTGAATATCAGATCACCTCGTGGCGTGACATTCCGTCGATGATCGTCGCCAAGGACGGCGACGAGGTCACCAAAGTGCAGTTGGCTCCGCGGCTCCAGGAAGCCATCGATGAGGCGGCGATGCGGCTCGGAGACGTCGGCAGCGACGAATACCTTGCCGGCTGGGTTCGGTCGGACTGGACAACAGCTGACGGTGATCCGACCAGCGTCGCCGCTCGCGTATCACAGCAACTCGAGCACGAGTGGTCCGACGATCGGATCTCCACGTATCTCGACTCGCTCAGTACGTGAACGACTGAAGCGTCGTGCCCTCAGCGACGACTCTGCACCCGCGGGAGGTTCCGCTCGGCGGGCCACGAGCGATGATGGTCCGACGCACGTTGCCGCATCGCGACATCAGAATGATTGGCGCCTTCTGCTTCATCGACCACTACGGACCAACGACGACGAGCGGGCCTGACGCCCACCCGATGATCGTGCCACCACACCCTCATAGTGGCTTGCAAACGGTTTCGTGGTTGGTCACCGGAGAGATCGATCACCGTGACAGCGTCGGGTCGATTCAGCGCATCCAGCCAGGTGCCCTCAACCTCATGACTGCCGGGCGTGGCATCGCACACTCGGAGTACTCCCATGGAGCGGGCGAGATTCACGGCGTGCAGCTGTGGGTCGCCCTGTCAGAGGAGCACCGCCACCAAGACCCACACTTCGAGCACCACGCCTCGCCACCAGGAGTCACGTCGGGATCCCTCGACACGCACGTGCTCATGGGGTCACTGTCTGGTGTGACCTCGCCAGCAGCAACATACTCACCACTGGTGTGCGCCGAGCTGCTCATGAGCGGTGGAACCGAGCGCGTGACCCTTGACCGGCAGTTCGAACACGGCGTGCTTCCACTCGATGGCGACGCATGGATAGATGGCACACAGGTTCCGAGGGGGGCACTGCATTACACGCCATCAGGCCGCGACGACCTGGCACTACGGGTGAGCACGACCACGCGACTATTGCTCGTGGGAGGCGTGCCGTTCGATGAAGACATTCTGATGTGGTGGAACTTTGTGGGTCGCGACCACGACGAGATCGTTCAGTTCCGCGAGGACTGGCATGCGGGACGCCGGTTTGGCACGGTCACAGACGACGACCTCGAGCCACTGGCAGCGCCAGAACTACCCACCGTTCGGCTGAAGCCAAGACCGCGGGCGCGCTCCTAACTCTGCACGAATGGACAAGCGTCAGGCGAGTAGCTTCGCCTTCTGAGCTGCGAACTCGTCATCGGTCAGAATGCCTTGAGCATGCAACTCACCGAGCTCGCGGAGCTTGGAGATGTTGTCTTCTTGGGGAGCGGGTGCGGCTTCAGCAGGCTGCTCAGCTGCTTGCTGTTGCCCCTGCTGAGCCCAGCGATTTCCCTGTCGTCGAGACACGTTGTTGGACACCGCTGTCGCCGTGCCTGCAATCACCGCAGTGCGGGCTACCCCGCGAATAAGTCCTGGCATCAGAGTCTCCTTGGTCGTGTCGCCGTGGGGGTCACAGAACTAGTCGAGCGCCTCGAGCGCGTCCACGAGGTCTTGCACCGGAATGCGTCCGAAGGCGACGAGCTGCCCACCACCTCGGCGCACGGCCGCAGCGAACGGCGCTGCCCAGGTGTTCTCGTACACGATGAGTGCGGCGGAGCTGCCTGCTTCGACAGCCCCGGCCGCCTCGTTGATGTCATCGTTGCCAACAACACCGGTGGAGACACCCTGGAAGACCGCGAGATCCAGTTCGCCGTCACCGTCGATATCGGTCAACTCGATCACCGTGACAGACCCATCGGCGCCCTTGCTGAAGAAGACCAGGTCGATCAGGCGGATTACGCCTCGGTCGACGAGGTCTACCAGGATCGGGAGCCCTTCACCGGTCATGCGGTTGCCCGGGAACTCGACGACTACGTAGTCGATCGGGCCGAGTTCGTCGAGTGAGCCTTCGCTCATCTGTGTCTCCTTGAGTGGTTGCTAGCCGGTCAGACTTTGGTGATGTCGCGCCCGTGCGCTGTCACAGCCCAAATGATGAAGATGTTGAGCGTGATCATGATGATCGCCCACCAGGGCTGAACGGGCAGCCACAGGAAGTTGGCGATCGCGCTCAGTGACGCCAGCACGACAGCAACGGTGCGAGCCCACACCGCGCCCTGCAAGCAGACCCAACCCCGCGAGGAACAAGACGACGCCAAGGCTGCAGGTGTACCCAGCCCCAGGCACTCGTGTCTGCCTTCAACGAGGTAGTCCTCGGTGGTGATAAACACCTCGTCGTTGACGATGGCCGTCAGTCCCGCGAGTGACTGAAAGACTCCCGCGATCATCAAGATGACGCTGGCAAAGGTGGTCAAGGCCACCGCGCCACCGCTGTAGTTGTCCTGCGACATGTCTTCCTCCGCTCGATGAGGTGCTGGGGAGTTGTTTAGGAACCGAGTGCCTTGGCCTTGATGGCGTCAAACTCAGCTTGTGATATCGCGCCGGCGTCGAGAAGTTCTTTGCCCTTGTGAATCTGGTCGGCTGGAGAACTGCCAGCGACGTCGCGGATGTAGGCGGTCTGCGCTTGCTGCATCTCTTCGGCGGCCTTGACATTGCGCTCGGCCATTCCGTGCCCGCGAGCAATGAGGTAGATCAGAGCGGTGAGGAACGGAACGAAGATCAGCGCGATCACCCACACGGCCTTGACGAAGCCGCCGGTCTCCTTGTCGCGAAACAGGTCAGACAGGATCGAGAAGAGCACCATGAGGTACGCCACAAAGGCGAACGTCACGATGATGAACCAAATGATGTCCCAGAAACTCAACGTCGGGCCCTTCTGACGGTGGGCACCCCGCTGGCGTCCGACCGCCGCCTATCGTGGCATAGAAGTGCGGCGGTGACGATCACCCACCCACTCCAATTCGTCACGGGCCTGATCTGACCGGTCAGGTCAGGTGAGGTCAGGTCAGGTCACCTCGATGTCCCACGCCCTCGAGCCACCGAACGAACTGGCGATGGACGTTAGGGGCTCCCCACAACCGCCCTTCCGGGTCGGCGAGGTCGTCGTCGATCGACCAGCCAGCCGGGTGAACGATCATTGCCTGGGTTTGCCAACCGCCGAGACCGCCGTGGCACCCCACGAGCTCTTCGAAGGCGGCGACTTCCTGGGTGGCTTCGTCCCACAGCGAGTTGATGTAGATATCAGGGGCGTCCGCGAAGCTCGCGATTCGAAGTAGGTCTTCGCGCGCGTGAGACTCAAACGACTCAAGCGGATCGCGACCGCTGACCGCCCCTGACTGCAGATGAAGTGTTCCCTCTTCACCCATGACGACTGGCCCTTCGTCAGATGCGACCACAATGAAGGAGATGCCCTCATGGGTGACGAGGCCAGCCAGGAGACCTGGGTAGGTAGCTTCGATCGAGGACGCCGACAGGCGCCCTGGCATCCGGGGAAACCACACACCCCCGAGGTTTCCCGAACCGATGACAGTGAGTTCGGGGAGGGCGCCGTCCTCACGGGCCGCGTCCTTGTCGGACGAAACCGGACCGAGTGCACTGTGTTCGTCTCGGTGCCGGACGGCACGCTCAGCCATCTTGCCGGTGACCGAGCCCTGTTGTGAGACCTGTCCGATCAGAACGTTGACGCGTCCCCACGCCTCAATGCTTGAGACCGCAGCCGAGGACTTCGCCGAGTCACCCATCAGTTGCTCGATCAGCTGTTGCAGTGTCAGCCCGTAGCGTTGCAGGAAGGTTGCTCCCTGGCTCTGCCCATGGTCAGACACGAGCACGATCTGGTAGTCGCGGGGAGGCACCCCTGACGCCGCAACGCGCTCCAGGGCACCGACGACACGATCAAGGCCAAACAGGGAGTCGGTCGCCTCGCGTCGCACTACCCCAGCGTGGTGTGCGATCTCGTCATAGTCGACGTAGTCGACATAGATGCTCTTTGCGCCTCGCATCATCGACTCGACCACAAGGGCCGTGTTGAGGTCTCGCAGCAAGACATTCGTCGCAGCGCGCAGCAACACGTAGCTTCCGTGCCGCCGAATCCTTGGCTCGATGCCTCGACGCACCTGTTGGCGCGACTGGTACAGCTCCTTGCCCATCTCCGCGAGGGTGAGCACGATGGCCCTGACCAGGCCGGCTGGGTGTGTGAAGAACGCAGCGTACGACCGAGAAGGGCCGAGCCCTTGTCGAGGTTGCTTCATGCCGCTCATCGTCAGAAGCGAGACCGGTGCATCACCGGAGAAGAGGTTGCTGATGCTAACTCCATCGTCAGCTAGCAGCCCGCGCCCATTGCTCACCCGAGACTCGATGAGCGCGGCATCTGGTGGATGGTTGGCCACCACTAACTCACCACGGCTCTTCTCGAACCACCGGAACGCCGGAATGTTGTCATTGTTGCCGTGCAGAATCCCTGCCTGACTGACCGGAGTCGTCGACGGCAGAGCCGTGATCCACTCATCGAGTCGATGACTGCCGTCACGTAGCCAGCGACTGATTGTTGGCACGTTGCCCGCTTGAACATGCCATCGCAGTACCGGTTCTGGCACGCCGTCCAGCTGGATGAACAGCACTCCCGGCTCATCGAACTTCTTGTCCGGCATCTCGCCCATGCTCATTCGTGCCGCATGCACCAATAGGTAGTTGGTGGAGTTCACCGAGAACACCCAGGTGACGACCGCCGCGATCACCGCGTAGAGCCACGACGCTAGAAAGGTCTCCCAAAAGTTCCCGACTGTGATTCCTGGCGTGAGGTTCAAGATGACGTCGATCACGATGGCGTTGGCGAACAGCGCCACGAAGATCGCGCCAATCCAACCCAGCAACAGGGCACCGCGGGCTAACAGGGCTTGGGCAACCGGCCCAAACAACGAGAACAGCAGCGCCGCGAGGGGGATCGACCAGCGGTACTCCGCGTCGATCCCCGGTGAGAGCTCGATGGTGACCCACAGGACCAGCCACGTGACGAGGTAGTTGCCGATCGCTGCCACGAGGTGCGCCCGTCGGTCGTGCGGGTCGCGCCCCGACAGCGACGCGGCCAGCATGTGCTCGCGGCGGCGCCTGTCCCAGAACCTCGTCATCGACCGCTCCCTAGTCAGGCTCTACGGCACCGGTGGTGCCCTGTTGAGCACGGCAACTCTTGCTCCATGAACCGCCGCCCTGCAAGATCATGCCCGCATGCATCTGTCGACGTGAGGATTCAACGTGGTTGAGCAGTTGGAGTCCCTGTTCGTGGTCATGCTCGTAGCCGCGTTGGCACCGCTCCTCGTGAAGTTGCTTCCGATCGCCATTCCGCAGGTGGTGCTGCTGCTGGTTGGCGGAATCTTGATCGGACCAGAGGTGCTCGACCTAGCTCAGCGGAGCGACCTTGAGCTGCTCTCGAACATGGGCCTGGGCTTTCTGTTCCTCCTCGCAGGGTTCGAGCTACCGCCCTTGCTGCTGCGCCAGCGCCCAGGAGCTCTCGCACTCCGAGGTTGGGCGATCTCGGTCGTCCTTGCGATTCTCGTCGTCGCAGTCCTTGAGAGCGTCGGATTCGTCAAAGACTTCATTCCAGTGGCCTTGGCCCTCACGACAACCGCGCTGGGAACTCTCCTACCGATCCTGCGCGATAACAACATGCTGTCGGGACGTTTCGGGGAGAACATGTTTGCGGTGGGAGCGGTGGGTGAGTTGGGGCCGGTGCTGGCCATCGCCATCTTCTTGGGCGCCGGCGGTTCCTGGCACTCGATGGTCGCGATCACAGTCGTCGTGCTTGCTGCATGGGTCGCGGCTCGGGTTCCCGCCTGGTTCGACGGTTCGCGCATCGGAAACATCGTGAGCGCGACGGCCGAGGACACGTCTCAGTCGGTGCTGCGTTGGACCATCACCCTCTTGCTCGGTGCATTGCTCATCACCGCAGACTTTGGCCTCGACATCGTGCTCGGGGCATTCTTGGCTGGGATGGTCCTTCGCCGAACAGACGCACGCAGCGACGAAGCCGAGTGGGCACTCCTGGGAAAGCTGGACGCGATCGCGTACGGCTTCTTCATCCCGATCTTCTTCGTCTCATCTGGCATGGGTCTCGACGTCGTCTCGATAGCCGAGAACCCGCTCCGGCTACTGGTGTTCTTTGCCTTGATGCTCGCGGTACGCGGACTGCCGTCACTTCTCGTCTACCGGCACACCCTCACCAGGTCAGAGTCGTGGCAGATGGTGTTTCTCGCTGCCACCGGATTGCCACTCATCGTGGCTCTCACGGAGATCGGGGTAACGAACGGCACGATGCTTCCCGAGAATGCGGCCGCCCTGGTCGGCGCCGGTGCGTTGTCAGTTGCGGTGTTCCCCTTTGTGGCGCTCCAGATTCGCAACCGGAGCCGGGTCAGTGCGTGAACCCGCCCGCCTCCGCCTCGGTGAGCGGTGCGCTCACAGGGTGCCGGTCGAAGTGAGCAAGAGCGTCCCGATAGTCCGCCATCAGCAGGTCAGCGAGGTCGCGGCTGAATCCATGCCGCACGAGGATGCGCTGGACGGCGAGGTCTTGGCGATTCGCCGGGAGCGTATAGGCAGGCACTTGCCAACCCTTGGTTCGCAACCGATCTGCCAGGTCAAACAACGTGAACCCGTGATCGACGCCCTCTTTTAGCTTCCATGACACGCAAGGGATTCCCCGCTGTGGGTCTCCGTTCGTCAAGATCTCGAACGGTCCGAGCTTGTCGATCTCCTCGGCGAGCCACATCGAGATGTCATGGCAACGCTGGTGAATCTTGCGATACCCCTCTCGACCCAGTCGTAGAAAGTTGTAGTACTGCACGGCGATCTGGCCCCCGGGCCGCGAGAAGTTGAGCGCGAAAGTCGGCATGTTTCCGCCGAGGTAGTTCACGTTGAAGACGAGCTCTTCCGGTAGGTCTTCCTTATCGCGCCAAACGATCCACCCAACGCCAAGTGGCGCCAACCCAAACTTGTGACCGGAGGCGTTGATGGACTTCACGCGTTCCAGCCGAAAGTCCCAGGCACAGACGAGGTGCCGTGAAGGGGGCAAGGAAGGCGCCGCTCGCACCGTCGACGTGGATCGGGATGTCGAGGCCAGTGTCATGTCTGCAGCTCGTTGAGTGCGTCGTTCACTTGATGGACTGGCTCGTAATCACCTGTGAACGTGACGCCCAGAGTTGGCACAACACCGATGGTGTTCTCATCGACCCGAGACAGCACCTCCTCGGGCGTCATGATCAAGCGGTCACCCTCCATGGGGATCTCGCGATGCTCGATGTCCCAGTACCTGGTGAACTTGTGCCAGCAGATCTGTACCGGGCCGGTGATGAGGTTGGGTCGGTCGGTCGGCTTACCTTCGGCGCGACGTTTGGCCCGCCACTTCCACAACAAGGCCATTCCACCTAGCATCGCGGCCTCGCTCGACCCAGTCGTTGACGTACCTATCGTGTGCGCCGCATCTGGTGCGTTCCACAGATCGGCCAACATGTGCACGCATCGCTCTTCAAGCTCAGCAGTCTGCGGGTACTCGTCCTTGTCGATCATGTTCTTGTCGAGCGTGTGGTCCATCAAGGCATGAACCTCTGGCTCCACCCAGGTCTGGCAGAACGTCGCAAGGTTCTGACGAGAGTTGCCGTCAAGCATCAACTCATCCCGAATTACTCGGTAAGCGTGCCGGGGGTCTTGCTCGCCCTCGGGCATGCGGTACTTCGGCAAGACGACAGACACATCTGACGACGCGAACAACTCATCGATCGGCTGGTCCTTGTCGGAGCGACGAACGTGGAGCATCAGAAGCCTTTCTGAAGGGATGAAACGCGGGTAGGTCAACCTGGCCGATCATGCGAAAGGTGGTCTATACACACCGTGATGGAAAGAATGAGGGCAAGGTCTTGTTCGCCGATGACCTCAACGCCGTAGGTGTCTCGAACCCTGAACCACTTCTTTGACACCTTTGCGACGTTACCGCCGTCATGCTCGATCTCGTACTCATGGTCAACGAAGTTGCCCTTCGCGGTGTACTCACCACCGCCGTCAACCTCGGCGATGAACCGATCGCGGATACCGAAGAGACGTTTGCGGACCACGACGTCGTGACCGCCGACGGACACCACCATGGTGTCTCGAACGGACAGCTTCTTCTCTCGGATCATGGCGAGCTCAGCCCCGCCTAGGTCTTCGAGCACGAAGGTCTTGCGCAGCCTGAGTGCCTTGCCGTTCACCTTGAAAGCACGCTGGCCGGCCTCGTCCTCAATCCAATAGTCATCACCGACTGCGAAGACCTTCTCGCGCATGCGAAAGGTTCGTGTGGTGACGTCCTTTCGGTCGCGCAGTCCCACGACAACTCCTTCACTGAGTTTCGAGGTGGCCTCGAGAGGTGGCCCGTGACGTGACCTTAGTCAGGAATGGGCGCTCTCGGTACACCCTTGACGGGTGAGCTTCCGGCGCACTTGGGTCTATGGGCCCTACCGAGTCAGGAGACTAGAGCGCATGCTTGCCGTGGGGGCCGGAAGGAGTGATTTCATGAACGCACTCGTCGTCTTCGAATCGATGTTCGGAAACACCCAGGCTGTTGCCAATGCGGTGGCCGAGGGTCTCAGCGAGCGGGGTGGCGTCCGAGTCGTTGAGGTGACCGACGCTCCTCACAGCATCACCCACGATGTCGATCTACTGGTCGTCGGCGGACCGACCCACGCCTTCAGCATGACGAGGGCGAACACCCGACAGTCCGCGGTCAACCAAGGAGCAGACTCCGAGAAGGCCGCCCAACCCGGAATCCGAGAGTGGATCGCCGACGTGGCGATTGCCGATGACGTACCAGTCGCGACCTTCGATACCAAGGTGGTGAAACCTCACCTGCCAGGATCCGCTGCTCACGCGGCCGATCGCAAACTTCGGCACCGTGGGCTCCACCATGTCGCACGTCCCGAGACGTTCTATGTCACCGGGACGACCGGCGACCTTGTCGATGGCGAACTCTCACGCGCCAAAGAGTGGGGAGCAACGCTCGTTCGGTGAGAGCCGAGGCAGTAGCCTCCCTCTCGATGACGGGCTTGATGGGTGGCGTTGGCCGCTTGAGTGCGCGCCACGCCTGGTGGGTTCTTGGTGTCTGGATCCTCCTCGCCCTGTTGCTGGCCGCTGCGGTCCAGGTGTTCGGCGCGCAGACGAACAACGATCTGTCCCTACCAGGCACCGACAGCCAACGCGCGACGGACGTTCTGGAGAAGCGCTTTCCGCCGCAGCAGAACGGCACAAGTCCCATCGTCTTCTACACGCCAGACGGTTCCCTCACAGACGACGCCCACAAGAGCGCCATGAAGGAGGCGATCCAAGGGTTACGTGGCGTCGACGAGGTCTACAGCGTTCTGAACCCGGTGTCCCAGCAAGGGCAGAGCGCGGGGCTCATCTCGACGGACAAGGCCACGGGGTACGCCCCGGTACTACTCACTGTCGACTCGGGCTCGGTCGACGAGGCGCTCGCCGCCGAGATCTTGGACGCAGCCAGGCAACCAGCAGAGCAGGCGGGCATTCAGGTCGAGGCCGGAGGCTCGATCGGAAGCCGTTTGAGTGAGCCAGCCACCGAAAGCAGCGAGGTCGTCGGCCTGGCGGCGGCAATGGTGATTCTCACGATCGTGCTTGGCAGCCTCGTGGCAATGGGTCTGCCGATCCTCGTCGCGGTCCTCGGTCTGTCGTGCGCGCTTTCCATCATTGGGCTCATGGGGCATCTGTTCGGTGTCCCCAGCATCGGGCCAACGGTCGCGACCATGATCGGGCTCGGCGTAGGCATCGACTACGCCTTGTTCCTTGTCACGCGGCACAAGGACCAACTGTCCAGCGGGATGGAGACTCGCGACTCCATCGTCCACTCGGTCGCCACCTCTGGCAGCGCGATCGTCTTTGCCGGCAGCACCGTCATCATCGCCCTACTGTGTCTGACGATCGCCGACATCCCCTTGGTGACATCCATCGGCCTGGCCTCAGCGGTTGCTGTGCTGCTGGCGGTGGCAGGCGCCATCACCCTGCTTCCCGCGCTCCTCTCGATCGTCGGCGGAGGGATTCATCGCCTCGCACTTCCCCATTTCCTACAGCGCCGACCGACGTCAGGCGGCCATGGTTTCTGGGAGTCATGGGCCGGAGGCGTGGTGCGCCACCCAGTGCTCGCCATCGTGGGTGCTGTCGCTGTTCTCACTCCGCTGATCATCCCGATCTTCTCGCTGGAGCTCGGACAAGAGGACATCTCCGTGACACCCGACGTCGACGACCGAGCGACGTGCCTACGACCTCGTCACAGCCGGATCTGGGTGTCGGCTACAACGGCCCGCTGTTGGTGGCCACCACACTCTCGCCGCCGGCCACTCCAAGCGCGAAGTACGAGAAGCAGTACAACAAGGCAACCGCGCTCAAGAGGAAGCTTGAGAAGGAGCAGAAGTCACTGACGGCCGACAAGCGCGAGCTACAGCGGCAACAAGCCCAGCTCGAGCGCGACCAAGCAACGCTTGAGTCAGAGGCCGCCGAGCTACAGGAAGAACAGAGCCAGCTTCTTCAGCAACAGGCGCTGCTTGAGGAGCAGGCGGCCGCGCTACAAGCCGACGAGGCTTCGCTGCTGCAGCAACAAGCCGAGCTGCAACGCGCTAAGGCGCAACTCAAACGCGAAGCCGAACAACTCGCCGTGGAGGCGCGGAGGACTGCCGAAGCACTCATCGTCGTCCGAGCGCGCGAGGGCCTCATCGAACGACGGATCGACGAAAGCACCAATCCCGATCGAACTGAGCGGCTTGAGGCCCGCCTGCGACGAGTGCAAGCGCGAGAGGCCGCACTAGTCAATCGCGCCGAGATGCTAGAGCGACAAGGCAAGCAACTCGTGCGCGAAGCCGAAGCGTTGCAACGAAGCGCTGAGCAGCTTCAGGAACAGGCGGACGCGCTCAATGCACAGGCGGCATCGCTGCGCGACCAGCGTCGCCAACTCACAGCAGAGGGTGCTGCGCTGCAGGCGGAAGCGACTTCCCTGCAGAGCCAGAGCGCTGCCCTGCAACAACAGGCGGCGGAGCTGCAGCGGCAGGCTGACCAACTGAAGCAGCGGAAGAAGAAGGCCGAGCAACAGCAGAGCGAGGCCGAGAAGCTGCAGCGACAGCTCACCCGAGAGCTGACGGCCGCAGGCGGTGACGATCGCGCCACCGATCCACGTGTTGTGGCGCTACAGCAAGCCCTACTCGCGACATCAGGTGTCGACGCCCTGACGCCGCCCCAGGTATCGAAGGCCGGAGACGCGCTTGTCGTCAATGCCGTGCCGACGACGCCACCTGCCTCCGATGAGACCGCAGCGCTGGTCGAGACACTTCGCGCTGACGTGTTACCCGAAGTTGATGACGATGGAGTTCGGTCATACGTCGGGGGGTACACCGCCAGCTACGTAGACCTTGCCAGCAAGATCTCAGAACGACTGCCACTTGTCGTCGCCACTGTTCTCGCCCTGAGCTTCCTGTTGCTGCTGCTCGCGTTCCGGTCGCTACTGGTCCCGCTTCAAGCCGCGATCATGAATCTGTTGTCAGTTGCTGCGTCGTTCGGCGTCCTCACTGCGGTCTTCCAGTGGGGTTGGGGTCTGTCGCTCGTCGGGTTGGACGCGCCGTCGGGCACCGTCCCGATCGCCAGCTACGTGCCGTTGATGATGTTTGCGATTCTCTTTGGGCTGTCCATGGACTACGAGGTATTCCTCGTGAGCCACATCATCGCCTTTCGCGAGAAGGGGCTTGATCCGCGACCCTCGGTGGCCTCGGGTCTGGCGGGGAGCGCGCGCGTGATCAGCGCCGCTGCTCTCATCATGATCTGCGTCTTTGGGAGCTTCGTGCTCAACGGCGACCCGACAGTGAAGCAGTTCGGTGTTGGGTTGTCGGTTGCGGTGTTCCTCGCCGCCAGTTTGGTCTTGATTCTCGCGCCAGCCTTGCTCGGCCTTTTCGGTAGCTACACCTGGCGCCTCCCGCGCTGGCTCGACCGGGTGCTACCCAATCTGGGGCTCAAGGAGTAGGTCGCTTCATCACCTTCTCGCCGTACTGGCGCGGGACGACGGTACGGTTAGAAGCCAGGGCGGCCCGCCCTTGTCTGCGCATCACCGGGAGGTCCAAGTGGACGACACGATGTACGCGAAGATGAAGTCCGGTAAGGGATTCATCGCCGCGCTCGACCAGAGCGGCGGAAGCACCCCCAAAGCCTTGCGGCTCTACGGCGTTGAAGAGTCGGCGTACACCAGTGAGTCAGAGATGTTCGACCTCATGCACCAGATGCGCAGTCGAATCATCACGAGCCCGTCTTTTGGTGGGGATCGCGTTCTCGGAGCAATCCTGTTCGAGATGACGATGGACCGTCAGATCGAGGGAATGGGCTCCGCGGAGTACCTGTGGAAAGAGAAGAACGTCGTTCCCTTCCTCAAGGTCGACAAGGGCCTGGCAGACGAGGCCGACGGCGTCCAGGTGATGAAGCCAATCCCCGACCTCGATGTAGTGCTCGGCAAAGCCAAGTCTCATGGCGTGTTCGGCACGAAGATGCGTTCAGTCATCAAGCTTGCCGACCCAAAGGGGGTGCGCGGCATCGTTGACCAACAGTTCGAGATCGGGAGACAGATCACAGACGCGGGCCTCGTGCCGATCATCGAACCCGAGGTCGACATCAACAGCACTCAGAAGGCGGAGGCCGAGGCACTCCTCAAGAGCTCACTGACCGAGCGCCTCGACGCACTCGCTGATGGCGAGGACGTGATGCTCAAGCTCACTCTGCCGACAGAGGCAAACCTCTACGCAGACTTCGTGGCTCACCCCAGGGTCGTCAGGGTAGTCGCACTATCAGGCGGATACAGCAGAGACGACGCGAACTCTCTGCTGGCGAAGAACACTGGCGTGATCGCCAGCTTCTCGCGAGCACTGACCGAGGGCCTGTCGGCTCAGCAGAGTGACGCAGAGTTCAATGCCACGCTTGATTCATCGATCCAGGGGATCTACACCGCGTCCATCAGCTAGCGACACTCGAGACCTGACAACGAAGAGCGGCCCGCCAGAGGCGGGCCGCTCTTCGTTGCTTTGTAGCGCTTTGTGAGCCTATGCGATCTGAGCGACCTGACCACCACTGATCTTGCGCCACGCGTACGCGATGGCAACTGCAGTGATGGGGTAGGTGAACAGCAGACCAATGAAGCAGAGCAACACACCAAGAATGTTGATGAGGAAGCACAGGATGAAGAGCAGCAGCAGCGCACCCACATGCTTGGTCACAAGTTGGTACGACATCTTCATCGCGTCGATGGCGTCGTTCGTTCGACCGTCGACAATCGCGTACCCGTACAAGGCGAACAGGAAGAACACGATCAGTCCGGGGATGATGCAGAGGATCAGCCCGATACCGCCCAAGATGCCGACGAGGATCGAGGCGATCACATACGCGCCGAGTCGGTCGGTCTTGAAGAGCATGCCAACCTCTGGCTCACGCCCGTCAAGGACAGCGAGCGCAGCGCGAATGAGGCCCATCGCAAGGATCAGCCCCACCACCCAGGTGACGATGTTCCACGTCATGCGCAGCCAGTAGTTGTCGAACGCCAAGCCGACCGCAGAAAATGCGGCCTGCACAACGAAGATGACCAGCGCGATGAGGACGAAGGGCCCCAAGTACCTCTTCAGTGCATTCCACCCATACGAGATGGCTGCACCGGCTTCTAGATCTCCTCCACCGGCCCCAGCAGGCGGAGTGCCGTAGTTGGGCGGCTCCCCCGGCGGCGGTGGTGGTGGCGGCGGTGGTGGGCTTACGTCAGACATGGATCCTCCTCGGCAGTACCTACGGGGCACCGTATCGGTCCCTGCCGCAACCGTGTGGGATCTGCCCAGGGTGTGGTTGGGTGGATTCATGCGCAGCCACATGTTCGCCAATACCGAAGCAGACACCGAGACGGGCGCCTTTGCCCTCCAGAACTCCCGAATGTTGAAAGTGCGACTGTCGGGCACAAGCGGCTTCTTCTACGCCAAACAGGGGTCGATGGTCGCCTATCAGGGCGATGTCGACTTCGACTATGAGGGCAGCGGAGGCATGAGCAAGTTCTTGAAGAAGGCCTTCACCGGCGAGGGAATGTCACTCATGAAGGTCAGCGGCAGCGGTGACGTCTTCCTCGCTGACAACGCCGACGAGCTTGGGGTGATCTACCTCGAGGGTGACTCACTTACCGTCAATGGCGCCAATGTCATGGCATTCGAGAGCTCGCTCGAGTGGGATATCAAGCGGGTCGAAGGTGCCTCGATGGCGTCTGGGGGCCTCTTCAACACGACGTTCACCGGTCACGGGGCGCTGGTTATCACCGTCTACGGAACTCCTGTGCTCCTCAACGTCGACCAGCCGACGTTCGTCGATATGCAAGCGGCCGTGGCGTGGTCGTCCACGCTCCAGTCATCTGTGAAGAAGACCTTCAAGGCTGGCGCCATCATCGGACGCGGGTCTGGCGAGGCCATGCAGCTCGCACTGACCGGTCAAGGTTTCGTTCTGGTGCAGGCCTCTGAGGGTCACCCACCAATCGCAGCCGGTTAGCCCGACTCACCTCTAGCCGGTTGTCACGGGCTGAGCCACCACCACGATGACCCCAACCACCAATGCGATCGCCGAAATTCCTACCAACGTCGCGCGGGGGCCGACTACTTCGAAGCGCTCTGAGATCGCGGCGAAGAACAGCGACGCGGCGAACAGCAGAGTTCCGAGCGTGAAGACATCTGAGATTGTGTTGGACTCTTCACCACTGGCAAAGGTGGCTTCCGCCTCCGTGAGCAGTTCTTGCGAGTCGGCTTCGGCCTGGAGTTGATACTCGGGCATGGCTAAGGGGCTCGGCGGGGCATCTGACGACGTCCAAGGATCCAACTGAACCCACGCTTCATAGGCGACCTCCAGCTCAGGGCGGAACCGCGTCCGATAGAAGTCGGTGAGGCTTTCGTTCCCCGACAGTCGTGCGTCGACGTAGTTCTCAAACACCGTGAGATCGGCGAGCCGGTACTCATTCGCCTCGGTGGCCTTCTGAGCCGCCATCGTGCGCAGCCCGGCGGCCTTGCCGTAGTCGCTCGACTGGATGCCGTCCCACAGTGACGCTTGGTATCCGGCCCACGCCGTCGCCAAGGCCGCCAGAGACAAGATGATCGTCGAGACGATCTCGAAGCGTCGCTCGACCGCTGGTGTCATCGCTGAGTCCGTTGTCACACCCGAATCCTGGCACGCCCCCTCGACCAAAGATCACAAGCCGCACCACGTCGTTCGGAATCGGGTTACCTTGCTGGAATGTGCGATGACCATGCTGGTTCTCACCACGAGCCTCCTCCGCGGGGCATGTCGCGGCGGACGTTTCTGAGCGCGAGCGGCGCAGTCGCGGTCGGTGCAGTGACCCCAGCGTTGGCGCTGACGCCGGCCGAAGCAGCCCCAGGAGTTGACGGCACCAAGCCGTTCCCGATGGCGATGCACGTTCATTCGTCGTTCAGCGAAGGCTGGGCATCGATGAGCCAGCACCTCGACCAAGCAACGAAGAACGGCGTGAAGGTGCTGTGGTTCACCGATCACGACTTCCGGATGTCAGGTTTGAACTTCAAGCAGGTCGTTCACTTCACGAGCCTTACCCAAGAGACAGGCCAGGGTGGTCGATGGGAGTGGACGCGACGGACTGTCGGTTCGTTGACTGCAGACTCCGCGGGCCAAGTTGTTCAGAGCCCGGCTTCGCCCAATGACACTGTGCCCGGTGGCAGTCTGTCACTGGACGCACGGAGTACCTCAACTTCCTTAGCCACGCTTGGCTTCTTCGCGGACGCCCACCCAGCTGGCTGGAACTACCAAACCAATCTGTACGGGCAGGTCTTCACGATCGACGTCATGCCCACCTCCATCGGTCCGAACGCCTATCTCGAGTTCTTGGTTGGCGGCTCGTATCACCCGGCGACGGGCGGACGACCAGCTGGTCGCTACTCCGTGTCGTATCGCTTTGGCGGTGGTCAACCCCCCGGTACGCGCGTCACCCAGGGGTTGCTCGGAATCGTCTATCTCGCCGCACCGACCAACCAATGGACGACGGTGTCGGTCAACCCGTGCGATGACATCGCGGCGCTGTGGCCAGACATCGACGAGCACGACTTCTCGTCGAACGAGCTCACGCTCTCGGCGTCGAGCACGGGAGCACAAGCAAGTGGCTACTTCGACTACCTGAGGTTCAGTCGTCCGAACACGAGCGGCAACATTCCACTCCGAATCCAACGCGGCATGCGCGAGCGCTACGCAACGAAGTATCCAAAGGTCGTTCAGCAACCCGCACTCGAGATGGGCCAGTTCTTGCCGCACCTGAACTGGTTCGGTGGCTCACTGACGCTGGCTGACTACTCGTCGGTGACCACTGGCAACCACCTCGACTTCATGAAGCAGCAGGTGCAGACGGCCCACGCCGCTGGTGGGGTCGTGTCGTACAACCATCCGTACGGCTACACCAGCATTGGCCTTCTCCCGCAGGCAACGCAGGACGCCAACCGAGCGCAGTTGGCGGCCACGCTCCTCGGCAATAAGGCCATCGGGTGTGACTTGATCGAAGTTGGCTACCGGAGTCGTGCCGGCATGGACCTGGCACATCACGTGAGCCTGTGGGACGTCCTCTCGCGCAACGCCTTGTTCTTGACTGGCAATGGCGTCACCGACGATCACTCAGGGACGAACTGGCTGAACTTGACGAACAACTGGGTGACCTCGGTGTGGGCACCCAAGCGGTCTCGCCCGGCATTGCTCCACGCGCTCCGATCCGGACGAGCGTGGCTCTCCTCGTTGTCAGGCTTCAAGGGTCAGCTCGACCTGCTGGTGGACAACGCTGTGCCCATGGGCTCGGCGTCGGTCTCTGGGGTGACTCAACGGAACGTGATGATTGTTGCCACAGGCATGCCAGCGGGGAGCACCCTGCGTGTGGTGCGCGGCACGGTCGACTACGCCGGCACCGGTGACCCAACTCCGAGCACCCAGGTCGTGGCCACCTTCACCGCGACCCAGCTGAGCGGCGGGTCGGCCACTTTGTCGATTAACACCTCAACCTCTCGGTTCGTTCGTACCGAAGTCGTGAACAACTCCGGTGTGGTCGTGGCAGTCTCCAATCCGGTGTGGCTGTTGCGTGAACAACCACCCGGTGGCATCCCAGCTGCACGTCAGGCCTAGACGGCCTGGCACCCGTTCCTAGGGGGAACAATGCGCAAACTCTTCATCGCAACTGCGGCTTTAGCCCTGATGATCACGATGGGTACGGCAGCACACGGTGCCTCTACAACGGTCGCGGGTACAGGTAGTTACGAGAAGCTCGTCGTCAGCAATGGCAACAACAGCCTGACGTTCAAGATCCACGCGCCCGGTGGCGAGTGCGCCATCAAATACGCCAAGGTGGCGTTTCGCGATCGCGACGGCACCCGATACGCGATGGAAGCTGGGTGCTACCCCGGGGCGACGTGGGCGGCCAACATCGTGCGGGGTGACACGCTGATCGACTGCGGCGGCTTCACGCTCACCTTCAATGCCGACAACGAAGTGTGGACGGCCAAGATTCCGCGAAGCTGCCTTGCCCGCCTCGGTGCGGCGATCAAGGTGACTGAGTCCTACGTTGACGACTACACACCCAACACCAACGAGGTGCCGGCCACGCGCTACGTCGCCCAGGGGTAACCCGAAGTAAGCGTTATCGAGGGCCTCAGCCCAGCGGACGCGCGCGCCCATCGGTCGGATAGGTCTGCTCGATACCTAGGGTCTCCAAAATCGTCGGCAGCACGTCGGGGGTCTTAAAGGTCGATGAGGTGTCGTTGCCCGCGTCCATGTCTGACGACCAGAAGACCATTGGGACGCGCTGAACGGTTTCACTGGCGCCCCCGTGATCTCCATACGCTCCATAGCTGACCTTGTCGCGTAGCAGCGCGACCAGGTCAGGGCCGTTGGAGTCAGCCATGGTGTTGACGATGTCGCTCGCAGTGCTCTTGAACCAAGCCTTCTCAGCGCTCGGGATGGCGTTCTTGTCGTTGAGCACGTACCGGTTGCCATGACGCCAGTAGGTTGCCATCACCCCCGGCAGGGTCTTCATCACCTTCAAGGCTTGATTGCGCTTTACCTTTGATGCGTCCTTCAGCCACGTTTGAATCGACGTCGACTGGTAAGAGAAGGCCACGTTGCCCGTGTCGACCAATGGCTGAATCGATGGTGACGGGTTGTTGTACACCGAAGGAAGTGAGTTGGGGCCGTAGTACCAGTTCGTGTCACTGGTTGTGCTGATGCCAGGGCTCGTCTTGCCGTAGTACTCCTCACCCCAGGTGGCGCCGTGGTCGGCGGTCAGCACCACCAGCGTGTCGTCGAGCTGTCCGAGCTCCTCCAACTTGTCCAGCATGAGGCCGAGCTGCACGTCAGCATTCTCGGCCGCGAACTTCACATGTGACTGGTAGTCGGGTGACCCGGGCACTGACTGTCGGTCACTCTGTGCGCCCCACATGTGACCGGCCTTGTCGATCCCGCCCATTGTCACGAACATGCCCGACCAGTCCTCGTTCTGCATCATGTCCATCGCGGCATCCGCGACCCAGTTGTCACCACCGAGATGCTCTTCGTCGGTTCCCGGAACGAAGCGATTGCCGTCAAGCGGGTATATCCACGACGGGAACGCAGCACTGGTGCCATACGTATCGGCAGATTGAACGTAGTAGCGGCCACAGAACTCTGTGAGATAGGACGGAACGTTCTTGCCGTCTGGGAATCGGTAGCGTCCGCCGAGTTCGAGGTTGCACGCAGCGTCAGGGCTGCCCGCAACGGGAGTGCTGGACGTGCGACCACTGAACTTCACATGAATGTCGGCGTCAGAAGTGTCGTACGTGGATTCGGCGGCGGCCGAGTCGACGGCATATCCCTTTTGGCCGACGACGATGAACTTCTTTCCGGGTTGAGCATCCTGAAGATAGTCAGCGAGCTTGGGGTATCCCTTGTTCTGAATGATCGTGCCGTACTGGTCATATGTGAGTTCCCCAGTGATCCACATCTGATCGGTGTCAGAGCTCAAGAGTCCTTCGCGGTCGCGGTATGCCTCATCGACCCATCCCATGTTGCGAGGTGTCTGCCCCGACATCAGCACGTTGTGGGCGATGACGGTCTCCGAACCCATGTAGCCCAGGTAGGCGCTATTGAAGTTCGTGCCGGAATCTCGCAACTCGCGGAAGTTCGGCATGTAATAGCGGTCGGCATACTCGGGGATCATCTGATCAAAGAGAACGACCAGCACCTTGCTGGGCGCGCTGTCGTCTAACTCCGCCGGAGCTGAAGCGGTTGCGTTGCCTCCAGCCAACACCCCCGTAGCCAGTACCGCTGTCGCTGCGATGGAAATGGTGATCGTTCGCCGTGGGTGGGTCATGGCCGACCTCTCTGCGGGGATGCTCGGAGTCAACACCCGGCAGTGACCGCTGGCAAGGGCTCATCATGACCAAGACGCCGATCCTGCCCGGTACGGCGAGTTGGGTTTGATCCGCGGCCGGGTGGGTAGACCACGATCATGACCCTCACCGAGCGATCTCCCGTGTCAGCCGCATCCTCTTCACGTTGGGTCGAACGGCTGGGTCGAGTTGGGCTCGTAGCTCGCGGCACGATCTACCTCCTGATTGGGGTCATCGCGCTGCAGATGGCGTTCGGTGATGCCGCTCGGTCGGCGAGCCAACAGGGTGCATTTCACGCGGTCGCGTCCCAGCCATTCGGCGCAGTACTGCTGTGGGTCATCGCGCTTGGCCTTATCGGCTACGCGCTATGGCAGTTGACAGCCGCGTTCCAGGTACACGAAGAGGATTCCACCAAGGCCCTGGGCAAGCGCGCTCTATACACCGTCAAGACCGTGATCTACCTCGTGCTCGCGTGGACTGCGGCAAGTATTGCGATGCATGCCGGATCGAGCGGGGGAACGAGTACGACGACGCAGATCATGAAGGCCGATGGTGGGCGGGTGCTCATCGGTGCCGTCGGTGTGGCAGTTGTCATTACCGGGATCGTGCTCGCATGGACGGGCTGGACGACGGACTTCGAGAAGAAGCTGCGGACTCACGAAATGGGTGCGACGACGTATCGCGCCATCCGAACGCTCGGAAAGATCGGGTACCTCGCCCGTGGAGTCGTCTTCACGCTCTTCGGTGGCCTGATCATCTACTCGGCCGTCACCTTTACTCCCACGAACGCCTCTGGGGTAGATGAGGCACTTCTGGAGATCGCACAAGCGCCAGCAGGACCGGTCCTACTCACGGTCGTGGCCCTGGGCCTGATTGCGTTCGGCCTGTACTCCTGCTCCGAGGCCAAGTACCGCAAGTTCGAGGCTTAGGCCGCACTCAAGTCAACTCGGGTCGTCGAACCCCAACCTTTCGACCACCGTCTCGCATGGGTGCCCGGGTGCCAGCCACATCGACCTGGTCTCGGGCTCACAGACCATGGCGAACAGAATCGTTGAGCCTTCGTCCCCATCCTCCGGATCCGGGTGCACACAGATCTGCTGGTCGCTAGCTCCGTGGTCGGAAAGCAACTCAAGGCATCCGGCGAGGGTCGGGGCGACGGACGTCTCCAACTCACGCGCACGGGCCAGCCTGGATCGGCTTCCTTCCGAGGGTTCGCAGGACGCGGCGCTCACTCTGGTGTCGAGCGCGTGATTCGTGTGCGCAGTGACCGGGACACGTGCCGCTGTGGTAGCCGTCGTCTCGATGACACATGAATCACCACCAGGGAAGGCGCACAAGTAGGAGTAGCCACCAGCGCGGTTGGCCATGCGGGCGCGATCGAACGCATCCTGGACGTTCTCGGCATCGAGGAGTTCTCGGGCGACGAAGCTTCGGGGGACGCCTGCCCGCTCGTCGGTTGCCGACAATGACATGGTGCCGAACGAACCTCCGAGCTCGTTGAGCCCGACCAGAGGCAACGTTCCGGCAACCACTGGAGCGAGCAGGGCCGGCCCATCATCAGAGATGTCGAGTACGACACCGACAGCACCATCGTCACCGCTGTACCACTGCTCGTTGTGCCCGAGGAGTGTGCTGCCGGGTGAGCGAAGCACCACGTCGGTGCAACGTTCGAGGGGAACGCCGGCATCGGTGTCTAGCTCGACGATCCCGTATACCTCTTCAAACGCGTTCGCGAAGAACAGATCAATGAACGGTTGGTTAGCCCCATCGGCGATACCGCGCACCTGATCAACGAGATGCGGCACTCTCGCTTCGGATGCCTGCAGGTAGGGCTCGAGGAGCAACTCAAGCTGCTCTTGGCCCAACCCATGATTCGCTAGATACCGGCGGTTGAAGGCAACGGAGCGCGCCGTTGCCTCCGCAAAGGCTTCCCCGATCAGCGCGCCACGTTGATATGGCGTTCCCGAGGCTCGAACCGTTTGCACTCTCGCAGCGTAGGCGACGGCGCGCCCCGCTGCCGCCGTTACGTAGTTGGAGGAGGCATGAACGCCAGACCGTTGGCCACTGGCCTCTCGTAGGTGCCGCCGGAGACGTTCCACAGGTCTCGGCGGGTCCACGTTCCTGCCGCACTGCGGGTGTGCCAGGTCACTGAGGCTCCGCCGTCCAACTCGAATGCAAACCGCATGCCGAGCTTCTTCGCGAGAGCGGCGGTGTTAGCAAGCCCGAACCCTCCGGTCCGACTCGTGCCGGAGATGTTGTTGCCTGGCACGGTAATGCTCAGCCATTGACCGGTGCGCGTCCACCCGATCACTGTGCGAGGACGCGCTGAGGCGGAGTGGTCATAGGCGGCACATCCAGCAGGGGCTGCCTTGCCGCCCTTGACCAGGATCGAACCGCGGCCAACCGCGGTGCTGAGGGTAACTCCGGTGTTGGTCGACTGCGACATGTTCACGCGCACACGCTGACCCACTTCGCCTGCAGCCCCGACAGAGGCAAGGGCCGACGGGAACGCCAACACGCGCGTGTTGCTTGCCACCGCGAGGCCGCGACGTGAGGCGGCGATCGTGGCGGTGCGCACCTCCACAATCTTGTTGCGGCCGTTGATCACCCATTCCGCGACCCCGGCTGGACGGGGTGACCCGGCGAGCTTGCTGTAGTTGGACGTGTAGAGCGTGACTCCGCCGCCCTGGACGGTGTCCCAGTTGACACCAGCCAAAGACGTTCGAGGACCGGTACCGATCCGGATCGATCCGCGGATACCGACGGTGCCGCCAAATGGCTTCCCCGTCGAGTCGACTCCCACCACCTTCAGCTCTTGCTTGTCCGAGCGGACAACAACGCCATCCTTGATCATGGGTCCGCGCGAGAACTCGACAGCATTGCCGCGAATAGTCCGATAGACGAAGAAGTCACCGTTGATCGCAGCGAGCGCAGTCGGGCGCTGACTCGTGACCTGCGAGCGAACCGTGTTGCGGTCACCGACGGGCATGTTCAGCAGCGTCGGCATCGAACCGGCTGGGTACCTGCCCACCATGACGCGACCCGACTGGTCGTAGAAGCCCGTGCGACCCGGGAAGTCAACCGTGGCGTTGAAGCGTCGAATCTTGCCTCCGGAGGCAAACCCGTCGGAGGAACTGAGATTCATCGCTGTGACGGTATTGCCGCAGGGTGTCGTCGTTCCTGCACTGGTGGGCGTTGTTGTCACGAGGGGCACTCCGGCGGCAAGAAGCGCCACCAGGGTCACACCGGTTGCAAGAACAGGGCGTCGAGGGAATGTCCGCATGCCTTCGACGTTAACTCACGCGCCCCGCTGTGTACGGAGAACCCCCAGACCTCATTCGCTCAACCCAGTTGATCTACCGGTGACGGCGACGGCGGGCGGCGCATAGCACCAGCGCGCACCACAAAACCCGTTCGCCGGAGATCAACTATCGATTCGCACGGCGCCCGCAAACTGCCACATGCGATTCGAACCGCTGCGAACTGTCGTGTACCCATGAAGCGTCAGAACTTCGAGCATCTTCTCTGGCGAGTGGACAAACGTCCGGAACGCCTTTCCTCTGACCGTATAGGTCACGTTCTCGAGCGCTGTCTGAACCCGGTTCAGCAGATGCGTCTTGGGATAGCTGAACGCAAGGACACGACGCGCGCGGTCAGCCGCGGCCCCTAGGAGGGCCGCATAGTCCGGGTAGCAGCACACCACACGATGCAGCACTACGACGTCGGCGCGCTCCACGGCCCCAGGATTGGCCGCAACGTCCAGGATGCATCGCTGCACCCGATCGGCCAGCCCTAACTCGTTCTGCAGCCGCCGCGCTTCTGCCTCGTACGCTCGCGACAACTCGACGTTCGTCGCTGTCGACGCCCCACGGCGGAGCAACTCAAGATGCAGACCCCCTACTCCACCACCGATCTCCAGCACCGTGGCGTCTTCGAGGCCCTGCTCAACGATGAAGTCAGCCATCTGCGCGGACGTGTGATCGAGGCCGGAGGAGCGCAGCGATCGCGCCGTGCGGCGGGCATATCCACGAGAGAACACCGCGTCGTACTCGTCCGGGTTGCAGCAGGCGGACATGGGACGAAGTATGGCGTCCTTCTGCTGGCCCGCGCCACAGGCGATCCCGGACGCCTTGGGGACCAGCTCACTCACCTGCGGAGTACTTGGCGTTGCTGTTGGGGCCGCCCGAGAAGTGACCCAGGGCTGTTGTGCTTCGTCGTTGCAACTGTGATCTTGTGATGCGTGCCGCCTGAATCGCCGAGACTCTTCCGTCGCATCAGTCCGAGCGACCTGGCCAGAGAAGCGAGCGCTGGCGCGCTCGTCACGGTCACCGCAATCCCGCTAGCGATCGGCCTAGCCGCAGTCGCCGGAGTCCCACCAGTCGCCGGCCTACTCACCTGCGTGTGGCCTCTCGTGCTGTTTGCGCTGCTTGGTTCGTCCCCTCACCTGAAGGTCGGGCTCGACGCCAGCTCTGCGGCGATGATCGCCGCAACAATTCCGATAGTGGTCGTCGCCGGAGCTGAGCACTACGTGTCGTTGGCGGCGGCGTTGACTGCGCTCACTGGCCTCATCGTTCTCGGAGCAGGCCTGTTGCGCCTCGGTGTGCTGGCCGACCTGCTGGCACTGCCAGTACTGGTCGGCTACACGGCCGGCATCGCCATCAGCGTGATCATCGGACAGCTTCCGCGGATGCTCGGGTACTCCGCGAGCGGGGAAGCGGACAACGACATCGACTTCGCCGTCGAGATGCTGTCCAACCTTGACAACATCAGCGTGACGACCGCACTCGTCACAGTCGCTTCACTCGTGTTGATCTGGTTGTTGCGTCGTCATCTTCGGTTAATCCCGGCAGCCGCAGTTGTGCTAGTCCTGGGCATTACCGCCTCGTGGTTGTTCGATCTCGCAGCCCACGGGGTAGCAACGGTCGGCGTTATCCCATCGGGGATCCCGGCACCCTCAGTCCCTGACATCTCGCTAAGCCAGTGGCTCGAACTACTTGGACCAGCCGCAGGTGTCGCACTCGTCATCGCGGCGGATTCGGTGATCACTTCTCGCAGTTTCGCCGCGCGACTTGGCTACCACGTTGACGCGAGCAAAGACCTCCGCGGTTTGGGCGCCGCCAACTTGGCCTCCTCCTTGACCGGCGGAGTAGTCGCCTCTGCGAGCTACGCACGAACCGCGATCGCCGAACGGGCTGGCTC
Organism: uncultured Actinomycetota bacterium; assembly: GCA_963712425.1. Classification (GTDB taxonomy): domain Bacteria; phylum Actinomycetota; class Actinomycetes; order JAHEKZ01; family JAHEKZ01; genus JAHEKZ01. The sequence continues at coordinate 414,763 of CAVQHW010000002.1, read as the reverse complement.
ACGGACGCAGCTGTCCGGTGTCCTGGCCGCGTTAGTCATGGCTGCGGTGCTCCTGCTGCTGACAGACGTGTTGAGCGAGGCACCGGTTGCCGTGCTGTCGGCGATCGTTGTCGATGCGGTAGCGCGGCTTGTCGATCCACGCGACTTCGCGAGACTGGCGAGAGTCCGTCGACCTGAAGCCCTGATTGCGATCTTGACTGGTTTCGCGGTCCTGGTCATCGGGCTTCTTCCAGCCATCGCGCTGGCGGTGGGCTGCTCGCTCACTTTGGCACTGATCGACCTGCTCCGAGCTTGGCGGGTGGGAGTCGAGGAGCCGCGTCACCCTCGGCTGGGGCGCTTCACCACCTCTTCTGAGCCTGTGCCAAGCAACCGAGCGTTCAGTTGGCACGGACCGATGGTGTTTCTCAACGCGGGGCGATTCCGTCAGCAAGTCATCACCTTGACCGCTAGCAATGGGCGACCGCTTACGGCCCTGACTATGGATGCGCACGACGTGACAATGCTGGACGCGACAGCGGCCGCGGTGCTAGCTGAGCTGGAGGCTGAACTCGAGAGCCGGAACGTCACATTCACGACAGTGGGGCTCTCAGCGGAGTTCGACCGCCGACTCCGAGGGAGTCGGACAGCGGCAGGCTCTGCGACATGACCTCAGCCCACCTCGTCACCACAGAAGCAGCCAGACCAGCACAGCGGGAGACGCTTGGACGCCTTGTGCAGTTGTATCTGCACATGGCTGAGTTCTTCGTGCTCCGCCGGTGGAGGCGAACAGGTGTGGGACGAGCGGCAGTTCGCGACTTGCTCGAGCGCTTTCCCGGAACCTGGGAGATCAGGTCATCCAGCACCCTCTGAACATCGTCGATGGCAGGACCTTCGCCGCTACCCCTGCCAGCAGAACTGCGGTCGAGTGGTGTCCGAGGAGGTGGCACCCATGCCCTCAGACACCAGACTCCAGTTCCTCGACACGCAAGACCTTGGACCGACGTGCCTCCAGAGGCAGATGCACCTCATCAGGCTCCTGAAGGACGCCGACGCCCACCGCGCCTGCCCCGAACTGTTGCGCGGTGCCTCGCTCGGGATGATCTTCGAGGAGGCGTCCACGCGCACCAGAGTCTCGTTTGAGGTCGCGATGACCAAGCTCGGTGGACACGCGCTCTACCTGAAGCCTGGGGAAATCCACCTCGGACAAAAGGAGAACATCGCCGACACCGCAAGGGTGCTCTCACGGATGGTCGATGTCATCGAGATTCGAGCGTTCCACCACGAAACCGTGACGTCGTTCGCGAAGTACGCCACCGTCCCAACCATCAATGGCCTCACGGATTACAACCACCCGACGCAGGCACTGTGTGACGTCTTTACGATGCACGAACACAAGTTGCCTGATAAGAGTTTCGCCGACCTCACGGTCGTGTTCATCGGCGACGCAACGAATGTGTGCACTTCGACAGCAATGATCGTGACAATGCTGGGCGGCACATTCATCCATGCCCGACCCGAGCGTTACAGCATCGAACGTCAGTGGCCTCAGGTCATCGACGAGGTGAAGCTGAACGAGGCAACCTACGGCGGTCGCTATCTCGCAACCGAGGACGTCGAGGATGCCGTCAGAAATGCCGACTTCGTGTACACCGACCTGTGGTGGTGGTTCGGTCAGGAGGAGGAGATCCCCGACCGGACAGCCGCCTTCATGCCGCGCTACCAGGTGACGCCGGACCTGCTGGCCCTCGCACCGCGCCACGCTCGGTTCATGCACTGCTTGCCAGCATCTCGCGGTGTCGAGGTGGTGGACGAGGTCATGGATGGTCCGCAGTCGATCATCTACGACCAGTCTGAGAACCGACTGCACACCGAAAAGGGTCTACTCGCCTGGTACGTGTACCCGCGACTCGAGCACGCATCATCGGACGTGAGGGCCCACCACGAAGCGTTGGTGCAGGGCTACCTAGCGGATATCGCGGTGTAGGTCAGCGCCACGACCTCAGAAGGAGGTCAGCCATGAGTGCGACAACGGTGAGTGCACAACCGAAGCGCAACAAGACGCTCGGTGCACTTCGTAGGTTCGACATGATTCTGTTCAGCGTTGCGGCGATCATGCTCCTCAATCAGGTGCCGATCACCGCCAAGGAAGGGCCCTCGGTTCTGTTCTGGACCGTGGTCCTACTCATCTTCTTCTTCATTCCCTACGGCCTGATCACGGCCGAACTCGGTTCGACATACGCAGATGCCGGCGGGATCTACTCGTGGGTGCAACGCGCTTTCGGCGGCTTCTGGGGGACCCAGGTCTCCTGGTGGTACTGGATCAATGTTGGAATCTGGCTGCCGTCGGTGTACCTGATGTTTGCCACCCTCTTGCGCCAGACGTTCGACTTCCGCGTCGGGTTCTGGTGGACCGTCGCCATTGCCGTTGCCTTGGTCTGGGCCAACTTCCTGATCAATGTCATCTCGCTCGACACCAGTAAGTGGGTCACCAACATCGCCGCCATCGTGACGGTGGCGATCATGTTGACAATCGGAGTTGCCGGTCTGATCCATGTCCTCACGGATGGCTCGGCGACGCAATGGACGAGCGACTCCATGCTGCCCAGTGGCACGAGCTACATTCTGGTTGGCGTCGTGGTCTACAACTTCCTCGGCTTCGAACTCATGAGTTCGGCAAGTGAGGAAATGCGTGATCCGCAGCGAGACGTCCCGCGCTCGATCTTCTCCGCTGGTGTACTCATCGCGGCCTTCTACCTGATCGCGACGATCGGCATGCTGCTGCTAGTCGCGACCGACGCGTTCAACCGCACCAACGGGTTGTTCCGCGCCTTCGAGGTCGGCATCGGAGACTCCGGTATTGCATCGGCCGCCGTCATGCTGCTTGGCATCGGCGCCCTGTACTGCTTCTTCGCCGCTCTCGTCCCGTGGACGATCGGAGCCAACCGCGCAGCTGCGGAGGCAGCTCGGCGCGGCGACCTTCCGCCCGTCCTGGGTCGGACGAGCACTCGCTTCCACACCCCGGTGGCCGCTGCGACAGCGACTGCCCTGGTCGGAACGTTGTTTACGGTCGGCTACGGATTGGTCATGCAGTTGAGCACCAGCCCGAAGGTCGAGACGCTCTTCTGGAACCTCTTCGCGTTCAGCACGCTGGTGTTCCTGATCTCGTACCTGGTGATGGCTGCAGCCTTCCTCAAGCTCCGCTACAGCGATGCCGAGACTCACCGGCCATACCGAGTTCCCGGTGGCGTAGTCGGTGCCTGGTCCGTCGCAACTCTGGTCTTCGGCTTCATTGCCGCGGCCATGGTGTTCTTCATGTGGTGGCCAGGGGCGTCCCTGGCACGCGCTGGATACCAGGACTACGTCACCCAGGTCGGAGTCGGGATGGCAATCGTGCTCGCAGTCGGTGTCGTCTTCGCACTGCTGGCGCCGCGGTGGCGTCGCAACGTCGAAGCGACGAAGCAGCAACAACAACTGTTGGTGCTGCCCGAGCATCCAGAGTTGGCGGCCGACGTGAGTCTGGAGGGGATTGCCCCTGACGACGCCGCTGACCTACACCCCAACGTCTCGCTTGAGACGCACCAAGACGCGACCTCCTAGGAGGAGACATGTCTGCCCCGCTCATGACAACACCGCGACAGGACGGTTACCGCATGCCGGCCGAGTGGGAGAACCACCGAGGCACGTGGTTGATCTGGCCAGAACGCAGTGACAACTGGCGCAACGGAGCGAAGCCTGCGCAAGCAGCATTCGCAAGAGTCGCCGAGGCCATTGCGATCGCCGAACCGGTCAGTGTGTGTGTCTCGGCGGGGCAGTACGTCAACGCACGGGAGCGCCTGTCAGAGGCAGTGCGACTGGTGGAGATGTCCACTAATGACTCGTGGATCCGAGACTGTGGTCCTACCTTCCTCGTCAATGACTCCGGCCGGGTGAGAGGTGTGGACTGGAAGTTCAATGCCTGGGGCGGCTTAGAGATGGGTCTCTATTTCCCATGGGACGCCGATGACCTGGTCGGCCAGAAGGTCCTCGACCTCGAGCGGGTTGAGCGGTACGCCCCCGACTTCGTCCTAGAAGGTGGGTCGATCGACGTCGATGGCGAGGGCACCCTCCTGACCACCGAAGAGTGCCTGCTGAACGGCAGTCGTAACCCCGCATTGTCACGAGAGGTGATCGAGCAACATCTGCAGGAGTACCTCGGCATCCAGAAGGTGATCTGGCTGCCGCAGGGCGTCTACCTCGACGAGACCAATGGGCACGTCGACAACTTCGCCCGGTTCGTTGGTCCGGGACGCGTGATGCTCACGTGGACGGACGACGAGCAAGACCCGCAGCATGAAATCAGTACCGAGGCGCTTCGAATCCTGTCTGGTACCACCGATGCGTGCGGCCGTTCGCTCGACATCACACTGATTCATCAGCCCGGCCCGATTTACATCACCGACGATGAGGCGGCTGGCGTCGACCAAGTGCCAGGTGTCCAACCTCGGGTTGCAGGCGAACGACTGGCGGGCTCGTATGTGAACTCGTACATCGCAAATGGCCTCGTGATACTCCCCGTGTTCGAGGACGATCACGACGAAGCTGCGGCCAAGGCGTACGAGCAACTCTTCGCCGACCGACGCATCGTGACCGTTCCAGGCAGAGAGATCCTGCTCGGCGGCGGCAACGTTCACTGCATCACGCAGCAGCAACCTGCCGGTCAAGGGACCTCTTGAGGTCCACCCAGCGAGAGGAGTGAGACCAGTGGAGTATCACGTTGAACGCGTTGAGCTTGAGGAGCACCCCACAGCTGTTATCCGTGGACACGTTCCGGCAGATCAGATCGCGGAGTTCCTTGGCAGTGCCTTCGGTGAGGTCATGGCGGTGCTCGCTGCCCAAGGCCTGAGCCCCGACGGCATGCCCTTCGGGTGCTATGCGCCAGTTGATGGGGGCATGGACATCGAGGCTGGATTCCCCAGCAGCGCCCCAGTCATGCCAGCGGGTCGCGTCGTGGCCTCAGCGCTCCCCGCCGGGCCAGCCGTCCAGGTAATGCACCAGGGGGCGTACGACGAAGTCCCCACCGCCTACGAGGCCGCGGAGGGTTGGCTAGCTGCGAACGACTGGGAGGCCTCTGGTCCTCCATGGGAGGCGTACTTGGACGACCCAGAGGTGGCCATGCCTCGAACCTTGGTCTTCGTGCCGTGCCGTCCTGCTGGCTCCGCCAAGGCAGGCGCGTAGACGTTCCGGCAGGCATGGCTCTGGATCGACGGGAACTCGAGGGCGGCTGCGTCACGTGGGAACGATCACGAACACCCGCGCTGGAAACCCGGACGCTCCGGCAATGCGGGGAACCCCGATGACGGCCCAGCCACCTACCGAAGGGACGTCGGCAAGCCGGGTCAGGTTCTCGACGTGCCAGACCCCTCGGGGCAAGGTGACCTCACGGTGGATGGGGAAGTCTGTCGCGTGGCCGGGGTCGATTCCGAGGGTGTCGATGCCCAGCCCGATCACTGAACGCTGCTCGACCAGCATCCTGGCGGCGCTCACTCCGAAGCCAGGAAAGCGCAGTTGATCGCCTGACGACGCCCCGTGCCAGTCGGTTCGAAGGAAGACCGCGCATCCGTCGCCGATGCGGCCATGCGTCTGCTCGTGATCGGCGATGTCGCTAACGGTCAGCGTCGCGCTCGGATCGTCGCTTGCGCGTGCCGAGATGTCGATGACGTGTAGTGGGCAGACCAGCCGTTCGACGGGTACATCTGCCACGTGCCATGCACCCTCGGCGAAATGACTGGGAGCGTCGAAGTGCGTTCCGCTGTGCTCGTCGAGGATCACCCGCCGTGTGAACGAACCATCGTTTTCGATTGACTCGCCAGAGACCACTTCAAGCGGTGCCGTGCCTGGCCAGAGTTCGCTGTCCCCGTCCAACGTACGGGTCAGGTCGACGACTCGAAGGTTCACTGTCACATCGTGAGTCTGGCTTAAGGACCCGCAGGGGAGAAGAGTGTGAGCGGCCACGAATCGACGAGGATGGACGGGTGGGCCCACCACGGCTCAGTCAGGAGGATCGACAATGCGACTCACGGGCAAGGTAGCGATCATCACTGGTGGCGGCTCCGGCATCGGTGCAGCGACCGCTCGACGATTTGCTGCCGAAGGAGCTCACATCGTCGTGACCGGACGGCGTCCAGAGCCTCTGCTCGCTGTCGCGGGGGAAGTCGGCGGCGTAGCCGTGCCCGGCGATACTTCCGATCCGTCACATGTCGCACAGGCTATGGACGCCGCGACCTCTCAGTTCGGACAGGTCGACATCTTGGTGGCCGCTGCGGGGATCTCACCCGCAGGGTCAGTCGCCGACATTGACGATCGCGTCTGGCAGACCGGCCTCGACGTGAACCTCACCGGGCCAATGATGATGGCGCGAGCAGTCCTTCCCTCGATGCTGCAGCGAGGTGGCGGTTCGATGGTTTTCGTGTCGAGCACGGCCGGATTTGCAGCTGCACCCTCTTCCGTCGCGTACGACGTCTCCAAGGCTGGAGTGATCGCGCTGGCCCGCGGCATCGCGGTCGATTTCGGCCCGCAGGGAGTCCGGGCGAATGCTCTCGCCCCCGGTTGGGTGATGACTCCTATGGCGGACAGATCTATGGACGCATTGGCGGCAGAGGGGGGTGTCACCCGGGAGGAGGCGTATCGCCGAGCAACAAGCCAGGTGCCGTTACGGCGGCCGGCAGACCCTGAGGAGATGGCTTCGTGCTGCCTGTTTCTCGCGTCCGACGAGTCGCGGTACGTGAATGGGACAACGCTAGTTGCCGACGGCGGCGGGCTAGCTGTCGAACTGACGTCGACGGAGTTCACCTTTGGCGGGCAGTCGTACTAGCAGCTGCCGAGGCAGTCGGTCGCGAACACCTGCTGACCGTCAGCGACACCCACGAAGCTGCCCGCAAGCGATGACCCGCCCGGAACCGACGTTGCTGTCCCGGTCATCGACAGTTTCTTCCCGTCCGAGCTAGTGCCCATACAGGAGACCGTGAAGTCCTCCCCCGACGGCTGTGTGTCGCACGACAGCGGGCTTGAGATCGGGACTCCCGACGACACGAACTGAGCCTGACCGCGAGTGCTTGCCGCGGTGTTGACGATGACATCAGTTACCTCAGTGACTTTGTCTTCGGCCGCGCCACCGCATCCGCCCAGGGCGAGCATGGCTATCAATGCGGTCACTACTCGCGTCCTCCACACCGTTCGAGGATGACACAACTGCAGCGCGGTCAGCGATCCCTTCGAGGGGAGACACCTAGCCAATCGGCGTTCGACTCGGCATGATCAACAGCACCGAACAGCCGGCGAACGGAGGCACCCACCATGTCAGCGACTCAGCCCATCGAGGTCAGAGATATGGCGATCGTGCACAAGACATTTCGGAGGGCATTCCAGGAGTCTGCTCAACTGGTTCGGGCCAACCCGACGCCATCGAGCCAACGCGTCACATTCTTAGCCGACCACATCGATTTCCTCATCGGCGTACTGCACCACCACCACGAGAGCGAAGACCTGATGCTGTACCCGCTGCTTGCCGAGCGTGCGAAGGAACAGTTGGCGATGGTCGATGAGGTGGGCCACCAACATGTCGAGGTGAACGGAGCGATCGAGGCCGTCACCCAGTCATGTGCAGCCTGGCGTGGTGCACCTTCGGCCAAGACCGGGGAGGATCTAGCGGCCTCCCTTGACGAGCTCAACACCGTGCTGCAGCCACACCTTGATGACGAAGAGCAGAAGGTCGTTCCCCTGGCGGCCGTGACCCTCACGCAAGAGGAGTGGATCGCCATGGGAGACCACTCGCAGGCTGGGATCCCGAAGAACATGATGCCGGTCGCGTTCGGCCTGTTGCTCGAGCCGCTCGACGACACCGACAAGGCCTACATGAAGGGCCACCTACCGACACCTGTTCGGCTGCTGTTCCCGATCCTCATTCAGCGACCCTGGAACAAGTACTCGAAGCAACTTCGGTACGGCACCTGACTCAACGTTTGCGCCCGGATCGTTCGCCCTGCCACCCGCCAAGGAGGATCTGCCAATGTCCACATTCGTCATCGTGCCCGGAGCCTGGGATACGCCCGCAACGATCGAGCCGGTGATCGAGCCGTTGGGGTCGGCTGGCCACGAGGTGGTCGTCGTCGATCTGCCGTGTGAGAACGCCGACGCGACTCTGGAGGAGTATGCGGACGCCGTACGCGCCGCACTCCCCAATGACCTGACCGACGTCGTGCTCGTCGGCTACTCCTTCGGAGGCTTCACCGCCTCGAGGATCGCCGTGGAGCACCCCGAAGTGCCCGTGGTCTACGTCGCAGCTTGGATCCCGCGTGATGGAGCGTCGGTGCTCGATCTCTTCGCAGGCGGCGATCCGTTCGAGGCCGGTGAGGAAGCAGGTATGGCGGCCTTCGGCGGAATGATTCTCAGCGCCGGGCCCGGCGTCTGCGCACTCAACATCGACCTATACATCGCTGCGGCCGAGCCGGGCGAACGGGACTCGGTGCGGAACTACCTCGAGCGGACGCAGCGTCCGCAGGGCATCACCGTGTTGCGCGAGAAGTGGCGTGGCGATCTTCCGGCGTCCAGCCGCCGCACCTACGTCCTGACGACTGCCGACACACTCGTGCCGCCAGAGACTCAACGGGTGATGGCGGCATCGGTGGGCGCGGACATCGTCGAGATCGACACCGATCACGGGATCTTCCGAGAGCAACCCGTGCGTCTCGCCGAAATCTTGGTTGCCAGTTCGCGCTGACAGTAGCCGCGTGGCCTGGGCTATCTGCTCCCCAAAGTCCTGCGGCAATCGCGCTCACGAGGACCACAAGACTGTCAGATGGCCTTCGTATCATCCGGCCATGAATGACCGGCAGGACTTCTTGCGCGTCTGTTCGACGTGCCTTGAACTCAAGGACTCGGGTGCATTCCCTCAACGTGGAAACAGGTGTCTGGCCTGCCGGCGGGCCAAGATCCGCGATCACTACCAACAGAACCGTTCCTACTACGTCGCAAAGGCTCGGAAGCGGCGCATCGAGACCATTGGGGAGGTCCGGGAATGGATGGCGGCGTATCTCGTCGAACACCCTTGCATCGACTGCGGAGAGACAGATATTCGGGTTCTCGAGTTCGACCACGAGGACCCGCCAACAAGGACCGGCCTGTGGCGGTGTTGGCCCGAAGCGGCTTCAGCCTCCGCCGAGTGCAGGCAGAGATCGAAAAGTGCAACGTGCGGTGCGCGAACTGCCACCGTCGAAGGACCCACACACAACGAGGTTGGTGGGGTGCCGAGTCTTCCACGTAATGGCGCGCCCGGAGAGATTCGAACTCCCAGCCTTCTGATCCGTAGTCAGATGCTCTATCCGTTGAGCTACGGGCGCATGACCCCGCGGGGCCAAGGCGATACCTTACCGGCCTCCTCGCAGGGTCAGAAATTGCACCGAACGAGGGGTGAAAACGGCGGAGGCGGAGGGATTTGAACCCTCGACGGGCGATAAAACCCGAACCCGCTTAGCAGGCGGGCGCCATAGACCGGACTAGGCGACGCCTCCCCACGGCCTCGCGACCGCCCGGTCAGGGTACCCGGCGCTCAGACGGAGCGGCAAAGCGGTCGGATGCCCTCGCCGCCTTACGGTTGGCTCGTGGTTGACGTCTGGGAAGTGCGTGATCGCGCGTTGCATCACAGCTCAGTGAATGTCGCCGATGCCGTCGCGATCGCTGCGGATCCGGGCACCGTGGTCTGGGTTCAGGCAACGCCCGAAGAGATGGTGCAGCTCGGCCCCGCGCTCGATCTGCATCCGCGTGCGGTCGAAGAGGTCATGCAGCACACCGCGAGCGACAACCTTGCGCCACAGCGGTCGAAGCTCGAGCGGTTTCCGCACAGCACCCTGCTCTATCTCTACCGATCTGAGTTGAATGTCGACGGAACAATCCACCTCATCGACTCACCTGTGATCGTCACTCGGGAAGCGATGATCACTGTCCAAGGTGATACACCACTGGATGTTGAGGGGCTCATTGCTCGGTGGGAGCGCAACCCCCATCTGCTCGACTACGGCGTCCCCGCTCTCTTGTGGGCCGTCCTCGACGAAGTCGTCGACTCGCACCTCGATGTTCTCGACGGGCTCTCTGACTCGGTCGACGACATGGAGGGGCAGCTATTCGACTCTGACGACGGGCGATTCGACGACCCCCGCGAAACCCAGATGAGGGCGTTCGCCACTCGGAAGGCGCTCGTGCAATTGCGTCGCGCTGCCCAGCCCATGCGCGAAGTGGTCACCGGTCTCATGCGGTACGAAGAGTCCGCTCCACGCTCGAGCGTTGATGCCGGCATGCAGCCGTACTACCAGGACGTTTACGACCACGTGCTTCGAGTCAACGACAGCGTCGAGGGGCTCCGCGACCTGATCGCCACGATCTACGAGACTCGCCTGGCCCTCAACGATCACTCGCTCAACACCGTGACCCGGCAGCTAGCCGCCTGGGCGGCGATCATCGCGGTGCCGACCGCTGTGACCGGCTTCTACGGACAGAACATTCCCTACCCCGGCTTCGCGCGGACCAGTGGGTTCTGGACGAGTTCGATCATCTGGGTGGGTTTGTCGGTGGTTCTGTACTTCGCCTTCCGAAAACGGAAATGGCTCTAGTACGCCGGGCGGATAGGAAACCCAGAGCTTCCGCGCTCCCCCAGCTTTACCCCCAGCACCTGGTGCAGCTGGATGTTGTTGACGTCGAACCCGACGCGGGACGCCACCATGTACAGCTCCCACACTCGCGCGCGGCGCAACCCCACCTCTGACACTGCCTCGTCCCAATTCGACTGCAGGTTGACTCCCCAGTCGCGCAGCGTCATTGCGTAGTGTTCGCGCAAGTTCTCTTCGTGGCGTGGCTCAAAGCCTTGATCCTGCATCGCGCTGATGATCGCCCCGACCCCCAACAGTTCGCCATCAGGAAACACATACCGATCAATGAAGCCGCCAGCCCTCGCGCGCTCCTTGGTCGTCGGACGCGTGATGCAGTGGTTCAGCAAGCGACCTTCAGGTCGCAGCTTCTCTGATAGCAGCGCGAAGTACGCGGCGAGGTTGCGGCGTCCGATGTGCTCAGTCAGCCCGATCGACGACACCGCGTCAAAACCTGCCTCGGGAACTTCGCGGTAGTCGAGAAAGCGCACCTCTGCCTGGTCGACGAGGCCACGTTCGGCGATCGCCTTCTGCGCCCACTCCGCTTGCTGTCGCGACAGAGTCACACCCAGGGCCTTGACCCCGTAGTGCTCGGCCGCATGCATCACCATGCCGCCCCATCCGCAGCCGACATCGAGCAGTCGCATTCCGGGCTCGAGCGCCAGCTTCTGCGAAACCAAGTCGTACTTCGCGTACTGCGCAGCTTCAAGGGACGCGTCTACGTCTGGATAGACCGCACATGTGTAAGTCATCGACGGCCCGAGAACCATCTCGTAGAACCGGTTCGAAACGTCGTAGTGATGAGAGATCGCCTTGGCATCACGTTGCTTGCTGTGCCGCAACCCCCGACGCCACGGTGGCGATGCCTCTTCGGGTGGAACTTCTGGACGCCGCAGCACCCACGTGCCCAGGTCGCGCAGAGTTGCGAGCTTGTCTCGTAGCGACACGTCCTGTGACTTGTCGAGGACGAGCATCGTGAGGGCTTCATGCATGTCGCCGTGCAGACCCAGAGCGCCGCTGATGTACGCGCGGGCGAGCCCAAGGTCACCCGGCGCCGTCGCCACGTACTGAACCGCCTCGGGGGTTCGGATGTCGAAGGTGACAGCGGCGTCGTCAGGGCCGTAGGTGCTGCCGTCGTAGGCCGTGATCCTCAACCCCGGCCGATCGCCGACAACGCGCCCCACTGAACTGGCGATAGACGTACGCGACATCAATGCCATCCCTTCTGTCTACCGACCTCGTACACACTTGGCGTAGAGATCGAGCAGCCGGCCTTGCGAGTCATACTTCTTCTTCAGCAACTGGTACTGCGATCCGTTGTACGTGTGCCAGAAGTCATCCTCGTCGTAGTACGACGAGGAGTAGAGCGATTTTCTTCCTCCGAGCTCGGTGACCTTCTCTTCGATGAGGCGGTTGTAGTGTCCCTCACCTTGGCCCGGTGCAACCTCAACCGACGACCAGAACCCGAGGTTGACGTACGTCGTATCGGGATCAAGCGCATAGAGATCCCACGTGACGTCAGGTGTCCGCTGTCGAAGCGGGCACAACCACACGGGCTTGATTCCGATCTCGCTCTCAAAGAAGTCCAGGAACTCCGCCAGCCGATCGACGGGAACCTCGATGTCTTGGATGACAGGCTCTCGTGCCGGCTGCCCGCGCCGACGATCCAGTGCCTGCTTCCAACCGTGACGCCGTTCGAAGCCGACAACTTTCCAATAGACGTCGCTGCGCAGCAGCCGACGAGGTAGCAGCGGACGCACGATCGGGTTCTGCAACCCGAGTGCCCGCGAGCACCAGAACCAATCGGTGTCCCAGCGCCAGATGTAGTCGCGGGTTGTGAGGTAGTCACTGCTGCGTTGCTCGACCGATCGCCAGAAGATGCGACGGCGCGTGTAGTCAGACAAGTACGGAGCCTCGTCGACGAAGCGGCCGACCGAGATCACGATGCGGTCAGGTTCAAACGCAACGCCGTCCAAGAAGTCGACCGGACGCCCTGCGTGCTCACCCGAGGTAGCAATCGCCTCGATCGTTTCTGCTGCCTGCTGCGCCGAGCTCTGTGTGTAGTGCTCGATCGCAACGAATGGCTTGACCGGCTGAAGCTCGATCCGCAGGCGAAGCGCGTAGCCGAGAGTTCCGTACGAGTTAGGGAACCCCCGGAACAACTCGGCATGCTCGCCGTCAGGCGTCACAGTGAGGACGCGACCGTCGCCGGTGAGGACGTCGAAGTCGAGCACTGACTCGTGCGGGCAACCGTTGCGGAACGATGTCGACTCGATCCCCATACCAGTCACGGCGCCACCGAGCGTGATGGTCTTGAGCTCAGGCACGACGAGCGGCATCAACCCGTAAGGGAGCGTCGCGTCCACAAGGTCTTCGTACGTGGTCATGCCGAGCACATCCGCCGTACGCGAGTCGGGGTCGACCTGCAGGACGCCGCTGAAGGCTGACACGTCGAGGCCGGGCGCGCTGCTGGCGTCGCGCACCCGGAACAGGTTGGACGTCGACTTGGCAAGCCGCACCGGATCGTTCGGCCCCAGAGCCTGGAACTGGGTGATCAGTCGTTCGACAGCCGCCTGGTATGCCGCGTAGGCGGCAACCCGGCTGGGGGCGAGGGGGCGCTCCGTCACAGCCAGAGCCTAGGAAAGCCGAGGCCAGGCCGCGAGGCCTTTGGTCAAGATCGTTATGGATAGGCCCCAACAACCCACAACAACAGGCCGCTGAACGAGGCAATTGCCAGCACCCGCATCATCGACAGCCGCACCCTGAAGACCAGCACCAGGCTGAGTGCCGTCAAGGCCACCGCCCACCAGTCGAGCTGGCTCCATTGCGGAACATCGACCGTGATCGGGCCCCACGATCGCTGCGGCAACTCTCCGAACAGCACCGTCAGGCCGAACCAGACCGCCAAGTCGGCGATGACACCCACCACTGCCGCTGTGACTGCAGCGAGGGCGCCCGCGGCTCTTCGGTTGTGTCTCAGCCGCTCGATATATGGTGCGCCCAGCAGGACGAACCCGAACGAGGGAACGAACGTGGCCCAAGCGGCAACCGCGAAGCCCATCAGTCCGGCGACCAATCCAGGTACACCCAACTCGTCGGCGGCCTGGTACGCCCCGACGTACCCCACGAATGTCATCACTAGAACGAGTGGGCCCGGTGTCGTCTCGGCCAGCCCCAGCCCAGCGACCATGTCACGCGCTTCGATCCACCCGTAGTTGCCGACAGCCTGCTGCGAGACGTAGGTGAGTGCGGCGTACGCGCCACCGAATGAAAGCACCGCGGTCTTGGCGAACAACCACGCTTGCTGGCTCAGGATGTTGTCCATGCCCAGCGCGGCCATGAGGATGAGCAGTGGGACCGCCCACACCAGCAGTGCTGCGATGCCAGCACGTCGAGCCGACCGTGCTTGCCCCTTGGTCACATGGTCGACTTCGTCGTCCGCATCAACCCCGACTGCAAGCAACTGCGGTGAGCGCCGGCCAACTACCCACCCCACGACAAGTGCGACGAGGACGACATAGGGAAACAGAACGTCGAAGGCGGCCAGTGCGACGAACGCACCGATCGCAAGCGCCACCAGCAACGGGGTGCGCAACGACCGACGTCCGACCCGCACGACCGCCTGAATCACGATCGCGATAACCGCCGTCTGGATTCCGAACAACATCGCCGAGATCCAACTGACATCACCGAACGCTGAGTACACAGCGGCGAGCGCTGCCATGACCACAAGCCCGGGAAGCACGAACAGCACGCCTGCGATTAGCCCGCCGAGAACACCGTTGAGGACCCACCCCAGGTAGATCGCCAGCTGCAGTGCCTCTGGACCAGGCAGCAACATGCAGTAGTTCAGCGCATGGAGGTAGCGCTTCTCGTCGATCCACCGACGCTTCTCAACGACCACCTGGTGCATGACGGCGATCTGACCCGCCGGTCCGCCGAAGCTGTTCAGTCCGACGTAGGCCCACGTACGAACAGACTCACGCAACGTTGGTGCGTCGATCGACGATGACACGAGAGAACTGTGCCACGCCCCATCAAGGGCTGGCTTGGCTAGATACGGAAGCGCGAGATCGACTCGCGCAGATCGTCGGCTAGCGACGTCAGTGAAGCTGCTGCGTGTGCCGCTTCGCGCGACCCGGTCGCGGTCTGCTCAGAGACACCAGCGACGGCTCCCATGGCGCTAGCCACCTCGGCTGATGCCGTGCGCTGTTGATGACTGGCGTTCGAGATCTCTCGAGCGGCCGTCGTGGTCTCATCCGCGACCTCGGAGATTCGCTCGAGCACCGTCACGACATCGCGGGCGAGCGCCACGCCGTTCAACACCTCTTCAGCACCCTCGGCAGTAGCGGCTGTCGTCGCACGCATCTCTGCCTGGATCTCCGAAACGATGCTCTGAATCTGCTTCGTGGACGCCTGCGCGCGTTCGGCGAGTTTGCGCACCTCGGCAGCAACAACGGCAAACCCTCGGCCGTGCTCACCTGCCCTGGCGGCCTCGATGGCCGCGTTGAGTGCCAGCAAGTTGGTTTGATTCGCGAGGTCGTCGATCACGTTCAGGATCTTGCCGATCTCTCCGGACTTGTCGGCGAGGGCGGCGGTGCGTTCGGCGACCAGGCGCGACCGGTACGCGATCGCATCGATCGCGTCGACGGCGTTCGTGACCGCCTCTTGGCCCTCCTCGGCGAATCGGAAGGTCAGTGCCGCGTGGTCGACCACCTCGGCGCTCGAGCCAGCAATCGCTTCAGCCATGTCAGCGAGTTGCTGAAGCGTCGACGTCGATTCGGTCACGGCACCGCTCTGCTTGGACGACGACGCCGCCTGCGACTCAGCGGCTGCCTGTAGCTCTTGCGCACTGAGTGAGATGCGCTCTCCGCCGTCCCTTACTCGGTCGACCAGCATGCGCAGTGAGACCAGAGTCTCGTCGATATTGACGGCCAGCGAGCGCAAGGCGGCATCGTCATCGTCAGGGCTCGGAATGACAACAGCGAGATCGCCTTCGGCTGCCTGACCCAACGACACTGAGAGCTCTTCGACGCGCTTCTGAAGCTTGGTGTGGTGTGTCTCGTGAATGCCCGACTTCAGCATCTCGTCGAATCCGACCGTGAGCGGGATGATCGCGGCGGCCGCGAGCAGCCAGGGCAGTACCTGGATGTTCAGAGTTCCCGAGGCCAGGGCCGCGGCAAAGAGCATCGCGACAGCGAGCAGAGTGAAGGTGGCCAGCCCCTTGCGCTCAACCACATCAGCGAGGAACACCGCGACGGTGACAAAGAGCACCCAGACCGGGCTCCGAAGCCCACCAGTGAGCGCGACCAGACCGGCGACCCACACCATTTCGAGCGTGATCAGGGCGTGCGCCAAACGTCGATTGCCAACCTCGATGCCGGACGACTGGATTCGCCGGCCGAGGACCGTGACGAAGGCAGCAAAGACAAAGCCGAGGAAGCACCAGATGAGGGCTGGAAGCATCGCGACCGGAACAGACTTGTCCGCGACAAAGATCAGCAGAGTGAGCACTAACCCGAGGGCGGCGTTGACCCATGCGGCCAGTGCCCCGGTGCGCGCTAACTGCTGTGGGTTGTCCATTGCGCCTTTCCGCCATCAGGTACCGCAGCCGCTTCATCGACCCCCGTCGCGCCGTGCGCACAACAGAGCAGGCGGCAGATGCCCACCCACCAGCCGTGGCGCGACCCCCCTTGTGTCGGCAGCGGTGGCCGGTTTCTTGATCCACCTGGGTTAGTCACCCTTCGGTGGGCCAGATGGGTGAATCGTTGTAACGCCCCGAACGAAGCCAGCGACCGCGCCTGGGCCCGGAGGGCCGCGGACCTGCGGCTACCCTCCGTGGGTGAGCGTGGCGTCCAGGCAGGCGGCAGTAGCCGCCGGTGACCGACAGACCAGGGATGCCGCTGTCTCGGTACTGCGCCAAGGCGGCAATGCCGTCGACGCGGCCATCGGCGCTGGGTTCGCCGCCGCTGTCGCCGAGCCGGGGCTCACCAGCCTCGGGGGCGGTGGCTTCCTGTTGGCGCGAACGCCAGAGGGCAACACAGAGCTGCTGGACTTCTTCGTCGACGCCCCCGGCCATGGGCTGCCGGCCGGTGACCTCGCCCCCCACTTCAGCCCGGTCACCATTGACTTCTCGGGCGCCTTGCAGGTCTTTCACGCCGGTTTCGGCTCGGTCGCGGTGCCTGGGGTTCTCTCGGGCTATCTCGCCGCTCATCGGGAACTCGGACGCCTACCGCTCCGCGCAGTCGTCGGCCCCGCCGCCGCTCTCGCGCGAGCTGGTGCTGAGCTGAGCACGACTCAGGCGACCGTTCTGTCGCTGTTGCGCGACATCCTGTCGCTCACGCCGGACGCCGCCGACCTGTTTCTTGCGAACGGTCGCCCCCCGCTACGCGGTGAGCGGTTGCACAACCCCACCTACGCCGACTTTCTCGAGACGCTAGGCCAACGCGAACCAGCTGGTTGGCACGACCTACCCGAAGCACTCCCCCTCATCGACAGCATGCGTGCCCATGACGGACTGCTGACGATGGCCGATCTCGAGGCGTACCGCGTGGCAAAGCGCGAACCCACCACTGCGACCTACCGCGGTGCGAGGCTCACGACGAACCCGCCGCCGTCGTTCGGCGGGTCGATCGTGTGCCGAGCGTTGAGCAAGCTGGACGCGCAGGCGTCCGACGACCGACCGTCAGCCGCGGAACTCGTCGCTGCGTTAGAGCAGGCGACTCTGGAACAGAAGAGCCAGAACCACGCAGCCCCTACCTCGTCGAAGGGCACGACCCACGTCAGCGTGATCGACGCCGATGGCTTCATCGCGTCGATGACTACCTCGAACGGATCCTGTTCTGGCGTGCTCGTCCCGGGCACCGGTGTGCAGCTGAACAACATGATGGGCGAGGCCGACTTGCACCCCGACGGCTTCCACGGTGCCGAGCCAGGCACCCGGGTTGCCTCGATGATGGCGCCCAGCCTGCTCGACCTGCCGGACGGCTCGGTGACGGCGCTCGGCAGCGGGGGCAGCGAACGGATCCGGAGTGCCCTGCTTCAGACCGTCACTCGCCTCGTCAGCGGAGACGCACTCGAGGACGCCGTCAGCAGCCCACGGGTGCACTTCGACGGCACCACTAGCCAGTTGGAGCCAGGGGTGTCAGATGCCGTAGCCGCTGAGCTGGAGACCCTGGGGCCGGTTCAGCGCTGGACGACGAGCAGCGTGTACTTCGGCGGCGTCAACGCGGTGCGCCGGCACCCCGATGGTCGGCTGGAAGCGACCGGGGACTCCAGGCGTGACGGTGCCGGGGTTGTCATAGACCTCTAGGCCGGTCACAGGCGTCCAATTCGGACCTTCTTGGCTGGTCATGCGACACTTTCGCGGTTACCCAGAGAGGATTCGATGGACGGCAATTCCACCTTCCGGCACTCCAACACCTCTGTTCTGTCGGTCGTCGCGATCGAGGCTCCCGTAACGGTGACCTCCGCCGAGCTCGACGCTCAGTTGACCCCCGCCTACGAGCGGCTGGGCTTGCGCCCTGGCCTGCTCGAAGGCCTCGCAGGCATTCACGAACGTCGATGGTGGCCTGAGGGCATGACCTTCGCCGACGGCGCCGTCCAAGCAGGCGCCAAAGCGCTCGCCCAATCTGGCGTCGACCCCTCACGTATCGGCTTGATGATCAACTCGTCGGTGTCGCGGGCCAACCTCGAACCGTCCACCGCCGTCGAGATTCACCACAAGTTGGGGCTGCCGACGTCGGCGATCAACTTCGACCTCGCTAACGCGTGCCTCGGCTTCGTCAACGGCATACACGTCGCGGCGACAATGATCGACGCCGGACACATCGACTACGCGCTCATCGTGAACGGTGAAGACGCCCAGAAGGTGCAAGAGAACACGATTCGTCGCCTGTGTAGCTCAGATGCAACCACCGCCGACTTTTTCAGCGAGTTCGCCACTCTCACCTTGGGTTCGGGTGCTGCTGCGATGGTGCTGGGGCGCACTGACCGACACAGCGAGGGTCACCGTGTGGTCGGTGGCGTTTCGCGCGCCGGCACTGAGCATCACGAGTTGTGTGTCGGTGATATGGAGAAGATGCACACCGATGCACGGGGCTTGATGGACGCCGGCCTCGACCTTGCCGAAGCGGCATGGAACACCAGCGAGTTCGATTGGTCTGACTGCGATCGGTTCATCATTCACCAGGTGTCGAGAGTCCACACGAGTGCGCTCTGCGAACGATTGGGCATCGACCAGAAGAAGGTCCCGCTCTCATTCCCCTTCTTCGGCAACATCGGTCCGGCCTCGGTGCCGTTCACGCTCGCGCACGAGGTCGACAACCTGCTTCCCGATGACCGCGTCTTGTTCATGGGAATCGGCTCTGGGCTCAACACCGCCTTCTGCGAAATCCACTGGTGACCGTCGCGTCGTTGCCGCCTTCTGGCCTCCCCGGGCTTGATCCCGAATGGTCGAAGCTCGTCACGGCCGAGGTCTCGGGCACGACGCGTCAGTGGCACGTCCTCGATGCAGGTCCGACAGAGCAGGTTGAACCAGCCGGAACCGTGCTGTGCGTGCATGGCAACCCCACCTGGTCGTACACCTTTCGATCGGTGATTGCAGCGCTGTCACCGCGATGGCGAGTCATAGCCCCCGACCACCTCGGCATGGGCTACTCAGAACGAACCGGCGAGACCCATCGGCTTGCGGATCGAATCGACGAACTCCAGTCCCTGACCGACGCACTTGACGTGAAGGGGCCGGTGCTGATCGTTGCCCACGATTGGGGTGGTGCGATCTCGTTGGGTTGGAGTCAGCGCAACCGCGATCTCGTTTCGGGCATCGTGCTGCTCAACACCGCGCTAAGCCAGCCCCTCGATGGTTCTGTTCCGCCACTGCTGACCGCCGCTCGCAGCGGGGGCCTGCTTCGCACAGTGACTCAGCGCACCAGTGCCTTCCTCGAGGGCACCCTGCGCCTGGCGCACCCCGCCCTGAGCAAGGATGTCGCCAGCGCCTACCGAGCGCCCTATCGCGAAGCCGTCGCGGCGTCAGGGGATCGCCGACTTCGTCGCCGACATTCCCCTTGAGCACGATCACCCCAGTCGCGAGACGCTCGAAGGTGTCGCTGACGGTCTCGCAGACCTCCGTGACGTTCCAGCTCTCTTGGCATGGGGGCCGAGAGATCCCGTGTTCGCTGATCGCTACCTCCGGGATCTGCAGCAACGGCTGCCGCAAGCACAGACCCATCGGTTCGAGGGTGCTGGCCACTTGGTCATCGAGGATGCCCCCGTCGCTGAGGCGGTCTTGCAGTTCGCTGACGACCTGGCGGCCGGGCGATCACGTGATCTCAAGGTGCACGCACCGCTGCTCTCAGCCAGCAGCTCAGCGCGGCACTCGCTGTGGTCTGCACTTGAGGCAAATGCCGACGAGACGTCCGCAGCCGTTGTCGAGATGGGCCGCCGTGGGCCAAGGCGCACCGTTACCTGGCGCCAGCTCGCCACCACAGTTCGCGAGATGGCGGGTGGGCTATCGGCTGTCGGAGTTCAGGCGGGCGACCGCGTTGCGCTACTCGTTGCACCGGGGGCAGACCTGACCGCGGTGCTGTACGCCACGTGGCGGGCCGGAGCGGTTCCCGTCATCGCGGACGCCGGGCTCGGTATCAGCGGTATGCGGCGAGCGCTCAGAGGTGCCAACGTCCAGCACGTCATTGGCTCAGCTCGCGGGTTGAGCGCGGCAAAGGGCATGGGCCTGAAGGGCACGTTCATTTCCGTCGGTGGGTTCGCGCCAGGCATGCGCCGCGCACTTGGCGTCGACTACACCGCCGTTGAGGTGCTTCAGATCGGCCGCCAGGTGCAACCACCGCCGGCACCGCCAGTGACCGCAGAGGCTGCTGTGCTCTTCACGTCAGGTGCTACCGGGCCAGCCAAAGGCGTCGTGTACCGACACGCCCAGCTCGAAGCCCAACGCGATCTGATCAGAGACACCTTCGGCATTCAGCGCAGCGATCGCTTCGTCGCAGCGTTCGCTCCGTTCGCGCTGTTCGGCCCAGCGCTGGGCATCGCGTCCGTCGTGCCAGACATGGACGTCACGAAGCCGGGGTCGCTCACGGCACGAGCACTTGCCGACGCGATTGCCGCCATCGACGCCACCTTGGTGTTTGCGGCACCCGCTGCGCTGCGCAATGTCGTGAGCACGGCCTCCCAGCTTGACCAGGCACAACGCGAACGCTGCGAACGAGTGCGGCTCTTGCTCTCCGCTGGCGCACCGGTGCCTCGAGAGGTCTTGCGTGCGGCCGCGCAGTTGCTTGGTGACTGCGAAGCGCACACGCCGTACGGCATGACCGAAGCGCTTCCGGTCGCAGACGTCACGTTGAACGAGCTCGAAGAAGGTGGACGCGGCAACGGAGTGCTCGTCGGTCGACCGGTTGCTGGCGTCCAAGTGTCGGTCAGCCCGCTCGACGCGTCAGGCACAGCGACCGGCGCATTGACCGACGAGGCCGACGTCACCGGTGAGGTCGTGGTGCGCGGCCCACACATCAAGGACCACTACGACCAGTTGTGGGCGACCCAACGCGCCAGTGCTCGCGACCACGGTTGGCACCGCACCGGCGATGTGGGCCACCTCGATCGCGACGGGCAGTTGTGGATCGAAGGCCGGCTTGGACATGTCATCACCACGCCAGCTGGTGTCGTCACCCCGGTCGCCCCCGAGCAGCGCATGGAGCGACTGGACGCGGTGCGGCTCGCTGCCGTTGTCGGTGTCGGCCCGACCGGGCGGCAAGTAGTCGTCGCGGTCGTCGAAGCGCCACTGCAGGTCAACGGCGTCGCCTCCGTCGAACTGACTGACACGCTGCGACAGGCGGCGGGGATCGACTTCGCCGCTGTTCTGGTGGTCGACTCGCTGCCGGTCGACATTCGCCACAACTCCAAGATCGATCGAGTGCGTGTCGCACAGTGGGCCGCCGAGGTGTTGGCCGGCGGTGGGACGGCCAAGCCGTGAAGGTTCTGGTCACTGGTGCCACCAGCCAGCTCGGCGCGGCCGTAGCGCGGCAGCTGCTCGAGCGTGGCGACGACGTTCGCTCGTTTCAACGGGGTGCTTCCGATGACCCCTGGGAGCAGGTTCGGGGCGACGTTAGAGATGCGGACGCGGTGTTGCGCGCTGCAACTGGTGTCGATGCGATCGTTCACCTCGCAGCCAAGGTTTCTGTCACCGGGGCGTGGCCAGAGTTCGAGGCAACCAACGTCGACGGGACGCAGCACGTCGTTGACGCTGCACGTGCGGCTGGCGTTTCACGGTTGGTACAGGTGTCGTCTCCGTCCGTCGCGCACTTCGGGTCATCGCTTGTTGCGGCTGATGCAGAACCGGCCGACCCCGAGCAAGCGCGCGGTCACTACGCCCGCAGCAAGGCGATCGCGGAACGGGTCGCGCTCGAAGCGGCGTCCGATGATCTCTCGGTCGTCGCCGTTCGCCCGCACCTTGTGTGGGGCCCAGGTGATCAGCAACTGATCGGGCGCATCGTCGAGCGTGCGGCGTCCGGTCGACTCGTGCTCATCGACGGCGGCACCGCGTTGATTGACACGACCTACCTCGACAACGCCGCCGACGCGCTCGTTGCAGCCTTGGACCGCACACCGCAGCTCAGCGGTGAGGCCCTGGTCGTCACGAACGGTGAGCCCCGCACCGTGGCCGAACTCTTGACGCGCATCTGTCGCGCGGCGGGCGTCCCCGAACCGTCGAGGTCTGTGCCACGAGCACTGGCCAGCGGGGCTGGCGCTGTCGTCGAGCGCGCGTGGAGCACGACGCATCGCGAGGGTGAGCCCCCCATGACCCGCTTCTTGGCCGAGCAGCTGGCGACCGCTCACTGGTTCGACCAGACCTACACGCAGCAGCGGCTCGAGTGGGCCCCTGCGGTATCCCTGGCAGAGGGATTCAAGCGGCTCGCCGCCAGTTACGACAACGCGTAGCCAGTGCGGCAGAATGGCCGTCCCGGGAGGGTTGGCAGAGCGGCCGAATGCACTCGCCTTGAAAGCGAGCGATGCGAAAGCATCCGGGGGTTCAAATCCCTCACCCTCCGCCGATTGACCGTCACACGTTCACGTCGAAGCAGGGTAAGGCTCATCACGGTCGTGTGTGGAGCATTGTCCACCGATCTGGTGGAGGATCCTCCACCCTTGGACGTTCCTGGATGCGGATACGCGAGCCGGAGTCGGTTCAGAGCAGTTTGGCGTAGCAGCGGTTCATGGGTTCATCTCGATAGTGCCCGAAACCCGGTATCGATTCGTACCCGCTCGACTCGTAAAGGCCAATGGCTTCCGGTTGCGGCAGCCCGGTCTCCAGCATCATGCGCGTGAACCCCATTGATCGTGCCTGGTCCTCGACGAGCGCCAACAACTCGCGTGACCAACCACGCCCTCGAAAGGGACGGCGGATGAACATCCGCTTCAACTCGGCGTCCGCATCAGAGCGTCGACGTATGCCTACACACCCCACGAGGTCGACCTCGTGCCTTGCGACGAAGAAGGCGCCGTTGGGGTGGGCGAACTCGCTGGGATCAACGGGCGTCTCGTCCGGACCGCCGTAGCGCTCACCCGATTCGCTCTGTAGTTCTTCGATGAGCACCTGAGCGTCGACCGAGTCATAGCTGACGCGGCTCCAACTGAACGTCACACCCGGCACGGTAGCTACCCGAGCGACCCCTACGCTGACCGGCATGGCGCCGCGTCCGTTGACTGAACTGGTCGACCCCTCGTGGGCGCCGGTCCTCGAGCCGCAGGCTGACACCATCGCTGCGATCGGTGATTTCCTACGAGCCGAGAACGCCGCGGGTCGGGGGTACTTGCCAGCAGGCGAGAACGTGCTGCGCGCGTTCCGGACCCCGCTGGACGCCGTCCGCGTCCTGATCGTTGGGCAAGATCCCTATCCGACTCCGGGTCACCCCGTCGGGTTGTCGTTCTCGGTCGCGCCCGACGTCCGACCCCTGCCGAAGAGCCTGGTCAACATCTTCACCGAGTACCAGAGCGACCTCGGGCTGCCACCACCGAGTAACGGTGACCTTTCGGCGTGGGCGGAGCGCGGCGTCCTGCTGCTCAACAGAGTGCTGACCGTGCAGCCGAGGGCCTCGCGGTCACACCGCGGCAAGGGCTGGGAGCAGGTCACCGAAGCGGCCATCCGCGGGCTCGGTCGATCGTGGTGGACCTCTGGTCGCGGTGCTGTGGGGTCGCGACGCGCAGGGGCTGGCCCCGATGCTCGAGGGACGTCCCACAGATCGCCAGCCCACACCCGAGCCCGCTACTCGGCGTCCCGCGGGTTCTTCGGTTCACGCCCGTTCTCGCGTGTCAACGACGCGCTACGGGCGGCAGGCACGACTCCAATCGATTGGTCCCTGGCGTAAATCCCCGTGAACGCCCTGCCTTCTGTGGTCGAATCTTGGCCAAGGGCGATCTGAGGGGTGGCAATGCAACGAGCGCGTGAGCGGTTCGTTGCCGCTTTCAGCGTTCTCCAGATCCACGACATGCGTCGCGTCTGGGCGTCGCAGGTGCTCAGTGAAGTGGGCGACTGGGCGGCACGCTTCGCACTCGCCGTGCTCGTCTACGACCGCAGCGGTTCGCCGTTCCTGACTGCAGCAACCCTTGCCGTCACCTACCTGCCGTACTTGCTGAGCCCGATCATCACGCCCGTCGTGCAGCGCTACTCGCTGCGGCGCATGATGATCGGCTCCGACCTCGTGCGGATGCTGCTCTTCGCACTCATCGCACTACCGCTGCCCACGTGGTCTCTGCTCGTGCTCGCGTTCGTCGCAGGAACCGCGACTCCCCCCTTCGAAGCAGCACGCACTGCCGTGATCCCCGAGGCGGCCGGCGAAGAACGAATGGCCGATGGCTACGCGCTGAGTAACGTCACGTTCCAAACGGCGCAAGCGTTCGGCCTGGCTCTCGGTGGTGCACTGCTGCTGTTCATCGGCCCAGAGGCAGCGCTCATCTTGAACGCGGCAACCTTCGGTGTCTCTGCGGTCTTGCTCGTCAGCATTCAGGCTGGGCGCAAGCCGCCGCCCCCCGAGCCCCCCATCGTCCGCACCCGACAGGCATTCACACTGATCGCTCGACGTGGGCTGCTGCGTCAGATGCTGATGTTCTTTCTGCTGCTGGCGCTGGCGGACGCCGCGATCAGCGCCCTGCTGCCGGTCTTCCTGCGAAGCGCCGATGTGAACCCCATCGTGATGGCTGGCCTGATTGCCACTGCACCGTTGGTCGGTGCGTTCAGTGGCACGATCGTGCCGCGCGAGGGTTCTCCCACCCGGCTGCTTCACATCTCGTGCACCGTCACGATCCTGGCGGCCAGCCCAGCTGCTGTGCTCTTCGCGTTGGCAGGAGTCGGACAGGGGCCCACCATCGTGTGGCTCACCTTGGCCGCGGTCATCGCATACGGCGTCACCATCGCGGCAGACACACCAACCATGACTGGTTCGATGATGATCGTCCCCGAGCATCTTCGAGCGCCCTTTGTATCGATCATGCAGCCGGGGCTGATGGGGATCCAAGCGTTCGGCGCATTGGCGGCAGGCGCCCTCGCCACGTTCTTGCCGACGACGTCCACCATGGGTCTCGCTCTCATCATTCCCGTGGCGTACAGCTCGTGGGCACTGTTGCGCACCTTGCCGCCGGCCGTCATCGACGTGCGTGGCAGTCGCGTGGACGCCGATGCGAGCGACGGTGTCGGGGCTGAGTCTGACATTCGCGATTCGCTCACGTAACCTGCGCTGCTGTGAGAGCCCTCGTGATCGCCAACACAGGTGACGACGACGCGGGACACGTCGGCGATCGGTTTCGGCAGCGTGGGTATGCGCTCGAGCTGTGCTACCGAGACATCGGTGACGCACCCATAGACCTCGACGGCGTCGACGTGGTCGTACTGCTCGGTTCTGACTGGTCGGTGTACTGGGACAAGGTCGCCAACCACGTCGAACGCGAGTCGGAGGCCATACGTCGCGCGGCGGCGTCCGACCTACCGGTGCTCGGCATCTGTTACGGCGGTCAGCTCATGTCGCACGCGCTCGGAGGGTCCGTTGAGCGAGCCGAGATCACCGAGATCGGGTGGTTCGATGTCACATCGGATGACCCGACGCTGGCGCCCCCTGGCAAGTGGTTCGAGTTTCACGTCGACAAGTTCACGCCGCCGCCCGACGCCGTCGTGTTCGCCTCAACCGCAGCAGGGCCTCAGGCGTATCGGCTGGGTCGGATGTTGGCGTTGCAGTTCCATCCCGAAGTGACGCCGAGCATCATTCGACGGTGGGGCGCTGAGAGCGCGACGGAGTCAGAGAAGTACGGCATCGACTTCGATGCGGTCTATGAACAGAGCGATGCACTCGATGAGCAGAACCGCGAACGCTGCTATCGCTTGGTCGACGCGTTTCTCGACGACGTTGCCGACCCCGTCCCGACGGCGGTGCACCCGCCTAGAGCGTGACGTCCTTGGCCAGCGCGATCGCCGAATGCAACGAGGTCATGCCGACCGACTCGTAGAGCCTGGTCGCCTCGGTCACGTTGCCGGTGTCGACCCCTAGCTGGACGCCCTCAAGCCCGACGTCGCGCCAATGCGCGAAAGCGGTGAGTAGCAGCGCTCGGGCGACGCCCTGCCCACGCTCGCTCTTGCGGACGCCGATCGCCTTGACGTACCCGTACCCCTGTTCGACCCGACGGTTATCGCCGATCATCATGCCAACCAGTTCGTCGTCCTTGTAGGCAAACCACCAGGCGCTCGGGTCGTACGACTCCAGTGGCGCGCCAGTTCTTTGAGTAGTCCTCGAGCGAGGTGGTGCTGTCTCCGAAGCCATGGTGCTCGCTGAACGTGTCGTGGAAGATCTCGTAACCGAGTGCCATGACCGCGTCGTCATCGGGATTGACGCTTGCGAATCTCGTAACCCTCGGGAATCACCGGAGCGTTCTAGCTCGCCGGCCACATCGAACTTCAGAATCATCCGCCAGTACACCGTCTCGATCTCAAGGCCCGCACGTTCATAAGCCGTGCGCATCGGAACCTCTGTCTCATACAGGTTGGCCGTCAGCTTCACTCTTCGACACGCCGCGCGCGCGTGGCGCTCTCGATGATGCGCCCAGCACACGAGGCAACCGCAGCGTCGGCCACGGTGTCGTAGGTGTCGGCTGTCCAGATCGTGGGTCGAGATAGACATCCATCCAGCCGGAGCCGTTGCGTTCGTCATGCCCAGCCCGTAGCCGGTAACACGGCCATCCGGAGAGAGCGCGATGAAGGTGTCAGCCGCCAGATCGAAGTGAGCACCGGTGAGATCGTCACGGATCTCTGCCTCATTGGCGTCGGATTCGCCGAGAACGTGCGTCGTGATGCGCTCAACCAGGTCGACGATCGCGGGGACGTCGCTCATCACCACCGGTCTTACCTCGTGGTCTGGCAGAACGGCCTTGATGCCGGTGAGGTCCATCGCACCAGGGTGGCCGAAGGCCGGGGCCGCGTCCACCGACTTACTGGTACAGGATGGGGGCATGACGCAACCGCAAGATGAGGCCCAGAACCACATCGTCGTCGTCGGCCCAGATGGCCAGCCCGTCGGCGAGATGCCGCCGGGCGCCGAGCTCGTGGACGGCGACCAGCCAGACATCACTGACTTGGTCGAACAGCCAGGCAAGGTGATGCGGATCGGCACGATGATCAAGCAGCTGCTCGAAGAGGTGCGCAGCGCGCCACTCGATGAGGCCGGTCGGGCACGGTTGAAAGAGATTCACCGTCGTTCAATCGCCGAACTCGAAGACGGCCTTGCCCCAGAACTGACCGAAGAACTTGAGCGCATCTCGCTGCCGTTCACCGACGAGAGCACGCCGAGCGAGGCCGAGCTGCGGATTGCTCAAGCACAACTCGTCGGATGGCTCGAGGGCCTGTTCCATGGCATCCAGACCGCGCTGTTCGCACAGCAGGTCGCTGCGCGCGCACAGTTCGAAGAGATGCGGCGCCGAGCCGCCCTACCACCGGGCGCACCGGTACCGCCGGACGCCGACGGTCAACGAACGAGCGGTCCTTACCTCTAGAGACCTCTAGGACGCATTGCCACCCGTCGCGGTTCGCTCGTCTAGGCCACGCAACATCCCGGTAGCCATGATGTGGTCAGCCGGGATCAGCACCCCCACGTACGCGGCGGTGAGCCACCACGGTGCTGTGCGGGCTCGGTTGCGAATCATCATGCGCGTACCGCCACCTGGCGCAGGAGCTAGCGAGAAGGTCCAGCACCAGTCGATGCTCGCCCCCAGGTCGTCCTGCCACGACTTTGGAACGTGCGATGTCGAGTGCAGCACCAGATGGTGTGGCTCTCGAACCTCAACCACCTCGAAATGCGCGGTGCCAGGGGCGCCGTCCGGAATCACGTCACCTGGTTTCAGGTCGCGCAACAAGGCCGGTTCCAAGTGATCGGCAGATGGCCAGTTCTGCGGGAACAGCAACTGGTCAACCCACCGCGGCGTGTACCACCCGCCCCGGTGCCACCCAACCTGGGTGAGCCACGGCCACACTGCTTCGGGTGAAGCGGCGAGGGTGCGCGCGTGGTTCGTCACAAACGTGGGGTCCTGAACCAATCCATCGCCAGGCAAACGGCGACGGCGTTCTTCCTTGGTGGATCCCGACGTCCGCCCAAGCCATTGGCTGATGCCGACGCCTGAGCCGACCGTGATGGCCGCCAACGCGATCCGGCCCGGACGCCTCATGACTTAGTCGGTGCCTGCTCCGCGCGGCTACGCAGGCGGCGGAGGTGTGACGAGGTGGCAAGCCGCAGCGTGCGGCGTCCCTCCGCCAACCGGCAAGTCGGCAGTGAGCAGTGTGGGCCCGATCGACTGACAGGCCGCAACGACACCCGCCTGCTCTGCCACCCCGTCACGCACCTCTTGGCAACGCGGGTGGAAACGGCAGCCGGCGGGGATCCGGGTGGGGTCAGGCGTTTCACCTGACAGCACGATCGGCTCGACGCCGTGCATCTCAGGCACAACAGAGAGCAGCGCGCGCGTGTAGGGATGCTGCGGGTTGCTCAGCACCTGCTCGGTGGGGCCTTGCTCAACGACACGGCCGAGGTACATCACCACGATGCGGTCAGCGATGTTCCACGCAAGGCCGAGGTCGTGCGTCACCACGAGCAAGGTCAGGCCAAGCTCTTCGCGGAGGCGAAGCATGAGCGCGAGGATCTCGCCTCGCACTGAGGCGTCGAGGCTGCTCACCGGTTCGTCGGCGATGATGATTTCGGGGTCGAGCGCGAGCGCTCCGGCAATGACCACACGCTGGCGCTGCCCACCAGACAGCTCGTGCGGGTAGCGCAGAAAGAATCGCTCGGGTGGGCGAAGCCCTGCCATCGACAGCGCCTTGGTGACGCGACCGACTTCGTCGTCCATGCCGTGCGTGCGAGGCCCCTCGGCAACTGCCTCGTACACCGAGTGGCGCGGGTTGAGCGACCCCGTGGGGTCTTGCAGCACCAGCTGGACGTGCTTGCGGTATGCCTTGAGGGCACGGCCGCCGTACGACAGTGGCTTTCCATGAAAGCGCACTTCACCGGACGCAGGCTTCTCGAGCCCGAGGATCGTGCGGGCAAGCGTCGTCTTGCCGCAGCCAGACTCACCGACCATCGCGATGATCTCGCCCTTGCGAATGTTGAGGTTGACGCCGTCGACGGCTCGCGCGGTGCCACCACTGCGACCGGCGAAGGTCACGTGCAGGTCATCAACCTCAAGGACGGTCTCGCTTGTGACCCCGACGGGCGCTTGCTCTGGTGCGATGCTCATCGGGCGCCTGCTCCTTCAGTCACATGAATGCACGCTGCCAATCGTCCGACTCCCACTGGTTCGAGCTGCACGTCAACGGTCTTGCACTCGTCGGTAGCGCGCGGGCATCTGGGGTGGAACGAGCAACCCTCTGGAAGGTCACCCGGGAAGGGCGGATCGCCAGCCAAGCCGCTCGGTGCGTAGCGCGACTCTTGATCACCGATGGTCGGGAAGGCACCCATCAAGGCACGCGTATACGGATGCGCCGGGTGCTCGAACAGGTCGAGCGCTTCACCCTGCTCGACGACGCGTCCGGCATACATGATCGCGATGCGGTCGCAGTTGGACGACAGCACGGACAGGTCGTGACTGATGATGAGCATGCCCATCGCGCGGTCACGAGCGATGCCCTTCAGCAACTCGAGAATCTGCGCCTGCACCATGACATCGAGCGCCGTCGTTGGCTCGTCGCACAGCAACACCTTGGGGTCGCACGTCAGCGCTAGCGCGATCATCACACGCTGCTTCTGCCCACCCGACAACTGATGCGGGTAGGCGCTCGCGTGACGCTTCGGCAGCCCCACCTGGTCGAGCAGCTCGCGCACCTTCTTCATCGCGGACGCCTCGGTCGCGCCCTTGTCGTGCAGCAAGATCGGCTCGACGAGCTGCTTGCCGATGCGCTGGATCGGGTTGAGCGAGTGCAGGGCGCCCTGGAAGACCACGGCGGCCTCGCCCCACCGCACGGCCCTCATGCGGTTCCACTTCATGTCGAACACGTTCTCGCCGTCTACGAGCACTTCGCCCTCGACCTTGGCGTTGCTCGGGAAGAGCCGCAGCACGGTAGAGATCAGGGTCGACTTGCCACAGCCAGACTCGCCAGCGACACCGAGCACTTCGCCGGGGGCGACAGTGAGGTTCACGCCCCGAACGGCGGGCACGGGGCCTTCGGGCGGGTTGTAGGTGAGAAAGACATCCCGCATCTCAAGCACTGGTGCACCGGTCACGTCAGTCGCTCCCAAGCCGTGGGTTCAAAACGACCTCAAGAGTACGGCCAATCAAGGTGAATGCGAGGACGACTGCGATAACACATAGCCCTGGTGGAATGAGGAACCACCAGGCGCCCTCAGACGCCGCGCCAGCACCGTCAGCTGCCTCGAGCATGCCGCCCCACGAAATGATGTTCGGGTCGAACAGACCGAGGAACGACAAGGTGGTCATCGACAAGATGACGATCGCGACCGTGAGCGTGGTGTTGGCGATGACCAACGGCATGACGTTCGGCAGCACGTGACGCGCCATCTGCATGGTGTCGCTGTTCCCCAACACCTTGGCTCGCTCGATGTAGGGACGCGCTTCGACGCTCAGAGTCTGGGCACGCACCAATCGCGCGGTGCCTGGCCACGACGTGAAACCGAGAACGATCACCGTGACCCAGATTGACGTCTGCCCGATCACCGCCTGAAGCACGATCACCAGCGGGATAAATGGCAGCACCAGGAACCAGTCGGTGAGACGCTCCATGCCAGAGCCGAGCAGGTTGCGGAAGTGTCCGCTCGAAATACCGACCGCTGTGCCGATCACCATCGCGATGATCGAGCCGAGGATGCCGACCTGCAAGGAGGGAATGGTGCCCCATGCCAGTTCCGCCAGAACCGAGCGCCCGAGGTTGTCAGTGCCCAGCCAGTAGTAGAACTCGCCGCTGGGGGGCGCCAGCGCCGGGTTCGAGAGATTGTCGATGGGATCGAGCAAGTACTCGGGGAAGATCCACGGCGCCGTCACTGCCACTAACACGAAGAACACCAGAATCGCGACTCCAGCCACCCCGGAACGGTGCTGCGCGAACTGCTTGATGAAGCGCCCGGTAGCAACTCGGCGGCGTCGCCAAGCGACGGCTCGGACTGATTCAACAACTTCAGAGGGCGGCGCGGACCCGGGTGCCGACGCCGGGGTTGTGGCCGTCACAGTCGGATCCTTGGGTCGACCATCGCGATCACGATGTCAGCCAGCACGTTGAAGAACAGCACCGTGAGGCTGAACAACAAGAAGATCCCCTGCAGCAGTGGCAGGTCTTGTTCCTGCACGGCTTCCCAGGTCAACAGGCCGAGACCTGGGTAGGAGAACACCGTCTCGACGGTGATCGCGCCGCCCAGCACAAATCCGATGTTGAGGAAGACGAGCGTGATCGTTGGCAACGAGGCGTTGGGTACTGCGTGGTAGCGGCGTACCGCTCGGTCCATCACGCCCTTTGCCCTAGCCGTCGTCAAGTAGTCCTGACCCAGCTCGTCGACCATCGAGGCGCGCATGATCAGCGAGTAGTCAGCTAAGTAGACCGCCGCAAGAGCGGCCGCCGGCAGCACGGTGTGGTACGCGATGCTGATGACACCCTCGAGAGTCCACGGGTCAAGCCCTGATCCGATGTTCGAACCGGTCGGGAACAAGTCGAGCCCCACCGAGAAGGTGAAGATCAGCAGCAGGCCGAGCCAGAACTCCGGTGTCGCGTAGAAGAACAGCGTGACCCCGGTCGACACTTTGTCGAACCGGCTGCCGCGCTTCCAGCCGGCGCGGATGCCGATCCAGACCCCCACGACGGTGGCGACGAGTGTCGCCGTTCCAAGCAAGATGATCGTCCACGGGACGGCGGCAAGGATGACGTCCCAGACCGCCTTGCCAGAAATCGTCGAGTAGGAGTCGAGCGCCAGTGGGTCTTTGAGGTAGTTGAGGAACTGCTCCCACACTGGGGCGTCGAGCTCTTCTCTGAGTCGAGCGAGGTCTTCAGTAGAGATGTTGCGTGCGCCCTTGTACCGCGCGAGTGGGTCGCCGGGCAGCAGCTGGAAGATGAAGAAGTTGGCGAACAACACGAACACCAGCGTTCCCAGAGCGGCCAGCAACCGATGCCAGGTGTAATGCCACAGGCCAGTGAATCGCGACTGTTGGCCCTGGACCCCATCAGACTCGATGGGGTCCAGGGCCTCCGTCGTTGACGAAGGGTCAGTCGGCGACACTCACTACTCCACGTCGGCGCTAGAGCCGCGGCGGCCGCGAGTTGCGAGCCACACGACTACGCCCGCCAAGACCGCAGCAGCGGCAACACCGCCGATGATCGCCGCGGTGTTAGAGCTGTCCGAATCGCTACCGCCTCCGTCGCCGGTCACTGGCTCGATGTTCATGTACGAGTAGATGCCGTACTGGAACAGGATCGCGCCGTCACCCGTTGGCTGGTTGACGAATCCGGTGTACCTATCGCTGCGGTACGCCTGCAGATAGTCGTAGTACAACGTGACCACATATGCGTTTGCGTCGTACGTCATCTGCTGCATCTCTTTGACGATCTCGATGCGGGCGTCACGATCGACCTCTGTGGCCTGCTCCTCATACAACGCGTCGTACTCGTCGTTGCAGTAGAAGCTGTCGTTCAGGCCAGCCCAGATCTTGCCGCTCGCGGCCTCGTAGCTCATTTGGCCGCAGGTGAACGTTGACCCCTGGTAGTCAGGATCTGGTTCTGTCACCCAACCCCACTCGTACATGTCGAAAGTGCCGTCACCTGCGATGCCGTACAGACGGCCCTCGGATACGACCTCAGACGTAGAGCCGATACCGATTTCCTCAAGCCAACCTTCAAGGAACTTGATCGTCTCTTGTGACGTGGACGACTGTTGCCTGGAGTACAACTGGTAAACCAGCGGGTCGGTGCCGTCCGGCATCGTTCGAATGCCATCCTCGCCCCGTTCATAGCCCGCCTCGTCAAGCATCTGATTCGCGAGCTCGGGGTTGTAGTTGAACTGCTCTTCTTCAGGAATCTCGAGGTGATATTCGTCGTAGATCGGTGGCATCCAGGTAGACCCAGGAGACGCACGGCCCTCGAAGAGGCGGTCGACCAACGCTTGCTTATCGATGGCTAGGTGAATCGCCTCGCGAACGATCGGATCTTTCAGCGAGGGGTGCCCGGTGCCGATCGGAGTTCCGTCAGTCAACTGGGCACCAGCGTTGAACGTGATGTAGTTCCAGCCGGAGTACTGGTTGGAAACCGCAGTGACGCCCTCTGAGTCCTCGAGGTTGTCGAACAGACTCGCCTTGATGTCATCGGCGAAGTCGATCTCACCCTCTTGCAGGGCGGTGACCATTCCGTTGTCGTCTTGATAGATCTTGAACTCGACACCGTCGATGTTCGGCTCACCACCCCAGTAGTCGGGGTTGGTCTCGAAGCGGTAGTACTGGTCCTTCACCGCGTCGGTCATCATGAACGGGCCAGAACCGACCATGCCCTGGGGATTGTCACCTGGCTCGTTCTGGTACTTCGGCAGTTCTTCGTCGTCGATCTCGCTCCAGATGTGCTCTGGCAGGATCGGCACGGCGAGGTTGTTCATGATCGAGGTCGGTTCTTTGACCGTCATTTCGACTGTGTAGTCATCGACAGCCTTGACAGTCTCGATGTTGTTGACGTAACTGCCGTAGTTCGTCTTCTCAATCGACTTGTTGTCGAGAATGCGGTTGAAGGTGTAAACGACATCCTCGGACGTCAACTGCTCGCCGTCATGGAACGTCACGTCGTCTCTGAGGTTGTACGTCCAGGTCAAGCCGTCTTCGGACGGGCCCCACTCCTCTGCCACGCGAGCCTCGGGCGAGAAATCCTCGGCGCTGTAGCCGGTCAGGGTGTCGTAGGTCAAAGCCCACGACTCGTAGGCCATCACGGTGATCCCCTTGAAGGGGTTCAGGTTGTCGACGTCTTGGAGAACACCGACAACGAAGACGTTCTCGCCGTCCTGCTCCAGGGCTTGGGCCTGGCCGCCCGTCGTTGCCAAGGGCAACAAGCCGGCCACCATCGCTGCACTCGCCACGGCCCCCCACCGCAGGCTCCTCCGCGTCCTCGTCATTCCGATCCCTCCTGGCGTGGCGCCCAGCGCCCGCCGGTTCTCAGGTGACCCGCAAACACGACCCGACATCTAGCAGGAAATCTTCCGGCATCGATCCCCTCAGACCGCACGATCTCCGGATTCTCTGCATGTTGGACCAAGCAGTGCCTGCTGCGTGGGCTGAACCTAACCGCTGGGCCGGGGCGCGTCTAGCGGTTGTAACCGGATCGTGTCACCCGGAACACCGCGCTCCATGCCCGCCCGGTCGCTACCCTCGCGGCACTCACACTCCCGCCGGGAGGGGCCACCAGAGTCACTGACTGGTCCCTACGAGCTCCCGGTGGCCCGGCGAACATCGAGGTGGCATGGCAGCGCGAACTGCGTCGACCGCTCATGGAGCGTTGCCGCGTGTGCGCGACGTTCTTGAGCTTCCGGCACTCGCGGTCGGGCTACCTCAGGTGGACGCCGGAGCTGCTGGGCTGGACGCGCGGATCCGCTGGGTTCATGTCAGTGAGCTGCCTGACATCGCCGGCCTCCTGAGCGGTGGCGAGGTGATCCTGACGACCGGGATCGCCCTGCCCGAAACCGACGCTGACCTGCGCGGCTACGCCGACGCGCTGGCGTCCGCCGGTGCCGTGGCACTCGTCGTCGAGTTAGGACGCCGGTACGACGAGTTGCCTCGGGTGCTCGTGAAGGCATGTGAGGGTCACGGGTTGCCGCTCATCTCGCTCCACCGCGAACTGCGGTTCGTGAAGGTGACGCAGGCCGTTCACTCGCTGATTGTCGAAGAGCAGATCAGTGCGCTGCACGCATCTGAGTCGGCTCACCGGGTGTTCACGCGGCTGTGCGTCGAAGGCGCCTCGGCGTCCTCAATCGTGCACGAAGCGGCGCGACTATCGGCATGCCCTGTGGTGTTCGAGAACCTGGTGCATCAGGTGGTCGCACATGACC
The DNA here is from genome assembly GCA_963712425.1 of uncultured Actinomycetota bacterium. Classification (GTDB taxonomy): domain Bacteria; phylum Actinomycetota; class Actinomycetes; order JAHEKZ01; family JAHEKZ01; genus JAHEKZ01. Next base: position 379,563 of record CAVQHW010000002.1, on the reverse strand, counting down.
CTGCGGACAGGTCGACCGATGATGTGCTGCGCGATTGGAGCACTCGCTCGCGGGGTGCACAGACGACGGCGCACAGCGACGTGTGCGGCCCCGAAGGGTGGGTCGTGGCGATGGTCGAGGCGCGCGGTGAAGTGTGGGGACGCCTCGTGCTGCTGCCCGATGGTGAGCCGAGTGCGTTGCAGTTGATGGTGCTCGAACGTGCGGCGACAGCGCTGACGCTGAACCGCTTGCTCGAGCAGCAGCATGACCCCATGGAGCTACAGGCTCACCGCACGACGCTGGCAGACATCATCGACCGACGATTTGAGTCGGCCGATGACATCCACGCACGCACCGCTGCATTGGGTGTTCCGACGGCACGGCGTGAGCTCGTGGCGGTGGTCGTTGAGCTGAGCGCCGATCGCGCACACCAGCCACACGCTCGCCCGCGTGACTTGGAAGCCGAGCTCGTGGCGTCCGCGTTGCGCGCCGCCGACGTCAAGGCGCTGGTGGGTTCGTTGCGACCCGGACGCGTGGGCGTTCTGGTACCGCTACCCGATTCTGGAGATACCACCACGTTGCTCACCCGGGTTTCCCAGCACGTGCTTGCTAAGGCCGACTCGGCGAACGTGAGTCGTCCGGTGATCGGTGTCGGGTCGGTCGTGCGCGACCTCGACGCCGTCCGGCGTTCGTTCGCAGAGGCAGCGCACGCAGCGGAGGCAGCGCAGGGCTCACCGGAGGTGAAGCCGTACTACGAGCTGCCAGACGTCCAACTGCGTGGGCTGTTGTACGTGCTCGGGGGCGACCCGCGTTTGCAGGCTTTCGTCGAGCGAACCCTCGGGCCGCTGCTCGACTACGACGCGAAGAACGACACCGAACTCGTCGCGGCTCTGGCGATCTACCTGGCCAACGGTCGCAACAAGTCAGCGGCGGCAGAGGCCGCCCACCTCTCGCGGCAGGCGTTCTATCAACGGTTGACCACGATCGAGAAGGTGCTCGGGGTTGACCTCGACTCCGCAGAGGCCACCACCTCACTGCACGCTGCCGTGATGGCATACGAAGCACTACGGCCCACCAACTGACCTGGGCGCCGCCACGTACAGGTGCACCACCCCGTCTGGGTGCACCACCCCGTCTGGGTGCACCACCCCGTCTGGGTGCAACGACGCGTTGCGTTCATATGACGTAACTGGAGCCGACTCATCAACGAAGGTGCGAATGCGTGAGTCGGCGATTGATACGTCTTACGTAATGAACGCGTCGTTGCACCCAAATGGTGTGGGAGGACCCCGCCCTGGTGCTCCGGTTACGGTGCTCGGGTGTGCACAGTGATCCTGGCGTGGCAGGTGTTCGCCGAGATGCCCGTGATCCTCGCGGCGAACCGCGATGAGTTGCTGGCGCGGCCCACCGATCCCCCGCTGCTGCTGTCCGATGACCCACCGCGATGGGGTGGACGCGATCGCCTCGCGGGGGGCACCTGGCTCGCGGTCGACCCCATGGGGCGGATCGGTGCGGTGACGAACCGGCACCCCGGAGGGCTGCCCCCCGAGCGCGACGCATCGCGGCAGTCACGAGGAGCGCTGCCCCTCGAGGTGCTGCGCGGCGACGACAGCACCGCGTTGGCATGGGCCGAGCAGCTCGACCCCGCCGCGTACAACCCGGTGAACGTCGTCTACGCATCGACAACGGCAGCCTTTGTGACGTCGATGGATGACGGCATTGGACGCCGCACGGCGCGTCTCACCCCGGGCATCCACGTGCTCACCGAGCAGGACGTCGACGATGCCGGGGACGCCAAGACGCAGTACATCCGCGAGCGGGCCACGCGGATGCGGGATGCCGCCGAATCGCCGTCCCAGCTGCTGTCGGGTCTGCGTGAGGTGCTCCGGTCCCACGAGGCCCCCTACGAGGGCTCACCAGCCTGCATCCACGGGGAGGTGCACGGCACCGTTTCGAGCGCGACGGTGCTGGTATCGGCCTCCGGCGGCGTCCGCTACGAGCACGCCGAGGGGACGCCCTGCGTCACCCCGTTCGACCGCGTCCTCTGAGAGCGGGGATGGGACCGGCGTGGGTTGCGATGATCGCAACCGGTGTAGCACCGCGCCCAAACGGGTTGGAGGTGGAACACCAGGAGCCTTTGGCGCCACAGTGTGGCACCGTTGTTCCATGGGTCGGTTAGTGGACAGGCGTCGGGTCACCCGATTTCGCCATGGCCAAAGCTCAGAGGTCGCCGATCACGTGGCCGTCGAAGAGCCCCTGACCGTCCAGGTGAACGGCGAAACCATCACCACCACGATGCGGACGCCGGGGCACGACATCGAGCTCGCGCTCGGTTGGCTGGTCTCCGAAGGGGTGGTGCGCCAACCATCGGACGTTGTCGGAGCCATCGCGTGCGACGAGAACACCGTCGAGGTTCGGTTGGCCGCCCATGTGCAGCCACCCGCGGCACGGCTCACGATGCAGAGCAGCGCCTGCGGCATCTGCGGAACCGACAGCATCGACGATGTGGTCGGGCGCCGCGGTGCCCCGATCAATGACGCGCAGTCGATCAAGGCTGACGTGATCCTCGCGATGCCCGACCGACTGCGCAACGCGCAGTCGGCGTTCGACCGCACCGGCGGCCTACACGCAGCCGGGTTCTTCACGCGCGACGGTGACGCGGTGTGTGTTCGCGAGGACGTCGGTCGCCACAACGCCGTCGACAAGATCGTGGGGTGGGCGCTACAGCACGAGGCCCTACCCGCAACTGAATGGCTGTTGCAGGTGAGTGGACGCGCCTCATTTGAACTGACACAGAAGGCCGTCATGGCTGGCGTCCCGCTGCTTGCCGCCGTGTCGGCGCCTTCGTCGCTAGCGGTAGACCTGGCACGCGAGTCTGACCTGACCCTGGTGGGCTTCTCGCGCGGCGAGTCGTTCAACTGCTACTCAGCAGCTGAGCGCCTTACGCCGGCTGCAGTTGTTGAGCCGCAAGCCGCGCAACCGCATTGAGTTGAATCGTTCCTTCATCGACGGCCGCTGCTAGCTCGCGGCGCATCCCCGGGGTCCAGAACGCCACGATGTGAGTCGCGACCACTGCGGCCGCCTCATCGTCGGGAAGGAACGACTGGTTGAGCGCGATCTGGTTGGCCATGCGCTCGAGATCGGCCACGCTCATGCAGGGGCTCCTACGCGCTGCGGATCAACCGCGTTGGCAGGACGCAGCTGCACCGCTGTCACCTTGTACTCGGGGCAGTTGGTGGCCCAGTCGGAGTACTCAGTGGTCACGACGTTGGCACCGCTCTCTGGGTGGTGGAACGTCGTGTAGACCACGCCTTGCGGGACGCGGTCGCTGATCTGTGCGCGCATGTGCGTCTCGCCGACCCGGCTGGTCATCGCCACCCAGTCGCCCTCAGAGATTCCGCGCTCTGCGGCGTCCGCCTCGTGAATCTCGAGGATGTCTTGTGGGTGCCACTCAACGTTGGCAGTACGACGCGTCTGCGCCCCGACGTTGTACTGGGACAGGATGCGACCAGTGGTCAGGATGAGTGGGAACTTGCGGTTCGCCTTCTCGTCGGTTGGCACGTAGGGCGTCCGCGCAAAGTGACCCTTGCCGCGCACGAACCCGTCAACGTGCATGATCGGCGTGCCAAGCGGGGCTGCATCGTTGCACGGCCACTGCACGCTTCCGACCTCATCGAGGTAGCGGAATGACACACCGGCAAACGTCGGCGTGACCTTCGCGATCTCGTCCATGATCTGCGACGCGTCGTCGTATTGCATGGGGTATCCCATGCCTTGCGCGATCTCGCAGGCGACCTGCCACTCGTGCTTGCCAGTCTTCGGCTCCATCACCGGACGCACGCGGTTGATGCGCCGTTCGGCGTTGGTGAAAGTGCCGTCCTTCTCGAGGAACGACGTACCCGGCAAGAACACGTGGGCGTACTTGGCGGTCTCGTTGAGGAACAGGTCCTGGACGACGAGGACGTCGAGCGCAGTCAACGCTGCCGTGACGTGCTTGGTGTTCGGGTCAGACTGCGCGACGTCTTCACCTTGCACGAACAAGCCGCGGAACTCACCGGCGACGGCCGAGTCGAACATGTTGGGGATGCGCAGCCCTGGCTCGGCCCGCATCTCGCGGCCCCACGTCTCTTCGAACAGAATCCGAACCGTGTCGTCAGACACGTGGCGGTAACCGCTGAACTCGTGCGGGAACGAGCCCATGTCGCACGAGCCCTGCACGTTGTTCTGACCACGTAGTGGGTTGACGCCGACGCCATCGCGACCGATGTTGCCGGTCGCCATCGCCAGGTTCGCCATGCCCATGACCATCGTCGAGCCCTGGCTGTGCTCGGTGACACCCAGGCCGTAGTAGATCGAGGCGTTCGGCGCGGTGGCGAAGAGCCGTGCCGCGGCACGCAGCTCGGACGCCGGAACGCCTGTAATCGCCTCGACCGCTTCCGGGCTGTTCTCGGGCTGCGCGATGAACGCTTCCCACTGCGCGAACGAGTCGTCCTCGCATCGCTCAGCGACGAACTCGCGGTCGACGAGCCCCTCAGTTACCACCACATGCGCGAACGCGTTGATGACAGCCACGTTGGTGCCAGGCATCAACTGCAGGTGGTGCTGCGCCTCGATGTGAGGCGATCGCACCAAGTCGATCCGGCGCGGGTCGACGACGATCAACTTCGCGCCCTCTCGCAACCGCTTCTTCATGCGCGAGGCGAACACCGGGTGACCATCGGTCGGGTTCGCGCCGATGACCACCATCACGTCGGTCTGCTCAACCGAGCGGAAGTCTTGCGTTCCCGCCGACGTACCGAAGGTGGTCTTGAGGCCGTAACCGGTGGGTGAGTGACACACGCGCGCACAGGTGTCGACGTTGTTGTTGCCGAACGCGGCTCGCACCATCTTCTGCACCACGAAGACCTCTTCGTTGGTGCAGCGAGAAGAGGTAATTCCGCCGATCGAGTCGGGGCCGTACTGCTGCTGCACTGCCTTGAGCTTGTCGACGGCAAAGGCGATCGCGTCGTCCCACGACACCTCGCGCCAGGCATCGGTGATGGCCTCGCGCACCATCGGCACAGTGACACGCTCTTGGTGGGTGGCGTACCCCCACGCGAAGCGACCCTTGACGCACGAGTGGCCTTCGTTGGCGCCGCCCTCTTTGCTTGGCGTCATGCGAACGAGCTCGTCGCCCTTCATCTCGGCGTCGAACGAGCACCCGACACCGCAGTAGGCGCACGTCGTCTTCACCGTGCGCGTCGGCATGCCCAGCTCGATGATGCTCTTCTCTTGCAGCGCAGTCGTCGGGCACGCCTGCACACACGCGCCACACGAGACGCACTCCGACTCCATGAACGACGTGCCGGACGCAGAGATCATCGACTCGAACCCGCGGCCCTCAACGGTGAGCGCCAACGTGCCCTGCACCTCGTCGCACGCACGCACACATCGCGAGCAGACGATGCACGCCTTGGGGTCGAAGTTGAAGTACGGGTTGCTGTCGTCGATCGGCTGCTCAAGATGGTTGTGGCCCGCGGTGCCATACCTGACCTCGTGCAGACCGACGGTCTCTGCCATCGCATGCAACTCGCAGGCGCCCTCGACGCAACTGCCTTCGGGGTGGTCCGACAGATACAACTCGACAACGCCCTGACGCAGCTTGTCGACCTTGGGCGTCGTTGTCGCCACCTTCATGCCGGGGCTGACGGGCGTGGTGCAGGACGCCGGCGTACCGGGGCGCCCTTCGATCTCAACGAGACACACTCGGCAAGAACCAAACGACTTCAACGTCTCGGTCGCGCACAGCTTGGGGACGTCGATGCCGGCTTCGGCGGCCGCGCGCATGATCGAGGTGCCCTCTGGCACCGCGACGGTGACACCGTCGATCTCAACCTCGACAGTCGCATCGCCCGGGACGGCTGGCGTCCCCATGTCAGTGGTGTCGCCAACCCCCGAACCCGGCAGCGACCAGCGGCCGGTTGGTTCGTCGAGCAGTGTCATGACGAGACCTCCTGGGCCGTCAGGCCAAAGTCTTCAGGAAACTTGGTGAGGGCGCTGCGCACCGGCAGTGGTGTCAGCCCGCCCATCGCGCACAGTGATCCATCGGTCATCACGTCGCACAGGTCAAGCAGCACCGTGAGGTTCCCCTTTCGGTCCTCACCCTGGGTGATCCGATCGATCACCTCAACGCCTCGGGTCGAGCCCACGCGACACGGGGTGCACTTGCCGCATGACTCCTCCGAACAGAATTCCATGGCAAAGCGCGCCATGCGAGCCATGTCGACCGTGTCGTCGTGCACGACGATGCCGCCATGACCCACCATCGCCCCTGCCGCGGCGAAAGTCTCGTACTCCATGGGCAGATCGAGCTGCTCCTCAGACAGGTACGCCCCAAGGGGGCCGCCCACCTGGATCGCACGGATGGGGCGTCCGGACGCCGTACCGCCGCCATAGCCCTCGACCAGCTCGCGCAACGTCACGCCGAAACCGAGCTCGACCACGCCGCCCTGCTTGATGTTGCCGGCCAGCTGGAAGACCTGCGTGCCGAGTGAACGGTCGATGCCGCGTGAGGCATACGCGTCGGCGCCTTCGGCCAGCACGAAGGGGACGCTGCCGAGGGTGAGCACGTTGTTGACGACGGTTGGCTTGCCGAACAACCCCTCGAGCGCCGGCAGCGGTGGCTTGGCGCGCACCATGCCGCGCTTGCCTTCCAGGCTGTCGAGCATCGAGGTCTCTTCGCCGCAGATGTAGGCACCGGCACCCATGCGAACGTGCACGTCGAACGCGCGTCCGCTGCCCAACACATCGCTACCGAGCCATCCGTAGTCACGGGCGGCCTCGATCGCGGCGTTCAGGATCGTGCCGGCGTCGGGGTACTCCGAGCGCAGATAGACGTAGCCCTCGGTGGCGCCGACAGCGAGCGCGGCGATCGTCATGCCTTCGAGCAGCGTGAACGGGTCGCCCTCGATCAGCATGCGGTCGGCGAAGGTGCCCGAGTCGCCTTCGTCTGCGTTGCAGCAGATGTACTTCTGCTCACCTGGAGCGTCGAGCACGGTCTGCCACTTGCGTCCGGCCGGGAACCCAGCACCGCCCCTGCCCCGCAGCCCAGACGCAGCAACGGTTTCTACGACTTGCTGGGGGGTCATGTCGATCGCCTTGCGCAGGCCGACCAACCCGCCATTCGCCTCGAAGTCAGCGAGGTCGAGCGGGTCGATGACGCCCATGCGCGCATAGGTCAACCGGTCTTGTCGCGACAGCCACTCGAGCTCGTCGACGACACCGTGTCGCAGCGCGTGGTCGCCGCCGCTGAGCATTCCGGCGTCCAAGAGGTCAGCGACGTCGGCGGTCTGCACCGGGCCGTAACCGATGCGGCTGCCGTTGACGTCGACCTCGACGAACGGTTCGAGCCACAACATGCCGCGCGATCCGTTGCGGACGATGCGAATGTCGTCGCCACGTCGGGCCGCCTCGGCGGTGATGGCGACAGCGACCTCGTCGGCTCCGACGGCCCGGGCGGAGGAGTCGCGGGGGACGTACACGGTGATGGTCACGAACCGGCTCCTCGGCGAGCATCCTCGATCATGGCGTCGAGTACTTCAGGGGTGACGCGGCCGCGCAGCCGCCCGGCGACCGACGCCGTTGGCCCGAGCGCGCAGTTGCCGAAGCAGAAGATCTGTTCGAGCTCGATCGACTCGTCAGCGGTCTTGTTGCCGACCTGGACGCCGAGCGTCGCCTCGGCGTGGCCGACCAGGCTCTCGGCACCGACGGCCTGGCAGGCCTCGCCGCGACAGATGGCCACGGCGATCTCGGCCGGGGCCTCGGTGCGAAAGTCGGTGTAGAAGGAGATCACCCCGTGCACCTCGGCGCGGCTGAGATTCAGCACCTCAGCGACCACTGGGGTGGTGCTCTCAGGCAGGTATCCGAACTCGTGCTGGATGTCGTGGAGGATCTCCATCAGGGGCCCTGGCTCGGCTTTTCGGGCTAGCGCCAGAGTTTCCAGGCGCGCGGCAACGGGGTCGGCGGCGTCCGAGGGCGCGCCGCCCGGCATTTCACTGAGCGACCGTTCAGTCATTTCATCGAGAGTAAGCCTCTTGACGTCGAAAAACTACGCGGCATACGGGGGCGGTCCACGACGTGGAACAGCCTTTCCACAGATCCGTCAGCCGTGAGGCCAGAACGATCGGTCAGCCGTTGAACCCGATCAAGCCCTCACTTCTCGGACGCGTACTCGGCCTTCAGCGCGACCTCGTCAGCATGGCGCGGATAGAACCAGAAGACGAGTGCCATGCCGCCAAGCACCGCGACCAACCCGGCGATGTAAGCCCACTGGTCGCCCTGCAGGAAGGCCTGCTTGGCCGCGTCCATGATCTGGGTGGCGTTCTGGGGGTGCTGGGCCGCGACTGCCTCAGCGCTCTCGAACGACTTGGTGAGCTGCGCCTGGGTCGACTCGCTGACCTTGGTGGTGCTGCTCGACGAGCCGAGTGCGTCGGTCATGGCGCTCGCGTAGCCAGCCGTCAGCAGGGCCCCGAAGAGCGACGTCATGAGCGCGCCGCCCAGATCTCGTTGCAGATCGGCGGTGCCGCTCGCCATACCCACTCGCCGAACCGGCACCGAGCCGGTCAGCGAGTTCGAGGACGGTGTGCCAGCCAGGCCAACTCCGATACCGACAAAGACGTAGGCCAGCCCGACCACCCAGTACGACTCCATCGTGGTCCACATCGTCAACATCACGACGACACCGACCACCAAGAACGCCTGCCCGAGCAGCAACGTGAACCGCGATCCGTGGCTCTCGACGAGCTTGGCCGAACGCGGCGCGACGATCACCATCATCACGACGGCGGGCAGAATCGCCGCCCCCGCTGCCACGGTGCTGTAGCCCAGCACGTTCTGCAGGTACTGCTGGCTGACGAAAGCGGCCCCCATCAGCGATCCGAACACGACGATGCCGGCCGCCGCAGCAACCCAGAAGGTGGGTCGCGCGGCAATCTTCAGGTCGTAGAGCGGATTGCGCGCCCGACGTTGGCGCACGATGAAAAGCCCGCCGACAAGCAGTGCGATGCCGATCAAGGTGAGCGCCAGGGTTCCTTCACCCGCTACCGGCGCAAAGTTGATGCCCAGGATGAGGGCGCCAACGAAGAACACCGATAGCACTCCGCCCAGGTTGTCGACTGGGCTCGTCTCTTCGTTCACGTGGGCCGGGACGAAGCGCCACACCATCGGAAGGGCGACCGCCACCAGCGGGAGGGTCAGCAGGAAGACCGAACCCCACCAGAAGTGCTCGAGGAGCACCCCGGAGAGCAGCGGGCCGAGCATCGAGATGCCGCCGCCCAAGGCCGACCACAAAGCGATCGACTTGGTGCGAGCGGCTCCTGACCAGAGAGCCGTGATCAGAGCGAGCGTCGTGGGAAACGCCATGCCGGCTGACAAGCCGCCAACGACTCGAGCCCCAAACAAGAACGTGGGGTCGGACGCGTAGGCCGCCGCCACGCACGCCACGATCGACAGGAGCAACCCGAGGATCAGCATCAACTTGCGGCCATACCGGTCGCCGACGGCACCGAAGTAGAGCACCGACGCCGCAAGACCAAGCGAGTAGCCGACGGCTATCAGGTTCAACTGAACCTGCGAGGCGTCCAGGTCGGCGCCGATCGTCGGCAACGCGACGTTGGCCACTGCCAGGTTCAAGTTGGCAACCGCCGCCGCGAGGATCAGCGCACCCAGGACCAACCCGGCCTTGGCCGGGCTGAGCCCTGAACTGCTCGTCGCGGGTGTTGCTGGTGGTTCAGTCGCTGCCGGTTCAGTACTGGGGCTGCTCATGCGGCGCCGTCCTTTCTGCCGGACGCACGCTAGCCCACTTGATCAGTCGTAGGTAGCCATCGTTCGCACGTTGATGGCCAGCATCAGGACGGCGAAGCCCCCGGCGACGAGGAATCCTAGGCCGATCACGTCCCACTCGAACTCGTAGAGGATCAGCGAACGCATGGCCTCGACGACGTAGGTGACTGGGTTGAGGGTGGCAGCAATCTCCATCGGACGGGTCAGGAGCTCACGCGGAACGAAGTTCGGCGTGACGAACAGCAGCGGAAAGAACACCAGGCTCGCGGAGTTGGTCGCCGCGGCACTGCGCGTCTTCAGCGCGACGAACTGCAGGAACCCAGAGAACCCGACCGCCCACACTGAGGTCAGCAAGATCAGCAAGACGAAGCCGATCGGCCCGGTGGCGATCGAGATGCCGAAAGGGAGCGAGATGAGGACGATCAGCACCGTCATGCCGACCGACTTCACAAACTCCGCCGCAAGGCGTCCCAACACGATCGATGACCGAGGCACCGGCGTAGCGCGCAACTTGTCGAGGTAGCCGTTCTCGATCTCTTCGACCAAGAACAGCGCCGCGGTTCCAAACGAGGCCGCCAGGATCAGGGTGCTCGGCAACTGGAAGGCCGCGTAGTTCTGCCCGGCCAGCCACTCAGTGCCCTCGGGGAAGATGTCAGCGGCTTGCCCGACGTTGACCAGCAGGAAGAAGAGCGGGATCAACAGGATCGGAATGATCGCGTCGGGGGTGCGCTTTGCTTCGCGGAGAACTCGCTCGCTGAGAACCACCAGGCCGCTCATGCCTGCACCTCCTGAACGTCGCCGGCGCCGCGTTCTCGGGTTCTTCCGGTGACATCGAGGAACACATCGTCGAGGGTCGGCTCTTTGTCGAGGCCCTTGCGCGTGCGCAGGGCTGCCTTCAGCTCAGCCGGCGTCCCTGCGGTCACGATCTTGCCGTCATCGATGATCGCCAGCCGGCCACAGAGTTGGTCGGCCTCTTCGAGGTACTGCGTCGTGAGGAACACCGTCGTTCCGAGTTCGTTGATGCGTCGGACCTCGTCCCAGACGACCACCCGACTGGCCGGGTCGAGCCCGGTGGTCGGCTCGTCGAGAAAGAGCACGTCTGGCCGGTGAACCAACGCCGACGCCAGGTCGAGTCGGCGTTTCATGCCGCCGGAGTAGCCCTTGGTCAGGCGGTCGGCCGCATCGGCGAGGTCGACCAGCTCGAGCAGTTCTTCGGCGCGCTTTCCGGCCTCGGCTCGGGACAGCCCGAACAGCCGGGCCTGCAACACCAAGATCTCGCGACCGGTCTGACGAGGGTCGAGGCCGGCTTCTTGCAGCGCCACCCCGATCTTGCGGCGGACCCCGTCAGGGTCACTGCCGACGTCAACACCCGCCACCGTCGCCGTGCCACCAGTAATGCCAGTGAGCGTCGTCAACATGCGGACCGTTGTGGACTTTCCTGCCCCGTTAGGGCCGAGGAAGCCGAAGATCTCGCCATGGTGCACGTCGAGGTCGACACCTCGGACCGCTTCGACCGTGCCAGAGCGACCAGTGAAGGTCTTGATCAGGCCGCGTGACTGGACGGCGACTGAGCCGGAGGCGGCTGAGGGTGTCGATTCGGAAGGGTCAGGAACAGGGGAATCTGCGGAGGAACTCATAGCCGCCGACCCTAAACGGCACCACTGACATCCCCGCAAGGGAGTTTCGGTTCTCGATCAACCGAGTGCTCAGAGCTCCTCAGCGAGATTGCCGCGCGAACACCGACAGCAGCTCATACCCGATGTGTGCGGCCGCGATCGCGGTGATCTCGGCGTGGTCGAACGGCGGGGCCACCTCGACGATGTCGGCGCCGACCAGGTTCAGACCGTCGAACCCGCGCAAGATCGCGAGCAACTCACGGCTCGTCAACCCTCCGGCCTCGGGCGTGCCGGTGCCGGGAGCGTGAGCCGGGTCGAGGACGTCGATGTCGATCGAGGCGTACACCGGGGCGTCGCCGACCCGCTCTCGGATGCGCTCCACCACGTCAGCGACTCCGAGGGTCTCCAGCTCGTGGCAGTGCACGATCGAGAAGCCGAACGACTCGTCGTCCGATAGGTCTGTCGGTGAATAGAGCGGGCCGCGGATGCCGATGTGCATGGCGCGATCAGGTCAGCAGCAGTTGCTCTTCCCACGCGCGACGGAACGGCGTCCCGTGGGTGTACGGCTCACCGAAGTACGTGTCCCAGGTGTCGAGGTGCGCATCGAAGTGCACCAATGCGACCGGCCCATGTAGCTCGCGCATGACGCGCAGGATCGGTAGCGCGATGGTGTGGTCGCCGCCGATGGTGAGGAGTCGCTTGTCGCGCGACGCAAGCGATCGGATGCCCGACTCGATCTGTGTGATTGCCTCATCGATGGCGAACGGATTGACCGCGAGGTCACCGGCGTCCACCACCTGACGTCCACGAAACGGTTCGACGTCGAGCGCGGGGTTGTACGGACGCAGCAGTCGCGACCCTTGTCGCACGTACGCCGGGCCGAACCGAGCACCTGGTCGGTACGAGACGCCGGTGTCGAACGGGACGCCGACCACGGCACAGTCGAAGCGCTCAACGTCCTCGATGCGCGGGAGACGAGCGAAGGTGGCGAGCCCTGCGTACCGCGGAACCTGTACAGCGTCGACCGGGCCGATGACTCCGTCGTGCTCGACTCTCGGCTCGTCCACGACGACCGGTGTCAGAGACGGACGAGCGTGCGTCCGGTGTTGGCGCCGGCGAGTACGTCGTCCAGTGCCGCTGGCAGCTCACTGAGCGAGATCTCGCGCGTTCCGATGCCGTCGATACCGCGCGGACGCAGATCGGTCGCGATGCGCTGCCACACGTCGCGGCGTTGCTCGATCGGCATCGCGACCGAGTCGATACCGAGCAGTGCGACTGCGCGCAGGATGAACGGGAACACCGTCGCTTCGAGCCCGATGCCTCCGGTGTTGCCGGACGCGGCAACGGCACCGCCGTACTTCAGCGTGCGCAAGATGTAGGGCAGCGTCGAGGCGCCGACACAGTCGACGGCACCGGCCCAACGCTCACGTTCGAGCGGCTTGCCAGGGCCGGACGTCTCGTCGCGGCTCACGATCTCGGTCGCGCCGAGCTCTTTGAGGAACCCTTCGGCGTCCGGCTTGCCGGTCGACGCCGCAACCTCGTACCCGCGCTCGGCCAAGATGCCGACCGCGACCGATCCGACTCCACCGGTGGCGCCAGTGACCAGCACTGGGCCGGTGCCTGGCGTCAGCCCGTGCTTCTCGAGCGCATGCACCGACAACGCTGCCGTGAAGCCAGCCGTGCCGATCGACATCGCCTGCTTCGCGGTGAGACCTTGCGGCAGCGGTACGAGCCACTCAGACGGCACGCGCGCGTACTCGCTGAAGCCACCGTGGTGGGCGACGCCGAGGTCGTAGCCGTGCACGATGACCTCGGTGCCCTCTGCGAGCCCTGACGTTCCGGGTTCGACGAGGACGCCGGCGAGGTCGACGCCAGGAATGATCGGGTCGATGCGGGCCACCTTGCCCTTCGGCATCGTGGCCAGGCCGTCCTTGTAGTTGATGCCCGACCACGTCACCTTGACGATCGCGTCACCGTCGCCGAGATCGTCGACAGACAGCTGTCGTACCTCGCGAATGACGGTGTCACCGTCCTTCTGCGCGACGAATGCGGAGAACGACGCGGGAACGCTCGACATCAAGAGACTCCAAGCCTTGGGGACAGGTACCAGTCTGGTGCTTTCAGACCCAGCATCCAATACGCAATGTGTTGCCTCCTCGCGTGGGGTTCAGAACACTTTGCTGCTGGTCGCGCAGCGGCCCGAACCCCAAGGGTTGTCCTATGAACCCGCCGTCCGCGACCGATGCCTTGGCAGTGACGCTGCGACCGCGCTCGATCGCGGTCGTCGGCGCCAGCCCACGGTCGTTCGCTGGGCAGATCGTGCAGGCCAACTGCGCGGCGCACGGGTTCGCCGGGTCGTTGTCCCGGTCAATGGCAAGTACGCCGAGGTTGCTGGCGTCCCGACCGTTCCGTCGTTGTCTGACCTGCCTGCGGCGCCGGACGCCGTGGTCGCGCTGGTCGGAACCTCCCGCGTGCAAGCCATCGCCGAGGAGGCCGCCGCCGTTGGGGCGCGATCGGTGATCGTCCCCGGTGGTGGCTTCACCGACTCCGGTGGCGCAGCGAGTGACCTTGCGGCGTCCCTCGCGACGCTGTCGGACGTCACGGGCATCTCGGTGGTCGGCCCGAACTGCATGGGCGTCGTCGACCTCGTCACGAACGCGATGCCGTACATCGGCACGGTTCCTGGGGACGTTCGCCGGGGAGGGGTTGCCGCGATCGCGCAGAGCGGTGCCGTCATCGAGGCGTTGGTGAACTGCGGTGGGCGCGTTCCCTTCTCGACGTTGGTCAGCAGCGGCGCCGAGGCGGTCACGACAACGGCCGACTACTTGCGGTTCTTTGCGGCCGACCCCCAGACGCACTCGGTGCTCGTATTCATCGAAGGGTTCGTCGATGCACCTGACGTCCTCGCGGCGGCTCGCGACGTTGCCGAAGCCGGCAAGACCGTAGCCGCATGTTTCGTCGGTCGGTCAGCGAAGGCTCGTGACGGCATCCTCGCTCACTCCGGCAAGCTCGCACCGAGCCATCGCGTGACTGCCGCAGCGTTGACGCAAGCAGGCGTGGTGCTCGCCGAAGACCTTGACGAGTTGCTGACACTTGGCGAGATCCTTGGCGCCGGACGCCCGCTGCGCGGTGCCCGCACGCATATCGTCACGAACTCTGGCGGCGAAGCCAATCTGCTGTCAGACCTTGCAGAGGACGCCGCGCTCGATCTCGCTGAGCTGACATCGTCCGCGACGAGTGCGCTCACCGAACGATGGCCGGCTTTTCACACGGCCAACCCACTCGACCCTTGGGGGGTCGACGACTACGCGAGCATCTACCCCGCCGCCATCGGCGCCCTAGCACGCGAGCAGGGCGACATCCTCGTCGTGTCGCAAGATCAGCAAGTGACTGCCGGTGAGTACGAACGGCAACTCGGTCTCGACCTGGCGCACTACCTCGCGGACGCCTCGCGTGACCGCGAGGTGTTCCCCGTGATGTTGAGCCCAACCAGCCAAGACCCCGACCCTCGGCTCACGCGCTTCTGTCACGACAACAACATCGCGTTGCTGCGCGGTGCACGTGGCGCCCTGCGCGCGCTTGGTTCGCTAGCGCATCGCGCGCTCCCAGTGCCCGTCGTCGAGCGTTCACCACAACCGATGCCGCTCCTGCGCCACTCGGGGGCGTTGACCGAGGACCTCGCGATGCAGATCCTCGGCGAGTGCGGCGTCCGCACACCGAGGCAGCTTCGAGTGCACACGGCGTCAGACGCCGTAGCGGCAGCGTCGACCCTCGGCGAAACCGTCGTCATCAAGGCCGTTGCCGATGGCCTGCTGCACAAGAGCGAACTGGGGCTCGTCGTCACCAACGTCAGCGGTGCCGATGCCGTCCACCGCGTCGCAACTGACGTATTGGCGTCCGCGGCGTCCGCTGGGCTCGACGTCGAGCTGCTAGTAGTCGAGCAAGTGAGTGGTGCCCTCGACGTCGTCGTCGGCTACAAACGCGACCCGCAGTTCGGTCCAACAACGCTCGTGGGTCTAGGCGGGGTGTGGACCGAGATGCTCGACTCGGTGTCCGTCCATGTCGGCGCGATGGACGAGGACGCCGCCTTGCGTCTGCTTGCGCAGAGCCACGTGGGCCGCATGATGCGCGAGGCCCGCGGGGGAGCCCTTGACGTCGACGCGGTAGCTCGGGCATTGGTGGCGGTGACTGACCTCGGTCTAGCGCACCCCGAGATCGTGGCCATCGACGTGAACCCGATCATCGTCGGACGCGACGGTGCCGTCGCCGTCGACGCCGTCATCGAACGTGACGCAATCACGCAGCAGCCTTCGGTCTTGCCATTGACCCCAGCAACGATTCAGCTCAACACCATCTCCCAAGGAGCACCACAGTGACCACCGACACCAACGAGATCACCTCGACCCTGCGCGTTCGCATCGGGCAAGAGGAGGCCCACTACGGGGGCAACCTCGTCGAAGGTGCGCGCATGCTCAAGCTCTTCGGTGACGTCATCACTGAGATCGCCGTCATCACCGACGGCGACGAAGGACTCTTCGTCGGCTACTCGAACATCGAGTTCACAGCGCCGGTCTATGCGGGCGACTTCATCGAAGCGACCGGCCGCGTGACGAAGATCGGCAACACCAGTCGCACTGTCGAGTTCGAAGCCCGCAAGATCATCGCGTCGCGGTACGACCTGGCACCCAGCGCAGCTGACGTCCTCAAAGAGCCGATCGTGGTGTGCCGCGCCACCGGCACGACTGTGATCCCGAAAGAGCACAGCCGCAAGAACCCCGACGCCTAAGGCGTCAGTGGCTCCCACGAGATCGCCCGCAGAATCTCGTGCACGACGTCACGCACAGGCCTATCGCTCGCAATCGTGAGGTCCTCGAGACCCAGACCCGCCCCTGACTCGAGCCAGCGACTGGCCGTCTCTAAGTCACCCTGACGACCGACAGTCGGGTTGGCAGACAAGCGTTCCCTGATGACCTCGATGCTCGACTCCAGTCGCACGACATGCATAGGTTGCGGTACCACCGAGCTGATCGCTTCGCGCTCCCAGTCGTGCTTGATGGACAACGCCATCACGACGTAGCGGACGCCGGCGTCCACGTAGTTGCTCACCATGGCTTCGAGGTTTCGCACCATGACGTCGAACGAAGCGCGTTCGTCGTCCCAGCCGGCGTCGAACCACCCGACCCAGTCGAGATCGATGGCGGCATAGGTGACGCCGGCCTCCTCGAACACCGCAGTCATCTCTTCAGCCACGGTGCTCTTGCCCACGCCATAGACGCCGGTCAGCAGCAGGCTCCCCTGCGTCCCAGTCATGGCCCGACGCTAGCGCGGTGCGAGGTGCGCAAGATGTGGTTGACTGCCGCGCATGGGAACCATCGTCGTTGTGACCACGAATGCCCTTACCTCCGCGGACGCCAAGGAGTTGGTCGGTGTCGCTGGCGGGGACGCCGGTACTGCCACCTTTCACGTGGCCGTTCCCGAGCATGCAACCAGTGCGTCAGTGGACGCCGTACTCAGTGACTGGGAGCTCGGGTCAGCCGGAGCGAGGGGCGGCACCACCAAGCAGGCGGCCTCTCAAGAGGTGAACCCAGGTGAGATCGCACGCCATGACGCGCAGGCCGTGCTCGACGCATCGCTGTCCGCGTTGCGCGACGCAGGTGCGTCAGCCGACGGCGAGGTGACTCCGGTGCATCCGCTGGAGTCGATCGGCGACATCGTCGCTCACCACAGGCCTGACGAGGTCGTCGTCATGATCCGCCACCATCACCTCAGCGGGGCAACGCACACCGACCTCGCGGGCAAGATTCAGCGAAAGTTCAACGTCGAGACCCTGCGGGTCAAAGCCCACTGACATCGAAGCGGTCCGTCTTCGACAGGGCGTGAGTGAAGACAGCAGTTCCGTCAGAGACAGCTGGTGGCGGCTCAGCCGAACATCGAAAGCTCGTCTCCACTCGAATTCCACATTCGCGCACGGCCACCTCCCTCGCCGATGGTGACCTTGTCGGGTCTGTGCTCAAGGGTTCCCATCAAAGCTTTGGACGACTCCTCCCACTCAAACTCGAAGTAGTCGCCAGACTCCAAAATGTACTCCGCTCCCGAGGGTTCGAGCACGACTGTCAGTGGACTCGGGCCCCTGGCTCCTAGTCGAAACCTCATTGATTGCCCACCCAATGTCGAAGGTGTACCGCTCTGCATTGTCGTCCGGATTGTTCACCACGTGATCGGCCACCATCGCCGTGGCGAGGCGACCGAACACCAGGAGTCAGACCCGAATGGTCGCGATCAACTGTGCCCTCGCAGCACTTCGGGCGGGAGCATCTTGTGCGCATCACGAATCTCGAACCCCAGCAGTTGGGAACCCGCGCCAAAGTGCAGGTTGATCAGGCTGTCTAGCTCGATTGGGTCAGCCTGGACGGTCCTCTCCACCGCACTCGACCGGCGTTTGCCTACGAAGTAGACATGGGCAACGTCGGCGGCGCGATCGTAGTCCACTCTCACCGCGAGTGTCTCTTCCCTCCAGGCGTCGCTCGCGAGCACGCGGCTAGCGCCCAGAATCTCCAGTCCGAGCAGGTTCTGATCGGCACCAAAGTCAAAGGATATGAACGCCAAATCGAGATCGACCATCGCGGGGAGCGTGCGGGCTACCCCACCTGGGGCGATCACATCGACGAGATAGACGTACGCAGCGTCGGCGACAGGATCGTATGTAGCCCTCAAGGATATCCCGACCAATCATAGTTCCGCGCCAGGTTACCCAAGTGCCGTCCGATGAGGCCAAGCACCCGAGAAGGAGTACACGCCTCAGAGGTCTCAAGGGCGTTGGCGATCTGAAACAGCAAGCCACCGCAGCTTCCTCGCATCCGAGATGATCGCGGTGACCCACACAGGGAGTGCTCTCGGCTTCACTGACAGCCCGGCAGCGAGGAAGCCACCTCCTCAAGCAGCACGGATCAAGTCACCTGCTGCCAGACCCCGACCTTCATCGGCGAGCGCATACGACGAACTGTGCTATTAGTCGTCGGACTGGAGCCAGACTGTCAATCCCGTCTGGTAGTCGGCACTCGAGATGTGCTCGTGACGCTCGGGGTGCCCACTGAGGAGCATTTCAAGAGTATCTCGCAGCTCGGTGGCCTCGGCCTTGGAAAGACCGAGACCGACATGACTCAGTTGGGTCTTCCTCTGCACATCGTCAATCTGCACATCAACCGCCCTTGCGTGAGTCGGATGGATAGATCGGGCCCGACTTTACCCAGCGCCCATCGACATACTCCTCGATGTGAGCGTGCGGAGATTCATGTGGGTAAGTTCGATTGATGTCAACCCGGATGCGCCGCAACCCATCCTCGGATAGGTAGATCTTGTCACCCGCGTCGTTTGTTATGACTCGACTGTTTGGACCCAACCATTCACGGGCACGTGAGACGGCTCTTGGGACAACGCCCGTGGTGGGCGCCCCGGCGTTGGGCACTCCTGCTGGCGGCGTGGTGCGGGGGGGTACCACACCTCCCGCCCGACCTCCGAGCACGGCTCTCGCTATCCCGCGGGCTGCGGTGGTTACCCCGGCCACCCCGCCGATTAGCCCAGCTGCGGCACTGATGTTGTCTGCGGTTGCGCATCCGGACGAGCACGGGTTGAGCCAGCCTTGTTGAGCCATCCACTCTCGTGGCTCGAACATCCCCGTCAGCGAGGCGACCGTGAGCGGGGCAGTCACGGGGTTGATCAACGCGACTGGTGATGTCAGGTTGTTGGCGGTACCACACAGAAGCGTGTCGGTGTTGTAGGTCGTCACATTGTCTGCTTCGGATACGTCATTGAACCCGAAAACGCCCTCGGCGATGTCGGATGCTGTCCCGACCACTCCCCCGTCGGAGGGTTCTCCGATCATGCCGGTGGGGTCGGTGAACATGGTGGGTTGGTTGGTGACGTAGGCGTACTGGGATCCGATCGACCCGGTCATGGGCATGATCGGGTCGGTCTGGTTGAACCGCCCGGTGTCAACGGAGTATTCACGGGCCCGCATCTGATACTGGGTGGCGTCATCACGGACCGCACTCGTGTACCGGAACTGTGGGACGAAACCGTAGGTGGTGCTGGGCGCTCCAGGTGCGGTGCGGGTGGCTCCGAACGGTTGGTAGTCGAATGCTCGAGCACGCAAACCCTTGAGCGTGGTGGTGGCGGGGTTGTCGAAGTACACATCGGTCACCGACCCCAGCTCGTCGTGGGCGAACCATTCGATGTCCGTGCCCTGCTTGCCCGCCAGCGGTGCGTCCCCATCGTGCGAGTAGTTGGTGGTGCCTGCCGAGCTGGTCACCTGATCGATCACTGGCAGCGAATGAGCCACGTCATACCGGAAGTCACGTGTGTCACTGGTGGACCCTGCGAGTTGGATCTGGATCCGGTTGGCGAGGGCGTCGTAGACGTACTTGTCCGCCGCTGATGCACCCGGCGCTTTGGAGGTGAGCATCCGTCCAGCACCGTCGTAGGTGAAGATTCGACCGGTCTGATCGGTGGTGAGGCTCCCGTTGCCGTCGTAGGTGAGGGCGGCTGAGCCGACGGTTGAGAGCTTGTTGGCGTCGTCGTACGTGTAGTTCGTCGGTGTGCCGTTGTTGACGCGCGTGGACTTTCGGTTGCCGGCTTTGTCGTAGGTGTACCACTCTGCTGAGCTGCTCTGGGTGCACGTGGCTTGGCTGGATCCGTAGCACACGCCGACGAGTCGGGCTTCGCTGTCGTACGCGTAGTTGCGCCACTCCACGGTGCCGTTGCGGTCGACCTTGATGGCTTCGGGATTGCCGTCCTCGTCCCGGGTGATGGTGCGGGTCATCACCGGTGACAGGTTGCTCAAAGTGGTGCCGGACGAGTGAATGACGTCGCTGGTGCGACCTGCCCGGTCGTAGGCGAACTCCTCCTTCCAGAAGTGATCGTCGACTCGGTACTCGTCGCGTTGCCCGGCGGCGTTGTAGTCGAAGTTCATGGTCGGGACACCGTTGATGCCCGGGTTGACCTCGGTGACCTGTTCCTCCTTGTTGTAGGTGAAGGTGTCGCTGTTACCGCCTGGCCGGGTGATCGAGCTGATGCTGCTGTTCTTGTTGTAGGCGTACGTATATGCGTTGGAGCCGAGGGTGGCGGTGAGCATCTCGCCGGTGTCGGGTGAGTAGGTGAAGGTGTAGCTCTCAGCCGCGGTGCCGTTGTCGGCGGTGAGGAGTTGATTCTCCTTGTTGTAGGTGTAGGTGACGTCGGGTGCGTTGGCTTGGGAGTAGTTCACGTTGGCGGTGCGGCCGAGGGTGTCTTGGGTGACCTCGACGGTGTTGCCCTTCGGGAAGGTCGTCAGGCGCGGCAGGCCAGTGTCCGGCCAGTAGCTTTGGGTTTGAGCCGCGAGGACGGGCTCATCGGTGCTGGTGAGTCGGCCGGCATCGTCGTAGCCGTACTGCACCGCGTCAGCGAAATCCAGGGTGTCGCAAGTGGCCGTGGTCGGGTTCTTGACGCCGTCGACGTCCGGGCGGGCGATCTTGCTGGTCCGTCCCAACGTGTCGTACTGGAAAGCGGTCACCCCGCCATCGGAGGCCTTCACCAGACAGGGTCTGCCGGCTCCGACGCCGCTGGTGTAGTACTGCCATTGCCGCGTCGTCACGCCGTTCCGGTTCTCGAACGACGTCTGGCGGCCGTCTTGGTCGTAGCCGATCACGGTGGAAGCGCCATAGGGGTCCTCGACGCCTGTGAGCCACCCGTTGGTGTCGTAGGTGTTGGACCAGGTGTAGTCAGCCGGGGTCGCTCCGGCCTCGTTTCCTCGTGGGTCGGTCCACGTCTTCAACCGGCCCGTGTCGTCGTAGGTGTAGGTGGTGGTCTTGGAGCGGCGATCGGTCACCGACAGGGCGTTGCCCGCGTTGTCGTAGCTGTACTCGGTGTCATTACCGCGCGGGTCGGTCACTGCCACTAGCCGACCCGCCAGGTCGTAGGAGCGAGATTCCACGCGTGGGGCGCTGGTTTCTGAGGGGAGAGTGGTGTCGCTGAGCTGGCCCACTGCGTCGTAGGAGTACTCGGTCAGGAGGTTGCGTGGCGATTTCACGCTCAGCACCGCTGGTGAGTACGTGTCGTAGGTGTACGTCGTCTTGACGTTGCCGCCGTTGGGGTCGGGTTGGGTGCGCGTCAGGAGCTGACCAGCGCGGTTGTACTGCAACGTGATCGTGGCCGCTGCGACCGTGCCGGAGCTCGCTCCGGCCGCCGTCCCACGGGGCGTGATGACACTGGCTGGCAGACCCGTGACCGGCGAGTAGACCGTCTTGGTGCTGACACCGGTGGGGTCGATCTCCTGCGTAGGACGACCAGCATCATCAAACCGATACTCGGTGTAGTTGTCCTCGGGGTCGTAGATCTTCGTGATCCGACCATCAATGCGTCGTTCGTAGTCCCAGGTGTTCCCACCCGGGTCAGTCACCTTGCTGACTTCGGCGTCCTCGTCGTACTCATAACTGGTGACCAACCCTGTGGGAGTGGTCGCGGTCTTCAGCAGGGAGCTGTTGGCGTAGTAGGTGTAGGTCGTCTTGTAGTCACTCGGGCTGCCGGATGTCGCGGTCCCCTCCGGGAGGGTGACCGACTCGATCGCGCCGTAGGCATCCGCGGCGTAGCCGGTGACTCCCCCGGCCCCGGGAGCGTCGATCTCGCTCAGCAGTCCTCGGTTGTCGTAGGTGTACTCCCAGGTTTTGCCTCGCGCGTCAACGATGTAGTCCAGCACACCGGGTCGGCCGGACTCGTACACGCGTTGCTCGGTGCTGTTGGTCGATGCGGTGAGGGGAACCGTGGTCGTTGTGAGGTTGCCGTAAGTGTCATAGCTGTAGGTGGTCTCGTGATCGACCACTGATCCGGTGGGGTTTACCGCTTTACGCGTCACCCCCGTCACCTGGTCGCGGCCGTTGTACTCATACGTAATGAGCCCGGGACTCGTCCACGACGTCGGCGTGTCCGGGACCGGAACGACCTCCCGGTCCAAGCGGCCTTCTGAGTCATACGCTGCCAGCGCCTGCCGGCCTTCAGGGTCGGTGCTCATGATCACTCGGCCGGCATCGTCATAGGCGTAAGACCACACCGACTCAGACGACGTACCAGGTGCAATGATCCGCTGCACCAGATTCCCGGCGTAGCTATCGGTACCGCCCTCGTAGACGTAGCGGACCTGAACACCGGTCGGATCCGTCGTCGTCACATGGTGCGCACCGGTCTCGCTGTCGGTGCCGTACGCGAAGTCCCACGTCTCATCCAGGGCGTCGATCTGGTAGTCAACCTTCGGTGTGTCACCGACATAGTGCGTCTCGACCTCACCGCCACCAGGCGACGTCACCAGCTTCAATCGGTGAGAGGTGTCGTACCCGTACTGCAGGACGCTGTCCGCTGAGTCTGACGGCGTCGTGCGGAAGTTGTGGGTGACGCTGGTCAGGTCGCCGTTGGTGTAGCCGTATGTGACTTGACGGCCCCCGGGGCCTGATGCGGAGGTGACACGTCCAGACCCGTTCAGTGCAAGCGTCAGAGTGCGGCCATCCTCGGTGCTGACGCTGATCTGGTTGCTGGTCCGGTTGACGTCCTGCTGGACACCGTTGTGGTTTTCGATCCAATCCACCTCGCCCGTGCTGGTGAACTTGATCGTCAACAGCGACTTGCGGACAAATGTCCAGGTCCCGTTGCTCTCGTGGGTCAACGTCGCATCAGGAAGCTCGAACTCAGGCACCCACTCATTGCCATCGCCAGGGAAGAACTTGATGACAGCACCATTCTCCTGCCGCACCGTGACATAGCCGAAGGTTTCGCTTCCCTGCACAGTCGAGTGGTCGGACAGTTCCATGTTGAACGGAGAACTCCAGCCGTACCCAAACAGGCCGTAGTCCTCAGAGCCCTGGTTCGAACTGTACGAACGCAACAGTTGGATCGGGAACCGGCCCGGGATCGTCATGTCGTTCTTGGTCTCAACCAGGTAACCGCTCCGACACGACACCGGGTCACCGGCATAACAAGTGATCGGCCCCGCCGAAGGGTCATTCCCCGCCGACATGTACTCGTCTTGGCTCGAATGGACAGCCTCGTTGTTGTAGTTGCTGCCGCACGCCTCCGCAGCGCGGTAACCCGACTCAGTTCGAAGAACAGCGCAACCCTGGTCATACTCCTGGCTCGGACGAACCCGAAACGCGTACGAGCCGCTCCCAGTTTCATACTTGGTTGCTTCATCAAGCGGTCCGTCAACCAGTTGCCCGCTCGAGTTGTAGATGTACAGCGCCAGACCATCAGCAATCGGCTGGTTCAACCGATACCACACCTTGCCCGACGCCTGACCCGCTTCAGTCGTCATGAAGTAAGGAGCACGACTCATTGAGAAGCTCGCCTGCCAGTGAATCCTGAGGTTGCCGGGGTCGACCGTCAGATCCTTGACATACGACCCCGTACCACCCCAACCCGGCAGGACCTCCAAAGTCACCACCCGCAGCCCCGCGTTCTGCGTCGTCAACCCCTGCGAAAGCAACTCAAACGAGCACGAATCCTGCAATGTCTGGCAGTGCGGTCCGTTCCCGGTATCCCCCTTCGCGCTGGCGATCTGCCCATCGCCGTCATAGATCGCCGTCTGCAGGTCGTACCCCACGTCCTGATTGAACGAAACATCAACATCAACACACGCTTGGGGAAGGTTGTTCATGATCGACCACGAACACCTGTCCGTCGCCGCGCTGCCATAGTTAACTGGCACCTCAGTGAGGTTGGAAGTCGTCAACGAACCTGACAAAGGAGGCGTCACCTCAGCACGCACAACTGAGCGAGGTGTGGGAGACGAGTACGTCGCCGCGCCGGACGGCGACGCAATCACAGGCAAGGCGACTGCCGTCATCGCCGCAACTATCGCAACACCGATGCCCGACCGGATACGCCAGCTCATTGAACCCTCCCCCTCAGCCGCTCCGCGCGGCGAACGAGACAGATTCCTATCACACAGAAGCGCAGACAAGTTCCCAGCGATGCAGTCTCCGGAATGAGAAGCACGATCTGTTTCGACTCAGGGTTGCGGGCGCGAAAAGAAGTTGCTCAACGCGAGTCGTGGCGGAGCAGTCTCTCAATCACCAAGGCAACTCCGTCATCGTAGATTGACGGTGCGTGTTCATCCGCGGCCTCAAGCGCGTGCGCGTGGGCGTTACCGACGGCGTAGCCGCGTCCGGCCCATCGCAGCATCTCGACATCGTTCGGCATGTCACCGAAGGCCACGACCTCGTGCTGCTCGATCCCCCAGTCGGCCGCCAATCGCGCCAGCGCTGTTCCCTTGTTCACGCCGAGCGCGCTCAACTCAAGCAACGAGTCGTTGACGTCTGAGTGCGTCACCTCGACAACGCCCTCTAGGACGGGGGACGCCGCGCTCAGCATCACGTCACCTGTCACCCGATCGTCACGCACCAACACCTTCGCGATCGACCCTTCCATGAACTCCTCGATCGGGCCCACCCCGAGCAGTGGGTCCGGATCCCACCTAGGCAGGTACTCAGGTTCATGCGCAAACCCCGCGAGCGTTTCGATGCCAAAGGCGGCGTGAGGCAACGCCTCTCGGACGCGGCGGACGGCGTCCGAGGCGACCGCGGCCTCGATCGCATGCGTCTCAAGGACCTGCTCGGTGTGCATGTCGTAGAGGTACGCCCCGTTGGCACAGATGCCGATGCCACGGTGACCGGTCGCATCGGCCACCTCGCCCATCCACCGCGGCGGTCGCCCGGTAACAAAGACGATGCGGATACCAAGGGCCGACGCTGCCTCAAACGCAGCCAGCGTGCGCTCGGACACTGACCCGTCGTGATGCACGATCGTGCCGTCGAGGTCTGTGGCAATCAACCGTGGTCTCACGTTCACCTGTCCATCATCGCTGGTCGTCGCTAGTGTGCGACTCACGTTGGACGCCAGAGGAAAGGCAGCAGACCATGGTCACGCCCGAGATACCAGCACAACACAAGGTTCTGCTCGACGAGTCCGAGATGCCCACGCAGTGGTACAACATCGTCCCTGATCTTCCGGTGCCGCCTCCGCCTCCCCTGCACCCAGGAACGCACCAGCCCGTCGGCCCCGATGACCTCGCCCCGCTGTTCCCGATGGACCTGATCCTGCAAGAGGTCTCTGGCGATCGGTACATCGATATTCCGGCCGAGGTGCAAGACATCTACCGCCTCTGGCGGCCATCACCGCTCTACCGGGCGCATCGGCTTGAGAAGGCTCTTGGGACGCCGGCCCGCATCTACTACAAGTACGAGGGTGTCTCCCCCGCCGGATCGCACAAACCCAACACCGCCGTGCCGCAGGCCTACTACAACGCCAAGGCTGGCGTCACCAAGCTCACGACCGAAACCGGCGCGGGTCAGTGGGGCACTGCGCTGGCGCTGGCGTGTTCGATGTTCGGGATCGAGTGCGAGGTCTGGCAGGTGGGTGCCTCCTACGACCAGAAGCCCTATCGCCGCATGATGATCGAGACGTTCGGCGCGACCGTCCACCGGTCGCCGTCCGAGCTCACTGAGGCCGGACGCATGTTCCTGGCCGCTGATCCGAACCACACCGGGTCACTCGGTATCGCGATCAGTGAGGCCGTCGAGGTGGCGGTGAAGGAGCCCGAGACGCGGTACGCGCTCGGCTCAGTGCTGAACCACGTACTCATGCACCAGACCATCATTGGCGAAGAGGCGCTGCTTCAGTTCGCCAAGATCGGCGAAACGCCGGACGTGATCGTCGGGTGCACCGGTGGTGGTTCGAACTTCGCCGGGCTGTCGTTCCCGTTCCTGCGCGAGAAGCTGGCCGGGACGATGAGCCCGCATGTGCGCGCCGTCGAGCCGGCGTCCTGCCCATCGCTGACGCACGGCACGTACGCGTACGACTTCGGCGACACAGCCGGCATGACGCCGCTGATGAAGATGCACACCCTCGGCCACGACTTCGTACCCGACCCGATTCACGCCGGGGGTTTGCGCTACCACGGTATGGCTCCGCTCATCTCGCACGTCTACGAGCTCGGGCTGATGGACGCCGTGGCGATCGGGCAGAAGGAGTGCTTCGCCGCCGGCGTCCAGTTCGCGCGCACCGAGGGCATCGTCCCGGCACCCGAGCCGACGCACGCGCTCGCCGAGGCGATCCGTGAGGCGAACCGCTGCAAGGAGACCGGCGAAGAGAAGGTCATCCTCACCGCGCTCTGCGGCCACGGACACTTCGACCTGGCTGCCTACGACGCCTACCTCAGCGGAACGATGACCGACGAGCCGGTGTCAGAGGAGCGCTTCGCGGCTGCCCTCGCCACCGTCCCCGCCGTCTAACCCAAGAAGGACGCCTTCACGCGCTCTGAGCGCACTTGCCATGGGTTCATGATCTGGAGATGTCAGGTTTTCTTGACACAGAGTCCAATCTGCTTTACCTTCGCCATGTCTAACATTCTTGACATACGGAGATTTCGCTGTGGGACTCGAAGAACGCAACGCCTGGATGATGCTGTCGATCGGCGTCGTCGGCCTGATCGTCTACCTCGCGCTGGTGCTGGCGGCCGTCAACGGCGGCCCACTCACCGACGTGAACTACCAGCCACTCATGCTAGGGGTCATCGGGGTCTCGATCGCGGTGGGCATCGCCGGGGCGATCGTCAACAACATTCGTGCTGGCCTCGCAGGCGAGCGCGAAAAGCCCGACGAGCGTGACCGCGAGATCGCCCGCTTCAGCACCAGTGTCGGCCAGGCCTTCCTCGTCATCGGCGGCCTCGCGGCCATGCTCATGGCGATGGCTGAGTGGGACTGGTTCTGGATCGCCAACACCCTGTTCCTCGGCTTCGCCCTGTCGGGAATGCTCGAAGGCACCGCCAAGGTCGTCTCGTACCGCCGGGGTCTGCCGTGGTGAAGCCAACGACAGTCAGCAACCGCATCCGCGCGCTGCGGTTCGAGCACGACGAGATGACGCAAGCAGAGCTCGGACGCCGGATCGGCATGACGCGACAGTCAGTCATCGCCATCGAACAGGGTCGCTACTCACCGTCGCTCGAAACCGCATTCCGCATTGCCCACACATTTGGCGTCCCCCTCGAAGACGTCTTTCAGTTCACCGAAGGAGCAGACGCATGAAGGCCTGGGTACAACATCAATACGGCGACGCCGACACCCTCGAGCTAGCGAACGACCTCGTTGCCCGTACGCCGAAGGACGACGAAGTCTTGGTCAAGGTGGACGCCACCGGGCTCAACGCTGCTGACGTCCACCAACTGACGGGCACTCCCTTCCTCATCCGACTGGTCTCCGGCCTGCGGCGTCCAAAGGTTCCGGCGTTGGGCACCGACTTCGCTGGCGTCGTCGAAGCCGTCGGCTCCTCGGTGTCGCATGTGAAAGTGGGCGACGCCGTCATGGGCGAGGTGAGCCGCGGCGCACTTGCCGAGTGGGTAACGGCTCCTGGCAAGGGCGTCGTCCGCATGCCGGCATCGTGCTCACCTGTCGAAGCCGCGGCCCTGCCGATGGGTGCGCTCACCGCGCTGGCGGCAGTACGCGACGTGGCCGACGTACAGGCGGGCGACCGGGTGCTCGTCAACGGCGGGTCCGGAGGAGTCGGCGTGTACGCGGTGCAGATGGCAGTCGCACTCGGCGCCAAGGTGACCGCGGTGTGCAGCGGACGCAACGCCCCGTTGATGCGCTCGCTCGGCGCTGTCGACGTCATCGACTACGAGGTCAGCGACTTCACCGACACCACTGAGCGGTACGACGTCATCATCGACATCGTCTCGACGCAGCCAGTCGCCCGATGCCGCGGCATCCTGACACGCAACGGGCGCTACGCGGTCGTCGGCGCGAAGTCGAAGGGCAGCGTCATGGGCATGGGGCAGCAGATCCGAGCGACCATGGCGTCCCCCTTCGTGTCTCAGTCACTGCGCATGGTGATGGCCAAGAGCGGCGGGCCAGACCTCGAGACGGTGAAGCAGTTGGTCGACGACGGATCGATTCGACCGGTCGTCGGCACGGTGTACGCCTTCGAGGATGCCGCGGACGCCGTCCGTCACGTTCACGGCGGGCACGCCAGCGGCAAGGTGGTCGTCCGCGTCAGCGGGTCGTCATCCACAGCATGAGTGCAGAGCTTGTGCCGCCAGAGCGGGTGAATGCGTCGTTCTTGGAGAACTACCGCGGGGCGATGACGTCGGTCCCGAGCGTTGCCTGAAGGGGTTCGGGGACCTTCACTGACCCGTCCGCCTGCTGGTGGTTCTCGAGGATGGCCACGATGACGCGCGGGATCGCCACGAGCGTTCCGTTCAGCGTGGCGACGGGTCGAGTGTGGTCACCGTCACGCATACGGATGCCGAGTCGGCGAGCTTGGAACTCCGTGCAGTTGGACGTCGACGTCACCTCGCGGTACTTGCCCTGCGTCGGGATCCACGCCTCGATGTCGAACTTGCGCGCCGCGCTTGATCCGAGGTCACCGGTGGCGACATCGATCACGCGATAAGGGATCTCGAGCTGGTCGAGGAACTGCTTCTCCCACGCCAGCAACTTGCGGTGTTCTTCGACAGCGTCTTCGGGCTTGCAGAACGTGAACATCTCGATCTTGTCGAACTGGTGCACGCGAATGATCCCGCGAGTGTCTTTGCCGTACGTACCAGCCTCACGACGGAAGCAGGTCGAGATGCCGGCGTAGCGCAACGGCAGCGCATCGGCATCGAGAATCTCGTCGGAGTGATAGGCCGCCAGTGACACCTCAGAGGTGCCGACGAGGTAGTAGTCGTCTTGCTCGAGACGAAAGACGTTCTCTGCCGCCTGACCGAGAAAGCCCGTGCCCTCCATGGCCGCTGGCTTCACCAGCACCGGCGTCACCATCGGCGTGAACCCGGCGGCGACCGCCTGCTGCACCGCCATGTTCACCAGCGCCAGCTCGAGCAGCGCGCCGGGGCCGGTCAGGTAGTAGAACCGTGAGCCCGACACCTTCGCAGCGCGCTTGACGTCAATGGCACCGAGCAACTCACCCAGGTCAACGTGGTCTTTCGGCTCGAAGCCTTCTGCCGCGAAGTCTCGAGGCGTACCTACGTGCTCGAGAACCGCGAAGTCCTCTTCGCCACCCACAGGCGCATCAGGCTCGACGATGTTTGATAACTGCAACTGCAGGTCGGCGAGCCGTTGCTCGGCATCCCTCACGACCGTCTCGGCCGCCTTGACCTGGCCCGACAGCTCTTTGGTTCGACGTCAGCAGCGTCTGCTTCTCGTCACCTGCTGCGGACGCCACCTGCTTGCCGAGCGACTTCTGCTCACCCCGCAACTCTTCGTACGCGACGATGGCCGATCGGCGTTGCTCGTCGGCCGACAAGGCGGCGTCGACCAGAGAGGCGTCTTCACCACGCGCCACTTGCGAGTGGCGAACGGCGTCAGGGTTGTCGCGAACCAGGCGTAGATCGAGCACGCCCTGAGCCTAGCGAGGAGTCGTTGCTACCACTGCGCCGCGGCGCCGGAAGGAGAGCTGGAACAGCACCTCCGGAAGGGCATGGGACGCCACCGGTCGTGACCAGAGGTATCCCTGGCCAACGTCGCAACCGAGCTCGAGCAAACGAGCGGTGACCTCGGCGTCCTCGACACCTTCGGCCACCACTTCGAGCCCGAACTCGTGTGCGAGGTCGACCATCGCCTTGACGAGCGTGGCGCCGCCGGGGTCGTCAGCAAGTCGCTGAGTGAACGACCGGTCGATCTTCAACGTCGACAGTGGCATCTGCTCGAGCTGCGACATGGACGTGTAGCCGGTACCGAAGTCGTCGACCGCCAGCGTCACGCCGAGCCCGGCGATCTTGTGCATCATCTGATGACTGCGCACCGGGTCTTCGATCAGTGCGCTCTCAGTAACCTCGAGCTCGATCCGCTCTGGCTCGATGAGGTGACTGGCGAGGATGTCTTCAAGGAACTCATCGAAGTTGGGTTCGAGCAGGTTTCTAGCCGAGAGGTTGATCGCGACGGGTAGATGCGCGAAGTCTGCGCCAACCCGGTCCCACTCCGACATCTGCGAGCACACCATCTCGAGCACGTAGCGCGTCAGCCCCTGGATCAGCCCGGTGTTCTCCGCCAACGGGATGAAGTCATTCGGCGGGATGTTTCCGCGCTCCGGGTGATTCCACCGGAGCAGAGCTTCGGTTCCGATGACCTGAGCATTCGTCAGGTCGACCTTGGGTTGGTAGTGGATGCTCAGTTGGTCAGTGCCTAGCGCGTTCCTTAAGTCACTGAGCAACTGCAGCCGATCCGCAGAGTTGCCGCCATCGCCTGGGCGATAGAGCAGCGCTCCGAGGTGCGTCGACTTGGCCGCGTACATCGCAGTGTCTGCTCGCTGCAGCAACTCGGTCGCGTTGTCTGCGTGGTCCGGGAGCAGCGCCACGCCAATGCTCGACTCAACGTGAAGGTGAAGGTCGCCCACCTGGAAGGCTTCGTCGAAAGCCGAGTGGACGCGGCCAGCGAGACGTTCGGCGTCCAACTGCGACCCCACATCGGGCGCAAGAACAGCGAACTCGTCGCCACCGAGTCGGGCCACCGTGTCGGCGTCGCGCACGACGTCCGCCAGTCGCTGTCCAACTTGTTTGAGCAGTGCGTCGCCGCGGTCGTGGCCGAGAGTGTCATTGACCTCTTTGAACCGGTCGACATCGAGAATCATCAGCGCCAAGTTCTTGCCAGATCGCTCAGCGCTTGCGATGGCTCGGTCGAGTCGATCCTGCAACAGCCGACGGTTCGGCAAGCCGGTGAGTGCATCGTGCAACGCGAGGCGTTCGTTCTCTTCAGCCTGCGTGCGCAGCGTCGAGCTGGCGCGGTGCATCGTGCGGAACAGCAGCAGCCAGGCGAGCAGGGCGATGATCGCGATGACAGCTGCCACCGTGATGACAGAGCGCCACAGCAGGTTCGCAGTTTCCTCCCACGGAAGATTGACCTGGGCAAAGCCATACACGCCGGCGTAGAGGTCGCCGTAGGTCACCGGAACAGTGACTTCGAGCACCTGCCCGTTCTCTGTCTCGACGACGCGTGACACCGGCCCAAGCTGATCCTCTGCGTCGATCGCCAGCTGCGGGTCTAGTGCCGGGGCGTCCTCGGCATTCCCGAGGCTCGTCCACAGCGGTTCGCCCTCTTGCGAGTAGAGCGACAGGCTGTCCAACAACTGCACGCTGTTTTTGCGCGCCACCGTGTCGAGCGACGTGACGAGGGCCGGAGACACCGCCTCGGGATCGTTCCAGAAGGCGAGCGCTTCGGTGTCAATCTTCGACTGCACGCCCTGGGCAACATAAGCCTCAGCGAGCTGCTCTCCGTCGCGCTGTGCCTGCATGCGCATCGTGTCATCGAAAATCCAGGTGACGGCAGCCGCCAGCAACACCATGGTCGACAGGCTGACCACAGCGAACGTCCTCATGAGGCTCATTCGGCGCACGAGGTGGGCATCGGCAAGTACGCCGGACGGGTTAAGCCGAACGGGGGCGGGCCGGCAGTGGGCTAACGCTGACCCAGTAGGGGCCTAGACACGGCCTTCACGAATCCGTGCCAGCCAGGCCTGGGCGTCCCGGAACTCCCCGTCGCTCACGCCAGGCCGGATCACCGGAGCGCGCCCGTCGATCCGGGGGTACGACCCGAGGTAGCGAACCTCGGCGCAAACCCGGCGCAGACCCATCAGCGCCTCGCCCACCCTGGCGTCATCGATGTGCCCCTCGACGTCGACCGAGAAGAAGTAGTCACCCATGCCACCGCCGGTTGGACGGCTCTCGATTCTGGTCAGGTTCACCCCACGCACGGCGAACTCAGTGAGGATCTCGAGCAACGCCCCCGGGTGGTCTTTGCCCATGAAAAGAACGAGCGACGTCTTGTCAGCCCCCGTCGCCGGCTCGGGAGGTTGTGGGGTGCTCACCAACACGAAGCGGGTCTCGGCCGGACGATCGCCGATGTCGGACGCCAACTGCTCGAGGCCGTACACCTCAGCCGCTAACGGAGCCGAGATCGCCGCGTCGTGATCGCCATCGGCCACCATCGATGCCGCCATTGCGGTTGAGGGTGCAAATGTGACCAGGGCGTCTGGAAGGTTCTCGGCCAACCATCGACGACACTGCGCGTGGGCGTGCGGATGAGTGGTGACGCCACTGACCTGCGTGAGTTGAGTGCCTGGCCGCACGACGAGAGAGAACGACACGGGCACCTGTGCCTCAGCGAGGATCGCCAGCCCCGGGCCACCCGCCAACGCATCGATCGTTGCGGTCACTGACCCTTCGATCGAGTTCTCGAGCGGCACCATCGCCGCCGCGACCTCACCGGCGCGTACGGCGTCCACCGCACCGTCAACTGTGGCGAAGGCAATGACTTCGGACGAGCGTCCACCGAGCCACTGCAGCAATGCGGCCTCGGTGAAGGTGCCGGCGGGTCCGAGAAAGCCGTACCGCGCAGGCGCTTCTGAGGTGGACACGGCGGGCAGCCTATTGGCCAGAGGGGTGGCTGGCACGTGCAAAACCGATCACTTGCACCTCTTCAGGGGACAGCTCAGCGTCGCTGCTGCCCGCCTTGACTCCCTTGGCATACGTGCGCGTCTCGGTACGTCCGTTGATCGAACTGATGACGACCCCGTCTCCGGCGTCGTCGAGCAGCGCGGCCGAGAAGGACATTCGCCCACCCATATCGTTGAACGCGTCGTAACGGACGACTGCCACATGCCGGATGGCATCGGCGAGATCGCCCCGGAGACCGGTCACATCGCGAGAGAGCGAACTGACATCAACGCGCAGTTGATCGACCGCAGCAGTCTTGCGCGCGACCGCCTCAATGAAGGTCTCCCCGTCTACGCCTTCTTGTAGCACCAAGTAGTCACGACGCATTCGACGGATCCGCGTCATGAGGACGAGCGCGAGGATCAGCGCGACAACAGCAACGGCGGCCGCACCAATGGCGATCCAGGCGACGACGTCGGGATCGAGGTTCAAAGAGGTCACGGCTACTCAGATGCTCTCGGCGGTGGGGGTCGGGGCTCAGGCTACCCAGCGGCCTGACGACCACATCCGGCGGTGAGCACACCCCTCAGCGGCGGCCCGTGAGCGTAGGGTCTCGCGGGTGGATCTCGCGCCGTTCTTTGTGACGTTGGCGCTGCTGATTCCCGCCGAGCTGCCGGACAAGACCTTCATCGCGACCCTGGTGCTGTCGACCCGGTTCAAGCCACTGTGGGTGTGGCTCGGGGTCAGCGCTGCATTCGCCGTCCAGACGACGATCGCAGTGCTCGCTGGCGGCTTGTTCGCGCTGCTTCCGGAGCAACCTGTGCAGTGGGCGACCGCTGCGCTGTTCGCGCTCGGCTCTGTGCTGATGTTTCGAGGGGCAGGCGACGTCGACCCCGCCGAAGAGACGGCGTCCGGGCACGAGGCTGTGGACGCGACCGTCACGCAGGGGCATGCGCGGGCCTTCACCGTGTCGTTCTTGGTGCTGCTGGCAGCCGAATGGGGCGACCTCTCGCAGCTGACGACCGCGACGCTGACCGCCCGATTCCAGGCGCCGGTCGAGGTGTGGCTGGGTGCTTGGCTCGCGCTCAGCCTGGTCGCGGGAGTCGCGGTGCTGGGGGGCCGGTGGCTCGTGTCGCGGGTGTCCTTCGCTGTTGTGCGACGGATCTCCGGGACGCTGCTCGCGATCTTGGCAGCCGTGACGGCCGGTGAGGCGCTCGGGCTCTGGCAGTTCCTCTGACGAGTCCTCGGACGGTGGCGCCCGGCCGGTATCGAGTCAGATCGAGTCAGTACGGGCAGATCGGGGCAAACTGAACCCTGATGTAGCAACTGCGCTGTGCTGCAGCGTGCCGTTTCTCAGACTGTGCAATCGGACACGCGCTCTGGGAAAGATTAAAGGTCCGAACGCCACCGACGGGGGATACAGCGACGTTCGGACCTCGCTCACTCTGCACAGATGACGCGCAGTCACGCAACGACTACCCCGCCGCCTTGACCAGATTTTGACGAATGACCGTTCAGGATGAGTCGGTGATCTTGAACTCCAGTTCAAAGACTTAGCCGAGCTAGACAGCGCCCGCTAATGAACGGTGAGCTGCCTGGCACGTAGTGCTTCGCGGGCACGGCGCTGCGCCCCCGTCAGCGGCGCGGTCTCGGTGAGGGCGGCGTCAAGGCGCTGGCGAAATGCCGCGGCGTCATCCTCGATCTCGTCGGCTTCGGTTCCTGGGGCGAGATCCCACACCGGGACGACCAGCCCACTCGCGCGGAACGACCCCAAGAACCGCGTGCCCTCAGCGAGCTCGAGACCAGGGCCGTCATCGTGGGCATGCAATCGGGCCATCGCGTCGACGAGCGGAGCCTCGTCCTCGGGCAACACCCACCGCAACTGGCGACGCTCGCCGAGCATCATCCAGTAGGCACCAACCACCGAGGCCAATCGCGCCGCCGGGCCAATCGCGGCATTAGCCCGCTCTAGGCCAGCCCGCGCGGTGTCGTCGGCAGCGTCGGGGTCTTCGAGCCAGAAGTCGAAGCCTGCATGCACCCGGACCTCGAGAGGTTGGCTGGCGTCGACAAGCTCGGAGATATGGGGTGCATCGGTCGGCAGTGGCCGCGGTGCCACAGGTTCGCCGGGCTCGGACGCCAGCGCACGGCTCAGTGCATCACCGAGGTCACGTCCGACGTCAGCAGAAGACGTCTGCGTCTGGGCGGCGAGCAGTACGTCACCGTTCTGTCGGACGAGTGCTGGCCACGCCATCGGCAGCAACGTGCAGAGCGTCACCGATCTCGTCGTATCCGTGGGCGTCAACACCGCGGTCGCTGCGGGCACCATGTCGTGCAGGGCTACCCAATCGGCCTCGGAGGCCATTCCGGCGAAGGGTCGCACCACCCGCCGCGTCGGCGTCGCGGACGCCTTGCCATGGCACGCCTTGTAACGACGGCCGCTGCCGCACGGGCACGGTTCGCGTCCACCAACAACAGGGACATCGTCACCCGACTGCGCAGGTACTGCCTTCGAGGGGGTTCGCTTGCTCACGACCTGACCTTAGTTGCCCAGTCATCGACAAACGCGCGGACGTCACGGGGCCGGTTAGTGACGATGGCGTCGACGCCAAGCTCACACGCCAGCGCGACGTCGGCTGGGTCGTCGACCGTCCAGACGTACACCCGGGAACCAGCGTCCTGCACCTTGCCGGAGTAGCGAGGGTGCGCCCTGATCACCTCGATGCTGGGGCCAGCCACGCGGACGCCCTTGGGCAGCATTCCCGACCGGTAGGTCATGGGCACCCGCTCCATCAGCAGCACCAGGGGCACGCCAGGGGCCAGCCGCCGCACCCGCCGCAACGCCAGCTCGCTGAAGCTCATCACGGTGACCTGCGCCTCATCTGGCGGCACCCATCCGTCAAGGCCGAAGCGACGCAGCAACTCAACGAGCTGTCGCTCGACCAACCCCGCATACCGCGTCGGATGCTTGGTCTCGACGAGTAGTTGCACGAAGCGAGGGGCATCAACGACCAGCTCGAGCAGACGCTCGAGGGTGAGCACTTCGGTGTGATCGGCACTCACTTGGTCGGGAACTTCGACAGCGCCAGGGGCTTGTTGCCAACTACCGAAGTCGAGCGATTGAAGGTCTGCGAGCTCGAGGGTCGACAGCACCCCCGCGCCGTTGGACGTGCGATCGATCCTGCGATCGTGCACACACACCAAGTGCCCATCGGCGGTCAGCCGCACATCGGCTTCGAGACCGTCTGCACCATCTTCGATCGCCTGGATGTAGGCCGGCATGGTGTGTTCGGGTATGACCTCGGACGCCCCCCGGTGCGCGATCACCAACGGTCGGGCCGCCCCATCTAGCCCAGGCGTCATGACGACATGGTGGCAGTTCTGGGTGGCGGTGAGGTGAACAGCACGCCGGGGTTCAAGATGCCGAGTGGGTCGATCGCCTGCTTGATGCGTCGCATTGCGCCGAGCTGCGTGGCATCGCGGCACAGGTGCAGGTACTCAGTCTTGGCTCGTCCGATGCCGTGCTCTGAACTGATTGACCCACCCAGGTCGGCCACAGCCCGCAGCACTCGATCGGTCACCGCGTCGTCGTCTGCATCTGGGCCAGCGACCTGAATGTGCAGGTTTCCTTCTGCGAGATGTCCGAACGTAAAGACGCGATGCGGTGAGACGAGCTCGGGCAGGTGAGCCAGTAGAGCATCGAGGCTGTCCAACGGCACAGCGACATCGAGCGCGTGAATGAGCCCGAGCGTCGCCGCCGCCTCAGGTTGCCGCTCGCGGTACGCCCACACCCGTCGGTCGATCGCTGCGTCTGCATCGCCAGGAAGCTGCGGCTCGCCGGCCGTCTCTAGCAGCAGGTAGTACGGCCACCGGTCACTGAGCGGATGAGGCAGGGACGCCGCGTCGCACACGAGTCTCATGCCTGTGTCGTCGAAGTACTCACACGCGAGCAGCTCCTGCCGCGACGAGGTTGCTTCGCCGCTCAGCTCGAGTGCTCGAGCAAGTGATGGGACGCCGACCAAGGCAGTCGTCCGCGAGGTCGGCAAGGCATGACGCAACTGCACACGCACTGCCGTGATGACCGCGAGCGTCCCCTCACTGCCCACCAAGAGTCGCGAGATGTCGTAGCCCGCAGAGTCTTTGGGCAGCCCCCCGAGATGGCTCATGACTTCACCGTCGGACAGCACCGCTTCGACGCCGACAATCTGACTTCGTGTGTCACCGAAGTGAACGACGCGAATGCCACCTGCGTTCGTCGCAACGGTTCCGCCGATGGTGGCCACGTCACGCGCTGCCAGATCGACGCCGTAAGTGAGCCCATGCTCGTTCGCGAGTGCGTGCAGTGTCGCGATCGTCATGCCTGCCCCGACGGTGAGCTGCTGCCGCGCCGCATCGAGTGGGCCGTGCTCGACGAGGCGCGAGGTCGACAACACGACGGCGTCCGACGTTGTGGGGACCGAACCGCCCACCAACCCAGTGTTGCCACCCTGCGGCACGACCGCGGTCTCACTACCTGCGCACATGCGCATCACGAGCGAAACCTGCTCGGTGTCTGCCGGACGAACAACGGCCAGTGGGGTCTCGGCCCATCGGCCCGTCCAGTCACGTCCGTAGGACGCCATCACCGTCGGATCGGTCAGCACATGGTCAGCCCCGACAACCTCTTTCAGTCGCGCGATCAGTGTCGTGCCCGCGGTCATGGCACGTCACTTCAGCAATCGGGAGAGACGTCGGTCGGCCAGTGGCTTGCCACCGGTCTGGCACGTCGCGCAGTACTGCAATGACGAGTCAGCGAATGACACCTCGCGCACCACATCACCACACACTGGGCAGTCTTCGCCGGTGCGCCCATGCACGCGCATAGTGGCGCGCTTGCCGTCCTTCAACTCAGACGCCGGCAATCCGACCGAACGTTCGACGGCGTCACGCAAGGTGGTGCCCATCGCATCAAACAGTCGCTCGCGGGCGCCGTCATCCAACCGGCCACTCATAGCGAAGGGCGACAACTTGGCGACATGCAAGATCTCGTCGCTGTACGCGTTGCCGATTCCGGCGATCACCGACTGGTCTCGCAAGAGTCCTTTGATCTGGGTACGCCCGTGTGCGTCCAGGATTGCGTCGAACTCATCGCGCGTCAGAGACAGTGGTTCGGGCCCGAGTCGAGCCACGCCTGGCACCTCGGACGCATCGCGCACGATGTAGACGGCCAGTCGCTTCTTGGTGCCGGCTTCTGTCACGTCAAGACCCGAGCCGTCGTCGAGGTGCACCCGCAGCACAATCGGGCCCTTGCCAGGCTTGAGAGGTGATGGCGAAAGCGACTCGCGCCACCGCACCCACCCAGCTCGCGAGAGATGGATCAGGATGTGAAGGCCGTCGACATCGATGTCGAGAAACTTGCCGTGTCGGGTGACACCGCTGATGGTGAGCCCTCCCAACGATGTGGGAGGCGGGTCATAGGTCTTGAGCGCCGCGATACCGGCGACATCGACTCGCGCGACGACGCGTCCGCGCAGTCGACCACCTAGGTAGTCCGCGAGGGCTTCGACCTCGGGCATCTCCGGCATCCGACCATTGTGGACGCAAGCGGGGGTCAGGTTCACCCACATGGGCGAACACATCGCCTGGTCGAGGACCGATGAATCAGTTGAACGGCGCAGCCGGTGCCACGCGAGGGGGTGGCATCGACCGCGCCGTTCTGTTTGCGGGTCGCTACAACAAGCCCGGATGCGGAACCAAGCGCTCGGCGTCGAACAGTTCGGGATCACTCGCGCAGTACACATCCTGATCGACGACGCGCCACCCTGCTTCTACTGCCACAGGTACGACAGCGCTCTGCCCGGCGATGGCCAACATCACCGCGTCAGTGGCGAGGGCCGTCACCGCGCAGATGGAATCGACCATCAGCGATCGGTCGACAACCGCCATGTGCAGCAGCGTGAAGTGGTCGCGCGACCGCGCAAGACATCCCACGGCAACCGGTGTCTCTCCTTCGAGCGCCACAACGACCCGCGCACCTGGACGCGTTGCCCAATAGCGGTACTGCGCAAGTCGATTCCACCCGAACCACACCTCTTCGACATCAGACGCCTCTTCTGGTTCGAGATCGCGAAGCGTGAGGTGCGTGGGCGGCAGCGCAGCGGGATTGCCCTCGAGGTAGAGCATTGGCCAGCGCGGCGACATCCCTGCTCGAATGTACAGCGGCAAGGCCGCCGGATGACGCGACGAGAAAGTCTGCCGTGGCACATCGTGAATGCTGGCATCCCACACCGCGTTCAAGAGCTCTCGACCGATGCCGCGTCCGTGACCGTCGGGGTGCACGAACAAGTCGGTGAGGTGCCGCATCCCTGCGACGGGGATCGCACCTCCGTAACCGATCACAATCCCCGAGGTCTCGGCGACAACCAGTCGTCCGTGCTCAAGGATGGTGGCGTAGTAGTCACGGTCAACATCCATGCCGTGCGACGGCGGATCCACGATGTCTGCGAGGTCGACAACGGCATCGAGGTCATCGACCGAAGCGATGCGGACGTCCATCACGACACCCTAAGGAACGGCACACCTTTGGGGTACTTCGTCGTGCTCATGGCCTGGACGCCTCACCCCAAAGAGACCAATCGGCGGCCAGACCGGCCGCTCCACCAGGTGAGTGCGCGAGGGGGGACTTGAACCCCCAAGCCCTTTCGGGCACACGGACCTGAACCGTGCGCGTCTGCCAATTCCGCCACTCGCGCGCGCCCAGAAGGGCCCCGAAAGGCTACCACCGGGCAACCGGCCAACCCGAATCGCGGCGAGCGGCTGACCTGGGTGCTCTGGGCCCGCAGATACGATCGAGAGGCGCTGCCACACTCCGTGGCGGCTGCTGGTTCGCGAGCGACAGATCGATCACGTGGTGACTGAGGCCACCACTGGGTCACCACAGAGTCGCGCTCACAGTGCGGGGAGGTGCAGTGGGCATTCTCGATCGATTCGAGCGACGCCTCGATCGACTGGTCAACGGCGCCTTTGCTCGCGCATTCAAAGCTGAGGTGCAGCCAGTCGAGATCGCTGGCGCCTTGCAGCGCGAGTGTGACGATCGCGCCGCCATCGTGACGAGGGGCCGCACGATCGTCCCGAACGCGTTCTCTGTCGACCTCTCACCCAGCGACTACGACCGGCTCGCGGTCTATCGCGATGCGCTGTCACGCGAGCTGGCCGACGTTGTTCGCGAGCATGCAGGCGAGCAGGGTTACGCGTTCGTCGGGCCGCTCGGCGTCACGATCAACCAAGACGACGACCTCGACACTGGGCTCTTCCGCGTCCTCGGCGAGGCCGAGCCTGGCGAGATCCCTCCCGATACGACCCTGCCGAAGGCCTGGCTGGACGTCGGTGGGCAGCAAGTGACACTCACACAAGACGTCAGTGTCATCGGGCGAGGCACCGAGGCGGACGTGCAAGTAACCGACCCCGGGGTCTCACGCCGCCATGCGATGCTGCGGCTCCGGCCAACTCCCACAATCGTCGACCTTGGCTCGACCAACGGCATGGTCGTCGACGATCGGCGGACCGAGCAGGCCGAGGTACACGACGGCACCGTGATCACCGTTGGCAACACTCGGATTGTCTTTCGAATGGCTGGCGCCTGATGTCAGAGCTCACCCTCACGGTCATACGTCTTGGCTTCCTCGCGCTGCTCTGGACGTTTGTGCTGACGCTGGCTGGCGTGATGCGCTCCGACCTCTTTGGGCCGCGAGTCAATCGCAAACGTGCTCCGAAGCCTGCCGGCAAGGCGTCCAACGCCAAGCAGCCCAAGGCGTCCAAGCAGAAGTCTGGACGACGTGGCAGCGCACGAACCCTGACAGTGCTCGAGGGTTCGTTGGCTGGCACATCGATCAACCTCGGTACTGCCCCGATCACGATTGGACGCTCCGGTGACTGCACCGTCGTGATCGATGACGACTATGCGTCGAACCACCATGCCCGCATCACCCCGCAAGAGGGTGCGTGGGTGATCGAGGACCTCGGCTCGACGAACGGCACCTACGTTCAACGCACCCGGGTCACCGGCCCGGTGCGAGTGCCCATCGGCACGCCCATTCGCATCGGCAAGACCGTGCTGGAACTGCGCAAGTGACGCGGCTCGCTAGCGGACGGGTACGCGAGTGGCGCTGACCCTTCGCTACGGCGCTCGCTCTGACGTTGGCCACCTGCGCGAGGGCAACGAAGACAGCGGCTACGCCAGCGCACATTTGCTCGTCGTTGCAGACGGAATGGGCGGCGCTGCTGCCGGTGAGGTCGCCAGCTCGGTAGCCGTCGCCGCGATGGCCACGCTCGACGAGGACGAACTGCCGGGCGATGTGCTGGAAGCCATCGGCGAAACGGTCAAGGGCATCGAAGGGCAGCTCGCCGGGCTCGTTGATGCCGAGCCGCGACTACGTGGCATGGGGACGACGCTCACAGCGGTGCTTCGCGAGGAGGGACGCCTGGGTCTGGTTCACGTGGGCGACTCACGCGGCTACCTGCTGCGCGGTGGCAAGCTCGAGCAGATCACCCGCGACCACACGTTGGTGCAGTCGTTGGTCGACACCGGGCGCATCTCAGAACACGAGGCGTCCACCCACCCGCAGCGCAATGTGCTCACGCGCGTGCTCGACGGTGGCCACCCCACCGAGGCTGACCTGTCGATCCGTGAGATCAAGGCCGGCGATCGCATCTTGCTGTGCAGCGATGGGTTGTCCGGTGTCGTCTCGTCCGAGACCATCGGCGCCACTCTGCTTGCCAACGACGACCCCCAGGATGCGGTCGACGAACTCGTCGAGCTCGCTCTCCGCGCCGGTGGCCCCGACAACATCACGTGTGTCGTTGCCGACGTGGTCGACGGCGAAGACTCCTCGCCCGATGATGCGGTCGTCGTCGGAGCCGTCGACGTTCAGGCGAACTCACGGCGGCTTCGGTTGCCTGACACCCCAGCTGGCCGCGCGGCACAGCTCGCCCGCGCCGATGACCACGACGAGGACGCCCCCAGTCGCCGTTCTCGACGGCGGGTACTCGTGCTCACTGCCGTAGGGCATGCTGCTGCTCGGTGCCATCGTCGGAGCGATCCTCAGTTGGTACACGTGGTCACAAGGGCAGTACTTCATTGGCTCGACTCCTGGTACCTCCGGTGACGTGGTCGCGGTCTATCGCGGTCCGAGTGAGCCGCTCTTCGGGGTCGATCTCTCTCGACTGGTCGAGACGTCGACCGTTGGAGTTGACGAACTGCCAGAGTTCGAGCAAGAGCAAGTGACCGCCACGATCGCGGCATCCAGCCTCGACGACGCTCGCGAGATCGTCGAACGACTCGCGAACGAGGCGGCCCGTTGTCTTGAGGCGAACCCGCCGGCTGGCTGCCCGGAGCAACCGTGAGCGCCACCGCAATCAGCCCAACGGCGGTCAGCCCCAAGAAGCCTCGCCAGCGGCGCGGCACCGAGTTGATGCTGCTGCTCTTCGCCTACGCGATCTCGCTAGCCGCCTTCGCACAGGTTGACCTTGTGCTGTTGGACGAGCTCAGCAGTGAGTTCACGACCTTCGCGGCGACCTTCGGTATCGGTCTGGCGGCTGCGCACGTCTCGCTGCGCTGGCTCGCTCCCTATGCCGACCCGATCCTGCTACCCGTTGTCTCACTACTCAACGGCTTGGGTCTATCGATGATCCATCGGCTCGATCTCGCGGAAGACCTCACGCCGGACAACCCCGACTATGTCGCTCAGCTCGGGTGGTTCGTGCTCGCGATCGGCTTGTTCGTCGGCGTCTTGTTCCTGATTCGCGACCATCGCATTCTGCAGCGCTATACGTACACCGCGATGTTCCTTGGGCTCTTGCTCATCATCTTGCCGCTGCTCCCGTTCATCGGTGCCGAGATCAACGGCGCTCGCATCTGGGTGTTACTCGACCTCGGTGCTCGCACCTTCAGCTTTCAACCAGCTGAGGTTGCCAAGATCGTGCTGATCGTCTTCTTCGCCGGCTACCTCGTCGTCAAACGTGACGTCCTTGCGCTTGCTCGGAGTCGCGTGTTCGGCATCGACCTTCCACGCGGACGCGACCTTGGCCCGATCCTCGTCGCGTGGGCCGCGTCACTAGCCGTGCTCGTCTTCCAACGCGACCTCGGCACCTCGCTGCTGTTCTTCGGTCTCTTCGTCGCCATGCTCTACATCGCGACTGAGCGACGCTCATGGATCATCATCGGCGGGCTGCTCTTCGCCGCTGGCGCCTTTATTGCCTATCAACTCTTCGAGCATGTTCAGCTTCGGGTAGAGATCTGGCTCAATCCGTTCGCCGACGAAGCCGGCAATGGTTACCAGATCGCTCAGAGTCTTTACGGCTTTGCCAGTGGCGGTGTTCTCGGCGTCGGCTTAGGGCAAGGCCACCCCGACTACGTTCCGTTCGCGAAGACCGACTTCATCATGGCCGCGTTCGGTGAAGAGCTCGGGCTCACAGGAGTCATGGCGCTGCTCGCCCTGTACGCCATCATCATCGAGCGCGGCATGCGCACCGCCGTCGCCTGTCGCGATGGGTTCGGCAAGCTGCTCGCTGCTGGCCTGTCGACGGCAGTCGGCATTCAGGTGTTCGTAGTGGTCGGCGGCGTCATGAAGTTGATCCCGTTGACCGGTCTCACCACTCCATTCCTCTCGTATGGCGGGTCGTCCCTGGTCGCGAACTGGGCGCTGGTCGCGCTACTGCTGCGAGTCAGCGACGCCGCACGAAGACCGCCAGACGCCGCACGCCGGGTGGTGGGATCGTGAACGCAACCATCCGGCGTACCGCGGTCACCCTTGGG
This sequence comes from uncultured Actinomycetota bacterium, assembly GCA_963712425.1. GTDB lineage: Bacteria > Actinomycetota > Actinomycetes > JAHEKZ01 > JAHEKZ01 > JAHEKZ01. The sequence continues at coordinate 335,924 of CAVQHW010000002.1, read as the reverse complement.
CTGCTGATCTTCGCCCTGATGCTCAACGCCAACGTGATCGCGGTGTTCCAGGACGACGAGTTGCGTGCGCGCGACGGCAACCGACGTCAGCTCATCGACGAGTACGACCAACAACGCGGGTCGATCCTGGTCGGTCGCAAGGCCATCGCGAAGTCGGTCGCGACCGACGAGCGGCTGCGCTTCTTGCGTGTGTACAGCGACGACAACGCGCAAGACAGCGAGATGTACGCACCGGTCACCGGCTACTACTCGGTGTATGGAGCGACCGCCATCGAGAAGGCCGAGAACGATCTGCTGTCGGGCAGCGACGACCGACTCTTCGTCGACCGCATCACGACACTCTTCTCTGGGCAACAACAACAGGGCGGAAACGTCATTCTCACCTTGGACGCCGATGCGCAGCGTGCGGCCTACGAGGGCTTGGCGGGCCAAGAGGGTGCCGTAGCCGCGATCGACCCGCGCACCGGTGCCATCTTGGCGCTGGCTTCGTCGCCCTCGTTTGACCCGAACGTGCTAGCTGCTCACGATCCGGCCGAGGTCACTCGTGAGTACGACAAACTCCGCCGCAACCCAGGCGACCCACTGATCAACCGTGCCACCCAGCAGATCTATCCGCCCGGCTCGCTGTTCAAGGTGGTGGTGGCGGCGGCAGCGTTGAGCAGCGGTGAGTACGAGCCCGACACTGTGGTGCCAGGGCCTGCGTTGCTCGACCTTCCAGACAGCAGCAACACCATCGGCAACTACTTCGACGCCTCATGTCTCGGAGGCAGCCTGACCTTGACCGAGGCGTTGGCCATCTCATGCAACACCGCCTTCGCCAAGATTGGGCTCGAGCTCGGTGACGACGCCATTCGCGAGCAGGCCGAAGCGCTTCGGCTTCAACGCCTCACTCGACATCCCGCTGCCGGTGGCCCCGAGCATCTACCCAGATGATCTTGATGCCCCTCAGACTGCGCTCAGCGCCATTGGCCAGTACGACGTCAGGGCGTCCGCACTCCAGATGGCCATGGTGGGTGCAGGGGTGGCCAACGACGGCGTCGTCATGAAGCCCTACCTCGTGGCCGAAGAGCAAGCTCCCGACCTTTCGGCCCTTTCCATCACTGAGCCGGAACCGTTGACTAGGGCCGTGTCGTCCGATGTAGCAGCAGAGCTTCGCGACATGATGATTAACGTCGTCACCAGCGGCACTGGAACCACGGCGGCCATCCCCAACGTCAGTGTCGGTGGAAAGACCGGAACGGCGCAGGACGGAAATCGAGATCCACACGTCTGGTTCTTGGCTTTTGCTGGTGATGACCCACAGGTGGCAGTGGCAGTCATCGTGGAGAACGGCGGTGACCTCGGCGACGAGGCATCAGGAAGCGCGGTGGCAGGTCCCATCGCACGACAAGTCATGGAGGCGGTGCTCCAGTGAGCGGCGACAGGACGAACGGCACGCTGGGCGGTCGGTACGAGCTCGGTGAGCTACTCGGCCATGGCGGCATGGCCGATGTCCGCAAGGCCACTGACCTCCGGCTCGGTCGGTCGGTAGCGGTGAAGATGCTGCGTACCGATCTCGCCAAGGACGCGACCTTCCAGGCTCGGTTCCGCCGAGAGGCACAGTCTGCGGCATCGCTCAACGCGCCATCGGTCGTGGCCGTTTACGACACCGGCGAAGACGAGCTCGACGGTGTGCGGGTGCCTTACATCGTGATGGAGTACGTCGAGGGCCAGACGCTGCGCGAACTGCTGAACGAGGGCCAGCGCCTCATGCCGAACCGTGCCCTCGAGATCGCAGCCGGCGTCCTGACCGCGCTCGAGTACAGCCACCGCCAGGGCATCGTGCACCGCGACATCAAGCCCGCGAACGTGATGCTCTCGACCGACGGTGCAGTCAAGGTGATGGACTTCGGCATCGCCCGCGCTGTTGCCGACAGCGGCGCCACGATGACTCAGACCGCCAACGTGTTGGGTACTGCGCAATACCTGTCACCTGAGCAAGCGCGTGGTGAAACCGTTGACGCTCGATCCGACATCTACTCCACGGGCTGTCTGCTCTACGAGCTCCTCACCGGACGACCCCCGTTCCAGGGTGAATCGCCAGTTGCTGTGGCCTACCAGCACGTGCGTGAGAACCCAGTACCGCCGTCGACCCTGACACCCGACGTCGGAGGTGAGGCCGACGCCATCGTCATGAAGGCTCTGACCAAGAATCCAGCGAACCGGTACCAGTCAGCCGTTGAGATGCGCACCGACATCGAGCGGGCCCTGCAAGGGGCCACGGTCTCCGCTCCCCCCGTCATGGCCGCGCCACCAACGCAGGCGCTCACCACGATCCCTGACGACGAACCAGAGGAGAAGAGCCGCAAAGGGCGCCTACGCCGCGCTCATCATCGGCGTACTGCTGGTGCTCGCCCTGCTCGGGTGGGGCGCGTGGGCACTGCTCGGCGGCGAGAGCAACCAGGTGACGGTTCCCGACGTCGTCGGCGAGAAACTCAAGGTGGCACAGACCGAGCTCGAGGACGCCAAGTTCGTGGTCAGTGTCGACACCCAGACCAGTGACGAACCGAAGAACCAAGTGTTGACCCAAGACCCCCTCGGAGACACCGAGGCCGAAGAAGGATCGACGGTCAACCTGGTCGTGTCGGCTGGGCCCGAGCAAGTGGTGGTTCCTAACGTCGAAGGTTTGACCGAAGAGGCAGCTCGCCAGGCCCTGATCGACGCAGATCTGGTGTACGCCGGCTCAAACGACGTGCCCAGCGATCAGCCAGCCGGCATCGTCGTCGGTTCTGACCCAGCGCAGGGCACCACCCAGGATGCCGGCACCGAGGTCACGCTCGACGTCAGCAACGGCGAGGTCAGGGTGCCCGAGGTGGTCGGCGACACCGAGGCCTCAGCCCGCTCTCAACTGTCCTCCGCGGGCTTCCCTGATATCACCGTCGTCTACGAAGAGACCGACAGCGCGCCGCCCGGCACGGTGCTTGACCAATCGGTCACCGGTTTTGCCCGCATCGGAACCCCAATCGTCCTTACCGTCGCCGAGGCACCACCCGAGCCGACACAGACTGAGACGGCCTCACCCTCGCCGAGTGACACCACGACCAACAACGGAAACGGGCAAGGCGACCCTCCCTAGGCTGCCGACTCACAGCCGCAGGCGAACCCTCGCGTGCCGCTAGTGAGTGGGGACGACGGGTGCGAGCCCGGCCGCCCTGCTCACCGCATCGGCGTCACCGCACACCGTGAGCCAGTTCGCCAGCATCAGGTGGCCGCCCTCGGTCAGCACCGACTCAGGGTGAAACTGCACTCCCTCGACGGGCAGCGTGCGATGACGCATTGCCATGATGACGCCGGACGCGGTGCGTCCCGTGACGTCCCACTCGTTCGAGACGGTCGCGGCGTCCACAGCGAGTGAGTGGTAGCGCGTCGCAGTGAACGGGTTCGGGAGACCCGCCAGCACTCCGACTCCGTCATGCTCAACGAGGCTGGTCTTGCCATGCAACAACTCAGGTGCCCGCGACACTGTGGCGCCGTACGCCACCGCCATCGCTTGTAGACCGAGGCACACGCCAAAGATCGGAACCTGCCCGGCAAGGTCACGCACCAGGGGGACGCAGACACCAGCGTCCTCGGGGATGCCAGGTCCGGGGCTCAGCAGAATGCCGTCGAAGCGCGCCGCTTCAGACAGGTCGACTTCGTCGTTGCGAAGCACGGTGCACTCAGCACCGAATTGGGCGAGGTACTGCACCAGGTTGTAGACAAACGAGTCGTAGTTGTCGACGACCAGGATGCGCGCGCTCACGCCACCGAGCCTAAGGCACGCCCTCGGCCGTCTCATCGACAGTGACGTCGGTAAAGGGCAGCCAGGTCTCGACCCACGGGAACACCCAGATGAACAACACCGCAACGATCGCCGCGAACGCTACGAGCAGAATCAGTGCCCGCACCAGAGTTGGCCCCGGCAAGTGGCGCCAGATCCAGGCGTACATCAGAGATCACCGCCAAGGGCCGCCGGGCGTCCCTCGCCCTTGGGCGACTCATCGACCAACTTCGCGTGGAAGATCAGGCGCTCGTACGACGCCCATCGCGGGTTGCAGGTAGTCAGTGTCAACAATTGCCTGGTCGGCTCGGCGTCCGGTTGGTTCGGTACCGGCAGAATCACGCCAACCTGCGTGGGCTGCACGATGTACTCCCTGGTGACTTCGTAGGTGTACCAAGTCGAACCAGTCTCGACCACGACCGGATCACCCTTTTGCAACTGATCGAGGAGTGCGAACGGCTCACCGTTAGTGGCGCGGTGACCCGCAACCGAAAAGTTGCCGACCTCACCTGGCAGAGCCGTCTCTGGGTAGTGGCCGACACCTCGAGCGAGATCGTCGAGCGTCACTCCTTGCACGATCGGAACCCGCTCAGCGCCACTGATCCCCGGTATTCGCAACATGGCGAACGCATCGCCGTTGGTGATCGGCAGCTCGAACTCGGGGCCCTCTGGTCCGTTCTCTTCCCACGACTTCTCGAGTTGGTCAGCCTTCTGCGTTGCGACGCGATCCGCCAAGAAGTTCGTCCATACCAATTGGTATGCCACGAAGAGCAACACGATCACACCGGCGGTGATCAAGAGTTCGCCAACGACACCGATCGCTCGGCGTACCGCGCTCACTCGGCGACCTGTGCGTATCGGGCGCTCAGTGGCCCTTCATACGCAGGTACCGACAATGAGTCACCGGCGTCGATGTCGAGCCCGAGCCCCAGAAGATCCACGTACTGACGGTAGATGGACAAGCGCGGAGAAACGTCCAACGCGCGCTGCATTCGCTCGGCCGGGCCAATGGCGGTGATGCGGTAGGGGGGCGGATAGACCCGACCGTGGATCAGCAGAGTGCTTCCGACGCAGCGGACGGCACTCGTGCCGATGACCCGCTGATCCATCACGGCAACGGCCTCTGCGCCACCTGCCCACAGAGCGTTGATCACCGCGTGCACGTCTTGTTCGTGCACGACGTAGTCGTCGGCGGTGAACTCAGCGGGCATTCCGTTGGCCGGCAGCGGGGCGTCGTCGAGCTCAACGGTCACGCCTGGGCCGGTCACTTCTCTGATCAGTGACTCGAGGGCGGGGTCGGACGCCACCGGCACCTCAGCCGCGACCGCACCGTCGATGTCGTTCTGCAGCTCGGTGACCCGATCGGTCTCTGCCTGTACCCGAACCTGCTCAGCGCGGATCAGGTCGACCAGGTCAGTACGCCGTTCTGAGCGCAGATCGGGGCCAGAGGCCAACTGAGCCGAGGTCGCCACCAACAGGCCCATCAGCACCATCACCACTGGCACCAGCACACGCCACACCACAGACCGCTGCACAGCAACTACGCTACGGGGCAGATCGACACCGCCCGGCCAGCCGGGCTCGACCTCGAGGAGTGGACGTGCCGAAGTCACGCTCGCGCAAGAAGAGCGATTACGTCGCGCCGGTGAAGAAGCAGAAGGGCGTCTCAGCCATGGGTGGCCGATGGGTCGTCCCGACGATGCTGACGTTGCTGATCGTCGGGCTGGCCTGGGTCGTTCTCTACTACGTGGCGTCCGGCTCGATCGGCTTCATTGACGACCTCGGCGCCTGGAACGTCGCCATCGGTTTCGGCTTCATGTTCGCCGGGCTCATGGTGGCTACCCGCTGGAAGTAATGGAACGACTCTAAGCCTCTGACCAGCGGAAACACATCGATGTAACTTGATCCACAATGGGGACATCTCCTGTGGACAACCCCACAGGGCGGCTTACAGGTCGCCGATTCGGGTGATGTCAGCCATGCACACGGGGTCGTAGAACGCCTCGTCTCCTGGCCCATCGACGGTGCAGTCTGAGATCTCGTTGGATCGCACGACAGTCACCCCCACGAGCGCGACGAACACGACAACGCAGGCCACCACGGACGAGATGAACCGACTGCGTTGGGGCGCGTAGACCATGACGGTGGTGAGCAAGGCGCCAACGATGAGCCCGCCCAGGTGGGCCCGCCAGTTGATGTTGAGACCCGGAATGAACCCGATCACCGCGTTGATCACGATCAGCGCGATGAGACCCCCGAGCTCGAAACGCAGCCTGACCGACAGGACGAACAACGCACCGAAGACTCCGAAGACCGCACCGGACGCCCCGACCGACGTCTGTAGCGGTGAATCGACCGCGTACGAGAGCACCGATCCACCCAAGGCGCTCAGCAGGTACACAGCGAGGTATCGCCAACGTCCCAGCCGGGCTTCGACCGCGGCGCCGATGAACCACAGGGCGATCATGTTGAAGGCTAGATGTGTGAAACCGGTGTGCAGGAACGCGGACGACACGAGGCGGTATGACTCGCCGTCGACCGCGACCGCAGCGCCTTGCATGGCGAAGTCGTTGAACAGCCAGTTGCCGACCAGCAGATCGAGGACATACACCAACACGTTGGCGGCGACGATGACTTTGGTGACGAGCGCCGAGTCGCGATGCAGCACCCCGCCAGCCAAGTTCCGGGCCGGGCGGGACGTCGCGGCTGCCCGATGTACGCACTCCGGGCACTGGAACCCGACCGGAGCGGTCACCATGCAGTCGGGACAGATCGGTCGATCACAACGAGTGCACTTGATGTGGCTCTCGCGATCTGGGTGCCGGTAGCACCTGGGTTCGGCGTCGGTGTCAGCCCCGCCGATCGTTTCGTCTGTCATGCGATGAGTCAGGCAGCCACACGATCGATCGTGACCGACTCAATGACGACAGGCTCGACCGGCTTGTCTTGAGCGCCGGTTGCCGTCGCGGCAATCGAGTCGACGACCGCACGCGACTCGTCGTCAGCAACCTTGCCGAAGATCGTGTGTTTGAAGTTCAGCCAGTCGGTGTTCGACACCGTGATGAAGAACTGCGAGCCGTTGGTTCCTGGCCCAGCGTTGGCCATCGCCAAGAGGTAGGGCTCACTGAACGTCAGCTCTGGGTGAAACTCATCACCGAACTGATACCCCGGGCCACCAGTGCCCGTGCCGAGCGGGTCCCCGCCCTGAATCATGAATCCAGGGATCACTCGGTGAAAGGTCGTGCCGTCGTAGAGCTTGGCGCTGCTGGTCTCACCTGTCGCGGGGTGACGCCATTCACGCGACCCCTCGGCGAGCTCAACGAAGTTGGCGACCGTCTTGGGCGCGTGATTCGGGTACAGCTCAACACGGATGACGCCGCGGTTGGTGTTGAGGGTCGCGAACAATTGCTCAGCCACGATGGGCCCTTCTGTGCGTGATCGATCGACTGCTCGATCCTCGCACACAGCGGTTGGACGCCGACCACGGCTACAGACGTCGCCGGTCAGAGGTAGCTGGCGAGGAACTCAAACGCCTGCAAGGTCTGATCGTTCCAGTAGATACGAGTGTGCCCTCCCTCGTCATACGACCAGATCTCAGGCTGGGGCTCTGGCAGCGACTCGACGAATGCCTCGACGGACGAGAAGAGTGAGTCGTCAGTGCCGCACCAGATGCCGAGCGGTGTTGGCTCGAGGGCGGCAGCGTCCTGGAAGACCGAGTCTCCTTCGCTGATCGCAGGCGCGAACGCCGCGACCGCCTTCGCCCAGCCCGGTTCGACCTCGGCAATACGCAGGACTCCTCGGCCACCCATTGACCAGCCCCAGAGCGCCCGACGATCAGCGTCGAAGCCCCGCTCTTCAAGCCACTCGGGCATCTCCTTGAGCACCATCGCTTGCGGGTCGTCACCGTCGGGCTGTGGCTCCCACGCGAGTGCTGACCCATAGGCACCGGCGAGCACGAAGGGTTGAGCGCCATCGTCGACCGCCTCCGTGAGGAACTGCGGCAAGCCGAACGGTTCGTAGTCAGCAGGGGTCGCCGTGGCCCCGTGGCAGATGACGACGACGGGAAGGCCTTTGCCCTTGCCATAACCAGCCGGCACGGCGGTGAAGAGCTCGACATCTCTACCCCGTGACTCTGAGTAGACCGTCTCAAGAGTCACCTCACCCACCTCTGCGTCAGGAATGAACGCAGGAGGAGGATCGACGATGAGGTTCTTGAGCCGGCTGGGCCAGAACGGATACGAGGCCGCGACACCGACGCCCACTCCGACAGCGACGGCGCCCCCGACAAGGAGGCGCCGTCGCGTCACAGGATCAGTCATCGGGCGAGTGTAAGGGTCACCCGCGCGCGATCCACTGCTTTGTCTCAAGAAAGTCCACGTCGCTGCCCGCCCCGATCGGCTCGGTCAGGAACCACGGGCGTACCGCCCCATAGTTGCCGGACCACAGACACGTTGACGGAATCGAGACGTTGAACTCGGCGTCGTCGGCGTCCCAGTCAGCACGAAGACCTGCGCACCTGATGACTTCATTGCTCGCGCTGAGGAGGAAGGTTCTTCCGTCGCCGTCAGCCTGGTGCTTGTCGATGACCCGAATGCCAGCGCGATCGCGTGCCTTGAGGCCCACGATCGTCATGCCCGCGCGGTTGACGCGGTAGTCGAGCGTGACGTTCATGCGGTAGTCGTTGTTGGCGAGTCCGGCGTTAACAATGTCGAGGCCAGGGCCGTCGTTGTCGCGTGCGGGATCGGTGAGCTCGAGCTCGGCGGCATGGGCCGCAGGTGATGCGAGAAGGATCAGGCCGGCGACGCCGGCAGCGGACAGGGCAGCGAGGATTCGTCGAGTAGTCATGAGCGAGGACCCTAGGGCCACGATCTACCGACGTCCGGCAATTCACAGGCGGCGCGTTCAGTCGGTCAGGCCACGACCTCGTGGACAGCCTCGAGCACCAGGTGCAGTGCGTCGCGCAAGTCGTCGGGCGGCATCACGAGGGACGGTTGGATGTTCAGACTGGTCGTGCTCGAGTCAACGAGCACCCCACGCTGAAGCACCGCCTCAGCCAGGTGATGTTGCAACTCAGGTGCCCGCCCCTTGGACGCCTTGTCAGTCACCAACTCGATTGCCATGAAGCACCCCTGGACTCTGACGTCGCCGACCCGCTCGTAGCGGTCAACGAGTGGCGCCAAGAGCTCGTCACCGACCGCATGCAGCGCACGCACGTTATCGAGCACCGCTTCGTTCGCGAAGATGTCGAGCGTTGCGAGTGCAGCAGCACACGAGCCCGGCAACCACGACCACGTGCTACCCGTCGACAGGTCGTCGAAGGTACCCATCACCGCCTCAGTGCCAAGCACGGCACCGATAGGCATGACACCCCCACCCATCGCCTTACCCAGACACATCAGGTCTGGTTGCAAACCCCACAGCTCGGCGGCGAACATCTCGCCCGTGCGACCGAATCCGGTCTTCACCTCGTCGAGACACAGCAACCAGTCGAACTCGCGACATGTCGCAGTCAAGGCGTCCCAGAAGGCGGCCGGAGGAGTGACGACGCCGCCAGACCCCAGAACCGGTTCGATCACGACACCGGCGACCTCGGCCGGATCGACCACGTGGAACAGCACGTGGTCACGGAGGTAGTCGACGGTGCTGTCACCGCTACCACCTGGCCGAGCTGGACCGAAGGGTGAGCGGTAGGTGTGTGGGTACGGCACGTGAACGAACCCGCCGCCGAGACCTCGCAGACCGACGCTGATCTCGATGTGTTCTGCACCGAGTCCGGCCGTCGTTGATGACTCCCCGTGATAGGCGCCGTGGAACCCGAGGACGACGGGTCGCCCGGTCGCCCGTCGCATAAATCGCACCGCGGTTTCGATCGCCTCAGTGCCGTTCAGCGAGATGTCGATGCGAGACAGGTTGGAAGGCGCGACATCGAGCAGGCGTTCGGCGAGCGTGGCCATCATCGGGTTCGTCATCGCATGACTGTCTTCGTTGCCGAAGGCGACCAGCTGTTCGCGCACGGCGTCGACGATGTCGATTCGCCCGGCGCCAAAGGGAACCGATGCAGACGAGCTCGCCAGGTCGACGAAGACATTGCCATCGACGTCTTCGACCAGCCAACGCTCTTTGCGCGCAGCCACGATGGGGTACGCGCCATGAGTCAGCCCGGGATAGAACACCCGGTCTTGCTCGGTACGGGCCGATTGGCTCTTTGGTCCCGGAATCGGTCCGGTGATTCTTGGTCCGTGCAGGCTCATGTCAGCCTGCGCGCAGCGCTCGACTTACCGGCATCGCGCAACACCTCACGGGCGCAGTTGCGTCCGTTGGCTCCTGTGACCCCGCCGCCTGGGTGCGTGCCAGCTCCGCACAGGTAGAGGTTGGACACCGGCGTCCGGTAGTCGGCGTATCCCTTGACGGGTCGGAAGGCGAACAGCTGGTCAAACGACATGTCGCCGTGCAGGGCGTGCCCACCTGTCATGCCAAAGAGGCGTTCGAGGTCGAGCGGGCTGAGCACCTGGCGGTGGACGATCAGGTCTGGCAGGTCGGGCATGACCCCAGCCAACCGCTCTACGGCGGCATCAGCCACCTTTTCTTTGATGTCGTCCCAGTCGCCCTCAGCCAATGTGTACGGCTGCGAGTTGACGTCAATCGTGACGATGTGGTGACCGGGGGGCGCCAGTGAGGGGTCGTGCACGGTGGGGAAGCAGACCTCGATGTGGGGGTCGTGCGCTGGGATGCCTTGCTTGGCCTGCGCTTGTGCGCGATCGAGGTCAGACAACCAGCCAGTGATCTCCATGATTCCCCGGTGATACGGCTGTACCCCGTCACCGAGACCCTTGACGTGCGGCAGCCCAGAGACACCGAGCGTGATCTTCATGCTCGTTCCCTCGATGCGATACGCACGAACCGCCGCTTCGAAGGGTGCCGGCAACTCGCCGTCGGGGACCATTCCGAGGAAGGTGCGCTTGGGGTCGGCGTTCGAGAGCACCCGCGATGCCCGCAGCACTGTGCCGTCTGCGAGCCGGACGCCGGTCGCACGCCCGCCCTCAACGACGACCTCGCTGACCTCGGTGTCAGTTCTGATCTCGGCACCTGCCTCGACGGCAGCCTCTGCCAGCAGCTCAGTGACGCGACCAATCCCGCCACGCACAAATCCCCAGCTTCGGACGCCAGCTCCGGTGTCCTCGGACGCGTGATCGTGCAGCAGCACATACGCCGTGCCGGGGTCTGACGGGCCGAGCACGCTGTCGTTGATGGCGTGCCAGCCGAACGCGGCTTTGACTTGCTCGGATTCGAAGTACTGCTCGAGATACTGCGTCGCCGAGGTCGCGAACAGCTGCCCAGCCGCAAGGACCTCCTTGCGATGACGTGCGGTGTGCATGCCAAGGCGAGCTAGCGATTTCAAGCCGGTGGAGCGCAGCGACGTGCTTGGCGGCGTCCAGTCGATCATCGGGGTTACTAGCCCCGCGATCTCACCGAGATCGGCTTCGAACCGCTCCAGTCCACGAGCGTCGGCGTCGGAGAATTCCGAGATGTTGCGTGCGGTCTCTGCGAGGTCGTCGTCAACGTAGAGGTGGGATCCGTCGTTGAACACGTGCAGGGACGGTCCGGCCGGATCGAGCTCGAGACCACGCTCAGCGAGTTTGCAGTCACGCCAAATCGCCTCGCGCATCATCGACAGCACATAGGCCCCAGTCGACGCGCGAAAGCCAGGTGCGAAGGTCTCGGTGACACACGCACCACCCACGAATGGACGTCGCTCGAGCACCAGCGTGCGCAGCCCGGCTCTCGCGAGATAGAACGCAGCGACCAGCCCGTTGTGGCCGCCACCAATCACGATCACGTCGTGCGACGCGGACATCAGGTCTCCAACCGGTTGATACGTGACAGTCGATAGGCAATGACGGCGAGAATGCCCGACACCCCGAGCAGCATGAGGCTCAGCGCTGACCCACCTGCCAGGTTTCCCTCATCGAGGATGAGGGCGTTCACGGCTTGCCCGAGCATGTAGGACGAGGTGCCCCCGACCAGTGTCGGTGCCGCGAAGTCTGTGAACAGCGGGATGTAGACCAGCAGGATCGCGATGAAGATGCCGGGTGCCGCGAGCGGAAGCAGAATGCGGCGCGCGATGGTCCACCACCCCGCGCCAAGGTCTTGCGCGGCCTGGAAGAGCTTGGGATCGATCGCCTTCATCGAGGCATACAGCGGGATGATCGTGTACGTGATCCATCCGGTCGACAGCACCACGATGACGGCCGCCTTGTTAAAGAGCAGGGCATCGATCGGTTGATCGATGATCCCGAGCGACTCGAGTGCTCCGTTCAGGATGCCGTTTCGCCCCAACAGCATGCGCCACGCGTAGATGCGTACCACTGGGTTGAGCTCATCGAGGACTACGAGCCCGAGCAGCATCGGAATCTCAAAGCGCCCAGCCTTGAACGCCATGATGTACGCCAGCGGGATGCCGACCACCAACTGAATCACCATTGCCGACGTCGCGATGATGACAGTCGTGCGAGCGATCTCGAGGTACAGCGGGTCTGTGAGCAACGAGGTATAGGCCTCGATCGACCACATCGACTCAGCCCCGTTGATTCCCAGCCCGACACTGATCAACGCGAGCAACGCCATAGGGACGAGGAACAACGCGAACAACACGAAAAGTGGGACGGCTAGGTACGCCGCTGGCAGCCAGCCGGACCGGGGCCTTCTGGCTTGGTCTTCGCCGCCGTCTGGCTCAGGAGCGACGAGGTCGTGCGCCGGACGCGACGACGCGGTCATCGTCATCCGCGCACTCCCGTCGTCACGATCGTCGTCAGTTCGTTAGCGGCACCACGTCGCCGTGAAACCCGGCTGATCCCCCACCAGAGCAGGTACACGATCGCGACCTGAACGACAGAGATGAGGGTCGACATGGCGTTGACGATCGGCAAGTTGTTGGAGTTGCGCAACACCGAGTAGACCCACACCGGGAAGGTCTGGTCATAACCGCCCGTGAAGAAGCTGATCTCGAAGTTGTTGAACGACCAGGCGAAGGCGAAGATGAACGCCGCCGCAAGCGCTGGTGCCAGCTGCGGCAGGACGACGCGCGTCATCATCTGCCACTGCGAAGCACCAAGGTCGAGGGCCGCCTCCTCTTGCGAACGTTCGAATCTCACCAAACGTGCCGCAACCAAGGCGGTGACCAAGGGGAACGTCGTCATGACATGCATGACACCGATCGTCTGCAAGCTCAGATCGATGTCGAGGGACGCGAACAGCAACAGGCCAGCGATACCGGTGACCAACCACGGCACGACCAACGGGGCACCAACAAGACCGGTAGTAGCTGAACGCCCCGGAAACCGAAACCGCGTGATGGCCCAGGCGGTGCAGGTGCCCAGCACGACGCAGGTGGGGGCGACCACGCCGGCAATGATCAGCGAGTGCCCGAGGGCCTCGAGGGCATCTGGATCAGTGAGGGCTTCCCGATACCACTCAAGGGTGAAGCCCTCGAAGGGCAGCGCGATCACTGTGGAGTCGTTGAACGAGAAGAGGGCCAGCAGCAGGATCGGACCGACCAGCACTACCCCGACGGCAACCACCAGAAGGGTTGCCAGCGAGTTCGACCACCGCTGCTGGCCCGTCATCTACCCGACCTGGATCTCTTGCCAGGCGTCGTCCCATTCCTCTTGGTACGTCGGCTCGACCTCAGCGATCATCGAGTCCAGCTGGCTCGGATCGGCGCTTTCGCGGAGCTCCTCGGGGATCAACGGCATGGCCTCGGGGTTGACGATCGAGAAGCCCTGCTGAGCAATCAGTGCCTGCATCTCCGGGGATAGATAGTGGTTGATCAGTGCGTATGAGGCTGCGACGTTCTCAGACTCTGAGCTGATGCCGAAGCCGCAGATCCACGACAGCGCTCCTTCCTCAGGCGCGACCCACTCGACATTGACGCCTTCCTTCTGAAGCTTCGTCGTCGTGCCTATGCCACCGTCGGTCAAGACAATCTCGCCGGACTTGAACAGGTTGATGGTGTCGGAGTCGGAGTCGGCAAAGGTGCGGAACTGATCGCGGTTGTCGATCATGTAGTCGCGCACTTCGGCGATCTGGTCCGGGTCCATATGCATGGGGTCCTCGTTGCCGAGGGCCATGCCCGTGACGGCGATCGGGGTCAATGACCCTCCACCGTCGAGCGCGACCTGCCCTTGCAGCGCCGGGTCGTACAGGTCGGCCCAACTCGTGGGCGGGGTGTCGAACGCGTCAACGTCGTAGATCAGGCCATGCGGCCCAGCCGACAGCGGCACCATCCAGGTGTTCCCGTCGGTTGTGACGCCGTCTGCGTTGCGGAAGGACCCGACCATGTTGTCCCACTCGGTGATTCGATCGGTGTCGATCGGTGCCAGGAGCCCCGGCTCGACCAGAGGAGTCGACTCATCGAGGCACACTTCGATGACATCAGTGCCAAAGCCGCCCTTGATCTTCGCCGCGGCCTGGGAGTTGCTGTTGAACGTGGCGGTCTCGACGTCGACCCCGAACTCCTCTTCGAACGGGTCGAGGACTTCCGGCTCGATGGAGTCGTCGTACGTGAAGGTGCGGACTGTTCCCTCGATCGGATCGTCTGCTGAGTCGCTGGCCGGCTCGTCGTCCCCCGATCCACACGCCGCCAGACACGCAAGCAGGGCGGCAGACGCCGCTGTGGCAATCAGTCGAGTATGCGTTCTTGTTCTCACGGTGTGACCCTTCGGCAAGGTGGGACAGGTGAAACGGGTTGAGTCTGCTGATCTGTCATAGCGCGGCTCCGATCACGTGAGCTCCCTCTGGCGACCAGGTCAACGTGACCTTGGCCCCCGAGGTCAAACCACGGGCAGTAGATGAATCACTCAGTTCATGCACCACGATCGGGGCGCCGATCGCGAGCTCAACGGTCACTTCGGTCAGTGACCCCAGGTACACCAGCTCGGCGACCGTGCCCCGAACCACACTCGAACGAGGGTCGATGTTCTGTGGGACGACGTCGTGCAAGGAGATGCGTTCGGGGCGCACGGTGATCTGAACCGCGCCTTCTTGCTCCGTCGGCGGGGTTGGCAATGCCGCCGTGAGTCGTTGGCCCTCACCCAGATCGACGCTCACAAGACCATTGCTGTACTCAGGATCAGTGAGCGTCAGCAAGTTGGACGTGCCGATGAAGTCTGCGACGAATGCTGACGTCGGGCGCTCGTACAGGGTCCGCGGATCTGCCAACTGCTCAACGCGTCCGTTGTTCATGACCGCAATGCGGTCAGACATGGTGAGCGCCTCTTCTTGGTCGTGTGTCACGTAAAGGAACGTGGTGCCGGTCTGCTGATGAATGCGTCGCAACTCGGCCTGCATCTGCTTGCGTAGTTGCAGATCGAGTGCCCCCAACGGTTCATCGAGCAGCAGTGCGCGGGGGCGGTTCACCAGGGCGCGAGCAAGGGCCACACGTTGGCGCTGCCCACCAGACAACTGGGCGGGCCTGCGGTCGGCCATTCCGTCAAGGCGCATCGTGCGAAGCGCGTCGGCGATCCGCTCGTTCTGGTCAGCCTTGCTCAGCCGCTTGATGCGGAGCCCGAACGCGATGTTGTCGGCCACGGTGAGATGCGGGAACAACGCGTAGTCCTGAAACACCATGTTGAGCGGTCGTTTGGCCGGACGCCGCGGCGTCAAGTCATCGTCGCCCACCATGATGCGGCCCGATGTCGGCTGCTCGAAGCCCGCCACCAGTCGCAGGGTTGTGGTTTTCCCGCACCCGCTAGGCCCGAGCAGCGAGAAGAACTCACCCGATGCGATGGTGAGATCAACGTCATCGACTGCCGTCACCGTGCCGAACCGTTTGGTGACGTGTTCGATGCGCAAGTCGCCAGCCGTCGAGGTCACCGAGATCACGTCCGGGTCAACAGTGGTTCGACTCATGTGCTCACCTCCGGGGCAGCGAGAAGAACGAAGAGATCGTTGACGTTAGTTCCGGTGTGCCCGGTGCGGACCGCAAGCCCCAGCTCCTCGCACACCGCCGTGGACCGCTGCTTGGAGCGAACCTGCGGAAGGTCGACACCGTGCTGACGTGCGGTGCGCGCGGTCTCGCCGTCGACGAGGGCGCCTGCATATGGCGTGCCGCCATCTGAGCCGTCGGTGTCGACGAATAGAGCCGCGGTCGGGCGCCCCGCCAAGACCTCGGCGGCGCGCAGGGCGGCGTGTTGGTTGGGCCCTCCCTGTCCAAACTCCGCGTCCGACTCGACGGTGACAACAGACTCGCCGCCACACCCCAAGTACATGATCGGGACCGCCCGATCGGCGGCCTCGTCGAGCGCCCTGCGCGCCAAGAGCTCACCGACATCGTCGGCGTGACCCTCGACCTCGTGGTCAGCCAGCACCGGCTGATACCCGAGCTCGCGGGCGGCGCGGGCCATCGCTGCGGCCGTGCTCGCGCCGTCCGCCAACATGACGGTCTGCGGTTCGACCGCCAGCTCTGGTGTCGGGAGGTCTCGCTCAAGGTGTGCGCGCACACTGCTCGGCACCAGGCTCCATAGCTCCGCCTGTTGCAAGATAGTGCGTGCCTGCGCGGACTTGGACGTGTCTTGCACTGTCGGGTCTGTGATCGCATCGAGCGGGCTGCCAGCGACATCGGACACCGTCAAGTTCACGACGCGAGCAGGTAGCGCAGCCAACGCCACCCGGCCACCTTTGAATGCCGAGACCTGCTTACGCACGACGTTGACGTCGGTGATCGCGAGCCCACTCGAGAGCAATTGTTGATGCAGCACCCGCTTGTCCGCGGCTTCGACATTCTCGGGAGGCAGGCTCGACAGAGCTGAGCTACCTCCGGTGAAGCACGTGATCACGAGGTCGTCTGCACCAGCGTCTGCCACACACGCGAGGATCCGCTCGGCAGCATCGACACTTCGCTGGGTCGGCAGCGGGTGGTCGGCGCAGAGCACCTCAATGTGCGGCAGTGATGGTGCCTCGGGATCGCGAACAGCCACGACCCCCCCGCTCAGTCTTGGCCCCAGAATCTCGTGCAGCGCAACGGCGATGGGATAGGAGGCCTTACCAGCGCCCACCACGAGAACTCGCCCCGCGGCGCGCAGCTCGTAGTCACGCCCAGCCACGGTCACGGTGTCAGTCGCAGGGTTGTAGGACACCGTGCGCCGCGTCGCCGCACCGGGGTCGGCAGCGGCGAGACCGGCTACGGCGACCTCAAGCACGGCACGGCGGTACGACGCGTGCTTGCCGCTCAAGAGGCGCGGCGATCCTTCGAGGACCCGGCTCAGAAGTCCGTCGACCTCACTCGACGACACCATCGAGCCAGCTACCTCTCCGGTAGCCCGCTCCAACCCCGGCGTTGTCACGAGGTCGGTGACCCCTCGGCGCCGAACACCCGACCCGCATACCGGGCCGTGCGACCCAGCTCTTCTTCGATCTGCAGCAGTCGGTTGTACTTCGCGGTGCGCTCACCACGTACGGGAGCGCCGGTCTTGATCTGACCAGCACCAAGTGCCACCACGAGGTCGGCGATGATCGGGTCTTCAGTCTCACCCGAACGTTCAGAGACGACGACGGAGTAACCGTTGGTGAACGCAAGGGTCGCGGCGTCCCACGCCTCAGACAGCGTGCCGATCTGGTTGACCTTCCACAGCAACGAGTTTGCTGCCCCCACATCGAGCCCACGCTGCAACCTGATGGGGTTGGTCGTGAAGAGGTCGTCGCCGACGATCTGGATGCCGGACTCCTTGGTGAGGGTGGCGAATCCCTCGAAGTCGTCTTCTTGCAGCGGGTCCTCAATCGTCACAAGCCCGTACTGCTCGATCAGTCGCAGGTAGCGCTCGATCAACGCGTCGCGGTCGAGCTCTTTGCCATCGAGCAGGTAGCGACCGGTGCTGGGGTCGTACCAGTGGGTGGATGCACAGTCGAGCCCGTACTGAATGGTGTGCGCCCACCCAGACTTGTCGACCGCCTCGTGCAGCAGGTCAAGCGCTTCCTCTGGCGAGGAGATCGGTGGTGCAAACCCACCTTCATCGCCGGTGTTGAGGGCCACCTTGCCGAACCGGGCGAGCAGGATTCCGGCAAGGACGAGGTTGACCTCGGTTGAGATCTGCATCGCCTCGAGCATCGAGCTGGCACCGACGGGCAAGATGATGAACTCTTGAAAGTCGAGATCGTTCGACGCGTGCTTGCCCCCGTTGATGAGGTTGACCAGCGGGACCGGCAGCAAGTGCGCGTCAGAGCTGAGATACCGATACAGGGGACGCTCGGTGGCCGCGGCGGCCGCCCGCGCCGCGGCGAGCGAAACGCCAAGCAGCGCGTTCGCGCCCAGACGGCTCTTGTCTGCGGTGCCGTCGAGCTCAATCAGGATGGTGTCAAGCTCACGCTGCGAAGACACCGATGCTCCGACAAGCGCCGGCGCGATGACCTCGTTGACGTTGGCCACTGCGCCGAGGACTCCGAAGCCGCCGAACCGATTGCCACCGTCGCGCAGCTCGTGAGCTTCGTTGCTGCCAGTCGACCGCCCGCTGGGAACATCCGCTCGCGCCACCACCGCCCCACCGTCGACAGCCAGGTCGACCTGAACCGTAGGCAGCCCTCGACAGTCGAGCACCTCGCGAGCTCGGATCGAGGTGATGGTGAGGTCGTTCATTGCAGTCGTTCTCCTTCGGGATCTACAGATGGATGCACACTGATCAGGCGTCCACTGAGGACGTCACTCATGTGTTGTCGGTTAGTTCGATGGTTCTTTCGGACTGGACAGACTGAGCCGCGCTGCGGATTCATCCATGTGAAAGTCGATCAGCTGTTTGACGAGTGCCTCATCGCCAGAACGAATCGCCTCGAGGATGTCCTGGTGCTCAGTCACGACCGTGATCTTTTCCGGGTAGAACTCTTCGAGCCGCACCAAGCACAACCGAGTCTCCGCAACCAAGGTGCGGAACATCCGCTGCAGACGCTCGCTACGACAGTGCTCGATGATCGTGGTGTGAAACTCGAGGTCGATTTCGACGACGTCGGCCCAACTGTTCTCGACCGCTTCGGCCAGGCGATCCATGACGGCATCAAGAGCTGCGAGGTCATCTGGATCTGCTCGACGCGCTACGCGGACGGCGGCAGCTTTCTCTACCGCCGCCCGCGCAACGTAAATGTCGCGGGCATCATCGTCGTCGAGTTCGACGACGAAGACACCTCGGTTGCGCTCGCTTCGCAGCAACCCCTCTTGAATGAGGCGCTGCATCGCTTCGCGCACCGGCCCACGGCTGACCTGAAGTTGACGAGCCAACTCAACCTCGGCCATCTGTGACTGAGGAGCAAACGTCCCGTCGAGAATTCCCGCACGAATGCGGTCGGCGATCAACTCTGGTGTCGATCGCAGCCGCAGCGGTTGCAGCGGGTTCTCTACGGCAGTCATGGTCTCCTCATTCACTCGCGGCTACAGGCCGAGAGACGCCCAGTCACCGGTGATGGCGCAGGTGATGCCCGGTACCTGGATGTTCACGAACAGCCACTGACCGTCAGGCGAGAAGCAGGCTCCGGCGAATTCCGAGAAGCCGATGCCGTCGCCGGCTGACTTGCCGTCGTCGGGAACCGTGGGGTCGTAGAGCTTGCCGGACGCTTCGAGGTAGTGCATCTGCACGCCGACGAGGTTCTCTGCGACAGTCACCAGCGTGCCGTTGGGACGAAGGCCCAGCACGCGGTTGTTCTTGAGGTTTCCGTCTTCGCAGATGATGATCCCGCCACCAGGGCTCGTGCAGAGATTGTCGGGCCCATCCAGCTCACTCTTCGAGGTTGACTCAAAGAGCAGTTCGAGCTCGCCCTCTTCGTTCGCTGCACCGATGTTGGACGTGGGCGTGTACTGCCAGATCTGCCCCAGACCAGCGTCGCCACCATCAGACGAACCGAAGACGACCCCGCCATCTCGGTACGTACACCCTTCGCCGCCAAGGAACTTGGCAGCACCCTTGTCGCGACCTTGCTGGAACACCGCGCTGGCGTTGTCCTCAGCGTCCGATGGGTTCGGGTCGTCAATGGTGACCCAGTTGCATGTCAACGCAACGCCAACCGTTTGGCCGACGATGGTGTTGTACTTCGACTGACCCTTGACCCGCAGCATCTGCAGAGTGCCCGAGCGAAGGTCTGGCGCTTCGCCCTCGGTGTAGCTGCTCGGGATGAATCGGTAGAACCCGTCGGGGCCTTCGTCCTCGGTCAGGTAGACAACGCCCGTCGCTGGGTCGACTGCCCCTGCTTCGTGAAGCATCCGACCCATGGGCTTGTAGGGGCGCGTGAACACCGAGGCGTCGCTGGTGGGGTCTACCTCAAACACGAATCCGTGCGGCTTCTTGTAGCCAGCCTTGACGCCGGCTGTTGTCTCTTCACACGTCAGCCATGTACCCCAGGGGGTCGGCATGCCTGCGCAGTTGGTGTCGGTGCCGTTGAGGCTGATCCATGAACCGAGCAGCTCGGCGTTCGATGCGTCGAGCTCGAGCGTGACGGTGCCGCCAGGAGCCTTCGGGTCCCATGCGGTGCTGGGGTCGCCGATCACCGTGCCAGGGGGAATGTCGTTGCCCTCGCCGAGCTCGTGGTTGCGCACGATGCGCCACTTACCGTCGCCGACGTCGAAGCAGGCCATGCCGTCGTGGATCGGCGGCGTGATGTAGCCATCAGACATCGCCGAACCGAAGGCGCCGAACGTGTGGTAGCTGAAACCCCCAGGCAGCGCGAGCTCGCTACCGGTCGAGGTCAACGAAGCGGTGGTGGGACTGACGGTGCGGATGCTCCGCTGGAGCATGGCGGCCCCGGCCGACTGGTTGTGGGCCATGACTCCGGCGCTTGCCACGGCGGTGCCGAGAAGGCCCATCCGCAGGAAGTGTCGGCGGTCAACTGACCCACGCCGACCCACGGCATCTGCACGGGGGTCGGAGCTGTCGGACGAGACCCTGGACGAGTTGGGGGCACTCATAGTCACCTCGGGGGTCTGGTACACCCATATGGGCGTACTGTCGATTGTCAACAATCCGACCTTAGGGCGCGTGCGCCACGGGCGCAAGGGTGATGGGATGACGAAATGGCCAACAGACCACCAACGAGCGAGCGATGACGGGGGCGTCCAGTTGCCTGGTGCTGTCGTGCCCATCGGACGATCTGGCGTCCGCCGCGGCAGTGATCGCCGCGCATGGCCTCGCGCTGCTCCCAGCCGGGGGTGAGGGCGACCTCCCACGCGCCGCCGGTCTCAAGCTGCTCTACATCGTCGAAATTTCAGACGATGGCCCTCGATCTGCCGCGACGTGGTGCGCCGACCTCGGCAGCAGCGTTCCGCTCAGCTCCCCCGATCCGGTGGACGTGCTGCCGCCTTCGTGGGTAACCCGGCACCCAGACGCGTACTCGCGTTCGCGCACACCCGACGTCGGATCGGGGGACGGACCCAGCGAGGCAGAACTGTGGGACGACGAAGACGAGCCCTCACCAGTGCAAATCTTCGTGCCTGTTACTAACCTGCGAACCCTGCCCCGTGAACAGTGGATCTTCACCAACGAGCTGGTGCGCAAGCAACAACGGGGTGGACGCCGGTTCGCTCCGCGCGTGCCGACCATGGTCGTACTACCCGAGGATGTGTGATGACGCCGCAGATCACGCGCCTGTTCACGACCCCTGTCAAGGGTTTCGCCCTGCACTCAGTTGATGCGGTCAACCTCGATAGCAACGGCGCCATCGGCGATCGCGACTTCTTCATGGTTGACGATGACCACCGTCTGGTGTCCATCACGAGGATCGGCACCTTTGCGTCGTGGCGAGCGGATTTCGACAGTACTAGCGAGGTGCTCACGATGACGTCGTCCGACGGTCAGCGCCTAGAAGCACCCACGCCACTGGGAGCTGCCGTCGTCGGTGAGTTCTTCGACGACCGCACTGTGCCTGGTCACCTCGTTGAAGGGCCCTGGAGTGCATGGTTGTCAGAAGCCGCCGAGCGTCCGCTGACTCTGGTGCGCGCTGACGCGTCCGGTGGCGCGTTCGATGAGCATCCCGTCACGTTGCTTGCCGACGAGACGGTGAGCGAACTCGGCAAGCACGCTCCCGATGGCACCCTCGATGCCCGTCGCTTCCGCATGCTGATTGGAGTCGACGGTGTCGACCCCTACGCCGAAGACACTTGGCAGGGTCGCGAGGTGCGCGTCGGTGACGCTGAGTTGCGCGTGCATGGGCCCGTTCCGCGCTGCAATGCCACGACCAGAAATCCCGACAGCGGAGTGAGAGACGTCAAGACGCTGGCCCTGATCGAACAGCAACGAGGGATGCAGCCGAACGACTCCGGCGAAGGGTTGAACTGTGGCGTCTACGCCGAGGTCATCCGACCAGGCCGCATCAGCGTCGGGGACACGCTCGACTTTCAGTAACGCCCACGACTCACGACAACAGTGGAGACGAGGGGAATCGAACCCCTAACCCCCGCCTTGCAAAGGCGGTGCTCTGCCAATTGAGCTACGTCCCCGCAGCGCCCAGCGGACGCCTTTGGCGGGTTGCTATTAGCGCAGGTCGACGACAGGTGCGTCGGCGTCGAGATCTGCGACCGCCTCGTTCCACAGGTCCTGCTCCGCCTTGTCGTTGGACACTTTGCGCCAAATGGCGAATGCGCCGGCGGCCGCTGCGGCCAGGACGAGCAGCTTCTTGATCATGTCTCCTCCGAGTGGCCGGTGAATGGGATCGGGGTCGATCCCAGTGGGCCTAGATGGACTTGAACCATCGACCTCTTCCTTATCAGGGAAGCGCTCTAACCGAGCTGAGCTATAGGCCCGTACCGAACGAGAAGGCTACCTGCACTCAGCAGGCCTGCCCAAACCGGCCCGAATCACCTTTGGGCGTCAGGAATCCTCTGTCATCGACAACTCGAGCCCCCCGGTCAAGCTCGCCGCCACGTTGAACAAGAACGCCCCAATGGTGGACAACGCCGTGATCAGCACGACGTCCACGGCCCCAATCAGCATGGCGATCGAGACAACTCGCCCGAAGCTGAAGTACTGCGTGATGGTCATGGCACTGTCGGCGCCAAGCACTGAGGACAGCGTGTCGTCGACCGACGAGAAAACCCCCGCGCTGGACAACATGGCCCACAGCAACACCACGGCAACGATGGTGATGATGGCGGCCGCGATCGACAATAGAAACGCCAGCCGCAGTACGGTCCACGGATCGATGCGGGTCACCGTCATGCGAACGCGCCTTTGCCGAGCGACCAGGGGGGTGCCAGCAGGGGCGACCACTGTGCCCTGGCTCATGCTCGCCTGAGGCGGCGGAGCAGCCGGGCCCGGAGGTCTACCGCCGCTGGTCGTTGTCATGACTCGGTGCCATCGACGGCACCCTCGACAGGGCTCTCAGCGGGGCCGTCAGCAGTGTCATCTGTAGGAGCAGCACCCTCTACCTCGTCAACGACTGCCTCGGGGTTTCGTGTCACCCCAACGACTGCGTCGCCATCACCGACCGACGTCAGAGTGACACCCATCGTGTCGCGGCCTGTTGCTCGAATCTGTGCGACTGAGGTGCGGATGACTTCGCCACTCGACTTGATCGCGAAGATCTCGTCTGCTTCGTGAGCGACGAGAGCACCCACCAGTGAGCCTCGTTGCTCGGACGCCAACCGCATCGCGCGAACTCCAAGGATGCCGCGACCCTTGGCGCTCCACTCAGCAACGGACGTGCGCTTCGCAAACCCGCCATCAGTCACGGTGACAACAAAGGCGTCGGGTTGCACGACGTCCATGGCGAGAAGCGCGTCGTCGCCACGGAACTTCATGCCGATGACACCTTGAGTCGCCCTGGCCATAGGACGCAGTGTGGCGTCATCGGAGTGGAATCGCACGGACTGACCCTTGCGCGACACGAGAAGAAGGTCATCATCGGCGCCGCAGAGCACAGCGGAGATGACTTCGTCGTCGTCACGCAGGTTGATCGCGATCACCCCACCGCTCCGATTTGAGTCGTACTCAGGAAGCCGGGTCTTCTTCACCATGCCACCCCGAGTACCCAACACCAAGTAAGGCGCCTGCTCGTAGTCCTTCAGGTCGAGGACCTGTGCGATCTGCTCGTCAGGCTGGAACGCCAAGAGGTTTGCCACATGCTGACCACGAGCGTCGCGTCCAGCGTCTGGCAACTCATAGGCCTTCGCGCGGTAGACCCTGCCCTGGTTGGTGAAGAAGAGGATCCAGTGGTGAGTCGTCGTGGTGAAGAAGTGCTCGACGATGTCGTCTTGTTTGAGCGCCGCCCCCCGCACCCCTTTGCCACCGCGTCGCTGTGCCCGATACAGATCGGCCTTGGTGCGCTTGGCATAGCCGTCGCGCGTGATCGTGATGACTAGGTCTTCTTCAGCGATCAAGTCTTCGATCGACATGTCGCCGTCGTAAGCGATGATCTCGGTACGACGTTCATCACCGAACTTGTCGACGATCTCAGCCAACTCTTCACCGACGATCGAACGCTGCCGCTCAGGGCTGGCGAGGATGTCGTTGTAGTCAGCGATTCTCGACATCAGCTCGTCGTACTCGTCGGTGATCTTCTGCCGTTCAAGGGCGGCCAGACGTCGCAGCTGCATATCGAGAATCGCAGTCGACTGCACCTCGTCGATCTCAAGCAACTGCATCAGGCCAGTACGGGCGTCATCGACGGTGGCGCTGCCGCGAATCAGGTTGATGACTGCGTCGAGGGCATCGAGGGCCTTGAGCAACGCCCGCAAGATGTGCGCGCGCTCTTCTGCCTTGCGCAACCGGAAGCGGGTACGGCGCTGGATGACCTCGATCTGGTGCGCGATCCAGTGCGTGACGAACTGGTCGAGGGTGAGCGTGCGCGGTACGCCATCGACGAGCGCCAGCATGTTCGCGCCGAACGTCTCTTGCAGTTGGGTGTGCTTGTAGAGGTTGTTCAGGACCACCTTGGCAACGGCGTCCCGCTTCAGCACCACGATGATGCGCATGCCGGTGCGCGACGAAGAGTCGTCGCGCAGGTCGGCGATGCCCTGCAGCTTTCCGTTGTTGACGAGCTCGGCGATCTTCAGCGCGAGGTTGTCGGGGTTCACCTGGTAGGGCAACTGCGAAATCACCAAGCAGGTGCGGTTCTGGATCTCTTCAACCTCGATGACCGCGCGCATGGTGATGAGGCCGCGCCCGGTTCGATACGCGTCGTTGATGCCGCGTTGCCCGACGATCAGCGATCCGGTCGGGAAGTCTGGGCCCTTGACGCGCTCAAGCAACGCTTCGAGCAGCTCTTCGCGTGGTGCCTCTGGGTTCTGGAGCGCCCACTGGACGCCGGACGCCACCTCACGCAAGTTATGCGGCGGGATGTTCGTCGCCATGCCGACCGCGATACCGGCGCTGCCATTGACGAGCAGGTTCGGGAACCTGCTCGGCAAGATGGTCGGCTCTGCGGTGCGGCCGTCGTAGTTCGGCGCGAAGTCGACGGTGTCTTCGTCGATGTCACGAACCATCTCCATGGCAAGTGCTGCCATGCGGGCCTCGGTGTACCGCATTGCGGCGGCGGCGTCGTTGCCAGGTGACCCGAAGTTGCCTTGCCCGTGCACCAGCGGATACCGCAGCGACCAGGGCTGCGCCAACCGGACCAAGGTGTCGTAGATCGCGCCATCGCCATGCGGGTGGTACTGACCCATGACGTCGCCGACGATGCGCGAGCACTTCGAGAACCCGCGGTCTGGTCGGTATCCGCCGTCATACATCGCGTAGATGACGCGCCGATGGACCGGCTTGAGCCCATCGCGAACGTCAGGAAGGGCGCGAGAGACGATGACGCTCATCGCGTAGTCGAGGTACGAGCGCTGCATTTCGACTTGCAGGTCGACGGGCTCGACGCGGCCGCCGGGGCCGGGGAAGGCTGTGGTCTCAGTCACCTGATGGTTCCTGTTCGATGCGTTGGAATGGGACAGCTGCGGAAGCTAGGGGCATGTGTGGGTAGCTAGATGTCGAGGAACCTGACGTCGCGCGCATTGCGCTGGATGAACTTTCGGCGCTCTTCGACGTCCTCACCCATCAAGGTGGCGAAGGTTTCATCAGCCTGAATCGCGTCGTCGAGAGTGACTTGCAACAAGACTCGGTGAGCGGGGTCCATCGTGGTCTCCCACAACTCGTCGGCGTTCATCTCACCTAGCCCCTTGTAGCGCTGGATGCCCTCTTCCTTGGGGAGCTTGCGTCCGCCCGCTTTGCCTGCCTCGAGCATGGCGTCACGCTCGCGATCGCTGTACGCATAGTCAGCGACTTCGCGCGACCACTTGATTTTGAACAACGGCGGCTGAGCGAGATACACATAGCCCTCTTCGATCAGGGGACGCATGAAGCGGAAGAGCAACGTCAGCAGCAACGTGCGGATGTGCTGCCCGTCGACGTCGGCGTCAGCCATGAGCACGATCTTGTGGTAGCGAAGCTTGGCCAGATCGAACTCTTCGTGCACCCCGGTACCGAGCGCCGAGATCATCGCCTGAACCTCGTTGTTCTGAAGGACGCGGTCGATACGCGCCTTCTCAACGTTGAGGATCTTTCCGCGGATGGGCAGGATCGCCTGGGTCTGCGGGTCGCGGCCGTTGCGAGCGCTGCCGCCGGCCGAGTCACCCTCGACGACGAAGATCTCACACAACTCGGGGTCGTTGGACGAGCAATCGATGAGCTTGCCTGGCAAGCCTCCACCACCCAGCAATCCCTTGCGGTTGCGCGCGAGGTCGCGGGCCTTGCGAGCGGCGATCCGCGCAGTGGCAGCGTTGATGGACTTACGGGCAATCTCTTTGCCCTCGCCGGGATTGGCGTCGAGCCACGCCGCCAACTGCTCGTTGGTGACCTTTTGCACGAAGGTCTTGGCATCGGTGTTGCCCAGCTTGGTCTTTGTCTGCCCCTCGAACTGTGGCTCTCGCAGTTTGATGGACACGATGGCGGTGAGACCTTCGCGAATGTCTTCACCTGAGAGATTGGGGTCTTTGTCTTTGAGCAGGTTCCATCGCTCGCGCGCGTAGCGATTGACGAGCGACGTCAGCGAGGTGCGGAACCCCTCTTCGTGCGCGCCACCTTCATGGGTGTTGATGGTGTTGGCAAAGGTGTGAACGCCTTCGATGTAGTCGCCGTTCCACTGCATCGCAACCTCAAGGCTCATGCCGAGGTCGTCATCTTCAGCGCCGTACTCGATCACATTGGGGTGAACCGATCCAGACTTGCTGCGCGCGTTGATGTGTCGAACGAAGTCGGCGATACCGCCTTCGTAGTAGTAACGGACGTGCCGCGCCTCGGCCTCGTCGGCATCGAGCTCGATCTCAGGGACGCGCTCGTCGGTGAGTTCAAGGGTCAGGCCTCGGTTGAGGAAGGCCATCTCTTGGAATCTCCGTGACAACGTCTCGAACGAGTAGATCGTTGAGTCGAAGATCTCGGCATCTGCCCAGAACGTCACCCGAGTGCCCGTGACATCTGTGGCCTCGCCCTTGGCGAGCGGCGCGGTGGGGACACCATGGTCGTACGACTGCCGCCAGACGTGACCGTCGCGGTGAACCTCAACGTCGAGCGATTTCGATAGAGCGTTGACGACCGACACCCCGACCCCGTGCAGCCCACCGGACACTGAGTAACCGCCACCACCGAACTTGCCGCCCGCGTGCAACACGGTCAGCACGACCTCGACGGCGGGACGCTGTTCTACGGGGTGCATGTCGACCGGGATTCCGCGCCCGTTGTCGACGACAGTGACCGCCCCGTCTGGCTTGAGGGTGACCGAGATGTGATCGGCGAAACCGGCCATTGCCTCGTCGACGGAGTTG
This sequence comes from uncultured Actinomycetota bacterium, assembly GCA_963712425.1. Lineage (GTDB taxonomy): Bacteria > Actinomycetota > Actinomycetes > JAHEKZ01 > JAHEKZ01 > JAHEKZ01. The sequence goes on along the minus strand of CAVQHW010000002.1, from coordinate 308,361 downwards.
TCGACGACCTCGTAGACCAGGTGGTGCAGGCCTCGCTCACCGGTGGAGCCGATGTACATGCTGGGGCGCTTGCGGACTGCGTCGAGGCCCTCGAGGACCTGGATGTCAGTGGCGTCGTACGACAAGAAGGGCTCCGATCAAGGGCCACCCCGACGCTTGCGAGTGATGCTTTTCGCGGTACTGCTCGGCGTCTGGAGCGGCCCAAGGAATGGTGGGGTGCGGCACGTGAACGGTTCGCCCCTGAGTCTACCTAATGGCTCAGACAGGAATACCGCTCCCCGCCGCGTGGCGCCTGCTTGGCGCCGCGATCAGGCCGGGGGACGACCGTCCCTACGCGTCTGGGTCTTAGATGCCGGAATTCCTGCCTTAAATCGCTGGCTCAGCCGTACGTGTCGCGAGGCCCGCGCCCCTTGACGCGCAGTTTGCCCTTGCGCCATGACGGCCCCTGCGGCGCAAGGACTTGCAGATGGGTCACGGTGCCGGCGCCAAGGTCGTCGTTGAGCCTGGCGAGCAGGGTTGGTGCCAGCATGCGCACCTGGGTCGCCCATGCCGTGGAGTCGGCCCGCACGGTGAGGCGTCCGGCCTCGAACTCCTCTGGAAGACAGTGCGCCGCGACATCGGCGCCGACGATCTGCGCCCACCGCCCTTCGACGCCTCCGACGGCGAGGGCCTGGGCCCAGCCGCGATCGCTGACCAACTCCTCGACTGATGAAGCCACGGGCTGGGGATCACGATCATCGGGACCAGGCCCCGAGTAGTCGGCTGGTGCGCGCCACTTGCTTCGCCGCCGGTTCGATGGCCTGCCAGCCCGACCTGGTCGGCCGGCTCGTGGCGCGACCGGTGCGGCAGCACGCATATCAGCGAGCAGTTGTGACGAGAGGTCAGCGCCGGATGGCTCCTCGGGAGTCTCCCCAGCAGGCTGCTCAGAGCTCACGGGTCACCACCTCCGCACCATCTCGGGTCACCTGCCCTGCGTCCACCGTAAACCTGGTGCCGGACAACGCACTCGGAATGTCCTCGGCCACAGCCGCGGTCACCAGCACCTGCTCGGCACCGGAAACCATCTCAGCAAGCCGTTGTCGCCGCGTCGTGTCGAGCTCGGCAAACACATCGTCGAGGATCAGTACTGGATCATCGCCGTCCGACCGCAGCAACTCAAACGACGCAAGACGCAAGGCAAGCACCATCGACCATGACTCGCCGTGCGAGGCATACCCCTTGGCGGGGTGATCGCCCAACCTGAGTACGAGATCGTCACGGTGCGGGCCAACCAACGTGACGCCACGCTGAAGTTCGTCTGCTTCGACGCCGGCCAAAGCCTGGCGCAAAGTTTCGGCGATGTCGGCGCGTTCGCTCATGGGCTCCCACGCGCCGTCAGGCGCCCACGATGCGCGGTAGTCGAGCGCAGCATCGCCGGCGCTCGGAGCAAGGTCTGCGTATGCCTTCGCGACCGGTTCACGTAGGTCACGCACCAACTGCAGCCGGCTCTCCAGAAGCTCACTGCCGTACGAGATCACGTGGTCGTTCCACACCGCCAAGGTCGCGTGGTCGAAGGACCCACGGGTGTGGCCCGCACTCTTGAGCAGCGCGTTGCGTTGCTTCAGTACTCGGTCGTAGTCAGCCTTTACTCCAGCGAGACGCGGCGTCCGCAACATCATCAACTGGTCGAGAAAGGTGCGGCGCCCATCAGGATCGCCACGCACGATGCTCAGGTCTTCTGGTGCAAACAACACGGTCCGCAGGACGCCCAACAACTCGCGAGGGCGTGCAAGCGGTGACTTGTTGATGCGTGCACGGTTACTGCGGCCTGGCACGATTTCGACCTCGAGTAGCAAGCGTCGCCCGTCACGCTCAACAGCTGCTCGCACAACGGCATGGTCGGCGCCATGACGCACCAAGGGTTGTTCGGATGCAACTCGATGGCTACCCAGTGTTGCTAGGTATCCGAGCGCCTCGACGATGTTCGTCTTTCCTTGTCCGTTCCTGCCAACGAACATGGTGACCCCGCCGTCGACATCCAGTTGCACGTGCTCGTACGACCGGAAGTCAACGAGTTCGAGCGCGGTGACGTACACCGAATACCAGCGGTCAGCCGGAGAGACGAACCGGCATGATGAGGTAGCGGTAGCTTCCGTCACTCGCGACGCCTTCGTCACTGCGACCCGCAATCACCGCTGGTTTGGTCGACGTCGTGAACGACACTTCAGTGAACTCCGCCCCGAGGGCGGCAATGCCCTCTTGCAGAAACTGCGGGTTGAACGCGATCGTCAAACCCTCGCCGGCGTATGAGCAGTTCAGTGACTCGACGGCTTGTGCCTCGTCACCCGCTCCTGCCTCAACGATCACCTGACCGTCATCAAACGTCAGGCGGACCGGTGTGTTGCGATCGGCCACCAGCGCTACCCGCTTGACCGTTTCGAGGAACGACGCCGAGTCGATGACGGCGGTTGAACTTGCTTCTGACGGAAGCAGTGATCGGTACTTGGGAAACTCACCGTCGAGCAACCGGTTGGTCGTACGACGACTCTCACCGCTGGCAGATCCTTCGAAGCCGATCAGACCCTCACCGCCCCCGCCGCCACCACCGGACAGGGCGATCGTCACCGAGTCGGCGTCGGCGAGGGCTCGCGCGGTGTCGGCCAACGAACGACCTTGAACGAGGGCAACGGTGCTCAGGCCGGTCTGACCAGGCGACCAGGCGAGCTCACGAACGGCAAGTCGGTACCGGTCGGTGGCCGCCATCACCAAGCGGTCGCCTTCGAACTCAACGCGGATACCGGTGAGCACCGGAAGGGTGTCATCGCGTCCCACCGCTACAGCAACTTGCGCGACGGCTTCGGCGAAAATGTCACCCGCCAAGGTGCCGGCAGGTTCGGGCATCGCCGGCAGAGCGGGGTAATCCTCGCGCGGCAAAGTCTGGAGGCTGAACCGGGACGTGCCACACGTCAGTTGCGCCTTTCGCTCACCATCCTCGGTGCCGACCTCGACCGCCTGGTTCGGCAGGCTGCGAGTGATGTCAGCGAGAAGACGTCCTGAGACCAAAATGGTCCCCGGTTCTGCCACATCAGCTGGCACATCGACCCGCGCCGACACTTCGTAGTCGAACGAACTCAAGGTCAGACCGTCGTCTTTGGCATCGATCAACAGACCAGCCAGGACCGGCAGCGGCGGACGGGCAGGCAGGCTGCGGGCAGCCCAGGCGACAGCCTCGGCGAATACGTCACGTTCGACGCGGAACTTCACGAAAGATCCTCCGGATCGGGGCCTGCAGGGTCAGTGGGGCTATGAGGGATTGTCACTCTAGGTGATCGGCAACGGACGTGAGTGTCGTGGCCTACTGCGGTGGTTCTTCGTTGATGAATTGAATATCTCGTCGTAGTCGTCGGTGCCGTGGATAGTGGGGATGACGGGGAAAGCTGCAGGTCAGCCAGGCGAGTCTGATCCACAGGCGCATGTGACGAAGCGGGGGACAGTGTGTGACGTGCGGTGAACTGGCAGATGAACGACACATGACGTCCACCGGTTGTCCCCAGCGAAGGGGCCGCAATCTGCACATAGTCCACAGAGTTGTCCCCAAGGTGTGCACCCAGCGTGATCGTTGGCACTGCTCAGCCTTGCTGTGCCTGCGACTTGATGCGGTTGGTGAGTTCGGTGACTTGGTTGTACACGCTGCGACGCTCAGCCATCAGTTGCCGGATCTTGCGGTCGGCGTGCATGACGGTGGTGTGGTCGCGGCCGCCGAACTGCTGGCCGATCTTCGGCAGAGACAAGTCGGTGAGTTCGCGACACAGATACATCGCGATCTGACGGGCGTTCACCAGCACCCGAGAGCGAGACGAACCGCACAGGTCGTCGAGGGTGAGGCCGAAGTAGGCAGCGGTCTGGGCCATGATCAGAGCGCTGGTCACCTCGGGGGTGGTGCTCTCGGGGATGAGGTCTTTGAGCACGATCTCTGCCAGGGCGAGGTCGACCGGCTGCCGGTTCAGGCTGGCGAAGGCCGTGACCCGGATGAGGGCACCCTCAAGCTCTCTGATGTTGGTCGCGATCTTGCTAGCGATGAACTCGAGGACCTCTGGTGGAGCCTGCAACTTCTCTTGCGCTGCCTTCTTTCGCAGAATCGCAATACGCGTCTCGAGGTCTGGCGGCTGAACGTCAGTAGTGAGACCCCAGGTGAATCGCGTGCGCATGCGGTCTTCGAATCCAGACAACTGCTGAGGCGAAACATCGCTGGTGATGACGATCTGCTTGTTGGCGGTGTGCAGCGTGTTGAAGGTGTGAAAGAACTCTTCTTGAGTTTGGACGCGTCCCTGCAAGAACTGGATGTCGTCGATCAGCAACACGTCGATATCGCGGTATCTGCGTTGGAAAGCCTGGGCTTTGTCGTCGCGGATCGAGTTGATGAAGTCGTTGGTGAACTCTTCGGAACTGACATAGAGGACGCGCGTTCCCGCGTAGAGGCTGCGGGCATAGTGACCGATCGCGTGCAGCAAGTGCGTCTTGCCCAGCCCTGAACCGCCGTAGATGAAGAGTGGGTTGTATGCCTTGGCGGGCGCTTCGGCCACGGCGATGGCGGCAGCGTGGGCGAAGCGGTTGCTGGCGCCGATGACAAAAGTGTCGAAGGTGTACTTGGGGTTCAGCCGTGAGTCGGAGTCGAAACGGGGAACCGGGCCAGCGGTGCCCGGTCGACTTTCGATGATCTCGGGGAGCCGAATCGCGTCGGCCGCGAGCGTTTCGGCATCGAGCTCGTCGTCATCGGACGGTGGCAACTCGTCGGCCAACTCTGGCTCGACGGTGACGGCGATCCGGACCTCGCGTCCGAGTTCGCGCGAGAGCACCTCGGTGACCTGCGGCCGGAGGCGGCTCTCAATGAGGTCTTTGGTGAACTCGTTGGGCGCGGCCAGGAGCGCGGTGTCTTCGACGACACCGACGGGCCGAGTGAGCTTGAGGAACGCGTTGGCCTGGGGGCTGGCCTCGTCGGCAAGAGTGTCGAGCACCCGGTTCCATACCGCGGCCAAGTCCTGGGTCTGCGTCGTCACATGTGCCCCTTCTCGTGCCTGAATCCCCGTCATCCACAACCCAAATGTGCAGGTCAGTGCCTAGATCCACACGTTCATCCACAAGCTGTGGGTGGGGAAGAACCGGCGCTAAGGGCCCGGCGGACGCTACCTGGTGTGGGTGCCCGCGTCCAGTGGTTGTCCACAAGCCAGCAACCAGCCAGCAAACAATCCTTGGACACCGTAGCGACCTAGGGTCGGCGTGTCTCCCCCACCCCGCGACAGATGTTTGAGACGGTGTGCGGTTTGCATCTCGGGAGCTGGGGGGCGCCCAGTTTGACCGACCCCCCGCTACGCGATGTACCTTAGGTCGCTGCATGTCTGCCCGGTGGGGGCTGCCCCCACCCTCGCCAGTCGCGTTTCCCGCATTTCCCCGCACCGAACCACCAGGACCAGCGGCTATGTCCCTGGGCTAGATCCGGAGTCACCTCGTGTCGAAGCGTACGTTTCAGCCCAACAACCGGCGTCGGGCCAAGACCCACGGTTTCCGGCTCCGCATGCGCACCCGCGCTGGCCGCTCCATTCTCTCCTCGCGGCGCCGCAAGGGCCGCGCCCGCCTCGCAGCCTGAGCCGGTGCTGCCAGCGGCACATCGGATGCACCGACGCACCGACTTCACGGCGGCGGTGCGTACTGGACGTCGGGCGCCAAGCCCCACCCTGGTGCTTCACGTGCTGCCTCGCGATGGCGCCGACCCCGCCCGGGTTGGCCTGATCGTCAGTAAAGGCGTCGGTGGGTCCGTTGTTCGCCACCAAGTGGCGCGTCGTCTGCGCGGTGTCTGTGCTGATCGCCTGACCGGGTTTCAGCCAGGCGACTTGGTGGTGCTGCGGGCGCTTCCAGCTGCCGCTCGTGCCACGTCGCAGCAACTCGCCGATGACCTCGAACACGCGATGACTCGGCTGCGTCGAGACCCGCTTGAGGCGGCTGCCTCGTGAGCACGCAGCGGTCCAGCGCGCTGGGCGCTGCCGTCACCAAGGCAGCACGGCTGGTCTTACTTGCTCCGATCTGGGTTTATCGCCGCCTCATCTCACCGATGCTGCCGCAGCGCTGTCGTTACTATCCGTCATGTTCTGCTTACGCTGAGCAAGCGATCCGCGAGCACGGGCCGCTGCGCGGCACCTGGATGGGGATGCGACGGCTGGCGCGGTGCCACCCCTGGGCTCCAGGCGGGGTCGACCACGTTCCCCCAGCAGATGCCCAGAGCACTGACCTCAAGCGGACTGAACCGGCGCCCTCGGGTGCCGCTTCCCCTATGACAGGAGTCTGACCGGTGGGTTTGCTCGACCCGTTGTATTGGATCGTCGCCTGGGTTCTGGTGCAGTTCCACACCTTGTGGAGCACCGTTTTGCCGCCTGGGAGTGGGGCTGCCTGGACGCTGTCGATCGTCGGGCTGGTCGTCGTCATCCGGATCCTGCTGATCCCATTGTTCGTCAAGCAGATCAAGGCGCAGCGGGGGCTGCAGATCTTGCAGCCAGAGATCAAGGCGATCCAGAAGCGGTACAAGGACGATCGCCAGAAGCAGTCCGAAGAGATGATGAAGCTCTATCGGGAGTCGGGCACGAACCCGTTTGCTTCCTGCCTACCGATCCTGCTGCAGATGCCGATCTTCTTCGCGCTCTTCCACGTCTTGAACTACGGGGTCGCGCAGGACAACCCGGTCGGGCCGATGACACAGGATCTGATCGAAGAGGCGAACCAGGCCACGATCTTCGGGGCGCCTATCTCGGCAACGTTCTTGGGCACTGACGATCCCCAGGTCAAGATCGTCTCGCTGGTCCTGATCGCCCTGATGACGTTGACGACCTTCATCACGCAGAAGCAGCTGCTGGTGAAGGGCATCTCTAACGCCGAGTCGAACCCTTTCCTGCAGCAGCAGAAGCTGCTGGTGTACGTGTTCCCGCTGATGTTTGCGGTGTTCGGGATCAACTTCCCGATCGGTGTGTTGATCTACTGGCTCACGACCAACCTGTGGTCGATGGGTCAGCAGTACTACGTGATCCGCAACAACCCTGCGCCCGGCAGCCCAGCGTATGCCGAGTGGGAAGAGCGTCAGGCGCGCAAGGCGGCGCGCAAGGCGGGCGCCGACGGCACGGCAGCAAGCGCCGTCGAGGCCCCACCTGCACCAGACCCCAAGCCCACCCGCCAGCAGCCCAAACGTCAGCCGCGAAGTCGGCGAAAGGGGCGGCAGGGCGGATCGCCACGGAGCGGATCGACTGGCAACGGCGACTCCAACGGCGACCCCAGCGGCGACCCCAAAGACGACTCCAAAGAGGACACATGAGCGAGGCAACGGAGACCATGGACACCGTGGACACAGACGAGAACCCTGAGGCCACCCCTGAGGGCACAGCACCGGACGTATCCGGCTCTTCGGACTCTTCGGACTTGGCAAAGCGCCTGGAGCGTGAAGGTGACATCGCCGCCGACTACATCGAAGAACTCCTCGACATCGCCGACATCGACGGTGACATCGACATGGACGTCGAGGGCGAGCGGGCCATGGTGTCGCTCGTCGGGGGTGACCTTGATCACCTCGTCGGCGACGAGGGCAAGGTCGTCGATGCCATGCAAGAGCTGACGCGCCTGGCTGTACTCCGCGAGACCGGAGAGCGCAGCCGGCTGATGCTCGACATCGCTGGCTGGCGAGCGGCGAAACGGGAAGCGCTCACCCAGACCGGCACCGAGGCAGCTGAGACCGTCAAGGGGTCGGGTGAGCCGGTCAAGCTCTCACCGATGACCCCCTTCGAACGAAAGATTGTGCACGATGCGGTCGCGGCGGCTGGTCTGAAAAGCGAGTCAGAGGGTCAAGAGCCGAACCGGTATGTCGTGGTGCTCCCCGCCTGACGTTTCACGTGAAACCTGACGGGCTGAGTGCGCCACCGGCACCCCCTGATGCCCGGCAACTGCTGGGGTCAGTCGATGGCGCGGTGGCCACCCTCGAGCGGTTTGCCGCATGGCTCGTAGGCGCTGGGGTTGATCGGGGGCTGCTGGGCCCGCGAGAAGCCGAGCGGGTGTGGACGCGGCATGTGATCAACTGCGCCCTGGTGGAGCCACTCATCCCGCCGAACGGTTCGATCTGTGATGTGGGTTCTGGGGCAGGTCTGCCCGGCATCGTGGTGGCGGCGTTGCGCCCCGACCAACCGGTGACCTTGCTGGAGCCGCTGCTGCGCAGGGCGACCTTTCTTACCGAGGTGGTGGACGATCTTGGGCTCACTCATGTCACGGTGGTCAGAGCCAGGGCTGAGGATTACGCCAGCCAGGCGCCCGCTCATGACACGGTGGTGGCACGTGCCGTCGCCCCGCTGGGACGCCTGGCCGGGTGGTCGCTGCCACTGCTGCGGCCAGGTGGCCAACTGCTCGCGATCAAGGGGGACGGCGCCCCGGCCGAGCTCGCTGACGCCGGCGCCGACCTGGAGAGGATGCACGTTATCGAGCGCGAGGTCATCACGGTGGGGGAAGGCGGTAACGTGACGCACGTCGTCCGGGTGATGCGTCCCCTCGACCCCACAACCAAGCCGGCCACGGAGGATCGATGACCGAGGAGCCGACGGAAGTCCGCTTCCCCCTGACCGCTGCGCCCGGCGATGTTTCACGTGAAACAGACGAAGTCGCCGAGCCCGAAGCCCCCTCTGAGTCGGCTACGGAGTCACCCCAGGGCGAGCACGAAACCCCGATCGCGTTGGCGGCCGCGGCCGCAGCACGCATCCGCGGGGGCCGCATCGAGTCATGGCCGCGGCCAGATGACACCAGGGTCATCACGGTGGCGAACCAGAAAGGCGGGGTGGGCAAGACCACGACAACGGTCAACATCGCGGCGTCGCTTGCCTTGCATGGGCTGCGGGTGCTGGTGGTCGACCTCGACCCTCAGGGGAACGCCTCAACGGCCTTGGCGGTGCCCCATCATGCTGGCGAGCCCAGCGTCTACGAGGTGCTGATTGGTGGCCAGCCGCTCACCTCGGCGCTGCATCAGGTCGAGGCGATTCCGGGGCTCGAATGCGTCCCAGCCACGATCGATCTTGCTGGTGCAGAGATCGAGCTTGTGTCGCTGGTTGCCAGGGAGAGCCGCTTACAACGGGCCCTCGACGAGCTCCTGGCCGCTGAAGCGACCGCTGGGCGGCGGTACGACTACGTCGTCATCGACTGCCCGCCATCGCTGGGGCTGCTCACGATCAACGCCTTCGTCGCAGCGCGCGAGGTGCTGATTCCTATCCAGTGCGAGTACTACGCCCTCGAGGGCCTTGGCCAGCTGCTGCGCAACGTCGAACTGATCCAGTCGCACCTGAACCCGAATCTGGGGGTGTCGACGATCCTGCTCACCATGTATGACGGACGCACCCGGCTGGCCTCCCAGGTGGCCGACGAGGTCCGTGAGCACTTCGGTGACGTCGTGCTCTCTACCGCAATCCCCCGCTCGGTACGCGTGTCGGAGGCCCCGAGCTACAGCCAGACCGTGCTTACCTACGACCCAGGAAGCAGTGGCGCGCTGTCCTATCTCGAGGCAGCGCGTGAGATGGCCTACCGGGCCGCAACCTCCGGAGGCGGTGGCTAGTGACTGACAAGAAGCGCGGTCTGGGTCGAGGTCTGGGGGCCCTGATCCCGAGTTCTCCTGACCCATCGCGACCGAACGGTTCGACAGTGGTGACCGATGCGCTGCTGACGCCGTCAGAGGATCGTGGCGTCGAGGTCGTGCACGCGCCAGACGCCGACGCCCTGGCCGTCTATGCCGACCTGCCGGTCGACCACATCACCCCCAACCCGCGGCAACCCCGCCAGGTCTTCGAGGAAGAGGCGCTCGCCGAACTGGTGTTCTCGCTGCAAGAGGTCGGGTTACTGCAACCGATCGTCGTTCGCCCGCTCGAGGCCAACCGGTACGAGCTGGTGGCTGGCGAGCGCCGTTGGCGAGCAGCGCAGCAGGCCGGTTTCGCCACCATCCCCTCCATCATCCGCGAGACAGCTGACGAAGCGCTGCTGCGCGATGCCCTGCTGGAGAACCTGCACAGGGCGCAACTAAATCCGCTGGAAGAGGCCGCCGCCTACGGGCAGATGCTCAGCGACTTCGGGTGCACGCAAGACGAGCTGGCTCAGCGCATTGGACGATCACGACCGCAGGTGTCCAACACCCTGCGACTGCTACGACTGCCACCGTCGGTGCAGCGCCGAGTGGCCGCTGGGGTGCTGTCGGCAGGGCATGCCCGAGCCCTCCTTGCCCTTGACGACGCCGCAGCCCAAGAGCAACTGGCCGCCAAGATCGTCGCCGAAGGGCTGTCCGTCCGAACCGTCGAGGAGCTCGTCACTCTGGGCGATACCGGCGAAAGCGACAAACCAGCCCAAAAGCGCACGAAACAGGCACAGAGCCCAGCACTCGCTGAGGTGGCGGCTGCCATGTCCGACGAGCTCGAGACGCGGGTCACCGTCGACCTGGGCCGTACCAAGGGAAAGATCGTCATCACGTTCGCTTCCGTCGACGACCTCGAGCGCATCGTGCAGCAGATCGCTCCTTCCTCCGCGAAGTCCCTGCGGGGTACCCCAGCGTGAGACGCCTGGCATGGGCGGTGCTGAGCGCTTTCGCTCTCGGTGCACTAATCGCCTTCGCCGTCTCACTGTTACGGCAACCGCGTGAGCTGGACGTCACCGGGTACGACCCCCCGAGCCCGGCTGACGGACCCCAGGCCGCGTGAGCCGAGCCCCACGGGCGTGTTGGTTTGCGCCGGGGCGAGTGAATCTGATCGGTGATCACACCGACTATCAGCGCGGCTGGGTGCTGCCCTTCGCGATCGCTTCCGGCACAACTGTCACCGTCGAGATCAACGACACGTCGAGGCTCGAGGTTCAGTCGAGCCGGTTCGGAACCGCACCAGCCGTACCGATCGCGTCGCTCGCACCCCGCACCGTCCGCTCAGGCACCGTCGGCTCCCGTGTCAACAACTGGGTTGCCTACGTCGAAGGAGCCGTCTTCCTTTTGGCCAGCGATGGCATCGCTATCGCAGGCGCCCATGTGCAGATCGACAGCGACCTCGCGGTCGGGGCCGGCCTCGCGTCGTCGGCATCGTTGACGTGTGCGACGTTGGCGGCGCTGCTGGAGGCAACAGGTCACGACCCGGTTCCCAACCTCGTTGCGCGACTCGCGCAACAGGTCGAGAACGAGTACGTCGGCGCACCGGTGGGATACATGGATCCAGCAGCGGTGATGCATGGACGTGCGGGTCATGCCCTGCTCATCGACACCGGCTCGCGCACGGTGTTGCCGATCACGTTGGCCACCACCGATCACCACCTCACGATGGTGTTGGTCGACACCGGGCGTCAGCACTCAACCACTGGGTCGGCGTATCGCGAGCGGGTGAAGCAGTGTGAGACAGCAGCCGCCCTGCTGGGGGTCGCCGCTCTTTCGGACGTGCACGACGAGGCCGAGCTCGACCAGATCGCAGATCCACTGATCCGCAAACGTGCGCGACACGTCGTCACCGAGAACGCCCGTGTGCACATCGTCAGCGAGCTATTGCGCTCCGGACGCGTGCGCGAGATCGGATCGCACCTCACCGACTCGCACCGGTCGTTACGCGACGACTTCGAGGTGAGCACCCCTGAGCTCGATGTCATCGTCGAGTCAGCTCTCTACGAGGGTGCCATGGGTGCTCGAGTGACTGGAGCGGGTTTCGGGGGCAGCGCCCTCGTGCTGGTCGATACCGACGACACTGCCCATGTCATGACGGCGGTCTCACGAGCGTACGAGCTGCGATACGGCGCTGCTCCGGTGTTCCGCGAGGTCACCGCCGCAGCTGGGGCGACGCGACAGCCCCTCTAGTTGCGAGCCATCAACTGACGGGAGTGGGAAGCTGCACCACCGTCGGACGCAGGTCTGTCGTCGGTTGGTACAGCTGCTGCAAAGCGACTAGCACCGCTTCTGCGACGGTGTCTCGCAGTGCAGGGTCGGCCAACCGCGCTGCGTCGCCTTCGTGGGTCAAGTACCCCACGTCGATGCGCACGGCCGGCATCCGAGTGCGTTGCAGGATGTCCCAGGTGGTGGCGTCGGTGCGCCCGTCGAGCAGATCAGTGCGACTCACGATCTCTCGTTGCACGAGCTCGGCAAACGCTTCGCCGATGACTGAGTGAACACCCTCGCCGCCTTGGGTTCCGTAGTAATACGTGGCGACGCCTTGGGCATGCTCGCTGTTGTGCCCGTCGGTGTGCAGTGAGATGACGAGGTCGGCGTCGACCTCGTTGGCAAAGACGGCTCGCTCTGTTTCAGAGGCTGTGGCAGCGTCGAGTTGCTGGCCGCGCGTGAGAAACGCGGTGACACCCATGGCCCCGAGTCGCCCTTCGATGCGGGACGCCAGGTCGGCTACGACGTCGGCTTCGACCAGCCCGTTGGCGCACACTCCGCGGTCAGCACCGCCGTGACCCGGGTCGATCACGATGACTTTGCCCGCGAGGCCGGGGCCGCGATGGTGCAGGCGCTCGGCTTCTCTGATGCGGTGTGGTTCGCCGCCCACGACAGTGCGTGACAGCCGGTCAAGCGCGCGGAACGTCACGGGTCCGCACAGACCGTCGGCGGGGAGCCCAAGATTGCGCTGGAGTTCTTGCAGGCCGCGCTCAGTGTCTGGCCCGAAGATGCCGTCGATCCGACCGCAGTCGAAACCCAAGTCGAGCAGGCGCTTCTGCAAGGCAGCGACGTCATCACCGTGCTGCATGTGGCGAGCCCCATAACGCAGGACGCGATCACCAAGGGTCCAGCGAGCCCCGTCGAGACGGCGCCACGTCGACGAGCCAACGACGCCGTCGGCTATCAGCCCACGCTGTTGCTGAAAGGTGCGCACCGCGGCGTCGACGTCGTCGTCGAAGGCGGCGTCCCATTGGTTGCCGCGGCGCTCGGCTGGTTCGCTGGGAAGCAGACCGAGCAGGGCGAGGTGATCGCGAATCTGGGCAACGGCAGGCCCGTGGTCACCGCGGCGGTACGACGTTGACGTCACAGCACCTCCGCACGGGTCGGGCCGCATGACGCAGCGCTGGCTGATCTCACCCAGGGTAACCCTGGTGAAGCGGCGACCCTAGCGCCTGAGCAGGCGTATGGCGAGCCCGCGCGGCCTTGCGATGTGCCGAATGGGTGGCGGCAAAACCGCAGGTCAGCGGCTAGATGAGGGCGCTGGACTCAGAGGAATTCGGCGAGGTCGGACAGCAGGCTCTGCTTGGGCTTGGCGCCGATGATCATCTTGACCACCTCGCCGCCTTGGTACACGGCAAGGGTGGGGATCGACGTCACCCCGGCCATGGCTGCTGCCTGAGGATTCTCGTCGACGTTGAGCTTGGCGATCGTCAACTTTTCAGCATGTTCGGCCGCGATCTCTTCCAAGATCGGCGCCACCATGCGGCACGGTCCGCACCACTCAGCCCAGTAGTCGACGAGCACCGGCTTGCTGCTCTTGATGACGTCAGCGTCGAAGCTGTCGTCGGTGACGATGATGGTGGACTGGCCCATGGGCTCTCCTAGCGGAGTTGAACGATGAGTGTTCGACGGACGGGTGGATCAGACGGTGTTAGACGGTGGAGCCGGCGAGAGATGAGGCTGCAGTGGTTGAGGGCGCAGCCGATGTCGAGGGGTGAGCGGCGTCTTCCAGCGCAGCGAGGTGACGTTCGGCGTCCAGCGCTGCTGCGCACCCGGTGCCCGCAGCCGTGATGGCCTGACGGTAGGTGTGGTCGACCAGGTCTCCGCACGCGAAGACGCCTGGCAGGTTGGTCAGTGTCGTGCGACCTTGCACGAGCACGTAGCCCTCGTCGTCAAGGTCGACCTGGCCTTTGACGAGCTCGCTGCGAGGGTCGTGTCCGATCGCGACGAACAGGCCGGTGATGTCGAGGTCGCGTTCCTCGCCCGTGGGGATGTCGCGAAGGCGAAGCCCTGAAACCTTGTCAGCACCCAGCACGTCGACAACTTCGCTGTTCCACGCGAACGAGATCTTGTCGTTGGCGAGAGCGCGGTCGGCCATGATCTTCGAGGCGCGCAGCTCGTCGCGGCGGTGGACGACGGTGACCGAGTTGGCGAACTTGGTGAGGAAGGTTGCCTCTTCGATCGCGGAGTCACCGCCACCGACAACGGCAATGTGCTGACCCTTGAAGAAGAAGCCGTCGCAGGTAGCGCACCACGAGACCCCGCGACCTGACAGACGCTTCTCGTTCTCGAGGCCGAGCTCGCGATACCCAGAACCCATGGCCAAGATGACCGATTTCGCATGGTGAGTAGCGCCGGAGCCAACGGTGACCGACTTGATGTCGCCGGTGAGGTCGACGGACACGACGTCATCGCTGACGATCTCGGCGCCGAAGCGCAACGCTTGGTTTCGCATCTGCTCCATGAGGGCTGGGCCCATGATGCCGTCGGCGAAGCCGGGATAGTTCTCGACGTCGGTGGTGTTCATCAAGGCGCCACCGGCGGTGACCGATCCCTCGAACATCAAAGGGTTCAGACTCGCGCGCGCCGTGTAAACAGCCGCAGTGAAACCCGCTGGGCCGGATCCGATGATGATCACGTCACGGGCCTTGGACGACTGGGTCACCGCGGCGTTCTCCTTCAGGCTAGGTCTGGGGTCATGCGTGCAACTGCACAACGAAGTGTAGGGGCGAGATCATTCCCGCCCGTCAGAGCCTCAGCGGGTGATCGTGGCGAAGTAGATCGTGGGATCTTCGGCGTTCGCAGTCGAGCAGGTGGGGTCGATGACCCATACCTCGACGAGGGTCGGGTCATCCAGGGGCAACACGATCACCGCCGCTGGCTCGCCGTTCCATAGGCCGATGTCGATGGCGAGCGGGGTGATGCCTGGCGATGCCAGGGCGCCTTCAAGGCAAGCCTGAGCGGCTGCCGGGCTAGTGGCGAGCGCACCAGCCCGGGCCAACTTCCGCGCCCCCTCTAGCGGTGCCGGGCTGGAGGTCGGCGAGACGCTCGGGCTGGGACTGACGACGACGCCGTCACCCTGGGACTCGTCGTCCTCGTAGCGCTGGTCGGTGGTCAATGAACCGTCAAGTGCGGTTCGTGCTGCCACGAGCTCGTTGACCTGGGTGTCGAGCGATGCCACGTCGTACTGCGTGCCTGAGCGGGTGGCCTGGTAGGGGTTCACATCTGCGGCCGCGGGCCCGTTCGCCTCCTCGTCGGTCGCTGAATCGCTGGACGCTGCGCCGATGGGCGCGTCGTCGCTGCTCGAGTTGCGAATCGACGGGATCGCGATGGCCCCGACGAGCGCGACGCCCGCGACGGCGGCGACGACCCCGATGCCGGGACGCCCGAAGCGCCGCTTGCGGGCTGGCGCCATCGGCACCACCGTCGCCGCTCCCTCTGGTGTGACGACTGGCTCGGCTGCAAGGGCGGCTTCGAGCCGATCCCAGACGTCGTCGGGCATCGGCTCGATCGATTCACTCGCTGTGCCTGACCCGCCGAGCGAGCCCAGTGAGAGGGTCAGCGACCGAAGGTCGTCGTGCAGCTGCGTGCATTGCGCGCAGTGCTCAAGGTGGTGTCGAGCGTGGTCGGCTGACGCGTCGTCCAGCAGGCCGAGGTCAAGATCGGCCAGCACCTCGGCAGTGAGGTGCTCAGAGTCCGGGTGCACCGGGTCGTGGTGCTGACTCATGGCTGGGCTCCGTGGGGGCTCTGGTCGGTCGGTGGTTCAGGTCTGTGTGAACTGCCATTGGGGCTAATGCCCGGAGATGGGACGTCGGGTGTCGCGGCACGGTTCCGCAGATGCGCAAGCAGTGGCACCAGCTTGGCGCGTCCCCTGGCACATCGGCTTTTCACGGTGCCAACCGGAATACCCAGCAGCTGGGCGGTCTCATCGACGGAGTACCCCTCGACGTCGACCAGCACAAGAGCGGCTCGCTGCTCGTCGGGCAGCGTGCGCAGTGCCCGATCGATCTCCCACGCCAGCTCGCGGCGCCCAAGGGGGTCGCTGGGCTCGATCGGATGTGCACTGTCGTGTTCGGGGAGCGGAACGGTGGGGCGAGCCTTCGAGCGGCGAATGCGATCAAGGCAGGCGTTGACCACGATCCTGTGCATCCAGGTCGTGACCTGCGAGTCGCCGCGGAACGTCGCCGCGGAGCGGTGCGCCGACAGCAGGGCATCTTGCAACGCATCGGCGGCTTCGTCTGGGTCACCCATCGTGCGCAACGCCACTGCCCATAGGCGGTCGCGATGGCGTCCGATCAGCGCGGTGAAGGCGACCGGATCCCCTGCGGCATGCGCCGACAGCAACTCGGCGTCTGGTCGCTGGTCCTCCACGGTCACGGGCGAAGCGTATTCACATTCGGTCAGCGAAAGAGGGTCGCCTCGGCGACGCCACCCTGATAGCCGTCCGTCGAGGGGGGAAGGGCCTTGAGCCAGATGACCACCCGATCGGTGCTGACCGCCGGTGCAAACCGCCAGGTGATGAGGTCGCTGGCGCCCCGGACGCCGGCCAGGCGCTTGTAGCCCGCAAGCGGGTCAGCGGGATCTGGCGTCTCGGGCGGCCCACCTCGGGGGTCGGTGGCGGAGCGGGCGGCCCAGACCTGCACGTCGCTGCCGCGTCCGACGAGCTGCAACTCGATCCCGCCAACGGACTGTTGCCCCCCGAGGTCGAGCTGTAGCCCGACTCCGTCTTTCAGCCCGCCGAGGTTGCGACTGGCGTAGGTGACCGTCGTCCAGGCCGTCGTCGGGTCGCCATCGATCGCGAGCCCGGTATCGGAGTCGTTCTCGGTGCCGTCGCCAGCCGGATCGAAGACCGCAGCTCGGCGAACTCGGAGCGGTCCCTCGGCGACGGTCTCTGTCGGGCTTGGCGACGTCACGGGCGGCGGGACACCTGCGGTCTCGCTGGGTTCGACGCGGTCTGAGCTTTGCCAGATCTGCCACGCGACCAGTACTGCACCCGTCGAGAAGAGCGCCAGCACCAGCAGCAAGCCCAACCAGCGCCAGACCGCACCCGTCATCGCGGGTTCGGAGTCAGCCGTTGGCGTGCTGGTATCAGGGGGTGCTGCGAGGGCGGACGCGATTGCGGCTGGCGACTCGAGCGGCGCCGGGTGATCGGGGTTCAAAGCCCGCCATGCAATTTCGTCGAGGTCATCTGGAACACCGGCACGCACCTGTCGCGGCCGTGCCACCCGTCCGCCAACCACCGGCGCACCAGACAGACCCGCGCAGGCGTAGCCGGGCCACTTCGCGGTGAGCGCGGCATAGAGCATGGCGCCGAGCCGCCACGCGTCGACACGTTCGGCGTCCGCCTCGGGCTGGACGCCCTCAAGTGCGGCGCGGACCCCGATCCCGACAACGACGACACCGTGATCGGTGAGCAGCACGTCGTTCGGGTCAAGGACGAGGTGATGTACGCCCTCGCTGGCGGCCGCAGCCAACGCATCGGCGACCGATCGAACCACGAATCGCGCTTCTTCGGTCGTCAAGGGCCCGACCGCGAGCTGTTCGCTGAGCGGCGTGCCGGCCAGCCACCGCGTGACGACGAAGACCCGCCCAGCATCCTCAGCGGTGTCAATCACTCGCAGCATGCCTGGGTGTTCGACGGACGCAGCGAGTTGTGCGGCCCGACGTACCTCGTCGGCGTGAGGGTGCCCAGCGTCCAGCAACAGCACGCCGATAGAGCGGTCAAGTACTGAGTCGTGGCCACGCCACAGGGTTCTGCCGCGTCCGCGCGCGACCTCTTCGTCGAGGTCATAGCGACCGGCAAGGCGTTCCACCGAAGTGAAACTACCTGGGGTTAGACGCTCAGAGACCCGGACGCACCGTGCCGTAGATGCCTTCGGTGTAGACGGGGACCACCTTCACGACGTCTCCGGTACGCGGAGCGTGCACCATCTGGCCGTTCCCGATGTACATCGTGATGTGGTGAATCGTCGACTCATCGCTGACGTCGTAGGCGTAGACGATGAGGTCCCCCGGCTGCATCTGGTCGTAGGGGACGGGGGTGCTGGCGCGGTACTGGTCGCTCGCGAGCCTTGGCAGTACGAGCCCCGCCTGTAGATACGACCACTGCACCAGCCCGCTGCAGTCGAAGGTGGTCGGTCCCTCATCTCCCCAGACGTACGGCGATCCGAGCACGCTGAGCGCTGCCGCCACTGCTGGCCCGGAGTACGGCGTTGACCCAGACGGCACCGGGCCAGTCCACGTCGTGACCTGGGCCTGGGCTTGTGCCTGCTCGCGACGTTCGATGGCCTTGAGTGCTCGGGCGACTCGGTCGTCGGCGTTCTGGACGAACTGTCGTTGTCGGTCGACCAGATCGCGCGCTTGTTCGGCCAGTGTCGTCACCCTGGTGGTCAGTCGAGCTTGCACGTTCGCTGCTCGGTCTAGCCGCTGATAGACCGTCGCCATTTCCGAGCGAGCGTCCGCGGCGTCCGCAGCGTTGACGACGTCGGTGCTCAGCACTGCGTGAAGCGCAGCGACGTTGCTGGTGACGTCGGCGAGTGCGTCCGCATCCAGCGCTTGGGTGTAGAGGGCCGCTGCGCCTCCGGATTGCTCGATGGCCCTCACCCGGTGCGCGAGGTCTACGCCTGCCTGCGTGCTGTAGCCGTTGAGTGTGTCGAGCTGCTCGTCGGCGGTCACGGCGCTGGTGGTCGCGGCCGCGAGCTGATCACGTGCGTACGCCAGGCGTTCCTCGGTCCATGCTGCTCGGGCCTCGAGTTGGTCCAAGCGGTGCCTCAGCTCTTCGGCCTTCTGCTCAAGTGCCGAGACGTCAGGCGTGTGTCGGACGCCGGTGCTCACGAGGGCCGGACTGGCTGCCGTGGGTAGTGCCGCCGGTCGCGACGCCGCCGCGACCTGCGATGTCGGTGACAGAACGGTGAGTGACAGTGCCACGCCTAGTGCGACGCCCATTGCGGTGCTGGAGCCACGCCTCACCGCAATGTGCCGCTTTCGACGATCGGCTCGACGTAGATGTTGGTCCGAACTTCGGCGTAGCCAGCTGTCGCGTCCACCCGGAAGAGCAGCAAGGTGGGGGCGGTCTTCTTCATGTCGAACGAGACCGATTCCTCGCTGACTGAGAATGACTTGCGGCTCATCTCGGCACCGTTCTCGGTGACGTAGGTATCGGCCGCGAGAAACGCTCGATAGGGGTCACCGGTTTCGGCGTACACCGTGAGTGCCCGATCGCCAGCCGTGCGCCCGACATCTTCGAGGTTGATGTGAGTGACGACGATCGACATGACCTCGAATGCGGCGAGCGCAAGCACAGTAAGGGTGAGGGCTACTCGCCCCAGCCACCCGAAAACGATGCTTCCGGCATCGTCTCGGCGCAGCCGAGCAGCCAGGAAGGTCATGTGCGAAGAATCGGCAGGTAACTAGCCCGTCTTGAGCAGACCGAACGGGTGTTGGCGGGTGAACTATCGAACCCCGTGACCCCGCGTGAGCAGCGCGAGCACATCGCTCACTTCGGTGATCCGGAAAATTCGGACCCCGAGCAGGTACCCGGCAGCCCCAGCAACCAAGCCGGCGGTGACGATCACCAGGCTGCTGGTGAGGTCGACGGCTCGTCCCACGACCGAGACTGCCGCTGTCGATCCAGCGACCATCGCGATCGCGGCGATCACCGATGCCAGAACGACTCGCACGTTTGTCCGGAGGATGAAATAGCCGTCTAGGCGTCCGAGCCGGCGGCGCAGTTGTGCCGCCATCGCCGCCAGCCCCACCCAGTACGAGAGGGCATACGCCAGACCGAGCCCAGGGATCGCCCGATCGGCTGGCAGCAACTGAACGGCGAGAACCGCCAGGCAGATGTTGACCCCGACCTGGATCATGGCGTTGAAGGCCGGGGTTCGGGTGTCCTCGAGCGCGTAGAACCCGCGCATCAAGATGTAGTAGGCGCTGAATGCGGGGAGACCGATGGCGAAAGCGCTGAGCGTCAACCCCAGTATGCGAGCCGACTCGAGTGACATCGACCCGTAGTTGAAGAGCAGTACCGCGATGGGGACGCCCAGGACGACGAACGCGACAGTCGCCGGAACCATCAGCGAACCTGACGTCCGGAGTGTCCAGGCGATGCGTTCGCGAACGACGTCGAGACGACCCTCGGCCGCGTGACGCGACAGCGACGGCAACAGCGCAGTCACCAGCGAGATGGTGATGACCGACTGCGGAAGCATGAAGATGAGAAAGGCGTTCTGGTACACCGCGATACCGGCGTCGGCGTTCTCTGTCGCATTGACTCCGGTGGCAAGTCGACTGACGACCAAGAGCCCCAACTGGTTGATGGCGACGAGCACGATGGCCCAGCGCGCCAGCCCCCACGCCGCTCCGAGCCCAGAACCGCGAAGATCGCGGCGGATGCGCAGCCGAACGCCGCACCGCCGTAGTGACGGCCACAACAACGCGGTCTGCGCGACGGCTCCCAGGGTCGTCCCGACCCCAAGGATGGCGATCTCGGCGTCGGTGACTGAATCAGTCGTTGACCCGGTACCGACGACCACCAGAAACGCTAAGGCGCTGGCGATCATGACGATGTTGTTGACCACTGGGGCAAACATGGGCGCACCGAACGTGCCTCGAGTGTTGAGCACCTGCGACACCAGGGCGAACACGCCGTAGAAGAAGATCTGCGGTAGCAGCAACCTCGCGAAGGTCGTCGCCACCTCGACGTCTTGCGCTGACCAGTCGCTGGAGTACAGACGCACGAGCCAGGGGGCGGCGATGACCGCAACGACGGTGATGAGCGCCAAGACACCCACTACTGCACTGAACAACCGCTGCGCGTACGCGACCCCGCCGTCTTCGTCGCTGCCCATGTGCCGAACGAGCTGCGGGATGAAGACCGCGTTGATCGCACCGCCGATCAGCAGGATGTACACGATGGTGGGCAGCGTGTTGGCCACTGTGTAGGTGTCTGCCAAAGTGCCAGCGCCCACTGCAGCCGCCAGCGCTGTGTTCTTGAGCAGTCCGGTGACTCGCGAGGTGATCGTGCCTGCGGCCATCACCGAGCTCGAACGCAGCATCGAGCGGTTGTCCGACGGCAGCATGCTCATGCCGCGTCCTGACGTGAAGCTCGGCGAGCATTGCGAACTCGTCGGGCGATCCTGATCGCTGCAGCCAGCACCAGCAGTCCGACAGCCACACCAAAGACCACCAGGGTGATCTGCCCGAAGCCGCGCACATCGACGGTGACGGTGACGGGATCGCTGTAGGCCGCACCACCGGGGGTTCGGAGCTGGGCGTCGAACGACATGCGGCCACTAGTGACGGCGTCGAGCTCGACGTTGACGGTCTCCGACCCCTGGGCTGCGATTCGGATCGGTTCACCAGGCCCGTCAACTCTTAGTCGAAGTTGGTCGGTCGATGTCACGGCCAGTCGCACGACGACCGGTTGGTCGAGCTGGTTGCGCAAGCTGACGGGGTACGAGCCACGATCATCGGCCAAGGTTCCACCCTGCGACACGATCCGGACGCGACCGCGAGTAGTCCGTAGCTGGGCGAGGGTCGCGTCCTGAGCTGCCTCTGCGGCCGCCGGGTCAGCACGCCAGGCGGTGCCCACCGATGTGAAGAGCTGGTCCTCGATTGCCGGGGTGATCTGACGCGGCCGGGTGAGGATTGCTGCCAGTCGACGGGTGTCGGTGATGCCTTGCTGTGCGGCGATCACCATGTCGCTGGGCAGCTGCCGGTCTGCGGCGTCCTCGGCAATGGTGGGGGGCTCGCGTTCAAAGAAGGTCAGGCTGGGCTCGACGGCTTCGTCCATCGTGACCGGATCGAGCCAGTTGGCGTGGCGGATAGCGCCGACCAACTCGTCGGCCCACTCAGGCGAGGGGTCCCAACGACGAGGTGGGGCGATCACTAGGAGTCGTTCAGCATTTGTCTCGAGGCTGTGCAAGTAGGTTTCGGCAAGGAACCGCTGCCGGGCCAGCAGAACGTCTCCTTGGGTCGTGGCAGGGGTGGCGACCAAGGCACTGGCCGCTTCATCGGCGAGTAGTACATCCAGCTCTGGATCGGGCCATGAGATGCGACCAGAGGGGGTGTACGTCTCCGGCGTGACGAGCGGGGCGTTCTCACCGTCCAGCAACACGAACGCATCGCCAGCGCGACCTGACGTCGAGATGGTCTGCTCGTCACCAGCGCCGTCAGCTGGCCACGCCAGGTCTGACCGCGGTTCTGCGTCGAGGACGCGGCGAAACACTCTGTCGCCCTTGGACTGTCCCTGCACCAAGAACCCGGGGCGTCCAGCGGCTCCGACGGCAGCGATGTCGGGGTCTCCGTATGGCATCGCGGCAATGCGTCGAGTGGCGGCCACGGACGCCAGGTCGGCAAGCCATGCCTCGGCGGCTGGCGTATCGAGCTGAGCCGCGTGGCTCAACAGCGCGGGATCGAGCACCCAGGTGGCCTTCGCTTCACTTCCAGACTCGACCAGGGTGGCAAGGCGTCCGGTGTCTTCGGCGAGCGTCTCTTGGAGCAGGGCGTCGCGCC
Source organism: uncultured Actinomycetota bacterium (assembly GCA_963712425.1). GTDB lineage: Bacteria > Actinomycetota > Actinomycetes > JAHEKZ01 > JAHEKZ01 > JAHEKZ01. Next base: position 285,911 of record CAVQHW010000002.1, on the reverse strand, counting down.
GGTCTGCAGCGTCGCTGCTGGAGCCGTCGCTGACGCCAGCATCGGCGGTCGTGAGCTCGGCGTCGCCGATCACCGGCCAGAACATCAGCAATCGGCTCGGCACATTGCCGAGGCCCTCGGGGGACCAGGGCAGGAAACTGGAGACCGACGAGAGGATCTCTCCGCTGTCGGAGTCAACTGCCGTCACCTTCATCGGGTAGACGCCAGCGGTCGAGAATGGCAGGTCACTCGATGGAAACGAGATCCGGAAGGTCTTCGTCTCACCACGTCTGACCTTGTTGATGTCATCGGACGCGCCGAAGAGCTCATAGGTGAACGGTGGAGTCGAGGCGGCCTCAGTGATTGCGCTGCGAGAGAAGAAGGCGGTATCGCCGATCTCGAACTGGACGGTGACATTGTCGATTGTCTTGTTGGTGGTGAACGTGCCGCTGGCACGTACCGTCTTGCCTTCGACGACCGACACTGGCGCGAACCCGGTAAGCCGCAAATCTGCTTGCAGCGGTGCCGGCGGCAGCGTTGATTCGCAACCAACAGTGGGGCGACCAGAGCGCTGGCAGCGACGCTGACGACCAGCAAGCCGATCCATCGCCGGACGCCGCGCTCCGGACGCCGACGGGACGACGTCATGCTGCGATGGTAGCCAGCGCTGGCGGGGGGATCGGCCACGCGCGGGCTAGGCTGGCAACTCGTGTCCCCCACACCTGCCGACGTCGCACGCGAGCGCGCTATCGCCGAGTTGGTACGTGTGTCTCCGGTGGTGACGGCGCTTGGGCAGCATTTTGCCGATGCCGGTCATGAAGTCAGCTTGGTGGGTGGGTCGGTAAGAGACGCCTTGCTGGGTCGGCTGGGCAATGACCTCGACTTCACAACGTCCGCTCACCCAGACGAAATCGAGCGGCTGCTCACCGGGCACGTCGAAGCGATGTGGGATGTCGGCAAGGCATTCGGCACCATCGGCTGCCGCATCGGCGCATTCACCTGCGAGATCACGACGTACCGCTCAGAGGAGTACGAGCGTGAGTCGCGAAAGCCAGACGTGCAGTTCGGCACGTCGCTCGAGGGTGATCTGGCGAGACGAGACTTCACAGTTAACGCCATGGCAGTGCGCCTGCCCAGCCTCGACTTCGTCGATCCGCACGGGGGCTCTGACGATCTGGCCCGACGTGTCCTGACGACACCTGGAACCCCGGAGCAGTCGTTCGACGACGACCCGCTTCGCATGCTGAGAGCCGCCCGCTTCGCCGGGCAGCTCAACTTTGACGTCGACGAATCAGCGATCAACGCCATCACCGGTATGGCCGACCGACTGTCGATCGTTTCGCCTGAGCGAGTACGTGATGAGTTCAGCAAGCTCGTACTGTCACCCAACCCGCGTGCAGGTTTGCAGATTCTTGTCGACACCGGATTGGCAGAAGCGTTCATCCCAGAGCTGCCAGCATTGAAGCTCGAGATCGACGAGCATCACCGGCACAAAGACGTGTACGAACACACGCTGACTGTGGTCGAGCAAGCGATCGACCTCGAGCAAGAGGGGCCAGACCTGACTCTGCGCCTAGCCGCGCTGTTGCATGACATCGGCAAGCCTGCGACCCGCAAGTTCGAGTCCGGTGGTGGGGTGTCGTTCCACCATCACGAGATGGTGGGCGCACGGATGACGCGCAAGCGTATGAAGGCGTTGCGTTACCCGAAAGACGTGACCGAGGACGTCTCCCGGCTTGTCGAGTTGCACTTGCGGTTTCACGGATACGCCGAAGGAGAGTGGACCGACTCAGCGGTGCGCCGCTATGTGCGCGACGGGGGCCCGCTGCTGGGTCGGCTGCACGCGTTGACGCGGGCTGACTGCACGACGCGTAACCGGCGGAAGGCGGAGTCGCTCGCTCGTTCCTATGACCACCTTGAGGAGCGCATCGCTGCTTTGGCCGAGGCCGAAGAGCTGGCGTCGATCAGACCCGACCTCGATGGCAACCAGATCATGCAGATCCTTGAGATCCCCCCGGGGCGGGCAGTAGGTGAGGCCTATCAATTCCTGCTTGAGACACGACTCGACCGTGGTCCCCTCGAGCGGGAAGAAGCCGTGGAGGTGCTGAAGCAATGGTGGGCGGCGCGTCAGTCATCGGAATGAGGGCGCGCGGGCGGTGACCGCCGCCTGGTGCCACCGATCCCAATAGCCGCTGATGCGTAAGTGAAGGCGGCGACCGTCGCCACGAGGGCGCCGTCGAGCACCGACAGAGGCAGCGCGGTGAGCGCCGCGACACCAAGCACGAACGCGAGATTGAAGACTAGGTCGTAGGCGACAAACACCCGCCCCCTGAGGTCGTCGGGTGATGATCGCTGCAGCACCGTGTCGACCGTGATCTTCACGGTCTGCGCTCCGGCGCTCACCAATACCCACGCCACAAGTAGCGCCCCCAAGCGCCAGGACGCCAGCGGGATGAGACAGCCGATGGCTGCGGCGGCCATCGCGATGGCCGATGCCCCGCGGACGCCCCGCCATCGCACCAGCGTCGGTGCAGCCACTGAGGCCATGAGCAAGCCAATGCCAACTGATAGCGCGATCGAGCCAAGCGCAGCGAGTGCATGCTCCTCATCTGCGCGGGTGCCTTCAAACAGAAAGCGGATGACGATGATGGTCCACGCGGTCAATGCCCCAAAGACGAAGCGCTGAAGCGTGGTGAGGGCCAAGGCCCGCCGCGCCGCGCGAGTGTGGCTGAGGTGTGCTGCACCCGTGCGCAGGTCGCCGACGGCCACCGCCCAGACCGAGCGTGGTTGAGCGCGGTCAGGCCCGAGGTCAGTTGGCTTGAAAGCACTGACCAACAACGAGGTGACCGCGTACCCGCACGCAGCTGCGACAAATGGCGCTGCGTCTCCGGCCGCGTCCATCAGGCCTCTCAGCGCGAGCCCAAGGCCGGCGCCGATGACAGTGACGACGGTTCCGATGGTGGGAGCCACGGCGTTGCCGGTGACCAGCAGATCAGGAGGCACTGTCCGGGGCAGCGAAGCGCCGAGGGCGGCCAGGATGAGCCGGTTGAGTGCGAGAGCGACTGAGTGCCGATCCAAAGACGATGACCTCGGATAGAGACATCGCAGTGGCGAGTGCCGTGATGGCGATGAGTACAGCGCGTGCTGCGTTCGCCCAACGAAGTACGCGGACGCGCGACCAGCGGTCGAGAAGGACGCCGGCGATCGGCGCTAACAGCATGAACGGCATGAGCAGAACGGCGAAGCCGACCGCGATGCGCGTTGGCGACGCGGCTCGCTCTGGCGAGAACAGCACGACACCGACCAGGCCAGCCTGGAGCAGCCCGTCGGCCAGTTGCCCAACGAGCCGGACGCGAAGCAGCGCCCGAAAGGCGCGGAGCCGCCCGAGGGAGCGCAGATGCTCGAGCGTCATCGCGTGAGCCTAAGGCGACGAGCAGACAGCGTGAGCGCGCGACGGAGCAGAGCCGAGCAGTCGTGGAGGTACCTCTTGAAGCCAAGAGATATATTCACTTGGCGTGATGCCCCGCCTACGGTGTGTGCCTAAATGTCCTGACTGACTACTCAAGTTATACCTTGCGGCCAAGAGCCGTGGGCGTTGCGTGCCGGTACGTCGTATTGACGCGGTCTGAGGGTGAGAGCAACGTCACCACCACTCACCGGGCAATCCGTCCCGGAGGGACGAGGAGGGTTCCCGACCGGCGTCTGAGGGGACGGCCGGCGGGGGGAAACGGAGAAATTTCATGGCATCACGCATGCGCTGGACCGCGCGTGTCGGTGTCGCTGCTCTGGCAGTCGGTGTTGCGGCACCGACGGCATGGGCGGCGACCTGGACACCGTCACCGTCAGCGGACAAAGCGACCGGGGTCGCAACGGCTCAGTACAGCTTCAACTACGGTTCCTCGCTGGCCAAGGTGGGCACTGACCGGCTCGCCTCGGTCTACACCACGGACGTCGATGTCTCGACGGGAAATCCCGACGGGGGCGCCAAGCAGAAGGCGATGGTCCGAGTCGGCACCGTCGACGGGACTACCAAGGCGGTGACGTGGGGCAAGCCGAAGCGAATCAGTCCAACGGGCAAGCACGTCGACCGAACCGCACTTGCTGCGTCCGGCACGAACATCTACGCCACCTATGCCACTCAGGTGAACTACACGATCGACCCGGCCGCGCCGCGCCAGGCGTTCATCCGGCGTTCCACCGATGGCGGGGTCACCTGGCAGACGCCAGTCTCGCTGTCCGCGAAAACCGGTCGCGTTGACTACCCCATCGTGGCGGCCTCCGGCTCGAACGTGTACGTCGCATTTACCAACTCCAATACCGGTGCCGTGGTGATGCGCAGAAGCACCGACAACGGAGCGACCTTCGGAGCAGCGCAGAACCTGGGAACGACGACTCGTCAGGACGGCGAGGAAGGCCTGGGCGCATGGCCGATCAGCTGTGCCAATGGCACGACGGCGGCGGCTGCGTGGCTGCCTGGTGACGGAACTGTCGCATTGAGTGTCTCGGAGAACTCTGGTGGCGGTTACACCAATGTCACGATCCCTGCGTCCAACGCTGGGGGCAACGATGGTGGTTGGGCGAACTGTGACGCGCGCGGCAGCCGAGTGGGGGTGACGTGGAACGAGGACGACGGTGTCTACTACGCCGAGTACAACACCGGCACAGACACGTTCACGACACCACGCAAGCAGATCTATGCGTTCTCGGGCTCGGGCTACTTGGCGTCGTACTCCGGCGCGGTGTCGCTGATCGGCACCGGCAAGGTCGGAATCGCTGCGCCGTTGTGCAAGCAAGACGGCTGCGACTACACCTCCAACACCACGAGGATCGATCTCAAGTGGTTGGAGTCGAACAACAACGGTGGTACCTGGGGCGCGGCCGAAGCCATCGCAAACGCGAGCGCGCAAGCGAGCGCAGGTAAGTCGCTGAACGACTCGCCATCGACCCTGTTCTGGGACAACAACACCAGGTTCGTGCTCTACAACGGGTGGAACGCCAACTACGGCAACTACCGGCTGTACCTCAGCACTGGGGTCAGCTAGAGCTCACCAGTCCAACCAGGGGGTGACTGACCCCGGGGGGAGTCAGGCGAAGGGCTCCGACACCAGATGGTGTCGGAGCCCTTCGTGCGTTACCGGTCCATCCGTCCTCGTCATCCCAACCACCGGTGCCCGGACGGCGTGTCATCCGTTCAGCTCTGAAGGCAAGGCGCAACAGTGGTCGATGTCTGTCGGAGCGCAGGTCGTCGACCCGCGCATGGCGTCATCGGAGTGCTCGCATGCCTTCACGTTCGGTTTCTGCAAGCCTGGTCGTCGCGCGCGGGTTGACCGTCGCTGCCGTCACCGCGTCTTTCGTGTTGGTGGTAGCGCCGGCGGCGTTCGCCTCCACCGGAGCCGTGTCGGGTGGTGTGCTGACCTACACGGCCACTGCCGGTGAGAACAACGATGTCGAGATCTGGCCGACCTCGGCGACGCCGGGGGCGATCACGCTCGATGACTATGGCACCGCATCACTTGTCGCTGGCGCCAGCTGCACGCTGACATCAGGTGAACTGCGTTGTACGGGCGTGACCTCAATCGTCCTGAACCTGGGGAACGCGGCCGACTATGCCGACTGGACGGCAACTGACGTCCCGATCACCTACAACGCTGGTACCGGAGCTGACGAGGGATACGGCGGTAGCGGAGCAGACACCTTCAACATGTCGACTGGCGACGACTACCTCGAGGCTGGCGACGGAGACGACTCGATCACGTTTGATGACGGCTTCGACTATGGCCTCGCGCAAGCCGGAAACGACACCTTCACCGGGATCGATGACTTCAGTGACGACTACATGTACGGCGGTAGCGGTAACGACACGGTCGACTACTCCGACCGAACCGAGCGTGTGAATGTTTCGCTTGACGGGGTGGCCAACGACGGGGAGGTCGGTGAAGACGATCTGGTTGAGTCCGACATCGAGAACGTCACGGGTGGCTCAGGCAACGACGATCTGATGGGGAACGACCTTGGCGCCAACACCTTGGATGGTGGTGACGGTAACGACGCACTCACCGGAAACGGTGGAGCAGACAGCCTTGCTGGCGGCTCGGGCGAAGACTCACTGGCCGGAGGTCCTGGGGCTGACGATCTGGCGGGCGGCGATGACGGTGACGTTCTGACCGGAGAAGGCAGCGCGGACCTGCTCGCTGGCGATGGCGGAAGCGATGACCTGTCAGGTGGCTCAGAGAATGACTCTCTCGATGGCGGCGTCGGCGATGACAGCCTGCTCGGTGAGTCCGGGGACGACACGTTGAGTGATCCTTCCGGCTCGAACGCTCTCGACGGCGGCGCTGGTGATGACCAAATTTCCGGTGGTTCTGACGCCGAAACGATCGTTGGTCGAGAAGGCAGCGACATTGTCGCTGGCGGCGACGGTGACGACACCCTCAAGGGTGGCGCCGATGTCGACATCCTCGATGGCGGGACCGGAAGTGATGTGCTCGACGGTGGGACCGGCAGCGATGTTCTTGGTGGCGGTGATGGCATTGATACCGCCGACTACGCAACGCGTGTGGCCGCAGTGAATGTCTCGCTCGACGACCTGTCAAACGACGGCGAAGCGTCAGAGTTCGACAATGTGCTATCCGACGTCGAGAACATCGACGGCGGCTACGGCAGTGACACGTTGACCGGTGACGATGACGACAACGTCCTCGATGATGGCCCGGCAGGCGCTGACACCGTGGTCGGCAACGCTGGCGCTGACACACTGATCGGCACAGGTGGTAACGACTCACTGAGCGGTGGCGGCGACGCAGACACTGCAGTCGGCGGTCAGGGCAACGACACCTTCGCTGGCGGCGGCGGTGTTGACTTGGTGTCGTACAGCGATCATTCGGCCGGCGTCACGGTCACGCTCGACGGCACCGCGAACGACGGCTCGACGGGTGAGGCCGACAGCGTGGGCACCGACGTCGAGAATGTGACTGGCACTGACTTCGACGACGCCCTCACTGGCTCGACCGGGCCGAACGTTCTCGACGGCGGCACCGGCGATGACCTGCTGACCGGCGGATCTGGCACAGACAGCTACAGCGGCAGCGGCGGCTCCGACACCGTGTCGTACTCCGACAAGTCGGCCGCAGTGTCTGTGTCGATCGATGGAGTGGCCAATGACGGCGAGTCAACTGAACTCGAGAACGTCGGAGCTGACATCGAGAACGTCGTCGGGGGCAGCGGTAACGACATCTTGATCGGCACCACCGCGACGAACGAGTTCACTGGTGGGGCAGGAAAGGACACGGTGAGCTACGCCGGTCACGTCGCAGCGGTGTCGGTGACACTAGACGGAGTCGTCAATGACGGCGCAGCGGGTGAACTAGACGTGATCGCCGCCGATATCGAGAACATCACCGGCGGTGATGGCGACGACGTGATCACTGGCAACACGGCGAGCAACTCACTTGACGGTGGAGCAGGCGGCGACACGGTCAATGGCGGCGACGGAGCCGACGCGCTGACAGGCGGCACGGGTAGCGACGTGCTCAACGGTGGCGCGGGCACCGACGCGGCGTCTTACTCTGCCGCCTCTGCCGCGGTCTCAGTATCGATCGATGGCGTTGCCAACGATGGCGAGATTGGCGAGCTCGACAACGTGGCCGTTGACGTGGAGAACCTCATCGGTGGCGCCTTCAACGACGTGCTCACGGGCAGTGCAGCGGCGAACACCTTTGATGGCGGCTCGGGCGCAGACACTGTCGCTGGCCTCGGTGGAAGCGACACGATCACTTACGCGAGCCGGACGGCCGGGGTGACAGTGAAGCTCGACGCAAACGCCAACGACGGCCAGACCGGTGAGCTCGACAAGATCTTGACCGATGTCGAGAACGTGATCGGTGGCTCGGGTGCAGACAGCATCACCGGGTCGAAGTTCGCCAATGTCATCACTGGCGGTCTCGGAGCCGACAACCTCAACGGCGGCAAGGGCAACGACACCTTCTACGCTAAGGACAGCGTCAAGGACAAACTCAACGGCGGCGATGGAACCGACGGTGCGCAGTTCGACAAGAAGGACCTGCGAACCTCGATCGAGAAGACGATCAAGTAGGCATGAGCGGGCAACCGAGCCCGCCGCCTGCGTGTCAGATCTTTCCGGCGATGAAGTCTTCGACGGCCTGGCGTGCCTCGTCGTCGCGGTACTGCTCAGGTGGCGACTTCATGAAGTAGCTGGACGCCGACAGGATCGGGCCGCCAATGCCGCGGTCGAGCGCGATCTTGGCGCAGCGGACAGCATCGATGATGACGCCGGCTGAGTTGGGGGAGTCCCACACCTCGAGCTTGTACTCAAGGCTGAGCGGAACATCACCGAACGCGCGTCCCTCTAGGCGCACAAATGCCCACTTGCGGTCGTCGAGCCATGCGACGTAGTCGGACGGACCGATGTGCACATTGTCTTTGCCCAAGTCGTGCTTGAGCTGAGAGGTGACTGCTTGAGTCTTGGAGATCTTCTTGGACTCCAAGCGGTCGCGCTCGAGCATATTCTTGAAGTCCATGTTGCCGCCGACGTTCAGCTGCATCGTGCGGTCAACGGTGACGCCCCGGTCTTCGAAGAGCTTGGCAAGCACCCGGTGGGTGATGGTGGCGCCGACCTGAGACTTGATGTCGTCGCCAACGATCGGCACACCCGCCGCGGTGAACTTGTCAGCCCACTCCTTGGTTCCGGCGATGAACACCGGAAGCGCATTCACGAACCCGACTCCAGCGTCGATCGCTGCCTGCGCGTAGAACTTCGCGGCATCCTCTGACCCGACCGGCAGGTAGCAGACGAGCACGTCGGCGCGAGAGTCGCGCAGCACCTGGGCGACGTCGACGGGCGCCTCGTCAGACTCAGTGATGGTCTCGCGGTAGTACTTGCCGAGACCATCGAGGGTGGGGCCGCGCTGCACTGAGATGCCAGTCGGGGGCACATCGCAGATCTTGATGGTGTTGTTCTCGCTCGCCAGGATGGCGTGTGAGATGTCTTGACTTACCTTCTTGGCGTCGACGTCGAACGCAGCGACGAACTCGACGTCGCGTACGTGGTAGTCGCCGAGCTGCACGTGCATCAAGCCGGGGACGCGCGCGTCGGGATCGGCGTCCTTGTAGTACTCGACGCCTTGCACGAGCGATGCGGCGCAGTTGCCGACGCCCGCGATGGCTACGCGTACCGAACCCATGATTACTCCTTTGTCGTGTCCCCGGGGCCTTGAGCCCGGGAGTCTGTGGCCAGCCGCGACGGCTGGGTGCTGCTCTCGTCGTCGATCAGTTCGTTGAGCCAGCGGACCTCACGCTCGACGGAGTCGAGGCCGTGGTCTTGGAGCGCGAGCGTGTAGTCGTCAAGCCGTTCGCGGGTGCGTGACAGTGAGCCACGCAAGTTGTCGAGGCGCTCCTCGAGGCGGCCGCGGCGACCGATCAGGATGCGCATGCGGGTGTCGGCATCGGTGCGGCCGAAGAACGCGAAGCGGACGCCGAACGTCTCGTCGTCCCATGCCGCAGGCCCAGAATCTTCGAGCAGAGTCTGAAAGTGCTCTTTGCCGTCAGCAGTGAGCTGGTACACGATCTTTGAGCGACGGTTGCCCGGCTCGGCCGGGTCGGTCGACTCCGCGATCAACCCGCGATTCACCAGCGACTTCAAACAGGGGTAGAGCGAGCCGTACGACAGGGCGCGGAAGGCCCCGAGTTGGCTTGACAGGCGCTTGCGCAGCTCGTAGCCGTGCATCGGCGACTCATGGAGCAGGCCGAGAACGGCGAACTCGAGTACCTCGCTGCGCTTGGCCACGGGTCTCCCTGGTGGATCGGCCGGCTTGCTGGCCGGTATGCCCGATTTAGGTAGTCTCGATGTATCGGCTCGATACATCTTGTCGATGCGTCGTCACGATACGACGAGGGTCTGGGTGAACGCAAATCGACGTGCCGGCGTCCAGTGTTCACCCGGTTGAACGGTGCATGGCCACGGCGAACGCGACGTACCCTTTTCCGATGGCCCCTTCTCGGATCGCAGGACGGCAACGGGTCTGGTCGCAGCGCGCGGTGATCGACTACGCGCTGCAACGCCGCGCAGCATTGGCTGCCCTTCAGCGGGGGCATGCCTTCGCCAGCGACTTGTGCGACGCCGACCCCTATCTACTGCGGGCAGCCGAGCACCACGGCGTCAGTGCCGACCGCTCCTGCCCGTTCTGCCATACGCCTGAACTGGTCGAGTTGCACTACGTCTTCGGGGACGAGCTCGGGCCCTTCCAAGGGCGGATCCGGGCCCCCCGTGAGCTCGAGATCATGGCCACCGAGCACGGTGAGTTCCGGGTCTACGTCGTCGAGGTCTGCCGCCGGTGCTCATGGAACTACCTGACGACCACCTACCTGCTCGGTGATGGGACGCCGCGCACCCCACTGCGAGCACAGCGGGGTGATCCTGTGCTCTGACCCGCCTGCGGGTCGGGGAACGGGGTAGCCCGCGAGTCCGTCACACTGGAGAAGCAGAGCCGAACACCCCCGACATCCGGGATCGGCATCCCATCTCGAACGTCGGAGAGGCAAGAGTGCGCATCGACTACCCGCGCAGTGGGCGTACTGACTGGCGCCGGTTCGTACCCTCGTGGCGTCAGTGGCTCGGCATGGTCACGCTGGGGGTTGCTGCGGTCTTCGCGGCCTTCATCGCGCTTTACCTCATGGTCGATGTCCCGCAGCCCAACGAACTCGCGACCGCTCAGACGTCTGTCGTGTACTACGACGACGGCGAGGGCGAGATTGGCAAGTACGCGGAGGTCAACCGCGAGATCGTCGATCTCGCCGACATTCCTGAGCACGTGCAGCTGGCAGTGCTGGCCGCCGAAGATCGCGGCTTCTACGAAAACGAAGGCATCTCACCTGCCGGCATTGCTCGTGCATTGTGGAACAACGTCACAGGGGGCGACACGCAGGGCGCTTCGACCATCACCCAGCAGTACGCCCGCAATGCCTACCTGACTCAAGAGCGCACGCTGACCCGCAAGGTCAAAGAGGCGATCCTGGCCATCAAGCTGTCACGTGGTGAAACCAAAGAAGACGTTCTGGAGGACTACCTCAACACCATCTACTTCGGACGCGGCGCGTACGGCATCCAGGCTGCCAGTCAGGCGTACTTCGGCAAGGACGTGCAAGACCTTTCCGTCGCGCAGGGCGCCGTGCTCGCGGCGGTCATTCGGGCGCCGAGCGAGTACGACCCTGAGAACGGCAAAGAAGCCAAGCAAGCGTTGGAGACTCGCGCCCTCGACTACGTGATTCCGGGCATGGTGTCCGAAGGTTGGCTGTCTGAAGCAGACGCCGACGAGATCACCAAGCTGCCGAAGATCAAAGACCCCAAGGCGCTGAACAACTACCGCGGGCAGACCGGCTACATCCTCGACATGGTTCGTGACGAGCTCAAAGACCTCGGGTTCAGCAAAGACGAGATCGACGCAGGTGGCTTGCGTATCACGACGACGTTCAACGAGCAGGCACAGGATGCCGCGCAGGAAGCGGCTACCGAAGGCTTCCCGCCAGAACCAAACAACGGCGTGAAACTGGGGATCGCTTCCATCGACCCCACCTCCGGCGCGGTAGCGGCCATATATGGCGGAAAGAGTTGGGAGAAGAGCCAGCTCAACTATGCAACGGCGCCGATTCCCATTGGCTCAACGATGAAGGGGTTCACCGTTGCTGCCGCGCTGCGTAACGGCTTCACACTGGCGAGCACCTTCAACGGCAACTCACCCTTCTACTACGACGGTACTCAGGTAGAGAACCAAGGTGGCGCCAGCTACGGCTCAGCGGTGTCGCTCGAATATGCGACCGAGCAATCCATCAACACGGCGTTCGTTGACCTCACCACGCAGATGGGGCCAGAGAAGGTCGCGCAGTCCGCCGAGGACGCCGGTCTCGACACCAGCAACCTTGCGCTCAGCCCGCAAATCACCTTGGGCACCGCGGCCTACTCACCGCTGTCATTGGCCAGCGGCTACGGAACCTTTGCCAACCAGGGAGTTCGCCACGAGCCTTATGTCGTGCAGGAGGTGACTGACGCCGACGGCAACGTGCTGTTCGCGTTGGAAGAAGACGAAGGTGAGCGCGGATTCTCCGCCGACATCGCCAACCAGGTCACCTATGACCTCACGCAGGTTGTCACCAACGGCACAGGGGCAACCGCGAGCGGGTTGGGCCGGCCAGCCGCAGGCAAGACGGGAAACCACGAGGGCCTCACAGCATGGTTCGTCGGTTACACGCCGCAGTTGGTCACCGCGGTCGCCTTCCATCGTGACTTGGGCAAAGACGACCTGGCGCCCCTCAACGGCGTCGCGTATCAGGACGTCTTCACCGGCGCGGGCTTCCCGACCTCCATCTGGACGGCGTACATGACGGCGGCACTGGAAGGTGAACCAGTGCTCCAGTTCCCAACGGTCACGCTCTCGACTCCGAGCCCGACGACGTCGCCGTCGCCATCTCCGACGACTTCGTCGGCGACGCCCAAGCCTTCGCCCTCGTCGTCGTCACCGTCGCCGACGCCGAGCAAGACAACGACGTCACCGTCACCGAGTGATACGCCGAGCGAGACACCGACCGAGGACGAAGGCGGCGGCGGTGGCGGCGGGGGCGGTGGGGGTGGATAGCTCGACGCAGATCGTGCTGCCGTCCCAGGACGATCCGATCGTTCGGGGCGCGACCACAGCTATCGGTGGCCCGATGGGACGCCGCGCCATCGTCGGACGCGCGTGGTGGAGCCCCATCCGAATCCTGCTGCTTCTCGCGGTGCTGGCGTCCGCGCTCGGGGCCACGATCGATTCGCCGTGCACCGGCAAGGCGTGGACCGATGGCTACGAGCAGTTCTCACGCGGCTGCTACAGCGACATCGTTCACCTCTACTGGGGCCGTGGCATCGACGAAGGCGTCATCCCCTACGTCGAAGACCCAGCCACTACTGGCGACGTCGAGGTTGAGTACCCGGTTCTCACCGGTGCCGTCATGTACCTCACCGCCGTCCCAATCTCCGATAGTTGGAGCGACGAGACCCGCGCGCGGGTCTACTTCGGGATCAACGCGATCGCGATCGCTCTGCTTCTTGCGGTCACCGTCTGGGCAACCGCGCTGACCGTCAGACGACGACCGTGGGACGCCGCAATGGTGGCTCTCGCGCCCGGCATGATTTTGGCGTCGACGGTCAACTGGGATTTGTGGGCCGTCGCAGCAACGGCTCTCGCGCTCCTCGCGTGGGCACGACGCTATCCAGTGTTGGCCGGGTTACTGCTCGGGCTCGGTGCCTCGTTCAAGTTCTATCCCATCTTGCTCCTTGGTCCGCTTCTCATCTTGTGCCTGCGTGCCGGACGCCTGCGCCAATGGGCGCTGGTCTTCGGCAGCGCGCTGTTCATGTGGTTGGCCGCGAACGTGCCGATCATGTGGTCGAGGTTCGACGGATGGAAGCGCTTCTATGTGTTCTCCTCAGAGCGCGGTGCTGACTACGGATCACCGTGGCTTGTCGCCAGAGACCTCTTCCACTTCGATCCATCCATCGAGCAGTTGAACCTTTGGGCCGGCGGAATTCTGGTGGTGCTGTGCCTCGGAATTGCCGCGTTGATCCTGATGGCCCCCAGAAGGCCGCGCTTTCATCAGGTGGCGTTCCTTGTGGTGGCCGCCTTCGCGCTCACCAACAAGGTGTACTCACCACAGTTCGTCGTGTGGTTGATTCCGCTGGCGGTTCTGGCACGCCCGCGCTGGCGTGACTTCCTCTGGTGGCAGGCAGCCGAAGTGCTCTACTTCTTCGCGGTCTGGTGGTACATCATCTGGGCGGCGACGCCAGAGCGTGGCCTGCCCGAGACCTACTACTGGGCCGCCATCGCGGTCCACGTCATCGCCACGTGCGTGTACGCAGGCTTCGTCGTTCGTGACGTGATCTGGCCGCAGCATGACCCAGTGCGCGACAGCCTCGCAGCAGATGACCCTGGTGGCGGCGTCCTCGATGAGGCCCCCGATCGGTTCGCCCTGCGGCGCGGCGGGCTAACGCCGACTAAAAAGCGGTCGCGAGACGATGTCGTGGTCGTACACGGTCGTCATTCCTACTGACCGAAAGAATCCGCCTGCGTCTTCGCCACCAACCCCACTTGCTGGGGTGATCGTGGTGAGCCGAGCGTGCGTCCAGCCTCGTGCTGTGAAGCGATCGAGTGACTCGAAGAAGAGTGCCCGGCCGACTCCTTCGCGCCGAGTGGCGCGACTCACGCCGAGCATGCCAATGTGACCGGCGAGCGGGCGCATGGTGTCGACGAAGTTGACGCAGATCCCGACGGGTTGCGCACCGCGGTACGCCATCAGTGACAGGCCATTCAACGCCGTCGGGTCGTTGCGCATCATGTGCTCGAAGTCATCGCGGACGAGATACCAGTTGCTGCCTGCGGTAGGAAACGACTGATCAAGAATTGTGAACCCGTCGTCGAGATGCTTCGCGACGTCGAAGGTCTCGATCGTGAGGCCAGCTGGAACTTCTGGCGCTGTCGGCGCCGCTACCGGGATCTCCAGCAATGCGAGCCGACCGGTGAGACTGAACCCACGGTCACGCAGAACCGTGATCATCTCGACGTCCTCCGAAGGAACAGTCGCCTGAGCGATGGCTTCCGGAAGGATCTTTGGGCGACCTTTCAACACTCGGATCGCGCTATCGAGGAGCATGCCGACGATGGCGGGACGCCCTGGTTGCAGGGGTATTGCGAGATCGATGCGTCCGACATCGAAGGGTTCGTAGCACCGGGTGTGAAACCCCGCGACGGTGACGCCGTCACGTTCGACATACCGGTCGTCGCGAGTCGGATCGGCCGTCGCGGTGATGAGCACCGCACGCATCTCTTCCAGACTCCACAGCGGCTCGCCGGTGAAGGCCTCATGGTGGTCGTTTGCCAGCCGTGTGAAGGTCTCGGCGTCACCGATGGTGCCCGGACGGATGCGCAGCCTCATGATCTACGTCTTCACCAGAACCAGGTCGTCGAAGACCTTTCGCATGCCGACCGACTCGTAGAATGAGTAGTCGTTGTCGTCGAGGTCCATGGCCCGAACCGTTGCCATGCGTGCGTGATGCCACCCTCGACTGCGAAACCTGTCGAATGACTCGAACACGATCCCGCGACCTATGCCTTCGTGACGTCGACGCTCGACGACACCGAGCGCTGCAATGAACCCGGTGTGGGGCCTTGTGGTGTCGAGAAAGTTCAGGGCCAGTGCGACCGGCCCCTGGCCGTCTCTTGCGATGACCGAAAGGCCCGGCAAGGCGGTGGGGTCGTTCTGCAAGCTGTACTCGTAGTCACTCCTCGACATGTGCCACGAACCGAGCTGAGGGGGAAATGTCTCGCCAATCACGAGGTAGCCATCGGCGAGGTCGCGCGTGATGCTGAAGGTGGTGACGGTCACGTCGTCGGGAACGACTGCGGCGGGTGCGTCAAAGACATCACCCTCGAGCGTGGTCATCTTCTGAAAGCGCCGGTATCCCAGCCGCTCAGCCACGCTGAGCAGCGCGGCGTCCTCCGCTGCGACAAGAACCTCGAGGGGGGCACCTGGTGTCATCTGTGGCGCCGAACGAACGATGCGCTCAGCGGCGTCCAACAGCAGTTGAGCGATCTTGTCGCGTGACTCATGCGGAGGCAGCGCGAGGGTTAGCGTTCCTTGGGCGTAAGGCTCGCTCATGTGAACATGCACGGCCGCAACGGGCTGACCCGCGATCTCGACATAGCGGTCGTTGTCGTGGGGGTCACCTGACGCACTGATGAGGGTCGCTGCGAGCTCGTCCTCTTGCCACAGGTCCTCGTTGCGCAACCATTGCTGTTGCTCGTTGATGAGTCGCGCGAAGGTGGCGACGTCACGGAGCCCCCCTCCGGGTCTGATCCGCATGTCACCGCCCCTAGCCTCGAAGTCACGGATCCGCTGTCCCCCGGATCCGTCAACGTACCCCACCGATCAGTGCAGGATGACCTCGTCAAACGTTGCGGTCGTCATTCGCACATCGACTGGTACATCGGCACCAACGACGGGTGGGGCGACCCCTGAGGGCAGCCAGATCATCGACACCTGCATGTGCGGAGGCTCAGCAAACCAGCGCCGTTTGCCTGCGACGTAGAACGGCGACAGCGAACGACCACCGGCCTCGAGTGTTCCCTCGCCGGCGAGCTTCACACGGGCCGTCACGCCGCGGACCGATCGTGGCGCGGATAAGGCGACTCCGTGCGACGTACCGCCACCGATGACCAGCAGGTGGCCCTCGGCGCTCGCCTTGTGCTGGCGGTATCCGTAACGCTGCCCGCGACGGACGTGATGTGTCGCGAGCACCGTGCCCTTCGCTTGGTAGGACTGTCGTTCCCCAAGCCAAAGAGCAGTACCGATGCGTGGGCGGAAGGTGGTCTCGGGGTGACGGCGGTGCAGCGTGCCGAGCTCGGCGTCCGAAACGTGACTGACCCACAGGGTGTCGGTGGGCAGCTGATGGCGACGAAGAGTGCTCACCCAGCTACTGATCTCGTCGACGCGACCCAACTCGCCGTCGTCGATGGGCAGATGGAGGGCGAACCCCTCGAGCGCCAGGTCGCGCAGCTCAGGCACCGCTCGAGAGAGAGCGTCTTCGTCGAGGCCGAAACGCGCCATCGACGTGAGCAGCTCGACGACTGTGCGGTGTCGACGGCCCGTGAGGGCGTGAACGGCTTCGAGCGATGAGACAGTCAGGATGCGTCGGTCATCGGCGTGCGGCTCCTGATCAATTGCTGGGTGCCATGGTGTGAGCACCAGAACGTCACCGCGAAAGGCGTCGTGCACGAGTGTCACTTCATCGAGTGCACCGACGGCGATCGTGGGGCAGTTGAGTGACTGGGACTCTGTGGCCAGCATGGCCAACCCAAAACCGTAGCCATTGCCCTTCGCGACCGGAACGATGTCGGGGTGCTTCTCGACGACGGTGGCGAGATGCCCGCGCCACTGGGCTGCGTTGATGTGAAGCGCGAACATGTCTAGCGCCGCCCCATGTAGTACGTGAAGGCCCTGTGCAAGAGCGTGTTGATGGGGTAGTCCCATTCCCCAACGTACTCAACGGCATCGCCACCGGTGCCGACCTTGAACTGAATCAGCCCGAAGAGGTGGTCGTCAGGGTCGAGCGTGTCGGTGATGCCGCGCATGTCGTACACCGCAGCACCCGCCTTGTGCGCATCCTGAATCATCTGCCACTGGATCGCGTTGCTTGGTCGCAACTCGCGTCCTTCGTTCGTGGACGCGCCGTACGAGTACCAGGTGTGCGTGCCGACACGGACCCACGTCGTGGCGGCAAGCAGGCGTCCTTCGTGTCGGGCGAGGTACAACCTGATGCGGTCGGGGTCTTCGGCGAGCATCACGTCGAACATGCGTTGGAAGTAGCTCAGCGGACGAGGTGTGAAGCGATCGCGTTGTGCGGTTTCAACGTAGATGCGGTGAAACTCAGCAAGGTCAGCGACGGTGCCTTGGTTGACCTCGACCCCGGCCTTCTCGGCCTTGCGTACGTTGCGTCGCCACTGCTGGTTGAAGCCAGCGAAGACGTCATCGACCGAGCGGTCGGCGAGCGGTACCTGAAAGACATAGCGCGGTTGGAAGTCGCCGAACCCTGCAGCTGCTTCCTGTTGTTGCCATCCGTCACGTCGCAAGGAATCAACCAAAGTGGACGCCGCCGCGTCCGTCTCGTCGGCTGGCACGGTGCCCAGGCGCGCAGGACCGTCGGCCGCGATGGCGTCCTTGATGGTCTTGGCGTGCCAACGGCGGGCCTGGACTGGAGGACCCATCTTTACCGAGAACGACTTTCGGGCCCGCAGATGTGACAGCAGTGGTGCGGTGATCGCCGTGAGGTCGTAGGACCGCCAGTCGATGACCGGGCCCTCTGGCAGGTACGCAAGGGTGCGCCGCGTCCGAGGAATCGAGCGGTACAGCACCAGACCAGCACCGACGAGCTCTGCACCGTCAAACCATCCGAGGCTCTCGGCGGTCCAGTCGTTCTTAACCCGACCCCACGCTGGTGTTTGCAGAAACGAACCGCTTCGACTGGTGACGATCGTGAGGTGTTCGTCAGCGGTGATGGGCCGCACCGCCAGTTGGGAAACCACAGCGGTCAGCCTAGTGGCGTTGTTCGTGAACCCCGCCGGGCAGAACCAGATAGCGCAAGGGGCCCCTCACGTTCGAGGAGCCCCTTGCGCTGTCGAGCTGTCTGGTGCGTTGGTCAGGCTGGCAACGTCACCGTGATGGTGGTGTTGTTCACCACCGCCGTGCCGGCCGGCACGATGAGTTCGCGGCTGGCCGTGCCCGCGAGGTTCTTGATGACCTTGAAAGAACCGAGGTTCGAGTCGGCGAACAGCCGCACGTAGACCTCACCATTGGCGCCGCTCAGGTTGTCACCAAAGATCTGCTGACTGATCTGCGCGTTGGGCTGTCCGGCCACGAGTCCGGCGCCGTTGGCAGCGTCGAACCCACCTGTCGTCAACGGCCGCACGATCGCGTTTTTGACCGGGGTGCCGTCCGCGTTCTGGACCTTGACCGTCAAGGTGGCAGTGGCTGGCAGCTGCACTGCCCACGGGGTGGCCCCGGTTGCGGTGCCGTCAATCGTTGCCTTGAACGACCGGGGGATCGTCGTTGGCGGCGCCACGGTGTTCGACAGTGAGCGACTCGTGAACCGCGCGAAGACGTTTCCTGGGGCGATGACGCTCGAGAATGCACCGGCTGCTGTCGTCGGGGCGCTCGTTGAGTCCACCTGTCCACCGGCAGAGCGGAGGGCGACCTTGATGTCGGACAAGCCGCCGCCTGCGCTGTTCTTGACGGTGCCGGCCTGCGCCACAGTCGTGGGCACGAAGAGCGTCATTGCCGGAGTCGTTGCGGTGTCCTTGACGCCGCTGCGTGCGACGTACTTGGTCACCTGACCGCCGACGGTCGTGGAGTACGCACCGCACAGGCGTCCGAAGGTGCTGTCGGCGAAAGCCGTGAGAGTGGCTTGACCAGATGCGTTGGTCGTGGTGCCGGTGTACTCCTGTGTGGGAGCAACTGCAGCAGCCCCAGCAAGCACGACCGCGGGATTGGCTGCGTCGTTGTCAGCGCTGCACTGCGTGATGGCGGCACCTTCAACCGGTACTCCACCGGGCGAGACGGTTGCTGTCACCGTTGACGTCGCCGGCAGCGCGAAGTCGAGCACGCCGTTGCTGACGATGGTCGTGCTGACGTTCTTGACGTCCCATGAACGAGGGAGCCCAGCGACCGCTGCAGCCGGGCTGGTCAGCGTGGCTGTGGCCGCCCCGGTCTGTACGCCGTTGATCGAGAAGGTTCCCGAGGCGCTGGTCGTGGCGGTCTTGGTGGTGCCGCCGTACTTCACGGCGACGGTGACGCCGGCGACGCCGGTGCCACCTGACGTCTTGACTGAGCCAGTGATGTTGGTGTTCGCGGCGTTCGCGACACCGGCGAATCCGGTGCCGAGAAGGCCAACAGCAATCACCGTGGTGACAGCTGCCGAGCGGCGCAGTGAGCGCCGACGTGAATGCGACATGGAGTGGGTCCCCCCAAGCGAAGTGATTCGGGCTCTCGAACGGTATGGGCCGAGGGTGGACGTCGGGTGTCGATCACGTGTAGATGGACCGATTGGACGACGATGCTTACCAAGAGTGACGACGCGGCTACCGCGGCGGGCAGAACTCCAGTTAGAGCGTCAGGTCGACCACGATCGGTGCGTGATCGCTGGGGCCCTTGCCCTTGCGGGCGTTGCGGTCAACGTACGCGTCCGTGACGGCGTCCTTGAGTGCCGCATTGGCGAGGACGAAGTCGATGCGCATGCCCATGCCGCGGTGAAACGAGCCGTCTCGGTAGTCCCAGTAGGTGAAGGGGTGGTCCCCCTTCAGCGCTCGGGGAAACACGTCATGCAAGCCGAGCTCAGTCATCGCGGTGAAGGCGGCGCGCTCGGCGGCGGTGACGTGGGTGGCGCCAAGGAACTTCGCTGGGTCCCAGACGTCGGCGTCGGTGGGTGCGATGTTGAAGTCACCGACAACCGCGAGGGGCAGGTCGCCGTTCACCTGAGCCTTGAGGTGGTCGGTGATCGCAGCGAGCCACTGCAGCTTGTACGCGTAGTGCGGATCGTCGGGCGTCCGTCCATTCGGAACGTAGAGCGACCAGACCCGGACGCCGCCACAGGTAGCTCCGATCGCCCTTGCCTCGAGAGTGGCGGAGTCGGGGAACCCTGGGTCGGCAGTGAACCCGTGCTCGACGTCGCTAATGCCGACCTTGGAGATGACGGCAACGCCGTTCCATCGCCCCTGGCCGTGGTGCGCCACCTCATATCCGAGCTCTTCGAACGGGAGTGCCGGGAACGCCGTGTCAGCCACCTTCGTCTCTTGGACGCACAGCACGTCAGTGCCGGTCTGCTCTAACCACTCGGTGACGCGCGGCAAGCGCGAGGTGATCGAGTTGACGTTCCAGGTGGCGATCCGCATGGTGCCAGCCTACGGAGCGGACACGCCGGGGGCCGCGAGGTGTCGATGCCCTCCACAACAGGCGCGGCCCCTCGGCCATCCCCAGGCGATTTCGTCAGGACGCAGGTGGGCAGGTACCCTCGACAGGCTGTCCGTCTGGCCCATTCGGGCCTCTTGGGCTTGGGTGACCCGGTCACTCCATGACCTGTCTGACAGCGCACGCAGGCCCTCCTGTCACGGAACGTCCGTGGCCGTATGAGTCCAGAGGAGGTGGAGAACGCATGCGTACCTATGAGCTCATGGTCATCCTTGACCCCGACCTCGAAGAGCGCACGGTTGCTCCCTCACTTGACCAGTTCCTCAACGTCATCCGCAAGGACGGCGGCACGGTGGACAAGGTCGACATTTGGGGACGCCGCCGGCTCGCTCACGAGATCGAGAAGAAGAGCGAAGGCATCTACGCGCTGATCGACATGCAGGCTCAGCCAGACGCGGTCAAAGAACTTGACCGTCAGCTGAACCTCACCGAGGCAGTGCTGCGCACCAAAGTTGTTCGCCGGGACGTCGGCAAGGACGGGAAGTAACGCCATGGCAGGTGACACCGTCATCACCGTGGTCGGCAACCTCACTGACGACCCCGAGTTGCGCTTCACGTCGTCCGGAGCAGCCGTCGCTAACTTCACTGTGGCGTCCACCCCGCGCTTCTTCGACAAGCAGACCAACGACTGGAAAGACGGCGACGCGCTCTTCCTGCGTTGCTCGATCTGGCGCCAGGCGGCCGAGAACGTCGCGGAGTCGCTGCACAAGGGCACCCGCGTCATCGTGCAGGGACGCCTCAAGCAGCGGTCGTACGAAACTCGCGAAGGCGAGAAGCGCACGGTCTACGAACTCGACGTCGACGAGGTCGGCCCCGCACTGCGTTACGCAACCACCAAGGTCTCCAAGGTCTCCCGCTCTGGCGGGGGCGGCGGCTTCGGCGGTGGCGGTGGCCAGGGCGGCCAGTCAGCACAGTCAGCCCCGCCAGCCGACGACCCATGGGCGTCCGCGCCAGCAAGCAACGACGAGCCGCCGTTCTAACGAGCGCTCGATCCACCTATTCGTCCCATCCCCGCTCCGGCGGGGCCCTGAACACACAGGAGCACCACGATGGCTAAGCCCCCGCTGCGGAAGCCGAAGAAGAAGGTCTGTCAGTTCTGTCGCAAAGACGCGCAGACGATCGACTACAAGGACACCACCTTGCTGCGCAAGTTTGTCTCTGACCGAGGCAAGATCCGCGCTCGTCGCGTGACAGGCAACTGCACGCAGCACCAGCGCGACATTGCCATGGCCATCAAGAACAGTCGCGAGATGGCGCTCATGCCGTACTCGTCGACGGCTCGCTGAGCGGAGGTCACCAGATGAAGCTCATCCTCACTCAAGAGGTGTCTGGCCTTGGTGCGCCTGGCGACATCGTCGAGGTCAAAGACGGCTACGGCCGCAACTTCCTGCTCCCCCGCGGTCTGGCGCTGCCATGGTCGCGAGGTGGCGAGAAGCAGATCACCACGATCAAGCGAGCACGTGACGCACGAGCCATTCGCGACCTCGGCCACGCCAATGAGGTCAAGTCGCAGTTGGCCGCGCTGTCGGTGAAGCTCGAGGTGCGTGCTGGCGACGCCGGGCGTCTCTTCGGAGCAGTCACCGCGTCTGACATCGTCGATGCGGTGTCGAGCGCCGGCGGGCCAGCTCTCGACAAGCGATCGGTGCGCCTGGATTCCCCGATCAAGACGGTCGGGTCGCACAGCGTCACGGTCGCCCTGCACCCCGAGGTCGACGTTGACCTCGAGGTCGACGTGGTCGGCTCTGCCTGACCTGACGACCCACTTGCGAGATCCCGGTAGCCACCTGGCCGCCGGGATCTCGTGGTTCTGGGCCGCCTGACCGGTCGTCCAGCATGCGAAACTCTGCGAATCGAATTGGCGTCCACAGGGGGTGGACACCAACGTCGCAGGTCAGTGACGGGGCGCGCGAAAACTACTGGGCCGTCCCCAGGCCGTCCCCAGAAGCGTCCCCCGACCTGGTGGGGTTTCCCCCAGGTCTGGCAGGGATATCCCCAGGCTGATCCACAGGCATTCTTGGTGCTGTCAGTGCTGGCCGGTAGAACCGTCTCGGGCTTGGCGCCGCCAGGCGCTCCAGCCCACGTCCAGACCACTGCTCGCCGTGCGGAGGCACCCCGTTGATCATGCTCCGACCCTGTCGTGAAGCGCGCCTCGAGGGTTGCCCTGTGACAGTCGCTGAGCTTCCCGCGCGCCAGCCCGACTTCGGCGCCGCCTTCGACCGCACCCCGCCGCAAGACGTCGAGGCCGAGCAGAGCGTGCTCGGCGGCATGTTGTTGTCAAAAGACGCCATCGCCGACGTGGTTGAGACGGTCCGCGGTGGTGACTTCTACAAGCCGGCACACCAGACGATCTACGAGGCGATCCTCGACCTCTACGGTCGCGGCGAGCCAGCTGACGCCATCACGTTGTCGGCTGAGCTGACCAAACGCGGCGAGCTCGGTCGCATCGGTGGCGCTCCGTACTTGCACACGCTGATCTCCTCGGTACCGACGGCGGCCAACGCTGGCTACTACGCGCGCATCGTTTCTGAGCGCGCAATCTTGCGCCGGCTGGTCGAGGCCGGCACCCGCATCACGCAGATGGGGTACGCCGACACCGGCGAAGTCGACGAGGTCGTCGACCGCGCACAGGCCGAGATCTACGCCGTCACCGAACGACGCAGCAGTGAGGACTACCTTCCGCTCGCCGAGATCATGGAGGGCACCCTCGACGAGATCGAGGCGAACGGCTCGCGCGGCGGTGCGATGGTCGGCGTCCCTACCGGGTTCACCGACCTCGATGGGTTGACCAACGGGTTGCACCCTGGCCAGTTGGTCGTGGTGGCGGCCCGACCCGGTCTCGGAAAGTCGACGCTCGGTCTCGACTTCGCACGTTCGGCGTCCATCAGCAACGGTTTGAGCAGCGTCATCTTCTCGCTCGAAATGACCCGCAACGAAATCACGATGCGTCTGCTGTCGGCAGAGGCTCGCGTCGGCTTGCACCACATGCGTACCGGTTCGCTGAGTGACGACGACTGGACGAAGTTGGCACGCAAGATGTCAGAGGTCGCGAGTGCACCGCTGTTCATCGACGACTCTCCGAACATGACGATGATGGAGATCCGCGCGAAGTGTCGGCGCTTGAAGCAGCGGCAAGACCTCAAACTCGTCGTCGTCGACTATCTGCAGCTGATGAGCAGCGGTAAGAAGGTAGAGAGCCGGCAGCAAGAGGTGGCTGAGTTCTCCCGAGCCTTGAAACTCTTGGCCAAAGAGCTCGAAGTGCCTGTCGTAGCACTGAGCCAGCTGAACCGTGGTCCTGAGCAGCGCACCGACAAGAAGCCGATGCTGTCTGACCTTCGCGAAAGTGGATGCCTGACGGCCGATACACGAGTCTTGAGGGCCGACACTGGCGCAGAGGTAACGCTGGGGCAGTTGTACTCGTCTGGTGAGACTGATGTTCCCGTGTGGGCGCTCGACGACAGCCTTCGGTATGTGCGGAGGCATCTGACCCATGTGTTCTCGACGGGAACCCGGCAGGTCTATCGACTGACTCTTGCCTCTGGTCGCGAAGTCACGGCAACGGCTAACCACCCCTTCCTGACGTATGACGGCTGGAGGCCGCTGGGGGAGCTTCAGCCGGGCGACCGAATTGCCGCACCCCGACACGTGTGCGCGCCGTCAGAAGTTACGCAGTGGCGAGACTCAGATGTCATCCTGCTAGCGCACATGCTGGGTGATGGGTCGATGCTGCCCCGCCAACCCCTCCGCTACGCGAGCATCGATCCCGCCAACCTCCAAGCAGTGGCTGATGCTGCTGCAGCATTCGGCGTGACTGCTGTTCGTGACGAGCATCCGCAGGCTCGAGTGACGACTCTTCGACTGCCTGCTCCCTATCGGCTTGCCCGGGGGCGACGCAATCCCATAGTTCGTTGGCTCGATGGTCTTGGCGTTTTCGGGCTGCGATCGCACGTGAAGTTCGTCCCTGACCAAGTCTTCTCGCTGCCGAAGCCACAGATTGCCCTGTTCCTCGCTCATCTGTGGGCAACAGACGGTTCGGTCACGATCCGCAAGGACGGTCGGGGTGGTCGGGTGTACTACGCGTCGACGTCGAGACAGTTGATCGACGATGTGTGCCGGTTGCTGCTGAGGTTCGGCATCACTGGGCGAGTTCGCCGCGTCGACCAGGGCGAGTATCGGGACGGATTCACACTTGACGTTTCTGGTAGCGAGGATCAGAGGCGGTTTCTCGGTGAGATTGGCGTTTATGGTGGACGAGAGGTCAACGCTGAACGACTGCTCAATATCGTGCGCAGCGTTGAGTCGAATACCAACGTCGATACCGCGCCAGTTGAGGTGTGGACCGACGTTCGCGCCATCCTGGCGGAGTCACCAATGACCACGCGACAGTTCCAGGCTGCCCTTGGGACAAACTTTTGTGGCTCGACGCTGTACAAGGTGGCCCCCAGTCGGGCGCGGTTAGCGCGAGTGGCGCAAGTGTTGGATTCGTCTGAACTCGAGATGATGGCGGTGAACGATGTCTATTGGGACAAGATCTCGTCGATCGAGCCGCTTGATGAGCAACCCGTGTTCGACGCCACTGTTCTCGGTTCACACAACTTCATTGCGAATGGCATGGCGGTGCACAATTCGATCGAGCAGGATGCCGACCTTGTCCTGTTGCTGCACCGCGAAGACGCCTACGAGCGCGAGTCACCGCGTGCCGGTGAGGCCGACTTCATCGTGGCCAAGCACCGCAACGGCCCGACCGCCACAGTGACGGTCGCGTTCCAGGGTCACTACTCGCGGTTCGTCGACATGGCGCACGGTTAGCGCTGACACGTCAGGTTCGACGAGTAGCGCGCACGACTGCGTCGTGAAGTTCGACCCCACCACCCGCGGCGTCACCGAGAGCGCGGCTTCGCTCTGCGGCAGTGACGACATCCCAGTCGGCGGAGTCGAGCACCGCCGAGATACTCGCGGCAGTGACTGACGCCTCTGCAGGTGGGCTGTCGTCGTGGCCCTGGCCATCCGCACGATGCAAGTGTCCGACGATGAGCAACGAGCCACCAGGTGCTACCCAGTGCGAGATGCGCTCGTAGAAGTGCAGTTGCGGCATCGCCGGGTGCGCGTAGTGGGTGGCGACCAAGTCGAACTCCCCTCCCGGCTCCCAGGTACTGAGGTCTGCTTCCACCCACTCGATGCGTTCGGCCACTGCGACATCGGACGATGCGCGTTCGGACGCGCGTGACAGCGCCTCGCTGGAGATGTCGACCGCGGTGACCTTCCAACCCGCCGCCGCTAGCCAGATTGCCTCGGTGCCTTCGCCGCACCCGGCGTCCAGTGCTGTGCCTCGCTCGAGGTCGCGGGTCTCGTGGGCGAGATAGGGGTTGGCATCGATCGCCAGCTCATCTCGTCGTCCCCTCGCGTTCTGCCAGTGAGACTCCCAATAGTCCTTGTCGAAACCCTCGCTCATCGCGCTCCGTATCCCGCCTGCCAGCCTTCAGTGATCATCATGGCAAGGCTGGGGCAGAGTGGTGACCAACGCAACCGGCCGGAGGTGACATGTTCGTCGATCGTCACGACGCCGGACGCCAACTCGCCAGCGCCCTTCTCGCCCACACTGACACCTTGGGGGACGCACAGAACGCGGGCGAAGTGGTGGTGCTTGCACTACCTCGTGGGGGAGTTCCGGTGGCGCGTGAGGTCGCCGACATTCTCGGCGCACCCCTTGACGTCCTCGTAGTTCGCAAACTGGGTGTCCCAGCGCAACCCGAACTGGCGCTCGGCGCAGTTGGTGAAGGAGGCGTTCGCGTTCTCAACACCGAGGTCCAGCGTCACGAACACGTGAGCGAGGCGCAACTCGCAGCGATCACCGAACAGTGAGCTTGACCAGGTGGAGCAGCGCGTGCACGGCATCAGAGAGGTTCACCCTCGTGTCGATCTCACCGGGCGAACGGCGGTCATCGTTGACGATGGTTTGGCCACCGGGGCGACCGCTCGGGCCGCCTGCGAGGTGGCATCCGCTCATCAGGCAAAGCGGGTCGTTGTCGCGGTGCCGGTGGCGCCACGCGGGTGGTCAGCTCAGTTCCGCGGCGCGGCCGACGCGTGTATCGCGGTCGAGACCCCGCGTGACTTCCGGGCGGTGGGCTTGCACTACGCGGAGTTTGCGGCAACGACAGATCGCGAGGTCCTCGACTGCTTAGCCCGGTGAACGTGCGCGCCGCATTCTGGGCAAACGCGACATCTACCGGTGATGATCAGTAACGAGAAGTAGCCGCTGCATCACGCTCCGAAGTTTCAATGGTTCCAGTGGTTTCGGTCCATCCGAACGATGGTCGCGCCAGTTCAGCCCAATAGACAATGGCCACTCACTACGTAGGTACGGTGTGCCCAACGTCGACTTTGGGGGATTCTTTTCGTGCGGAGAGTTAACCGTTTCGCCAGCAAGACCAGCGTGAGCAGCAGGGCCGCCGTGAGTGTCGTGGCGATAGCTACCGCCATGACCGGTCTGCTCGCAGGTGTGTCCCCTGCCAACGCTGGCTTTGCTGACACGTTGCCGAGCGAGAACCCGGTCGACACCTCCCCGCGCATCCTCGAGAACCCCAACGACCCACAAGACGATGTGCAAGCCCGCACCCTCGCTGAGGTCGGCAACCGCGTGGTCGTGGGCGGCAACTTCCGGTTCGGTATCCAGAACTACAACAGCGGCACCGTCTTCCCGCAGCGTTGGGTGTTCGCGTTCAACCCCTCGACCGGACGTGTCGACGAAGAACTTCTTCCCGAACGTGAACGGCGAGGTCAACACTGTCCTCGCACACCCTGATGGCGACAAGGTCTACATCGGTGGGTCGTTCACACAAATCAATGGTGAGACGCACAACCGTGTCGCGTTGCTGAACCTCAACACCGGCAACCCGGTTGCTGCGTTCGACCCGCCCAACGTCAGTGCTGCGGTGACCTCGATGAAGCTAGCCAATGGCCAGCTGTACATCGGTGGCGACTTTGGTTTCGTTGGTGCTACTCAACGTCGGGCAATGGCCTCGCTGAACCCTGACACGGGTGCGCTGACCAACCACATGGCGTCTGACATCACTGGGAACATCCAAGGTCCCGGCTCAGCTTCGGTGAAGGCGTTCGACATCACTCCTGACGGCAGCAAGCTCGTGGCGATTGGCAACTTCACCGAGGTCGATGGCCAGACCCGCAGTCAATTGGCGGTGTGGAACACCGGCGGCGCGACGGCAACGCTGCGCAACTGGGGAACCCAGAGGTACGGCAACGTGTGTAACCCAGTCTTCCCGACCTACATGCGAGATATCGACATCGCGCCGAACGGCAAGTTTTTCGTGGTGGTGACGACCGGCAGTTACCGAGGCAACACCACATTGTGCGATACCGCTGCGCGCTGGGATTTCAAGGGAACGGGTACGACCAAGCAGCCGGCATGGGTGAACTACACCGGTGGTGACACCCTCACCGCCGTCGAGGTCACTGGTCCTATGGCCTACCTCGGTGGTCACATGCGCTGGCTCAACAACCCCTACCGTGGCGATGCCGCAGGATCTGGTGCGTGGCCGACTGAAGGCCTGGCCGTGATCGACACCCGCAACGGGCTGCCGTTCAGCTGGAACCCAGGTCGGGCGCGCGGGCTAGGAGTGTTCGACTTCCTACCGACCGACCCGATGTTGTGGGCGGTGTCTGACACCAACACGTGGGCCAACGAGTTCCGTCCACGTCTCGCGGGCTTCCCGCTCAACAACGACACGATCCCACCTGACGTGATCGGACGCCTGCCTGGCGATGTCTGGCAGTTGGGTGCGATCCCTGGTGCGGGTGCGAGTAACCAGAAGGGCATCGGGTTCGACGGCACCACGGTCGAGAACCAGATCACCGAGACCGGTGAGCACAACTGGGCGAACGTGCGTGGAGCTTTCGCCGTCGATGACACGGTTTACACCGTGTGGGATAACGGAACGACGGGAAGTTTCGCCGCGCAGTCGTGGGACGGCCAAGACTTCGGTCCGCTGCAAGACATCGAGCTGTACGAGGGCTCACCCACGACGCCTGGATACGGCTCGAACTTCGTGAACGACCTCGAGTCGATGACCGGCATCTTCTACGAGCCAGTCAAGGCGCGCATCTACTACACGATGCAAGGCAGCAGCCAGTTGTTCTGGCGTCCATTCCTGCCTGAGAGTCGCGTGGTCGGGGCGGCTCGCCGCACACTGCCCAACGCAACCGCGCTGACCCCCAACCGGGTCAAAGGAATGTTCAGGGCCGGCCAGTTCGTCTACTTCGCTGATGGTCAGAACGGCCAGCTCAAGCGAGTGAAGTTCGTGAACAACAAGTTCAAGGGTTCCGCGTCCACCGTGAACGCGACAATCGACTGGCGTGCGAACGCACTGTTCCTGTCGAGCCAGTGGGCGACACTCGCCGACAATGTCGACCCGGTCGCTGACTTCAGCGTCGACTGCACTCGGGCTGTCCTGCACCGTCGACGCGAGCGGGAGCAGCGACCCAGACGGTGGCGTCGTCGAATACTCCGTTGACTTCGGTGACGGCACCGTGATGACTGACCCCACTGCTGAACACACATATGCGGCTGATGGCATGTACGACATCACCGTGACGGTCACCGACAACCGCGGGGCTACCAACGCGGACACCACTCAGGTCAATGTCGTCCAGCTACCAAACGTCGATCCCACCGCTGACTTCACAGTGGACTGCTGGGGTCTCGACTGCGACTTCGACGCCGCAGCAAGCGAGGACTCCGACGGGACGATCGTCGATTATGCGTGGGACTTCGGTGATCTGAACCTCGGTAGCGGTGAGCAAGTGAACAACGTCTACGCCGGCAGTGGCGAGTTCGATGTCACCCTGACCGTCACCGACAACCGCGGTGGCACGGCAACCGACACCCAGCACATCACCGTCAATGAGATCGCCACGTCGATTGACTTTCGCGACGCGGTGAGCGTCGACGGTGGCAATGGCAACAACGTGTCGATTCAGGTACCGGCCACCGTCCAGCAGGACGATCTGCTGGTGCTCTTCGTGACCAACGGCAACTCACGCACCGCTAACACGCCGTCAGGGTGGACCCAACTGGGCACCCGCAGTGACTCCGAGCTGACGACACAGGTGTTCTGGCGTTTTGCCGCTGCCGGATCGGCCGGTACCAACGTCTCGACCGCCCTGTCAGGAAACGCACCAGTGATCGCCTCGATGGTCGCGTACTCCGGCGTCAATGCATCGCCAGTCAGCGCCTCTGCGTCGGCGGCTGAGCCATCGACCACAGCGGTGACAGCGCACACCACCCCAGGTGTGACGGTGCCCGCCGACGGCGCCTGGGTGTTGTCCTACTGGGCCGATCGCAACTCCGCGCTGAGCCCCAACGTGCCAACGACGTCGTGGACTCCACCCGCTGAGCAGGTCTTCCGAGCCGACGAGTTCAGCTCGAACTCCAACTCTCGGGTGTCCTCGCTGCTGACCGACGACGGGGCACCGGTGCTCGCGGGTGTCCGCGGCGGGCTGACCGCAACAGCTGACGCAGGTGCTGAGAAGGGCACCATGTGGACCATCGTCCTGGCTAGCCAGTAGGCGCACACGTGCTCGGGCTGCTCCGAGCGAGCCATCCGGGCCCCACTGTCGTCGTCACGACGATTGCGGTGCTGTTGGCATCCGGTCTGTCCGCCACGACCGCGATGGTGGCACTCGTCGGGGTCACCGTGCTGGTTGGTCAGCTGTCGATCGGCTGGTCCAACGATTGGTGGGACGCCGAGCGCGACGCCACCATTGGACGCGGCGACAAGCCAGTAGCCACGGGTGCGGTGCCGGTGTCGACCGTGCGGGCTGCAGCGCTCACCGCGGGGGTGGCATCCGTGCCGCTGTCGCTGTTGTCTGGCTGGCGAGCTGGAGCCTGCCACCTGCTCCTCGTCGCCAGCGGGTGGGCGTACAACGCAGGGCTCAAGCGAGTACTCGCCTCACCTATCCCCTATGCCGTCGGGTTCGGGGCCCTCCCTGCCTACGTCTGGCTGGCTACTGGCGAGCCACTTGAGGCTTGGGTGGTCGCGGTTGGATCGCTGCTCGGTGTGGCTGCGCACTTTGCCAACGCGGCGCCTGACATCGCCGACGATCGCTCGCTTGGTGTCTGGGGTGCGCCGCAGCGAATCGGTCAGAGGGGATCGCTTGCTGTCGCGATGGTGACGCTGGGTGCAGCGGGAGTGATGCTGGTGAGGCAGCTGGAGTCTGGCTCGGCGCAACTCGTCGGGCTCGTGGTGGTCTTGGCTCCCATTGCGGCTTCGGCAGCCCTGCTGTGGACCGAACGGGTGAGAGCGGTGTTCGTGGTAGTCATGCTCGCTGCTCTCGCGGATGTCTCGCTCCTGGTGTGGGTCGCCTAGCTCTCGCCCAGCGTGCTGCATAACAATTTGAGGCTTTCCACGTCGCGATGGTGCTGAGTCATCCCGCAACGTGCGCTACCGTCAACGCGCCAACGGGGGCATCGGGTCCTCGCGCGCTTCTTCACGGAGTGGCCCATGTCAATTCGCCGAGTTCTCGTCGCCCTCACTGCGGCTGCAGTGGCTGTCCCCCTGTTGCCGCTCTCATCAGGAGCTGACGACAGCTCGTTCCCGCCTGATGTTGAGACCGTTGTGCACGGCGACCTTGAGCCGTACCAGTGGATGCTGCCAGCGGTGAACGCCAAGGAAGCCCACACCGAGGCCACCGGTTCTGGCGTAACGGTTGCCGTCATCGACACCGGGGTCGACAACACGCATCCTGACCTCGAGGGGCGTGTGGTGCCTGGGGCGTTCATTCAGCGCAACGAGGACACCGAGAAGTTTGAGCTCGTGCCTGCTACCACCGCTGATGAGACCGGCGACGACTGGTACTACCACGGCACTCACGTTTCCGGCATCGTCGCCGGCGATGACGATGGTGACGGGGTGACGGGCATTGCACCCGACGCGCAGATCATGCCTATTCACACCTTCCCGCGCAGGACCTACATGCGTGACATCCAGTTCTGGAAGTTCATCGCCGAGTCCATTGACTTCTCGGTAGCCAACGGCGCCGACGTCATCAACATGTCGTTGGGTGGCCCGTCGAGCGGGCTCGTTCCCAGCGAACGCACTGAGAAGTACCTCGAGGCGATCGGTGCACTCTGTGACTCAGTGGACGCCGCCAAGGCGGCCGGCACCGTTGTTGTCGCTTCGGCTGGAAACAGCGGTGACTGGGGTAACCCCGAGAACATCCCAGCGTCCTGCGATGGCACTTTCACCGTCGCCGCCATGGCCCCGACGCTTGACCGTACGTACTGGTCGTCGTTCGATGCGGCCGTCGACGTCATCGCTCCTGGTGAAGACGTTCTCTCGGCCGACTCCACTGTGGCCGATCGCTCCTCAACGCCGCACGTGTTCTCTAGCGGAACGTCGATGTCAGCCCCCGTCGTAGCCGGTGTGGCTGCACTCGTCATCGAGCAGCACCCAGGGTGGACACCGCAGCAAGTGCAAGACCAGATCACGTCAACTACCAAAGACCTCGGAGTGAACGGCCGAGACCCGTTGTACGGCTGGGGCTTGGTCGACGCCGCTGCGGCCGTCGGTGCTGTTGCACCATCACCGAAGAAGCAAAACTTCTTCACGACCTGGTACGAGCCCTCATGGGGCGGCGAGAACAACGAGTCCGTCATTTCGTGGACGACGCCTGCTGCTGATTCCGTGACTGGCTACACCGTCACGGTCTACACCGACACCACCACCTCGACCTACAACGTCGATGGCAACACGGTCCGCGTTGATGTCCTGCTGCCACCTGGTGCCTGGTTCACGGTGACAGCACACACGAGTGGTGGTGACGTCACGTCGTATCCGGCGGACCGATACAGCCGAGACAGCGGTGACCGTCCACCGAAACTGGACGACGCCAAGACTGCACGCAAGGGCGACGCGATGATCATCACGTGGGATCGGCCACGTAAGTCAGAGCGCGACGAACTCGACATGGTCCGCGCAGTCGTGCACTTCGACGGAGCTGCCGGCGCAGCCAAGCGGATCAAGGTCGACCCCGATGAGCCGTTCCCGACGTCGATGAAGGTTGACCTTCCGCGCAAGGGCCGCTGGCTTGACGCGCATGTGCACCTGATCGTGTACGACAAGGACGAGGACGGCCGAACGATCGGCAACCGCAGCTGGATTATTCAGCCGCAGTCGCCTGCCCTGTACGGCTCACGGATCGTTGACGTCAACAAAGCCGGCCCCCGCGCTGTCGAGGTCACCGGTGGAATGAGCCGGCTGAACCGAAACCGGGTGTGTGGCAAGGACAACTGCGCAGGTGAGCAGGCGACCCTCGTCATCGACCGCGGCAAGCAGAATCAGCGCTTCACCGTGACCTTCACTGACAACGGTGTGTTCCACAAAATGGTGAAGATCGATCGGGGCACGAAGAGCCTGCGCATGAGAATCGAAGGACCCAAGAGTCTCGACAGTGGTCCGTTCCAGCGGGTCGACCTGACTCGCAAAGGTGGCGACCCCTGCTTCGCGTCGCGCGACTACAACGGCTGCTAGATCTGCACTGTTGTAGTGCCGCAGCTGTGCGGCACTACAACAGTTGGATCGGGAGCACCTCGAACGACGCCGCCATGGGCACGCCCAACTGGGTTCCGGTCTGACGCGCAAGCCCCTCGAGCATCTCGGCTGGGTCAGGGGCGTCGGGGCCGAGACCGTTGAGATACGCCGCGTGCGCTCGCAGCGATGCGAGGCCAGCCTCGAACGTGTCAGTGACCTCGACAGCGTGCCGAGCGTCGGGTGAACCGACTGCCCACACCTGCCGGACGCCTGACCACGGCTCGAGCCCGGCAGCCAGCAGATCGCGAAAGACCCAACGGTTGCCAGCGTCGCGTGCGGCGTCCAGCGTGGCGCGGCCACCGGCGATGTGGTCGGCCTGATTGAGCATCACTCCGAAGTAGGTCTCTCGGAAGTTCGTCGTGATGACGATCTCGGGTCGATGACGCCTGATGCTCGCCGCGATGGCATGACGAAGCGCCAACCCGTACTCGAGCATTCCGTCGGGGAACCCGAGAAACTCGACATCGTGCACACCGACCGCTGCGCACGCGGCCCGCTGCTCAACTTCGCGCAGCGGTGCGCACTCCTCTGGAGCGATCCCGTCGATGCCGGCTTCGCCACTGGTGATGAGGCAGTAGGCGATCTGCTTGCCTTGACCCACCCACCGTGCAGTGGCAGCTGCTCCGCCGTACTCCATGTCATCGGGGTGAGCGACGACGACTAGTGCACGTTCCCAGTCTTCATCGAGTGGTTCGAGTAAGGCGCTTTGATCCATTCCGCGACCGTACCTGGCCGTCTGGAGCGTCGCTAGGCCAGGAGGGACGTCTGCCCGTCGGTCGCCTGTAGATGTGACACCAGCCCGCTACAGGCGCCCTCGAGTTGCGTCAACACCGTGTCGAACTCATCAGCTGATCCGTAGTAGGGATCGGGGACATCGAGTGACTCAGCGTCGGGATCGAACTCGAGCATCAGCCTGATGGTGTCGGCATGTGCACTGGTCTTCGCCATGCGCCGAAGCTCACGTTCGTTGTCACGATCCATCGCGATCACCAGGTGGTAGTCGTTGAACCACTCGCCCTGAAACTGTCGTGCTTCATGGTCGGTTGCGTAGCCGCGGTGTTGCAGGGCAGCGCGGGCTCGTCGATCAGCGGGGTCACCGACGTGCCAGCTCCCGGTTCCGGCGCTACTGACCTGCACATGGTGAAGGCCCTCGCGTTCGAGCTGGGCCCGGAGCACGGCCGCCGCCATCGGCGACCGACAGATGTTCCCCATGCAGACGAAGATCACGCGGACTGGGGGTTGGTCTGCCGGCAAGCGGCTGGCTGCGGGTGAGGGGACGGACACGAGCAGTGATGGTGGCAGTCGACCGATGCGCCAGCAAGCGGGCGCGCCTTTCGTAGCCTGGAACTCGTCATGACGTCTGAATCAGAGGTATGGAGCCTTGTCGAGCGACGGAAAGTGGCGCTATGGTCGGCCATGAAACTATTGAAATCAAACTCATCCCCTTCCTCGAACGGATGCCGCCATGGCCCTCGACCGAACTCATCTGGCCGCACTCATTGATCGCGAGCGTGCCACGTACGGCAAGAACCACCCCAAGAGCCGAGCCGCGTTTGACGCCGCGCAACAGAACTTGTTCGGTGGCGTTCCTATGACGTGGATGGGCAAGTGGGTAGGGGGCTTCCCGCCCTACCTCGACTCTGCGCACGGCAACCGCATCAGCGACATCGACGGCCACACCTACGTCGACTTCGCGTTGGGAGACACCGGATCGATGGCCGGGCACTCACCGCAGCCGACCGTGGACGCCGTCAACCGTCGGATCGGTGACAAGGGTGGCTTCACCACGATGCTGCCCAGCGAAGACGCGGCGTGGGTTGGGGCCGAGCTCGAGCGTCGCTTCGGTGTGCCCCTGTGGTCGTTTGCGCTGACCGCTACCGATGCGAACCGGTGGGCATTGCGGCTCGCCCGATTGGTCACGGGCCGTTCGAAGGTGTTGGCCTTTTCGTACTGCTACCACGGCAGCGTTGACGAGACGGTGGTGGTGATGGGCCAGGGTGGCGAGACGATCGCGCGTCCTGGAAATGCTGGGCCTGCAGTTGACCCGGCACTCACGACACGCGTTGCCGAGTTCAACGACCTCGCGTCTGTCGAGCGAGCACTCGCCCACGGTGACGTCGCGGTGCTCATCACCGAGCCTGCGCTGACCAACATCGGCATCGTCCTGCCCGAACCGGGCTTCCTCGAAGGGCTGCGCAGTCTGTGCACCAAGTACGGCACGCTGCTGCTCATCGACGAGACGCACACCTTCAGTGCAGGCCCCGGAGGCATGACAAAGGCGTACGGGCTTGACCCCGACATCGTCGTGATCGGCAAGTCGATCGCTGGCGGCATTCCGATCGGCACCTATGGCGTGAGCCAGCGCCTCGCTGACCAGATCACCTCGCACACCGAGGCCGACTTGATCGACGTTGGCGGCGTCGGCGGCACGCTCGCAGGCAACGCCCTGTCGATAGCAGCTGCCCGCGCGACATTGAGCGAGGTGCTCACCGACGAAGCCTTCGTGCAGATGATCGCGTTGGCAACGAGCTTCACCGAGGGCGTCCAGAACGTGCTCGACAAGGCGGATGTGCCTTGGAGCATTTGCCAGCTCGGGGCGCGTGCGGAGTATCGGTTCGCCAGGCCGGCTCCCGTCAATGGCACCACGTCGAATGATGCTGGCGATGACGATCTCGACGAGTTCATGCATCTGTACACGTTGAATCGGGGAATTCTCATGACTCCCTTTCACAACATGGCGCTGATGTGCCCATCGACTACGCAGGCAGACGTCGACCTGCACACCGAGGTCTTCGCTCAGGCCATCGACGAGCTCTACGCCCGATGACGCAGGCAGTGTCGATCGACGCTGTCGACCGAGCGATCATCCGCGAGCTCCAAGACGACGGCCGCGCGTCCTATGCAGACCTCGGTACGTCGGTTGGCCTGTCGCCCCCAGCTGTGCGTCAGCGGATGCAACGACTCATCGACTCCGGGCTCCTGCAGGTGGTCGCCGTCACCGACCCACTCAAGCTGGGCTTACCGGTCATGGCCTTGGTGGGGATCGCCGTCGATGGCGACATCCGTGAGGTTGCAGACGCCGTGGGGTCGATTGACGACGTCATCTATGTGGTGCTGACGTCGGGATCGTTCGACCTCTTCGCCGAGGTGGTCTGTGCTGACATGGACCAGCTCTTCGAGGTCGTGAACGGGCGCCTGAAGGGCATCGCGGGCGTCCGTACGACTGAGTCATTCGTCTACTTCGACATCCACACCCACCGGTTCAACTGGGGAGTACCCGAATAGTCAAGGTCACCTCGGGTATCCACGACAATGAGAATGGCGTACGTGGATCGTCAGGGTGAACGGACAGGGTGAACGAACAGGGTGGTGGACGCAGTGCGACAACGAGCCCTCGCGTCGCTGCGCCGTGAACTGACCCTTCGGCACGTTCTGGGTGCCATCGCTGTCGTGCTCGTCGCCAGCGCCGGGGCGTGGGTCGGTTTGTTGCTGGGAGCCAACCGCACCGACACGGTCGGACCACTAGTCATCGATTCCACGGTGACGATCTCAGTCACTGGCGACACGGTCATCGACGTTCCCCCGCTTGGCAGCATCAGCCTCGACACGCATGACGGCCCGCTCGCCCTGCGCGCTGAGGTGGTTTCACTCGATGCTGACGTGACCCAACAGGCACTGTCGGGTGTGGCACCGAGCGCGGATCTGGACGAGGTGCAAAGTCAGGTTCGCGACCTGCTGTGGAAGATCTACCTACAAGCCCTTGCCTGCGCGGTGCTTGGCGCAGCGCTTGCAGTGCTCGTGGTGTGGCGAAGACCAAAATGGGCGGCGGTGACTGCTGGTGTGACTGCCGGCGTCATGCTCCTGTCCGCTGGTGGTGGTGCCGCGACCTGGAACGACCGTGCGCTGGCACAACCGAAGTACTCAGGTTTGCTGGTGTTCGTACCGCGAGTCGTGGGTGATGCCGACGCGATCGTCGACAACTTCGAGGAGTACGGCGATCAGCTCGGCCGCTTGGTAGAGAACGTTTCGCTATTGGCGACGGCAGCACGCAACCTTCCAACCTTGGAAGGGGCTCCTGGAACGATTCGGGCACTCTTCGTCTCTGACATCCACCTGAACCCGAACGTCTGGCCGATCATGCGCTCGATCGTTGATCAGTACGACGTCGATCTCGTTCTCGACACCGGTGACATCGCCGACCATGGCACGGCGCTCGAGAACTCGCTGCTCACGCAGATCGAGACGCTCGATGTGCCCTACGTGTACATCAGGGGCAACCATGACTCGACCACCACGTCCGCTGCTATCGAGGCCATGGACAACACCGTCGTGCTAGACGACGAGATCAGTGATGTTGCCGGGCTCAGTATCGGGGGGATCGGTGATCCTCGGTTCACGCCAGACAGGTCGACAGATGTCGATGACAGCTCGGTTCTTGAAGCTGGCGAGCAGTTGGCCGCATTGCTTGAGACCGCCGAAGAGCCGGTCGACGTCGCGATGGTGCATGACCCCCTGTCGGCCGAGCCTCTCGCCGGGCTAACCCCGCTGGTTCTGGCTGGGCACCGGCACGAACGCGAGGACGTCGAGCTGGATGGGGGAACTCAGTTGTTGGTTCAGGGTTCCAGCGGTGGGGCCGGCCTGCGCGCGTTAGAGAATGAAGATCCGACGCCCTTGACGCTGACCCTGCTGTACTTCGATCGTGAGACGCAGCAACTCACCGCACGCGATGAGTTCACCCTTGGAGGTCTCGGTGTGGCCAGTGCCGAGGTCGAGCGAATACTCGAAGAGCGGAGCCCGCAGTGATCAGCTACACGACTGAAGAACAGGACAAGGCGCGTGCAGCTGGCGACCCTTGGATCGAGTTTCAACGATCCGATGACTTGTCGACCGGGTTGTACGTGCTCGAGGTTGGCGAGGTAGACACGCAGGACCCACACACCGAGGACGAGATCTACGTGTGTGTGAGTGGCCGCGCGAGGTTTGTCACCGCGAGTTCGGAGTGCGATGTCTCGGCAGGAACGATCATCTTTGTTCCTGCCCGTGAAGAGCACCGGTTCGTCGACGTCGTCGAGCGGCTTCAAGTTCTCGTAGTGTTCGGCCCAGCCGAGGGCTCACGCACCTGATGGGAGCCAACCCATCCGCGCGGCAGTCCCTGAGTGACATTCCCGCGTACCGCGCTGGGCGTCCGGCGCCAGCCGGCTCGGCCAAGTTGTCGAGCAACGAGAACCCGTTTCCACCCCTTCCCGGTGTCGAAGCCGCGATCGCTGACGCGGCTGGCGCGGTCAACCGCTATCCCGACTTTGGTTCTCACCGGCTGCTCGATGCGCTGGCAGCTCGGTTGGGCGTCGATCGCGAGCAGATCACCGTCGGAACCGGTTCCGTCGCGGTGCTCGTGCAGGTCATGTCGGCCATGGTTGAGGCTGGGGACGAGGTAGTGATGCCTTGGCGGTCCTTCGAGGCGTACCCGATCATCGTTCAGCTATCCGGTGCGACCCAGGTGCGCGTGCCTCTCACGTCAGATCACACGCACGATCTGGATGCCATGGCGTCGGCGATCACCGACAAGACTCGAGTGGTGTTGGTCTGCACGCCGAATAACCCGACTGGCAGCGTCGTTCGCAGGCACGAACTTGTCGGTTTCATCGACCGCGTTCCTTCTGACGTGCTGGTTGTCGTTGACGAGGCGTACATCGAGTTCGTGCGTGACGCGGAAAGCACGAGCGCGCTCGATCTGGCCGTAAGCCGTGACAACGTTCTGGTGATGCGAACCTTCTCGAAGGCCTTTGGTCTGGCGAACTTGCGGGTCGGGTTTGGCGTCGGACCGCGTGCGATCGTGCAAGAGCTGCGCAAGACCCAGCTGCCGTTCGGCGTCAGCAGCGTTGCTGAGGGTGCGGCGGTTGCCGCTCTTGCCGGGGAGCGTGAGTTGCAGCGACGCGTCGATGTGTTGGTCCGCGAGCGTGACCGAGTTCTGCGTGAGTTGGTTGCGCATTCGATCGACGTACCGGATTCGCAAGGCAACTTCGTGTGGTTGCCACTAGGTGACAGCGCTGATGAGTTCGCTCAGCGCTGCGAGGACGCCGGTGTCGTCGTGCGATCCTTCCCCGGCGACGGAGTCAGGGTAACGATTGGCGAGCGTGCGGCGAACGACCTCTGGCTAGCGGTTCTCAGCGGCTATCTCCAGCGTTGACTGACTAGTGACGGGCTGGCGATCCACCGGCGGCCCTAGAGTTGGCTCGTGAGCGAGGCGGACTCCGAGAGTGCAGTACCTGACCTGCTGCTGGACGCTGTCCTAGGGATTGCGGGCGACCTGGAGTTGTCGCACACCTTGCACCGAATCGTGAAGGCGGCGGCTACCGCAGTAGATGCGCGCTATGGCGCTCTTGGGGTCGTGGGTGCTGACGGAATGCTTGACGAGTTCATTGTCGAGGGGCTTGAGCAAAGCGTCATCGATTCGATCGGTGACTTACCTGAGGGCCGAGGGATTCTCGGTCACCTAATCCGCGAGCCAACCCCGCTGCGTCTGCGCGACCTGTCTGCTCACCCGAACTCTGTGGGCTTCCCCGAGCATCACCCTCCGATGCACTCATTCCTTGGGGTGCCGATCAGGGTGCGGGACGTGGTCTTCGGCAACCTGTATCTCACTGAGAAGCGGGGAGGCGGTGAGTTCACTGCGCGCGACGAGAGGTTGGTCGTCACCTTGGCCGCAGCGGCAGCAGCAGCCATCGACAATGCGCGGCTGTACGAGTCCGTCGAGCAGCGCGCCCAGTGGTTGCGAGCAGCCTCGGACATTGCTGCGTTGGCGTTTCAGGGGGCCCCTGCCGATGAAGTGCTCACCTTGGTGGTGGCACTCGGCACATGAGATGTCAGGCGCTGAGATCACCGCCCTTATCGAGGATCAAAGCGATGACACCGGGCTCATCGTCAAAGTTGAGGGTCCAAAGAGTGCGCTCTCAGACTGGCGAAGCCGGCTTGTGCGGCGGGATGTTGCGGCGGGTCAGGTGCGCGAAGGCGAGTTGCCTGGTTCACCGACGACGGTCGTGCAACTTCCGGTGCGAACGGTCCAGCGTCGATACGGCTCGCTTGTGCTGGCGTGGACTGGTGATCGCCACCCACCTCGCGACCTCGATCGACAGTCGGCGGAGACTTTCGCCGAGCAGGCTGCCCTTGCCGTGGGGTTGTCGTTCGCACGGGCCGAGCATGAACGACTGGCGCTCCTCGAAGAACGCGACCGGATCGGACGCGATCTGCACGACTTGGTGATTCAGAGACTGTTCGCAACAGGCATGGTGCTGCAGGGTGCACAGCGGTTGACCGCCAACGACCAGGTGAATGACCGAATCGGCCGCGCTGTCGATGAGCTCGACCAAACCATTCGAGAAGTACGCAGCACCATCTTTGCCCTTCATCAGGCGACCGAAGGTGTGGGGCTGCGCTCCAGTGTTCTCCAGGAGATCTCAGCGAGCGCTGGCACTCTCGGGTTCGAGCCAACCGTCAGATTCGATGGTCCAATCGACAGCAGCGTGTCGGACGAGGTGCGCGACCACGTCGTCGCAGCGCTGCGTGAGGCCCTGTCGAACGCCGCACGTCACTCGGGCGCAACCCAGGTACGGGTATCGCTCTCTGTCGTGTCAGGAGAGGTGGTGTTGATGGTCAGTGACAACGGCAATGGGGTGGCAGCTGACGTCACGCGGCGAAGCGGGCTAGCGAACCTGGTCGAACGTGCAGAGATCTGCGGTGGCCGATTCACGCTCGACTCGTTGCGCAATCAACACGAGGACGTGAGCGGTACGCGGCTGACGTGGCGTGCCCCAGTTGGCCCAACTGTCACCAGTTGAAGCAGAGAACTCACCCAGCGTGATGTTGTCGTCCAGATGGTGGGCATTCCTCGTTCTCGCTTGACCTCGCCACTCCCCAACAAGCAGTCTCGTGCGGGTGGGGATTCGACGGGGGTTATTGGCGAGGTGGGCGGCGGGCGGCTTATGCACCGCCGTGGCACTCATGTCGTGGGCGACATCGCCGGCGACCGCGGGAACGCCAGCCAAGCTGCGCGCCGAGTACACCTTCAACACGCTCGCCAGCGACACCGTCGTTGACGCTTCTGGGCGTGGCCACCTGCTGACCATCAGCGGCAACTACTCGCAGGTTGCCGGGCCCGACTCACCCGCAGTCTCGTTCGCGCCGATCAGCCGCGCATCGACGCCACACAAGACCGATCTCAACCCCGATGGTCGCGAGTTTGCGGTGACCGTTGTCTTCCGCGTGCCGACAGATACCAGCACTCTGACCGACACCCCCAACCTTGCCCAGAAGGGCTTTTGGGGTGATGACGCTCAGTGGAAGATGCAACTCAAGCCTGAGAAGGCGGCTGTGCAGTGTCGATTCAAGGGCACGTTGGGTGCGCGGCTGCTCACATCGAGCGTGACCGACGTCGACGACGGCGAGTGGCACACGGCGACCTGCTGGCGGTCGGCAGCACAGATCGGCGTGACGGTGGATGGTGTCGACACCAGCGCCACGGCGTCCACGGGAATCATCGCCAACTCGCGCCCAATGTTGATCGGCGCCAAGAGCCTTACGTCATCGACGGATCAGTTCACCGGTGACATCGACTACGTCGCGCTCGCCGTAGGCGATGAGGCCGCGCAACTCAGTCGTCAAGCTGCCCCAAGCTCGTAACGCCTATTGGCGCTCGTGCTCGTCGAGCCGCGCAATGTAGGCGGCCGCCTGCGTACGCCGTTGCATTCCCAACTTCGCTAGGAGCGACGACACGTAGTTCTTGACGGTCTTCTCGGCCAGGTGCAAGCGCTCACCGATCTGGCGATTGGTGAGCCCCTCACCGATGAGATCGAGGATTCGGCGCTCTTGACCGGTCAGCTGCGTGAGGCGGTCATCGTGCGGTTCACCTCCGCGCAGTCGATGAAGCACGCGTTCGGTGGCTTTCGGGTCGAGGAGTGACTCACCGCCGGCGACTCGGCGTACCGCTCCAACGAGGTCAGCGCCGCGAATGTCTTTGAGTACATAGCCGGACGCACCTGCGAGTAGTGCGTCGACCATGGCCTCGTCATCGGCGTACGACGTGAGCATCAGGCAGTTGACCTCTGGAATCGCAGAGCGAATGTCGCGACACACCTCGACGCCACTGCCGTCAGGCAGCCGCACATCGAGGACGGCGACGTCGGGTCGCACCGCGGGGATTCGGGCCATTGCTTCTGCCGCAGTAGCCGCCTCGCCAACTACTTCAAGGTCATCTTCCAGGCTGAGCAGTTCGTGAAGCCCGCGACGCACCAGCTCATGGTCGTCAAGCAGGAACACGGTGATGCGATCTTTGCTTGGGCCAGTCATTGGCTCACTTGTCATGGGTGAATCATCCCTGAAACTCGATCGAGCTCACTACGGGTCAAGAATCCACCAAACCCAGCCGATTCCAGCCAAGAAGCCAGCGATTCGCATCACCCAGATGGTGTAGTCCGATCGGGCCGGTCGGCAGGCACCATGGGAGCATTAGAGCGTCCAAGCGGGTGATTGTGCCGCCTGGATACGTTCGACGCGCAAGGGCGGCCGCAGGCTGGCTGTGCCTGACCTGCTTGACCCTGCTTGATGTTGTGCCAGGTTCAGATCGCTTGAGAGGGGAGCGACCCGCGAAGTGACAGCTCACCGGTCCGATTCAGGCCGAGCAGCGTGGTTGGCTGCTGGCCCGGAGACGGCTGGCCGGGCAGCCTTGGCGGTCATCGTCGCGGGGGGCTTGGTTGCTGGCGGGCTCACGACCATGGCTGTGGTCGCTGGCCGCACCCTCGACGCAGCCCCTCGACCCCAGGCGGCGATTCCGCAGCCCGCGGACCCCGACGGTGGCGGCGGGCTGCTGCAAGTCGACCCAGGCACAGGTCCAACCTCCGGCCCCACCCAGATTCCCAGTGAGCCTGGCGTTCCGCTGGTGAGCCTCACCGACGACCCCGGCATCTCTGTCGGCACCGAAGAGCAGGGCTCGATCGAGTCGGGCGCGCCATCGGACGGCCCTACGTCCGGGCCCACCACTGAGCCGACCGGCCCCACGACGGGCCCGACGACCGGCCCGACGACCGGCCCGACGACCGGCCCGACGGACAACCCGACCAATGGACCGTCCGGTGGCCCCCCCGACCCGCCCGACCCGACTCAACCCCCGGGTAAACCTGACAAACCCAGCAAACCCGGTAAACCAGACAAGCCGGACCACCCCAACAACGGTGGTGGCAACAATGACGGCACTGGCAACAACGGTGGCGGTAACAACCCAGGTGGCGGAAGCCCCGGCGGAGGAAACCCGAACGATCCCAAGCCAGAGAAGCCGGGCAACGGTACTGGCAACGGCAACGGCAACGGGCAACGGACAAGCCGGGAACGGGAACGGGAACGGCAAGCCGGGCAACGGGAACGGCAACGGGAACGGCAACGGGAACGGCAACGGGCAACGGGGAACCGGGCAACGGGAACGGTCACAGCAATCACGACGACGACCACCCGGGCAAGGGCAACGGTCACAGCAAGCACGACTGAGCCCGCTCTTTGTGCCTCCCGGTCCTTCCCTCCACGGGCCGAGACCAGCACCATGGAAGTACCGGACACCACGGCGACACCGGGCAGACGGCGGCGACCCCGCCTGGCCCACTGGAGGCGGAATGGCCATTCCGACGCACGCCCCCGACGACTCGTTCGTCCAGTTGCTCACCCCCGAGGGTGAACGCGTCGACCACCCCGACTTTCCTCTGACACTGTCCGACGACGACATTCGGTCGCTGTATCGCGACCTCGTTCTCGTTCGACGTGTTGATGCAGAAGCCACCGCGCTGCAACGTCAAGGTGAGCTCGGTCTGTGGGCGCAGTCGCTGGGCCAGGAGGCCGCACAAGTAGGTGCTGGCCGCGCACTCATCGCCGGCGATATGGCGTTTCCCACCTACCGAGAACATGGCGTCGCATGGTGTCGTGACGTCGATCCGCTCACATTGCTTGGGCTCTTCCGCGGAACTACCAATGGCGGTTGGAACCCCGAGGCGCATGGGTTTGCGCTCTACACGATCGTCATCGGTGACCAGTGCCCGCAGGCCGTTGGCTACGCGATGGGCCTGCAACAAGACCATGCAGAGAACGCCGTGATGGTCTTCTTTGGCGACGGAGCCAGTAGCCAAGGGGATGTGAACGAAGCTTTCATCTGGGCGAGTGTCTTCAATGCACCGGTGGTGTTCTTCTGCCAGAACAACCAATGGGCAATCTCAGAGCCACTCGAGCGACAAACCCGAATCCCGCTCTTCCAGCGTGCGTGGGGTTTCGGCTTTCCGGGTGTGCGAGTTGATGGCAACGACGTGCTCGCCTGCCTGGCGGTCAGCCGCGAGATGGCGCAACGAGCCCGTGACGGGGCAGGCCCTTCGTTGATCGAAGCCTTCACGTACCGCATGGGAGCGCACACGACGTCCGACGATCCCACCCGGTATCGCTTGGACTCCGACGTCGAAGCGTGGCGACTGCGCGACCCTCTTGAGCGGGTGCGGTCGTACCTCCACAAGCAGCAACTCGTCGACGATGGATTCTTTGCTTCGCTGGACGCCGAGTCTGAGCAGCTTGCCATTCGATTGCGTGATGGAGTGCGCGCGTTGCCAGACCCGTCTCCTGATGCGATGTTCGA
The DNA here is from genome assembly GCA_963712425.1 of uncultured Actinomycetota bacterium. Classification (GTDB taxonomy): domain Bacteria; phylum Actinomycetota; class Actinomycetes; order JAHEKZ01; family JAHEKZ01; genus JAHEKZ01. The sequence continues at coordinate 241,118 of CAVQHW010000002.1, read as the reverse complement.
GCACGCGTACGCCGAGCCACACGTGGTCGTTGACCGGCAGCAACGTGACTATGCGGAGTACCTGGCGGGCTTTGCGGCAGAGGGTTCCTGATGGCCGACACCATGACGCTGGCGAAGGCGATCAACTCAGGGTTGCGTCGTTCGATGGAGCGCGACGCACATGTGCTGCTGATGGGTGAAGACATCGGACGCCTCGGTGGCGTGTTTCGGGTGACCGACGGGTTGCAGAAGGACTTCGGTGAGAACCGAGTGATCGATACGCCATTGGCCGAGTCGTCGATCATCGGAGCGGCGATCGGTCTCGCGATGCGCGGGTATCGCCCCGTGACTGAGATTCAGTTCGACGGCTTCGTCTACGTCGCGTTCGATCAGATCGTCAGTCAGTTGGCGAAGATGCATGCGCGGTCGTCCGGCGAAGTGCGGCTTCCCGTGACGGTGCGCATACCCGTTCGGCGGAGGTATTGGAGCAGTCGAGCACCACAGCGAGTCACCTGAGGCGTACTTCGCCCACACCGCCGGGCTGCGGGTCGTGACGCCGTCCAACCCGGTAGACGCGTTTCACCTGGTTCAGCAAGCAATCGCGTGCGATGACCCCGTGATCTTTCTCGAACCCAAACGGCGCTACTGGGACAAGGCAGAGGTCGACCTTGACTTGGCGGCGCCGCTGCCAATGTCGTCAGCCCGCGTGGCCAAGCAGGGTCGTGACGTGACACTCGTGACCTACGGACCCATGGTTCGCACGTGTCTCGAGGCGGCTGCAGCGGCTGAGGCAGAGGGCGTCGATATCGAAGTCGTTGACTTGCGATCACTGGCACCCCTCGACATCGACACGGTGACCGGTTCGGTGCGGCGAACGGGTCGGTGCGTCGTGGCGCATGAAGCGACGGTGGTTCTCGGCATGGCCGCAGAGGTGGCGGCCGTCGTGACCGAGCACTGCTTCTTCGAGTTGCAGAGCCCGGTCTTGCGGGTCGGCGGGTTTCACGCCCCGTACCCGCCGTCACGGCTTGAGTCGCACTACCTGCCCGACCTCGACCGCGTGCTACACGCTGTCGATCAAGCGATGGCCTACTGAGGGGAACTGATGAGCGACCACCAGTTCTGCCTACCCGACGTCGGCGAAGGGCTCACCGAGGGCGAGGTGCTTCGGTGGCTGGTCGAGGTGGGCGACGTGGTGACGGTGAACCAGCCGATCGTTGAGGTCGAGACCGCCAAGGCTGCTGTCGAGCTGCCATCACCGTTCGCGGGAAAGATCGCGTCGCTTCATGCCGCCGAAGGTGATGTGCTGGCTGTTGGTGCGCTGCTCGTGACGATCACTGATGGTGCTGACATGCTATGCTGCTGAGGGTGGGGCGGCTCCGGTGCCAGCGAGTGGTGCGAAGCCCGAACCGGTGCTCGTCGGGTACGGGGTCTCCGAGGCCGCAACCCGCAGGCGCCGCAGAGTCGTGGCGCCGAGCCCGCACGGCACCGACCGACCAGAGGCAGGGCCGCCGGGCGAACCCGTGAAGCCAGTACGGCATGGCGGGCTTGAGGTCGGCCGCGCGGCGGAGGCCAGGTTCACTGTCGATGCGCCTGCCGTGGTTCGCGCCAAACCACCGGTGCGGCGCTTGGCTCGCCAGCTCGGCGTTGAGCTCGCGAGCGTAAGACCGACGGGTCGTGACGGCACTGTGTCGCGTGAAGACGTCGAGGCGGCAGCGGCGCTGCAACTAAGCGATACCGCGTCCGCCGGTATCAGCGTCGACGGCGACCGGCGTGAACCGGTGCGCGGTGTCACGCGCACCATGGCTGCCGCCATGACTGAGAGCGCCGCGACGATCCCGGCGGTGAGTGAGTGGGTCGACGTCGATGTCACGCGCAGCGCATCGTTGGTTGAGCGAATGCGCACGCTGCCGGAGTTCAGCGGTGTGACGGTCACGCCCCTGTTGCTCGTCGCAGCCGCATGCCTCACTGCGCTGCGGCGGCACCCGTCGCTGAACGCGGTGTTCGACGCGTCCACTCAAGAGATCGTTCACCGTTCGAAGGTCAACGTGGGGATCGCGGTTGCCAGTGACCGGGGGCTTGTTGTTCCTCACGTGGCGGACGCCGGTGCGCTCACTCTGGCCGAACTTGGCAAGGCCTTGAACGACGTGGTGGGCCGCGCGCGCGATGGTTCAGCGGCACCGGCGGATCTCGTGGGGGGCACCTTCACGATCACCAACGTTGGCGTGTTCGGCGTCGACGGCGGAACGCCCATGATCACACCCGGCCAGTCGGCGATCCTGGCGTTCGGGGCGTGGCGTGAACGTCCATGGGTTGAGCGCGGCCAACTCGTCGTGCGGACGGTGTGCACGGTGTCGCTGTCGTTCGACCACCGCTTCATCGACGGGGCCGCGGGCTCACGATTTCTGCGCGACGTCGCAGACCTTCTCGAGGAGCCCGCGCTGCTCCACCTCTACCGCTAACAACCTCGCCGAGTGGGCGACTACGTGACGGTGAGCTTCTTGACCGTTGACCAAGAGTTGGCGTACGCGGGGCCCATTCCTGAGAACACCCGGTACTTGCCGCCAGCGTTCACTCCGGGCTTGAAGCTCAACGAGTAGTTGCCGTTCACGGTGTTGATGGCGTCACAGAAGCGCTTGCGCCACGTGCCGCCCTCGAGCTTCTGCAAGCAGGCCTTCGCTGTCTGCGTGCCATCGTCGAGGTAGGACGGGTTGCCTCCGACCTTGCCAGAGAACGTGACGTCGCGTGCCTGCTCTTACACGCAGCCCGGGGTCGACGCTCGCGGTGATGCGCTTGCGAACCTCGACGAGCGTGCGCCCGGTCCAGCCTCCAACACTGTCTGGCCCAGCCCGGTGCTCAGCGAAGAACCACGTGCTCTCGGTGAGTGAGGGGAACGTGTAGAGCCAGTTGCCGTTGCTATCGGTTTGCACGGTGTCTTCGAGAACGCCGCCGAACTGTGGGTACTCGTCCCACAGCACGTGAACGGTGGCCGGAAGGGTGGTGCCGGTGAGCTTGCCCGAAATCGTGACCGAACCTCCAGTGAGCACCGTGCCCGCAGACGCATTCAGCGTCACAGGCGTGTCGGCGCCGGTCGCGGTTCCCAGAGCGTCACCTGTGGGGATCTTGGTCGGTGGCGGGGACGATCGCGTAGCCGGTGTCGTTGTAGTCAATGGCGTACACAGACGCGTAGTACGTGGTGTTCGAACTCAGGTCGCTGAAGGTCACCGAGCGAGCGCTCGCTGCCGGAACGAACTTGGCGCGTGAGGCGTCCTCCGGCGCAACCTCCGGGTCGTTGTCGAGCGTCACCCAGTAGGCGTCGAACGCGGTGCTAGCGAACGACGTTCCGTCATCCCACGTGACCTCTGCCTTCTTCGTACCGGCCGACTGGATGTCGACTGGGAGCTCGCCGATGGCCTGGGCGGGTTGGGTCATGCCGATGCCGAAAGCCGTGGCGAGCAGGCCCGTCGTAGCAATGGTCGCGATAAGGCGCTTCACGTGCGTCCCCTTAGATGAAGTGTGGTGATGCCTCGAGGGTAAGCAACGCGCTCCGGGCCGAGCACCGTTGGGGGTGGACTGTCACGCGTCTGACAACGACCTGTCTCATGATCTTGGGGGCGGGATCGCAGGTATGAAACCCTGGGGCCATGCGCATCGCGGCCGTCCAGTTCGACTTCGACGAGACCGAGCCGTTCGATGCCCGAGTCGATCGCATGCTGAGCCTCGTGGCGTCCGCCGCAGGTGAGGGCGGACGCGATGCCGATCTAGTCGTCCTGCCTGAGCTCTGGCCCAACGGCGGCTTCACCTATCAGCAGTGGGAGCCGACCGCCCAACCCCTCGACGGACCGCTGATCGCACGGCTGCAGGACGCGGCGCGCGCGGCGTCCGTCGTGCTGCACGCGGGGTCGTTCATCGAGCGGCATGACGATGGATCACTGACCAACACCGCCGTCCTCATCGAGCGAGACGGGGCGATCGCGGCGGTGTACCGCAAGATCCACCTGTTCGGATTCACCGACGGCGAGCCCAAGTACCTCGTGGGTGGCGATGACCTCGTGCTGGCTGATACCTCGGTGGGACGCCTCGGGCTCGCCACCTGCTACGACCTGCGGTTCCCTGAGATGTTCCGCAAACTGACGGACGCCGCAAGCGACGTCTTCGTCGTCCCCGCCGCGTGGCCACTGTCGCGGGTGGGCCACTGGACCGTCCTCGCGCAGGCCCGCGCGATCGAGAACCAGACCCCGCTCATCGCGGTCAACACGGCAGGCACCCATGGCGGCGTCCCGATGGGTGGGCGCAGCATCATCGTGGACGCCGTCGGCGAAGTGCTGGCTGAGGCTGGCGGCGACGAAACCGTGCTGCGGGCCGAGGTCGACCCAGCTGTCACCCTCGCGTGGCGCGAGCGGTTTCCGGCGCTGGGTGACCGTCGGCTCTGACGTCCCGGCCTGCCCATTCATGGCGCGTGAACCGCTACGCCCATTCGCTGCGACAGAGGGAGTGACGGCTCGATCACCGAGCTGACCCTCTAGCCCGCCGCCAGCGAAGGGACGACAGTGTCACCCGTGCCCGACCTGCCCGCCCACGTGGCCGATGACGCAGCGCTGCTGCGCCAGGTGGCCGACGGCGACCGTCGGGCTCTCGAGCTGCTGTACCGGCGGCATGCCGGGTGGCTGCTGATCCGGCTAGGACGCCGGTGCGCCGACCCAGGCGTGGTCGACGAGGTCATCCAAGACACCTTCGTCGCGGTGTGGCGCAGCGCCTCGAAGTACTCGGGCAAGGGCGAGGTGGCCGCCTGGATTTGGGGCATCGGCGTCCGGCGACTCGTGGACGCCATCCGCCGCGTCCCTGCGACTCAACTCGTGGCTGACCCGCTCGAGCAGAACCTCGAACTGTCTGCCGAAGAGCGCGTGCTACTCGGCGTCGAGTACGGCGACCTCGCCGGTGCGCTCGACCGGCTCTCGCCGGAGCTGCGAGCGGTCGTGCAGTCGACCGTGCTCGACGGACTGACAACCGCCGAAGCCGGACGACTGCTCGGCATTCCGCAAGGAACCGTCAAGACCCGCATGAAGCGAGCACGCGAACAGCTTCGGGAGGAGTTGGCATGACGTGGCACATCCCCGAACCCATGGCGCTCGCGTACGTGAGCGGTGACGTTCACGGCGCACGCGCGGCGTCCATCGAGGCGCACGTAATGACGTGCCCGACTTGTCGCGAGCTGGTCGGAGGCGAAGTACCAACCGATCGACTCGAGGCGATCTGGGCGGACGTCGAAGAGCTCGTCGACGCACCGCGTCCGTCGTGGGCTGAACGGCTGCTCACGCTGATCGGAGTACCCGACACTGACGCGCGGCTCATGGCATCCGCGCCGTCGCTGCACCTGTCGTGGCTAACAGCCGTCGCAGTCGTCCTGGGCTTCGCGGCATGGGCGAGCCAGAACGGCGACCGAGGGTTGGCGCTGTTCTTGATCGTCGCGCCGATCGTCCCGGTCATCGCGGTCGCCGGTGCGTATGGCCGCTGGATCGACCCGACCTACGAGGTGTCTGTGTCGAGCAGCTACCCAACCTTGCGGCTGCTTCTGCTTCGGGCGAGTGCTGTGGTCGTGGCGTCAGGGGTGTTGGCAGCGTCTGGCTTCGCTGCTCGTACCGGACGCCCGAGTCGCGGCCGCATGGGTGCTTCCGTGTCTGGCGCTGGTCACCGTCACGCTCGCGCTGTCGCGATGGCTACCGCTGCTGTGGTCGGCCGCATTCGTCGCGGCCTGCTACGTCCTACCGCTGCTCAGCGGCCTCTACCAAGACGCCAACGTGCTCGACCTCGTGATCTCGCGAGGTGTTCAGCTGACCGCGCTGCTCATTGCTGCAGCGGCTGTGACATTCATGTTGACCGACCCGCAACTGCGGGCAGCATTGAGGAGAAACCCATGATCGCTGCCACCGTCAATGACGTGCGCCGTAGGTACGGGCGCACACAAGCGCTCGACGGCGCGACGTTCGACATCGGATCGGGAGTCACGGGGCTGCTCGGCCCCAACGGTGCAGGCAAGACCACGTTGCTGCGCATTTTGGCGACGGTCGCTGCACCCGACAGCGGTGACGTGACGGTGTTCGGACGTCGTCCGTCCAACGCCGCCGAACGCACCGAGATCAGACGGCGTCTGGGATACCTGCCACAAGACCCCGGGTTTCAACGCGGCTTCAGTGTCTTCGAGTTCGTCGACTACGTCGCGATCCTCAAAGAGCTGTCGAACCGTCGCGAGCGCCACGACGAGGTGCGACGTGTCATTGAGGCCGTCGACCTCACGTCTGTCAGCGGTAAGCGAGTGCGAGCCCTCTCGGGCGGTATGAAGCGGCGCACTGCGCTGGCCGCAGCGCTGCTCGGTGATCCGCAGTTCCTGGTGCTCGACGAACCGACCGCCGGTCTCGACCCTGAGCAGCGGTTGCGGTTCCGTGAGCTGGTCTCGCACGCCGGTGAGGGACGCGCGGTGTTGCTGTCAACGCACCAGACCGAAGACGTCGCAGCGCTCTGCCAAGACGTCGTCGTGCTCGACAAGGGGCGCGTCCTCTTTCATGGATCACCGGCTGAACTGTCGGCACTCGGGGATGGTCGAGTGTGGTTTGCCGACGAGCGGGATCCCAGTGCCGAGCTGGCCTGGCGGACAGGTGATGGACGCGTCCGCCACCTTGGCTCGCCGCCGAGCGGGGCTGTGACCGTCGAGCCGACGCTTGAAGACGGTTACCTGTTGCTGGTCGGGCGGTTTGACGAAGAGGTCGCGGCATGACTGCGGTCGCGATGACGTCTGTTGCAGAGCCGACGATCACGCGCTCGAGTTGGCGGGCCATTGTTGCGTTGGGGTGGCGTGAGGGGCGCCGCATGGTGTTCTCGCCGGTCTTCGGCTTGGTGCTGGCGCTCTTCTTGCTGATGGGCGGCGTGGAGTCGGTGGCCGAAGCGAAGCTCTCGTTGCCGTCTGCTCGCACCTTCTACGACGTCATCACGTTCTTCACGGCGCTCTATCTCGGGCTCTTGGTCTATATCTCGGCACACCTGGTGACGTCCTCTGCGCGACGAACCGGCGCTGACCCGCAGCTTGCGGCGTCCGCGCTGTCGTCGCGGCAACGCAAGGCTGGGCTCTGTCTCGGTGTTCTGTTGGGCCCAGGTCTCTTGGCTCTGGTCTTGATGACGCTTGCTGCGGTGTTGGGAAACTCGCTGACAACGACCGGCTTCGACGGATTCAGCGAAGACCGGCCGCTGTCGCTGCTGTTCTTGTTCCAGCTTGGGCTGATGCTCGTTGGCGGCGGAATGTTCGCCGTGATGTGGGCGACCTGGCTGCGCTTTCCGGGTTCGCTACCGCTCGGTTTCGTTGTGTTGGTCTTTGGCACTGTGCTCGTCGGAAACTCCGATCGTGTCTCCGGTCAACACCTGGCCATGGTTCGCTCCGTACCTCAGCGTCCCGCAGTGGTTCGACGAGGCGTGGACCCAACAGGGGTCGCACGGCTGGCATGCGGTGTACCTCATCGGTCTGTGCGCGTTGGCGTTCTGCGCGACGATGCTGCGCGATCGCGAACACCGCTCGAGATGGCTCGGCATATCTGCGGGAGTCTTCTTCGCAACCGCCGTGGCCGGAGCCCTGCAGGTCTCATGACCAGCCTCGCCTCGTACTTGCCGCGATTGTGTCGGTGGCCAGCACTGGCGATCGGAGTCGGTCTGGCATGGGCGCTGACGTGGTGGCGCGCGGGGGACGTCACCACCGAGCTCGAGGCGTTGTGGCTACTGCGCTTCGCGGCTGCGATCGTTGTCGTCGCTTCGACGTTTGCGCTCGACGACCCATCCTTCGACGTGACACGTGCCTGCGTCGGCACGCGGCGGGTGCTGATGCCGGCTCGGTTCGGTGTTGTGTGCCTGGCGGTCGTTACCGGCCTCGTCCCGGCTGGAGTCGTGGTCGGTGATCTGCTGACCGGGGATACCTGGCGCGGGCTGCTGCTCGAGGAGGTGTCACTCGCCGCCGTCGTTTGCGGCGTCGCATTGTTGTTGCAGCGACGATGGCGATTCTTCGAACCGGCGCAGTTCGTGGTGTTCGTCGTCTTGCTCTTCGGCGTGTACGAACAACTGACCGTGGGCAAATGGCCGCTCTTGGCGGCGCCGGGTGCTGCCTGGGACGACGCGCACGTGCGGTGGCTGGTGGTATGCGCGGTTGGGGTGGCGCTGGTCGCGACGCAACTGCGCGATCCGGCGTCCAGCCCTTGGCGACGGGTGTTCAGCTCGTCGAATGCCGGAGTAGCCTCCCGACGTGAGCACGCATCGTCCTGAGTCGCCCCGTCCTGGTCCACATCGTCCTGAGACCGGCCGATTCGCCGAGACGTTCGAGGCGGTGGGCGCAGCGCTCGATCGGTGGCTCGCGAGTGACCGCGTCGACCCGCTGCTGTCGCCCACCGACTGGCGCGGTGAGCTGACCGGCCCCTTGCCGCAGACCGGCATCGGAGCGGACGCCGCGATCGCTGAGTTCACGTCCCTGGTACTGCCGCACGGTCCGCATCTGACGTCTGACGCGTCCTGGGGATGGATCACGACGGGCCCGTCGACAGTGCCGACCGCGATGCTTGCTGCGGGAATGATCGCGTCACCACAACGACAGACGCTGACCTCGTTCAACTTGCTCGAAGAGCAGGCGCTCGACTGGCTCGCCGAGCTGTGCGGTTTGGGCGACGGCATGAAGGGCGTGTTCTCAAGCGGCGGGTCGACGGCGAACCTGATCGCGCTCGGGGCAGCGCGGCAATGGGCGTTGGAGCAGCAAGGCATCGATCCCGTCCGCCGACGGGTTCGACGCTGCACGGCTCGCGATCTACACCTCAGACCAGGCGCACCACACGGTGCAGCGATCGGCCGGTGTGCTGGGCATCGGACGCAGGAAGGTCAGGTCGGTACCGACCGACGATCAGATGCGCATCGACGTCGAGGCGCTCGAGGCGGCGCTGAAAGAGGGTGAGGCGTCAGGCGTCCTGCCGGTTGCCGTTGTCGTGGCAGCGGGGACGACGAACACCGGGTCGATCGATCCAATCCGTCGAGCCGGTGAGTTGGCCAAGCAGTACGGGGCGTGGTTTCACGTCGACGGCGCGTACGGGTTGCCCGGCATCCTCGATGAACGCGTCGCACCGCTGTACGACGGGCTCGAGCTGGCCGACTCGGCCATCACCGACCCGCACAAGTGGCTCAATGTTCCGGTCGGTGTCGCTGCGACGTTCGTGCGCGACCGGTCGATCCTCTTTCGCGCGTTTACTCAGGAGCCGGCCGACTACCTCGAGGGCGCCTTCTCTGACGACGACGTGCAGGTGTCGTTGGACGCGATGGGCATCCCCTACTTCGACTTCGGCGTCGAGCTGTCGGCTCCGGTACGGGGTGTTGCCGTGTGGGGCGTGTTGAAGGAGTTGGGAGTCGAGGGCGTCCGCGCGCGCGTCGTCGGCGACAACGACTTCGCGCGACACGTGGCGCAGCGCGCCAACGATCACGATCGACTCGAGACGCTGCTTGATCCGGTGTTGTCGATCTGCGTGTTCCGCTATGTGCCAGAGCCTGCGGCGTCCGAGGCAGACATAGATGCCGCCAACCGCGAGATCCTGAGGCGGCTCGCACGCGAAACTCGATTTGTCGTGAGCTCGACGGTGGTGAAGGGACAGTTCGCACTGCGTCCGTGCTTCATCAACCCCCGCACCTCGTTGGCCGACGTCGACGAGTTCGTCGACACGGTTCTGCGGCTCGGCTCGTCGTAGTGACGCGGAGGTCACGCCGCACGGCGAGAACCGTTGTGCGTGTGAGGCGTCGCGGCGTGCGCTGCCTGGCTCGCCGAACCGGGGACGCTGTCCACGAGGGTCAGGTGCACCGTGCGACGGACGCGGTAGGGAATGACCGGGCGGACGACCCGCTTCATCTCGGCGATGACGAGAGCGCGTCGTGTCCTTCGCTGCCTGGCGGGCTTCACGACGGGAGGGCGATGGGTCGGACGGGTTTGCGCCGCGGGGGCGTGCAACAGCAGAGTCGCGGACAACACGGGAGCGGACATATGTGCCAAACGTTCGATCGACATGGGCGCACCTCCCGAGGGGAAGAAAACCAACCATTCCGATAGGAAAACTATACAATGATTCCGAAGGTCCACCAACTTGAATCACCGCAGGCCTCTGATCTGCGCTTACTCTTCATCCAGTGCCCGCTATTCCCCCTCGGGGCCGCCGAAAGCACGCCGGAACCGCGTAACTTCAGCGGGTGGTACGTCTGCGTGCGCCAGCACTGGAAGTTCGTGGGTGGTTGAACACCGACTATTCATTCCCGAACGCTGGGGCTCGCATCAGGATCGCGTACTCGTCCTCGGCTGAATCCCAGGACACGGCGATCACTTCCGCTGGATCTTCGCCTGGCACGGACCAAGCCTCGACAGTCTTCAACCGCCGTCAGCCGGGAAGTAGGCACCTTGGGCGTCGCCGCCGGTATCCGAGCAGATCGAGACTTCGGCGTATCCGAGCCGCTCACCTGGCGAGTCAGTGTGCTCGGGCGACCTGCGGTACCCAGAGCCAGTTCGCTGAGGTCGACGACGAGGTCGACGTCGCGTTGCCGAACCTCAGACTGCGGACGGATGCGCCGATCGAGGTATGCCTGCCGGAGGGATCCGGTCTCGATCGCCTGAACTGCGGACGCGCCGGCTGGACGAGTCGATGGCCGCGTGCTGTCGAGCCACGGTGACATGCGGTGACCGTCTCACCCGGCAGCGCGTACTGAGTCTCGGGGCATTCGACCCTCCCTAGCGGTGGCCCAACCGGACCGACCGGTCACTGTCAGCTCCGGACCTCGTGCGGTGCCGGCCAGAGATCCTGTGGTGGTCAAGCTCGATCGATGACCGAGAGAGGTACGCGTAACCTCGGCGGGTGGTCCGTCTTCGAGCGCCCGAGCTGCAGGGTCGAGGGTGGTTGAACACCGGCGGTCGCCTGTCTCGCTGACTGAGCTCCGCGGACGCTTCGTCCTGCTCGACTTCTGGACCGGGTGCTGCATCAACTGCCTGCACGTCCTCGACGAGCTTCGGCCCCTCGAGGAGAAGTACGCCGACGAGCTCGTCGTCATCGGCGTCCACTCGCCGAAGTTTCCGCACGAGGCAACGCCGGAGGCCGTGATGGCCGCCGTCGAGCGCTACGAGGTCGCGCACCCGGTGCTTGGACGACCCCGACCTGGAGACCTGGCAGCAGTACGCCGTGCGCGCGTGGCCGACGCTCGTGCTGATCGACCCTGAGGGGTACGTAGTCGCACAGCACTCCGGCGAAGGTCATGCGCACGCGATCGACATGCTGCTCGAGCAGCTGGTCAGCGACTACCAGTCGCGCGGAACGTTGCACCCGGACGCCGCGTTCACGCCTGACGCGGCGTCCCACGACACCACACTGCGATTCCCGGCTAAGGCAGTGCTGCTACCCGATCGCACGCCTGTTGGTCGCGGACGCCGGGCATCACTCCCTCGCGCAGGTCAACCCGACGAGCGGTTCCCTCATCAGACGCATCGGCACCGGAACACGCGGCTATCGATCGGGAACGCGCCAAGACCGCGCAGTTCAGCGAACCCAACGGCCTGTGCCTGCTTCCTGCCGACGTTCGCGAGCAGGTGGGCTACGACGTGGTCGTCGCAGACACCGTGAACCACGCGCTGCGCGGAGTCCGACTGCGCGACGGACGCGTCCGCAACCTGGCCGGAACCGGTGAGCAGTGGATGCAGGGCGACCCGCTTGCCAGACCATGCATTCGCCGACACACCCATTGAGTTCGCCGTGGGACGTCGTGTGGATGCCGGCGTGGTCAGAGGTAGCCATCGCGATGGCAGGCAACCATCAACTCTGGAGCTACGACCCCGTCGCCGGACGCCTCACCGTGCGCGCTGGCACGACGCAAGAGGGCCTCGTCGACGGCGACCTCATGCAGGCTTGGTTCGCACAGCCATCTGGATTCGCGGTGTCGTCTGACGGAGGAACGCTGTGGTTCGCGGACGCCGAGACGTCGGCTCTGCGTCGCGTCACCAACGACGTTGTCACCACCGAGGTGGGCAGCGGGTTGTTCGACTTCGGTCACGTCGACGGTGCGGCGTCCGAGGCGCTGCTGCAGCATCCGCTCGACTGCTGCGTGCTGGCCGACGGTTCGGTGGCGATCGCCGACACCTACAACGGTGCGATCCGCCGGTTCGATCCCGACACCCGCACCGTCTCGACGATCGCTAGCGACCTCGCCGAGCCAAGCGGTGTGATGGCGCTCGGTGATGAGTTGCTCGTCGTCGAGTCGGCCGCGCATCAACTCACCCGCGTCCGGCTACCAACCGAGGCGACGATGGTGAAGGCGTCAGACATGTCGTCGCAGCGTCCGACGGTGTCGCTGCGCCCCGGGACGATCGCCGTCGAGGTGCTGTTCACGCCGCCACCCGGTCAGAAGCTCGACGACCGCTACGGGCCTGCCGTCCACGTTGCGGTGTCAGCCACGCCGGCGGAGCTGCTCGAAGAAGGCGCTGGCCCTGCCGATGCGCTGCGTCGCGTGATCCGGATCGGGGACGCCGTCGAAGGTGGCGTGCTGCACGTCTCGGCACGGGTGGCGTCCTGCGATGACGGCGATGCGGAGTTTCCCGCGTGCCACATTCACCAACAGGACTGGGGCGTCCCGATCGAGATCATGACCGACGGCGAGGCAGAGCTGACGCTTCCCCTGGCCTCCCACGTGACTCGCCGCCACCCGACCACGCTGGTGAGGTCTAGAACGCGGCTTCCGGCAGCTCCATCGCGTCGAGGGTGGTGCCCTCCAGGACAGGCGCTCGGCACGCACATGCGGCAGCACCTGCGCGCAGAACCAGCGCGCCGACGCCACCTTGCCGGCGTAGAAGTCGCGGTCGGACGCCGACACCTCACCGTCCAGCGCCGCAAGCGCCACCGCTGCCCCGCGCAGCAGCAGCCACGCGACGACGACGTCGCCGACTGCGAAGAGCAACCGCGTCGTGTTGAGCCCGGCACGATAGATCTGCTCCGGGTCGGACGCCGACGCCATCGCGAAGCCGGCCATGGTCTGAATCATCGACTGCACGTCCTGCAGTGCGCGCCCCAACAGCTGACGCTCGACTGCCAAAGCGCCGTCGCCATCAATCGCGGCGAATGCGCCAATCTCGGCCCCCAGCGAAGTGATCGCCGCGAACTGGTCCTTCACCATCTTGCGGAAGAACAGGTCCATGCCCTGGATCGCGGTCGTTCCCTCGTACAGCGTGTCGATCTTCGCGTCGCGGATGTACTGCTCGATCGGGTAGTCCTGCAAGTACCCCGAACCTCCGAAGCACTGCAACGACTCAGCGAGCAACGCGTACGACTTCTCCGATCCGTACCCCTTGACCAACGGCAGCAGCAAGTCGTTCAACGCATGCTCGGCGGTCGCGTCCTCGCCGGAGTCTTCGCGAGCCTCGACGGCGTCCTGCACCGATGCGGCGTACAGCATCAACGCCCTGAGCCCTTCGCTGTATGCCTTCTGCGTCATCAGCGAGCGCCGCACATCGGGGTGGTTGATCACCGTGACCCGCGGCGCCGTCTTGTCGGACGCCTGCGTCAGGTCAGCGCCTTGCACGCGCGTCTTGGTGTACTCGAGTGCGTTGAGGTAGCCAGCCGACAACGTGGCGATCGCCTTCGTGCCCACCATCATGCGAGCGAACTCGATCACCTTGAACATCTGGGCGATGCCGTCGTGCACCTCGCCGACCAACCACCCGACAGCTGGCTCGCGTTCACCGAAGGTCAGCTCACACGTCGTGGACGCCTTCAGCCCCATCTTGTGTTCGACGTTTGTCGCGTACACGCCATTGCGCTCGAGCAGTTCGCCGGTGTCCCAGTCGACGTGAAACTTCGGAACGAAGAACAGCGACAGCCCCTTGGTGCCAGGCCCTGCGCCCTCAGGTCGCGCGAGCACCAGGTGAACGATGTTGTCGGTCATGTCGTGCTCGCCCGAAGTGATGAAGCGCTTCACGCCGCTGATGTGCCACGAACCATCTGCTTGCTGGGACGCCGTAGTGCGCCCTGCGCCAACGTCACTTCCGGCGTCCGGTTCGGTGAGCACCATCGTGGCGCCCCATCGACGTTCGGCCCACACCTTCGCCCATTGCTTCTGTTCGTCAGTGCCGAGGTCGTAGAAGAGCCGCGCGAACGCCGGCCCGGTCGAGAAGAAGTGCACCGCGGGGTTTGACCCGAGCACCATCTCGGCGATGGCCCATCGCAGTGAAGGCGGTACCGGTGATCCGCCGAGCTCGGGCGACAGATCGAGGTCGGCCCATCCGCCTTCGAGGTAGGCGTGAAAGGCCTTGGCGAAGTCTTGCGGCATGCGGACGCTGTTCGTGCTGGGGTCGAACTCCGGTGGCGTCCGATCGCCGACGACGAAGGCGTCCGCCAAGGTGGTCTCGGCTAGGTGCTGCGCCTCGCGCAGCAGCGATCGAGCCGTGTCTAGATCGACGTCGGCGTAGCGACCGCGTCCCAGCGCCGCCTCGCGATCGAGCACCTCGAAGAGCATGAACTCTTGGTCGCGCAGGTTCGCCTGGTAGTGGCCCATCGCGAGACCTCCTTGCCGCAGTTACTGGCGAGTAACCTCCATGTTACTCATCGGTAGCGGCAACGCCAGACTTGAAGCCTGCCTGGCGTGGCCTCGGCGGGTAGCAGGCGCGCCTACGATTCCGCCGTGCCCACACCTTCATTGCGTGCGACCAGCTGGATGGGGTGGCTGTTCGCTATTGGCTCCTTCTGCTTTGCGGTGGGCGTCCCCATCAGCCAGAACACCCGGTGGGAGCCCACCGTGGCGGCGGTGATCTTCTTCGTCGGGTCGATCTTCTTCACCAGCGCGGCCAGCATCCAGATGCATCTGGGCTGGCGAGCTGGGGTCGGCTCCGAACAACTGTCGACCGGCCAAGCGTTGCGCAGTTCAAACCCGGCGTGGATCAGCTCATGGGTGCAGTGGATCGGCACGCTCGCCTTCAACGTCACGACGTTCTGGGGCGTCGTCGAGGCGATTGGGACGCAGTCGGTGTCGGACCAAGTCATCTGGCGTCCGGACGCGGTCGGGTCAATTCTGTTCTTGGTCTCGAGTGCGATTGCGCTGATGCCCGAGGTCCGTCGCCACCGACACGGTCATGCGCGCGACCGGTCGTGGACCATCAGCGCGCTGAACATGTTCGGCTCGATCTTCTTCGGCATCTCCGCCATCGGAGCGTTCGTGCTGCCCTCCACGAACGAGTTGCTCAACTCGGCGTGGTCGAACGGCGGCACGTTCCTTGGGGCCGTGTGCTTCTTGGTCGGCGCGCTGCTCGTGCTACCGCGACGGCACGCGTCAGTCGCTGCGTCCTGAGCTGGACCCAAACACCTCGGTCCTAGTCAGCAGGCCTTGTACACGTACTTCGGAGAACCTGGCGCCCTCACCATCAGGTCGCGACGAATGATCGAGAGCTGGTCTCCCCACCGCTCGCACGAGTACTTGAAGTCTTGGTCGCGGTACTCGATGACATAGACCTGGTCGCCGTAGGCGTCGATGTAGGTGTTGCACTCGCGCCAGCGACCGCACTCTTCTGCGACTGCGAAGTCGAACCCGAGGTCCGCGCCACGTTGTGCAGCGCCCGCTGCGTTCTTCTGCCCAATCGCGAGCCCCTCGGCGTGAGCTCGGTCGATCATGAGCGCCGCGAAGGCGAAGTTGTCGTCACGCGTGAGTTGTCCGCGTGACCGCGTCCACGAGTCAAGGTTGTCCGGCTCGATCGCCTGGAAACCATCGTCGCCGCACTTAGCAATCCACTCCCCCACGATGGACGCCAGTTGCTCACGCTTCGCCGTGGTTCCAACGTCAAGAAGAATCTCGCCCCAGAACCCGTCGACGACGTACTTGCCGTCCTTCTTCAGGAGCAGCTGTGGGTGGTTGTTCTTCCACCAACGAACTTCGCCAGGTTGGGTTTGGTAGGCGTTGACGTAACACATCGTGTACGCGTACTCGAGCGGGTTCGCCTCGCGGTCGCGCGACACCACCGTCACGCCATCGCGTGGGGCGTAGGGCTTGCCGATCTGGTAGTCCCACTTGGCGTTAGCGGTCGGAAGCACCGGCTCGGCGGGTTCCCCTGCGACCGCTCCTGGCACGGCTGAGGCAAGAGTGGCGGCGGTCAGTGCGGTAGCCACCGTGGCAAGCACCGTGCGTTGGGCAAGGTTCATCAGACCCCCTCGGTCCTAGCCATTGTCGGCATCAGACCGAGGGGGAATGAGGGCAATCAGGGTGAACTGTTCAACCTCTTGCTACCCAGGCGGGCAGGTAGTCGCCTGTCAGCAGGCTGGACGACTGTTCCTATTCCAGGTCCAGCTGCGCCAGCTCGCCGCGCGAGGACACTCCAGCCTTCATAAAGATGTTCCGCAGGTGAAAGGCGACGGTCCGGTGCGACACCCAGCACTGGGCGGCGATCTCCTTGTTGGACATGCCCTGACCCACGAGCTCGGCGACCTGGCGCTCCATCGGTGTGAGCTTCAGCTGGGTCGACGGGTCACGCTTGCGTGCGGTTTCGCCGGACGCGCGAAGCTCTTGGGTTGCCCGCGCGACTAGCGGCTCCGCGCGCAAGTCCTCGAAGGTCTCCAGCGCCGCCCGAAGGTGGGTGCGCGCGTCGACCCGGCGTTGCGAACGACGAAGGTGCTCCCCGTATGCCAGGTGGGTTCGCGCCATGTCATACGGGCGGCAGCCGACTCCGGCCTCGACCGAGGCGCTATGAGCCAGGGCGCTATCGAAGAAGTCAGGCGCGTCCGCGGGTTCGGCAAGCAGCGCGCGACCGTGGTCGACGACGGCAAGCGCCCACGGCCATCGGGTGCCCTCGGCGAACGGGGTCAACTCCTTGACCCAGGCCGCTGCCTGTTCGAGTTCGCCGGCTCGGACGGCCGCCTCGATGCGGTCGAGAGCAGCCAGTCGGCCAAGCGTGCTCAACCGAATGCTGCGGAAGTGGTGCAGCGCAGCTCGGGCGTCACCCTCGTGTGCGGCACGGGTGCCTTGCGCCCAGCGCATCAGGTCGTGCACCGGGTCGGCGAGCACCCCGAGTGGCTGCCCAGTCGCGGCGTCCAGATCCGCCAACAGCGCGTCGTACTCGGCGGCGGGACGGCCCTGCAGCGCAGCGAGCAGCGTGAGAAAGCCCAGCGGTACGGCGCCAAGACTGCGCTGCCCGGCGCTGACACTGAGCGAGAGTGTCTCCTCAGAACTGCTGCGAAGCGCGGCCCACTGGCCGGTGACGAGTTGCGAGAAGCCAAGACGTGGCAAGGCGTAGAGGACGAGCATGCCCGCACCAGCCTCGCGGGCACCGGCAGCCATCTGCGTGAAGTAGCGACCGTGCGCCGCGTCGTCGCCGAGGTGCAGGGAGGTGTTGCCTAGGTGCGATAGAACGTCTAGCTCACCGACGTCCGCTCCGGCATCTTGTGCAGCCCGCAGCGACGACAGGCTGGTTGCCCATTGATTCGCCGAGGCGTCGGTGATGGTGAGCAGCAGATGCCCAAGGCAGCGGCTTCGTGCGGTTTCCGCGGCGGTGGCACGCGCGGAGAGCGCGGTGACGTCGACGGTGCTGCCGCTGTCGGCGCCGTAGGTGCTCAGTAGCGCAGCGGACACCGCCAGATCGAGGCCACGGGTCATGTCGTCAGCTGACACGGCGCGGGCGGCGGTGCTGAAGATGTGGTGCGCGTCGATAGCTGATCCGACGTTGACCTCGATGCGTCCGCGGAGTCGGTCGATATCTGCACGCAAGATTCGGTCGTCGGCGCGCTCTCGGGCCGCCGCCGCGAGCGTGCGTGCTTGGGGTGTCTGTCCGGCTGCCCAAGCATTGCGCGCGGCGGCGTACAGATGTGAGGCGCGGGGTTGCTCCCCGGCGGTGAGAGCGGCCGCGCGCTCGAAGGCGGCGGCCGCAGCGGCGTATCCGCCGCGTTGTTCGGCACGCGCTCCCGCAGCAACCAGCCCCGCCACGACCACCTCGTCGGGGCTGTCAACAGCGGCGGCGCGATGCCACGCGTAGCGGTCGGGGTCTTCCGTTGGGTCCACGGCTTCGGCGAGGGCGCGATGCGCTTCGCGGCGTTCCCTGCTCGTCGCCGCCTGATACACGGCCGACCGCACCAGCGGGTGCCGGACGGCCACGTTGTCGGCGTTCACGACAAGGAGCCCAGACCGTTCGCCATCGTCAAGGGCGCTCGCGTCGACCCCGAGCACCGCTGCTGCCTGAAGCAGGGTCGCGACTCTTCCCGAGTCGTCTGCCGCGGCGACCAAGAGCATGGTCTGCACTGGGGTGGGTAGTCGGCGGCACCGATCGAGGAACACACGCTCCATGCCGGCAGTCAGGGGTAGCTCGGTGGGCATCGGTGCCGCGCCGGTGAGCTGCTCGCCGGACAGGGTGGTCGGTAGCTCGACGAGGGCGAGCGGGTTGCCAGCGGCTTGAGCCATCAGCTGGTCTGCGACTTCGTCGAGCAGGGAACCATCGGTCGCCTCGGCGAGAACAGCGCGCGCCGCGTCATCGGTCAGGGGGGTCAGTGCGACGGCGGGGACATCATCGGGAGCGAACGCCCGTCCCTCACCGTCGCGGGCAGCAAACACGATGGCGACGCGGTCTGCGCCTAAGCGTCGCGCGGCGACGAGGACCGCATCCGCGGTGGCCTGGTCGAGCCACTGTGCGTCGTCGATGACGCACAGCACGGCAGCGTCCTCGGCTGCCTCGGTGAGCAACGACAGGGTCGCGAGCGCAACCAAGAACGGCTGGACCGGCACGTCATCCGCCTCGCCGAATGCCGCCCGCAGCGCCCGGGCCTGCGGCTCGGGCAGCCGGTCGAGCAGGCCATACACCGGACGCAGCAATCGATGCAGTGCGGCGAATGCGAGTGGCGCTTCAGACTCGACCCCTTGGGTGCGCAGCACCCGGACGTCATTGCCCGTGTGCGCGATGAGGTCGTCCAAGAGCGCGGACTTTCCCACCCCTGGCTCGCCGTGCAGCAACAGCGTTCCCGCCTTGCCCGCGCTCGCGTCGGTGAGGAGCGCGTCCAGAAGCGCCCTCTCGGCGTCCCTTCCGAACAGCACAACCGCGACATTAACCCGCGGACGCCACCGACGGGGCCGGCTCGCGCCAACCCTGGCGCTTTCGCCGGGGCGACCGATGCGCTGGGCCGCGAACGTGGACTACCTCGGCGCAGCGGAGTGCCGGGACGGACCGGCCCAGGACGCCGCAGCCCATCAGGAGACGCCATGACCAGCGCACACCGACCAGCAGCACCCGACCGCACCTTGGCACCCATGCCTGGGTGGAGAGCACCGGCGGGCAGCTCACCGCCGCGGAGCGCCGCAGCCTGCTGCTGCCCCTCGCGCGTACGCACGCGACCATGGCCATCGGCAGGCTCTCGATGCTGCTGCGGGTCAACTCCGGCCGCCGAGCCTCAGTCGCACGCCATCAGCGGCCTACTCCCAACTCGGCTCCTCACCCGCGCAGCCGACGAGGTGGCGCAGCGCCGACTGAGCCCAGCGTTGCTGAACCACTCGTATCGGACGTACGCGTACGGGGCGGCCCTCGGCGAGCTGCACGACGTGGACGTTGATCACGAGCTGCTCTACGCCGCCGCGCTGCTGCACGACGTCGGGCTACCGACCCCCGTGCCTCGAGTCGACTTCACGCGGGCCAGCGCGCAGGTGGCCCGAGACGTGGCCGAAGACGTCGGGCTCTCGACCGCCGCGACCGACGTCCTGCGAGACGCCATCACGCTGCACCACACCCCCGGCGTGACGCTGGCGCAAGGGCCGGTCGCGTTCCTGCTCTCGGCCGGTGCTGGCCTGGACGTCGTGGGCCTGCGTGCGTGGGAGCTGCCCTCCGACCAGATCGCGGAGATCCTTGCGGAGTACCCACGCGTCGGGTTCAAGCGAGAGTTCGCTGCGGCGTTCCGCGCTGAGGCACAGCAGGTGCCAAGCGGTCGGGGCGCATTTCTGACCCGCTACGGCGCCTTCTCCCTGGCCATCAAGGCCGCCCCGTTCCGCGGCTGACGCCGGAGACCCGCGCCGGGACCCAGCGGACGCGGCGGGAACCCGGTCATTCGACCGGGGCGACCGTTCCGCGTCCAGACCACGCTCAGTAGCACCCGACCTGCAGTTTCGAAGACCGACCCAAGGAGTCGACATGCACGCCACAGATACCGCCACAGGTACCGCACAGACGGATACCCCGAACCCAGGAAACCCCGTCCCCGAGTCTGACGCTGGACCGCGCAAGCCGTGGACCGTCCTCGCCCTCGCGCTCACAGCCCAGATCCTGGTGGTCCTGGACATCTCCGTCGTCAACACGGCGTTGCCAGCCATCGGAGAGTCGCTGCGCCTAGGTAGCAGCGATCTGCAGTGGCTCGTGACGGCCTACCTCTTGCTTTCAGGCGGCGGGTTGCTGCTCGGCGGCCGGATCGCTGACCTGCTGCCGCGCCGTCGGGTGTTCTTGACCGGAATGACGATCTTCACGGGTGCGTCGTTGTTCAGCGGATTCGCCGGTAGCGCGGCCGAGCTCATCGGAGCCCGCGCCGCCCAAGGGCTTGGCGCGGCCCTGATGACACCAGCCGCCCTCTCGCTCGTGATGACCACCTACTCGGGTGCCCAGCGCACGAAGGGTCTCGCGCTGTGGGGTGCCGTCGGCAGCCTCGGCGTCGCTGCAGGCGTGCTGTTCGGCGGTGCGCTCACCACGTGGGCGGGCTGGCAGCTCATCTTCTGGGTCAACGTGCCGATCGGCGTCGCCGCTCTCGCCCTCGGGCTCAAGGTTCTGCCCAAGGAGAAGACTGCCCCTGCTCGTTTCGCCCAGTTCGATCTGCCCGGCGCCTTCACCGTCATCGGTGGACTCGGGGCGCTCATGTACGGACTGGCAAGTACCTCAACACACGGTTGGGTCTCGG
This sequence comes from uncultured Actinomycetota bacterium, assembly GCA_963712425.1. Taxonomy (GTDB): domain Bacteria; phylum Actinomycetota; class Actinomycetes; order JAHEKZ01; family JAHEKZ01; genus JAHEKZ01. The sequence continues at coordinate 220,215 of CAVQHW010000002.1, read as the reverse complement.
TTCGCACGCTTGTTGCGTTCGCCAGCTCTGCGGTGCTGCTCGCAGCGTTCGTCCGTATCGAACGCCGCGCCGCTCGCCCGCTCGTGCCTCCGCACACCTGGAAGGTCACGACACTCGTGTCCGGCACGACCGTGATGCTGGGAGCGACCGCTCTGCTCGTCGGCACCGTGTTCCTCACCTCGATCTTCGTGCAGAGCGTGATGGGGTACTCGGCTCTTCGCGCTGGTGTCGCGTTCCTTCCGCTCGCGCTCGCCATCACGGTCGGCACCCATGCGGCAAGCAAACTGTTGAGCCGTACATCGCCACGCAACGTTGCTGCTGGAGGCCTCGCGATCGTCACCGTCGGCGCCGTCCTGCTTTCCTTTGCGAGCGGGCAAGCGGACTTCATGACTGACATGCTTCCCGGCTTGCTCGTTCTCGGGTTCGGCGTCGGCCTGGTGTTTGTCAGCGTCGCGGTCACCGCGATGGCGGGCATCCCTGCCCAGCACGCCGGCATGGCGTCCGGATTCCTCATGACCGGGCACGAGATCGGTGCTGCCCTTGGTGTCGCAGTCTTGTCGGCGGTAGCGACCGCCGCAGGCACCCTCACCGATCCGGCTGGCATCGTTGACGGGTTCTCCGCTGCCTTCCTCGCGGCGGCTGGCCTTGCCGCTCTCGTTGGAGTTGTCGCCTACGTGCGCATGCCATCAGCGCGGATGACCGGCGACGCTGCGATGCACATGCACCACTGATCCGCCTGCAGGACAGAGTGATCCGCACGGGTGTCGCCACCGGGTTCGACTCGGTGGCGACACCCATGTGCGTTCAGCCGAGGTGTCGCGCGTCGCACTCAGCTGCGGTGTGACGTGAAGTAATCAGACAAGAGCGCGAACAACGGCTCGAAGTTGTAGGTCGTGGTGCTGTTCGTCATGACCACGATGCCGATCCCGCGATCGGGGTAGAGGCGCATCACGTTCCAGAACCCCGCGCCCGCACCGAAGTGCTCGACCCAGTCACCGCGGCCCGTGGTGGGTCGGCGAAACCAGCCGATGCCGTGCTCAAAGGGCTTTCCGGTCTGGTCAAGAACTCGCATGGAACGGACGGAGCTCGCCGTGAGGATCCTCTTCCCGTCCAAGCTCGCCGTCGCCCAGATGCAGGCGCAGAAACCGGCCAGCATCTTCAACATCGCCTACGAGACCCCCGTACGCGGGTCCGTCGACATAGAAGCGGTTCAGCGACAGGTAGCGACCGTGACGCTCGCCGACCACACCTCTCGGAAGAATGCCGCGCAACACCGGGTGGGTGACCAGAGGTGCCCGCACGTAGCCGGTGGCCGGCACCGCATCAGCGCCGTAGCTGAATTCGGTGCTGCTCATCGCCGCTGGCTCAAGGACGTCACGGTCGACGATCGCCGGGAACGAGGTGTTCGCGGCGGCTGCCATGACCTCACCGGCGGCGAGGTACCCCAGGTTGCTGTACCTGGCGGCCTCCCCGACCGGATAACGGTAGGCCCGCCTGCGCGCCATCAGCCGCCGCAGTAAGTCAGCCGGGTCAGGGCCACTCGAGTCGGCTGGGTGCACCCAACGGATCGGAAGCGGGTTGCCGAGACCGGCCGTGTGGTTGAGCAGCTGTCGAGTCGACGGTTGACGCGTTCCCGGCGCTCGAAGACACCGGACGTACTCGTCAGCCGGTGCGTCGAGGTCGAGCTGCCCGGCCTCTGACAGTGCCATTGCCGCCGTCGCCGTGACGATCTTCGACATCGAGAACCACAGGTATGCCGTGCGGGCAGTCGCTGGCACCTCACCTGCGAGATCAGCTGAGCCGAAACCGCCGGCGACGAGCTGCCGGTCGCTGTCGACGACCGAGAACGACAGCCCGGGTACCTTCCCGTCGCGCATGAGTGTGGCGACAGCGTCCTGCAGCCCGGGTGGCTCCGTTCCGGTGACTGACTTCGGACAGTGTCGGTGGATGCTGTGGGTGCTGGTCAGGCATGGGTCCTCCAGGGTCGGTCAGCGAGGGCGAAGCGCACGTGGCGGGCTGTAGCTGGCTCCGGCCCTCACGGTCGTGCAGGTAGAAGGACACGTCTGCGGTGCAGCGACTCGAGGTCGTAGACGACGTTCCACAGCGTTCGCACCGCTGGGTCGGGGGCCGTGAAGGCGACCGACGCGAGGTGCTCGCGGGCGGCGTCCGCGATCGACGAGACAGCCGTTGGTGACTCGGGCGTCGAGACGCGCGCCAGCGTTGGTACGTGCTGTCCGGCGACACCTGACCTGTGCGTCATCGGGGAGTGCCCATGCCGGCGGCCAGCGGTGCAGCAGATGGTTGGTGCACACCAGGGCTTCACGTCGAGTCTGGGACGGCGTCGACGATGTGCTCGATGTTGTGACCCGGCGAGTACTCCCAGACGAAGGCGCGTCCAGTCGCGTCCGCGACGAGGAAGTGGCACCGGAACGAACAGGTAGTACTGCTTGGCCAGCAGCAGTGCCTGTTTCGCCTCGTCAACCGTCGAACAGGTGTCGAGCAGGTAGCGGACGATCTGCTGCTCCGACAGCCCGACCTGCGGACGACCGGACGGTTCTGGGTCCGGCGACTCGTCGTCGGCGAGCAGCGAGACCGACGAGCCCTGCGAGTTGATGCCGTCCATGCCCACCGAGCACGTCCATGATCCCGATCACCAGCGAGGAATACCCGTCGTCGGGGTGCAGCTCGACGACCCACGGGATCTGCGGCCAGGAACCGTTCGCTCGGCAGCGGCGGCAGCCCCCGGATCTGCGCTGTAGGTGGCGAGCGGGAAGTCGAAGTTGCGTGCGAGCAGCGGCGTGCCCGTCCTTGGTGGTGGCGCTTCGGGGAAGAACACGCGGAGCACCCGGCAGGAACCTCGTACGTTCCCAGCATCCCGAGGTCCCACCTGTCGTCGTCGGGGTCGACGCCGAACTCGTCGCCGATCCCTCGTTGCCGCTCCGCCAGCACGGGGTGGTTCGCCGCGAACCAGCTGACGTCGCGCCCGCTGCACGATCGGGTCCTGGGCGCGACAGCGGCCCCGCCGTCGAGCCGTGGACGCTGCCGGGCCGCCTCCGCCAGGACGCTGCCCAGGTCTGTCGGTTCGGCCCGCTGGCTCGCAGGTGACGAACGGTCATGACGTCGCCGGCAGTCCCGCCGGCGACGACTGAGATGCTGGGTCATGGACCCTCCCTTCGACTGTGCAAGTACTGCGAATTCGTAGTACTATCTCACTATGGTGCGATCTCGCAATAAATCTGTCAAGCCCCTGTCGCCGGCAGAGGTGCGCGACGAAGACGTCGACGCGCTCTTCATGGTCTGGCTGGTCTCGCGGTCCACCGAGGACCTGCTCGACTCGGTTCTCGCACCGGCGGGCCTGACCGGCGATGAGTTCGCCATCTACTCCGTTCTGACCGCCGCGCCGACGATGCACGCCGACCGAGCTGTCGCGATGGATGGCCGCCCCGGCCACCACGGTGTCCAGCTACGTCAAGCGGTTCGAGGCTCGCGGTCACGTCGCCCGTGATACCGAATCCCGACGACCGCCGCTCGTACCGCATACGCCTGACGCCGGCCGGGCCAGAGGGCCCACCGAGAGGCGGTCGGAGCTCTTCGTGCCCGTTCGCGCGCACGTCGCGAGCGAGCTTGCGGATCGCAGGACGCCGCGGTCCGCGACGCCTTGCTGCGGCTTACGCGAGGTCGTCGACAGCGTTCGTCAGCCCATCAGCGGACAGATGAGGAGACACCAGCGATGCCTGAACCCCTGAACGCCCCCGATCCGACGGTCGTGCACCCAGATCCCCGGACAAGACCGGATGGTGTTCCTGAAGTCGGTCGTCACCTCACCGACGATCGACGTCGGGGAGTACACCTACTACGACGACCCCGACGGACGCGACCGCCTTCGAGTCGAAGGCAGTCCTCTACGGCTTCGGCCCTGAGCGCCTGGTCATCGGCCGGTTCTGTGCCATCGCCGCGGGAGTACGCTTTCTTGCTCCCGGGCGCCAACCACGCCGACCTGGGGCCGTCCACGTTCCCGTTCGGCGTGTTCGGTCCGCCATGGGACGACGACGATGGATCTGGTGATGGCAGCGCCGAGCCGCGGCGACACGGTCGTCGGCAACGACGTCTGGCTGGGCTACCAGGCGCTGGTCTTGCCCGGGGTCACGATCGGTCACGGAGCGGTCGTCGCAGCAGCCAGCGTGGTGTCGCGTGACGTTCCGCCGTATGCGGTTGTCGCTGGGAACCCGGCCAAGGTGGTTCGCATGCGCTTCGAGCCGGACGACGTCGAGCGACTGTTGCGAGCCGCCTGGTGGGACTGGCCAGTCGACCAGGTGACGCAGCATGCGCCGCACGATCATGTCCGGTGACACCCGCAAGACCTCGAGCGCATTGCCGTGAGCATCGACCGGTCGATTCGCCGGGTGGGAGCGGGTGACGAGAATCGAACTCGCACTATCAGCTTGGGAAGCTGATGTTCTGCCATTGAACTACACCCGCGCTGCGGTGCGACGAAGCCTCCGCAGCCGTGATTATGCCGCACGAACCGTGCGCCTGACGGACCCGGCACGTGCCTTCCGAAGCGGGACGGAAAGGGTCAGACGCGTGCGACGTGTCCGGCGCCGGTCACCTCGAGGACAGTGAATGGCGGCATGCCACGCGTGTCTTGGATGGGCAGGTCCTGCTGCAGCTTGGCGAGCGCTGGGTACAGGTGCTGCTGCTGGAAGTCGCGGTACTGCTGCTCGGTCTCCCAGACGTCGATCATGCGACAGCCACCATCGATCGGGCCGACCACGTGGGCGATACAGCCGTCCAGCGCATCGGGGGCGAGCAACGGGTTGAGTTTGGCTTGCTCGTCGACCGAGATGCCTGGCATGTCTTGGCAGAAGGCGTACATCGGGTCTCCTCAGGTCTCGTCAATCAGGGATTCTTGCAGTACGATAGCGTTACCACTATTCGATAGTGAAGACACTAGAGAAAGTTCACCAGATGTCAAGCCGCTCGTATGACGCCAGCCGTCGGCAACAGGGGGCAGCTCGGACGCGAGAGCAGATTCTCGAGGCCGGGCGTGCGCTGTTTATCGAACGTGGGTATGCCGCAACGACGATGAACGACGTCGCGCAAAGTGCTGGTGTCGCGCCAGCCACCGCTGCCGCCGCTTTCGGCGGTAAGGCTGGGTTGCTCAAGCGACTCGTGGACGTCGGCATCACAGGTGACGACGAGGACGTCCCGGTTTCTGAGCGCGAGGTGGCGCGACAAGTCGCTGCGGCATCCGACGATGCGGGTCGCCAGTGTGAGCTGCTCGCGGCATTTGTCACCGAGGTACATGAGCGACTCGCGCCATTGCACGAAGTGCTGCTGCAGGCGTCCGGTGTCGACGAGCAAGTGCGAGATCAGGTGACACGAGGCCAGCAGGGTCGTCGCGTTGGCATGGCCGAGTTCGTCTCCTTGATCGACCCGGCACGACTCAAGCAAGGGATGGACGCGGACACCGCGGCCGACGTCGTGTGGGCCCTCACAGACCCGCGCCTGTACACCGGGCTCGTTGGTGAACGCGGGTGGACCAGTGAGAGCTACGCGTCATGGCTGGTCAGCCAACTGAGATCGGCGTTGCTGCGATGACCCCGGGATGACTGCAGTAAGCGGCTAGTAGTCTCCGGGCGTGCTGCTTTCAGACCGTGACATCAAAGCCGAGATCGCCGCAGAACGTGTGGGCCTTGACCCCTTTGACGAGGCGATGGTTCAACCGTCCAGCGTCGACGTGCGCCTTGATCGCTTCTTTCGGGTGTTCGAGAACCATCGCTACCCGCACATCGATCCTGCAGCAGAACAACCCGAGCTCACTCGCCTGGTCGAACCCAGCGGCGACGAGCCGTTCATCTTGCATCCGGGAGAGTTCGCGCTCGCGTCCACCTATGAAGTCGTGACGCTGCCCGACGACGTCGCTGGACGCCTCGAAGGCAAGTCGTCGCTCGGACGCCTTGGCCTGCTCACTCACTCAACGGCCGGCTTCATCGACCCCGGGTTCAGCGGACACGTCACGCTCGAACTCAGCAACGTCGCAACTCTGCCGATCAAGCTGTGGCCAGGAATGAAGATCGGCCAACTGTGTCTGTTCCGACTTTCGTCGGCGGCAGAGCACCCGTACGGATCAGCGAAGTACGGTTCGCGCTATCAAGGGCAACGCGGACCAACGCCGAGCAAGTCGTACCTGAACTTTCACGTGACGGACATATCGACGTCCGACTGATCAGATTGCGGTGGGACGCGATCCGTAGGTCCACACACCGGCGTTTGCCATCGCGACGCGCTCGCTCGCGCTGCGGTTACGACGGAACTCAAGGCGCTCCTGCTCTTCGAAACGCCAGCGCTGAATACGCGACGCGAAGTGCTCGGCAGCGGATAGAACAGAACTCACAGCACACCTCTGAATAGGACCGACCTGGGCAGGTCGAAAGTGGACTTACGTTGTTCCACTATGGGAACACGCGATCTGGACTCGTTCCAAATCGTGCGACAGCGGTTCTACAGTGTGGAACACCGAGAGGCTTTCGGGCCCGACCGGGCTAGAAGCCCATGCGCCCCATCGGCGGCGGGCCATAGGGGCTGCCACCGTTCTCCTGGTGCTCAAGACGCTCGAGTACATCGCGATCTCGCCGCTCCATCGCGACCTGCTTCTGCCGGTAGCGGCTGATGCTGATCCGGGTCCACGCCCGGTGCACGAACTGCTTGATCCGCTTCATGGCGTCCTCCCCCAAGGTGCGCTACTTGCTGGTGATCCAGTGTGCGCTGAGGTGCTCCCGCTGGGAAGAGATCTCCGGCGAATTCCTTCGCTCGGGTTACGAGCTCGTGGCGCCGTTCTTCGCTGCCTTGAGCAGCAACTGTGCGACGTCGACCACCTGCACCTGCTCTTCGCGCTCCATGTCGGCCTGAACGGTCTGCACGCCGTCACTCAGCATGACGCGACAGAACGGGCATCCGACGGCAATAGTCTTCGCGCCGGTGTCGATCGCCTCTTCGGTGCGCTCGGTGTTGACGCGCTTGCCGATGGTCTCTTCCATCCACATCCGCGCGCCACCCGCTCCGCAGCAGAAGCCGCGCTCAGAGTTGCGCGGCATCTCGGCGAAGTCAGCACCGGAGGTCTCGATGAGTTCACGCGGCGGGCTGTAGACCTTGTTGTGTCGACCGAGGTAGCACGGGTCGTGGTACGTGACGCGTTCGTTGACCGATGACACCGGTGTGAGCTTGCCGTCCTTCACCAACGAGTTGAGCAACTGCGTGTGGTGAACGACGTCGTAGTGGCCGCCCACCTGCGGGTACTCGTTGCGCAAGGTGTTGAAGCAGTGTGCACACGTGACGACGATCTTCTTGACGCCAACCTCGTTCATCGTCTCGACGTTCTGCTGCGCGAGCATCTGGAACAAGAACTCGTTGCCAGAGCGTCGTGCCGAGTCACCGCTACACGTTTCACCTTCACCGAGAACCGCGAACGAGACTCCGGCCATGTGCAAGAGCTCGGCGACTGCTTGCGTGGTCTTCTTCGCGCGGTCCTCGAACGCCCCGGCGCAACCGACCCAGAACAAGTACTCGGTGTCGTCTTCCAACGGACCGTCGACGACCTTGATCTCGAACGGCAGGTCGGCAGCCCAGTCGAGGCGTGACGATGCGTTCATTCCCCAGGGGTTGCCCTTGGTCTCCATGTTCTTGAACAGACCACCGAGCTCGGATGGGAACTCAGACTCGATGAGCACCTGGAACCGGCGCATGTCAGTGATGTGGTCGATGTGCTCGATGTCGACCGGGCACTGCTCGACGCAGGCACCGCAGGTGGTGCATGACCAGAGAATGTCCGGGTCGATGACGCCACCGCCGATGCCGTGACCGTGGTCGTCGTACTCAGTCGTACCGACGAGCGGACGCGCCGCGGCGTCCTGCACGGACTGCGAGAAGTCGGATAGCTCGACTGGCACTGCCGGGGCTGGACCACCGTGCGAGGCCAGGTAGTCAGGGTGCGCTTGCTTGATGAGGTACGGCGCTTGCGCGAACGCGTTGTCACGAAGGGCCATGATGAGCAGCTTCGGTGACAACGGCTTGCCGGTGTTCCATGCCGGACACTGCGACTGACATCGCCCGCACTCGGTGCAGGTAGCGAAGTCGAGCAGACCCTTCCACGTGAAGTCCTCGACCTTGCCGCGTCCGAAGATGTCGTCTTCGCCCGGATCTTCGAAGTCGATCGGCTTGCCGTCTGAGTACATGGGCAGCATCGGGCCAAGCGCGTTCGGACGCCGCGAGAACATGACGTTGATCGGTGCGACGAAGATGTGAAGGTGCTTGCTGTAGACCACGATGACCAAGAACGACAGGATCACCGCGATGTGCACCAGCGCGAACACCGTCGCGAGCACCTCGTTGGTGTGCTCGCCTAGCGGCTCGAGCAACGTCGCGAAGAACTGCGACCCGAACGCGAGGTCGTCGGGGTACGGGAAATGGTCGGAGTTGATTTTCGCGCCGCGGTAGAGCAGCAGCGTCCAGATGACGTTGAAAATCATGAAGAGGACGAGCCACGCAGCACCGGTGTGTGAGCCGTAGAAGCGCGAGGCGCGTCCGCGGTTGTTGGGGTTCTGCTTGATGCGGATCGCGGTGAACACGGCCAGCGCGAACAAGACGGCAACAGCGAAGAGGTCTTCGACGAACGCGACGATCGCCCACTCGTCGATGATCGGGATCGTCCACTCGGGGTTCGCGATCGACAGGTAGGCCTCGACGATGGTCAGCCCAAGCACAATGAAGCCCCAGAAGGCGAACGCGTGCGCGATGCCTGGGATGGTCCACTTCAGCAGCTTGCGTTGGCCCAAGACCTCAACGGTCTGGGTTTCCACGACCGCTCGCGGGTCGGGCAGGCTGCCAGACGGTCGCTTCTGGCCGACGCCGATGAGCCGCGTGAGCATGAAGACGCGACGGCCGGCAACGACGGCGACGACGAGGGTCATCAGCAAGCCGATGGCCAGGGCTGGGGGCACTGCTCCTCCAGGTGACAAGGATCGGTACGGCGCTGACCTCAGCTGCCGCCCAAGGGAAGTCGTCGGGGGAGCCTAGCGACCGATGCCGCCCTTGGCTTGGGTCGTGCCGAGGATCGGAACAGATCGTGCCACGACCGTTATCTGACTGACTGGTCGACCAGTGGATCCAATATGCAGAGGCGAGCCACGCCCTTGGGCGCTGGCCCCGAGGCCCTTCGGCCAATACGGTGGCAGTTGCGCGGCAGGCGGGGGCACTGTCGCGTGCTCTATCAGACCCCCTGGAGGAATCTCGTGACTGTTCGTCCCGTGCATGCAGCGTCCCTGGGGGTCGCCGGTGCCCTGGTCGCTGGGTTGGTCCTGGTACCGGTAAGCACCGCAACGGCGGTCGATGCCGACGGGCCCAGCTTCTACGCGATTGCGGCTGATTCGGGCAGTTCGGACGCCGCGGGCACGGCGAGCGCTCGAACGCCGGGTGCCGCAAGCGCTCCGTGACGCGGGTGGCCGCCAAGGCTACCGTCGGCGAAGAACACGCAGATCCTGCAGATCATGAACGGCATTCAAGGTGCCGGGTCGCCGAAGGAGTCTCGGTCGCTACCGGTCCCAAGCAGGTAGTCCAGGCGACTGGTGTCGAGCATTCGTGCGTTCACGAAGTCGACCGGTGCGACGCCGGCCAAGAGCAACAAGACACTCAACCATTCTTCGCTCGCCAGCGCCGACTACACGGTGACGCAGCCAGCGGTCGTCTACGACCCGATCGGCAAGCGCTTTATCGCGGTGGCCATCACCAACGACGAGCGGTGACGTCGGTCTGGCGATGCGAATCTCCAAGAGCAGCGTTGCCACGCCCTTCACCAACAAGAAGTGGCGAAGCACGGTGCTCTTCGCGGCGAATGCCTCGCACAGACGAGGACCCCGCATGTCAGGGACGTCGATGAGTCGCACCCCAAGATCGGCGTGACGTCCGACAAGATCGTGATCACGACAGTTGCCGATGACCCGACCGACGCCGTCGGTGGCAAACCGCATCTTCATCTTCCCGAAGCAGGCCTACTACAAGGGTGACGAGATCGGTGCGTGGGCTGCCACGGTCGAACAACACCTACGACGGTCAGCAGCCTGCGATCAACCAGACCAAGCAGGCGAACGCGTTCGTCGCGATCCCGTCCGACAACGTCATGCCAACGACAGGGCGAGATCACGGTGACGACCTACACCGGTGCGGCCACGACCAACGAGCCGGTGTTCAGCAAGAACGTGGTCTACCCAGGCCAGCCGCTGACAGCACCGCCGGCTCGTGGAACCAGCCGGCGGTGACCCGCTGGACCTCGGTGGACTTGAGTTCACCGGTGCGTGCGTGGCGCAACAACAAGCTCTACGCTGCGCGACGATCAACAGCGGTGGTCAGCGCTGCGGTCCGAGTCTTCGGCATCAACACGGGATCAGGCGTCTCGCTGCAGTTCGCAGCGAAGCACGTCTGAAGTCCGGCTCGGGTGCCGGATTGGTTCAGCCCCGACCTCGCCATCGACAAGGGCGGCAACGTCATCGTCACCGCCAACGACTCACGGCACGCGCCAGTTGGACCTTCGCTGGCGGTCATGACCCGCAAGGCGATCGAGTGGCAAGTGGACCGGTGCGCGGTTCGTCGCGCGTGGTACCGCGGTAGCCAACCCGGCCGGAAACCCGATTCCGTGGTGGAACTCGACTGGTGCATCCATCGACCCCACCTCGCCGTGGGACGTGTGGGTGTCGGGGTAGTCGGTAACCAGTCGGTCGTCAACGGCATGAGCACCAAGATTGCCCGCGTCTCGCTCGCCAAGAACAAGGCGAGCATCAAGGCGAGTTCGACCAGGGTGAAGAAGGGCAGCAAGGTCACGTTCACGGTCAAGCTCTCGCGTCCAGACAGCAAGGACACGATCAAGGGCTTGCCGGTGGCGCTGCAGAAGTCGCCGAAGTCGAGGAACACGTTCAAGACCGTCAAGAGCGGCAAGACCTCCGCCAAGGGCACCGCGCAGTGGAAGCTCAAGGTCTCGAAGGCGTCCAAGTACCGGACGCTGGGTAAGGCCGTGCAAGCAGAAGAACGGCGCTGGCCGGGTCTTCGACTCGGTGAAGAGCAAGCCAGTGACGGTGAACCTGAAGTAGTTCGCTGACCCAGGTGAGCGTGTGACCTAGATCACACAGATTTCAGAGATCGACGAGGACCCCCCGGAAGATTCGGGGGGTCCTCGTCGTTATGTCAACTGACAGACTTGCGCCGAGGCGACTCATGTTCTTTGATGGCTCTCGCCGCACAGCCAGCAGAGCAGTACCGAACAGAAGGAGCACATCACCATGGGCCGAGCCGTCGGAATCGACCTCGGGACGACCAACTCGGTCGTCTCGGTCCTTGAAGGTGGCGAACCCACCGTCATCACCAACGCCGAAGGTGCCCGCACCACCCCCAGCATCGTCGCGTTCGCCAAGAACGGCGAAGTGCTGGTCGGAGAGGTTGCCAAGCGCCAAGCCGTCACTAACCCCGATCGCACGATCCGCTCGGTCAAGCGCCACATGGGCTCGACCTGGAGCGTCGACATCGACGACAAGGCCTACACGCCGCAAGAGATCAGCGCGCGCGTGCTGCAGAAGCTCAAGCGGGACGCCGAGGCCTACCTCGGTGAGCCTGTGACCGAGGCAGTCGTCACGGTGCCTGCCTACTTCAACGACTCACAGCGACAGGCCACCAAAGAGGCTGGCGAGATCGCTGGGCTCAACGTGCTGCGCATCATCAACGAGCCGACCTCGGCTGCTCTGGCGTACGGGCTCGACAAGGGCGACCTCGAGCAGACCGTGCTGGTCTTCGACCTCGGTGGCGGAACGTTCGACGTGTCGCTGCTCGAGATCGGCGAGGGTGTCGTCGAGGTGAAGGCCACTAGTGGTGACAACCACCTGGGTGGCGATGACTGGGACGACGCGGTCGTGACGCACCTCGTCGACCGCTTCAAGGCAGCGAACGGCATCGACCTCGCGAAAGACAAGATGGCGATGCAACGTGTGCGCGAGGCGGCCGAGAAGGCGAAGATCGAGCTCTCGAGCTCGACCCAGACGTCCATCAACTTGCCGTACATCACGATCGACGCAGAGAAGAACCCACTCTTCCTTGACGAGACCCTCACTCGTGCGCAGTTCGAGAACATGACGCACGACTTGCTCGAGCGCACCCGCCGTCCGTTCGAGACCGTGATCAAGGACGCTGGCGTCAAGCTTGGCGACATCGACCAGGTCATCCTGGTCGGCGGCTCCACGCGCATGCCGGCGGTCGCCGATCTGGTGCGCGAGCTCACCGACGGCAAAGAGCCGAACAAGTCGGTGAACCCCGACGAGGTTGTCTCTGTCGGTGCTGCGCTTCAGGCCGGAGTGCTGAAGGGCGAGGTCAAAGACGTCCTGCTGCTCGATGTGACACCGCTGTCACTGGGTATTGAGACCAAGGGCGGCATCATGACCAAGCTGATCGAGCGCAACACCACGATCCCGACCAAGAAGTCCGAGATCTTCACGACCGCTGACGACAACCAGCCTTCGGTTGAGATCCAGGTGTACCAAGGTGAGCGCGAGATTGCCGCGTACAACAAGAAGCTCGGCAACTTCCAGCTCACCGGTCTGCCGCCGGCTCCTCGCGGTATCCCGCAGATCGAGGTCACGTTCGACATCGACGCCAACGGCATCGTGCACGTGCACGCCAAGGATCTCGCCACCGGCAAAGAGAACTCGGTCAAGATCTCCGGCGGATCGGCGTTGAGCAAGGACGACATCGATCGCATGATGTCGGACGCCGAGAGTCACGCTGCCGAGGACGCAGCACGCAAAGAGGAGGCCGAGGTTCGCAACTCTGCGGACGCCCTGGTCTACCAAACTGAGCGCTTCCTCGACGAGAACGCTGACAAGATTCCGGACGACGCCAAGGCGAATGTCGCCGAACCGTTGGCCGAGTTGAAGAAGGCGCTCGAGGGCACCGACACCGAGGCGATCAAGTCTGCTGTCGAGAAGGTCGCCACCGCGAGCCAAGCCCTAGGTGCCGCGATGTACCAGTCGGGTGACGCTCCTGGCGCTGCTGCCGGTGGTGCAACTGACGGTGCCAGCGATGACGACATCGTCGACGCCGAAGTGGTCGACGAAGGTAGCGACGACAGCGAGGCCGGGTCTGAGGGTTCGCGCGCATCATGAGTGCACCCGACGAAGGTCGCGAACATGACGGGCCGGTCGTTCGTGACAAGCGACGCATCGACCCCGAGACCGGCCAGGTGAGAGAGGCGGCCGCGGCGTCATCGCCGTCGGCCGCCTCCGACCCCTGGCAGGCCGAAGACGCAGCGGCCGCTCTGGTCGAGGGTGACCTAGCAGCGCTCGAGGCGCAGCTCGCCGAACGAACCGCTGATGTGCAACGAGTGCACGCTGAGTACGCCAACTACCGCAAGCGCGTTGACCGCGACCGTGAGCAGGTGCGCGATCAGGCGACCGCCGCGGTGATGGCCGAGTTGCTCACGGTGCTCGATGACATCGATCGAGCTCGCGAGCACGACGAACTATCTGGCGGGTTCAAGTCGGTGGCCGAAGCCATCGAGGCAACCACCACCAAGTTGGGCCTCGAGAAGTACGGCACCGCAGGTGAGCCGTTCGACCCGACGGTGCACGAGGCCCTCACCCACACCGAAGACGACTCGGTCACCGAGACCACGTGCGTCGCGGTGTTCCAGCCCGGCTATCGGTTTGCCGGACGCGTGCTGCGTCCAGCACGCGTCGCCGTCGCCGACCCACCCTCGTAACCAAGAACGACGCATTCACCCGCTCCCACGCAGCAAACTCCGCACTCATTCTGGGGATAACCACACTAAGACACCGAAGGAGGTGACCCATGAGCGCTCGTGACTACCTCGACAAAGACTTCTACGCAGTGCTTGGGGTCACCAAGACGTCATCTGCCGACGACATCAAGAAGGCGTACCGCAAGCTCGCCAGGCAGTACCACCCCGACGCGAACGCCGGCGACGAGAAGGCCGAAGAGAAGTTCAAAGAGATCTCTGAGGCCTATGACGTGCTGTCGAACGATGAGAAGCGTCGTGAGTACGACGAGATGCGCCAGTACGGCGGCGCATTCAGCGGTGCGGCCGGTGGCGGTGGATTCGGCCCGGGCGGCCCCAACGTCAACCTGGGCGACCTCTTCGGTGACGCCGACCTCGGCGACATGCTCGGTGGGTTGTTCGGGGGCGGGCGAGCTGGCGGTCACGCCGGCGGACGTCGAGCCGCCAAGGGCGATGACCTCACCGGACGCGTCACGTTGAGTTTTCGTGACGCCGCACGTGGCGTGACCACCTCGTTGGCGTTGCGCTCAGAGGCCGCATGCGTGACGTGCGGTGGTTCTGGCGCCAAGGCAGGCACGAGCCCACACACGTGCGCGGCGTGCGGTGGCAGTGGCCAAACCGTTCGACAGCAGGGCGGCTTCGGTTTCGCCGAACCGTGTCGTGCCTGCCACGGACGCGGACAGGTTGTCGACGACCCGTGCCCCACCTGCAGTGGTGTCGGCGTCACCATGCAAACCCGCAACGTCAACGTGCGCGTACCCGCTGGCGTCAAAGACCAGGCGACGCTGCGCGTCCCGGGTAAAGGAGCCCCTGGTCGTCACGGTGGCCCCGCAGGCGACCTGCTCGTGACCGTGCACGTGGCTCCGCACCCGCTGTTCGGACGCAAGGGTGACAACCTGACGTTGAACGCACCCATCACCTTTGCCGAAGCTGCGTTGGGCGCGACGATCGCCGTGCCAACGCTCGATGGTGAGCTGGTGAAACTCAAAGTGCCAGCCGGAACACCCTCTGGGCGCACGTTCCGCGTCAAGGGTCGTGGCCTGACGACCAAGAGCAAAACCGGAGACCTGCTCGTCACAGTTGACGTGGCCGTGCCACAACGCGTCAGTGGCAAGGCCAAGGACGCGCTGCACCAGTACGCCGAGGCGACAGCTGACGACGACCCGCGCCGCGATCTGCTAGCGCAAGCCGAGAAGGAGTGACGACATGAGCTTTCACGACTTCGACCACACCCCGGCCTTCACCATCTCGGTAGTGGCGCAGTTGACCGGGTTGCACCCACAGACGCTGCGACAGTACGACCGCGTCGGCCTTGTCACACCGCAGCGGACATCAGGTGGCGGACGCCGCTACTCGTCGCATGACATCGAGCGACTGCGTGAGATCCAACGACTGTCGGCCGATGGGGTGGGCCTCACCGGCGTTCGAAGGATCCTCGAGTTGGAACAGACCGCAACCCAACTCTCCGAACGAGTGCGAGAGCTCGAACGAGAGCTCGACACTGCGCTCCAAGCCCTGATCCAGCTGCAGCGCAGCACCACTCCAGGAAGCGACATCGCCGTCCGCGACAGTGCTGCCGTCGTGCTCTGGCGCCGCCCACCGCGAACCACGCTCTAACTCACACCAGGAGCACCCATGGACTTCACGACCCGAAGCCGAGAGGCCTTGGCCAGCGCACAGCAGGCCGCGGTCTCGGCCGGCAACCCGCAACTTGAGCCGGTCCACCTGCTCGTCGCCCTGGTCGCCGAGACCGATGGAATCCCTGCCGCTCTGCTGCAGGCGTTGGGCGTCGAACGAAGCGAACTGGCCGCCAAGGCGGACGCGGCAGTCGAGCGCCTGCCACAGGTGTCAGGGGCGACTGCCTCGGGTCCCCAAGCCTCAGGCGCCTTCCAACGAGTGCTCGCACGCGCACAAGAACGCGCGCAAGAGCGCGGCGACGCCTACGTCAGCACCGAGCACTTGCTGCTCGCCTTGGCCAGCGTCCCCAGTGAAGCCGCTGAGCTGTTGTCGAGTGCAGGAGCCACAGAGCAGTCGTTGACCGATGCCCTTGAA
This sequence comes from uncultured Actinomycetota bacterium, assembly GCA_963712425.1. Taxonomy (GTDB): domain Bacteria; phylum Actinomycetota; class Actinomycetes; order JAHEKZ01; family JAHEKZ01; genus JAHEKZ01. The sequence continues at coordinate 204,335 of CAVQHW010000002.1, read as the reverse complement.
CGGGTACGCGGAAGCGCGCGCGTTACGACGCAAGACCCCGAAGGCACCTTTCAGGCACTCGAGAAGTATGGAGTCGACCTCACCGCGCGCGCTCGTGACGGCAAGATCGACCCCGTCATCGGTCGAGACGCCGAGATCCGTCGCGTCGTGCAGGTGTTGTCGCGGCGCACCAAGAACAACCCGGTGTTGATCGGTGAGCCAGGTGTTGGCAAGACCGCCGTTGTCGAAGGTCTTGCATCGCGCATCGTCGCCGGTGATGTTCCTGAATCACTGCGTGGCAAACGGCTGGTGGCTCTCGACCTCGGTGCGATGGTGGCCGGCGCCAAGTACCGCGGCGAGTTCGAAGAGCGCCTGAAGGCGGTGCTCGACGAGATCAAGGAGTCTGACGGCCAGGTCGTCACGTTCATCGACGAGATGCACACGGTGGTGGGCGCTGGTGCCACGGGCGACTCAGCCATGGACGCCAGCAACATGCTCAAGCCGATGTTGGCGCGCGGTGAGCTGCGCATGATCGGCGCGACGACGCTCGATGAGTTCCGCGAGCACGTCGAGAAAGACCCAGCTCTCGAACGCCGGTTCCAGCAGGTGTTCGTCGGCGAACCGAGTGTCGCCGACACGATCGCGATTCTGCGCGGCCTCAAAGAGCGCTACGAGGCGCACCACAAGGTGCAGATCGAGGACGCCGCGCTCGTCGCGGCCGCATCGCTCTCGCATCGCTACATCCCCGGACGCCAGTTGCCCGACAAGGCGATCGACCTGATCGACGAGTCGGCGTCCAGGCTGCGCATGGAGATCGACTCGAGCCCGGTCGAGATCGACCAGCTGCAACGACAGGTCGACCGACTGCGCATGGAGGAGATGGCCCTCGAGCGCGAGACCGACGAGGCATCCAAGGAGCGGTTGGCGAAGTTGCGCGCTGACCTGGCCGATCTGCAAGAGCAGCTCAGCGCACTGCAAACGCGCTGGGATCAAGAGAAGGCCGGCTTGAACCGAGTCGGCGAGCTCAAAGAGCAGGTGGACGCCAAGCGGATCGAAGCAGAGCGGGCACAGCGCGAAGGCGACCTCACCACTGCGTCTGAGTTGCTGTACGGAGAGATCCCAGCCCTCGAGAAGCAGATTGCCGAAGCGTCTGCGTCGGTCGAAGAGATCACGCCCATGGTCAAAGAGACCGTTGGGCCGGACGATGTTGCCGAGGTGGTAGCGGCGTGGACGGGGATCCCCGCAGGGCGTCTGCTGGAGGGCGAGGCCGCCAAGCTGTTGCGAATGGAGGCCGAGCTGGGCGCACGTGTCATAGGCCAGCGCGAAGCCATCAGCGCGGTGTCGGACGCGGTGCGACGCTCGCGCGCTGGTATCGCTGATCCCGATCGTCCCACCGGATCGTTCCTCTTCCTCGGGCCGACCGGCGTCGGCAAGACCGAGCTGGCAAAGGCCCTCGCTGACTTCCTGTTCGATGACGCGCACGCCATGGTGCGCATCGACATGAGCGAGTACGGCGAGAAGCACTCGGTGGCACGCTTGGTCGGAGCACCTCCCGGCTACGTCGGTTACGAAGAGGGCGGTCAGCTGACCGAGGCGGTGCGACGACGTCCGTACTCCGTCGTGCTGCTCGACGAGGTCGAGAAGGCGCACCCCGAGGTCTTCGACGTGTTGCTGCAGGTGCTCGACGACGGACGTCTCACTGACGGACAAGGTCGCGTCGTTGACTTCACCAATGCCCTCCTGATCCTGACGTCGAACCTGGGGTCGATGTACCTCGTCGATCCCGAGCTCGACAGCGATGCGAAGCGTGACCGGGTGATGTCGGTCGTGCGCACGACCTTCAAGCCCGAGTTCCTCAACCGACTCGATGACGTCGTGCTCTTCGATGCGCTCACCGAGAGCGAGCTGGCGACGATCGTCGGGCTACAGGTCGAGCTCTTGTCTCAGCGGTTGGCCGATCGCCGCATCAGCCTCACAGTGACCGAGAATGCGAGCGCATGGTTGGCCCGTGAGGGATATGACCCGACGTACGGCGCCCGACCGCTACGCCGGCTCATTCAAACCGAGATCGGTGACGCGCTGGCCAAGCTCATCATCGGTGGTCAGGTGGCAGATGGCGACGCGGTTACTGTCGACGTCGATCCTGATGGTGCCGGCCTGCGGCTCAGCACGTCATAGAGCACCGCGCACGTCAGACACCACGTCCAACCGAGCAGCAATCCGCCGATGACGTCACTGAACCAGTGGACGCCGAGCAAAGAGCGGCTGGCTGCCACAGCTACAGCGATCGCCACAGCCCCACCGATGAGCAGCGCTCGGTTCCATCGGGGGAGTACCGCCGCCAGCACGATGGCAACGGCTAGGTAAGTCGCTGCCGCCGCAGTGGCATGCCCAGAGGGAAACGAGAACCCGTGAAAGCCAGCTAGCGGGTCGAGCTCGGGACGCGCGCGCTCGACAATCTGCTTGATCGCGTTAGCGAGTGCCCACTGCCCGATCACCACGGTCGCCATGAAGAGTGCGAGCCTGCGATGGCCGAGAACGAGCATGGCGCCGACGATTGCTACCGCGAGCACGATGACCGTCACCGTGTCGCCAAGGTGTGTGATCAGACGGAGTAGGTCGGTGCCGAGCGGGCCAGCGTGAGTCGAGGCCCACTGCTCGACCTTGTCGTCCCAACGGACGACGGCGCTGTCGCGCTGTATCGCACGAGCTAGCACGCCGATGACGAGCCCGATCAGCACCAGCACCACGAGAGCACCAGCCACGGCCCCCACGCGAGACGCCGGTGGCGCGTCGTCGCTGACGGGCTTTGTCCGACTGCGGTGATCGAGAATCGACAGCACTCCAAAGGCGGCAGCACCGCAGATCAGGGCAATTGTGAGCGCGAGAAGTACCGGTGCCATGACCGATGTTTACCCGACGACCTGAACGGGTACACCTCGATGGTGAATCCTCCCCCGTATTCCGTGGCGCTATTGCCTGCCCCCAGCCAGCCCATCGAGCCTGAGTTGAGCCGTGACGCCCAGCACCGGTGGGGTGCCTTCTCAGCGCGAGTGGCCATGGGCTGGGCCCTGGCCTTCGCGATGTGTGTCGGCCTCGGCTACCTCGTGACCGACCCACTGCGCGACTCGTCGCTACTGCGATGGGACCGACAGTTACCCGAGGAGGTCGCCTCCTCCCGTACCCCGACCGGCGAAACCTGGTCGAGCTACGGCAGCCTGCTTGGGGACACCCTGACGGTCGTGGGTATCGCCCTGCTGGTCGGCGTCGTCTTGCTGACCGTGCGCAGATGGGCGTCTGTGATGCTCCTGGCTACTGCGTTGCTGGCCGAGGTCACCATCTTTGTGACGTCCACCATCGTCGTGCCTCGTGATCGTCCAGATGTGAATCAGCTGGACGTGTCACCCCCGACATCGTCATTTCCATCCGGACACACCGCGGCGGCAACAGCACTGATGCTGAGCCTGGCCGTGATCGTGGGGTGGAATGTGCGCTCCACGCTCGTGCGCGTAATCGCATGGATCGTGGCGATCGTCGCCGGTCCCATCGTGGGAATCAGCAGGGTCTATCGCGGCATGCATCACCCGCTTGACGTGATCGTCGGGCTCGGTCTTGGTGTGGCGTGTGTCGCGCTGGCCTTCTTCGCTGTGCGGGCCTTCGTGGGCAACGACGAACTCGATCGAGCGCAAGACCAGACGGCTGATGGGCGCTCGGGGTCGCACAAACACTCACTGGTGAACCACGACTCAAGGATGGCCAGCTGATGAAGGTAGCCGTTGTCGCTCACCGCAAGAAGTCGCTCGGTGGGGGCCTGAGCGAACTGCGCGAAACCCTTGCTCGGTATGGGGTCTCTGATCCGCTGTGGTTCGAGGTCCCCAAGAGCAAGAAGGCTCCCAAGGCGGTGAAGCAGGCCCTCAAGCAAGGCGCAGAGCTGATCTTCGTATGGGGCGGTGACGGCACAGTGCAGCGAAGCCTCGATGTGCTGGCTGGCACTGGCGTCCCGATGGCTGTCCTCCCCGCAGGCACCGGAAACCTCTTCGCGAGCAACCTCGAGATCCCCATTGACCTCGAGCAGGCCGTGCAGGTGGGCCTCAACGGGGCTACGACATCCATCGATGTCGGCACGATCAATGGCGAGCGCTTCGGTGTCATGGCTGGGGTTGGTGCCGATGCCCTCATGATCGAGCAAGCCGATGGAACGTTGAAAGACCGCCTCGGACGTGGTGCCTACGTGCTGACCGGCGTACGTACCGTCACGGACGCCTCAGTCAAGGTGCGGGTAGACGTTGACGGAGCGAAGTTCTACTCGGGCAAGGCTGGCAGCGTGATCGTCGGCAACGTCGGACGGGTTCTCGGCGGGATCGACGCCTTCGACGATGCGAGCCCGCAGGACGGCGTCCTTGACGTGGCTGTGGTGACTGCCACGACCGCCACGCAGTGGGCTCGTGTTCTTAGCCGGGCGGTGACTGGCAAGACTGCCAAGGCAAAGTACATCGAGATGACGCAGGCGCGGAAGATTGATGTGACGCTGAAGTCGAGCCGGCTCTACCAGGTCGACGGTGGCGATCGCTCCCGCGTCAAGAAGCTCAAGATTCGGGTGATGCCGGAGGCGCTCAGCGTGCGCGTTCCCAACGCCCAAGCGCCGCGGTGACCGGCTGTTGTTGGTGCTGAGTTGACGCACGAGGCGCCACCGACAATCCTCACGACGTGATCTCGGAAACCGCACGGCGTATCCACCCGTGGTATCGGGATCGCGGCGTCCAGGCGAGTTCGGCCTTCACCGTGGCGGTCTTGATCTTCAACGAGGTCATGGCCGACAACGAGGCGGGCCAAGTGACTGGTCTGGTGGCGGTGTCGCCCATGCTGGCCGCCGTCCTGGTCCAGCGCGCGTGGCGGGTGCTCATTGCCACGGCTCTTTCGCTTGTCGCCTTCTCTCTGTCTACCGCGTCGTCCGACATGGAGTTCGACAGCGCTCAGGTGGCACGGCTGGTCGCCATCGTGGTGTCGTCGGTGGTCGGCTTCGTCGCTGCCGAATCGCGCCTGAAGGACGCCAGCCGCATGATCGCCCTCGGCGAGGTCGCCAAGACTGCACAGCGCGCCATCATGCGTATGACCCCACCAGATGTCGAAGGTGTGGATGCCGCGGTGCGCTACGTCTCCGCATCGACTGAAGCGAACATCGGCGGGGACGCCTACGAGGCAGTCCTCACTCCGTTCGGGCTCAGGGTTCTTGTCGCAGACGCGCGTGGAAAGGGGCTGCCGGCCGTTCTGTCCTCGGCGGTAGCCGTAGGAGCCTTCCGTGAGTGGGCGTTCGTTGAGTCCGACCTCGGTGACCTCATGTGTCGGATGAATGCGTCCGTTGGGCGTGAGGTCGAGGACGCTGATTTCGTCACGGCCCTAGTAGCTGAGTTCAGAGACGATCAGCTCCGCTACGTCTGTGCTGGGCACCCGCGGCCGATCCTGCTGCGGCAGGGTGAAGCAAGGGAGCTCGTCACCGACCCGGTACCACCGCTGTCCCTTATCGAGCCAGACATGGTCCCGACCGTGACGGCTCTGAGGATGCAACGCGAGGACGTTGTCTTGATGTTCAGCGATGGACTGACTGATTCACGCAATGGCCTTGGCGAGTTCTTCGGCGTCTCGGATGCGCTCTTGCGCGTAGCCGAACATGCCGTAGATGTCGAGGAGTGCGCAGACGGTGTGCTGAAGGAGTTGCGCGACTTCGTGGAGGGTGACTTAGAGGATGACGTTGCGCTTGTCGCGCTGCGCATCACCAAACGTATTGAGCCGCTGCCGGACGAGGAGCTTGCGGGAGCCCAGAGTCAGCCGCCCTAGTTCGACCTAGCCGGCCCTGACAGCGAGGCTTTCGCTTCGTAGCGAACTATTGCCGTGCTCCCACGCGTCGATCATGCGTCGGGCCGCCTCGGTCTCGAGTGCCATGACGGTAGCTCCGCCGAACAGAATGTCGTGGGCGAGTTCTGGCCGCTGCTCAACGAGGCCCCGGGCCAACTGGTCAGCCGCGACATGCTGATGGTGTGCGTCGGCGACGACGTGAACGGCATAGAAGTGCCGTGCATCTGAGCCGAACCCCATCGCCCGAAGGGCAGCTGCGTTCGCGCCCATGGGCTCGACGGAAGACATCTCAAACATCGCGAGATGACCCACTGTCGCCCCGAGCCATCGGCGGTGCAGGCCGAACATCGTGACGGCGTTGACCGATGCGAGGGTCCAGCCAGGAACCAGCGAAAGGTAGGCGTGGTACGCGGGGTCAAGCCCCAACTCGACCATGCTCAGGCCGTACAGGTTCTGGTGCATGTCGCGCGCGACGCCGTCGCCGTACTCATCCGACTGAATCTCGACAGCCGCGGCCTTGGGGTGACCGGCGAGGCGAGGGATGGCCCACGTGTGTGGGTCAGCCTCTTTCAACTGATAGATCGAGCGATGAATGGTCATCTCGCGAAAGTGCTCGGCATTGCGACTCTTGAGCAGATGCGCCGACAGACTCGGACCGTCGGCGTTGCTCATGAGGTCGTGCAAGGCATCGGGGATGCGCGGTGAATCGGCAAGGGTCCCAACCTCGTCGCGCAGCCGCTCGACTACTGCTCGCTCCAGCGACTGGCGCCAGCTGAGGAGCTCGGGTTGCCATTCCCAGTCGACATCGACGCCGTCAAAGCCCCGGTAGTGGAGCTCATACAGGCAGTACAGCGCGAGTGCGGAGTCGTCGCCATAGAGCGGATCGTCGTCGGCTTCAGACAGCTCGGGCAGAGACACGCGGGCTCGAGCCGGGTCCCGCTCAAGGAGGTCGAACAGCGCCTCCGTGAGCGGGCCGCGGCTCGATGGCAGGCCTGACGGAGCCAGTTGCTTGTCGTCGAGAACGAGACCGTATGGCATGTGTTCGCCGTCAGTCAGACGTGATGTGGCGGTCTTCGACCACCTTGTGCTCAGTGCGACGCGCCGAGTTAGCCGTGACCAGCCCTGCAATCATCAGCAACAGCCCGACACCGGCAACAATCCAGCCAGCGGCGGTCAGGTCGACAGAGTCGAATCGGTCGGCGACGGCCAGAGCCATGATGAGACCTGCGGCGAGCAGAACTCCTCCGAACGGAATCATGAGATCACCCTTTCTGGGCGTAGTGACGAAAGACCGACAGGCAAGCGATCAAGCGGGGCACATCGCATGGCCGTGACGTGAAGACCCGCGACGTGAAGACTCGCTACGTGAAGACGCTGACGCCGGCAGGTCCAACCACCAGGCCGACGATGACGAGGACGATGCCCCACAACACTTGCCCTCTAATCAGGGCGACGATTCCGCTGACAACGAGAATCACGGCCAGGATCCACAGCACGAACTCCATTGGGTTCTCCTCCTCGGGTTAGCCAGGAGATACCCGAGGAGGCACCGCGCTAAACGGGCTGGTTGCCCAACTCTGCTTCGGCGGTGCTCGGCTTGCGGTCCTGCCACTTCTTCCAGAGGCGCCAGACGCCCAAGGCGGTCGAAACGACGAGGGTGATGCGGGAAACCCATCTGAACACTGCCATCACTGGCTCCTTAGCGGCTGTCGTGACTGGGGGTTCCTGGAGGGATACCCCGGAGCCAGCGAAGTATCCCCACTCCGACAGGTTTGACCGACGGCACGCGGGGTAAGTTCGATTCGTGCAGCTGACTGTTGATCAACACGCGTCCTCGTCCGATTCGCGAGTCCTTATCGTGGCTCCCTCCGGCGAAGTAGATCTCGCTACGGCGCCAACGTTGCGTCAGGGGCTGGAACGCGCCGAGTCTGAGGCCCTCGCGGGCCTGGTCATCGATCTGCGCGGAGTTGGCTTCATTGACTCGACGGGGATCGGTGAGCTGGTTGGCAGCCATCGGCGCTGTCGCGATCAAGGGCGGCCACTCACATTCATCGTGCCCCAGGGAACAATCAGCAAGATTCTCCGAGTGACCGGCATGGACGCGGTGTTCGAGACTTTCGGCGATGAGCAGTCCGCTGTTGCCGCCGTCACGTCGGCGAGCGCTGCGGTCAGTTCCGATGACTGATCCGGCGGCGATGCAAGCGACTCCCTCAGCCGTGGCAGCCGGGGCAGCCCTCGGCAGTGGCCGTGTCACGATTGAGGTGCCGGCGCAGGCCGAGTTCGTAGCAGTCCTTCGTGCCGCATCTGCCGTTCTGGCCAGCCGACTCGACTTTTCATTAGACGACATCGACGATCTCCGGATCCTCATCGATGAAGCAGCATCGGTCTTGCTGGCTTCTGGCGCGACCGGGATGCTGCGTTGTGAGATCGACACCACCAGCGGAAGCGATGAGGTTCCAGGTATTCGGTTTTGGTTGCGCGGTCGACTACCAGAGGGTGAAGACCCCCATAGCGAAGGCTTCGCGTGGAGCATCCTGCAAGCGCTGGCTCACTCGGTCAGCATCGACAAGGACGATGGCGACCACGTCGTGTCTGTGACGCGGCGTAGCGGGCCCGTGCTCGACAGCACCCGCTGAGTTGCCAGTGACTGTTTCCGGTATCCCTGGTGATACTCAGACCCGCGACGAGTTGGTGCAATCCCATCTCGGCTTGGCTGAGCATCTCGCTCGCCGATTCGTCGGCCGTGGCGAGCCGTTAGAGGACTTGACGCAGGTCGCCTACCTGGCTCTCGTCAAGGCGGCCGACCGGTTCGACCCAGACCGTGGCGCGGAGTTTGCGACGTTCGCGACGCCCACCGTCCTTGGTGAGATCAAGCGGCACTTCCGCGATAAGGGGTGGGCGGTTCGCGTCCCGCGCCATCTGCAAGAACTGCGCCTCGCATTGACGAAGGCGATCGACGAGTTGACCCATGAGTTGAAACGGTCACCGACTGTCCCTGAGCTAGCAACGCACCTAGCAGTGAGCCAAGACGAAGTGCTGCAAGGGCTCGAATGCGGACGCGCCTACAGCACGCAGAGCATTGACCCGCTGCTCGACCCAGATGATGACGACGTCCCTCTGACGTCCGTGATCGGAGTTGCGGACCCGGGCCTCGACCGCGTCGAGGACAGGCACGCCCTGAAGCCATTGATGGACCGGTTGCCAGAACGCGAGCGCCGGATGCTCGAAATGCGGTTCTTTCAGAACCTGACCCAAACCCAGATCGCCGAGGAGCTGGGCATTTCACAGATGCATGTGTCGCGGCTCTTGACGCGCACGCTCACCGACCTTCGACAGCAGATGCTGCAAGAAGACTGACTCACCCTTCGGGTTAGCTCGACAGCGTGGCTAGCCCGACAGCGTCGGCACGAACGCGCTCAGGTCGAGCTCGGCCCATGTGCACTTTTGCTGGTTGTCGCGGTCATACCCCCACGATGTGGCGAGAGAAGACACCAAGAGCAGCCCGCGTCCACTCTGCGCAGAGACGTCGACATCCTGCTCAACGGGGACATGGGTGGGGTCGGTGTCGGCGACCTCGATGCGGACGACATCACCGTCGCGGACAAGGCGCAGCGAGGCGCGACCAGCGGCGTGCTTGACCACGTTGCTGGCAAGCTCGCTGACGAGCAGTTCAAGGGTTTCCAGCGCCTCGGCGCTGTTGACGCCCCAGCCTTCGAGGGTCTGCCGTGCTGCCTGCCGCGCGGCCGTCACCCCTGCTGGTCCCGTGGGAAGAGTCCACGGGACTGACAGATCGGGCGACTCAAGTCGCTCGTCAGGCACGCGCCACATTCTTCCACCCCGTTTCAGTCTGCGCCGGTATGGCGCGGGACCTCTTGCGTGATCCGTCGATGCTCTTACCCGCCCAGGACGTGGGAAAACGCGTGGAGCCCCACTTCTTGCGGCGGGCGTGTGGCCCAGCGCAAGCGCGTCAAGGAAAAGTTGACGCAGGGGAACGTCAAGGCTACCTTGACGACATGGACACCACCGCCCCCCTCAAGTCAGCCGTTCAGTCGCTCACCACCCGAGAGCTCGTCGAGCACCTCAGGGTGTCGTACGACGAGTTCAGCTCTCGCGATGATCACGACAGCGAGCTGATCACGGCAGTGATCGTCCAGCTGAGCGAAAACCTCGGACGCTGTGGCCAGTTGTATGCCGGGCGGGCGCACCATCGGAGTGCAGTACCGCGTCCTGGCCATGCAACGCCCGCAGCACCCGCAGTGCCCGCGAGGGCCCCCGAGCTCGGACCGCCCCTGCACCTGACGATGACGGGCATCTCTGAACCGGTGCCTGACGCCGAATGGCGGGAGCTGTTCACGAACACCTGGGCGTCCTATCGGTCGTGGTTCTTCGACGGACCTGGCCCGGGGAGTTCGGCAGCTGAGGCTGAGCAGGCGCTTCAGGACCACATGCCGGAGCTGGTTCCGACATGGCAGCGGCTGCGCGCCCTGGGCGGCGGCGGGGATGGCGCTGGTGATGGTGGTGATGGCACTAACGTCGGTCACCTGCTGACCCTGTGGAACCCACCTCCGTTCGCCCCCGGTTGCTCGCAGCTTGTCGTGGCCGATCCGGAACGCACCATGGTGAGGAACTACGACTACGCACCAGAGTTGTTTGAAGGGGTGTGCATGTCGAGCCGGTGGTCGAAGCGAGCGGTGATCGGCACCAGCGATTGTCTGTGGGGCCTCGTCGACGGAATGAACGATCGCGGGTTGGTGGCATCACTGACGTTCGGCGGCATCGTCGGTACGGGTGAGGGGTTCGCAGTCCCGTTGGTGCTCCGATACCTGCTCGAAGTCTGTGACACGGTGGCCGACGCTCGAGCGGTGCTCATGCGCTTGCCAGTCGCCGGTCACTACAACCTGACGCTCTCTGACGCGGACGGTACGAACATCACGGCATTCGTCGGCCCCGGACGCGAGCCTGAGTTTTCGGACGCGGCGCACGCCACCAACCACCGCGGCCTGGTGCCTGATGACCCACAACTCGCGCGCCGACTGCGCAGCGTCGAGCGTCAGGACGCATTGATCTCGCTGGAGCGTCGTGGGGCGTCGGCAGAGTCCGTCGTCAAGAGCTTCGGCTCACCTGGGCTGAGATCGCTCGACTTCGAGGCGGGGTTCGGCACGTTGTACACAGCCGAGTACCGGCCTCAGCGAGGAACGGTCGCGTATCACTGGCCAGCCCGCACGTGGGAGCGCGGCTTTCGCTCAGCTTCTGAGCAGATCCGAGTGCGCCTTCGGTAGCGGCTGCGATAGACAGTGACATGCCGTACTCCGCAGAACGCCTCAGCAAGCTCAGCTCGCAGGACCTGTCGGCTCTCGTGACCACCACGCTCCGGGAGCTGGCGGCCAGGCCCGACACTGACTCCTTCGAGGCCCTGCTGGCCGCGAGCCAAGAGGCTGGTCTCTGCGTCGGGCAGTCAGCGCGACTGCTGGCTGAGCATGGGTCGTGGTCGCAGGTGGCACAGATCTCTGGCACGTCCAAGCAAGCTGCCTGGTCTCGCTGGAACGAGCACTGAGTGAACGGTCAATGGCTCACGTGGATGGGTGGAGTTCGCCCGTCCCAGGGCACGGCTTCCTCTAGCTGGCTGGCCAGCCGCAGCAGCAACGACTCCTGCCCGAACGCTCCGACGAGTTGCATGCCGATGGGTAGGCCGCCTTCGCTCATGTGCAGCGGCAGGCTAATGGCCGGTTGCCCCGTGGCGTTGAACGCGGGCAAGAACGACTCCCACGCTGACCACACCTCGAACATGTGCGACAGCTCGATGGGGTCTGCTGGGTCGTACATGCGAAGCGGAGCAACGGGGCGTCCGAGCGTCGGAGTCAAGAGCACGTCGTAGGTCGAGAAGAACCAGCCCATGACACGGGCAAGGGTGTTGGCTTGCCCCATCGCGCTGAGCAGTTGTCCGGCCGTGACGGTGCGCCCGTACTCGACGGCGGCGAGCGTCGACGCCTCGAGGTTGTCCGGGCCGGGCACCACGCCGAGATACGCGGACAGGTCATCGACAGTGTGGGCGTTGTCGGCAGCCCAGACGTCGGTCATTGCCTTAAGGAAGGGCTGCCACTCGACTTTGGGGGTCGCCTCCTCAACGTGGTGACCGAGTGCCTCCAGCTGACGAGCCGTTGCCTCGGTGGCTGCCGCGAGCTCTGGATCGGCGTCCTGCCCTGACCAGGGTTTGCTCCAGTAGGCAACCCGTAGTGGTTCGACAGGCGCACCCACCTCGTCGAGGAAGGGGCGCTGCGGTGCTGGAATGACGAAAGGATCGCCGTAGGCGGGCCCGCCCAACGCGTCCAAGAGTGCAGCCGTGTCGCGAACGGAGCGGCTGACCATGAAGTGCACCGCCCAGCCAGCCAACGCCTCGGCGATCTGGGGGCCCCAGGTCACTCGACCCCTTGAGGTCTTCAAACCGACAACGCCGCACGAGGCGGCCGGGATGCGAATCGAGCCACCACCGTCACTCGCCGACGCGACCGGGACGATGCCAGCACCAACGACTGCGGCAGCACCGCCGCTGGATCCACCCGCCGAGTGCTGTGCACTCCATGGCGAGCAGGTGATGCCGGCCGCGAGCGTCTCAGTGGTTCCGAGGATGCCGAACTCGGACGTCGTGGTGCGCCCGAGGTTGATCAACCCACTGCGGCGAATGCGGTCGTAGAACGCGGTGTCGACTGACACGACCCAGTCAGCACTCAGTCGGCTGCCGTTGCCGCATCGCTTGCCTGCCTCGCCGTGAAAGAGGTCTTTGACCATGGTCGGGACGCCCCGGAACGGGCCGTCCGCCACGTCGTCGTTGGTTGCTTCGGCCCGTTCGGAGTAGGCCTCGACGACTCCTCCGAGGGTGGGATCAACCGCTTCCACGGCCCGCATCGTGCACTCGGCCAGCTCGCGAGCGGTGACGTCGCCCTTGGCTACGAGGGCGGCGAGGCCAAGGCCGTCGTAGCTGGCGTACTCCTTCAGGTCCACGCACGGATGCTAGTCGCGCCGACGCCGCCGTCCCCGGTCGCCGTGCGGAGGCTGGCCGACTGACCGCCTGTGGCGAACCTGACGCTCAATTTCGAGGGGTTTGCGGCCGATTTCGGAGGGGAGTCCCGCATACTCGATCGGTGGAATCCATGCGCTCTCATGGTGAGCACCCTCACGTCGAGCCGGAGGTCGTCGAGCTCGATACGACCTTCCGGTCGATTGACGCCGGCGCGGCGTTGGATGGTCGGCTGCTGGGTTACTTCGAGGCGGCATGGCCGGCGTACCAGCGGTGGTATCTCAGCCAAGGCGAGGCGGCGCGTCCGACCTACGCACAGTGTCGCCAGGCCATCGAGTCCCATCTGCCAGAACTTGCTCCGACGTACGACGCACTCGTCGAGGCCGTCGGAGGCGGCGACCTCGAGGCCCGCTTCCTGAGTCATTGGTGCCCACCGCCGCTCTTTGCGGCTTGCTCGCTGTTGACATACACCCGCGAGCGCAACGTCCTGCTACGCAACTACGACTACCCACCGCTGCTGTGTGACAACACGGTTCTGCGATCTGAGTGGCACGGCACACCGGTCATGGCGATGACCGACTGCCTGTGGGGCGCTCTGGATGGCGTCAACGATCACGGCCTGGCCGTGGCCATTGCCTTCGGTGGCCGTCCCGTTGTCGGCACCGGGTTTGGAATTGGGTTGGTCGTTCGCTACCTCTTGGAGTTCGCAACGTCTGTCGATGACGCGATTGGCATGCTTCGACGCATCCCTGTGCAGCTCGCGTACAACATCGCGTTGGTCGATGCCACGGGTGCGAGCGCCATCGTCTACGTCGGGCCCGACCGAGACGCCGAGGTGAGCGGGGCTGTCACAGCCGCCAACCGGCAAGGCAGCACAGCGTGGCCAGCACACGCGGCGTTCTGTGCCACCGTCGAGCGCGAAGAGGCGATGGCAGCGTTGACTGATCAAGCCGAGTTTGCGGTTCCTGCTCTGGTTGACCGGTTTGTGCAGCCTCCGATCCATCGCTCGACCGCCGCGAGCACGTGGGGCACGGTGTACACCGCTGCCTATGACTGTGGCCTACGTTCCCTTGAGTTGGCGTGGCCAGACGATCGATGGTTGCTGTCGCTGCATGACTTCAGCGAGGGTGTCCGTGAGCGACGCTCACTGGTCGCGGTTCCCCCGCCGGTGTACCAGCCCCCTGGTGACCACCAGCCGGAGCATCCGCCAGTCCTGATCGCCTAACAGGCTCCCGCGCCGTCACGAACGGTTATAGAGTCCCGACAGGCCGTGACTGTGTCGGGCAGGTAGCACCTCACACGAACGGCGAGATGTGGTTCCCTCGGCGACGGGACTGGCCATGAGCAACGTAGGTACGGCGTCCGGAAAGAAGCCTGCCAAGACGCAGAAGTCGAAGGCAACGCGCGCTCGGCGAAAGTCCAAAGGGCCAACGCTGACGAGTCTGTCCGACATCTACCAGTACTTCCGTGAGAACACGTCGCCGATCTACTTTGTCTCGCCCACTGCCTACAACCTGCTCGGAATCGACGAGTGGATCGGCGCCTTTCGCTATGTGACGTACTTCGACAGCTTCAAGGGTGGGCACTCCCGCAACTTTTCGCCAACGCACGCCGGCCCACGTGACTTCGAGTCGTTCGAGTCGGTCAACTCGTACTTGCTCGGCAACAAAGAGGTCATCGACTACATCAAGCGCACTGGTCCGGGCAAAGCACTATTCGTGATGTTTGACGAAGAGACCGAAGAGTTCGCGAACCAGCTCGGCCTCGAGATTGCGTTGCCACCGCGGATGCTTCGTGAAGAGATCGACTCGAAGATTGTTACGACAAAGTTGGGCAACGAGGCCGGTGTGGCGAGTGTGCCCAACGTGATGGGCAAGGCCGAGACCTACAAGAAGTTACGCAAACTGGCTAAGAGCGCCGGCCTGGGTGAAGACCTCGTCGTTCAGACTCCGTACGGCGACTCTGGGCGAACGACGTTCTTCATCTCGGGTGAGGACGACTTTCTCGAGAACGCCGACGTGCTCGCTGATACAGAACTCAAAGTGATGAAGCACATCAATCACTTTCCTGGCACCGTCGAAGCGTGTGCGACTCGGCACGGAACGCTCGTTGGCCCCATCCAGACCGACATCACCGGGTTTCCCGAGCTGACGCCGTACCGCGGTGGCTGGTGCGGCAATGACGTGTTTCCGGGAGTGTTCAACGAGGACATCCGCAAGCAGATCGGCCGCATGGCGCGCAGCCTCGGAGACCGGCTCTACGAGGTGGGCTACCGAGGGGTGTTCTGTCTCGACTTCCTGGTCGACGATGACGACGGCAACGTGTACCTAGGCGAGATCAACCCGCGGATTTCAGGGGCGTCCCCGCTCACGAACTTGATCACGTCGCGCTACGGCGGCATTCCGTTGTTCCTCTTCCACATGCTCGAGTTCAGCGACGTCGACTGGGAGCTCGACATCGAGGCGGTGCAACAGCGCTGGCGCGACTTCGACAGGTGGACGCAGCTGGTGCTGAAGCAGGTAACTGACGAGGTCGAGATGATCACGAGCGCACCGCGAAGTGGTTTGTGGCGCATGGACGATCGTGGTGAGATCGGTTTCGTGCACGAAGAGACCGACTGGCACAACGTCAGTGATGACGCCGAAGCGTTCTACCTTCAGGTCTATGGCGAGGGTGAGTATCGGTACCCAGGCGCCGATCTCGGAATCCTTGTGACGCGCGACCGCATGCAGACCGACAGCCGCGAGCTCCTCGCCCGTGGGTCGAAGTGGGCCGAAGCGATCGGCGAGCACTTCCACGGAGTACCTCCAGAGGGCCGCATCATCACTCCCGAAGAGCTGCTGTACGCCAAGTGGTTCTAGAGGTCTAGTGGCAGACGAGAACAACTCGGCGCTTCCGCTCGGCCGAAATTTCTGGCGGCTCTGGTCGTCCGCATCACTATCGAACCTCGCCGACGGCGTGTTCGGAATCGCGCTGCCACTGATCGCGATTCAGTACACCCAGAGCCCGACGCTGATCGCCGGGCTCGCGCTTGCGGGCAACCTGCCGTGGCTCGTCTTTGCGCTTCAGGCCGGAGCGATCTCAGACCGCAAGGATCGTCGCCGAGTGATGTTCTCGGCGAACATCTTCCGTGGCGCTTTGCTCTTGGTCCTCGCGACCATGGTCGCCCTCGACGTGGCAACGATCTGGTCGCTGTACGTGGTGGTCTTCCTAGCCGGCATCGGCGAAACGCTGTATGACACGTCCGCCCAGTCGATCCTGCCTCAGGTGGTCGACCGGACGCAGTTGCCGCGTGCGAACAGCCGACTGTTCGCTGCTGAGCTCACGGCGAATGAGTTCATCGGGCCGCCGCTGGGCGGCTTTCTCGTCGCGCTGGGTGCCGGCCTGGTGTTGCTGGGGTCGGGCTCGGTGTGGTTGCTCGCGGCGCTACTGCTGTTGTTGTTGCGCGGCACGTTTCATACCGATCACGACGGCTCAACGACGATGCGGGCTGACGTGGCCGAGGGGCTCCGGTTCCTTCGGCACCATCGGGTGTTGCGCAACATGGCGTTGCTGACCGGTGTCGGCAACTTTGCCGCCACTGCGGTGTGGGCGGTCTTTGTGCTCTTTGCGGTCGGCTCGGCATCGACGTTGGGTCTCACCGAGGTGCAGTACGGCGTGCTGATGACGGCGACCGCCATCGGTGCCTTCGTCGGAACGTTGATCGCGGAGGGAATTCAGCGGCGGTTGGGTCGCTCAAAGACCCTCATCGTCATGATCGTGGCGACCTCGGCGTCCCTGGCAGTTCCGGCCTTGACCACCAACGTCTGGGTGATTGGGTTCTTCCTGGTGCTGTCCGGGCTGACGGTCGTGATGGGCAACATCGTCATGGTGTCGCTGCGGCAACGGGTGACCCCGGATCGGCTGCTCGGACGTGTCAACAGCGCCTACCGCATGTTGGCGTGGGGCTTGATGCCGTTCGGAGCTCTCTTCGGAGGGTTCATGGCCGACTGGTTCGGCTTCGAGACTTTGTTCGTCGCTGCCGGACTGATCTCGCTGAGCACGCTGGGGTGCATGGTGGCGTTGTCAGACCGGGCGATCGGTGAGGCTGAACGCGACGCCGACGAGTCTTAGGGCGCCAACCGTGCAATGGCGAGGCGGTCGAGCGCATCCTCGAGCACTGACTGCTGCTTGCTGAACGTCCAGCGCACGAGCGCTAGTTCGGCTGGCCCTGGCTCGTCATAGAACACCGCGCAGGGCACAGCCACGACGCCTGCGCGCTCTGGGAGAGCGCGACAGAAGGCATCGGCGTCCGACCACCCCAGCGGTCGGACGTCGGTCGTCACGAAGTACGTGCCACGTGGTTTGTGGCAGGTGAGGCCGACACCTTCGAGGCCAGCGGTGAGCAGATCGCGTCGATCAGCCATGGACTCTCGGAGCCCTTCAACCCACGACATCTGAGTCTGCAGTGCGAATGCGATGGCGTACTGGAACGGGCCAGCGCTGACGAACGTCAGGAACTGCTTAGTCGTCCGCACGGCGTCGACGAGTTCAGCTGGACCGGTGACCCAACCGACCTTCCATCCGGTGAACGAGAAGGTCTTGCCGGCACTTGAGATCGTGACGGTGCGTTCCGCCATGCCGGGGAGGGTCGCGATGGGGATGTGCGCCTCATCGAAGGCCAGGTGCTCGTACACCTCGTCGGACACCACGATGAGGTCATGCTCGATCGCTACTGCCGCGATTGCTTCGAGCTCGGCACGGCTCAAGACTGCGCCGCTGGGGTTGTGCGGGGTGTTGAGCATGATGGCCTTCGTCCTCGCGGTGACGGCATCACGTAGCCGCTGCACGTCGAGGCGAAAGTCGGGAGGTTCGAGCCGCACCGGCACCGGGCGTCCGCGAGCCATGGTGATAGCCGCGCGGTAGCAGTCGTAGTAGGGCTCGAGCGCGAGCACTTCGTCGCCCTCGTCAACGAGTGCGAGCATCGCAGCAGCGATGGCTTCGGTGGCTCCGGCGGTCACCAACACCTCGCGCGCGGGGTCGAGGTCGATGCCGTAGCGGCGTTGTTGGTGCTGGGCGATCGCGTCTCGTAGCTCTGGGATTCCCTGGCCCGGTGGGTACTGGTTGCCCTGACCGGTGCGGATCGCCTCGATGGCCCGCTCGGCGATCGCCGCTGGTCCATCGACGTCTGGGAACCCTTGACCGAGGTTGATTGCCCCTGTCGAGACCGCGAGTGCTGACATCTCCGCGAAGATGGTCGTCCCGAAGCCGCGCAAGTGTGGAGCAAGACGCGGGCGTCCAGCAGTGGTCACGGCGTCAGGGTAGTTGCCATGATGCTCAGATGACGGGGCTCGTTGCGGTACGGACGGTGGTGTTGGCGGCCGTGCTGTCCGTGCTGGCCGTGCTGTCCGCCTCGTGCTCACTCTCAGGGGGATCTGAGAACACCGGCGAATCACCGGACGCCGGTGCCTCGCCATCGGCCCCATCGGCTAGCCCCTCAGCCTCCGTGACCCCGTCTGGCACGCCCACTAGCGAGCCGCCACCTGATCCGGCCTCGTTCGAAGCGGCTCGCGCCTATCGAACGGTCCGATTCTTGGCCGGGCGGATCGGACCGCGCGAGGCGACCACAGCTGCCTACGCGCGAGCGGCTGACTGGGTAGCAGGGCGACTTGCTGACTGGGGCTATCAGGTGTCGCAACCGGCCTTCCGAGTGCCGGCTGGCAACTCGTGGGGGGTGACGGTGCCGGCGGGGCGCACCACCAATGTTGTGGCGCTTCCCGCTGACTTCGACCCACAGCAGCGCTACCTCATCGTCGGCGCGCACCTCGACACGGTTCCGCAGGCACCTGGCGCAGAGGACAACGCGTCCGGCACGTCGGTGATGCTCGAACTGGCTCGGGTTGCTGCGACCGAGCGCACGCGCTTACCCGTCGTGTTCGTTGCCTTCGGCGCCGAGGAACCGCGCGGCACTGGTGACGATTGGCATCACTTTGGTTCGCAGGAGTACGTCGCGCAAATGTCGCCTGCTGAGCGACGCAACCTGGTGGCGATGGTGTCGCTTGACCGCGTCGGGGTGGGGTCAGTGGTGCCGGTGTGTGGCGGCGGGCTGACCGACGAGCCGGTGGTACGTGATCTGCAACGCGCTGCGCGGCGGGCGGACGTTCCCACCTTCGCGTGCGAGGTGAACCAGTCGAGTGACCACTGGTCGTTCGAGCGTGCGGGTCTACCCGCGGCCCGCCTTGGATCGACCGCGTACGCGGGGTATCACAATGAAGGCGACGTACCGTCGGTTGTGCAACCCAGGCAGCTCAAGAGGGTCGGGGAGCTGGCGTGGGAGTTCATCGCTGAGCAGCGCTGACGAGTCGGGCTGACGAACTGGCGCTACGGACGGAAGCTGCCGTAGCTGTTCAACCAGACGTCATCCAGAATCTCCGCGCCACGGTCGTCCCCTACGAATCGCGGCGCAAAGCTCGGGTCAATCACCGCGGGCACGGGAGTCGCCGACATGAGCCGGTCACCCCAGAAAGTGAGCTCGAGCGCGATGCCTTGCATGGTGGGTTCGGAGAAGTCCATGTCGAAGATGAAGTTGCCAAGCGAGTAGGCGACGAGGGTGTCATCGATCATCTCCATGCCCTGCACCCAGTGCGGATGCCCGCCGAGCACTGCCGTAGCGCCCGCGTCCGCCAGCTGCTCTGCGACTCGGCGTTGCAGTTCGTTCGGGCGGCTCACGTACTGGTCTCCCCAATGGGGGATGACCACCACGATGTCGACGCGCTTCGCCAGGTCACGTACCTCACGAGTGAGCGCGTTGAGGTCGTCGCGGCTGAACGGACCCGTGCGTGGCGGCATGCGCAGTTGCACTGTGCCAGCGCTCGATGCAGTGGCCGCTGGCGCTTCGCCGATCGAGTTGAACGCGACGAAGCCAATCCGAGTACCCCTGACGTCGACGACGGTTGGTGTCGAGGCGTCCTTCAGCGTGAACCCAGCCCCGACCCGTTCGATGGACGATCGGTCGATGCGGCGCAGTGTCTGCTCGAGCGCGATCGGGCCGTAGTCGCCGACGTGGTTGTTGGCCAGCGACAAGACATCGAACCCGGCGCGTTCGAGACCCCTGAGCACTTCAGGGTCAGCGCCGAATGAGTCAGTGCCTTGAATCGGTGCGCCGTCCTGGGATAGCGAAGACTCCAGGTTGGCAACGGTGAGATCGGCGGACGCGAGGCGTTGCGCTGTCGGTCGGAACGGTGCGAACGGATCGTCGCCCATCGTCTCGGCGACCCCGCGCGCCAGCATGACGTCTCCGGCGACCGTCACCGTCACCGGACGTGGGGGCTCATCACCGGGCACGAGCAATGGGTAGCGGTCTGGCTCGGTGAGGGGGTCAACGCCATCGACGACGACGGCGCGCACTCGTGGATCAAGTGCGGCCGCGGGGATTGTTGCGATGGCGTTGACGTCCGACGCCACTCGACGAAGTCTCCCCGGATCGCTCCCGCTATCGATCAGGCGGATGCGGCCGGCGGGCTCGCCCAGTTCACGCCAATTGTTGATGTCACCTGCTTCGACCTGGCGTGCTGTTGCGACGTTGACGTCGATGGCTCCCCTCGAGGGGTGCACGATGATCGCGAGTGGTGCTTGCGGTGCCTCGGTGGTGTCGGATGGTGTCGCGCTGGGTGACTGCGTCGGGTCTGACTGCTCAGGGTCTGATGTGCTGGTCTCGGGATCGCCGGTGCAGGAAGCGATGAGCAGGGCTGCCGCGAGCATCGCGATGACAGCACGTGGGCGTGAGCCCTGCATCCGACCCTGCATTCGAACCCTGCATCCGAACCCGCGTCCGAACCCGCGTCCGCCCTGGCATCGAACCCGCGTCGCCCTGCATACGACCCCGCGTCCGCCCTGGCATACCGCACAGGGTCGCACGCCTCGAGGAGGCCGTGGGCCGCTGACCACCTACGGTGTGCCTGTGTCTGACGAACTGATCGGCCCCGATGAGAGCTGCGTGGCGAGCGAACCTCTCGACCGGGCGCTTGCGGCCATCGACGCCATCGATGCTGCGCCGACCGAGGCCTGGCGCATGGAGAGCACCGGGGTGACTCGAGCGGATGTGAGCGAGCTAGCGAGGGCCGGCGCTCTGTCCGCAGGAGTAGGCGAATCGATGACCGCCGCGCAGGTGCGTGAGGTGCACGAGCGGTTGGCGGCGGCGTCGGGGGCGCTGTGGTTCGTGATGGCGCAGCATCGCTCACCGACGGACGCGGCGCGCACGACGAAAGTCGCAGCACTGCGCGAGCGATACGCCGCTGGATTGTCGACGGGCGAGCTGTTGGGAGCGGTGTCGTTCGCGCACCTGCGTCGACCGCGTCCGACAGTCATTGCGACGCGCGTTGAAGGCGGCTGGGAGTTCTCCGGTCGCCTTGACTGGATCACGTCGTGGGGGTTGGCGGACGTGCTCTTGCTCATGGCGGAGAGCACTGAAGGTGAAGTAGTGCAGGCATTGCTGCCGGCCGAGCCGCGTCCGGGGCTGTCAGTTGGCGGTGAGCTACCGCTCGCAGCGATGCGAGGGACATCGACTGTCAGCGCGGTCTTGGAGCAGCTGCACATTGGCGACGATGAGGTTGCGGCCGTCCTTTCGAAGCGTGAGTGGCTTGCGACCGACGAGTGTCGAACAGCCAACGCTGTTCCGGCCGTCTTCGGACTGGCCCGGGCCGCGGTGAATGCGCTGTCGAACCTCGCCGAGGACCGCAGCTGGGTTGTCGCGTCAGACGCCGCCAAGCGGCTGGGGGCAGAAGTGGCTGACGTTCGTCGCCAGGCGTACCGACTCATCGACGAGGTCGACCCGAGCGGAACAACTTGAAGTTCGCCGTGACCTGCGGGTGCGCTCGACCGTGCTCGCGTCCACGGCTGTTGCCGCCCTGACGGTCGCTCAGGGTGGACGGAGCATGCTGGAATCGTCGCGCGAGTCGCGATGGGCGCGCGAAGTGCAGTTCGCCCTCGTGCAGGCGCAGACGCACGCCACCCGAGAGACGTGGTTGTCAGAGGTGTGCCGGTAGGGGTCTGGAGCTCAGGGATTCGGGGCTCAGGGGCCACGAGCCTCAACGTCGGTAGCAGCGCTTTGTCGCGTAGGGAGCCTTGACTCGAACCGCTGGCCGGCTGGCCCGATGAACCACAGCGCCGCGTGAGCCGCTGCGTTCGCGTCTGCCGGCTCGATGCGCCACCCCCCTTCGTGCACCTGTCGGTGGTGGAAGCGGCAGAGCAGCAAGCCGTTCGCGAGGTCACTGACCCCTCCCCGAGCCCACGGGACGAGGTGATGGGCGTCGGTGAAGCGTGATGGGCGAAAGCACCCAGGAAAGCGACAGCCGTGGTCTCGGGCTGCCAACGCTCTGCGCTGAGCGGACGTGAAGACCCGCACCTCGCGACCCAAGTCGAGCGGAATGCCGAGCGAGTCAATCACCAGCCGGCGCACCGATGCGTCACACGACATGCGCCCAGCGGCTTCGGACGTGACCAATAGCGGCGACCGCCGAGTCGACGCCGATCATCGCGGGATGGGTCGACTGACCACTGAGCGCCGTCGAGCGGTACTTCGACCTGGAGCGCAACGGAGGTGCCGCTCAGGGTGGGGAGCTCACCGGATCGAACTGCCGTGACGACGATCTCTGCCAGCCCGTCAGCCCTGCGCTGATCAGCTGTTCTGAGGTCGTCTGGACCACTCGGTACCAGGAAGGGAGCGAGTGCCGTGGTCAGGTGCGCAGCAGTCTCGGTGTCAAGCACTCCGTCGATCGAGTGCATGCCGTCGAGCAGCGGTGCCACCGAGAGCCAGCGGCGTCCAAAGTCTTCTTCGGCGTGCCGGGCTGACCCATCGGGGTCGATCACGTCGCGCAGGTGACGACCGGCGGCACGGAGCTCGTCAACACTCAACTGTGCTGCAAGGTCGGTGAGCGTTGACGCGGCATCGTCGCGTCGCGACGGTGGCAGCACGCGGACGGATCTGTGAATGGCACGCAGTTGCTCGTATGACATCGCGAACGCCTCGCCCGTCGGTGGTATCGACGAGAGCCCCGCGACCGCTGGTGCTAGCTCGCTGACGCTGACCCGGGCGATGCGTACCCGTTCGGACGCCTCACCAGCGGCCATCCCCAGTGCCCCTCGTAGCCACGCCGAGGTACTAGGTGCAGCGTGTAGCACTTCGCCGTCACCGTTGGCGTCAAAGTCGCTGAGCACCTGTGTGAACGCTGCTTCGGCGACATTGATGACTTGCCTGATCCCCACCAGCAGGGCAGCTCGTTCTCGGCATTCGCCGTGTCTGCGCGAATGCTGCTCAAGGGTAGAGACCGCGCTCAGCGCATCTGCCGCGACAGCAGGAAGCGGGGGAGCGGGAAACACAGGACCTCCACCAGACGGCACCACGCATGGCGGTGCAACGGACGGTGCCGATCGGCGTCTGGTGGCCCCGGTTCGGGGCGGCTGGCCTGGTGGAGATGTCTCAGTGACTCAGGTGATCGGCCGCACTCTTTGAGCGCACTGCAAACCATAAACGGAACCACTGACAAGTCCTCGTCAACGCTCCTTCGGCAACGCCCCTGGGCTCGCAGCGGCGCGCAAGTGCCTCATGCGAGATGGCCGGTGACCGGAACCCATTGCGTCCGACCATCGTCTCTGCGGCGGTCAGTGCGTTGACCGTTGCCTCTTCGACCGCGTGCACCGTGGCGGCGTAGAGCGCGTCCATGTACGCCCAGGGCAGGTGCTCAGCCGACAGCAGCACCCCGGCAGCGGGTCTGCTCTCCCACCCGACCTGTAGCGCACCAGCATTGCCGGTCGAGAACGCGAGAAAGATGTCGCCGCTGAAGTGCGAGCCGGTCGTTCCGGTGCGTGCCAGGCCGAGCGGCACCCGTCGCGCCAACGCCTGGCACTGCTGCGGAAGCAACGGGGCGTCCGTCGCGACGATGACGATGACCGACCCATGCCCGGGCGCCGCTTCTTGCTCCGCAAACGGATTGTCGTCGGGGTTCATGCGCCCAATAGGCACCCCGCGAACCGTGAGCTCGTCGCGGTCGCCGAAGTTCGCTTGCATCAGCACGCCAACGGTGTACTCACGGTCGCCGTACGGCACGGTCCTGGACGCCGTGCCCGTCCCGCCCTTGAAGGCGTAGCAGTTCATACCCGTCCCCCCGCCGACGTTGCCCTCGGCAACGTGTCCGCCGACTGCGGCGTCCAACGCGGCGACAGCGTGCTCGGGTGTCACGTGACGGCCGTTGATGTCGTTGAGGTCTCCATCGAAGGTCTCACCGACGGTGGGGAGTAGCCATTCGCGGGCCACGGTCGGGTGATTGTCGACCACCCAGTCGATGATCCCTCGATGCACTGGGCCGACGGCGTGCGAGTTCGTGATGCCGACCGGGAGGTGCAAGAGCCCGGTCTCCGCGATCCAGTGTGAACCGGTGAGCTCGCCGTTGCCGTTCATCGAGTACATGCCGGCGTGGCACGGGTCGCCGACGGCTGCCTTGCCCCGCGGCAGCACGGCCGTGACACCCGTGCGGACCGCGTGTTCACCGTCACCTTCGACCAACGTGGTGAACCCAACCTCTACGCCGGGCACGTCAGTGATCGCATTGAAGGGGCCCGGCACGCCGTCGAACGAGATTCCGAGATCGCGTGCTCGTGTCGTCGTCATGTGCAGATCGTGCCAGGGTGAGCCACATGGCAACTGCACTGGTCACGGGTCCGACGTCGGGTATCGGGCAAGGGTTCGCGCGACGGCTCGCGTCTGACGGTTACGACCTCGTCTTGGTCGCACGCGATGCCGAGCGCCTCGACGCCTTGGCGACTGAGCTCGGTTCGCTCGGGGTGGCGTGCGAGGTGATCGCTGCAGACCTCGGGGATCGCTCTGACCTAGCGACGATCGAGGAACGCCTGATGGACGCGGAGCGTCCGGTCGATCTGCTGGTCAACTGTGCTGGATTCGGTCTGGGTGAACGGTTCATCGGTGGCGACGTCGATCGGCAGCAGAGCGCGATCGACGTCATGATCACGGCAGTGATGCGACTGACCCACGCGGTGCTACCTGGCATGGTCGAGCGTGGTCGCGGCGCGGTGGTGAACGTCTCGAGCGTGGCCGCCTTCCTGCCGTTCAGCCCTTACAGCGCCGCGAAGTCGTGGGTCACCGTCTTCACGCAGGGGCTCGCGACCGAGCTCGACGGCACCGGCGTCCGCGCGATGGCGCTGTGTCCTGGGTTCGTCCGCACCGAGTTTCACGAGCGGGCCGGCATCTCGCTCAACCGTTCGAGCAACACCTGGTGGCTCGAGGTGGACGACGTGGTGCAGCAAGCGATGGATGACCTGCGCAAGGGCAAAGTGGTGTCAGTGTCTGGCAAGGCATACAAGGCGATGGTCGCGGGAACGCACCTGTTACCGCGCGAACTTCTTCGACGTGCTGAACGGTTCCGTCGTTCGGGGCTGGTCGAGCGGCTCTAGCTGGTCAGTAACTCAGCGATCGCGTCGGCGGACGGCTCGGGGTCGGTCAGCGGCCAGAAGTGGTGGGCGTCAACGCGCGCCACTGGCCACCCTCGTAGCTCGGCGGTTCGGGCCTCTGGGTCGAAGGCATCCGACAGTCGTAGGTAGTGGCATGGGGCGTCCGGCCAGTCCTCGGGCAGTGGAAGAGCCTCGGTGAAGAAGTCGAGGCCTCGTGGGCGCAGGCTCGACAGCAACACGGCGCGGTCGGTGACGTTCGGCACGGTGGCGATGAGGTCGCGGTCTGCCCAGTCGGGGTATCTCCCGCCGTCCGACAAGAGTTGCGCGAGGTGGGCGCTGGCGACCGGGTCTTGCGTCTCCATGACGTCGAGCAGGGTGTTCGTGCGCAGCGTGCGCGGCAGCATGGCGTCAATGAACACGTAGCCGCGCACGGGTGCACCGGCAGAGTGACGAGCGAAGGCGATCTGCGGAAGCAGTGGGCCGGCCGCGTCATGACCGATCAGCCATAGGTGCGCATCAGGCTCGGCCAGATGTAGTTGCTGTGCGGTACGGGCAACAAACCTGGACGTGTACGGCGGTTCTTCGTCGTCGTGCACTTCAGTGACCGTGACGTGCCACCCTCGCGTGCGGAGGGCGTCCGGCATGGTGCCCCAGGCCGCCGCGCTGGTGAGCGGTGAATGGATCAGCGCGATAGCTGGTCCTGGGGCGTCTGGCATGTCAGCTCACATCACGCCTCGTGAATGACCATGCGGCCGGGATGCTGATGAGGGCGGTGTAGAAGAGCATCGTGGCGGTTGAGCGGAGGTTGGTGAGCTGGACGTCTGCGTACCCGCCGCGGGGGTTCTGGGCTCCTGGCACATCGAGCCCGCCCGGAAAGATCGACGCCACCGCATTGGTGCTGAGGATGAAGGGTTCGGTGCCGTACTTCATCAACGCGATCCGGATGCCGTTCTCGACGACGACGAAGTAGACGAAGGCGACCCCGAGAGACGCTCCGGTGTTGCGCACCAGCATGGCAATCGCGTAGCCGATGGTGGCAGCAACGGCCACGAGTAGCAGACCCCGTAGTCCCATGATCGACAGCGTCTGCCAGAAGTGATCCCTGAGCTCATCGACCGGTGCTTGCCTCTCGTCCCAGGTGCCCCTGAGACTTGTCGTGATCGCCCCGAAAGCGACTGTCATGACCATGGCCACGGCTGCCAGCGAGACAACGGCGATGAGCAGGCCGAGCCACTTGATGATCAGCAGCCGGAGCCGCCGCGGCTCGTACAGCAATTGCAGTGTCATCGATCGCGATGACCATTCCGCACCGCCAGAGCTGGCACCAATCAAGAAGGCAACCCCCGCCGCGGCGATGGCAACGCCAATCAGCGTGACCGGGATGTACTCATAGCCCTTGTACCGATCATCTGCGACCGAACTCGTAAGGGTCGAGATCCTCGATGACGGTCTCTGTCCGCACGGCCTGTTCGGCATCCTCTGCCGGTAGTCGGTCGAGACATCTCTCCCACCCTCGGATCATGCGCTCCGATGTCGCCTGAAGCTCAGCGTCCGACACTGGTTGGGCCAGTCTTGCTGTGTACGAAGAAGACGATCAGGCTGATCACGGCGATGGCGGCGAGCAACAGGATCGCGAGCACTCGGTAGAACCGACGATGCGTGATGCGCGAGACCTCAGAACGCAACAGTGGCAGCGCCTTGTGTGTCGGTCGCTTCTCAAGCGGAGCGATGCTCATGCGGCACCGCCTTCGTCCTGCGTCAAGTCGAGGAAGACTTGTTCAAGGTCGACCTGCACGGGCATGAGCCACGATGGAAAGCGGTTCGTTTGCGCGAGCACCTGAGCGATCTGTGCACCGTCGTCGACGCCATCGACGTACAGCGTGTCGCCTTCGAGTCGTGCGGCAAGACCGGCGGTCTGCAGGTCGTGCAGCGCACCAGCGGCGTCCGCGATGCCGACGCTGATCGTGCCCGTCGAACGTGACTGCAGGACGTCGGACACAGCGCCGCCAGCGATCACCCGACCGCGGTTGACGATCGTGACGGTGTCGCAGATCTGTTGCACCTCACCGAGCAAGTGCGATGAGAGCAGCACGGTGACACCGGAGTTTCCCAGCTCGCGCAACAGCTCGCGTACCTCGCGCATGCCTGCTGGGTCGAGGCCGTTGCTTGGTTCGTCCAGGATCAGCACCGACGGTTGCTTCAAGAGCGCAGCGGCGATGCCGAGCCGTTGTCGCATTCCGAGTGAGTAGCCCTTGACGCGTTCGTCAGCTGCTTCGGTGAGTCCGACCAGATCGAGAACCGCCTCAACCTGTGAGTCAGGGATCTCGGCGGCCTGAGCGAGGAGTCGAAGGTTGAGGCGTCCGGTGAACGGGGGAAAGAATGCGGGGCTCTCGAGCAGCACCCCGATCTCGCCGATCACGGCCGGCAGCGACGTCGGAACCGGTTGATCGAGCACCGTCATCGTGCCAGCGTCCGCACGAGCGAGCCCGAGCAAGCAACGCAGCATGGTGGTCTTGCCCGAGCCGTTCGGGCCCGAGGAATCCGTGGACGCCGCCGCGCTCGACCTGTAGGTCGAGACCGTCGAGTGCGGCCTTGGGTGGCTTTCCCCGACGTCGGTATGTCTTGTGCACGCCAACGGCGTCGATGACTGGCATGGCGCAATGTCTACACGACGGGGCTGTGGCCAGGGTTAGGCTCACCGTCGTGACCGATCGCGATGAGTTGCTGACCCAGATCAAGAACAAGGCCGTAGTGCACGGACGGGTGGTGCTGTCGTCCGGCAAAGAGGCCGACTATTACGTCGACCTGCGCCGTGTGACGCTCGACGGTCAGGCTGCACCCCTGATCGGGTCGGTGTTGCTTGACGTCACCGCCGACCTTGATTTCGACGCCGTGGGTGGGTTGACGTTGGGCGCAGACCCGGTGGCGGCAGCGATGTTGCACGCAGCGTCCGCACGGGGACGCCACCTGGATGCGTTCGTCGTCCGCAAGTCCGAGAAGCAGCACGGCCTGCAACGCCGGATCGAAGGCCCCGACGTCGCTGGCCGCCGGGTGCTTGCAGTTGAGGACACCTCAACGACTGGCGGATCAGTGATGACCGCCGTCGACGCCCTGCGCGAGGCGGGCGCTGAGGTCGTGGCTGTACTGGTGATCGTCGACCGGGGTGCCAGACAGGCCATCGAGGACGCTGGACTGCGCTACGTCGCTGCATACGAGCTGGCTGACCTCGGGCTGGAGTAGTCCTCACCTCCTTCGAGGGTGCGGGCGTTGTGACGCTCACCCCGTCGGTGCTCGCTAGGGGAACCGCACAGGTCTACGATCACAAGGCGAAGAGTCCTTAAGCGTCGGGAGCGTTCACCATGTGGGTTTGGATCGTGGTCGGCGTTGTGCTGGTGCTCGTCGGCATCTGGGCCGTCGCCCAGTACAACGGCTTCGTCAAACTACGCAACATCGTCGAAGAGTCGTGGCGACAGATCGATGTCGAGTTGCACCGTCGGTACGACCTGATTCCGAACCTGGTCGAGACCGTCAAGGGTTACGCAGCGCACGAGCGCCAGACGTTCGAGAACGTGACAGCTGCCCGTGCTGCCGCTGTGACCCCAGGGTCGAGCCCGGCGGAGCAGGCAGTTCAAGAGAACATGCTGACCGGCGCGCTACGACAGCTGCTGATGGTGGCCGAGGCGTACCCCGACCTCAAGGCGAACCAGAACTTTCTTGAGTTGCAGAATCAACTGACACAGACCGAGGACCGCATCGCTGCGGGGCGCCGCTTCTACAACGCCAATGTGCGAACGTTCAACACCAAGGTCGAGACGTTCCCGCCCAACATCGTGGCGCGCATGTTCAACTTCTCGAAGGCCGAGTACTTCGAAGCAGAGGATCCGACAGTGCGCGCAGCACCCGAGGTGCGCTTCTAACTCTCGGACGGTGCCTCGGGGCTTCTGCTCGATCGCCGGTGTCGGTGTAGCTCGAACGCGATGGGGATGATCGACAGCGCCACAATGCCGATCACGATCGCCTCGAGGTTCTCAGCGATGAAGTCAATCTCGCCCAGGTAGTAGCCGAGCAGCGTGAGCCCAGTCGCCCAAAGGATGCCGCCGATCGTGCTGTAGATGAAGTAGGTGCGCGCATCCATGCGTCCGACGCCGGCCATGACCGTGATGAACGTGCGCACGATCGGTACGAACCGCGCTAGCACAATGGCCCGCGGACCGTAGTGGTCGAAGAAGTGCTGCGTCTTGTCGACGTACTCCTGCCGGAACAGTCGGGAGTCGGGACGGCGGAAGATCGCCGGGCCGGCCTTGTAACCGATCCAGTAGCCGACCATGTTGCCCACAATGGCGGCGATCGTGAAGATCAGGCAGGCCAAAGCGATGGGGGTGTCGATGAGGTCGCCCGCGATCATCAGGCCCGCGACGAAGAGCAATGAGTCACCTGGCAAGAAGAACCCGATCAGCAATCCGCACTCAGCGAAGATGATCGCAGTGATCCCGATCATCGCCCATGGCCCGAGACTCTCGATGATCTGCTGCGGATCGAGCCAGTCGGGGCCCAACGTTCGAGGGCCAAGCGCAAGCGTCGTCAGCAGCTCGAAGGATTGGTGCACGAGACCCAAGAGTAGTGGCGGGCCTAGGCTGCGATGGATGGACGTCGTCGGTGTAGGTCCGCACCCGAAACCGTGGCCGGACGACCCGAAGCTCGACCCCGAGTTGTTGGAGTCAGGCGACCGGCGCAATGTTGTCGACCGGTACCGGTACTGGAGACGCGCTGCGATCATCGCTGACCTCGATGACCGGCGTCATGAGTTTCACGTCGCAATCGAGAACTGGGAGCACGACTTCAATATTGGAAGTGTCGTGCGTACCGCCAACGCATTCCTCGCGGCTGAGGTGCACATCGTCGGCAAACGACGGTGGAATCGCCGAGGCGCGATGGTGACCGATCGTTACCAACACGTCCGACACCACGCCGACGTTGCGGACCTCGTCAACTGGGCTTCAGCTGAGTCGCTACCGCTGGTCGGCATAGATAACTTGCCTGGGGCGGTTCCTCTGGAGACGTACGAGCTGCCTCGAGCGTGTGTGCTGGTGTTCGGGCAGGAAGGCCCCGGGCTCTCGGACGCGGCGCGCGCGGCGTCCATTGCCACCGTCTCGATCGCGCAGTACGGGTCGACCCGTTCAATCAACGCCGGGGCGGCAGCTGCGATTGCAATGCACACCTG
This sequence comes from uncultured Actinomycetota bacterium, assembly GCA_963712425.1. Classification (GTDB taxonomy): domain Bacteria; phylum Actinomycetota; class Actinomycetes; order JAHEKZ01; family JAHEKZ01; genus JAHEKZ01. The sequence continues at coordinate 173,826 of CAVQHW010000002.1, read as the reverse complement.
GATCAGGCAGCACGCGGCGCCTGCAAGCTGACCTAATAGTTGGCTCTCGAAGGCAACCTTTCTGGCCTGTGCGGCGTATACAGAAGTATGGGTGGAGACGCGGCGGCTGACTTCGAGGAGTTCGTCGCTGGCCGTGCGACAGCGCTGCTGCGGTACGCCCACGTCCTCACAGGTGACGCATACCGAGCCGAAGATCTGGTGCAGTCTGCGCTGGCGTCCTGCTATCGCCGTTGGTCACGGGTACGCCCAGGCGAGGCCGAGAGATACGTGCGCAAGGCGATTCTCAATGCGCATCTCTCGTGGTGGCGTCGTCCGGCCCGACGTCGTGAGGCAACCACCGCGGACGTGAGCGCTCTTGCTTCGGCCTCGGTAGCAGTAGCAAGCGCTGACACGGCGTTAGACGACAGGGACGAAGTGTGGCGCGCCCTGGCAACGCTGCCGCCTCGTCAGCGTGCGGTGCTAGTGCTCCGCTACTACGAGGACCTCACAGAAGAAGAGACCGCCTACCAACTCGACGTCACGGTTGGCACCGTGAAGAGCCAGCATGCGAAGGCGCTCCGTTCGTTGCGTGAGTGCCTTGCGGAAACCCCCTCAGATGAAAGCTCGATGGCCGGAGGTGCCAGATGACCGACATCGAGTCGCGGCTACGCGGAACCCTGACCGACGAACGACGCACGTTGGACGCCCCACCTGACGTCAGTGCATGGGTCGCCGCTGGGGTGAGCCGTCAGCGCAAGCGCATGGCGGCAGCTGCAACGATCGCGACGGTAGCTGTGCTGGCCTTGGGATCTGCGGTCGTACTGCCGATTGTGCTTCGCGATGACCCAGCCACGCACGTTGCCGGTGCACCGGATCAGGAAACCGGGCTGCTGCCTTGGGAGCCGGTCGGGTCACTTATCGAAGACAGCGCGGCGATCGACAGCGCTGTGAAGGCTTGGTCGGATGATGCGCCTGCCAGTCAACAGCCAGTCGGTGACGTTTACGTCGTCATGATCGGTGACGATGCTGTGGACCTGGTGGCGACCGGCTCCGCGACAGAAGACGGTGCCTATCTGCAGGGCCATTCCGAAGATGGCTCGGCCTTGCTTGCCTTCCTTTCGCGGACGCATCCGTCTGAGCCGTGGCACCTGATCTCTACGTCGGTGCTAGTCGAGCCGGACATAACAGAGGTGCTGGTGGTGCCTTCGCCAGCAGCAGCCAAGATTTCAGACAGTCGTACGGCAGCCATCCTCGCCCCGCAGTGGCGTGAGGCGCGTGACCGGGAGGATCCGATCGGTTGGACTCGGACCGCGAACGAGCCGAGCATCAAGTTCTCCGCCTGGCACCCGGTCTATCGCTCTTCGACGGCGGATTGGCTCACCGAGCTAGATGCATCGATCTCGGGTGAGGTGGCCCACGAACTGTTGTTGGGGAAGGGCAATGGAGTCGCGCGCGTCGTTCAGGTGCCGGCATCGGGGAACGCGCAGTATGTCGGTACGGAGTCGGGGACCATCCTCCGCAGCGCTGACGGCACGCCTCCTGAGCCATGGGTTCTTGACCCTGGGACCGTGCTGTCCGAGGCGCTCGGGATCGGACCAGAAGTCTCCATGACTCAGATCGAGATGGCTCAACGATTGGCGGTCGTCGGTCCGCTGAACGCCCGGAGTGAGCGCATCATCCAGATGTCGGTGATCCTCTTCGAGCCAGAGGATGGGCGTCGCATCATTGGAGCGGCCGTCCAGAAGGTCTCCGGGCGCATGATCTGCGGAACGCGCAAATTCGTGCCTGATGATGTCCTGCGCAGGTACGTCGTAGCTGCCGTGTGCCCGGTTCCTCTCTCGACAGGGAAGCGGTCGTTGTGGCTACTTGGCCGGTGGCACATCGGTGAGCCCATTGACCAAGGACTCGACCTGACGCTCGACGTCGAGCGGCCGGAGCAAGCCGTGTCCACCTCGAACGTGACTCAGCGACCCGGCGGTTCATTGAACGAGTGGATCGTGTCGTCCAATCCGAGCCCCTACTCACGCTTTGTCGTGAGGGGAACAGACCCGTTCGAGGGAACGCCATTCGAACCGTGGATCTGGCCCGCGAGGTGGTTGCCCACTCGCTAAGAACTCCGAAGCGCGGGGTCGAGATGCGGCGGTTCGGCGTTGGGGCGTAGAAAGGACGCGTGACTCAGAACCTGCTCGGCGACACGCCAGCCACCCTCCTTCCCGAGAACGACGACGCGCGCTCGGCATTGGACGCCGGAACCCCGGCTCGCGACGTGGCCGCGTCCTTTCCTGACTACGCGTTGGCGTGGGCGCTGTTGGCGGAGGACGCGCTGAGCAAGGGCGATAACGTGACGGCGTATGCATTCGCGCGCACCGGATACCACCGCAGCCTCGATCTGCTGCGTCGCAATGGCTGGAAGGGCCACGGCCCCGTGCCGTGGGAGCACGAACCCAACCGCGGTTTCCTGCGCAGCCTCCACGCGCTTGGGCGAGCAGCTGGCGGCATCGGCGAGATGCCCGAGGAGCAGCGCTGCCAGCAGTTCCTGGTCGACTCCAGCCCGACCGCGGCTTCCGAACTCGGCGCATGAGCACCGAGGTATCGCTGCGCCGCCGACTCGAAGCGCTGCTGGGGACGCCCGCCACCGAAGGCAACCACGTCACCGTCTATCGCAACGGGGATGAGATCTTTCCGGCGATGCTTGGCGCGATCGGCGAGGCACAGCGCACCGTCGACCTGATGACGTACGTGTACTGGACTGGCGACATCGCGCGTCAGTTCGCTGACGCACTCTCGGAGCGCGCTCGTGCGGGGGTGCGCGTGCGGCTGCTGGTTGATGCCGTCGGTGGGTTCAAGATGGAGAAAGGGCTCGTCGACCGCATGCAACGCGCGGGCGTCGACGTGCAGTGGTTTCGCAAGCCGTGGCTGAAGTCGCCGTTCAAGCAGAACCACCGGTGTCACCGCAAAGTGCTCGTGGTGGACGAAGAGGTTGCGTTCACCGGTGGTGTGGGGATCGCCGAGGAGTGGACCGGCAACGCCCGCAACGAGAACGAGTGGCGCGACACGCACATCAAGGTCGTTGGCCCTGCCGTCGACGGTGTGGCTGCGGGCTTTTCGCAGAACTGGGCTGAAACCGATGAGCCGATGTTCGACGACGCCGACCAGTTTCCCGAGCACAAGCAGGCCGGAGACTCGGCGATCCAAGTCGTACGCGGATCGGCGTCCATCGGGTGGGACGACATGCAGACGCTGTTTCACGTCGTCATCGCGTCAGCGGAAGAGCGGCTGCGGATCACGACTGCGTACTTCGCGCCCAGCCGCGACTTCATCGACCAGTTACTCGGCAAGGCGCGATCCGGCGTCCAGGTACAGGTGCTTCTGCCGGGGCCTGGCGCCGACAAGCGGGTGTGCCAGCTGACGTCCGAGTCGACGTATGCCGAGCTCGTCGACGGGGGAGTCGAGATCTGGAACTTCCAGCCGTCGATGCTGCACGCCAAAGTGATGACAGTTGACCGTGCACTCACCGTCATCGGTTCGTCGAACTTCAACCGTCGCAGCATGAATCACGACGAGGAGATCGCGTTGGCGATCCTCGATGCTGACGTGACTAACACCCTCGACTCTCACTTCGAGGATGATCTGGAGCGCAGCAAGCCCATTGACCTTGAGCGTTGGCGCGGACGGTCGCAGAGCCAGAAAGCACTGGAGACCGCGGTGCAGCCCATCCGTCGCTGGCTCTAGTCCCTCTTGCCCTCACTTGCCCTTGCTGGATCTCGCGCTAGGTACTCGCAGGGTGGATGAGCCGCCATGCTCGCGGACGCACTGTCCACGCCCACCGCGCACGCGGATCGGCGAGCTCGCCGTCTTCGTTCGCCCGCACCGTGTCGCCTTCGATCGCGATGTGGGTACCGCGAACCGCATGGACGTCAGGCAGCTCGTGGTGGCTACCCGATCGCAGCCGGGTAGCGAAGCGCACGCGTTGCAGCGCACCCGTGGTGGACGCGATGGTCACGTCGGCGAGGCCGTCGCTGACATCGGCGTCCGGAGCGAGCGGCGCGCCGCCACCGATGGTCTGGCCAATCGAGATTCCCACCATCAGCACCCTGCCGTCGCGAGGTTGGCGCACACCGTCAACCGTGACGTCGAGGTTCCACCCCGCGAAGCGAACGCCAGCAAGCGCGGCACCGACGGGGTAACCGGCTGGTCCTAGCCCCTGCTTCGCTCGCGCCCCAAGCCTCACGGCTTCGGCCCCGATACCGAGGTGCACTGCGTTGATCGACACTGAGCGGTCCGCATCCGGCGGTTCATGTCGCTCAAGTAGTTCATGAGGCGTTGCAGTGCCGTCCAGGACGACGCGTGCGGCCTCGACCGGATCGCGGGGGATTCCGACGGTGCGCGACATGTCGTTGCCGGTGCCAAGAGGGATGAGCCCCACAGTGGCGCTGGCAAGCAGGTTGGCGCGGTTGAGGGCGTTCACCGCAGCGTGCAATGAACCGTCCCCTCCGGCCACCACCAACGTGCGACCATCGAGCTCGCTAACGACCTCGTCCAACTCTTCTGGAGTCGACGTCTCACGAAGCTCAGGAGCAGCCCCCTGCCGCAGCACGCTCAGAGCGGCGCGGACGGCGTCCGCATCGGCAGTGCCGGCGTCAGCATTCGCCACGACGACGAGAGAGGGGCTCATCACGTCAGCCTGCCAGCGCGTGGGCAACCTCGCCTGATCGGCTAGGGTGGGGCGTCAATCCCCCCGCGTTTCGAGGGAGTCCTGCATGCCTGCCATCGCGCTGATCGGCGCCCAATGGGGCGATGAAGGCAAGGGCAAGGCCACTGACCTGCTCGGTGAGCACGTCGACTACGTCGTGAAGTTCAACGGTGGCAACAACGCCGGCCACACCGTCGTCATCCCCACTGCCGATGGGCCGCAGAAGTATGCGCTGCACTTGCTGCCGAGCGGCATTCTGACGCCAGGTGTTACGCCCGTCATCGGCAACGGCGTGGTGATTGACCCCGAGGTGCTCTTCGTCGAGCTCGACGGGCTCGTCGCTCGCGGCGTCGACATCTCGCGCCTTGTTGTCAGCGCGAATGCTCACCTCATCGCCCCGTACAACCGCACCATGGACAAGGTCGTCGAGCGGTTCTTGGGCAGCCGCAAGATCGGCACCACTGGACGCGGCATCGGTCCGACCTACGCCGACAAGATGAACCGCATCGGCATTCGCGTTCAAGACCTCTTCGACGAGCACATCCTTCGTCAGAAGGTTGAAGGTGCTCTCGACCAGAAGAACCACCTGCTGGTCAAGGTGTACAACCGCCGTGCAATCGCCGTCGACGAGGTTGTCGATGAGCTACTTGGCTATGTCGAGCGCATGCGTCCGTTGGTTGTCGACACGTCGTTGTTGCTGAACGACGCGTTGGACGCGGGACGCACGGTGTTGCTCGAGGGTGGGCAGGCCACTCTGCTCGACGTCGACCACGGCACCTATCCGTTCGTGACGTCGTCGAATGCCACCGCGGGTGGTGCATGTACCGGCAGCGGTATCGGACCGAACCGCATCGAGCGCGTGATTGCGATCGCCAAGGCATACGTGTCGCGCGTTGGCGAAGGACCATTCCCGACGGAGCTGTTCGACGAAGACGGTGACCGGCTTCGAGACATCGGGCACGAGTACGGAACGACGACCGGGCGCCCGCGGCGTTGCGGGTGGTACGACTCCGTGATCAGCCGATACGCGGCGCGAGTGAACGGCGTCACCGACTTCGTGCTCACCAAGCTGGACGTCTTGACCGGTTGGGATCGGATCCCGGTGTGCGTCGCGTACGAGGTCGATGGCATGCGGTACGACGAGATGCCGATGTCGCAGAGCGACTTTCACCATGCGAAGCCGGTGTTGGAGTACCTACCGGGGTGGAGTGAAGACCTCACGAGTGCCCGCTCGTTCGACGATCTCCCGGCGAACGCCCAGGCGTACGTGAAGACGGTCGAGGAAATGTCGGGCGCGCAGATCTCCGCCATCGGGGTCGGACCCGGCCGAGACGAAGTAATCCAGCTCCGTCCGCTCGTGTAGTCGTTTAGTTAAGGGTATTGACTTTTAAGTTAAGTCCATTAACATAGACCCATCGACGCACTCAGACCGAGCAAGGAGCGCTGATGGACACCATGACCACCGCAACGACGCAGTACCTACACCGCCCCGAGGGCCGTCTTGCGTTCGACGTGCAAGGCCCCAACGGTGACGGACCAGTGATCCTGGCTGTCCCTGGCCTCGGAGACCTCAGGCAGACCTACCGGCACGTTGTTCCTCAGCTGCTCGAGGCGGGGATCACGGTGGTCACGCTCGATCTCCGTGGTCATGGAGAGAGCGACAGCTCGTTCTCCGAGTTCGATGACGAGGCGCTGGCGTCCGACATCGTCGCGCTGATCGACCACCTCGACCGATCGGTCATCATCATGGGCAACTCGATGGCTTCAGGTGCAGCCGTGATCGCCTCGGCCGAGCGGCCGTCCGCCATCGACGGTTTGGTGCTCGTCGGGCCCTTCGTTCGCAACCGTGCAATGCCGTTCGGCATGGCGACGATGTTCCGCCTGGCGTTGTGGCGGCCGTGGGGTAAGTCGGTGTGGCGAATGTTTCACCGTCGTCTGTTCATCGCTCGTGTTCCATCCGACTACGAGGCGTACGTCGAATCGACTGATGACCTCCCTCGCTCGGCCAGGTGCTTGGAAGGCACTGCAACGGACGGCCCGCACCTCTCACGCACCGGCGGAAGCTCGCATCGATGAGGTCCGTGCACCGGCGTTCGTCGTCATGGGCACAGACGACCCAGACTTCCCGTCTGCCAGCGAAGAGGCGGAGTGGATCGCCGGACGCCTCAATGCACAACTGCAGTTGGTCACCGGAGCAGGTCACTACCCGCACGCAGAGTTCCCCGAGCTCGTCGGACCAAGCGTGGTCGAGTTCGCTCAGGGGTTGGCGCGTGCCTAGAGCGGGTGTCACGACCGAGCGAGTGGTTTCAGTGGCGGCGGATGTCGCCGATGAGCAAGGCATCGATGCGCTGACGCTTGCAGCAGTAGCCGGACGTCTAGGCGTCTCGGTACCGAGCCTCTATCGGCACGTCGATGGTCTCGATGGGATGCGTCGCTTGTTGTGCTTGCGTTCGCTCGATGAACTCGCCGACATTGTGACAAGTTCAGCCGTCGGGCTGGCGCGCGGCGATGCGCTTCGTTCCTTCGCGGATGCGTACCGGGGCTATGCACGCGATGCTCCCGGCCGGTACGCGACCACAGTTGCTGCGCCTCGCAAGGGTGACGACGACCACGAGCGTGCGGCGTCCCGTGTCTTACATCCACTGCTCGCGCTCATTGGCAGCTACGGGCTCGACGAGGTCGAGCAGATTGACGCGGCGCGGTTTCTGCGCAGCAGCCTGCACGGGTTTGTGACGCTGGAGCAGGCTGGGGGTTTTGGGCTGCCGCAAGACATTGGCGAGAGCTATCGACAACTCGTCGCCGCTCTCGACCGCGCTCTTGCGACGTGGTTGGTCAGCGAGTGATTACCTCGACCTATCCCGTCGGTTTGGCGTAGTTGCTGGCTCCAGCCCAGTCGATCATCACGACCGGCTCGTTGCCGACGACCCAGGCGTCGTGTCCCGGCGGAATCATGGCGACGCTCCCTGCCGGTAGGTCGTACTCCTGACCGTCTGCCATCTGCACATGCAATGTGCCTGACACGGTGTACCCGAGGTGCCTGACCTGGCACTTGTCGGTCTGTGCAATGGGCTTGACGTCGTTCGACCAGCGCCATCCAGGCTCGAACACCGACTTGCCAATCTCGCCGTCGGCGGTCTGTAGCAGTGCAAGATTTCCGTGCCCGAAATTGCGAACCTCGTCCGGCTTGTCGAAGGTGTGGATCTCGATGGTTGGGGACATGAGGACTCCTCTCGTCCAGAGGTTCCAGCCAAGGACGAATCGGGCGGACCGACAAGATCAGTCTGGGTGGTTTCCCGGGCCATACGCCGGTGATGGAGCCCGGCGCACCGCGTCCTACTCTGGTGACGTTCTCGCGCGACCAGAGGAGCCACCATGACCGCACCAACACCTGACCCTGATCGCGGACAAGAGGTCGTTGCCCTCGACCGCAAGCACGTCTTTCACTCCTGGTCGGCTCAGGGTGCCTTGAACCCCCTCCCGATCGCCGCGGCCGAGGGCTCGTACTTCTGGGACTACGACGGCAACCGATTCCTCGACTTCTCGTCGCAACTCGTCAACACGAACATCGGTCACCAGCACCCCAAGGTCATCGCTGGCATCCAAGAGCAAGCTGCGCGACTGACCACGGTCGCACCGCAGCACGCGAACGACACGCGAAGTGAAGCGGCACGTTTGATCAGCGAGCTCGCGCCGCCAGACCACAACAAGGTGTTCTTCACCAACGGTGGAGCCGACGCCAACGAGAACGCCGTTCGGATGGCACGGCTTCACACCGGACGCCACAAAGTGCTGGCCGCGTACCGCAGCTACCACGGCAACACCGCGACTGCTGTGACGCTGACCGGCGACCCGAGACGTTGGCCGAACGAGACAGGTATCGCGGGCATCGTTCACTTCTTTGGGCCGTACCCCTACCGTTCGCCGTTCTGGTCGACCAGCGATGAGCAGGAAGCCGACCGCGCACTCGAGCACCTCGAGGCAGTCATTCAGTTTGAGGGTGCACACACGATTGCTGCCCTCGTGCTCGAAACCGTCGTCGGTACCGCTGGCGTGCTGATCCCCCCGGCGCACTATCTCGCCGGCGTCCGAGAACTCTGCACCAAGTACGGCATCGTCTACATCGCCGATGAGGTGATGGCCGGATTCGGCCGCACCGGCGACTGGTTCGCATACGAGCACTTTGGTGTCGAACCAGACCTGATCTCGTTTGCCAAGGGCGTCAACTCTGGATACGTCCCAGTGGGTGGCGTCATCATCAGTGATGAGATCGCTGCGACATTCGACGACCGGGTGTTCCCAGGTGGCCTGACGTACTCGGGGCACCCGCTCGCTGCGGCATCCATCGTCGCGACGATTAACGCGATGCGTGACGAGGGAATCGTCGAGAACGCGAAAGCCATTGGTGAGAACGTGATCGGCCCTGGTTTGCGCGAGATGGCCGAGCGCCACCAGGTGATCGGCGAGGTGCGCGGCATGGGCGTCTTCTGGGCGCTCGACTTGGTGAAAGACCGTGAGACCCGCGAGATGCTGGTGCCCTACAACCCCTCTGGGCCAGACAATGCGCCGATGGCCGAGCTCGTTGGTGCTTGCAAGAGCCGTGGTCTGATGCCGTTCGTCAACTACAACCGGCTGCACGTCGTGCCACCGTGCACTGTTTCCGAGACCGAGGCCAAAGAAGGTCTGGCGCTCCTCGACGACGCCTTCGGCGACATCGCGAAGCACTACACCGGCTGACTTCCTCACCGCTACCGGACGCTAGGTCTTGCCCGCTTGATCATTGGTCAGCGAACGAGCGGAAAGTCGTCGGTCTGCATCGAGTGACCATCGGCAAAAATGAGTAGTGCCTGGTGGTCAGCGGTCTCTGTGAGTTTGACGAAGGCAGCTCTGCCACCCGCCATCAGCCCGGTCGCCAACGCATCGGCGAGCCCAAGGTCAGGTCCGGTAACTGCCGCAGAGAGGATCGACGACGGCGCGGAGCCACCATTCGGTGAGTAGATGTGCGCCCCGCGCTCGTAGGTTCCCGAGACCGCCAAGGCGCTGCCGTCGAGAAGCACGGTGCCCAGAATCTTGTGGGTCGAGCGCGGGTCGGTGAGCCCGAGCCGCCATGGGCGACCGGGTCTTGGTTCGCCGAAGGCCGCAACGTCTCCCCCGGCGTTGACGAGGGCCGCGACAGCTCCGGCCGAGCGCAGCGCTTCGAGAAGCTGCTGACCGGCCCAACCCTTGACATAGCCGGTGGGGTCGACGCCATCTGGTGCTGCCCAGGGGTCAAACCATCCGCCACTCATGTCGCGGGCCCCTCGGCAGGTGCTGAGGACGTCTGTCACCACTGGTGGCAGTTCCCCAGCCGCCAGCTCACCCCGGCGGAACCTCGACAACGGGCTGCTCTCGTCCCAGGTGCTGAAGAGGGCCTCGACCTGGTGCAGCACGGCGCACCTGTCCGCTACCACGGCAAGGGCGTCGGAGCGGTCGAGGTCTGCGAACACACCGTCAACAGTGAAGGCAGTTCCCATCACCGCTTCGACATGGCGGACTCGGGCTGTCAACCATTCACCCCGAGCTGGTTCAGCGCTGACTGCAGTGACTGCCGGAACCCTTCACTGGTGTAGGAAGCGCCGGCCACACCGTCGAGGTCTGCAGACTGCATCGCCAGCGCCTGTTGTCGCAGCTGCGGAGCGGCGTAGTCGCTGATCTGCGCTGATGTCGGGTCGCCACTGGGCAAGGCAACCGCTTGGACGTCGGTGAGCGAGCCGTTGTCCGCCGTGACACTGACCTGCACCGGGCCGTACTGGGTCGTGACGGTGGCGCCGGTAACCGTTGTCGCTGCCGTCGACGATCCACCTGAGCCTTGGGGAGCGGACCTGAGCGGCCCGGACGCCTGGGGGGCGAGGGCCGTGGCCGTCGACAGTGCCGCCGGTGTCCGGTAGGTCAGGACGAGCGTGAGTCCGGCGGCCGTCCCTCCCACGACCAGTAGAACCCGGCTCAGCGGACTGCCGATACTCGCGCCCCTAGCCACTGAACGACTCGCTGTGAATGTGCCTCGCAGGGACCCCGAGTGTCATCAGGTCCTTTCCCCATCTTGTGACGAGCCCCTCGGGCCCACACATGAACACCACGCGGCTCACCGCGTCCGGTACGAGTTGATGGAGCGCCGCCGCGTCCAGTCGTACCTGGTGCCTCGACCCCGTCAGGATGACGAGCCGGCCACCTCTGACCGCAATCAGGTGTTCGAGCTCACGACGGAACAACACCTCGTCGTCCTTCGATGCGCGCACGATCACGACCGGGTCGATCGCACGGGGTAGGTCTTCCAACAGCGCCCGAAGCGGCGTCACGCCGACTCCCCCCGCCATCAGCAGCACCCGTTCGCTGTTGAGCAGGTCGCGGGTGAGGCCCCCGTAGGTGCCCTCGATGAAGACCCGGGTACCCGGTCTCAGCTGAGCCAGGTCGGCGCTGTGGTCGCCAAGGTTCTTCACGGTGATGCGCAGATACCCGTCCCGCGGCATCGCCGACAGCGAGTAGGGGTGTGCGTGCCAAAGGTGTCCGCGGCGGAGGAATCGCCAGTTGATGTACTGACCTCCGCGCACCGGAAGGTGGTTCAACTGCCGACCCTTCATCACGATGGAGACCGTGTCGGCGCTCTCGGCGCGTACTTCGACCACTCGAAGCCAATGGCGCATCGATCGCCAGGCCGGCAGACCGAAGCGGAAGACGAGCACGGCTCCGGCGGTCGGCGAGCCACATTCCGACCCACCACACGCGAGCCAGCGGTGTGGCGATGAAAGCTGCTCCGGCGCTGATCTGGTGCGCGAGCGCCATCGCCATCGCCAGGTAGAGGTAGAGGTGGATCGTCCACCAGGTCTCGCTTCGCAGTCTGCGTCGTGCCACTCGCCACGAGCTGATCCCCGCCGAGAGCAACAGCCCCAGCGCTACCGTCGCAGCGAGGACGTTGGGGTACTGAGTCACGAGCTGCCATGCCATCGGAAGGACCCCGCCTGATGCAGCCGCGGCGTATCCCGACGGTGATGAGTACGGCGTGGGCGAGCAGCAGGACGATCGGCCATGGGCCGAGCCATCGGTGCCACCGTACGATGCGCTCACGGCCGGCGGCCGCCTCGATCCAGGGCAGGCGGGCGACCAGAACCAGGGCCACGAGCATCAGGTAGGTACCGACCAGGCCGGTCAGCCGGCCAGCGCGTCGCCGCTGCCACCCGGTGCCTCAGGCTGCCCAGGGACTCGACCGCACAGCCAGGGCGACGGTAACGCCGAGCCCCACGGCGACGAGCCAGGCCGCCGAGCGGACGACCCGCCGTGCCAGCCGCCTGCTTGCGTCTTGCGCTGGTCGAGAATGCTCCCGGAATCGTCGGCGGTCGCGAGACGCGCGGCTGTCTCGAAGGGGCGGTCGTCGTCATGACGTCACCGTGGCCGCCGCACCTATGCAGATGGCCCGGAAGTTACCTGTGGACTCCCTGTGACACGCGCGTCTGGGTGGGAGGAACTGGTGGCTCCGCCCGCTAGCGTCGATGTCGAACCGAACACCGTCAGTCGGCTCCGGGCGATCTGGAGGTGCTCGGTCACCGGTGAAGCAGCAAGCCTTCCCCGGACGACGCGGAGCCCCGGATTCGAGTCCTCGTCGTCGACGATGAACCCTCGATCACCGAACTGATCAAGACCGTTCTCACCTACGAGGGCTGGGAGGTCCGCACGGCAGACTCCGGCGCAGGCGGCCCTCGACAGCGCTTCACTCGTTCGACCCAGACGTCGTCGTGCTCGATGTCATGCTTCCGGACCTGTCGGGCTTTGAAGTGCTGCAGCGAGCCCGCCGCGAGGGTTACGAGACCCCGGTCCTATTTCTCACCGCGCGTGATGCCACCGAGGACCGCGTGCTGGGGCTGACCGTTGGGCGGGGACGACTACGTCACGAAGCCGTTCTCGCTCGACGAGGTGGTTGCCCGTCTCAACGCCCTCTTGCGTCGCGCGGGAATCACGCAGGGCAGTCGTGACTACGTCCTGAGTGTCGCCGACCTCGTGCTGAACGACGACTCGCGAGAGGTGCGCCGCGGCGGGGAGCTGATCGACCTGACCAAGACCGAGTTCGAGCTTCTGCGGTTCCTGATGGCCAACCCCGACGGGTGCTGTCCAAGGCCCAGATCCTCGACCGCGTGTGGAACTACGACTTCGGTGGCCAGGCGAACATCGTCGAGCTCTACATCGGTTACCTGCGCAAGAAGATCGACCGTGACCGCGACCCGTTGATCCACACGGTGCGAGGCGTTGGCTACGTGATCAGGCCGCCGGCGTCGGAGCAGTCATGACCGTGGAGGCGGAGATGTCGCCGTCCGGCGTCTCCGACGGCACTCCCTGCGTCGTCGGCTCACGATCGGGCTGGTGGTGGTGGTGCTCGCTGGTGCTGGTCGGCGCTGGGCATCGCGATGATGGTGTCGTTGCGCGCGTTCCTGGTGCAGCAGCTGGACCGCGAGCTGGCGAGCACCGCCAACGGCGCTAGCCGTGAACGAGACGTTTCGACCCTGCAGGCCTCCGTGACGGGACTGTGGTCGTTGAGTCGGACTCGTTAGGGCGACTGGTCGAGGCTCCGGTGCTGATCCGATCGCCAGGGCGATCGAGACGGCGACGAGGAACACGATGACGACCGGACGGTGAATCGCACGGACGACGAAGTCATCACGGACGAGGACGTGGCCGACCTGTCCGCTGCCTCCGACGAGCCGACCAACGTCACGCTGTCGACCCTCGGCAGCTACCGAGCCGATCGAGGTGACCGACCTGCAGGGTCACACGATCACCGTCGCGCTGCCGATGGCCAGGTGAACGAGACCCTCGGCCGGCTTGCTGCTGATCGAGGGCCTGACGCTCGCCGTCGGCCGGAGTGGTCGTCGCGCTCGGCGGCGGCTGGCTGATCCGTCGTGAGCTGCTCCCGCTCGACCGAGTCGCGCGACCGCCCGCGAGGTCACCGCGCTGCCGCTGACGCAGGATCCCCACGTCTTGACCAACGAGTTCCCGCGGGGCCTGTCGGGAACCGAGATCGGCGATGTCACAGACGCGCTCAACGAGATGCTCAACCACCTCGACGTGTCGCTCGAGGAACGAGCCGAGACCGAGCGGCAGCTGCGTCAGTTCGTTGCCGACGCGAGCCACGAGCTCCGGACCCCGCTGACATCGATCGGGGGTACGCCGAGCTCTACCGCCGCGACGGACGTCGATACCGAGGACGACCGCAAGATGGCGATGCGCACGAATCGAGGCCGAGTCAGATCGCATGAGAACCCTGGTCGACGACCTGCTGCTGCTCGCGCGGCTGGACCAGGGACGTCCGTTGCTCCACGAGCCGGTCGACCTGTGCAGGATTGTGGCCGAGACTTGCCACGACTTCTCGGTGTCCGCAGCTGACCACGCCATATCGGTCGACGTGCCGGGTGGACCGGTGTTGATCGTCGGCGACGAGGGACGCCTGCGACAGGTGGTGGGAAACCTTGTCGCCAACGCGGTCCAGCACACCCCGCCGGGGACCCCGGTCAGCGTGTCCGTGATGGAGGAGCCGAACTCCGTGGTCCTCAGGGTTCGCGATCGAGGGCCGGGGATCCCGTCAGAGTTCCAGTCCCACGCCTTCGACCGCTTCTCTCGGGCCGACGTCTCTCGGGCCAGGGCGTCGGGTGGGAGTGGGCTAGGACTCTCGATCGTGGCCGCCATTGTCGCTGCGCACGAAGGGGAGGTGAGCCTGGCAAGCGACAGCTCTGGAACGTCGGTGACGGTTCAACTACGCCCGACCTCGCAACCCGGTTCACAGGAGAAACACAGCCCGGGCCCAGAGTTCACACAGAAACCTGAGCAACAGTGAGGTCATGACGAACGACGAGACCCGACAGATTCCGGACGGCCCCGACTGGACGCCTCAGGCTGACGCGGCCACCGCCGCGCGCCCCGACGCGCATTCCGAGGTGGTACCGATGACAGGGTTCAGCCAGCGACCAGGCTGGCTGATCCCGACCGCCATAGCAGCCGGAGCACTGCTGATGGCGCTCCTCGGCGGTGTGGCCGGTGCCTCGATCGTGTCGGGGGATGACGATGGTGGCCTCGATTTCGCGCCAGGCCCCCAGGGTGAGTTGGGCGACGAGGGTGGCTTCCCCGGCGACGATGGAGAACTTCCGGGTGGACTACTGGGACGACGACGGGGACGACGACGGGGAGGACGACGGGGACGACGACGGGGACGACGACGGGGACGACGACGGGGACGACGACGACCTTGTCGCCGACCCGCAAGGTGTTCGGTCGGAGTCGATAGGGTCGCCGACGTGGACGTACTAGTCATTGGGTCGGGTGCGCGCGAGCACGCCCTGTGCCGTTCATTGCGGCTCGATGACGACGTCGAACAGCTCTATTGCGCACCCGGCAACGCCGGAACGGCAGACGTGGCGTCCAACGTCGCTGTCGACGGCTCAGACCCGATTGCTGTTGCAGAGCTAGCGGCAGAGCTCGGCGTTGACCTTGTCGTGATCGGCCCAGAGGTACCTCTCGTTGCTGGGGCGGCCGACGCGGTGCGCGCGAAAGGCATCGCCTGTTTCGGACCGTCCGCAGAGGCCGCGCAACTCGAGGGCAGTAAAGCGTTCGCCAAGGACGTCATGGCAGCGGCTGATGTGCCCACCGCGATGGCGCATGTGTGCGAGACGCCCGAGCAAGTCGTCGCGGCTCTTGACGCCTTCGGGCCGCCGTACGTCGTCAAGGACGACGGGCTCGCCGCTGGCAAGGGCGTGGTGGTGACCGACGACCGTGACGCGGCGATCGCACATGCTGCGGCGTGCGAGCGCGTTGTCATCGAGGAGTATCTCGACGGGCAGGAGGTCTCGCTCTTCTGCATCACCGACGGCAACACCGTGGTTCCGCTCATGCCAGCGCAAGACTTCAAGCGAGCGGGCGACGGCGACACTGGCCCGAACACCGGCGGCATGGGCGCGTACTCACCGTTGCCGTGGGCGCCCGAATCACTTGTCGACGATGTCGTCCACACGGTTGTCCAACCAACTGTCGACGAGATGCAGCGACGAGGCACCCCCTTCTCCGGGCTGCTGTACGTCGGGCTGGCAATGACCTCGCGAGGAATGCGGGTCGTCGAGTTCAACGCTCGGTTCGGTGACCCAGAGACTCAGGTCGTTCTGGCGCGCCTTCGGACTCCACTTGGTGAGGTATTGCGAGCGGCCGCTATCGGAAAGCTCGACAAAGTCACCGACCTGGTGTGGACGCCAGATGCTGCGGTCACGGTCGTTGTTGCAGCAGCGAACTATCCGGCGGCACCACGCACGGGCGATGCGATCGAGGGTCTGGAGGCAGCCAACGCCGTCGACGGTGCGTACGTTTTGCACGCCGGGACCAGGGCCGAGAACGGCACCGTGGTCAGCGCGGGTGGGCGGGTGCTGTCTGTTGTCGGCACCGGCCCAGATCTGACGGCCGCTCGCACCAACGCATACAAGGCTGTTGAACAGATCTCACTGCGAGGGGCGCATCACCGCACCGACATCGCCGAGGCCGCTGCGGCCGGTCGCTGACTGACGCAGAATCCGGTCGACGCAGGGCGCCGACACCCTTTACCGTCGAGGCGTGGCACGCCCCGTTGACGACACCGTTCTCGTGAGCCGCTTCATCAGCGATGACGGCGTGCTGATCGCGATGCCGCGTAAGCAGTCGACTCGACTCATCGTGCTTGAACACATCGCACGGTCGATCGAGGCCGGACGCGAGTTTGATGAGTCCGAGGTGAATGCACAGCTACGACCGTTCTCAGATGATGTCGCCACGCTGCGTCGGTATCTGGTCGACGCGGGGCTGCTGATCCGGCGTCCGCCCGGCCTCTACCGGCGCTCGTAGCGCGACCTGGGAGACTAGTGCGGTGACCGGTCCTTCCAAGCCGCTGATCCCTGACGTTCTCGCGTCTCGCTACGCCTCGAATGCGATGGCGCACATCTGGTCGCCCGAGCACAAGGTGGTGCTCGAACGTGAGCTCTGGCTGGCCGTGCTGGCTGGCCAGCGTTCGCTGGGCATCGACGTTCCGCAGCAGGTGATCGATGATTACCGCTCCGTGATCGATCAGGTCGACCTCGACTCGATAGCCGAGCGTGAGCGGGTCACCCGGCACGACGTGAAGGCAAGGATCGAAGAGTTCTGCGCTCTCGCCGGTCACGAGCACATCCACAAGGGCATGACATCTCGTGACCTCACCGAGAACGTCGAGCAGTTGCAGATCAGGTCGTCACTGTTGCTTGTTCGCGACAAGACGGTCGCGACGTTGGCCAGGTTGGCGACGCTGGCGTCCGAGCATGCCACTCTCGTGATGACGGGTCGGTCGCACAATGTCGCTGCTCAAGCCACGACGTTGGGTAAGCGGTTTGCGTCGGCGGCCGACGAGTTGCTCGTCGCATTTGAACGGGTCGAGAACCTCATCCAGCGGTATCCACTCCGGGGCATCAAGGGCCCGGTAGGAACCAGCCAAGACATGCTCGACCTGCTCGGTGGCGATGCCAGCAAGGTGGCAGAGCTCGAGATCGAGATTTCCCGGCACCTCGGATTCGAGCGGGTGCTCGACAGCGTCGGTCAGGTCTACCCCCGTTCACTCGACTTCGATGTCGCGAGTGCACTGGTTCAGTTGGCCGCGTCACCGTCGTCGCTCGCCAAGACCATTCGTCTCATGGCGGGCCACGAGCTCGTCACCGAGGGCTTCAAGCCAGGGCAAGTCGGGTCGTCCGCAATGCCTCACAAGATGAACACCCGCTCGTGTGAGCGGGTCAATGGCTTCGCGGTGATCCTGCGCGGCTACGCGACGATGCTCGGCGAGCTGGCTGGCGACCAGTGGAACGAAGGCGACGTCTCGTGTTCGGTGGTGCGCCGAGTCGCGATAGCCGATGCGTTCTTCGCGATCGACGGTCTCTTCGAGACTTTCTTGACGGTGCTTGACGAGTTCGGCGCGTTCCCCGCGGTCGTCAACCGTGAGCTCGATCGGTACCTGCCGTTTCTCGCAACGACCAAAGTGCTCATGGCGTCCGTGCGGGCAGGAGTGGGACGAGAGACCGCACATGAGGTCATCAAGGAGCACGCGGTCGCAGTCGCCCTCGAGATGCGTGAGAAGGGCGCTGATCGTAACGACCTATTGGCTCGCCTCGCGGCCGATGAGCGCTTGGGTCTAACCGCCGCTGACATCGACAGTCTTGTCGCTGAGCCGCTGTCGTTCACTGGCACGGCCGTTGACCAGGTGGCCGCTGTCGCGCAGCGCGTTGCGGTGGTCGTCGGTGAGAACTTCGAGGCGGCGCAGTACCGCCCCGGCGACATCTTGTGATCGCGAACGTTCCCCCTGCGCCTGAGATCGAGGGGCTTCGAGCCGTCTACTCGGGCAAGGTGCGCGACCTCTACGAGTACCCCGATGGTCGGCTGCTGTTCGTCGCGAGCGATCGCATGTCAGCGTACGACTGGGTGCTGCCCACGACGATCCCTGACAAGGGACGCGTCCTCACCGCGATGACCGTGTGGTGGTTCGAGCGTCTTGCTGACGTCGTCCCCAACCACATGCTGTCGCTCGATGTGCCAGAGGCCGTCGCTGGGCGAGCGATGGTCACCCAGCGGTTGCAGATGTTTCCGGTCGAGTGCGTGGCGCGGGGGTATCTCACCGGATCTGGACTCTCGGACTACCACGCGAGCGGTTCTGTCTGCGGCAACCCGCTTCCGGCCGGGCTGGTCGACGGGTCGCCGCTACCCACCCCCATCTTCACGCCAGCCACCAAAGCCGATCTGGGCGAGCATGACGAGAACGTCGACTTCGACGCCGTGGTCCGGACGGTTGGCCTCGCGGACGCCGAGGCGCTGCGGTCATTGACGCTTCAGGTCTATGCCAGAGCAGAAGAGATCGCGCGCGATCGCGGCATCATCGTGGCCGACACCAAGTTCGAGTTTGGACGCCACCCGTCGTCCGGTGACATCGTGCTTGCTGACGAGGTGCTGACGCCAGACTCGTCACGCTTCTGGCCAGCTGACCTGTGGCAGCCCGGTCGCGCGCAGCCATCGTTCGACAAGCAGTACGTACGCGACTGGCTGACCTCACCGGCGTCCGGCTGGGACCGGCACTCCGGCGAGGCCCCACCCGCGTTGCCGGACGATGTGGTCGAGCAGACTCGCGCGAAGTATGTAGAGGCGTATGAACGTCTCACCGGTCGTACCTGGAGTTGACGAACGATGGACATCCCTGTCGGGTTCGATGACCTGTTCGACGACGCCACCAGAGCTTTCCTCGCGCTCGCGACCGTGCGTCCTGACGGGTCGCCGGTGGTGGCGCCGGTGTGGTTCGTCACGGATGCTCAGGGACTTCTCTTCAGCACAGGGATCGACTCGCTCAAGGCGCGCGACATGCGCGTGCGTCCAGCCGTGGCCGGAATGGTCATGGATGAGGGTCAGCACGAGCGCTACGTCTCGGTGCGCGGCAAGGCACACGAAGTGGTCGATCCTGAGTCGGAGGGCGTCGACGTCGAGGCGCTCTATCGTCGCGTCGTGCGGCGGTATGAGGGACACGACCCGTCTGGGCCGCACACCGACCGGTTCTTCCGACTGGTGCCGACCAAGGTCACCGGCTACGACTACCGCGGTGACACTGTCTAGTTGGCCAAGGGGTACGCAACTACCCGTACCCTTGGCACATGACATGGATGGTGACCGGCGGGGCCGGCTACATTGGCGCGCACATCGTGAAGTCGCTCAACGACTCCGGCTATGACGTCGTCGCACTTGACGATCTGTCCACGGGCGAGCCGCGCAAGGTGCCGTCTGGTGTCCCGCTGGTTGAGGTGTCCGTCGTCGATGCAGCAGCGGTTGAGAAGGCCATTCGAGAACACGACGTGACAGGCGTCGTGCACATGGCCGCAAAGAAGGCGGTCGGTGAGTCCGTCGATCGTCCGCTCTACTACTACCGCGAGAACGTTGGCGGACTGCTCAGCCTGCTCGAGGCGATGGAAGCAACGGGGCTGAAGAAGATGGTCTATAGCTCGTCGGCAGCCACGTTCGGCATGCCTGACAGCGATGAGCCGCTCACCGAAGACTATGCGTGCCAGCCCATCAACCCTTATGGCGAAACCAAGCTGATCGGCGAGTGGTTGATGAAAGATGTCGCCACTGCCCTTGGGCTCGACTGGGTGTCGCTGCGCTACTTCAACGTCGCTGGTGCTGGTGGCCCAGATCTAGGTGACAGCGGGGTCTTCAACCTGATCCCCATGGTGTTTCGGGCGTTGTCGACGGGCAAGAACCCGCAGGTGTTCGGCGCGGACTATCCGACCCCAGACGGTTCATGCGTTCGCGACTACATCCATGTCACCGACTTGGCTGACGCGCACGTTGCAGCGGTCAAGCGTCTTGAGCAGGGCCAGGTGGCAGAGGTGTACAACGTCGGACGCGGTCAGGGTGTGTCGGTGATCGAGGTCATGGACGCCGTGCGGGCCGCAACCGGAATCGACTTCACCCACGATCTCGCTGATCGTCGTGCTGGTGATCCCGCGAGGCTGGTGGCGTCAGCTGACAAGATCAATCGCGAACTCGACTGGACCGCGCGCTATGACCTCGCCGACATGGTCAGCAGCGCGTGGCAAGCGTGGCAGGCACACCCCGCGGGCTAGCCGTCCCATTTGCCGGCTTTCCCATCGGCGATGTAGTCACCTGGCGTCTAGGGCTGGTGCCGAGTCTGTTCTGCGGCCATGCTGAGCAGAACTGCTCGAGGGAGTGCGCATGCCTGATCTCGGAATGCCTACCGTCAAAGAACTCCGCCGACTGTCAGCGGCATACGCCGCGTGGCCAGGACCGGTGTCTGCCCGACCAAGCGAAGTGCTCGAGTGGCACCAGGCCAGGGCCTCCGGTGACATCGAGGCGGCACGAGGGGACGCCGCCGCGTCGCCGCACCGTCCCACGCGTCGGCAGGTTCTCGCAGGTGCCGCGACCGTCGGCGCCGCTGGGGCGCTGTCTGCACTGGGTAGCACGCGCGTGGCGGCCGGCGAGCGCAACGCCGCCAAGGTCATCGTCGTTGGGGCAGGGTTGGCGGGGCTTTCGGCTACCTATCGACTGCGTTCGAACGGTGTCAACGCGATGCTCTACGACGCTCAAGAGCGGCTGGGCGGAAGGTGCTGGTCGATCACCGACTTCTTCGACAATGGGCAGACCGCCGAGCACGGTGGCCAGTACGTCGACAGTCGACACACGCAGCTGCGGGCCCTGGCGGCCGAGTTGGATGTCGATCTCGTCGACACGTTCCAGCAAGATATCCCGAGCGGGAACAACGGGTATCGATGGGTCAACGGTGCCTTGCGAACGGGAGACGAGGTGTTCGGCGACTTCGGTTCGTTCGCCCGCAAACTCCGAAGGGCGTATGAGCGAGTTGGTGACTACCACTGGGACGCGGCGAGCCAGGAAGCGAAGGACTTCGACAATCAGACCATCGTCGAGTACCTCGACAAGACCCTTGATGGCGGCGCCGATTCGCTGCTCGGGGGCGGCATCTCCATCTTCATGCAGAGCTTCTTCGGCATGGAGCCGTCAGAGATGTCTGCCATCAATCTCTTCGAAGGGTTTGTCGCGCCCTACCCGGGGGCCAACGAGCGCTTCCGCATTGCTGGCGGTAACGATCAACTCGTCAAAGCGATGGTGCGCGCGATCCCCGATCACGCCATCACGCGCAATGCCGAACTGGTGTCAGCACGACATCGATCCGATGGGCGTGTGGCGCTGAGGTTCTCATCAGTCGCCGACGAGGTCGTGGCTGATCGAGTGATCCTCGCCCTACCGTTCACGACGTTGCGTGACGTTGATATCGCCAGGCTCCAGCTCAGCGGCCGTCGACGTCGCGCCATCGATGAGCTTGCGATGGGGACGAACTCGAAGTTCAACTTCCAACTTGACCAGTCGCTGAAGTCCTTGGACTGGAGCGGCGAGTTCAGCAGTGACCGGCCTCATTACGTCACGTGGGACTCGTCATGGGGTCAGGTGCTTCCTCGCGCACGGACGCCGGTCATCACGGTCTACAACGGTGGTAAGGAAGGGACGACCTACCCGACGTACACCGCGCACGGTGCGGCGACACCGGCGGCGATCGATCACGTGATGACCAACCTGTCGCGCGGCGTCCAGGGCATCGAGGGTGCGTTCAACGGTCTCGCGCATCTCGATCAGTGGGCCGACGACCCCTACGTTCATGGGTCGTATGCGGGCTTCGGCCCAGGCCAATACACGGCCTACTGGGGCTACCTCGCGACCCGCGAGGGCAACGTGGTGTTCGCTGGCGAGCACACGTCTACACACAGCCAGGGGTATCTCAACGGTGGCGTTGAGAGTGGAGAGCGCGCGGCTCGGCAGGTGTTGCGCAGCCTCGGCTAGCGAGGAGCTACCAAGTGGCTAGCTTCCAGACTTCGGGACGGATGGGCCCGTCGTCAACTTCGGCGAAGGCGATAGCGGCCTGCTTTTGATGCGCCATCGCGTCGGCGTGGCGTCCGAGCCGGTGCGAAAGGTCGGCCACGTGATTGTGCAGAGCGGCGACGCGGTGCAAGTCTCCGTGGTGTTCGCCCAACGCCAAGGCAGCTTGCGCGGCTTCTAACGCTTCGTCAAGCGCTCCGGTCTGCGTGTGTAGCCGAGCCAGGTTGTTCAGCGCTGCTGACTCGAGTTCTGGATCGTGTGCCGCGCGACCGTGCTCGCGACTCACTTGCAGCCGCCGTGTGGCGAGATCGAAGTCACCAGCGCCGACCGCGAGAACCCCGGCGGTGTTGTAGATAGCCGCCAGGGAGGTCTCGTCATCGATGCCCTCCGCAAGCGCGAGTGCCGCGGCCACCGTGGGCGCAGCCCTGTCATCGTTCTGTCGCGACTGCGCGAACGCCAGATCGGCGAGGATCTGTACGCGCAGTGACACAGGTCCATCGGATTCGAGCAACTCAAGGGCGTGCTCAAGGTGGGTCTCGGCCAGCGACCACTCCCCGAGACGGTCGTAGACATCGGCGATCCGGTGCTCGATGACAGCCATGTCGTGGCGCTCGCCGTTGGACGCCGCTGCCGCCTGCTCGAACTCGACGATGGCGCGGTCGTACTGGCCCAACCTGGTCAGCGCCTCACCGCTGGCACGATGCACCTCGGCGGCGTCAAAGCCCATCGCCAGCGCGGCTTGCAGTTGGTCGAGGGCCTCTCGGTATGCGAAGAGGTTGGCTGCCTCGGACGCCGCGCGCCAGTGCCAATGCCCGGCCTCCTCTTCGCGTCCAGCGTCGGTCAAGTGCCGCGCGATGATGGCCGATGGTGCCGGGACGCCGCTCGCATCGGGTTTCATCAGGGCGTCAGCGGCCCGGCCATGCAATAGCCGCAATCGCGCCAGGCTCATGTCTTCAAGCAGCAGATCGCGCAGCGCGTCGTAGGGCACGTCGTACCCTCCGCGTTGCACATCTTCAACGAGCAGCCCGCGCGAGACGGCGTCCTCAATTGCCTCAACTACCTCGAACTCCTCGCGACCGCTGGTCTGCCTGAGCAGTGTCGGATCAGACACTGAACCCAGCACAGCCGCAGCGCCGAGCACCTGGCGAGTCGCGTCGGGAGCGGCCTGAACTCGCATGCCAACAAGGTCACGAAGTTCTGTGGCCGGTTCGTGCTCACTTGACTGGGTAGCCAACGAGTACTCGATGACGAGCCGTGGAACGCCGCCCGTGCGACTGAGCACCTCGTCCGGGTCGCAGTTCGTCGCCCCCAAGTGGTCAAGGGCGGTGGCAATCTCTGCAACACCCCACCGATCGAGACGCAAGGTCTCAGCGTGCTCACCGGGGCCGCTGAGCGAGTGCTCGGCTCGGATCCAGGTCGTCACGATGAACACATTGGGTACCGGACGCCGCAGCAGGTATCGCAAGAGATCAAGCGAGGTGGGATCCCACCACTGGGCGTCGTCGACGACCAGCAGACCCGGCTGCGGTCCAGCGAGCGATCGTCCGATGGCATCGCGCACCAGTCCGAACTGGCGCACCAAGTCACCGGCCCCTTCAACGGATCTTGTTCGTGGGTCGAGGTCAGTCGCAACGTCTGTGTCCAACTCGCTGAGGGCGCGCACCAGGTCATCGAATCCCGAGAAGGCCAGCGCAGCTTCGGTGGCATGCCCGCGAACCGAAGCGATCGCACCCCCACGACTTCCGACCTCGGCCGTCAGCGCACCGACCACACTGGTGCGACCAACACCGGGTGCACCACTGACTGCGGCGGCAGCGCCACCGTCGGCAGCGGTCTTCCACTGGTCGAGCAGGCGTTCGACTTCAGCGTGACGACCGATCAGTGGGAGCGCCAGTGCGGCAGTGCCCGAGCGAACGGAGGTGGTGGACCTACTCGCTGGGTATGAAGCAGTCACTGGGTCAGAAGTGACCGTCGGGTCAGCGCTTGGCGGTTTCAGGTGATTTCTGCGCACCGCGTCGTACAACTCGGTGGTCTCGGGCAGTGGGGGAACACCCAACTCCCGATCGAGAGCACGGACGCATGCGCGGTACTGCTTGAGTGCAGCTGTGCGCTCCCCAGTCCACGCGTAGAGCCGCATCAGTTCTCGATGGGCCGCCTCACTCAATGGGTCGAGGGCAACCCAAGCCCTCGCTGACTCGATGGCCTCGTCGAGTCGCCCAGCATCCTGATCGGCCATTGTCAGTCGCGCCAACACCGACGTTCGAATGCCACGGAGGCGGTCGGCGGTGGACGTCGACCAGTCGTCGAACTCCGAACTGTCTCGGACACTGAACCCGGCCAGAAAGTCGTCAGGTGCGAGTGAGGCTGCTCGCCGTAGCGAACTCGGGTCGCCCGCTGCGGCGAGTTGCTCGAACTCAGTGACATCACACCGGGTGAGCTGCGAGTCGAGCGCGAGGTCGGCCCGCTGAATGATCAGCGCCGGCCCAACCGCCCCGGCGACAGAGAGTGTGCGGCGCAGGGCGGCTCGCGCTTTTGACTGCTCAGAGTCAGGCCACAGCAGG
This sequence comes from uncultured Actinomycetota bacterium, assembly GCA_963712425.1. Classification (GTDB taxonomy): domain Bacteria; phylum Actinomycetota; class Actinomycetes; order JAHEKZ01; family JAHEKZ01; genus JAHEKZ01. The sequence continues at coordinate 149,154 of CAVQHW010000002.1, read as the reverse complement.
CCAGCCAGCCGCTCGCGGCGGGCGGGACGTCCGGTCACGGCGAGGTACGCGAGCAGCGCCAGCGCCTTGCGGGTATCGAATGACACCGGTACCCCGTCGAGGATGGCTATGGGGGCGCCAAGAAGCCGCAGTTTCAGTTCTGGCACTTGAGCACCGTAACGCTGGCGCGTCCACTAGCGTCCGAAGTCGACGAAAGTGGGCCGCTGCCGTAACGCTTTGGGAACGCGGGGTTTGCCATGGTCAAGTCACAGCCGGTTCCGGGGATGCCCGAAGCACCCAAGAGCCGCATGAGAGCAGCCCAGGGAGGTGACATGGCCAAGCCGCTCCAGATGGACGCCCCGGCGGGCCCGGCGGTGACCGACCAGCCCGTGGCCGTGCCGCCGCCTCGGCCAGAGGCCGCCGAGTCGGCCTCCGGCCGTTCGCCGCGTCGCTCGTGGTTGCCGCGCCGAAGGCGGGCTCACAACCACGCCTCCGACCTCACGCCAGCCGTTGAGGTACATCAGGTGAGCCTCGACATTGCTGCCGGTGACCCGATCCTGGCCTTTCTGCAAGGGGCGACCGGTCCCGTTGCGATCGACACGTTGCCGCAGGACGCGCCGTCGGTGCGACAGATGCGTGAAGCGAACGTCGAGTTGGTCGTACCACTGGTGGCCTCTGGCGAACTGGTCGGCTTGATGGCTTTGGGTCCACGGCTGTCCGAGCGCGGGTACTCACACGACGACCGCAAGTTGCTTGACTCGCTTGCGCGCTATGCCGCACCAGCGTTGCGATTGGGACAGCTGGTGCGCCAGCAAGAGGCTGAGGCTCGCGGACGAGAGCGCATCGAGCAAGAGTTGAAGGTCGCGCAAATCATTCAGCAGCAGTTTCTGCCAAGTTCGCTTCCCGATCTAGCGGGTTGGCACCTGTCGGCGTTCTACCGACCGGCGCGCTCGATCGGGGGCGACTTCTACGACGTCATGCAACTGCCTGATGGCCGAATCATGGTCGTCACCGGCGACGTCACAGACAAGGGAGTGCCGGCCGCTCTCGTGATGGCGAGTACTCACTCCTTGCTGCGAGAGGCCGGGCCGAGGTTGGTCTCTCCGTCCGCGGTGCTGGCTCGCGTCAACGAACTGCTATGCGACGACATCCCGGACCACATGTTCGTCACGTGCCTCGTGCTGGTGGCCGATCTCGCCACGGGTGAGGTGGTTTTCGCCAACGCGGGGCACAACCTGCCGCTTGTACGGGGTGACAGCGGGGTTCGTGAGTTGCGTGCCACGGGCATGCCGCTGGGCTTGATGCTCGAGAGCGAGTACGACGAGATCCACGACACGATCGAAACCGGCGACGTGCTGTTGCTCTACAGCGACGGCATCACTGAACAGCATGACGACAGCGGTGAGATGTTTGGCACGGATCGAACCCGCGATCTTGTCGGCGCTGCCTCCTCAGGTGCAGAACTGTTGGACGCCTGCGTCGGGGCTCTCGCACGATTCTCAGGTACTCGTGAACAAGAGGACGACGTGACCATGCTGACCCTGGAGCGGGGAGCCGCCTCGCGCTCAGTCACCGGTATTCAGGACTCGCAAATCGCGACGTTCACAGTAGCCAGCGAGCCTGGCAACGAACGTGACGTCATTGCCCGCATCGCACCGCTAATCTCGGCAGCGGGTCTTTCGCAAGACCAGGTGGATGCTCTTAAGACAGCAGTCGGCGAGGCAACCATGAACGCCATCGAGCACGGAAATCACAACCGTGCCGAGCTACCCGTCGAGATTGAGCTCTACCAAGTCGGCGACTCAATCGTCGTTGAGATCAGCGATCAAGGTGGACGCCGCGATGACGCCACCTCAGACGTCCCTGATCTCGATCTCAAGCTGGCTGGATTGCAGACACCGCGCGGCTGGGGGTTGTACCTCATCGAGAACTTGGTCGACTCGTTCGACGAGCACACCAAGGCTGGACGTCACACCGTTCGGCTTGGCATGAACATCGGTACCAACCAGCAGTCTGGAGGTGACTCATGAGCGCCACGTATGAGATTGATCGACTGCCTGAGTCTCAGTCGGTGATCATCACCTTGACCGGACAGATCGATCGTGGCGCAAGCGAGTCGTTGACAACCGCCTACGACGCGGCTGCGACCGACGGCGTGACGACGATCGTTCTCGACTTCACCTCGGTCGACTACATCAACTCAACCGGCATCGCACTGATCGTGAGCCTGTTGGGCCGTGCCAGGGCCGAGAAACGCGAAGTACATGCGGTGGGGCTCACCGAGCACTACCGACATGTCTTCGACATCACGCGACTGTCTGACTTCATCAAGGTCTACAGCGAGAACGATGCCGTCACCGCGCCACCCAACCCGAAGCGTTGATCTCGGAAGGACTGACGATATGACTGACCCCGATGTCGCGATGACAGTGACACACCCCGCTGAGGGGACGGCGGTGATCGCCATCAAGGGCGAGGTAACCGCGGCCTGCGAGTCGACGTTGATGGATGCCTATGACCAGGCATGTGCACCGGGCACTCGCTTTCTGGTCCTCGACTTCGGTGGACTGTCGTACATGAACAGTGGCGGCATCGGAATGCTCGTCACCCTGCTAGTCCGAGCCAATCGGCAGCAGCAGCGCCTGGCGGCTGTGGGGTTGACCGATCACTATCGCCAAATCTTCGAGCTGACGCGGCTTGATGAAGCCATCGCGCTGCATCCCGACGCAGCAGCGGCATTAGCAACGGCGTGAGGAGCGCGAGATGAACCAGACCCCCGACTCCGCGTCGGATGAAGCGCCAGCACCGCGCGACGCCGGCAACTGGGCGACGAAGGTTGATCGACTAGCGGCACCCGACGGCAAGTCGACTGTTGGGTACAACATCACCGGACGCAAAGTCACTGGTCCACAACAGGGGTTCGGACGCCTCTGGCAGCGCACATACCGCACCACAGTCGGCGCCGGCGTCCCGCCCGCAGATGTGATCACTGACTGGAAGCTCAACTTCGGTGACTACTGGCCGAGCGGAAGTGTGTTTCACAGCTCATTGACTGGGATCGAAGCCGGTGACGTTGCCCCCATCGAGGTGGGGCTCGCCAAGCGAGGCCCGAAGCTGGCTACCGGAATCTTGGTGATCTACGCCGACGACGAGTCGTTCACCTTCATGACGCCAGAGGGCCACATGTTCGCCGGCATGATCACGTTCTCGGCCTCTGATCATGCGGGGCAGACGCAGGTTGAAATCAGGATCCTGATTCGGCCGAACGATCCCCTCTGGGAGCTGGCCTGGCCGATCGCACGGCGCAAAGAGGATGACTTCTGGATGGGGACACTTAGCAACCTCGCCGCGCGGTACGGCGTCCGCGATGCCGAGGTGAGCGAAGAGACAGTGTGCGTAGATCGCAAGCGGCTGTGGACCAACTGGCGCAATGTGTGGCACAACTCCGGCATCCGCTCCGCGCTGCACATGGCCGCGACTCCGGTCCGATGGATCCGTCGAGGCTGACGCTCGTGACGTCTTCGCGCGGACGAACGGTTGCTGTGTTGGCGGCGACTGCTCTCGTCGTCTTGTGCCTGTTTGCGGGCTTCTTTGGAGACGAGAGCTGGTGGTGGGCATTTGGCTGGCTGGCCTTCCCCATCGTTGGCGCCGCTCTATTGATCAAGCGTCCCGGTCACCGGATCGGGTGGTTGCTGTGGTTGGCCGGTGCGGGCTGGGCTGTGTCTTGGCTCGGGTACCAGTTCAGCGGGCCTCCGCTCGGCACGGCCCCGCCATGGGCTGAGTTGTTGGCTGGTCTCGGCGGCTACCTGGCTTGGGTTGCCCTCATCGCGATCGTCGTGCTCTTTCCCTCTGGCCATGCTCAGAGTCGTGTCGGCCGCATTCTGGTGCAGCTTGTCACCGCGGTGGGAGTGCTCATTGTTCTGGCTGTGGTGCTCAACCCAGGCCCCCTCGAGGCGAGCCGCCGGCCGAACCCGTTTGGAGTCGCCTCACTTGGGTGGGCCACCGACTGGTACATCAATCAGGGGTTTGTGCTGGTTCCCTTGCTCATGCTGGCCGCCCTGATCAGTCTGGCCGCGCGCTGGCGCCGGAGCGAGGGAGTCGAGCGGCGCCAGTATCAGTGGCTCGGATGGTCGGTGGCCTTTGCGGTGTCACTTATCGCAGCATCCAACTACATCGGCGGCGACGAGGCGGAAGCTGCCGGTGCCGTACAGCTGTCCGACCTGGTCTTCCTCGTCGGCCCTAACGCCGTTCCCATCGCCATCGGGGTTGCAGTGTTGCGCTATCGCTTGTACGAGATCGACCGCATCGTCAGCCGAACCGTGTCCTACGTCGTAGTGGTCGGCGTCCTCGGCGGGGTTTATGCCGCCATGGTGGCGGTTACCACCTGGCTGCTGCCTGTGTCGTCAGACGTTGCTGTTGCAATTGGCGTGCTTGTCGCTGCCGCGGTGTTCCGACCTGTTTACGTCAGAGTTAAGACGGTGGTAGATCGCCGCTTCAACCGAGAGCGCTACGACGCCGAGCGCACAGTTGAAGCCTTTGGGGAACGACTGCGTAGCGAGACAGCTCCGGACGTGGCTTCGGCTGACCTCCTTGCAGTGGTAGGGCGCACGGTGCAGCCCAGCACGCTCGGCCTGTGGGTGAGGAGCGCTGACGAATGAAGCGCCTTGCTGCGTGGGCGATTCTGTTCTTGAGCGCCCTGGTCATGGTGCTTGCGGTGATCGTCGCCGAGCCGTTGGACGCGTTCTTTGTCTTCACCGTGGTGGGAAGCTACGCAGCGGTGGGTGGCATCGTCGTGCTGCGATCACTCGACAATGCGGTTGGGTGGTGGTTGCTGACCGTCGCAGCGCTGTGGGCAGTTCCGGTGATTCCGCTCGGTGTGGGTGAGGGTCTGGCCGATCGGGGCCAAGCCGGAACGCTGGTGCAGTGGCTGCTCTGGTGGCCGATCTGGGTGCCGGCCCTAGGCGTGATGGGCACTCAGTTGCTGCTGAGATTTCCCGATGGCCAGTTGCCGTCACCGCGGTGGCGATGGTTCTCGCGGCTTTCCCTGTTGGTCATTGCTGTCGCTTCGTACGCATTGGCCAGTTCCCAGCCCGAGCTCTACGGCGGCGTAGCCAACCCCACGTACCAGCCAGCCTTCGAGAGTTTGGCGGGCGTCCTCCTGCTTGCCTTCGTCATCATGTTCATCGCGAGTGCGGCGTCCATATTTGTGCGGTATCGCGGCTCCGACTCGGTGCAACGGATGCAGATCCGTTGGATTGCCTGGGCTGGGGCGGTCTTCGTTGGAACGTGGGCTGTGTCGCTGGTCGCCGGGCTCTTCGAGGTGAGGGCGTCGGGGGCGCTCATTCCGCTTGCCTTCATTGGGTATGCACTGGTCCCCCTCTCGATTGGCTTGGCGGTCATGCGCTACAAGCTCTTCGAGATCGATCGAATCATCAGCCGCACCACGTCGTACGTGCTCGTCACTGGAGTGTTGGTGGCCGTGTACGTCGGGGTTGTGACCACGGTGAGTCGACTCGTACCCAACTCCAGTTCCTTCGCCGTCGCTGCCGCAACCCTGGCGGCAGCCGCGCTGTTTCGGCCGCTGTTGTCTCGAGTGCAGTCGGTCGTCGATCGCCGGTTCAACCGGTCGCGCTACGACGCACAGCAGACCGTCGACGCGTTCGCTGGCCGGTTGCGCGACGAGATCGACCCAGACGTGGTTGCTGTCGACTGCCTTCGGGTAGTGCAAGAGACCGTGGAGCCCGATGGCGTGGCGCTCTGGCTTCGCCCCACCGCCTGACTCTGGCGTTTGAGGCCGGGTCGGTAGACTGGCCCCACCTTTCCGCCCCTCCAGCAGCCGGAGTAGCCCGTGGCTCGCGTCGTCGTCGACGTCATGCTCAAGCCGGAGATCCTCGACCCCCAAGGTCAGGCCGTCCAGGGGGCGCTCGCCCGCCTTGGGCACTCCGACATCACCAGCGTCCGTCAGGGCAAGCGCTTCGAGCTCGAGCTCGACGGTTCGCCTGACGCCGCTGACCTCGAGCAGATCGCCAGCACCCTGCTGGCGAACACCGTGATCGAGGACTACTCGATCCGCGTCGTGAGCGACGCCTGATGAGCGCCCGGATCGGTGTCATCACCTTCCCGGGCTCGCTCGATGATCGGGACGCGGCACGTGCTGTTCGCGTTGCTGGCGCCGAATCGGTCGAGCTGTGGCACGGAGACGCTGACCTCAAGGGCGTCGACGCCGTGGTGCTCCCCGGCGGGTTCTCGTACGGCGACTACCTGCGATGCGGAGCGATCGCGCGGTTCGCTCCTGTGATGCAGAACGTCATCGACTCGGCTCGCCAGGGCATGCCGGTGCTGGGCATCTGCAACGGCTTCCAGATCCTGTGTGAGTCTCACCTATTACCTGGAGCACTCATTCGCAACGACGTCCGCAAGTTCGTCTGCCGTGACCAGTGGCTGCGCGTCGAGAACGCGAACACGTCGTGGACCTCCGCCTACGACGAAGGCCAAGAGATCCTCGTCCCACTCAAGAACGGTGAGGGGGGCTTCGTTGCCGATGACCGCACGCTTGATGAACTCGAAGGTGAAGGACGCGTCACCTTCCGGTACGTGGGCGGCAACCCGAACGGTTCGTATCGCGACATTGCTGGGATCACGAACGAACGAGGCAACGTGGTTGGTCTGATGCCGCACCCAGAGCATGCAGTCGAGGCGCTGACCGGTCCATCACTCGACGGGCTCGGGTTCTTCGCATCGGTTCTCGACCAGCTGGTCGACGCATGACCGTCGACACCGTCAAGGACGCCGACGCCACGCCAGACGCCGACCAGCCGTTTGCTGAGTTGGGGCTGAAGCCCGACGAGTACGAACGCATTCGTGAGCACCTCGGACGTCGACCGACGAGTAGCGAGTTGGCGATGTACTCGGTGATGTGGAGCGAGCACTGCTCATACAAGTCGAGCAAGGTGCACCTGCGTCAGTTCGGCGAGAAGCTTCCGGCCGAGGCCGCCGACATTTTGCTGGTCGGCATGGGCGAGAACGCAGGGGTTGTCGACGTCGGCAACGGCCTGGCGGTGACCTTCAAGATTGAGTCGCACAACCACCCGTCGTACGTCGAGCCGTACCAAGGTGCTGCCACTGGCATCGGAGGCATCGTGCGCGACATCTTGTCGATGGGCGCGCGTCCGGTCGCCGTCATGGACCCGTTGCGATTCGGGCCGGCCGATGCCCCCGACACCCATCGGGTGCTGCCGGGCGTGGTGGCAGGTATCGGTGGCTACGGAAACTGCCTCGGTCTTCCGAACATCGGCGGCGAGGTCGTGTTCGACGAGTCGTATCTCGGTAACCCGCTCGTGAACGCCTTGTGTGTCGGGGTCGTCCCGCACGACCGCATTCAGCGGTCCGCGGCAACGGGTGCGGGCAACCACGTGATCCTCTTCGGCGCCAAGACCGGCGGCGACGGCATCGGCGGCGTGAGTGTGTTGGCTTCTGAGACGTTCGACGACAGCGGCCCGAGCAAACGCCCAAGCGTGCAAGTAGGCGACCCCTTTGCCGAGAAGGTGCTGATCGAGGCGTGCCAAGAGCTGTTTGAGCAATCGCTGGTGGTGGGCATTCAAGACCTCGGTGGGGCAGGCATCTCGTGCGCTACGAGCGAGATGGCGTCCAACGGTGACACCGGCATGCACGTGTGGCTCGACCGGGTACCGCTGCGCGACTCGACGTTGGCACCAGAAGAGATTCTGATGAGTGAGTCGCAAGAGCGCATGTGCGCCGTCGTGACGCCCGAGAAGCTCGATGCGTTCATGGACGTCTGCCGCAAGTGGGATGTCGAGGCTGTTGTCATCGGTGAGGTCAACGACAGCGGCCGCCTCACCATCGAGTGGCACGGAGATCAGATCGTCGACGTGCCGCCCAAGACGGTGGCGCACGAGGGCCCGGTGTACGAGCGTCCATTCGCACGTCCGACCTGGCAGGACGCACTACAGGCGGACGCTCCGACGTCTCTGGCGCGTCCGACGACCGGTGACGAGCTGCGCGAGACGTTGCTGCGCTTGGTCGCAAGCCCCAACCTGGCATCGAAGTCGTGGGTGACTGACCAGTACGACCGCTACGTGCTGGGCAACACGGTGCTGGCCCAGCCAGAAGACTCCGGTGTCGTGCGGGTCGCCGACGACGGCATGGGTGTTGCGATCAGTACCGATGGCAACGGGCGCTACGGAAAGCTTGATCCGTACGCGGGCGCACAGCTTGCCTTGGCCGAGGCTTACCGCAACGTCGCGACCACCGGCGCGAAGCCGATCGCCGTCACGAACTGTCTCAACTTCGGGTCACCAGAAGACACTGACGTCATGTGGCAGTTCGCCGAGACCACACGCGGGTTGGCCGACGCCTGCCAGCAGCTCGGCGTCCCAGTGACCGGCGGCAACGTGAGCTTCTACAACCAGACAGGTGACACCGCGATCCTTCCGACGCCGGTTGTCGGTGTGCTCGGCGTCATCGACGACGTCTCACGCAGAACCCCGATGGCGTGGGACGCCGACGGCGAGGCCATCTGGCTGGTCGGTGACACCCGAGACGAGTTTGGTGGCTCGGAGTGGGCACATGTGGTGCACGGGCACCTCGGCGGAACGCCCCCTGTCGTTGATCTCACGCGCGAACGCCAGGTCGCGGAGATCGCCGTGGCGGCGTCCCGCGACGGCTTGTTGACAGCGGCTCATGACGTGTCCGTGGGTGGCTTGGCGATCACGCTGGCAGAGATGGCGTTGCGTGCGGGTAAAGGTGCTCGCGTCTTTCTTCCGGACGAGATCGATCCCTTCGTGGCGCTGTTCTCTGAGTCAACGTCACGAGTCGTGTGCGTAGTGCCTCGCAGCGAAGAGGTGCGCTTCACCGACATGTGCACCGCGCGCGGCGTTCCGGCGACACGCATCGGTGTGGTCGACAGCACCGTCGATGGGCTCGAGGTGCAGGGTCACTTCACCGTGCCGCTCGCCGAGTTGCGCGACGCCAGCGAGGGCACGTTCCCGCGCTTGTTCGGCTGACGCTGCAGCATGGCCGGTATCGACGTCCGCAAGGTGGCGGACGCGTACCTCGACCAGTGGTCGTTGACGCGCGAGTGGTGTGAGGGCTTCGACGACTGGTCGGCGCCAAGCGCGGTCGACGGGTGGACGGTCCGGGAGTTGGTGGCGCACTTCGGGTTGGTGGCCAGCACGATCGTGTCGGCGGCGGCCAGCATCACCGATGAGCGGCCGATGCGTCTGGGCGACTACATCGCGTCCTACGCCGACGTCGCGGACGGCATCGATGAACGCACCCGCGAGGTCGCGGTCAGCGACACCTTCCTGTTCGCCGTGGATGCCTCAGCCGAGCAGGCGCAGACCGCGCTCCAGACTGTCGAGGGCAATCCCGTTGTCCAGGCACCGCGCGGACCGATTCGGTGGGTCGACTTTCTGCGCACCCGGTGCATCGAGCTGACCGTGCATACCGACGACCTCGTGCGTTCAGTTGGCCCCGAAGGGGTGACGTCCGAGGGGCTTGGCGGCGAGAAGCCCCCGATGTCGCGTCCCTGCCTTCAGGTGTCGACTCGGGCGCTGGCCGATGTACTCGGCTGGCGGGCTCCTGGGCGCAGCGTCGAGGTGCGGGTGCCGCCCTTTGCGGCAGTGCAATGCGTCAAGGGTGTGAGCCACAAACGTGGCACTCCACCGGCCGTGGTCGAGACCGATCCGGTGACCTTCTGCCGACTCGCGGCAGGCCGGATCACCTGGGACGGCGCTGCGGCGTCCGGTGCTCTGCAGTTCTCCGGTCTGCGCACCGATCTGACCCCCTACTTCCCCCTGCTCTGACGCCTCGCGTCAGAAGCCGGTCAGAAGCGGTCAGGGAACAGGCCCCAGCGGTTGCGGTGAGTGACGTCAGGCTGGCAGAAGGTGGCTCACCGTGACGGAGTGATAACAATTCGTGGCCCAGCGTGCGAGGGAATCTGTCCAGGGGTGGTGGGGCGCAATAGTGTCGCGGCAGCCCACCAGGAAGATCGATATAGATGCCGGAAGCCACGGCGGTTGCCCCCGAGCCGCACGTCGAGACGCCCCACGTGGCCGTCGCCATGCGGGGTCTCCGCAAGACCTTCGGGGACGTAGTGGCCGTCGACGGCATCGACCTCGACATCTACGACGGCGAGTTCTTGACCCTGCTGGGCCCATCTGGCTCAGGCAAGACCACGGTGCTGCGCATGATCGCCGGTTTCGAGTTGCCCACGGACGGCACTGTGGAGCTCAACGGCGCCGACGTGACGACGCGGGCCCCGTTTGAGCGAGACGTCAACACGGTCTTTCAGGACTACGCCCTGTTTCCGCACATGTCGGTCATCCAGAACGTCGAGTACGGGCTCCGCGTCAAGAAGGTCGGCAAGGGCGAGCGCAGACAGCGAGCCCTCGAGGCGCTGGCCAGCGTGCAACTGGCCGGGTTCGAGGATCGCAAACCCACCCAGATGTCTGGTGGTCAACGACAGCGTGTGGCACTGGCTCGGGCGTTGGTCAACAGGCCCAGCGTCTTGCTGCTCGATGAGCCCTTGGGCGCGCTCGACCTCAAGTTGCGTGAGCAGATGCAGGTCGAACTCAAGCAGCTGCAGCGGCAAGTTGGCATCACTTTCGTGTTCGTCACGCACGACCAAGAGGAAGCCCTGACGATGTCTGACCGCATCGCGGTCTTCAACGCCGGCCGCATCGAGCAGGTCGGTACCCCAGCCGAGGTGTACGAACGACCCCTGACGCCGTTCGTTGCCGGGTTCGTTGGAACCTCGAACTTGCTGCAGGGTCAGGCCGCCGAACAGGTGCTCGGAAACGCCGGCATCTACAGCGTGCGCCCCGAGAAGATTCGCATCGCGAACTCGCTCGACCGAGCTGGCGAGGGTGAACACTCGGTCGCGGGAGTCGTTCGCGAGGTTGTCTATGTAGGTGCAGCCACGCGATTTGTCGTTGACCTCGAGGTCGGCGGCTATCTCGTGGCCCTACAACAGAACATGCAGACCTCATCGATGGACGTGATGGAGATGCGCGGACGCCAGGTGCAGCTGATCTGGCGTCGTGAGCACGAAACAGCAGTGGGTTAACCCCAGACACAACTGAAGGCAGTACCGCAAGCCCCGAGGGCATCCGCGTCTTGGGCTACGAATGGATGGAGGATCCGGTGCAGAGGAAGCGTCTGCTAGCGGTTGGTGCGCTCGTCGCCTCGGCCGCTTTGGTGCTCGCTGCGTGTGGCAGCGACGACGATAGTGGCGATTCAGGGAGTGCGGCGGCCCCGCCGGACTTCGAAGCGCTGCAAGAGATCGGGGAATACGAAGACGAAGTTCGGATTCTCGCGTGGCCCGGCTACGTCGAAGATGGTTCGACAGCGAAGAGCGCCGACTGGGTCACACCCTTCGAAGAAGAGACCGGCTGTGAGGTGAGCCTTACGACGTTCGGCACGTCTGACGAGTCGTTCACTCAGATGGAGACTGGTGAGTACGACATCCTTTCGGCGTCCGGTGACGCGTCGCGCCGCCTGATCTACGCCGAGCTCGTCGACCCGTTCAACCTCGAACTGTCCGATCACTACGACGACATCTTCGATGACCTGAAGGACAAGCCGTGGAACACCGTCGACGGTGTCTCGTACGGGCTGCCACATGGTCGTGGCGCGAACCTCCTCATGTACAACACTGAGAAGGTCAAGCCTGCGCCGACATCGTGGGCACCGACGTGGGAGGCCGACAGCCCCTATGCCGGGTCAGTCACCGCGTACGACAACGCGATCTTCATTGCGGACGCTGCGCTCTACCTGATGGCGACGCAGCCAGACTTGGGGATCACCAACCCGTATGCGCTCGACGAGGACCAGCTCGAGGCAGCTAAGCAGCTGCTGATCCAGCAGAAGGAGCTCGTCGGGGAGTACTGGTCGGACTACACCAAGACTCTCCAGTCCTTCGTCAACGGTGACACCCAGATCGGAACGACATGGCAGGTCATCACCAACCTCGCTCAGGCGGAGAACGCCCCAGTCGAGGCGATCCTGCCTGAAGAGGGTTCAACCGGCTGGTCGGACACCTGGATGGTGGCGCACAACTCACCCAACGTGAACTGTGCGTATGCATGGGCGAACCATGTGACCTCACCTGAGGTACAGGCTCAAATCGCTGAGTGGTTCGGCGAGGCACCCGCCAATGAGAAGGCGTGTGACATGACGGCTGACAAGGACCACTGCGACACCTTCCACGCCGGCGACACCGCGTACTGGGAGGACGTCTACTACTGGGAGACGCCCACCGAGGACTGCGCGGATGGTCGTACCGATGTGACCTGCACGAGTTACGCCGACTGGAAGTCAGCGTGGGATGAGGTGCGCGGGTCATAGGCCCCGTATCTGACCGCACAATGCATGACCCTGCCGTGGGCGGGGGTGGCTTCGGCCACCTCCGCCCACGCGGGCGGAGACATCGTTGATGACAAGCACCGACTCGGTAGCGCGAAGGTCGAGATATCCGGTCTCGGCCTTCTTGCATCGCCATGTGCGCGTGCGGCTCGCTGGGCTGCTCTCGCTGCCGCTGCTGTGGTACGTCCTGATCTACTTCTTGTCCCTCGCGCTGCTCTTTCTTACTGCCTTCTGGTCGCAGGACTCGTTCACGCTTCAGATCGTCCGCGAGTTCACCTTTGCGAATATCGAGCAGGTACTGACGACCCCGGTCTACCGCACCACGACGATTCAGACCGTCGCCATCGCACTCTCGGTCACCGCGCTTTGCGTCATCTTGGCCGTACCAGTCGCGTTCTATGCCGCCAAAGTGGCGACCCTTAGGACGCGCCGAATCCTGATTGTGCTGTTCCTGGTGCCGCTATGGGCGTCGTATCTCGTCAAGGCGTACGCCTGGCGGGGACTGATCTCAGACGGTGGGGTCATCAACTGGGCGTTGGAACCGCTCGGGCTGACCGGTCCGACGTTTGGCACGACCGCCATCATCATCGTTCTCACGTATCTCTGGCTGCCGTACATGATCCTGCCGATCTACGCATCGCTCGATCGGCTGCCTGACTCGCTGCTCGACGCGTCAGGTGACCTCGGTGCGCGAGCCGGGCGCACTTTTCGCTCGGTCGTGCTACCGATCATTCTTCCCGGCATAGCTGCCGGCTCGATCTTCACCTTCTCGCTCTCCCTCGGCGACTACATCGCGGTGCAGCTAGTCGGGGGTGGCGAGCAGTTGCTCGGCAACGTGATCTACAACAATATTGCGGGCGGTGGCAACACCCCGTTGGGTGCTGCGCTCGCGTTGATCTCGGTACTCATCATCACCGGCTACCTACTGTTGGTGCGACGCACCGGCGCGCTGAAGGAGCTGTAGCCGATGACTCTGTCGCCTGCGGCGCGCCTCGCCCTCCGAATCTTCCTCTTCCTCGTGCTGGCCTTCTTCTACATCCCACTCGCCTTGGTGCTGTTGAACTCGTTCAACCCGAGCAAGATCGGCATCTGGCCGCCTGAATCGTTCACGTTGGAGTGGTGGGGAGCCACCTGGAGCAACGAAGGGGCGCGCAACGCGTTCGTGGAGTCGCTGCAGGTGGCGGCAATCGCGACCGCTATTGCTCTGCTCCTTGGGTCGATGATCGCGTTAGCCATCGCGCGGTATCAATGGTTCGGACGCGAGTCCGTCTCACTGCTGATCGTCTTGCCCATCGCGCTGCCCGGCATCGTCACCGGTGTAGCGCTGGCCAACGCCTTCAGCGACGTGCTGCCGGTCATTGGCATCGACATCGGCCTTGGGCTGGTCACCGTCATCATCGGACACAGCACGTTCTGCTTGGTGATTGTCTTCAACAACGTCGTTGCGCGCCTTCGCCGTGCTTCTGCCTCGATGGAGGAAGCATCCGCAGACCTGGGTGCGTCCACGTGGCAGACCTTTCGCCTGGTGACCTTCCCTCAGATCCGATCAGCGTTGCTGGCCGGTGGCCTTTTGGCGTTCGGGCTCTCGTTCGACGAGATCATCGTGACTCAGCTGGTTCGAGGTGCCGGTGTTGAAACGTTGCCGATCTGGATCTTCAACAACTTGTCACGTCCGAACCAGGCTCCGGTCGTCAACGTCGTTGCCGCACTGGTCATTCTCATTTCGATCATTCCCGTTTACTTCGCCCAGAAGCTGTCGGACGATCCTGCCGAGAGCAGGATGTGAGCGCACCCGAATGACTGACTGACCCGGTCACTCAGCCCTGCCGGACGAGCCCTGACGCATCACGTGACGGTACCGTCGCCTGGTGCTTCCTGAGGACCCCGCGATCTTGTCGCGCCCGTCGAGTGCGGCACCGGTGACCGTGGCGTATGGGGAGCACCCAGAGCAGGTCGCCGAGATCTGGGCGAATGAACCCGAGGCACCGCTGGTGGTCGTGGTTCACGGGGGGTTCTGGAAGCAGGAGTACGACCGCTCGCACTGTCGTGGGTTGGCACTGGGTCTGTCGACGCTCGGAGTGACCACGGTGCTGCTCGAGTACCGACGTGTCGGTGGTGGTGGCGGGTGGCCGACGACGTTCGACGATGTGCGCATCGGTTTGCGCAAGCTCGTGCAGCACCACCCGCGCGCCTCGCGTCGCATCGTCGTCGGGCACAGTGCCGGAGGACAGTTGGCGTTGTGGGCGGCCGCGAGCGAACCGCTCCCCGTGGTGGACGCCGTGATCGGACTTGGCATCGATTGCTGACCTCACGGCGATGGCTGGCACGTTCACCTCGGGCGACAATCCGGTGCATGACGTCATGGGGGGCAGCCCAGAGGATCGACCCGACCGCTATGACCTTGCTGATCCAGTGCGGCTACCCGACCCCCGACACCAGCGTCCGGTTGTTGCACGGCGTGCACGACACCGTGGTGCCACTTGAGATGAGCGCCACCTACACGGCGACCCACCGAGGTGTGACGCTGTCAGAACTGCCATGTGCTCACTTTGAGTTGATCGATCCGCGCAGTGGAGTGTTCGAAGAGGTGGCGAACGCCGTGGCAGCCGAACTGCCAGATGCGGCGTCCGACGTCCGCCGCTCCCGCCCCTGGTAGGGGCACACTCGGCAGGCCTTGGCGGCAGCCCGGCGGGTTTGGGCCGACTGGAGCCGGTCGCCTAGACTGTGCGGGTGCAGCGCGGCGATGGACGGCTCACCCACGATCCCCTCCTTGCGGGCACTGACACCGATGACCCCAGACCCCGCGATGCGTGCGGGGTTTTTGGCGTCTGGGCCCCTGGCGAAGAGGTCGCGAAGCTCTCGTACTTCGGCCTCTATGCGTTGCAGCATCGAGGGCAAGAGTCAGCCGGTATCGCGGTCAGCGATGGTGACGGCATCGTGGTTTACAAAGACATGGGTCTGGTCGCGCAGGTGTTCGACGAGAGTCATCTCGCGACGCTCACTGGGCACCTCGCCATTGGGCACACCCGTTACTCGACCACTGGGTCGAGCAACTGGGAGAACGCGCAGCCGACCTTTCGCCACACCGGTCTGAGCAGCATCGCCCTCGGTCACAACGGCAACCTGATCAACACCGGAGAGCTCGCCAGACTGGCCGCCGAGTCAGAGGTTGCTCGCGGCGATGTGCTGCTGCCTGGGTTCCCGCCGGTCAACGCGACGTCTGACACCGACCTGGTCACCACCCTGTTGGCCAACCACGCTTCTCGGTCACTCGAGAAGGCGGCGCTCGAGATCCTTCCGCTGCTGCGCGGCGCGTTCAGCTTCGTCTTCATGGACGAGTCGACGCTCTACGCAGCGCGTGATCCGCAAGGCATTAGGCCGTTGGTGCTCGGACGCCTCGAGCGCGGCTGGGTCGTGGCGTCCGAAACCGCAGCACTCGATATCGTCGGCGCTTCGTATGTGCGCGAGGTTGAGCCAGGCGAGTTCGTGGCGATCGATGAGCATGGCTTGCGAACGCAGCAGTTCGCCGAACCCGAACCTAAGGGATGCATCTTCGAGTACGTCTACCTCGCGCGTCCTGACACGACCATCGCGGGGCGCAGCGTTCACGAAGCGCGGGTTGATGTTGGACGCCGACTCGCACGCCAGTCACCGGTCGACGCTGACTTGGTGATCCCTGTTCCCGAGTCAGGAACTCCAGCCGCGATCGGCTACGCACAAGAGTCCGGTATTCCCTATGCGCAAGGTTTGGTGAAGAACGCCTACGTCGGACGCACGTTCATCCAGCCGTCACAGACGATTCGCCAGCTCGGCATCAGGTTGAAGTTGAATCCTTTGCGTGACGTCATTGCAGGCAAGCGACTCGTCGTCGTCGACGACTCCATCGTGCGTGGCAACACCCAGCGGGCGCTCGTGCGGATGCTTCGTGAGGCGGGGGCGGCCGAAGTGCATGTGCGCATCTCGAGCCCACCGGTCAAGTGGCCGTGCTTCTACGGCATCGACTTCGCGACCCGTGCTGAGCTGATTGCCAACGGGCTCACCGTCGATGAGATCTGCCAATCGGTCGGCGCTGACTCGTTGTCGTACATCTCGCTCGAAGAGCTCATCGAAGCAACGACGATTCCGAACGATCGCTTGTGCAGCGCGTGCTTCACCGGCCAGTACCCGGTGGCTCTGCCAGACCCCGAGGCGTTGGGCAAGCACCTGCTCGAGGGCTACGAGCGTGGCAGCACCGACGACCGGGGCATCCACTGACGTTGATGGCTTGACCTCAGTAACGGCGGCGACCGGTGCGGCAGACGCGTTGGGACGCCCGTGACTGAGGCTCCGACCGGATCACAGCACGTGACCTCGACCTACGAGAGCGCGGGCGTCAGCATCGAAGCGGGTAACCGCGCCGTTGAGTTGATGCGCGCGAGCGTGGCGTCGGCGAGCCGCCCTGAGGTGGTCGGAGGCATCGGCGGCTTCGCCGGGCTGTTCGACCTCACGCCGTACACGCACCTGCGGCGTCCCCTGTTGGCATCAGCTACCGATGGCGTCGGAACCAAAGTCGACGTCGCCAGGCGCATGGACGTGCACGACACCATCGGTATCGACCTCGTCGCGATGGTGCTCGACGACCTCGTGGTGTGCGGCGCCGAACCGTTGTTCATGACCGACTACATCGCCACCGGTCGAGTCGTCCCCGAGAAGATCGCCTCGATTGTGTCGGGTATCGCCGAGGGGTGCCGGCTCGCCGGCGCTGCGCTGGTCGGAGGCGAGACTGCCGAACACCCGGGGTTGCTCGACCCCGACGAGTACGACGTGGCGGGCGCTGGCACCGGCATCGTCGACGCAGACGACGTGCTCGGAGCCGAGCGAGTCGCAGCCGGTGACGTGCTCGTGGCCATGGCGTCCAGCGGCATGCACTCGAACGGTTACTCGCTCGCGCGTCACGTCTTCTTCACGGTGGCCGGGTGGGACGTCGACCGTCACGTTGACGAGTTCAGTCGCACCCTCGGCGAGGAGCTCCTCGAACCAACGCGCATCTACAGCCTCGACTGTCTCGCGCTGGCGCAGGCCAACCGCGAGGCGCTGCACGCGTTGACGCACATCACCGGCGGCGGCCTGGCAGAGAACTTGGCGCGAGTCATTCCGCCGAAGCTCGATGCGCGCATCGACCGATCGACGTGGACGCCGCCTGCGGTCTTCGAGGTGGTGGGCTCGCTCGGCGGGGTCAGTCGTGACGAACTCGAGTGCACGTTCAACCAGGGCATCGGCATGATCGCCGTGCTCGACCCAGAGTCAGTGACCGATGCACTGCAACTGCTGAACGACCGCGGTGTGCCTGCGTGGGTGTGTGGCGACGTGCGCAAGGGCGCCGGCAACGTCACTGTGGTGGGTAGTCACCCGAACTGAGTCAGGCGACTGTTGTGCGCTGGTGCTTGTTCGACTCGGCGCTGTTAGACCTAGCGCTTGTTCGACTCCGAGTCACCGAACGCAGCCGTGTAGGGGTCGTACGGATCGTCCTCGACGCGCGCATCGTCGTGCGCGGCGGAACCACCTAGCTCGTCCGTCAGCTTGTCGACGTCCAACTCAGAGCTGGAGTACTTCAGCTGGCGGGCGACCTTGGTCTGCTTGGCCTTGGCCCTCCCGCGACCCATGGGCTGACCCCCTCGTTGGGGCACCGCCCCAGTAGGTGTGTCGGTGATCTCTAGAGGATCTCTAGAACTTGCTCAACCAGGGTAGACGATCGCCGCGCCAGACGTGCACTCAAGGGGCCTGAGCGGCGATCCCCTTTGCGACCCCAGTGGTGATCTCAGCGGCGATCCGGGCCTCGGCGAGCCGGTCGGCAGCCTGGGCCGGCGGCATGTCCTCGGCCGCAGCCAGGCGCAGGACCTCGAGTGTCGTGTCATAGATGCCCTCTGCCCTGGCGGTGGCCCGTGGCAGTTCAAAGCCCTGTAGCTCGTCGGCGACCTGGATCACGCCACCGGCGTTGACCAGGTAGTCGGGGGCGTAGGTGATCTTGCGGTCAGCCAGCAGGTGGGCAACGTCGTCGGTGGCGAGCTGGTTGTTGGCCCCGCCGCAGACGATGGACGCGGTCAGCGCCTGGACCGTGGCAGGGGTGAGGGCCCCGCCCAGGGCGTTCGGCGAGTAGATGTCGACCCCCTGCCGAGTGATCAGGTCGGCCTCGGAAGCTGCGACCTCGACGCCAGGATGCTCATCGAGAACCCGGCTGACGGCGTCTGGGTCGACGTCGAAGACCACGACGGACGCCCCGGCCTGCCGGGCGTGGCCGACCAGGCGGCGTCCGACCTTTCCGACCCCGCTGATCGCCACCACTCGTCCGGCGAGGTCATCGGAGCCCCACTGGTACTGGGCGCATGCCCGCATGCCGCAGAAGACGCCGACGGCGGTGAGCAACGAGGAGTCACCGCTGCCGCCTTCCGACTCTGATCTACCGGTGACGAAGCTGGTCGACCTGGCCACGACGTCCATGTCGGCCACGTAGGTGCCGACGTCGCACGCGGTGATGTAGCGCCCCGCCAAGGAATCGACCGCCCTGCCATACGCCTCGAGCAGGGCCTCGGTCTTGTCCGTACGGGGGTTACCGATGATGACGGCCTTGCCGCCGCCGTGAGCCAGGCCAGCGAGGGCGTTCTTGCGGCTCATGGCCTGCGACAGGCGCAGCACGTCGTCGAGGGCGGCGAGGTCGTCGGCGTAGTCGTAGTACCGAGTGCCGCCCAGGGCCGGGCCGAGCGCTGTGGAGTGGATGCCGATGAAGGCCCGAAGCCCGGACGCCGGATCGCTGGCCATGACGACCTGCTCGTGACCGGTGAAACGGTCGAAGAGGGCGGTCGCCCGCTGGTCCTGTGGGGACGCCGGGTCGAGGGGGGCACTGGCCACTCGCCGGACCTTACCCGCGGGGGCGGCGATCCCGCCTCGGCCCAGCCCCGACCCGGCCCCGACCCGGCCCCGACCCGGCCGACCTGAAGAGCCACGATTGGGTTAGTCCTCGCGATCAGGGAGGAATGGTCCTCACGAGGGATTCCGGACAAGCGGGACATCCGTCACTCTTTGCAGTGACACGCTCGCGGAGTGCAATGACGCTCTGCGGGCGCCATGCAGCACAGCGAACAGTCCATGGGGGGACGATGACGCAGCTACCGCCCGAACCCGAGGCGTTACTCACGCCTGCCGAGGTGGCGGCACTCTTCCGGGTCGACCCAAAGACGGTCACCCGCTGGGCCAAGGCCGGCAAGTTGAGTGCGATCCGCACGCTCGGTGGTCACCGCCGTTACCGCGCAGCCGAGGTGCAGGCGCTGCTCGATGGATTGCAGGGAGAGGCACCGGCGCCGAACGGTGCGCCGAACGGTGCGACATGGCACCCCCGGCTCGCCCGAAGCGCCCTGAACACCACTCCACTGGGGTAACTAGTTCATCGGCACTACGCCGATCGGGTGATATATCTACTGTGAGGTATCCCACTTTGGGGTGGCATGGCTTGCATCTTCGGCCTGGGCCGCCGATACCATTCCGTGACTCCACCGCCTGGTGGGGGCTCACCGGGCAACGCTTAGTCCTGTCCGACCCGGTGGGTGACGAGTAACAAGCGGGCAGGAGCGGAGGACCCAAGTAAGTGACCGACCGCCACCAGCGGTTGGTCTTGGGGTTAAGCCGCTGCCGCAAGTCGTGGATTGACTGTGGGCAGTAGCCGGGCACTCTTCGGCCCGAACCCGACAGCTGACTTCGCCGGCGTCGGAGAGGAACTATGTCGCGAGTCTTCGCGCGTCGACGTCTGCTTGCCGTCGGCCTGTCCATTGCTTTGGCCACCCCCATGACGCTCATGGCGACCAGTACCGCTGGTGCTGCCGACACGAGTTTCCGAGAGCTCAACTTTCGCGACTCCGGTCCGCGCGTGAAACTCACGCAACGCGTCCTGGATGTCGACCCGCGCACCGGTGTGTACAACACCAAGACCAAGCGCGCGGTACGCAAGTTCCAGGACCACCGCGGCTTCGCCGTGACCGGTGCAGTGAACGAGCGCACCTGGAAGGCGCTGGAGTCCCGATGGGACACCATCCACGACCGTCGTCAGCGCATCGAGCGTAAGTACCGCTCGGTCATGCGCATCGCGCGGAACCAGAAGGGTGACCCGTACGTATACGGCGCCGCTGGCCCCGGTGCTTTCGACTGCTCTGGTCTGACGATGTACGTCTATCGCCAGGCCGCTGGCATCTCGATGGATCACTCAGCGACAGCGCAGAGCCGTCGCGGTGACCGCATTCCGCGTAAGGCCGCCCGTCCAGGCGACCTCGTGTTCATGTACGACGGTGGCGGCATCTACCACGCCTCGATCTACGCAGGCAAGAATCAGATCTTGCACGCGTCGCGTCCCGGAACGAACGTCAAGGTTGACCCGATCTGGACGTCGCGCCACTTCTTCGTACGGATCCTGCCGAAGAAGCGGTAACCGTACTGAGCGCTTCGAACGTGGGCCTGGCCGAGTGATCGGTCCGGCCCACGTTCATGTCTAGCGGTTGACGCGACGCTGCGAGGGGCTCATCGTGGAGCGTGATGATGCGCCTTCTGATCCTGTCGCTGATTGGCCTGGCGCTGCTCACCCTGGTGGTCGCAGCGGTGACTGGCCGCGTCCGGATGCAATCGTGCTGCTCGACGGCTGACCCGCGAATGGACCTGCGGATGCGCGATGCGATCCGGGAAGCCGATGCTGCCGACGCGCAGAGAGCTGCCGGGCAGGAGCGCCCCCTTTAGCGAGGCGCTAGCGGGTGCACTGGGACGCGGGCAGCTGTCCGCTCTTGCACGCCTCGTCTTGGATGGCGGTCGGTGAGTAGCGCTGTACTGCCAGGCCCAGCAGGCCCACCAACACCAGGGCAGCGAGGATCGTGGTGATGACGACGCCTCGCGCCTCGACCATGTCCGACTCCCGCCCCTTCGACGCGTGCGCGTCCCACTCAGAGGCATATCGGCAGGTCAGAGGCCCAGCGTGAGCATTGGCGCGGCCTCAGGGCTGGCGACCGATGAATCCGATCAGTTTGTCCTGGTATGAGGCGCTCTCGGGTACGTCGATGCGGGGACCGAACTGACCGCTGCTGCGCAGCAGCTCGTCCATCGGCTGCATCCCCTCGAACATTGCCTTGCAACGCTGTTCGTCGAGGGTGTCGTCCTGGCCGGTGGCCCTAGCGAGGTCCCACGTGTGCATGAACACGTCCGCGGTATAGAACTGGTCGATCGCGCGCGCCAGCGGCATGTCACCCATGAACTTGCTCGAGTAGATGCGGTCGTCGGTGGCGGGGTCGTCGAGCACCTGCTGCACGGCCGCGACGTGGGCTGTCCATGCGGCCAGCGGGTCGGCGTCCACCGACGGAACGGGGGCGAGGCGCACGTCGCTGCCGCCCTCGAGGAACCCCGGTAGCCAGGTGATCAGGTGGCCGACGACGTCTCGGGCTTTCCACTCTGGGACGGGTGACTGGGCATCCCAGCCGTCGGGGGCCACTCCTTCGACCCGTCGGGTGAAGGCGGCGCTGGTGTCGGCGTGGTTGGCTGCGGCGTCCGCTCTGCTGGTCTCGGTTGGGCTGGACATGGTGATCACCCTCCTGCGATGAAGCTGAGTCTGATGCGACGGTCGGGGTTGTCGAGGTTGAGGTCGATCAGGCAGATGCTCTGCCAGGTGCCGAGGGCCAACGTTCCTGCGATCACCGGGACCGTGGCCGAGGGCGCGATGAGCGCTGGCATGACATGCGAGCGTCCGTGACCAGGGCTGCCGTGGCGGTGACTCCACCGATCGTCGGAGGGGAGCAGATCGTTGAGCGCAGCCAGTAGGTCGTCGTCGCTGCCGGCGCCGGTCTCGAGGATGGCGATCCCGGCTGTCGCGTGCGGCACGAAGATGTTGAGTAAGCCGTCACCGTGGGCTGACACGAACTCGGCGCACTGCCTGGTGATGTCGAGTACACGTTCGGTCTGCCCGGTGTGAACGGTGATCTCGGTGGTGAGCACGCGCCTGAGTCTATGAAGCCGGGCGGCGGGTGGCGGACGCCTCAGGCTCGGCCACCACGCTCACAAGAGCGGGAATGAGCGCTGTCCCCCGAACAGGGTGGACGAAGGTCCTGAAGCGTCCGCCATGCCCCGGAACCTCTGAGGACGCCGCGAGGGCGTCCTCAGAAGCGACAGGGAGCGTTGCGTCAGCGGCGTGTCAGCCGATGACCGAGTGGTTCGGCGTGAGAGGCGCGCTGGAGTACGAGCGCTTCGACGACGTGTCGACCGAGTCAGCCCCACCGATGGTGGGGGCACCGTTAGTCGACTCGGGGATGTCGATGCTGCGAGTCACTTTCGAGGTCAGCTCGCTCGCCTTGGTCGAGACCTTGTCTTCGATGGCCTTGGCCTGCGGCGAACCCTTCAGCTGCTTGAAGGTGTCGATCGTCTTGCGTCGGGCTTGCTCGTTGCCGGCGATGTAACCCAGGCCAGCGCCGATCGCGATGGTGTAGAACTTCATCAGATCTGCTCCTTCTGTGCTGTGGCAGTCGTGGGGTCAGTCGTGGGGACCGAGGCGCGTGCCGAGGTCGCGGGGTCTTCTGGGACGTTTCCGCGCCAGGCGCCGGTGGGAAGCTCCCGGTCTTCGATGAATGACTTGAATCGATCGAGGTCACCCTCGACGCGGCGCTGCACGAAACCAAGTGCGTCGCCAGCCTTCTCGACGACACCTTCTGGCTCGAACTTCATCCAGAGCGAAACCTCGGTCTCGTGGCCGTGTGGCTCGAAGGACACGCCGCCCTGGTGAGCCGGCTCGTCGCGCGAGATCCAACGGATCTGCTGGTCGGGCTCTTGCACGACGATGTCTGCCGTGAACGAACGCTGCACGCCCGCAACCTCGACGTCCCACTCAGTGGTGGTGTCATCGATCTGGCGGACGCTGGTGACGCCCTCCATGAACAGAGGGAACGACTCGAACTGAGTCCATTGGTTGTACACCGTCGACACGGGTCGGTCGACGAGAGTGCGTGCTTGGTGTTCCATGCTGCGCCTCCTGGCGTCGGGCCGTATGCGTGGTTCACACGACGGCTAGACCCTGAGAGGTACCCGGGGTGGGGGTGGGCAAACGCGATGTGACGCGCGCCACGTCCGGGACAGCGGCTCATTTGCGGCTGTGCGGGATGGGACGGTGGGCAGGGGCGGGATCGAACCGCCGACCTTCCGCTTTTCAGGCGGACGCTCGTACCAACTGAGCTACCTGCCCCAGACGGCTCTACGAGCCGACCGAGCGGTCCCGACGGGATTTGAACCCGCGACCTTCGCCTTGACAGGGCGACGAGCACTCCGAACTGCTCCACGGGACCTCGAGTGAGGTCGTACTGCAGACGACCTCCCAGCGGAGGTGGTACCCCCAGCGGGATTCGAACCCGCGCTACCGCCGTGAAAGGGCGGCGTCCTAGGCCGCTAGACGATGAGGGCTAGCTCCGCCGGAAGCCCGCCCAGCATAGGGGATGGGCTACCTGGCGCCAAAAGCCAGGCTAGCTGGCTACCCAGGTGGCAGCAGCCCAGACTCGACCAGCCATGCGTGAACGACGTCGTGGTGTTCGCCCCATGCGTTCCAGGCGCTGCTGGCCCAGTCGTAGGTCGCCGTGCGCACGGTGGCGATGTCGGCGGAAGGGTCTGTTGGCACCGAGGTCACGGTCAGTGCTCCGCGGGACGCCGGTGCCGGCAGGTGATGAAAGCTCGGCCGGTCAACCATCGCCCGGTGCAAGGTCGTGCCGCGCGCAGGGTCGAAGCCGTGGTCGAGAAACAGACACAACGTCATCAGATGGATCGCCACCGACTGCACAGCGCGTGGATCAGGGGGCTGTTCGTCCCCTTCGTGGTCTCCCTGGCTTCCGGGGTGCTGCACCGCGTATGCGTCGACCACCAGTTGGTGAAACTGCATGCGCGCTGGGTCGCTGTACTGCGCCGCGAGCAGGACGCCGAACCGCGACCAGCACTCCGGCGACGACGTCATGTACTCGTGCGTGGGGCCCGGGGAGGTGGCGGACGCCTGACCTGCTTGTGGAGCCGCGGGAAGCACCACCCCACATCCGGGACACACGGACGTGGCAGGCGTCGTCGCCATGCGAAGCCGACTCAGCGAGAGCTAGCCGGCGAGGGCGTCGCGGATCGCGGCGGTGAACGCTGGGTTCGACCCGCAGCAGGACCCGATCAGGTCGATACCCATGTCGCGGAGCCGAACAGCGTGCTCGGTGACGTCGTCGACGGTGGCGTCGTAGACGAAGCGGTCGCCCACCAGGTGCGGGAGCCCAGCGTTGGACTGGCCGACCAGCAGCAACCCCTCGGGCCGGACGTCAACCATGGCGCCGACGATCGACTCGAGCTCGTCGAGGCCGCGTCCGCAGTTGGCGCCGACGGCGTCAACACCAGAGTCGGCCAACTCGGTGACCGCTTGCGCGGGGGCCAACCCCATCATCGTGTGCAGGTTCGTGTCGAAGCTGAACGCCGCGATGATCGGCAGCTCGGGTGCCACCGTCTTGACGGCAGCGATGGCTGCCCGCATCTCGGCGAGGTCGCTGATGGTTTCGATGATCACCAGGTCGATGCCGCCATCGATGAGCCCGCGCAGTTGAGCCTGGAACAGCGCGGACGCGTCGTCCTCGGTCATCGTTCCCATGGGTTCCATGAGCTCGCCGGTCGGGCCTAGGTCGCCAGCAACGAAGGCGCCGTGCTGCCTAGCAACTTCACGTGCAATCTCGGCGGCGGCCTTGTTGACCTCGTGGACGCGGTCGCCCAGACCGTGCATCGCCAGGCGAGGTTCGGTGCCGCCGAAGGTGTTGGTGGTCAGAATGCGCGCGCCAGCTTCGGCGTACTCGGTGTGAATCTTGCGGATGACGTCGGGGTGTTCGACGTTCCAGAGCTCGCCAGCGCCGCCGCCTTCGAGGCCGCGCTCTTGCAGGAGGGTGCCCATGCCGCCATCGATGAGGACAGGAGTGTCTTCGCCGAGGAGTTGCAGGAGGCGGTTCATGGTGAGTGCTCCGATGAGGTGTGAGACGACGTGAACAGCGGGGCTGCGGTGTTGCCACCGAGGGTACTGCGGCGTCCGCTTACGCTGGTCAGGTGCTACCGATGGACGCCGCGACCTTTGAGGACCTTGTGTCAGAGGCTCTCGACGGCGTCCCAGAGCAACTCATGGCCCTGCTGCAGAACGTCGTAGTGCTGACGGCCGACGAGCCTCCTGCTGGCGAAGAGCGTGATCTGTTGGGCCTGTACGAGGGCATCCCGTTGACCGAGCGGGACGGTCATTACAGCGGGGTGCTGCCAGACCGGATCACGATCTTTCGCGGGCCGACCCTGCGGCTGGTCGGCGACTGGGAGGAAGCGGTGCGCGAAGTGCGCATCACTGTGGTGCACGAGATCGCCCACCACTTCGGCATCGACGACGACCGGCTGCACGAGTTGGGCTACGGCTGATCTTGCTCGGTCACTGAGCAGCGTCAGTCGACGAGCAGCACGGCTTTACCGTCGACCTCACGGTCGATCAACGCCTGCACGAGTGGCATGGGGTCGCGCCACGAACCGGTGCGTGACACCTGCGCGTCGAGGCGTCCGGACGCCATCAGCGCGAGCAGGCGTTCGAGCTGCTGCGTGCCGAGCCGGCGTTGTTCGACCTCGGTGAAGACGAGCAAGCCTTCGATGCGTGCACCGGAGTGACCGCCGAACCAGTACGGGTCGAGGGCTGCGTCCTCACCCGATGATCGGCCGTATGAGACGAGCACTCCCTCTGGCGCGAGGATCTCGGACGCCGTGCGCATCGACTGACCACCGACCGACTCGAGGATCAGGTCGAACGGTCCATGGGCAGCGTCGATACCGACGACGACCTCGTGTGCACCGAGCCGTGCAAGCCCCGTCCGTCGCTCGGGGCGTCCGACGACGGCAGTGACTTCTGCCCCGGCGAGCGAGGCGAGTTGCACGGCGAGCCGACCAACGCCACCGGAGGCTCCCGTCACGAGCACGCGAGCGCCGAGCAGCAGGCCGCCGAGCTCGAGTGCTCGCCATGCGGTGAGGCCAGCGATGGGCAGCACAGAGGCGTCGGCGTCCGACACGTCATCGGGGATGACCGCGAGTGCGTGAGTGGCGAGTGCGACGCGTTCGGCCCAACCACCGTCGGCGGCGATGCCGACGACGCGGGCACCTGCGCTCGGTCCGGTGCCGTCAGCGGCTGGTTCGATCACGGTGCCGACGACGTCCCACCCGAGCAGCGTCCCTGGCTCTTCGTCGGCGAGATGGCGCACCTCACCGCGGTTGAGCGAGGTCGCGGTGAGCGCGATCAGGGCTTCGTTGGACGCCGGTGTCGGCTCGGTCGTTTCACCGAACGTCAGGCCCGGGCCCTGTGGGCCGGTGGTGAGGAGTGCTTTCACCGGCTCACCATAGAACGAGCCGTGTGAAGGTCTAGAGGAAGCGTCCGCAGTACGGCCACGGCGAACGGCCGGACCCCTTGAAGAGGATCCATGCGCGCTTGGTCTGCTCCCAGTAACCGAAGTCGGTGGGGTTGCCCCTGCCGCCGACGGCGTGCCATGTCGACAGCGAGAACTGGTAGAGGCCGTAGTAGCCAGCAGGGTTCACGGCGTTGGGGTTGCCGCCCGACTCGCACCGTGCGAGGGCGCGCCAGTTAGGGCCAGTGCCGATGCGGACAACCTTGCGCTTGGGTTCTTTGACGACGCGAGACTTCACGACCCGCTTGCTCTGCAAGTCACCATCGATGAAGACCTTGCGATAGATGACGCGCTTCTTTCCGGCGCGACCTTCCTTGTAGACGCGCTTGGCGCCTGAGCTCACGAGCTTCGAACGGTCTTTGACCACGCGAGGCTTAATGCGCTGCTGACCGTCGGGGTAGGCGACGCGAACGTTGTGTACGACAGCGCGGTAGTTCTCGCGCACGGGGTCCATGGCGGTGACGCGCTTGCCGTTGGCGTTGTAGAAGCGAGTCAGCTTGTAGCGGTGCGCTTCGAACCGCGAGAACTTCTGCGAGGTGGCGGCCGGTAGCGCCAGCTCGTCGCGCACGTCACGGACGGTGTTTCCGACGACGCGGTGTGCTGTGGTCTCACCTGCGCGCCGAACGAGCACGCGCTTGGCGGGAGTCCACGAGACGGCCATGCCGTTGAAGACATCGGCCTTGAGCCCTGGGCTCACGAGGTCGGTGCCAGTCGAAGGGGATCGACTGTTGGGCGAGGAGTTCACTCACGACGTCGGCTGAGGTGCTGACCGTGGTGGTGACACCGTTCACGGTGAGAGTCACCGAGCTGGTGGCGGCGGCTGCCGGGCTTGCCGTGGTGATGAATCCCGCGGTGAGCGCGAAGGCGGCGATGCCAACGGTGCCGAGCGTGAGGGACGTGCGGCGTCGGGCCGTACGTGAGACGAACATGCAACTCCAGACCTTCGTTGGACCGGGCAGGAGCGCAGCACAGCGCAGCGCGACGTCGTCGCTCTGGTGTCTGCGGGTCCACCCCGGCTGTACACGCCGGCGGGGAATCCCGGCGCATGACGTGCAGGGCCTTCACAAGGCCTCGTTCGCCCCACCTAGCTGGGAGCCAGCACCTTCTTGGTGCCCCCGGGCTCCAGCGAAAGTGACAGGCGAACGAGTAACGAACCAATCACGGCGTCGCGGGACGCGCCAACTCGCCCGCGCCGCGTCCACAGGGCCGAACTGCGCAAATCGGACACTGTCCTGGGCCTTTGTCATGGTTCTGAGACATGAGTCACAGGGGGGTGTCCCACGACGTGGGACACCTGCCGGTACGGGCAGTGGCGCTCTGTGGCCGGGCGCTTACCCAGCGTAGAACTGGGCGGCTGGCGGTTCAGGTCGTGCATCCGGTGGGCGTCCGGCGGGCGAAACGGGGGTACAGCACGTCCGGCAAATCCTTGGAGTGATCATGAAGAAGACTCTTGCCCTTGGCGGCGCGGCCGCCCTCGTCGCGACCATCGGGCTCGCAACTCCGGCTCAGGCCGCGCCACCGCCCGCGGCGGGCGGCTCGTGCGTGCAGGCCGGGATCGGCACGTTGAAGTCGCTCGGCCTGCTGCAGGCGGCGGCGCAGAAGCAGATCGACTACAGCACGCTGGCCGACGCCGAGACCGGCCCGATCTTCGCCGACTTGCCGACCGGCTCGAACTTCTCGCTGGGTCAGGTTGTGAAGCTGCACGTGAAGTCGCCTCAGCTCTTCGCGTGGTGCCGCTGACCTGGCGGTTCTTCTAGCACGGCCTAGATCAACCTTGATGTGGTTCGGCGTCCGGTGGCTGCCCAGGCTGCCGGGCGCCGATCCGGTACGGCCGCATCATCTCGTTGTCCTCGTGTTCGACGATGTGGCAGTGCCACACGTACTGGCCGGCCGCGCTGAAGCGCATCCGCACGCGCGTCACCTCGCCGGGGTAGGCGATCACGGTGTCCTTGAAGCCGCGTTCGTTGGGCTCTGGCGCCCGCGGGGCGCCAAGTAGGTGGACAGCGCCTCCAGGCTCCATGGCCATGTGCCCGTCCATGCCATCCATGCCGCCCATGCCGCCCATGTCGGTCATCGCCTCACCGTCCGGGTCCATGACCGCGATCGGCTGCCGGTCCACGACGGCGAACTGCACCTCGTGGATGTGCATGGGGTGAGCGTCGGCCGTGGTGTTGAAGAACTCCCAGGTCTCAACATCGCCGACTGCGGGATTCTCGGTAACCGATTCCGCCCATCCCAGGTCATGCACCATGGCAGGCCCGGAGGCCGGATCACCAGTGACGTATCCGAGTCGGGCCTCGGCGGGCCCATCGAAGAAGCTCGACATCCGCTCGACCAGAGCCAGCTGTCGGACGCTGCCGCCGGTCGGGTGAACGACGGGCGGTAGTTGCAGGTGCTGCGGCGGTGTCGTGGGGTCAGTCGCACCTGACGGCGGTCACGCGAAACTGCATGACGAGCCCGGTGCTCGTGGGGTCGGCGACGTCGAAGTCGTCGTCGGGTTCGCCGCCGCCGAACGGCTCATCAGGTCCGAGGTTGCCGAGTTCGTGGCGACCGAGCGGGACGCCTGTGAAGTCGACGATCACGTCAGCACGCTCGGCGGGAGCCAGCAGAAGGCGTTTGCCCTGGCCCGCGAGGTTCACGGGGCGCCGGCAGGAACCCTCCGTCCGAGCCGATCTGCCACACCTTCACGCCTGGGATGCGCGCGAAGTCGAGGATGAGGAACCGCGAGTTGCAGCCGTTGAGCAGCCTGAACCGATAGCGCCGCTGTTCAACGTCGAGGAAGGGCCACGTCGCACCGTTCACGATCATCGTGTTGCCGAAGAACTCGGGGTTCCAGATCGGCGAGACATCGGTCTCTGGCAGGTAGGGACCATCGAACTCGTCGAAGTACTCGCGAGAGTCCGGGTAGAACAGCTGGCCGTCCGGGCGGAAAGCAGCGGTCCTGGATCGCCAGTGGAATCTCGTAGTACGACACTGCCAGGCGGATCGCCCTGCGCCGGGGCTGGGCCCGGGAGCACTGCCGGTGCCCCAGAGCGACGGTCTCGCACATCGTCGGAGGGTCCGCCGCGCAGCAGGAAGAAGCCAGCGGGTCCGGCGTAGACGTTCAGGCGCGTCATTCCCAAGGCGTGGTCGTGGTACCAGAGAGTGCTCGCGCGCTGCGCGTTCGGGTATTGGAAGGTGGCCGATCCTGGTTGCCACTCGACACCGAACTTGCGCTGCGCCTTCTGGCGCGAAGAACTCGTACCAGGTGCCCACGCGTCGCGTACCCGACTTGGAGTGTCACCGGCGTCCGGCAGGTACCACGCTTCGGCGTACCCGTCGCTCTCATCTCCGACGGCCTCTGCCCCATGGACGTGGGTGACGATCGGAACGGGACCGGTGTACCGACCAGGTGTCTCATCGAACATGGGTCGGCTGTCACGCCCCGCGTTGCCGCCAGGCGGGTTCGCCCAGTGCAGGGTGGGGTCGACGGGGAGCAGGTGTGGGAGCGCGCGTCCGGCGAGGTCTGTCAGTTCGTTCGTCCACTTCACGCGCACCGGGGCGTTGACCTTGGCCTCGATGGTCGCCGACGGTGCGCTGAAGATCTCACCGGCGGCTGTCCGTGTGCCATAGCCCCACACCGTGGTCGCTGGGAGTCCGGCTGGTAGCACCTGCTGGGTGAACTGGCGCATTGAGATCTCGTAGTAGTCGATGTTCTTGCGCCCGCGACGCCGGATCTTGCGGGTGCGCGGCATCGCCGGTGGGACGAGCAATGGGGTGCGGAACTTCGGGATGTCGGTACCAGGAAGCGCAACGGATGCTGCGATGACGTGTGGCGCGCTAGGCCTGATGGACGCACCCGTGACGAGCACGAGTGCTCCGGCGCTCGAGACCTGGAAGAACGCCCGTCGCGTCAACCGAGGGATGTTGGCTGGTTCACGGTGTTCTTGAGCAATTCCTGACGGGCCCATGGTGATACCTCGGATGATCGACGTCCCCGAGCTGATTGGCGAGCGCCCCTGTGGCAGACGCTAGGTCACTGCCGGAACTGCTGTACGGGTCGTTGGTCCCGGTATCTGGCTGATTGCGGTTGCGCTTCCTCGTCGTTCGACGAGACGAGGTACCGTGCTGCGTCGAGCGACGCTCAATGGGGCCGCTAGCTCAATTGGCAGAGCTGCGGACTTTTAATCCGTAGGTTCAGGGTTCGAGTCCCTGGCGGCCCACCGGTCTTGTTGTGTCTGTCTTGCGTCTGCGCCGGGTTGCTGGCATCGATGTGACCGTTACGCGCAAGTAGGGCGGCGAAACCGGCCGGGATATGCGCCCAACGGTCACATGGACGCGGCAATTGATGCCGAGGTACCCGCGCCTAGCGTGCGACCAAGCGCATCGGATCGCTTACCCCTTGCAAGAGCCCCGGACGTGGGTCGCAGTAGACCCGTAACGTGACTCGAGCTCGTGAGTTGACGACGATTCTCATGCGGAAGTCGCCGTCGCGCTGGGTGCTCTTCTCGAGGACCTTGACCCACGACCCATCGACCCGCTCCTGCAGCGTGACTCTGGACCTGTCGCCATCGCCAGGCTTGACGCGTCCGGTGACTGTCAGTGGTTCACCGACTTGGACTCGGCTATCAGACAGGCGCGCGGTGACGACGTGGTGCACGTAGACCTTGCGTTCGAATGACGTTGACTCAGTTCCAATAGACGAGCCGCGGAACTCTACGCGGTAGCGGTAGAACTTCTTCGGCCTGAAGCCAAACGCGTATCGGCCAAGCGAATCGGTCCGAGTGGCTTCCACCTCGCGCCATCGGTTGAGGCCTTCGTACCTGGTGAGGACGACCCTTTGATCCACCAGTGGGCTGTCACTTCCGCGTTCAGACAGGACACCCTTGGCGACGGCGCGTTGTCCGTAGCCGATGTGGTTGCGATCGAAGCGCAGGTTGAGCTTGGTGAGCGGCTCTCCGGTGAACGATCCGTAATCGGGGAGAGGCAGAGCGCCGTTTGTGGGCTCGTAAGCAACGGTGGCAACAAATCGCTCTCCATCGGGAACAGAGTCGCCGCAGAAGTATTGGAAGGTGGCGGAGAAGTGAGTGATGTCGCCGGTGCCTGAGTCGAACTCGAGCTCGTGGACCTGAAAGGCGCCCGAGAGATCCTCACACCCTGAGTAGTCGAGCTCAATGCGTCCCTCCGGGTACACCTGCCCGACGACGATGTCTGCGCCGCCAGGCGGATCAAGCAGAACGGAGTAGGTGTTGCCGCCGCCGAGCTTGGGCAACGCACGCATGGTGACGGCGTCGGGGGTGCCGTACACGTCAAACGCAAAGCCGTCCGACTCACGTCGGTCCACGTGGTCCGAAAGGCGGCCGGTGGTTTCTGTCTTGGCCTGCCGCCACACCGACTCGCCGATTGGCGTGTTAGCAACGGCGTCGGAGATAGGGACGCAGAACAGCGCGGCGGTGAGTGCGCTGACGAGCGCAACGCACACACGGCGCTCGGGCCGTCGCTTCGACATGGAACCCCCTGGACGAGTGATCGCGTGAGCCTAGCTCGCGGCGTCGTTCACCGTGCCGGTCAGATCACTAGGTAGCGGGATCTCATTGCCGGGGACTTGTTGCAGCGTCACGGTCTCAGCGACCTCAGCTACCGCGTCGGCCCGAATGGGCAGCGTGAACTCAGCATGCAATCGACGCGGTCGCACATCGGTCGCGAGGCGCAGGCGCGTGTCAGAGAGCTTGGTGTCGTCCGCGTACGAATCGAGATCGTGGCGGCGGCGGAAACGATCCGGCAAGTCGGACACCGTGAGTTCGTTGTCACCAGCAGCAACCGGCTTTACTCGCCACCATGCCGTCTTGTCGCTTCGGTGGTTGAGACGAAGTTTCCATACCAAGACATCGCCTTCGGTCACCACCAGAGCTGGCTCATCGATCAGTACCTTCGGTGGCGGGTCGTCGTCGAGAATTCTGATGATGCCTGAGTAGTCGCCAGTGATGACCCCAGAGACTGCCTTGACGGTGATGCCCGCCCGCTTGCGGTAATCGTCCCGTGTGTCACCGGATACCGGGAAAGGAATGGTGACGGTGGTCTGACCCGCGCGGAGGCGAATGACCTTCGACACGGGGTTCTGGCGTCCGTCACCGCTCTCGACGTAGAAGCGTTCTCCGCCTGCTATCGAGCCGGTGACGCCAAGCGTGATCTGTTCGATGCGATCACCGTCGCCTTCTTTCACTGAGACGTCCTCGACGTCGATGCGCGGGAGCGTGGGACGAGTGGCATCGGAGACTCCGGGAGAGTGACCGGACGCGTCGAGCACCACGATGCGGCCTTCTTGCGAGACTCCGCTGAACCGCATCCACTGAACATCAGAGAGGTCTATGGCTGACTGCTCGGGCAGCGGAAGACGGACGGTCTGCCCCCACAGCTTGGAAAGCCCGCCATCACCCGGAAGCGATGAGCGAGTTTCGCTGCCTAGGCGCGCGACGTGTCCGCTGCCGTCGCCTATGACAACGTCAAACGTGGCGGGTCCGCTGCCTGGGTGAACTGCCACCCGAAGGTCAAGCGCCGACGACTGCGTGAGGTCGACTGGCGCAGGCAGATCAGCGCGGACGCGCGCGCCTTCCTGTCGCCAACGCATCCGCAGTGCACTGCTCGGCGGTGCGTCGTCTGCGCCATACATTCGGAGGAAGTGTGGTTGCACGTACTGGCTGACCCCTGGTGCACAGCTGGGCTGGCCTTTCGCCACTCGATACCCACGGCATACGAGCGCGAAGGCGTCCACCGTGTGAATCTCGGTTCGGCGGCTGAACTTCACCAGCGGTGTGCGGTTGGCTCCGATCGCCGTCACCTCGACGGCGGCATCACCGATGGACGCCGGTCGCACGTTCGTCCCGTCCAGCAGCTTGAGCGCGGACGCGTCGTTCTTGACGAAGGCGCGCGCCGCGCTGGCGACGTAGACGGCCCCAACGTTTCGCTGGTCTGCGGCGTTCAGCCTGGTGTCTGATCGCGTGCCGCAGTACCCACGTCGACTTCCCCAGTCGTCCCATGACGGAGCAACTGCCTCGCCGGGCGTCCACTCCTTGTTGAAGTAGTTGTGGTTCGCCCCCATCACTAACACAGCGCTGCGGAGCGCCGGGTCGGAGGTTGCACCGAAGAGGTCACGCGCTTGGTCGATGTACTGCTGACCTTGCAGGTCCGACACGTCACCGTCGCAGAAGGGCAGCAGCACCGCCGTGTCGACACCTGGCGCGGTCTGGCGTCCAAAGGCCGTTGGTCCGATCAGCACCTGGCTGTCGATCTGCCACGGATCGCTGGACGTCGTATCGACCGCTGCACGGTTCACACCTTCGCCACCACGCGAGTGGCCAACGAGCATGACGCGGTCGAGGTCGACGCGACCGATAAGCGCCGAGCCGAAGGGCGCACCACCACTGGTGTTCCAGCTGTCGAAGGCGTCGAGGTGGTGGCGCACCAACTCAGACCGGGCCTCTGCGCCGCCATCACTGGCTCGGTAGTCCTGTCCGTTGATGCCGTTCGCTGAGATCGAGACGGTGACGTAGCCCTGACTCGCCAGCAGCTCTTGGGCATCGAGGTAGCCGCGGTAGCTCGGGATCGGTTGCCAGTTGTCTCGACACGGCCAGTCACCGGACGACCGACCGTCGGCGCCACCGCGGTAGCACGTGCTGTGTCGGCCGTGCAGGAAGAGCGCCAAGGGCCTCGGCCCGGTGGCGTCCGTCGGACGCACCACCACACCTTGCATTTCAACGTCATGCGGCAAGCCCGTTAGTTGAACCCCTGGCAGGGAGTACTCACGCGTGGTGGTTGCGTAGCGTCCCGGTTGCCCGGGGTCGACGCTTGATCGCTGGGTGTTCGACGCCTTGAACGTGTTTGGTGTGTCAGTAGGAATGTCGGACCCGACGATGGCGCGCGGCTCACCTGATGCATCGACGGGGATGCCGCCGATCGTGACGCGCAGGTTGCTGGTCGACCCCGGAAGTCGTCCATCGAGCATGAGGGTGAAGGTCTTGCCATCGGCTTCCGGCTTCGGGGTTCCGAGGAGGCGCTGACCGAGCCAGAACTCAACGGCGGCGTCCGCCAGCGGGATGGGCGCGGTGCTGCGCCAGCTGAGCTCGGTGGCGTTGGCGGTCTCGTCGACTGTCCACCCTGAGGGCGCCGGTACGGAGCGGGCGAGCGATGAGGGCTCTGGGGTGGCGTTCGCGCTGATGGCGGGAACCGCCACCGGCAACACGAGACCAACGACGAGAGCGCTGCCGATCAAGAGGCGTGAGCGCACCGGACTCCATTCGGGTTGGGCGAGATGGTGGCTTGAGGGTCTCACCTCCATCCGCAGATGTCTGCCCAAACCAGCGATAGCTCATGCCGCTCGGGGTACCGCTATCAGCAAGATCAGCAGGTCTAGGGATTGACCCGTGCGCCCCACCTAGCCAGGGTTGGGGCGTCCCCGTGGCAAGGGACGGGGGTAGGGGGTCGTTGAGCCTGTCCACTCTGTCGACCAAGTGAGGCCAACCGTGTCTGAACAAGAGAACAGCGGTTCGTACACCCAACGTTTGGCGAGAGTCGCTGCGCACCATCCGTGGCGCATGTTGGCGCTGTGGGGAGTCATCCTCGTGGCGTCCTTCGCTGCGATCGGTATTGCTGCTCTCGTCTGCACTCACGACCGAAGCGAGCATCACGACGCGGCCCGACTCGGTGGTCGCCGACGACCTGCTCACTGCGAGCTTTCCCGACAATCTGGGCGTCGACGAGATCGTCATCATCAGCTCGCCTGACGTACCCAGCTCGGACGCCGACTTCATGGCTTTCGTCGGGGACGTCCGCACGTCTCTCGAGGACACCGGTGTGGTGACCGAAGTCGGCGACCCGTATGCCGCTGAGGGGCAGGGCACCATCTCCGAAGACGGCCAAGCCGTAGCCGTGACCGTCGTGCTGGGCGACGATCCCGAGGAAGGGATCATCGACGTGATCGACGAGATCAGCGCCGCCCAGGAGCAGTCCGAGTTCGAGGTGGCCATCGCTGGCACGTACACCCTTGGCTTTGACTTCACCGAGCTCTCGGAGTCCGACCTGCACGAACGGGGAGCTGAAGTTCGGGCTGCCCGCCGCCTTGATCGTGCTGCTCCTCGTCTTCGGCGCTCTGGTCGCGGCGTTCATCCCGATGAGCATCGCCATCGGCTCGATCATCGTGACCGTCGCGATCTCGGCGGTCGTGGGTCAGGCAGCGCCACTGTCGTTCTTCATCGTCAACATGATCACCGCGATGGGTCTGGCCCTGGGCATCGACTACTGCCTCTTCGTCCTCTCGCGCTACCGCGAAGAGCGCGCAGTCGGGTCGCGACAAGATCGACGCGCCATCATCGCGACCGGCGGCACCGCCAGCAAGGCTGTGCTGTTCAGCGGAAGCTCGTTCGTCATCGCGCTGCTCGGGCTGCTGCTCGTGCCAGACACGATCCTGCGCAGTCTGGCGCTCGGCGCGATCATCGTCGGCATCGTGACGATGGCCGCGGCGATCACGCTGCTGCCGGCGATCCTGTCGCTGCTCGGTGACCGCGTCAACGCGCTGCGGCTGCCGTATCGTCGGACGCACCACCCCGCCGAGAGCCCCTTCTGGACGCGGCCGTCGGTGACGTGCGTCCGCCGACCCGCGTGATCGCGCTGACCGGCGGAGTGCTCGTCCTGCTCGTGGCGGCGTCCCCGGTGCTCGGGCTTCAGACCGGCACCTCCGGGGTCGAGTCACCTTGCCCGACGACACCTACGCCAAGGATGGCTTGCCATCGCGCTCGACCGTAGCTTCCCCGGCAACGCGACCACCGACCCCGCCCAGGTCGTGGTCTCCGGCGACCCCGCCGCCCCCGATGTTGCTGCCGCGATCGAGACGCTTCGAGGCGTCGGTCGCCGACGACCCCGACTTCGGCGCCCCCCAACGGCAGAGGCTCCGAGAACGGTGAGGTGGTCTTGATCAGCGTCCCCCTGATGGGCGACCCCGACGGTCGAGGCAGCGCGCGAGGGCTCGAGCGCCTTCGCACCGACCTGGTTCCTGCGGCGTTCGACGACACGGACGCGACGGTCGCTTGTCGGTGGCAGCGACTGCGGAGAACGTCGACTACTCAGACGTCATCAACCAATGGCTGCCGATCGTCGCTGCTTTCGTTCTGGGCCTGAGCTTCATCCTGCTGACCGTCGTCTTCCGCTCAGTGGTGCTGTCCGCTGACGGCGGTCGTCCTGAACCTGCTGTCTGTCGGAGCGGCGTACGGCCTGCTCGTTCTGGTCTTCCAGCACGGCATCGGAGCCGACCTGCTCGGCTTCCAGCAGGTCGACCGCGTCGAGGCGTGGGTGCCGCTCTTCCTCTTCTCGGTGCTGTTCGCCCTGTCGATGGACTACCACGTGTTCCTGCTCAGCGCGGATCCGCGAGCGCTACGCCCTGACCGGCGACACCGACGACGCCGTCGTGCACGGCATCGCCGCCACCGGACGCATCATCACCGGCGCCGCCCTGATCATCGTCGTCGTCTTCGCCGGCTTCGCTGCCGGTCAGCTGGTGATGTTCCAGCAGATGGGCTTCGGCGTCGGCGTCGCCCTGCTCGTCGACGCCACGCTGATCCGCATGGTGGTCGTCCCGGCGGTGATGGCGCTTCTCGGCCGGTGGAACTGGTACCTGCCGTCGTGGCTGGGGTGGCTGCCCGAACTCCACGTCGAGGGAGACCCTGTCGACCACAACCAGACCATTACGCTTCCAGAGACGAAGTCGGGGGCGGTCCAACAATGAGGAGAGTTGATGGCGCAGAAGCCGCATGTTCGGCGTGAGGTCCTTCCGATTCCAGATCGGCAACACCTAGGTCTGGTCACCTACGACGCCAAAGATCCGGACTCTGCGTTTCCGCCGATCGATCCGCTCCTGCCACCTGAGGGAGCTCCGAATGTCGTGATCGTGCTGCTGGACGACGTGGGGTTCGGGGCGGCCAGCGCATTCGGTGGTCCGGCCGCTACGCCGACGGCCGAGCGACTCCAGCGCGGCGGGTTGTCCTACAACCGCTTTCACACGACCGCACTCTGCGCACCCACACGCGCGGCGCTACTGAGTGGGCGCAATCACCACTCGGTGGGGATGGGCTCAATCACTGAGAGCGCGACGTCAGCACCTGGATTGAGCGGCGTGAAGCCCAACACCAAGGCCGCCCTGGCCATGACGCTGAAGTTGAACGGCTACTCGACGGCGCAGTTCGGCAAGTGTCACGAGGTGCCGCCGTGGCAGACCTCTCCGATCGGCCCATTCGACGCCTGGCCCTCGGGTGGTGGCGGCTTCGAGTACTTCTACGGCTTCATTGGCGGCGAGAACAACCAGTACTACCCGGCGCTGTACGAAGGCACGTCTCCGGTCGAGCCAGACAAGAGCCCCAGCGACGGGTACCACCTCACCGAAGACTTGGCCGATCGCGCCATCGACTGGGTGCGCACGCAGAAGGCGCTTGACCCGGCCAGGCCCTTCTTCCTCTACTTCGCTCCAGGTGCGACGCATGCTCCGCACCATGTGCCGCAGGAGTGGGCCGACAAGTACGCGGGACGGTTCGCCGATGGCTGGGACTCACAACGTCAGTCGATTCTCGAGCGACAACAACGGTTGGGGCTCGTACCGACAGACGCGAAGTTGACCGAGCGCCCAGACGCGATCCCGGCCTGGGACGACATGGACGAAACGCTCAAGCCTGTGCTGGAACGGCAGATGGAAATCTACGCGGGCTTCCTCGAGCACACAGACTTTCACGTCGGACGTGTGATCGACGCGGTCGAAGAGATTGGTGCCCTCGACAACACGCTCGTGTACTACATCATCGGCGACAACGGGGCGTCCGCCGAAGGCACGGTTAACGGTGCCTTCAACGAGATGGCCAACTTCAACGGTCTGGCCAGCATCGAGACCCCCGAGTTCATGGCTGCGATGAAGGACAAGCTAGGCACCGAGGACTCGTACAACCACTACTCGGTCGGTTGGGCGTGGGCGATGTGCTCGCCGTATCAGTGGACGAAGCAAGTGGCGTCGCACTGGGGTGGCACCCGCAACGGGACGATCGTGCATTGGCCCGATGGAATCAAGGGCTCTGGCGAGGTTCGGTCGCAGTTCACTCACGTGATCGATGTTGCGCCAACGGTGTTGGAAGCCGCGGGCATCCCCGAACCCACGTTCGTCAACGGGGTTCAGCAGGCTCCCATCGAGGGAGTCAGCATGCTCTATAGCTTCGACGACGCTGCCGCCGACGAGCGCCATGACCTGCAGTACTTCGAGATGTTCGGCAACCGCGGCATCTACTACAGGGGGTGGAGTGCGGTCACTCGTCACAGCACCCCTTGGCTGCCACACGAGGAAATGCCGGCACTCGACGACGATGTCTGGGAGTTGTACGACGGCAGCAAAGACTGGACGCAGGCCAACGACCTTGCATCGGAAATGCCAGATCGGCTTGCGTCGTTGCAGCGCCTTTGGCTGATCGAGGCGGTCAAGTACAACGTGCTGCCGATTGATGACCGACGGTTCGAGCGGCTCAACGCGACGCTGGCTGGCCGTCCCCAGCTCATCACTGGCACGACGCAGACCTTCTTTGCTGGCATGAAGCGGCTATCTGAGCACAGCGTGATCGATCTCAAGAACCGGTCGTTCAGCGTGACAGCGTCGATTGATGCGCCAAGCGACGGTGAGACGCAGGGCGTCATCATCGCCCAAGGCGGACGGTTCGGTGGTTGGGCGCTGTACATGAAGCAGGGCCGCGCGAAGTTCGTCTACAACGTGCTCGGTATGCAGGTGTTCGAGACCGAGGCGTCCGAATCACTAGGCAGTGGAACCCACCAAGTGCGTGTCGAGTTCGCGTACGACGGCGGAGGCCTTGCCAAGGGTGGTGACGTCACACTGTTCTACGACGGCAAGAGTGTGGGGACCGGGCGCATCGAGTTGACCCAGCCGGTGATCTTCTCCGCAGACGAAACGACCGACATCGGCGATGACTACGGCATGCCTGTGAGCGCTGACTACGCAGGAGCGAGCAAGTTCAACGGCCGGATTCACGTCGTTCAGTTGGACGTCGGCGATGACAACCACTCACACCTCATCGACCCGGAGGACGTGGCGAGAGTCGCTATCTCGCGGCAGTAACTGATCTTCGTAGTCGCACACCTCGACGATGCCCGCGGTTGTGAGTGGGAAGTGTTGCTAGAACAACAGTTCCCACTCACAGCTGGGAGAGATTGGCCCCCGGTGTGACCACCCGAGGCCGTGGACGCACTACCGGTAGCGGTCGAGGGTTTTCCCCCATTGCGGAATGAAGGCGCGCAGCGGCGAGCGCAGCAGGAGTCCGGCCAGCAGCTGCCCGAGTAGCACTCCTGCGGCGAGGGCGATCGCGATGGTCGACGCCTTGACCAGAAAGCCCAACCCAACATTGATCTCGTCCTCGCTTAGCGCGAGCAGGCCCTGATACACATCCAGGCCGGGGAGCAACGGCACGATGCCGGCCGCAGTGATGAGAACGGGCGGCACCTTGAAGCGACCGGCGACCACGGCCCCGAGAAACCCGATCACCACGGCGGGTATCGCAACGGCCACACCAGCTGTCGCCGTCCAATCTCGACTCCAGTCGTAGACCAGCATGGCAAAACCGGCGATGAGTGCGCCCGTAAGCACCAGCCGAGCGGGGGACTGGTACGTCGTGGCGGCTGACGCGGCGGCGATGGCGGCGGCGATGGCGATACTCACGGTCAGCAAGACGCTTGTGTCGAGGCGCACGTCGGGCTGCATCGAGATGTCGAGCTTCTCGCCCATCGCCAGTCCGACCAGAACGCCCGAGACGATGCCGACGGTGGCGAAGGTCAGCTCGACGAAGCGTGCGGCTGCGGTGACCGCAAACGACCCGATGGCCTCTTGCGCAGCGACCATCAGAGTCATTCCGGGCAGCAGGGCGATGATGCCGCCAACGATGACCAGCGAGGTGTTGACGTTGAAGCCGTCAATGTTCGGTTCGAGCCACTTCACGCCCACCGCGATCGCAGTGGATCCGAACGCGACCACGAGGTTCACGAAAAACGTTGGGGCATGTCTGCGTGCCATCCGGGCCCCTATGAGCCCCGTCACCGCCGCCGTGAGGAAGGCGACCAGTGCGGTCATGGCGCTGCCGCCGAGCTGCACGGTGATCGCTGCTGACAATGCGCCGAACGCCAGCACGACGAACCAGCGTGGGTAGGGACGCCGAAGGTGCTCGATCTCGGAGAGTCGCGACTCGACCTCGGTGGGTGCGAGGCGACCTTCGGCAAGGTCGATCACGAGTTGATGCGCGGCGGCAACGCGCGCGAAGTGCATGGCGCGTCCACGAACGACGCGCATGTCGGTATAGCTCGGCCGATCGCCAGTCGGCGCGACACTGATGATGATCGACTTATAGGTGATGTCGACCTCGAAGGTGCCGAGGCCCACGGCTGTTCCGACGGCAAAGATCGCCGCCTCCACGTCCTCGGTGGGAGCGCCACCGGCGAGCAACAGCGTGCCGACCCGCAGAGCGAGCGACGCGCCCTGATCGACGGCGGTGAGCTCGGTGTCGTCACCGGGACGCCGCCTCGGGTAGACCGCGCGCGTGGGCGTCCGGACGACCGGGATCGGCGCCGTCTCGCCCCGCCACAGCGCGGTGCGCCAGCGGGGAGGGGTCGGATCGGTCACGTGACCAGTATCCGGCCCAGCCGGGTGGGAACGGCCAGGCACCGCGTCAGTGGCCGCGCCGTTCACATCGCGGGGGCTCCGGGGAGGGTTGTTCACCCTCCGTTCACCTTCTAGTCGCCTCTGGGTCGCCCCTGTCTCACACCATTTCGACGGAGTTCACCGGCGCGAGCCCCGACACCTGAGGAACGGTGTGGAACCACTGCTCATCGCGGTCATCGCGGTTGCCGCCCTCGCGCTTCTCTTCGATTTCAGCAATGGCTTTCACGATGCCGCCAACTCGGTCGCCACGGTCGTGGCCACTCGCGCGATGTCACCGCGGGCTGCCGTCGCCTTCTCAGCCGTCTTCAACTTTCTCGCCTACTTCTTCGTCGGTACGGCTGTCGCCAACACCGTCAGCAAGGTCGTCAACGCCGACTACGCGGGCGTCGCGGTGGTCTTTGCAGCGCTCGTCGGGGCGATCGCCTGGAACTACCTCACCTGGTGGGTCGGCATGCCGTCGTCGTCCAGCCATGCGCTCATCGGTGGTCTAGTCGGAGCGGGTCTCGCTGCCGGATGGATCGACGCGATTGCATGGGGCAAGGTCGAAGAGGCGGCCATCGCGATCTTCGTCTCGCCAATGGTGGCGTTCACGATCGCCTTCGTGGCGATGTATCTCGTCTCAGGTTTGCAGCGCGTCACGGGGTGGGCCGACAACGCCAAGCCGTTCAAGTGGCTGCAAGTGGTGTCGGCGGCGGCGGTGTCGTTCGGGCACGGTGCCAACGACGCGCAGAAGACGATGGGCGTGATCGCGGCGTTGTTGGCAGGTGCCGGCTACACCACGGTGCAAGCAGACGGCACGGTTCCCGTTCCTGAATGGGTGGCGATCGCGGCGTACTCGGCGATTGCATTGGGCACGCTCTGGGGCGGGTGGAAGATCATCGAGACCATGGGTTTGCGAATCACCGAACTGCACGCCAGCTCAGGCGTGGCGGCGAACATCGGTGCGGTCACCTCGATCTTTGGTGCGACGAGCATGGGCATTCCCATCTCCACCACGCAGGCGGCCGGCTCGTCCGTCATGGGTGCCGGTGTGGCGTCCGGACGCGGGATCAACCTCAGGGTCGTCGGCGAAATGTTGTTGGCGTGGATCGTGACGATCCCCGCAACGGGTGCGCTAGCGTTCCTCGTCTTCAAGCTCACGCAGTTGCCCGGTCCGGCTGCATGGGTGTCGGTCACTGCGCTCGTCTTCGTCCTCGGTGGAGCGATCGCTTACGCAATGACGCACGCCACCCGTGCCGAAGACGTGGCGGCTGAGTTGCCCGACGAACAGGAGCTGGCCAAGCACGTACCGCCGGTTCCCCACATTGAGCGCCCCAACGAGGTGGCCTGAGTCAGGCTCCGAGCTGTGGGGCGGGGTACGCGGACGGCGAGGGCTCCCGGCAGCACGCGGGCTACGAACCCGTGCCCCTCGTCGATCAGATCGCCATCGACCTGTCGAGGGCGTGAACCCGGAGTGGTCACCACAATCTTGCGACCGCGCAACAGCGTCCGCGCGGGGTCGTAGTGGTTCGCGCGCCGGCGCACGATGCCGTACGAGGAGCGGACGTAGTCGGTGGTCGTCGTCGGCTCGAAGACGAGCACTTCGAGCACGCCGTCGTCGGGTTGCGACTCTGGCAGCAGTTCGATGCCGCCGACGAGGGTTCCGACGTTCGCGATGAGACACGTGCGCGCGAAGAACGAGTACTCGGGGCCGTCGTCAACCTGCACCCTCATCCGGATCGGGTGATCGCGGACGGTTCGGGCAGCCTGCAGCGCATACGCCCCCCATCCGAGCCGTGCCTTGGCCACCTCGCTGACGGCCATCATCGAGGCGTCCCACCCCATTCCGGCCATGACGGTGGACAGCTCGCGACGGCCCTTGCCGAGGGCCAGGTCGATGGCGTCCACCGCGCGGGTGGCTCCACCGAAGGCCGTGCCGATCGCCGCTGTCGAGTCGAGCGGGATACCGAGGTTGCGCGCCAGCAGGTTGCCCGTGCCCCGAGCGACGATGCCAAGGGGGACCCCGGACCCGGCTAGCCCCTCGGCCACCGCGCGAACGGTGCCGTCACCGCCAACGGCGATCACCAGGGCAGCGTCAGAGGTCACCGCTTCCCGCGCTGCGTCGGTGCCGGGGTCGTCCACTGTGGTGGTGACCCAGGTGAGGTCTCCGAGGTCGAACTGCTCGGCGGCCGTTGCCAGCCGCGTCCGCAACTGGTCGGGATCGTCGACCTTGATCGGGTTGACGATCGCGACCACTGACATGCGGGCGACGGTACTCCAGGGCCCAGAATGGTGCCGTGCGCATCCGAACTCCGCTGGGTCGATTGCCAGCTTCGGCGATCGTCATCGCCAAC
Source organism: uncultured Actinomycetota bacterium (assembly GCA_963712425.1). Classification (GTDB taxonomy): domain Bacteria; phylum Actinomycetota; class Actinomycetes; order JAHEKZ01; family JAHEKZ01; genus JAHEKZ01. Next base: position 105,265 of record CAVQHW010000002.1, on the reverse strand, counting down.
GTTGCCTTCTGGCCAGCGTGGACCGCGGCCGTCGGATGGGTGGCGCAGCGGACGCCGGATGAGCACTTCGCCGACGACGATGCAGTGACGCGCGCGCGTCCGTTTGAGGCAGACGGTGACGTCTACCGCGAGACGCTGCAGATTCACCGCTGGAAGGACCGCCTGCCCGAGGCGGGTGCGGCCTACGGCGGGTTTACGAAGCGGTCAGTGTCAGCCGGCGATGTCGAGACGCTCGAGCGGTTTCTGCTGGAGACCAGGCGCGCCGAGCACGCCCACTGGGGCATGGCGGCTGGCGTCTTGCTCACGACGCTGTGGAACCCGTGGTGGGCGTTCGGTGTGAACGCAACAGTCGGCGCGTCCAGCAACCTGCCGTGCATCGCGGTGCAGCGGTACAACCGGATCAGACTGCGACGCGCAGTGGACGCCGCACGTCGTCGCGGATCGAAGTAGCCCGCTACATGCGGTCGATGACGTCGCGGGGCCCGATCACGATCACTGGATCCTCTTGTGGGTCCAGCCACCGCAGGACGCGCAACATGCGAGTGCGTGCAATCGAGACGCACCCCGCGGTGGCTCCGCTGCCGTTGACGTGCAAGAAGATGCCACCACCTGCACTGGTGTCGGCGGTGTTGCGCGCGACGCGTTGACCGTTGCGCCACCGGATGTCGCTCGGCAGGTTGTAGTCGAGGATGACCGAGTAGCGGTACTGACCCTTGTACGACTTGAGTCGCTCGGCGTACTCCGGGCGCCACCGTGCGTGCTGCACGCGATGCGGTTGCCACACGTTGTAGGTCTTCGGGTCACGCGGGTCGTAGGGCCACCAGTCGTTGCGGTCGACCTTGCGGTACGGCAGTTGCACGCCTTTGGGGTCAGCGATGCCGAACGCGCGCGGTAGCGCGAAGGTTCCCGCCGGTGTGGTGCCCGTGCTCTGCTGTCGGTTCTTGGCTTTGCGGACACCGTTCCATCCGACGCGGGCCGGGATCGGGTCCATGACGCGCACCCATTTGTCGGCGTCCGTCAAGCGCCACGTTTGAAGACGGGCGTAGCTCGACGTCCAGCTCGGTGTCGTCACCACGATCACCTGGCGTGCGTCTCCGATGTTGCGGAGGCGTTCTGGCAAGCGGGTTGCTCGCCGCGTCCGCCGTCGGTGCTCCTCCGCCCACGACCGTCAGGGCGGCAGCGGCTGCGGTCATGACAGCGCACGCTGCGATCCATGGCGTCCGGGTGAGCCTCATCCAGTCAGTATCGGACGGTTCTGCCGGGTTCCTTGACCCCACCCGCCCGTCGAGTGCGTCACACCTGGTCAGTGGGGACTAGGAGCGGCGGAATCGACCGGTGGCTACGGCGAACCCCAGTACGGAGCGCGGTGCATAGGGCGCCCTCCACATTCCCCCGTGGATCGCTTCGGTCGCGGAGAGGTCAAGGGAGTCCTCGAGCGGCACGCCAGGCTGTGACACCGCACGGGTATTGCGGAGGTCGTGGACGAGCAGTGCCGCCATCACCTGACGGCTGGCCTCTGGTGTGAAGACGTGCAACCCGAAGCGGTGCGACCCGCCGTAGGCAGCCTCGAGCGCTCGGTTCTTCACCACTGACTGCGTCCGCGTCGGGGGTGCGACGTTGATCGACACCCACGTGCCGCCGTCATGTGCGCGTTGCGCACGCCACCGTTGGACGCGCTTGGCCAGCGCATAGTTGGCGCCCTGCTGGGTGATCAATCCGTCGAAGACGCCGTAGCGGCGTCCGGTCGGCAGCACATGCGTTCGTTCATAGTTCGGACGGAACACCCGCTTGCCGCCGAGGCCGCGAGCGACGGCGACGATCCGGCTCGACCCTTCAAACCCCCGTTGCGCCGCATCGATGGCCTCACCAGGCACCGCGTAACAGTCAGTCGGCGTTGCCAGATAAGCCACTCCAGTTTCTGGGCGACGTTCAATGAGCGTGGCGATGATGCCGTCGACCGCAGCGGACGCTCGGAGGTGCTGCGAACCCATCGCGTACACGTAGTCGCCGACCACCAGCGGTTGGTCGAAGTGCATCAACCAGTCGGCGATCTCTGGAGCTTCGGTGATGACATCAGCACCCGCAACGGACGCCAGCTCGCCGTCATTGGCGGGGGCACGCCCACCCCGCGGAACCGGAACAGTGAGGCGGCCAGGGGAACGACGGGCGATATCGATCAGGGCACGCCACGTATTGCGGCCGGGCAGATCGACTGCGATGACGTGGGCACCCCACGACAGCAGAGCCTCGAGCGGCCCCATCTCGGCGGCGGCCCCCAGCACCACCACCGTGGTGTCGCTGAGATCGAGCCATTCCGGATTCTCGTGCACCATCCGCAGTGCGGCGGTGGCCGACGGTTCGGCGATGTGCTGGTCGTCCCACCGATCGAGCAAGCCGAGCAGGTCTGCACCACGTACCGGTTGGAGGTCGTCGATCAGCACCAAGCCTGACGTAGCCAACGGTGCAGACCCCTCGACCGTGACACTGGTGAAGTAGCCGGAACGCGGCAGCGAAATCGCTTCGGCAATCGAACCCTCGGCACCTTGTCGGCGGAAGCGCATGGTGTCGTGCAAGCTTGCAAGACCATCGGTCGCGATCAAACTCGCGTTGACCCCGGCAGCGAGCCGCGTCAGCTCTCGAAAGTGTTCGACGTACCGCAGATACCACTGCTCTTCGTCGCGTGCGGCTTCACTCGCTGCGGTATCGACGCGAGCGGTCGCTGCGGAGATGACGCGGCGTCCGACCGGCTGAGTGGCGCGTTCGCCCTCGGTGAGTGGGAACACGACACCGGCGTGCGACTCAGGGGCGACGGACGACTCGCGTCGCGCCTTCATCTGGTCACCTGGTTCGTGGCAGCCCGCAACAGCCGATCGCGCACGGCCCGACCGACGCCGGTCTCCGGAGGAAGGACCGCGACGACGACGTCGAGTGACAACGAGTCTCCCTTGCGCAAGGCGGCGTACAACTGTCGTGCGTACTCGTCATCGTCGACGGGCGCCGCCAGGCGTACCACCGATCCGGTGACCTCGTTCTGTGCCGGTGCGATGACCCCAACAGCAGTCGTCGGGCCCAACGAAGCCAGCACGTCGTCGAGTGCGTTCGATTCGACGGCTATCACGTGTGACGCCGGCGCGTAGTGCGACTGTGTCGCACCAGGTACGCGGACGCCGCCTGGGTCTGCACTGATGGCGAGACCCGTGAGCTCGGTGATCTGTTCTGCGGTGACCGCTCCTGGGCGCAGCAGCCGTGGGGTCTCGTCCCACGCCCCGACGATGGTCGACTCGACCCCTACCTGGCATTGACCGCCATCGAGCACGAGGTCGCCGCGCGCTGCGTCGAGGGCATCACCCATCGCAGCAACGACGTCTGCTGCGGTTGTCGGGCTGACGCGTCCATATCGATTCGCTGAGGGCGCTGCGAGCCCCCCACCGAACCGTTCGAGAACCTGCAGCGTGACCGGGTGCGAAGGCACCCGGACGCCGACGGTTGGTTGCCCGCCTGTCACGGCGTCCAAGACCGTTGCCGCTTTGGGCACGACCAGCGTGAGTGGCCCAGGCCAGAGCATCTCGGCGAGCGATCGAGCCCAGAGCGGAACTCGGTCGGCCCAGTCGTCGAGCGAGCGAACGCTCGGCAAGTGAACGATCACGGGATGATTGCTGGGACGTCCTTTGGCGGCGAACACTCGCGCCACGGCCGCGGCGGATGACGCGTCAGCGGCCAGGCCGTAGACCGTCTCGGTCGGTACTGCAACCAGGGCCCCAGCGCGCAGGGCTGTCACGGCTGCCCCGACATCACCGCTGATGGGAGCGTTCACGCCCACCAGTGTGAAGGGTCACCCGCTCGCAGGATCGGCCGGCAGGCCCACGCCGCACATAGAGTTCAGGCGACTCAGGCGACTCCGGCAGCTCCAGCGCCAACAGGCTGCTGCTCGCGCGCATGCAACTCGTGCGTGCGTCGTTGAGTGGCCGTGAGGGACGCCTCGGCCGCCACCGCCTCGCGCCGCGCTTTGCGCTGACGCGATCGGCGCAGTGACCGCCGTTCATGCTCGGTCATTCCGCCCCAGACCCCGTAGTCGAGTCGTGCGCTGAGCGCGAACTCGAGGCACTGCATGCGAACCGGGCACCCCCGGCAGATCATCTTGGCCATCGTGGCGGCTTCACCCTGGCGCTCAGGAAAGAACACCTCAGGGTCAACCGACTGACAGCTGGCCTCGTTATCCCAGTTCATGGCACCTCCGCAGGCACTCACCGCGCTGCGGTGAGACCACTGTGACGCCGACCCCTGCTGGGCGGTTCCCTCACGCTGAGGAAAGTTTCGGTCCGTGTCCGGCGTGAGATCAGCCTGAGACCCACGCACAAGACCAGACTGAGAGGAACCTGAGAAAACCCTGAGAAAGCGGCGGGTGCCTAGAGGACGCGAGCCCTCACGTTGTAGCGACGGCCATTGTCCTTCGCCTTACCGCGGCACGAGAGCGATGTCCCCGACTTGAAGCAGTTCGAGTAGCGACTGCTCGCGTTGATGAGTGCCACGTCGACGCCCGCCACCTCGGCGCGTCCGAAGTTGACCCTGACCTCACCGTTGCCCTGCTTGTTGAGGCGCACGGTCTGCGGATTGAGGCGTCCGTTGTCGAAACGCACGACGACGCGCGCCTCGGCACCCGTGCCCCGTGGCGGACCGTCGATGCGCACCAGCAGTCGGCGTCCTGGAGGAGCGTTCACCCCGGGGGTGAAGGTCACGTAGATGCCGGCGAGGTGGTCAAGGGCGATGCCGAGCCACCCGGTGTCTTCACCGCGACGGTTCAACGCGACGTTCGCGCTGTACGGCACCGGGTAGGACGCGCCTTCGTCGTAGAAGCGTGCTGGTCGCAGATTGACTCGCATGAAGTCGGCGAACACCGACCGGAACTCACGGTCTTCTCGGTTGATTGCTCGCTTGATGGCCGCCATCGAGTACGTCTTCATGTCTTTGCCGCTGACCTGCTTGGGTGAATCGTCGGCGAGGCGCCACACAGTGGCAATGAACTTCGGCCCAAATCGCTCAGAGAGATAGCGGAAGAACAGCCATGCGCCGTACTCGTGGTTCTGGCGCCCAAAGTCGAGTGGGGTAAGCGGTGCCGCGAGTGAGGAGTGCTGAAGGAACTTGCGGTTGAGGTCGAGGCCATCGAACACCTGGTCTTCGACCCACGTCGCGGTGCCTTCTTTCAGCCAGGTGTCTTCGCGGTAGTCGTACGCGAACTGAACGGCGTGAAAGAACTCGTGCGCCGCAGTGACTCGCAGGTTCGCCAGTGGCGTGCCTCGAGTGAACTGCCCCGACCGATAGTCGTTGTCGAGCACCACAAACGCCGAGACATCGCGGAAGCGGTACGTGGCGTTGTCGTCGAGCCGCGGGTCGTCTGACGAGGTGTAGCCCGCGAGCTTCGCGGTACCGGTGTCGGCAAGGTAGACGTCGAACCTGTCGTCGCCGCCGTCTACTGGCGAGCGGTCATCGGCAAGCGGCGCGCGAAAGCCAAGCTTGCCAACGATGGTGGCCCAGCTCGTCGCCACCGCAGCGAGCGTGCTGTCGACCTGGTCAGGCGTTCCGTTGGCGGGGGTCGTGTCGGTGTCAGGGGGGGCGTGCGTACCGGTAGTCGTCCAGTGCACGCAGATCGGACGCGTCGCATGGCAGACCCGTTCGCGGTTGTCAGCGTCATCGCCCCACGACATGTTGCGGCCGACGTTCACCTTGCCGCCGTTGGGGCGGGCCAGCATGACGGGGGCGTCGAGGCGGTCAGCGCTTGCCGGAGTGCTGAGCCTGGTGTTGAGCCCGTTGCTTGGGCTGGCGCCAGGCACTGCCGACGCGACGGAGGCCGCCATGACGGCGGCCGTGGTGGCAGCGAGCACGACCAGGGCGAGGGGCCGCGTGTGGGGGCGTCGTCGATGAAGCGAAAACTGCATGGCGTGGGAGCCTCTCCCGAGTTGCCTTGGCGGGTACCGATCGATTCGTGACACCACCATGCCTGGCGAGCTGCGCAGATCAGCCCAGAGCCGCCCAAGTTGGTGCATTCGGGGGAACGGTCGTGACACGGCGTGAGGAGTCGTGCCCGAGTTGGCTGTTGACCCAGCTAGCGAACGACTGCCTTCACCCAGAAGCGTTGATCTTCATGCACGGGGACGCCCCCGCGGCACGAGTACTGCGTGAGGCGGTCGTAGCAACGACGGAAATCGGCGCTGACATTGCCCAGGGACACGACGACCCGCTTGATGTCGGCGGCGCCGAAGGGCAGCGTCAGGGCACCGTCGCCCCGGTCGTTGAGGTCGATCGACCGCGGGCTGCCATACGTTCCGTTGCGGAAGACCACCATGGCGCGGGCCTGCGGGTGCGTCGCGATCGCGGGAGCGTCCACAGTGATCCGCACCTGGTCGCCAGCCCTCAGGCGATCTCCTGGGCGCAACGTGATCGGGGCGTAGGCGAGGTGGTCGAGCACGTAGCGTCGCCACCGAGTGCTGTCACCGCGTCGGTTGAGCTCGAACGTATCGACAGACGCCGACGGGAAGCCAGCACCCTGCTTCACGAACGCTTCAGGTTCGTGAAGCGCGAGGCCGAAGTCGCCGAGCGTCTTCGTGAACGGCGCGCCGTTGTCTTGCATCGCTTTACGCAATGCCACGAGCGAGTAGTCGTCTGGACCGCCTGGCGCCCCATCGGCGTACTCCCACGCCAGCTTCACGACACCGCTGTCTACCTGCTCGCTGAGGTAGCGAAGGAACCCCCAACTGCCGTAGATCGCGAGGCCGCTACGGGTATCCAGTGGTCGCATTGGCCGGTTGAACTGGCTGTAGCGCAGATACATGCGGTTGTCGTTGACGTCGTCGTAGACCTCGTCTTCGATCCAGGCAGCACCGCCCTCCATGAACCAGCCGTCTTCGCGGGCGTCGTACCCGAACTGGATGGCGTGGAAGAACTCATGGGCCGCGGTGACCTGAAGGTTCTCGCGAGGGGTGTGCGCTGAGAACTGCGAGCGCGCGTAGTCGTCATCGAGGACGCAGTAACCCGAACGGTCACCGAACGCGTAGTTGTTGACAGTGCGGGTGTCGTCGACGGCGCAGTAGCCGTAGTAACGGTTGCCGATGTCGCTGAGGTACACGTCGAAGTAGACGCCGTCGTTGTCCTTCGAGCCGCGCTGGTCGGTCAGTGGTGGGCGGTAGCCGAGGGTCTCGACCTGGTACGCCCAGACGTTCTCCATCTCGGTCAGTGTGACCTCAACCCAGTTCGGCACTCCGTTGTTGTCGGAGTCTGCGCGCGGCGGGGCATGGTGGCCCTGGTTGGTCCAGCGCACGCATACCGGCGTCTCTGGGTCGGCCGAGCAGCCTCGGTCATTGCGGGACGCTGTCGCCTCACGGCCACTCCACGCGGCGAACCCATCGCCGCCCCGCGTGCCTTCGTTGGGCCGAGCCAGCAGCGTTTCGGCCGCCTGGCGATCGTCGCCGCTCAGGGCGGTCTCGCCGAGCGCTAGGTCGCGCAGTGCCAGGGTGGGTGAGACGGCGTCCGACTCGCCGGCCATGACGTTTTCGGCTACCGCGAGGGCCCGCTCGGCTCGTTCGGTGGGGCTCGCAGACATCGGCTCGAAGGTGGGCGGCGCATCGATGTCGGCAGCGGCGCTGCTGGCCGTCGTGGCACTGATGCCAGCGGGGATCAGGAACGCGGCGACCGTCGCGGCAGCGACTGCGGTCGCGACGGTGCGCCTACCCCGGTCGGAACGGACCCGGTTGGCAGGGACCCGGTGGGGACGGAAGAGCACAGCTCACCTCAAGTGGCGGTCAGTAAAGAAGGATGTCGGGCCATATGTCGGACGTGACGTCAACGCTCTGGATCGGCCCAACGGGGTGAGGTCGAACGTGGCGGGAAGAGCGCGGATGCGTAGACCAGGATACGCGGCGCACCCGAGGCGGCCGACCACGACACGGCGTCCCTGAGCTCGTCAGGGCTGCCGATCGTGCTGAGGGGCAGATCGAACGCCGCGGCCAAGGACGACCAGCGAGGTGAGAGCAGGTCGACGCCGCGCTCGGGGTCACCGCGATGCCGCTGATCGAAGCGCAGCATTCCGTAGCCGTCGTCGTCAACGACGAGCAGCGTGAGCGGGAGCTCGTGCTGCCGCACGGTGGCGAGCTCACCGACAGCCATCGCCAAGCCACCGTCGCCCACGACGGCCAGGGTCGGCGTTCCAGCCGCTGCAGCGCCGATAGCCGCTGGCAGCCCGTACCCGAGCGTTCCCCAACCGACCGGATAGAGCAGGTGGCGAGGGTGTTGGACTGCCGCGTAGCCGCCGATCCAGTACCCACCGATCGACATGTCGCACACCACGATGTTGTCGGCTGGCCATGCGCGCTCGACTGCGTCGACGAACTCCGCGGCGTCGCGCGTGCGCTCGTCGCTGGCAGCAGCCTGACGAACGGCGTCGCGGATGCGGAACGGCGAGTCGGCCCACGGCTCGCGAGGGCTGAGCCGCAGTGTCAGTGAGTCGATGAACGCTGCGGCATCGGCGGTGATCGTCAGGTCGGGAGCGAAGTTGCCACTCGGGTCGACGTTGACGTCGATCACCTTTGTCGGTCGAGGCAGCGACCAGTTCGCGGTGGTCATGCCGTCGAGTGCTGATCCGATGACGAGTAATAGGTCAGCGTCAGCGAGCAATGCGCGAGAGCGTGGCTCCATCGCTGGAACGTCGACGAGCAGCGGGTGCCCACTCGCCAGCAGCCCTCGTGCGGCATAGGTGGCGAACACCGGAGCGCCGAGCCGCCAGGCGAGCGTGTCGATGTCGGCGTTCGCCGCAACCGCACCGCCACCGATCCAGATCGCCGGACGCCGCGCTCGCGTGAGCAGGGCGGTGGTGGCGTCGATGTCGCTGGCAGTGGGTGTGGGTGGAGTACGTCGAGACATGTGCTTGGTCGTCGTGGTGGCTGCCGCGTTGAGAACGTCAGCTGGGACGCCGAGGTAGACCGGTCCGGCAGGAGCGGTGAGCGCAATCTCGACGGCTTGGCTGATGGCTGCGACCGCGTCCGACGCAGTGCGTGGTTGCAGCACGGCTTTGGCCAGTGCGGCAAACATCGCGCCTTGGTCGGGTGACTCGTGCAGCAGGCCGGTGACGCTTCCGGCGGCGTTGCGCTGACGGTCGCGCATGGCTTCGGGTACATCGCTTGCGATGACCAGCAGTGGAACACCGGACGCCGCGGCCTCGCCGAATGCTGCCAGCGTGTTGGCTGCGCCCGGCCCGCTGGTGACGAGTGCAACACCGAGGCCACCGGTGCTTCGTGCGAGCCCGTCGGCGGCGTACGCAGCGGTCTGTTCATGGCGAACGGTCATGACCTGAACGCCGCTGCGGTGCGTGTCATGAGCGTCGAGGGAGCGCCAGAACGCAAGGTTGTGAACGCCGGGTAGCCCGAACACGGTGGTCACGCCCACCGCAGCGAGTGCTTCGACGATGACATCGGCGGTGCTGTTGCCGGCTGGGTCGGTTGGGTTGCCCGGTGTCGAACGCGTCGTGCTGGTCACGTGGCGATCGTTGCACACCATCAGGTGTTCGCTGCGGCCATAGAGTGACGTCATGAGTGGTGCCTTTGAGAAGCGGAATCCGGCTGACCTGTCCGACGTCGTGTGGAGCGGAGAGCTTGCGGCGTCCGATGAGTTTGTGGCAGCCACTCGTCGGGCACGCGAAGCACAGAAGCGGTGGGCCGCTGTGCCTGCGCCGGTGCGCGGTCGGGTGATCGCTCAGGTTGGTCGGCTGGTCGAGACGAACAAGACCGCGCTTGCCGCGATCGTGACCCGCGAGATCGGCAAGCCGATGGCCGAGTCACTTGGCGAGGTGCAAGAGGTCATCGACACGTGCGACTTCTTCCTCGGTGAGGGGCGTCGGCTGTATGGGCAGACGGTGCCCAGTGAGATGCCCGATAAGCAGCTGATGACGTTTCGGGTTCCGGTCGGTGTCGCAGCGATCATTACCGCCGGAAACTTTCCGGCGGCTGTGCCGTCGTGGTACCTGGTGCCAGCATTGCTGTGCGGCAATGCGGTGGTGTGGAAACCTGCCGAGGCGGCCAATGCTGTTGCCGAGGCGTTGACCGCGATCATGCGAGCGGGTGGCGTTCCTGACGACGTGCTGCAGACCGTTCCCATGGCAGGCGTGGACGCCTTCGAGGGGTTGTCGGCAGCGCTCGATGCGGGATATGTCGACAAGGTCGGGTTCACCGGGTCGACGGAGGTGGGTCGAGCGATCGGTGAGCTGTGTGGTCGACACCTGCAGTCACCGTGCTTAGAGCTGGGTGGCAAGAACCCGATGGTGGTGATGCCGGACGCCGACCTCGAGCTGGCGGTGGAGGGCGCCCTGTTCAGCGGATTCGGCACTGCCGGTCAACGGTGCACCTCGTTGGGCACGGTGTGGGTGCATCAGTCGGTGGCTGATGAGTTCGTGTCGCGGTTCGTCGCGGCGGTTGAGCAGGCGGCGATCGGTGACCCCCGCGAGGACGTGTTGTACGGGCCGATGATCGACGAGCGGTTCATGTCGCGGTTCGAGGGGTGGCTCGACCTCGTCGAGTCACACCACACGGTGCGCGGTTCGACGGGTACCGGTCGCATCGCTGCGGGTAACCCACGACGCGGGTTCGTCGGTGACGCGGACGCTGGGTGGTACGCGCACCCGACGGTGGCGGTCGGCGTCCGCGGCGGTGATGCGTTGGCGATGACCGAAACGTTTGGGCCACTCGTCGGCGTTGGGGTGTTCGAAACTCTGGATGAGGCCATCGAGTTGTCGAACGCTCCCGGGTACGGGTTGTCGTCGTCGATCTACACCACGGATCCCCAGTCGGTGTGGCGCTTTCGGCAGGGCATCAGCGCCGGCATGGTGAGCGTGAACAACTCCACGTCAGGCGCCGAGGCTCACCTGCCGTTTGGCGGCAACGGCAAGAGCGGCAACGGATCACGCCAGAGCGGTGTCTGGGTGCTCGACCAGTTCACCCGTTGGCAGTCGATGAACTGGGACTACAGCGGGCAACTGCAGAAAGCCCAGATGGACGTTGTCGACCTTCCCAGTGACCCGGAGTTCCGGCTGCCCTAGAGCCGCCGAGTGGGTACTGGTTGCGCAAAGTCATGCCGAGTGGGTACCTGGTTGTCGCAAACTCGCACCGAGTGGAGCTTCGGCCGGTTAGTCGATGGCGCCTTCGGCAAAGGCCTGCGCGTCCGCAGCGTCCTGGAACACCAACACTGTCGCGACGGAGTCTTCGATCCACGCGTACGCGGTGCCAGCGCCGTCTGGAGTGCCGATCTTCACGACGTTGACGCCGTTGATGTCTTCGAAGTCGGGCTTGGCGGTTGAGCCGGCGATGCCGCTAGCGAAACCGGGTAGGAACTTGTCCTCGAACTTGTCCAAGCCGGCGGCGTCAGGGTCGACACCGATGCGAATGATGATGCCGGCCTCGGAGTTGCTGTCGGTCTCGACCAGGCGACCCTCGAAGCCCTCGATCTGCGGGGTGCCTTGCACGGCTTGAGCGAACGCTTGGCTTGCCGTTGCGGGAAGCTCGACCAAGGTGAAGCCGTCGACCTCAGGGAAGTCGCCGACCTCGCCGACCTCGCCGGTGTCGTCGCTTTCGGTGGCCTCGTCGTCAGGGGTAGCGGTGTCGTCCTCGGCAGGGGTGGACGCCGCAGTAGTGGCTTCGTCGGCCGCGGGCTCGTCGTCACCACCACACCCAGCGAGGACGAGCCCCGCGGCGGCGATCAGGGCGATGGCAGTGATGCGAAGCGGACGCATGAGTCTCCTTGAGCCGAACAAGTGTCTGAAGAATGGCGCAGGGTTACCCCGCGAAACCACCGCCCAACGTACCCCGCCCCACCAGCCGAAGCGACTAGGCGCGCGCGGCGTCAGGTAGCGTCGCGCTGTGCCTTCATCTGACCTCAAGGCTGTCACGGCGCTGCTTCAGGCCAAGCGCGCCGAGATCCTGGCCGAGCTTGCGCAGCTCGAGCAACCCGCAGCGGACGCCGGTGGCATCTCGTTCGGCAAGCGGGTAGGCGACGGTACGAGCATCGCCGTCGAACGGATCACCCAGGTCGCCGCACACGACCGCCTGCAGGCGGTGTTGGAGGAGGTTGACCGCGCTGAGGCGAAGGTGGATGAGGGTAGCTACGGCGTGTGCGACTCGTGTGGCAAAGCGATCGCCTCTGCGCGGTTAGAAGCAAGACCGTGGTCGACTCACTGCGTCGACTGCGCGTGAGTAACTGCTGTGGGTGAGCCGTGATTCGTCGCGCGCTGCGTACCACCGTGCCGTTCGGAATGGCGGCAGGAACTCTGTACTTCATTGTCATCGGCTTCACCGCGACCCTGTTCACCGTCTTCGGCATCGAAGGTCTCGGTGCCCTTGAGCTGATCCTCTTCATCGGGGTCGGTGCCGGGCTCGGCCTACTGTTTGGCGCGGTGGTGGGAGTCGCGGTGGGGGCGACGACGAACGCTGATCGGACGCCGACGCGGCAGCGAGTTGTCGGTGCCGTTGCGGGTGGGGTGCCGGTGTTGGCGCTCACGCTGGTCGAGTACTTCGTTGGGGTGACTGGCGTGCTCGCTCAAGACCCCACCACCGTCGTCGTGGTACCGACGGTCGTTGCGGCGATCGGTTCGGCCGCGCTCGCGCCGAACCTCACCTCTTCGGGGTAACTTGACCAGCCCAGGGCAGGGGTGATGTACCCCAAACCCGTGACGTCTAGCCGAAGCGACCTGAGACGTAGTCTTCGGTGCGCTGGTCGGCCGGGTTGGTGAAGATCTGCTTGGTCCAGTCCATCTCGACCAGGCGCCCGTGACGTTCGCCGTGGTCGTCAACCTCGGCTGTGAAGAACGCAGTGCGGTCTGAGACGCGGGCAGCTTGCTGCATGTTGTGCGTCACGATGATGATCGTGTAGTTCTTCACCAGGTCGTGCATGAGGTCTTCGATCTTCGTGGTCGAGATGGGGTCGAGGGACGCTGCTGGCTCGTCCATCAAGATGACGTCTGGTTCGACCGCGATGCATCGCGCGATGCAGAGGCGCTGTTGCTGACCACCTGACAATGCGAAGGCGCTGTCTTTGAGCTTGTCTTTGACCTCGTCCCACAGTGCCGCCTTGGTCAGGGCTTCTTCGACCAGATCATCCATGTTGCTGATCTTCCAGCCGTTCACCCGCGGTCCGTAAGCGATGTTGTCGTAGATCGACTTGGGAAATGGGTTCGGCTTCTGGAACACCATGCCAACGCGTCGACGCACCTCGATGATGTCGACGTCCGCCGCGTACAGGTCTTGGCCGTGGTAGGTGATCGTGCCTTCGATGCGCGCACCCGGAATCAGGTCGTTCATGCGGTCGAAGCACCGCAGCACGGTCGACTTGCCGCAACCGGATGGACCAATGAGTGCGGTGATCTGGTTCTTGCCGAACACCATGTCGACGTTGCGAACGGCCTCGTAGTCGCCGTAGAAGACCGACAGGTCAACCGTCTCGATGACCGGATCGATCTGATCGTTTTCCGGTGTGTGACCCGCCGTCACGCCGCTCACGTTGAGCGATGGCGTTCGGTCGGACTCGCTGGGGGTCGTGGTCATGGCTCCCGCCGGGTCTGTGGGGTGCACTCTGCTCACCTCATGATCGATGGTCATTGGCATTCTCCACTAGGGTCACCAGCGCTTTTGGGTCTTGTTGCGGATATAGATGGCGATCGAGTTCATGGCGAGCAAGATCACCAGTAGCACCACGCTGGCGGCGGCGGCCAGATCCTTGAACTCATCACGCGATTCGGTCGTCCATTGGTAGATCTGGATCGGGAGCGCCGTGAATGACGACATCAGGCCGTCGGGGTTGAACCGCACGAATCCGATTCCGAGCATGATCAGCGGGGCGGCTTCACCGATCGCCCGCGAGAGCGCCAGGATCGAGCCGGTGGCCATTCCGGGAGTTGCCGCAGGCAGCACCTGGCGCCAGATGGTCTGCCACTGCGTCGCGCCGAGGGCGAGCGAACCCATGCGGATGCTCCGTGGGACGGCCCGAATCGCCTCGCGGCTGGCGATGATGACGGTCGGAAGTACCAGCAGCGCCAATGTCAGTGAACCGGTCAAGATGGTCGGCCCGAAGCCGAGCCCGCGCGAGATAAACGCCAGGCCCAAGATGCCGAAGATGATGGACGGAACCGCAGCGAGGTTGAGGATGTTGACCTCGATGATGCGGTTGATCCGCGCGTTCGGGTTGGCGTACTCCTCGAGATAGATCGCGGCGGCGATACCCGTGGGGATGGTCCACAGTGCCGTGAATGTCATCAGCCACAGCGTTCCGGTGATCGCAGACTGCGCACCGGCTGTCGCTGGCAGCACTTGTGACGGCATGTTGAGGACGAGGTCGGCGTCTAGCCGTGGCCATCCCCTGATGATGATGTAGCTCAGCAGGACGACGAGAGTGATGACGCCGACCGACAAGCAGCCGAGCAGCATCCAGCGGAACAGCTTCTCGCGGAGCGGCTCACCGCCTGACGTCGTCAACGACGGACGCTCCGGTGAACGTGTCAGGGTGGGGGCGCTCACTCGTACACCTCGCGGTACTTGCGGACCAGGCGAATGCTCAACATGTTGAGCAGCAGGGTGAAGACAAAGAGCAAGAGGCCGACCGCGAAGATGGTCTTGTACTCGATCGAGCCCGTGGGTACGTCACCAGAACCGGTGGCCGCAATGAACGCGGTCATGGTCTCCATGTACTCGAGCGGGTTGAGCGAGAGGTTCGGCTGCAACCCGGCGGCGACGGTGACGATCATCGTTTCGCCGATGGCGCGAGAAATGCCGAGGATGAAGGCGGCAGCGATCCCCGACAAGGCAGCAGGAACGACGACGCGAGTCGACACCTGGCGCTTGTTGCTGCCGAGGGCGAAGGCACCCTGGCGCAAACCGTTTGGCACGGCGGCCATCGCGTCCTCTGACAGCGAGGCAACGGTCGGGATGATCATGACGCCCATGATCAGACCAGCGGAAAGTGCATTGAACGTGGTTGGCAGGGAGTTGCCGGGAACGACCGCTTGAATGATCGGGGTCATGAAGGTGAGGGCGAAGAAGCCGTAGACCACAGTAGGAATGCCGGCCAGAACTTCGAGCATCGGCTTCAAGGTCTTGCGCATGCGTTCCGGCGCGTACTCCGAAAGGTAGATCGCCGAGCCCAGGCCAAGTGGCAGAGCCACCAGGCACGCGATGAAGGTGATGACGAGCGTGCCGCTCACCAGCGGCAGGACTCCGAACTGCGGGTCTTGAAAGAGCGGCGTCCACTCGGTGCCGAACAAGAAGTCGGTGATGGGAACTTCGCCAAAGAACTGCAGAGCCGGGATCACCAAGGCCGCGATGATGGCGACCGTCGTGACGACGGCGACAGCAGCCGCGCTAAAGAGGATGGCCTTGATGGCCCACTCCCCGTAGCGCGGACGCTGCTGCCGCAAGAACCCGTGGGCTCCTGCGGCAGCAGCGCGCTTGTCGACCTGAAGGCTCACCTGGGTGTCAGAGCCCCGCCGCCGACTTGAGGTCTGCAAGCTCGGAATCGAGCGTGCTCTTCTGGTCGTCGCTGAGCGGAATGTACTGCGCAGCTTCGGCAATGTCGGCGTCGTTAGCCACGTAGAACTCGATGAATGCCGCGAATGACTCGTTGTCGCTCATCGAAGCGATTGCTGGGTAGATGAAGAGTGGACGTCCCAGCGGGGTGTACGTGCCGTCCTGCACCGTCTCGGCGCTCGGGGCGACGCAGCCGTCACCACCATCAATCTCGACGGCCTTCAACTTGTCAGTGTTCTCTTCGTAGTAGGTGTAGCCGAGGTAGCCAAGGCCACCCTCGCTGCCGGCCACGCCCTCGACGATGATGTTGTCGTCTTCGCTGGGGGTGTAGTCAGCACGGCTGGCGCCCTCTTCACCATTGATCTCGTCGGTGAAGTAGTCAAACGTTCCCGAGTCGGTGCCGGGACCGTAGAGGTCGAGCTCTTGGTCGGGGAACGAGGGGTCAACCTGGTTCCAGTTGGTCACCTCGCCATCGGCCTTCGGCTCCCAGATCATCTTCAGCTGCTCGGTCGTGAGGCAGGTGACGAAGTCGTTGCTGGTGGGAACGATGACGGTCAGCGCGTCGTTAGCCACGACCATCTCTTGGTACTCGACGCCGTTCTTCTCGCACAACGGCACCTCTTCTTCTTCGTCGATCGGGCGCGAGGCGTCGTTCATGTCGGTCTCGCCGGCGCAGAACTTTTCGAAGCCGCCACCGGTGCCTGACTCACCTACCGTGATCCTGACGTCCGGGTTCTCTTCGTTGAAGAGTTCGCTTGCCACAGCGGTGAGCGGGCCAACAG
The DNA here is from genome assembly GCA_963712425.1 of uncultured Actinomycetota bacterium. Classification (GTDB taxonomy): domain Bacteria; phylum Actinomycetota; class Actinomycetes; order JAHEKZ01; family JAHEKZ01; genus JAHEKZ01. The sequence goes on along the minus strand of CAVQHW010000002.1, from coordinate 88,935 downwards.
TGCTCGAGCCGTCAGCGGTGATGGTGCCGGACAGACCAGAGGCGTCGCCGCCACCCTCGTTCTCGTTGTTGCCGCCACACGCAGCAAGCGTGAGGGCGAGCGCTGCGACTGTCGCCGCTGGCGCGGCAAATCGGCGCAGAGAGGTGCGCTTCACGGTGTGAACCTTCCGTCGGGGACAACTGTCGCGGCGACGCTAGGGATGGCGAGTGACCGATCGGGGTGCGATGGATGAACAGGCGGTGACCCGAACGCGTCGAGTCTGGAAAACATCCGTGGCCGGACGGGGGCCTTTCGGTGAACGGACGGTGAACAACCCCCACCCCGGTGAACAAGAACGTCGTTATAGGAGAACGGGGGAGATCCGGCGGCTCAGTGGGGGTGGTGTTCGAGGGCCAGGGCGGTGGGGACGCCGGTGTGCTCGTCCTGGTGGACGTGCAGCACGGTCATCGATCCGGTGGCCACCGTGTCAGGCAACGGGTGCTCCCAGGGGTCTGCCTCAGCGGCTGCCGGGCACAACTCGACCAGGTGACCCACCAGGTCGGGCAGGTAGGGGCGGTGACCGCACAGCACGGTTGCTTCGTGGTCCCGCCAGGCATCCGCCAGGATTCCGCTCACTCGCTCGAACGCCGCCTCGGGTTCGGCGCGAAAGCCCTCCTCGGTCAACGAGGGCTCGGCAGCCACGGGCACTCCGGTCTCAAGCGAGTACGGCCGAACCGTGTCGGCGCACCGGCGGGCCGCAGAGGTATGCACCCGTTGGACGCCGTATGCCGCCAGGCGCGCGACGAGAGCGTCCGCCTGCTCGACCCCGTGTACGTCCAACGGACGATCGACGTCGTCGCCTGCCCAGTCGGCACGCTTCACCGCGGTGCCGTGACGCAGCACGATGAACGGCGTACCGGCAGCGTCGTTGGCCAGTTTCACCAGTGCGGCATCGTCCGGATGTGTCGCCAACGCCGCCGCTTCATCGACGCTCAGCCACCGGATCGCATCGACCTCGTCGTTGGCGACGAAGACCCCCTCGCTCACAACTTCGGCTCGCCAGTAGTGAACGACCTTCGGAACCCCATCGACGTCATAGCGACGTGGGGGAAGCGGACGCCGCAGCGCGACGGTGACGCCCGTCTCTTCGAGAACTTCGCGCACAGCCGTCAGCGTCAGGTGCTCATCGACGTCAGCCTTGCCCTTCGGCAGCGACCAGTCGTTGTAGCGCGGCCGATGCACCAACAGCACCTCAAGGCCCAGCTCACCCTGACGGGTCACCAGGCACCCCGCAGCGAGAGTTGGCTCGGTGCTCACGTCGACTCCAGCCAGTGACGCCACGACTTGTGGGACACCCGCGGCCACTCCTCGATGAACTGAGCGCGACACCGCGCAACCTGCTCGCGTTGCTGCGAGTACAGGACGCCCATGGCAAACGCCGAACGCGCACCTCGGGTCTTCGCCGACAACTGCAGAAGTAGGTCTCCGGCGATGGCGGCGTCCTGATGCTCGCCTAGTAGTTCTGTGACTGACTCGAGTTGCTTGGCAAACTTCTTTGCCGGACTTCCGAAGACTGGGATGCAGGCCTCAACGGTGTAACGAGCCTTCTTCGCGTCCTTACGTGCGCTGTGCCAGTGATCGTCGTGACCTTCAAGTTCGCCGTGCAACTTCTTGCCCATCGCGGCGAGCTTCTTCCAGCGCGCCTCGACCATGGGTGGAAGTACCTTCGCCGCCTTTCCTCGAGCCAGCTCAGTGACAGGGGCGGCGATACATGCGGTGTGCAGAGACGCCATGAGGTCGCGATACCGCTCGGAGGTCATGGCGTCCTCGATGCTGGCCCTTGCCGTCTCAATCTCACTGGCGAGGTGCGTCTGGATCACGACGAGTGCGGCGACACCGTCGACATCGGTCGGCAGCGCCCGGATGGCGTCGATCAACCTCGCCTCGAGAACCTCGCGATCGCGTTCCTCACCCAACACCGCGGCTATCCACCCAAGCTCGGTCCGCATAGACCGGGCCCACTCCGTCTCGACGAGCGGCCCGAAGGCTTGCAGCACACTGCGGAGCCGACGCGCGGCGACGCGGTACTGGTGCACGGCGTCCGGTAGGTGCCGCCTCACTCTCTGGTCTTGCTTGATGATCGCGGCAGCCTGCGTGCGCAGGTGAAACATGACGGCGTCGGCAGCCGGGTCTTTCGGCTTCGGGCGGTCGCCGGGGTCGACGAGCGGCGCGAGGAGTGCGTCACCCACGAGCGCCCTGACGCCCTTACTCGCGGACGCCGAGGGCTCGGCACCGGCTTCGGCCAACACCCGCACCGCCGGCTCGAGCAGCGACGCGTTCGACATGACCTCGATCTCGATCTCGCGGTAGGCGTCACCGGCCTGGACTCCCTCAGTGACGGTCACGGTGTCGTCGACGATCTCGACGCCCGGTTGCCCGGCACCGTCGAGCAACGTGACGGGGATGCGCGTGGTCTTCTGCGTTGCCAAGGGACGAAGCTCGGCGCCCCCGGTGATGGCGATGACCTGGTTGGCCAGGCTCTCTGGCACCGCTCCCGGTCGACCCGCCCGCAGCGGCAGCGTGACCTCGTGACGTCCGTCTCCGTTCACGCCCTCGGGTGGCAGCTTCAAGTGCCAACCCGAGTCGTTGCCGCCGGTTCGCCGCCGCAAGGTGACGCGTGCCCGCGCAAGGCGGTAGTCGTCGGTGTCGTAGTAGACCGCGACGAGTTTGCGGGCGCGCTCGCGTTGCACGTCGCCGATGGCCGCGAGAGGTTCGGCCACGTCGTCCAACGAGAACGACGCAGGGACAGTGAGCTTGCGCTCGATCTCGATTGCGGTGGTTGGCTCGGTCATCTCAGGTCTGGCTAACGCAGCGGAACCCGTCGAGATTGACGTTTGAGAGAGATGAGCTCGGCTTGCAGGTCATTGAGCGGGTTGCCGTCCTCGTCGACGCTGACCTTGAGCCACTCGCCGTCTGGCATGAGATGCCATGACCACGTCCCTGGATCGAAGGACAGGTCGAGCAGGCGTCCGAGCGTCGCGACATGGTTCTCGCCGATGATGCTGACAAGTGCCTCGACGCGACGATCGAGGTTTCGGTGCATGAGGTCGGCGCTACCGATCAGGACGTCGGGCTCGTTGTCGTTCTCGAACCAGTAGATGCGCGAGTGCTCGAGGAATCGACCGAGAATGCTTCGCACCCGAATGTTCTCTGACAGCCCTGGCACCCCAGCCTTGATGCTGCAGATGCCGCGCACCAGCACATCGACGGGAACACCAGCCTGCGATGCACGGTAGAGAGCATCGATGATGCGCTCGTCGACAATCGAGTTCACCTTGAACCGAACGGCAGCTGGACGCCCCTGGCGGTGGTGGTCGACCTCGCGCTCGATGCGCTCGATCAAGCCATCGCGTACCGAGTGCGGTGCGACGAGCAGCCGTTGGTAGTCGGTGGTGAGCGAGTAGCCGGTCAGGACGTTGAAGAGCTTGCTGACGTCGTCGCCGACGGCAGGGTTCGACGTCAGCAAACCGAGGTCTTCGTACAAGCGCGCGGTCTTGGGGTGGTAGTTGCCCGTGCCGATGTGGGTGTAGCGACGCAGAACGCCGTCTTCGTCTTGGCGAACGACCATGCTGAGTTTGCTGTGTGTCTTGAGCCCGACGACGCCGTACACGACGTGGCACCCGGCTTGCTCAAGCTTGCGCGCCCACCGGATGTTGGCCTGCTCGTCGAAGCGGGCCTTGATCTCGACCAGCACCAAGACCTGCTTGCCGGCTTCGGCGGCCTGGATCAGTGCGTGCACGATCGGTGAGTCACCGCTGGTGCGGTACAGAGTCTGCTTGATCGCCAGAACGTTCGGGTCTTCTGCCGCCTCTTCGAGAAACGCCTGAACGCTCGTCGAGAACGAGTCGTACGGGTGATGCAACAGGACGTCTCGCGTCCGCATCACTTCGAGAATCTCAGGTGCGTCGCTGGTCTCGACCTCGCTGAGCTCTGGTGAGGTCATTGGGACGAAGGGTGGGTACTGAAGGTCGGGGCGATCGAGCGCAGAGATCGCGAACAGCCCGGTGAGGTCGAGTGGCCACGGCAGCGAGATGACTTCGTTGCGATGGATGTCGAGCTCTTCGACCAGCAACTCGAGGACGTGCGGATCGATCGTCTCTTCGACTTCGAGACGAACCGGTGGTCCGAACCGGCGTCGAGTCAGTTCGCGTTCGAGCGCCTTGAGCAGGTTCTCGGCCTCGTCCTCTTCGACCTCGACGTCCTCGTTGCGCGTCACACGGAACGAGTGACGTTGCAACACCTCCATGCCGGGAAAGAGCCGGTCGAGGTGCGCGGCGATGACATCTTCGAGGGGAACGAACCGTTCACCGGTGTCGGTGGGAACGAAGCGGGGCAGCGTTGGGGGAATCTTGACCCTCGCGAAGTGCTCTTGCCCTGTTGTGGGATTTCGTACGACGACGGCAAGGTTCAGTGAGAGGCCAGAGATGTAGGGGAACGGGTGTGCGGGGTCAACCGCAAGCGGCGTCAATACCGCGAACACCTGGTCGTCGAAGAGCTGGCTCATCACCTTCTGCTCGTCGTCGTCGAGGTCGCGCCATCGCACGATCTCGATCCCTTCGGCCGCGAGCGTCGGCACCAGGTCTCGATACGCCTGCGCATGCTGAGCCTGGATTGCGCGCGTCCGGTCATGCACGCGCTTCATCAGCTCGCGAGGCGTCAAGCCGGACGCCGCACGCACGGCGATGCCGGCTGCCATGCGGCGCTTCAACCCGGCAACGCGCACCATGTAGAACTCGTCGAGGTTGCTCGCGAAGATGGCGAGGAACTTGGCCCGCTCGAGCGGGGGAATGGTCTCGTCTTCGGCGAGCTCAAGCACGCGCTGATTGAAGGCCAACCAGCCCAGCTCGCGGTCTGAGAAGCGGTCAGCCGGAAGCGGTTCGGATGCGGCGTCCGAATTGTCGCTGCCGCTGGCGGGGGTGGCGCTTGTGGCGCCGGTGGGCTGGGCTGACACAGGTGTCCCTTCGGGGTGGTGACCCCATGGTGACAGGGCGGTCGGCGTCCGGCACCTGGCATTGGTCCGAATTCACTCTGCCGGGACCATTCGTTTACTTGCGTGGCGCCTCAAGGGGCGGAGGTGTCGGCGGGCACTGGCCGCCAGAGCGAGTCAGGCGCCGGGTGAGCGGTACTGGACGTCGCTGTCCCAGTGGGTGAACCCGATCCGCTCGTACGAGGCGATGGCGGGGGTGTTGTCAGCGTCCACGTAGAGCATGGCCTCGAGCAGGCCGAGGGACCTGAGGTAGTGCAACCCGAGCAAGATGAGCGCCCCGCCGAGGCCAGTACCGCGTTCGTCCGGGTGCACCCCGACGACGTAGACCTCGCCGATCGGCTCGTGGCCGTGCTCGTGGTGGGTATGGGGGCCGTGGTCGTCGTGCTCGTGAACGATGGCGTGGCCGCCGTGCACCTTGGTCCAGTGGTAGCCGACGAGCGACGGGCGCCCGTCGGCTCCGGTGCGTTCGGCGAGGAAGAACCCGGATGGGTCGAACCACGGCTCGTCGAGGCGGCGGCGCAGGTCGGCGAGCGTCAGCCCACCCTGTTCGGGGTGGTCGGCGAAGATCAGCGCATTGAGGTCGACCCAGGCCTCGTCGTCCTGGCCAGGCACGAAGGTGCGGACGGTGATCGCGTCGGGCACCGTCGCTGTCGGTATCGGTGCTGACAGCGAGCGGCGCAGTTGCCGCAGCTCGCGGATCTTGCGGTACCCCATGGCGCTGGCCAATCCGGCAGCGGCATCGGTCTCGCCGTGCGACCACAGCCGCAGGCGACCGTCGGGAGTCTCGGCGCGGGCGGCGTCCACCAGCAGACGGCCGACCCCGTGGCGTCGCCATGCGGGGTCAACGACGACCTCGGCACTTGACCCGGCGACCTCGTCGGTGACGTCGAGGTGGGCGTACCCCGCGAGGTGGGGTTGTTCGCCGCGAGCATCGTTGCCGTAGGCGAGCAGGTGGCGAACCCCCTCGTCGCCTCCGTGGCGCAGGTGCAGCGTGACGTGTTCAGACAGCGGGCGGACGCCGTCAGCCTCGGTGGTGCGTTCCGCCAGCAGCGCCACGGCATCCGTCTCGTCGTGGTCGAGCTTGCCGAGTACCTCGACGTGAAACCCCCGACTGGCCATGCCCGAACCCTAACGGGGCTCCGGGCTCACGCCCTCAGTTCTTGGTTATGAGGGGGAGCCGACGAAGCGGTAACCGACGTTGCGGACGGTTCCGATCAGTTGCTCGTACTCGCCGCCGAGTTTGGCTCGCAGCCGCCGCACGTGAACGTCGACGGTGCGGGTGCCTCCGAAGTAGTCGTAGCCCCACACCTCTTGCAGCAACTGCCCGCGTGTGAACACCCGACCGGGATGCTGCGCCAGAAACTTCAGCAGCTCGAACTCTTTGTACGTGAGGTCGAGGGCGTTGCCGCGCAACTTCGCGGTGTACGTCGACTCGTCGATCACCAGGTCGCCATTGCTGATCAGTGGCTGCACGTCATCGCGTGACACCGCGAGCCGTTCGGTCGCCAGCCGCAATCGCGCTTCGACCTCGGCCGGCCCTGCGACTGACAGCACGACGTCGTCGACTTGCCAGTCGGCGGTGACGGCGGTCAACCCGCCTTCGGTCGTGACGAGGATCAGTGGGACGCCGATGCCGGTGGCGCGAATCAGTCGGCAGAGCGAACGCACTCGCGGTAGGTCGCCGCGACCGTCAACGAGCAAGGCGTCGCATGGTCCGGCGTCCAACAGCGCCGCGCCCTCGGCGGGCAGCACGCGAACGTCATGAGGGAGCAACTCGAGGGCAGGGAGCACCGCCTCGGCGGTGGGGCCGCCGTGCGTCATCAGCAGCAGGCGCATGGCAGACCTCCTCTCGCGCTCGCGAACCCTACGAGGGTATCGACCGATCGGCGCCACCTATGAATCCGTGCGTCGCAATGAGTCTGGCCAGCGCGGATGCGTACCGTACGGAACATGAGCCGACGGGGTTGGCCGATCGCTGCTGCGGTCGCTGTGGCTGCTGGCCTCGCCGGCGTCACAGCGGTAGTGGTCCTGTTGCCACTTGAGGCGCAGTTGAGTGAGGAAGCACCAGGGGTGGAGGTGCTGAATCGATGGGTCGACCAGGGTGCGCGCGGTGACCTGGCCAACGACGCTGGCGTGACCGATGCCGCAGAGGCTGCCGCGGCTGAGGCGCTCGGTCGCAAGTTCACTCGCAACGGACCGGCGCACACCGTCTTCGCGGTGTCGGCCGAATCTGGCGGGGCTGTTGCTTTCGTGGTCCAGTACGCCACCTACCGAGACGCGGGACAATCGCTGATCGCTCCAGGCGTCAGCTTGCCAGTGGGTGTCGGAGTGTGGCTCGACTCGAGCAACGACGTGACCTTTACTCAGGTCTCTGTGCCAGTGACCCAGTCGGAGTCGAGTGAGAGCCCAGAGTCGGGGGCGCTCGCCGTCGGCATGTGGACCAGCCCGGAGGCACGCGAGCTCGTTGTCTTCGACACTGGGTATGCCACGAACGTGAGCGAGGGAGTGTTCGGTCCGCAGCGAGCGACACCGACAGACCTCGTGAGCGCGCGTGCGAGCCAAGCGGCGTCGTTCGTCGATGGGTATGCCGTCATCGATGTACCCGCCGACGTGTTACCCGCCACTGCCACCATCGAACTGCAACAACCGCGCGGGCTGAGCAACCTTCCTTTCCTGTTAGGCAGCCCGTATGCACGGTCCCTGCAACGAGGTTCGGAATTGAGCCATGTCGATCTCGCGCTCTACAGCGAGGGAGGAAGCGCGCAGTCGCCGGTGAGGATCAAGCCTTACCCGGCCGCCTTCGGCGGATACGAGGCACAGCGTCTGAGTCGGCAGTGGACGATGCAACGCATCAGTGTCGAGCCAACGTGGAAACGGTTCGCGACCGGCTCTGGCATCGTTCTGCAAGCTCAGTTGCCGTCGGAGCACAAGCTCGTGATGCAGTGGGTGATCGAAGGCAAGGCCTACATCGCCTTCGTCCAGACCCCTGCCGGACGCGTGCACGGCGTCCGGTGCACCACCCCCGGTTCGGTACTCACGGTGATGTGCGACCTACCGTTCGACCTCGGTCGGCTGTTCGTCACCAATGAACAGTTCATGTGGCGCACTGCCTCGGACGACTGGCGCCGCGCGAAGGGCGCCTACTACGACGAGACGTTTGCGGCGGTGGTACCCGACACGGTGACCATCCGGGTCACGCCGCAACGCAGTGAAGCCTTCACCCTGCGCTTCAGCTGAGTTGTGCTGCTGCAGGCGCTTTCGCGACTGGACGCAGGGGCGTCCGGATGGTGCGCAAGAACAGCACCATGACCGGAACCAGATACGCGAACCACGCGAAGACCTCGAGCCAACTCGGAACCGTGCGGACGCTCAGCAACCCATGCACCAGCGTGTACTGCACGGAGTCATACGGCAGTGCGCCGCTGACGTCGAAGGCGATCGCTTCACCGCCGGTGAGCCACCCGCCGCTTGCAGCTCATGGATGCCGTACGTGAAGACACCGGCGGCGATCACGATGAGAGCGATCCCCGTCCACTTGAAGAACTTGGCGAGGTTGACGCGGAGTGCACCTTGGTAGATCAGGAAGCCGAGTGCGATGGCAGTGGCCATGCCGAGCACCCCGCCGACGATCGCGGACAGTCCGCCACCGGTCGATTGGAACGAGGTCCACAAGAACAGCGCGGTTTCAAAGCCCTCGCGCGACACCGAGACGAACGCCATCGCCGCGAGTGCACCGGCTCCGGCAGCTGCTGCCTTGTCGAGGTGCTCTTCGAGTTGACCCTTGAGCTGGCGGGCGTTGCGCGCCATCCAGAACACCATCCACGTCACGAACGCCACCGCGAGCAACGCCATGACGCCCTCGAGGGCCGCTTGCGCATTGGTCGGAAGGGAGTCCGCCGCGACTGCGAGTGAGCCACCCACTGCGAATGAGAATGCGACCGCAGCACCGACGCCGGCCCAGACGTAGCGCAACGAGTCGCCGCGATCGGTCTTGACCAAGTAGGCGACCAGGATGCTGACGATGAGCGCGGCCTCAAGGCCTTCGCGCAAGGTGATGAGGAACGCAGCGAACATGGGGGATCCGATGTCAGATGGTTAGGTAAGGCTTACCTTAGGGTGCAGGCCGCCCCTCGAACAAGTCGCGCCCCCACCAGTACCCGGCAGCGGGGCCCGGGACCCTGCGCTGGTCTGGGGCAGGATGATGCCGACGGTGCACGCGGGCGTATCCCGAGAAGACCGCTGGGGCGCACCTGCGGCACGGTTGGGGCCACTGGTTTGCGGACGGAGTGTGCGTGGCAGTTCTCAGGTATTGGGCAGGTGCCCGCGCGGCCGCCGGCGTGGAAAGCGAGCGCGTCGATGCGCTGACGCTCGCCGAGGCCCTGGACGCCGCACGCGCCGGTCGCGACGAGAGGTTTCGGCCGCGTCCTCGATGTCTGCTCGTTCGTGGTCGATGAGCACCCGTCGGCCGGACGCCTCCCGTCGAGGTCGCGCTTGATCCAGAGGCGGTGGTCGAGGTGCTGCCGCCATTCGCCGGCGGAGCCGGCGACATAGAGCAGAGCGCCGGCGGAGCCGGCGACGTTGAGCAGAGCGCGGGTCGGCAGCCGGAGCCGCGCTGGCCGGCGTCCGGCATGATCGCCTCGTGACCGCCGAGCCCAGCGCTAACCCCGGGGCCAATCCCGGCGCCGACGCCGGCCACCTCGAGTTTCACCTTCCGGAGTGGCGGACGCCGTTGGCCGGCGCGCTCGCCGGCGCGGCGTTGCTCGCGGGGGCGCTGGGCGGCGACCCGTGGCTGTGGGTGCCCGTCGTATTGCTGCAGCTGGCGGTGGTCAGCACGTGGCACCGATCGTTGGATGCTCCGTCGGCGGCCGGCGGTGCCGTGGTCGGCGCCGGGTTGGCCGCCATCGTCGACGTGATCGTCGCCACGACGGACGCCGATCCGAGCCTTGGCCCCATCGTCGTCGTGCTGGGTGCCGGATACCTCGTGGCAGTCGTGCAGCAACTGGTGCGCACCGACGGCCGCGAACGGCTGGTCGATTCGTTGGCAGCCACCGTGTCACTGGCCACCATCGCGGCTCTCGGGGCGGCGTGGGTCGTGTTGGTGCAGCTACCGGACGGCGAAGACATCGCGGTGGTGTTGGCCGGCGCCACCGTTGCCGCTGCTGTCGGACGCCTCGCCCCCGGGGTGGCCGGAGCGATCGCTGGCCCGCTGCTGGCTGGCGTTGTCGCCGGGGCGCTGCTTGGCCTGTCGGTGAGCGACCTGGTGCTGGGCGTGGGGCTCGGAGTCGCGGCAGGGGTACCTGCGGCCCTGGCTGGCGGCATGCAAGCGAGAGTGCGGGGCACCGGCGCCGGGTGGATCCCTGGCGCGGTGTGGCCGGTGCTGGTCGCTGCTCCGCTGGGGTACGTCGTCGTCCGGGTGCTGGCGTAGCGGGTCGCCCGGGAATGCCCAGCCGTTCGGGAATGTCCAGCCACCGGCAGCCATTGGATCGGACGTGAACTGGTTCGGGCTCGGAGTGCTGGTCGTGGTGCTGGTGGCCGCGACGGCGTTCGCGCTGTGGCGGCGGCGCACCGACGGGCGGTTGCGCACCGTTGACCGACCCGCGATCCGCTTCGGGTTCCGACGCCGCCCACCATCCCGACGCCGACGCGCGGTTTCCGGCGTCCGACCTCGGCATCACCCTCGGCGAGCGCGCCACCCTGGTGCAGTTCTCGACGGCGTTCTGCCAGCCCTGCCGCGCCACCCGCCGGGTGCTCGGCGAGGTGGCTGACCTGGTCGACGGGGTCGTCGCGGTCGAGGTGGACGCCGAGGCTCACCTCGATGTGGTCAGGCAGCTGAACGTGATGCGGACCCCCACGGTGTTCGTGCTCGACGGCCGCGGAGTCATCGTGCAGCGGGCGTCCGGCCAGCCCCGCAAGGCTGACGTGATCGCCGCGCTCGGCGCCCTCGAGCACCCGGCGTCCGAAGTGTGAAACGGTTTCTCAGCATATGAGACAGAATCGACAGCCTCGAAGGGCGCAACCTACCCTCGACTCCATGGCACGCCATCTGCCCAGGTCATGGGGCCTGACGCAACGCCGCGCGGTCGACTTCGGCCGCCTGGCTGGCTGTCTGTGTCGCGGTTGATCGGTCGCTGACCGCCGCTCGCGCGCTGCCGTTCTCGGTGACTGCGCTGCTCGAGCCCCGCCCGCCCATCCCCACCTGGAGCATCCCAGTGCCAAACTCGCCCAACCCGTCCAACGCAGCACCCACCGCGGCGTCCACCGCGCCGTCCACTCAGCTGATCGACCCGCGTGGCCCCCGTTTCGTCGCGGCCATCACGGCCGTGGTGCTCGCCGTCGTGCTGCTGACCGGCAACGCGTGGTTGCTTGCCGCGCAGGCCGTCGTGTTTGCGCTCGGCGCGTTCGCCGGGCTGCAGTACAGCCCCTACAGCGTTGTCTACCGTCGCGTCGTCCGGCCGCGGCTCGCTCCGCCATCCGAGCTCGAGGCATCCGCACCACCGCGGTTCGCCCAGGGCGTCGGATTCGCGTTCGCACTCGTCGGCACCATCGCTCTGGCGCTCGACGCCACGACCGTCGGGCTGATCGCCGTCGGGCTCGCGCTCGGCGCCGCGTTCCTCAACGCCGCGTTCGGGTTCTGCCTCGGATGCGAGATGTACCTGATCGGACGCCGGGTGCTCAGCTCATCGCTGGGTCGGCGCGCCCCTGCCGCTTCACAGACTGACGCCGCTGCGGCGTCCGCTGCAATCCCTACACATAACAAGGAGGTCGCGGCATGAGCCGCAGTGACGTATTGGTGGACGCCGCGTGGGTCGAGGAACACCTCGACGACCCGTCGGTGGTACTCGTCGAGGTCGACGAAGACACGACCGCGTACGAGAAGGGTCACATCCGCGGAGCGGTTCGCCTCGACTGGAAGCGTGACCTGCAAGACCCGGTGAAGCGTGACTTCGTCGACCGTCCGGCGTTCGAGCAGTTGCTCAGCGAGCGCGGCATCGCGGGCGACCACACCGTCGTCCTCTACGGCGGCAACAACAACTGGTTCGCGGCCTACGCCTACTGGTACTTCAAGTTGTACGGACACGACGCGGTCAAGCTGCTCGACGGCGGCCGCAAGAAGTGGGAGCTCGATTCACGCGAGCTCGTCACCGAGGTTCCCGAGCGCACCGCGACGACGTATGTCGCGAGCGAGCAGGACACCTCGATCCGCGCGTTCCGCGAAGACGTGCTCGACGCGATCGGTTCGCAGAACCTGGTCGACGTGCGCTCACCCGATGAGTACAGCGGACGCCTGCTCGCGCCGGCTCACTTGCCGCAAGAGCAGTCGCAGCGTCCGGGACACGTTCCGACCGCGAAGAACATTCCGTGGTCGAAGGCTGCCAACGACGACGGCACCTTCCGCGACGACGACGACCTGACGAAGTTGTACGCCGGCGCTGGCGTCGACCTCGGCAAGGACACCATCGCGTACTGCCGCATCGGTGAGCGTTCGGCGCACACCTGGTTCGTGTTGCACGAGTTGCTCGGCGTCCCGAACGTCAAGAACTACGACGGTTCATGGACCGAGTGGGGTTCGCTCGTCGGCGTGCCCATCGAGCTCGGCGACGGAAGCTGAGGGGCTGACATGTGCGGAGCAGTGGCCGGAGGGCCAGACATCAGCGGCGTTGACGCCACCAAAGAGGCAGTGATCCAGGGCATCGTCACCTCCGACGGTCAGCCTGTGTCACCGGCGTACGTGCGGTTGCTGGACGCGTCCGGTGAGTTCACCGCCGAGGTTCCGACGTCCGCGACGGGGCAGTTCCGGTTCTTCGCGGCACCGGGTTCGTGGACGGTTCGGGTGCTGGCGCCTGGGGCGTCCGTCGACCGCGCCGTGCACGCCTCGCTCGGCGAGGTGGCCGACCTCACGGTCACCGTCTAGCCCGCCGTCGTAGCCGGCCTCACGTCCACCGGCCCGGCGTTCGGAGGCGTCTTCTTTCGGTTGGTGCGCCATTACCTGCGTTCTGGGGCTGAAATGGACCCTCGAAACGCAGTTAATGACGCACTGACACACAGGCTCGGCTCTGAGGGCGCTGTCCACACCTGAGTTCTTGTCGTCCGGGCGCGCGGTGATAGGCCGCAACCCTCTCCAGGTGATCCCAGACCTTCCACCTGCTCTGCAAGAGTTGCTCGTGACACAGCACGGAGTGGCGACGTCAGCGCAGCTGATCAAGCGTGGATTCAGCGAACGCCGCATTGCTACGGCGACGCGACGGGGGCAGTTCATTCGACTGCATCGTGGTGCCTACGCGGTAGCGGAACGTTGGACCAGAGCGGAGCCACGGGCTCGACACTGCCTTCGTCTCCTCGCTACTCAGTTGGCTGCGCCCGATGCGATTGGAATTGAGTGCACTGCCGCGACCGTCTGGGGTTGGCCGGTCCGCCACCTGCCGGACTTGCCCATTGTCGCGCGCGAGCCGGGGCTGGGTAACAGGTGCGCCGGCGCCTCCGTTCGTCGAGTGTCTGTCGAGGTACGCGAGGTGGCGCATCGTCACGGCTTGACGATCACCTCGCGCGAGCGAACAGCGCTCAACGTGGCTGCTGAGTCCGAGTTCATTGATGCTCTGATCACTGTCGACGCGGCGTTCCGCGAGGGGCTAACCCCTACGTCGGTACTGAACGGGGTGGGGGGTGGTGAGGCGGTAAGGCGCCGGGCCCACATTGTGCGGGTGCTTGAGGCCGGTGATCCAGCCTCCGAGTCAGCGCTCGAGTCGATCTCGCGTGGGCAAATGATCATGAGCGAGTTGCCGTTGCCGCTGTGCAACGTGGTGCTCATCTGCGATGGCCGGGTCTATCGCGTCGACTTCCTCTGGGTGGAGTTCGGCGTGGTCGGAGAGTGCGACGGTAAGACGAAGTACCGCGATTTCGGAGATGCGACCGAGGTGTTGTGGCGGGAGAAGCGTCGTCAGGAGCTGATCGAAGAATGGACGTTCAGGGTCGCACGTTGGGGGTACGCCGAAGCGGTGAATGGTGGCGAACCGATGCTCCGTCGGATTAGTCAGGCCGTAGACACTCAGCGGCGACTTGGGTTCACGTGGCCATCCGGCGTCCGCGCCGAGGTTCGAACGCCGCGCGGCGCGACGTCGCCACCTCACGTCGTGGCAGAGGTACTTCGCCTCCAGCGACTCGGTTACCCGATCAAACTCTTGGCCGAAGTGGAAGACCAATGGTGAAGGGTGCCTGGACGGCGTGAGCGAGGCTGCCGGTCAGTCCAGGGAGCAGTCGTAGGGGCCGGTGGCCTCTGGTCGGTATGGCTCCGACCCTTCGAAGGCCCACGCAAATATGTGGGTCAACGCGTCGAGGTCGCAGTCACTCATCACTGGGTCGACTTCTTCGCTCCAGCCGTATCCCATGAGGTCGGTGCTCTCGAGCAGGTTCGTGGCGTGACCCAAGCCGAGCGCGTGGCCGATCTCGTGCAGCGTGATGACGCCCAAGTACTCGGGGCTGTACGGATGCCGACCGTTACCGGCGTTGAAGTCGGACCGCACCATGATGTTGGGGCAGCGGTGCGCACCGCAGATCGCGTAGCCCGAGAACGCGACGCCCCCGGCCTTCGGCACGTAGTGCAGGACGATGTCGGCCCGCTGCGGGTTGCGAACGGATTCGGTGACGTCGGTCAGCGTGATGAGGTCGTCGAACTCTTCGCGCAGCACTGAGTCCCAGGTGTCGATGGCGTCGTGGACGGCGGTGAGGTGCGGGCGCCGGACGTTGGGCGCGGCTTGCACGGCGACGGTGAGGTCGGTGTGGTCCCACCAGTAGCCGGGGTAGTAGTCGGCGAGGATCTCGAGCGCTTCGGCGTCCGACTCGGGCAGGTGGCTCGCCTGCGCGGGCAGCGTCCCAGCGAGAACGATGGCGGTGAGCGCCGTGACGGCAGCGGCGATCGGAACTGGTCGGCGTCGTCGCATGGCGATACTCCCTCGTGAGCCCCGAGCTCGTGTGACCTGCGCCGGACGCTACTCCCGACCGGACGCCATGTCTGCGGAACGGTCGAGTCGGACGCCGCGGCGGTGTTGTCGAGGCGTGCGACGGAAGCGAGGCGCTGGTCGGGAGTGCCCAGCGAGTGGTCGCGGACGCCGGACCGCACGATCGCTGGCGAGCGCCACGCGCACACCGCAGCCGTGATCAGCGCAGGGCCAGCGATGAACATTGCGCCCACAAAGATCAGGTCGCCAGAGGAGGGCAAGACCTCGACTCCTCGCTCGCGGGCGATGAAGTCGTTGGCTAAGGACACCGCCCACCAGGCAAGACCAGCGCCGAGCGGTAGCACGACCACGGCACCACTGATGGCGCCAACGACGCGTTGCGTGGTCGCGGCGTGCGGCGCGGACGGCGGCAGGGTTCTGATCGTGACGACGAGCGCCACGCCGACGACCAGACCCGCCCCGACCCCCACCACAGCGCCGAGAAGCCCTCCGACAGCAGCAAACACCGCGACCACAGCGCGAAGTAACCAAGGTTGCGTTCAAGTTCGCTGACCGATGTCGACCCGGTGCCGAAGATCGTTACGTACGCGCACGCGACGGTGTAGAGCCCGCCGGCACCGACTCCCCACGCTGCGCCCTCGGCTACGGCGCGCCAGAAGATCACCCATGGCCGAAGGCGTCGATGATCATCGCCACAGGGTACGGACGGCGTGAGCCTCGTCACCGACGAACGCGGGATGTCGGCGACAGTCGAGCGCTGAACATGCCGATACTGGTCCGCATGGATCAGATCAACCGCCGCGAGTTCTTGAACGTGTCCGGCAAAGCCGGCATCACCGGCGCTGCCGCCCTCGGGGCCGCGGCAACCTCAGGCCTCTGGACGCCGGACGCCGCCCACGCGGGCGCAGCCGACGAGCCACAGAAGTTCGTCATCGGCCAGTCGCGCAACGGCAACCCGATCCGCGCGTTCTGCATCGGCAAGCGCAACGCTCCGAACCGCTACGTCGTCATGGGGCAGATGCACGGCGACGAACCCGCCGGACCACTCGTCGTGCTCAACCAGCTGCTGAAGGCCGACCCGATCCCCAACTGCGCGCTCTGGCTGGTGCCGACGATGAACCCAGACGGACGCCGCCGCGGCACGCGAACGAATGCCCGCGGTGTCGACCTGAACCGCAACTGGCCGAGCAAGACGTGGGTGCGGCAGGGCAAGGGGACGCGCTACTGGAGCGGACCGCGTCCGGCATCAGAACCTGAGACTCGCGCCATGCTGCGGTTCTTCAAGCGCGTTGAACCGCGCACCGTGATCTCGTTGCACCAGCCGTTGTCGTCGGTCGACTTCTCTGGCGGCGACCGGTGGGTGACGAAGTGGTTGGCGCGCAACCTGGGGCTGCCGACGTCCGACATTCAGATCTCCGGCGGCGGAACCATGACGTCGTGGTTCAACGCGAAGTTTCCGAAGAAGACCGCGGTGACAGTGGAGTTCGGATGGTCAACGACGCCGGAGTTCCGCGACCGGGCCGCGCGGGTATTCATCAAGCACGCGAAACTGCGTCGCACCTGAGCGGCACTTGCAGTCAGCGCTGTTAGTGGACGACCACCTTGAGCAGCAGGATCAAGATGCCGAATGAGCCGACGATCAACGCATTGAACACGATGCTGACGGCACCGCGGCCCTCGCGCAGACCTAGCAGCACTCCGTAGACGAACAACGCTCCGATGCCGACAAACATCGCGATGTTGGACGCCGCGTCGCGGCTGATCCAGCCGAGCGTGCCAAGCACGAGTGGCAACACGACGGGCAGGGACGACTGCAACATGGGCCACTCGTTCGCTGCGATCTGACGTATCTCGCGGCGGGTCAACCGACGCCGCGCCACCATGCGCCCGGCGACGATCAGCGAGTACACGTGAGCTACCCAGAACACCGCTGACGTGAACAGCACGATGGCGATCGCGTGGTTCAGCTTGTCGGGATCGTGTCCGAGGCTGGCAACGACCGTCGTCGCGAGGATCGTCCCGTAGACCGCGCCGGCGATCGCGTGCGCCTCATGCTCATAGTGCAGCTGCGCTTCGTGATCAACGGGAGCCGTGGACGCCGAGTCGGGTGTGAGATGGGCGGCCGCCTCGACTAGGCGCACTTCATCGACGGCGGCCACTGGGTCTGGGCCCGTTCCCGCGTCGCCAGTCGGATGTCGTTCGTCGGTCACTGCGGCTCGCCTCCCTATGGCGTCGTGCACCACCGTAGGATGGCGGCATGCTCGAAGTCGTATACACCGGCCTTCTCGTGGCTGTGTCGATCCTGATCGCCTGGTTCTCGTTCTACGTGGTCTACAAGCTCTACAAGGGTCAGGGCTAGGTCGCGGTCGGTCGGAAGGGGCTCACCACCATGTTCGAGATCCCGGCCGACTTGGCGCCAGAGTGTGCGCCGCTGGCCTGGCTGCTCGGCACCTGGCGCGGCGAAGGGGTCGGGGGTTACCCCACGATCGATGACTTCCGGTTCGAACAAGAGGTCACGTTCACGCAGAACGGCAAACCGTTCCTCGCGTACAACGCGCGCAGTTGGATCCTGGACGCCGAGGGCGCCCGCGTCCGGCCGGCCGCGAGTGAGACTGGCTACTGGCGTCCGCAGGGTGGTCAACTCGAGGTGCTGCTGTCGCACCCCACCGGGTTCGCTGAGATCTGGGAGGGCACCGTTGACGGCCCTCGCATCGAGCTGCGCACCGACCTGGTGGCGCGCACGACGTCCGCCAAGGAGTACACCTCTGGTCACCGGCTCTACGGACTCGTCGAGGGCGACCTGATGTGGGCCTTCGACATGGCCGCGATGGGTGAGGCGCTGCAGCCGCACTTGTCGGCGCGGTTGGTGCGTGCCGCATGAGCGCCGACCGGACGCCCGACGCGGCGCCTGACGGTGCGACGCGGGTGCCACGCCTCCCCACGAGGTCTTGGACGACTGGCACACCGAGCTGCGAGCGCGGGGATACCGGCTCACTCCGCAGCGACAGCTGGTGCTGGACGCGGTGCGCACGCTGGGGCACTCGACGCCCGAAGAGATCGCCGTGGCGGTGCAGGCGCAGTCTGGGTCGGTCAACCTCTCGACGGTCTATCGCACCCTCGACCTGCTCGAAGAGCTCGGGCTCGTCACGCACACCCACCTGGGGCACGGTGCCCCGACCTACCACCCGGCGGACGAGAGCGACCACGTCCACCTGGTCTGCACGGTGTGCGGAGGCGTCCAAAGCGTTCCCGTCGACGTGATGCAGCAGCTGGCGGGAAGTCTTCGGGAGCGTCATGGGTTTGAAGTAGACGTGGCACATATCGCGATGCATGGACGCTGCGCCGACTGCGCGGCTGGCGGTGGCGACCGTGGCTGACGTCCGAACCGCGATCGCGGCTCCAGAGGGTTCGCCGGACGCCGGCGTCGCCTGGCACTACGGCGACCCGTTGGGTGAGCAGCGGGCTTTGGATCGTGGTGAAGGGGTCGTCGACCTGTCGCACCACCCGGTGGTTGAGGTGTCGGGGGTCGACCGGTTGTCGTGGCTGCACACGTTGACGTCGCAGCACGTATCGGAGTTGCCACCCGGGCGGTTTACCCAGGCGCTGATCTTGGACGCCAACGGTCGCGTCGAGCATCACCTCACGATGGTTGATGACGGTTCGCGGGTGCTCGCGCACGTCGAGCCGGGCACGGTCGACGCGCTGATGCAGTACCTGCAGTCGATGGTGTTCTGGAGCAAGGTCGAGTTGCGGGTGCGCGACGACTTGGGTGTCGTGTGGCGGCCGGGTGCCTCCGGGATGGATGGGTCAGACCGGTTCGAGTATGTGTCGCGCGATGCGGTGGCTGGTGTGGTGTCGCCGGCGGTGCTGACGGCGGTGCTGAGGGCCGCCGCGGGGACGTGGGCCTACGAGGCGTTGCGCGTTGCCGCAGGGCGTCCCCGGTTGGGGTTCGACACCGACCACAAGACGATCCCGGCGGAAGTGGGGTGGCTCGACGTCGCGGTGCACCTGCAGAAGGGGTGCTACCGCGGACAGGAAACCGTGGCGCGGGTGCACAACCTGGGGCAGCCGCCGCGCAGGTTGGTGCGGCTGCACCTCGATGGCAGCGCTGATGTGTTGCCGGTTCGCGGCGATGCGTTGCAGCTCGACGGTCGCACCGTGGGGTTCGTCGGCACCGTCGTGCAGCACTACGAGTTGGGTCCGATCGCGTTGGGGTTGGTCAAGCGCAAAGTGAGCGATGACTCCGCGGTGGTGGCCGTGCCGGCGTCCGACGACGGGGTTGGCAGTGAGGCCACCTCCGACGCGGCGATGCCCGTGACCGTGGAGACCGTCTACGAGCTCGCCGAGTGGCAGCAGCCCTACTGCCCGGACGCCGGAACCGTCCGAACCCGCAGCACCCACAGCACACCCACCAGCGAAACGGCCGAGGCAACCCCGAAGGCCCAACTGAGCCCATAGGCCTGCGCAACGAACCCCAGAACCAAAGGACCCGCGCCGAACCCGATGTCGAGCAGCACGGTGGCCGTGGCAGACACCGCCCCTCGCTGTGCTGACGTGGCTGTGGCAAACATGGCCGCGAAGAATGCCGGGGTGCTGAAGGCGACACCGACGCCAAGCAGCACGGCTCCGGTCAGCAGACCCGCGGGGCTTTGCCACACGGCTGCGACGAGCAGGCCGATTGAGATGGACGCCAGCGCCGCAACACCCAGCACCAGAAATGGGACGCGATCAGGCAGCTTCGCGAACGCCACCCGACACACGAGCACCGTCACTCCGTAGGCGAAGAGCGGCAGGCCGGTGTTGCCGAGGTTCACCGCCTCGGCCTGCAACGACGCAAAGGCGAGGAATCCCCCCATGGCGACGATGCCGGCGAGAAATCCGAGCCCGACCGGAACTGCCGGCCAGTGGATGAGTCGGCTGCGCGGCTGCGTCGACCTGTCGGACGCGGCAGTCTCGCCAATGCCGAAGACGCAGATCACTGCGATGAGCATCAGGGCAGCGGCGCCGTACCAGGTGCTACGGATGCCCCACTCGCTCGCGATGACGTTGCCGACAAGTGGCCCGACCGCCAGGCCGAGGTAGAGGCTGAGTGAGTTGTAGCTGACCGCTTCGCCCATGCGATTGGGTGGAGCGAGGTCAGCAAGTGCAGCAAACGAGGCCACCAAGAACGCAGCCTCCCCGACGCCGAGCAAGAGCCTCAGGGCCACGAGCGAAACGATCGTGTCGACCTGTGCTGTGAGAGCGAGCGCGATGACGCTCACTGTCGAACCGAACAGCAACAGCGGAAATCGACCAAGCGTGTCGCACAGGCGTCCGGCAATCGGACGCAGCACGAGCGCCATCAGCGCAAAGGCGCCAAACGCGACCCCTGCACCGGCGGTTCCCGATCCGACTGGTCCGGTCGCGAACAGGGGAAGGGCGTAGAACGACACACCTTCAGCTGTGAAGTACCCGAGCTCGGCGAGCGCGAGCATCAGGAACCTGCGCGTGAGGAGCGGAGGACCGACCTCTGTCACGCGCACACCCTGGCACATGGACGCCTGGCGCACTCGGCGTCCGCCAGCGGCATTCAGCTACCCACTCGGCGAGCCTGGGTGGCAACCAGCTACCCACTCGGCGAGCCTGAGACCGGACCACCCCGCCACGGCTGACACCATTAACGGGTGACCTCGCGGCGAAGCTCCTCAACAGCACGCCGAGGTCAGCCGAAAGCGCCACGGTCCCCCGCCAGACGCCGAACCCTCGTCGCGGTCGCCATCCTGATCGCCGTCATCGTCGTCGCGGGCATCTGGATCTGGGTGAAAGCGCAGCAGGCGGCTGACGCCCTCGCCAGTGCGCGCGCCGGAGTGACCGCCGTCCAAACAAGCATCACGGCTGGTGACACCGCAAAAGCAGCGGAGCAGCTCCAAGTCGTGCAAGGCGACACGTCCCGCGCGGTGAACGCAACCTCCGACCCCGTGTTCCGCATCGCGTCCGCGATACCCGTGATCGGCAATACCCCGTCCGCGGTTCACGACGTCGCAGTTGCCGCCGACGACCTGGCCACCGAGGCGTTGCCCGAGCTCGTCGACGCTGGCACTGCGCTGAGCCCCGACTCCATCCGCTCCAAAGGCAACCAGCTCAACCTTGAGGCGTTCGAAACAGCGGCCCCCTCACTCGAACGCGCCACCACGTCTCTGCAGCAGACCACTGCCGACGTCGCGGGCATCAACACCGACGCGACGCCGGCGAAAGTCAAAACCGCCGTCACCGACCTGCAAACGACACTCGACGACGCGCTGCAAGAAACCCAGTCAGCCGCGCGCGGTGCTGCGCTGATTCCGCCGATGCTCGGAGGCGATGGGCAGCGCAACTACTTCCTCGCACTGCAGTCGAACAACGAAGCGCGCGGAACCGGCGGCTTCTTCGGATCGTTCGGCGTTCTCAACGCCGACGACGGACGCGTCAAGGTGCGGCAGCTCGCACCACGTTCGCAGCTCGACGACCAGCAGTACGACGAGATGCCGCTCGACTTCGGCCCCGACTTCGAAGCGCTCTACGGGGACGACGCCGCGACGTGGGCCGGCGCCAACCTCTCGCCGCACTACCCGTACGCCGCGCAGCTCTGGCTGAAGATGTGGGAAGACCGCACTGGCGAACGCCTCGACGGAGTCGTCACCACCGACCCCGTCGCGCTGTCGTACTTGCTCGAGGCGACCGGCCCAGTGACGCTGCCAGACGGACGCGTGATCGACGCCGACAACGTGGTGTCGTTCACCGAGAACGAGATCTACTTCCTCATCCCCGATGACGACGCCGCGCGCGACGCGTACCTCCAGCAGATCTCCGAAGCGGCACTGGACGCGGTGTTCAGCGGAGAGGCCGACCCGCGCGCGCTCATCGACGCGTTGGGTCGCGCGGCTGGCGAACGCCGACTCCTCGTGTACTCCGAACGGGGGAACGAGCAACGCCAGTTGGCGGCGTCCAGCGTCGGGGGTGCCCTGCCGGGCGACAGCGGGCCCGGCGAGCCGCCAGCGCCGTTCGCCGGGCTAGCCACCATCAACGGAGGCGGCAACAAGCTCGACTACTACCTCGACCAGAGCCTGACCTACGAGCTGACGGGGTGCACCGAGGACGGCGGACGCCGGGCCGAGATCACCGTGACCTACGAGAACACCGCCCCAGGGGACGGCAGCCTGCCCCTCTATATCGCCGCCAGGTCTGACCTGCCGCGGCAGCCCAACGGCGACTCCCCAGAACGGCAACGGCCAGAGCCGGATCTTCGGCCAGGTCTACGCCACGCCAGGCGCCACCCTGCTCAGCGCCACCCAGGACGGCAAGCCGGTCACGGTGCAGCAGGGCCGCGAGCAGGGACACACCGTGTTCCGAGCCGATCTCACGCTGGACGCCGGGGCGTCCACCACGCTGGTCTTTGAGGTAGCCGAACCCCCGACAGCAGGGGAGATCAACACCTTCGTGACCCCCCTGGTCAAGCCCGCCACGGTGGATGCCGACACCAGGAAGTGCGGTGCTGACTAGCCGTATTCGTCCCTAATGCCGCTAGGCTGGGGGCGCCGACGTTCAGGCCGGTGGGGTGCCCTCGTGTCTTGGGGGTGTCCTTCGGGGTGAACTGCGGCCAGATCGATCGACACGAGTGCTCGGGGAACCCTCCTTGAGCCGCCACAGATGGGGGTGCGGAGTGATCGGCACCAAGACAGTGCGTCGCGGTATGGCACTAGTAGCCATAGCAGCGGTGCTGGCCTTGCCGATGAGTCTTGCTCCGGCGTATGCCGAGCCTGACTATCCGCCGGTCTTCTACAAGATCTCCGCCGAGTCATTCAGCGCTCGCGTCGGTCAGTCACTCGACTTCACCGCTCAGACCTTCGCGTCTGGGTCGGATGTCTCTGTCGACGTCACCGTCGGCGGCGACAACGCCAGTTCAGCGACGGCGTCGGCCAACGGTCGCGGTATCGCCAAGACCTCCGTCAAGTTCACCACCGTCGGTGTGAACACGGTGACGATGTCGGGTACCTCGGACCAGGGCGACCCGCTCTCGCTGTCGGCTGACATCACCGTCACCGCAGCTGGCGACAACGTCACTCCCGTTGACGACAACGACGGTGGCTCGGACGGCACCGGCGACGATGCGTCCGATGGTGCCAACAGTGGTGGCGTCCCGTTCCTCGGTGGCGGTCTTCCGCGCACCGGTGGCGAGATCGCCGCAACGGCGCTGATCGCAGCAGCCCTGGTGGGCCTTGGTGCACTGCTCGTGATGTTCACGCGCCGTCGCCGCACCAGCTAACCGCTACCCCACCAACCCCGCCGAGTGCGCCCTGGGTTGACGTCCAGACTCGCCGAGTGCGCCAGTTGCGTTCGAACGTCATGCGCCCCGCGAGTGCCGAACCCCAGGTCTAACGAACGCCTGGCGGTCGAAACTGCACCGAGATGCGTGGCCCCAGGGGCTTGGACGTCTTGGGCACCGCGTGCTCCCACGTGCGTTGGCAGCTGCCACCCATGACGAGCAGGTCTCCGTGACCGAGCATGAACCGGTGCGACGAGCCACCACCGCGCGGACGCAGTAGCAGCGCGCGCGGTGCGCCGAGCGAGACGATCGCGACCAACGTGTCTTCGTGGCGTCCGCGCCCGATCGTGTCGCCGTGCCACGCAACGCTGTCGCGTCCGTCGCGGTACAGACACATGCCGGCGGTGGTGAACCCCTGTGGTTCGTCGCGTCGGTAGTGCGCCGAGAGCGCGCGCTTGGCGTCGTCCAATGCTGGGTGCGGCAACGTGTCGTCGGCTGCGAACCAGCTGACCAGTCGCGGGACGTCGACGCAGGCGTTCGTACATCTGCCGCTGCTCGGCACGCCACGGCACGGTGCTCTCGAGCAGCGTCGAAGACTGCGTCTGATCCGTGCAGCCACGTGAGTTGGTGGTCGATCCATGCGCCGTGCCCGAGCTCGGTGCGGAGTGGCTGGAGCGGGTCGATGGCTGGACGTGGTGCGGCCTCGGCGTCCGAGCTCGTGCCGTCGAGGGCATCGGCGACGGGGAGGGCGTCGAAGAGGGAACCCTGGAGGGTGGCCATCGCTGGAGGCTACCACCGAGTCGAACACGTGTTCGATCGCGACACAGAGCCTCGTGTCGTCTACCCATCTCCGGCCTCCACCGGACGGGTGGCCCAAGCCCGAGCGTCACCCGTTCGGCCCCGGAACAAACACCGATTGTGAACGATCTCTAATCAACGGGGCAAAGCATTTCTCAAGCAGTACATGCGTAAGGGGTGGATATGGAGTCACGGGTCAGGGGGGCACTAGCGAAAGCGCTGGGGGCCGCCGCAACGATCTCGGTGCTGGCCTACGTGGCCGGCGCCGGAATCAAGTGGATGTGAGAGGGAAACCATGAGAGACATCAAGGCTCAGGTCATCGTCTCCGTGCTGGGCAGCGCGGCCACGGTCATCACTCTCGCGTCAGTGGTTGGTGCCGGAAAGAAGTGGGCCCACTAAGAGCAGGACTCGCTCCCCTTCCCAGGCGACGCACGAGTCGAGATTCTCCACTTGGCGGCAACCAACTACCCACTCGGCGAGCCCTGGTGGCAACCAGCTGCACACTCGGCGGGCTCTTACGGCTCCTCGGTCCAGGAGTCCCCGCCGTCGGTGGTGGTCGCCATCACCGGGTTCCGGTCGCGCAGTGCGAGCATCACGCCGTCGGTGTCTGACGTGAACGCCACGTCGAGCACCTCGTCAACGTCCACCGACTTCGACGGACAGTCAAGAGCGATTGAACGACGCCCCTTGGGTGTCGCTGTAGCGCACTTCGCCCTCGGGGCAGGCTCCGCCGGGCGCGAAGGTCACCCACACCGAGTCGGTACCCGCCACGTCGAGGTCGATGATCTCCTCGGCGCCGGCCAATCCGAGTTGCGGTCGGTCGTCGGTCATTGCCTCAAAGCTCGCGGCCCCGTTGGTCGTCCGAGCCAATAGACGAGCGCCGATCACGTCGTTCTGACACAGCAGCAGACCCACCTGGTCGTCCCAGAACGCCACCTGGTCGGGCACTCCGTCGCTCGCCGAGCACGGGCGGATCGGTTCGACGCGCGGGTCAGGCAGCAGCCGGTCACGTGAGTTGACGCGAAATGCGGCGAGCTGCGGCTGCCCGATCACGCGCTCAACGCCCCACACCGTCGACCCGGTGTACCAAGCGTCGAGCAGCACCGGGTTGTCTGAGTTGGCGCGCCAGGTGCGCCCGGCGTTCGCGGTCACGGCGACACCGCGAGAGCACGCCGGCGTCGTACCGGTGGCCACCCCGCGGTTGGCGTCGCGGAACGAGAGGCCGTAGATGTTCGACAGCTTGATCGGCGAGGTGATCCACTCGCCGCCAGCATCGCGACGTTCGAGCTGAACGACGTCAGCGTCGGCGTTGCAGTTGACCGGACCGACCCAGCGCCACTGCGCATCGCCGGACGCCGCCAACGCGCCCATCTCGAACGGCGCCACCGGTGCCCGTTCGTTAGTGGCAGGACGCAGTGCGAGCACCACGAGCACCAGGGCGACCAGCGCCAAGACACCCACGACCCCGCCTGTGATCCAAGCTCGGTTCACGACTGCCCACCCCCCACGTCCGACGCGCTGATCACTTCGAGCCATTCCCCCTCGACCATCTGGGCCACGAGGCCCGCAACGTCGCGGGTCACGATCGTAGGGTCAGCGCCGTACTCAGGTCCTAGGGTCGCGCCGATCTTCACCCCATCGGTTCCCTCGGCGCCGGACGCCACGATCTCGCGCCAGACCCGGGTTCCGGTGTCAGACAGTGCCGTGCGGCGTCCAGAGGGCAGGTGCAGCAGCACTGCCTGGGGCGGGTCGCTAGCCTCATCGAGCACGTGAGCCACCCATTCCGGACGCCGGACACGCCAGAAGGCGGCCTGTGGAGTCTCATCAGTCACATCTGTCACACCAGTCACGCCAGTCCCATACCGATCGAGCCCCTGATAGGTCATCATGGTGGGGGCGTCCCCGGAAGTGGTGGCGGCTGGCCGTAGCACGCCCGACGGCCTGGGCAGGAACCGTCAGCAATCGAAAGGTCACCCGCTGTGGACTTGAGGGACTACCTCGACATCCTTCGGACTCGTTGGCGCCTGATCACGGTCACGACTCTGCTGGGAGTGATGGCGGCGGCGATCGTGTCGATGCTGGCGACGCCGATGTACACGGCCAACGGCCACGATCTTCGTGTGCGGTCAATAGCGGCGACGAGACCGTGGGCCACCGCGCTCCAGGGTCGTTGTTCGCGCAAGACCGCGTCAAGTCGCTACGTCGACGCTCGTGACAGCCGACGACGTCATGGGTGCCGTCATCGACGACGTTGGGCTCGACGCTACTCCCGAACGCGCTCGCCGCGACAGATTGACGTCAACAATCCGCTCGACACCGTGACCCTCGAGATCTCGGCCACCGACGCCAACGCCGCGCTCGCGCAGTCGATCGCCAACTCTACGGCCGAGCAATTGCAAGCGCAGGTCGGCATCGCTTGAGCCAGCCAGCCGGCTGAGCGGCGATCCGCTGGTGACGATCACCGATGCAACCGCACCGCTGCCGACATCACCGTCGTCGCCGCGCACGACCATCAACCTCGCACTCGGATTCTTGGTGGGTCTTGCCGATCGGTGTCGGTGCGGCCGTCCTTCTTGAGACGCTCGACACTCGCATCAAGTCGATCGAAGCATTGGCCAAGCACTTCGAACAACCACTGCTTGGTGTCATCGGGTTCGACCCCGACGCAAGACAAGTCTCCGCTGCTGACGTCGGTACCGGGTCAAAGCAAGCGCGCCGAGTCGTTCCGACAAGTGCGCACCAACTTGCAGTTCGTCGACATCGACCATCGACCGAAGTCGATCGTCGTCACGAGCGCGGTGCCGAAGGAAGGCAAGTCGACGACCGCCATCAACTTGGCGATCACGATTGCGCAGACCGGTCAGCCGGTGTTCCTCATCGAGGGTGACTTGCGGCGTCCGAAGGTGGCCGACTACCTCGGCATCGAAGGCAACGCTGGTCTCACCGACGTGTTGGTCGGACGCGCCACTGTTGACGAAGTCATGCAGCCGTGGGGGACGACGGGCAACCTCTGGGTGATGGCTGCCGGGCCGCTGCCGCCCAACCCTTCGGAGTTGCTTGGCAGTCAGGCAATGTCAGACCTGGTTCGCCACCTCGAGAAGCGTGCGACGCTGATCATCGACGCACCGCCACTCCTGCCCGTGACGGACGCGGCCGTGCTCACCCGCTTGTCGGGTGGCGCGCTGATGGTGATTCACACCGGCAAGACCCGCCGCGAGCAGCTGCGTACCGCCGAGTCGAACATCGAGTCGGTCGGCGGCAAGATTCTCGGCCTCGTCCTGAACATGGCTCCGGCTCGTGGGCCCGACTCACACCGCTACGGCTACGGCTACCAGTACGACTACAAGACGACCGACAACGCGCGGAAAGTTCGATGAGAGCCCGACCGTCATCCCCGCTGGCTTCGGTGGGTTGCCGGGCGGCGTGAACGGATCGTCGACGCCGACGCTGCCCGTTGGTCCAGTGCCGGCGACGAAGACACCGGCCACTTACCCCGCTACGGACCCGACTCCGGACGCGGACGCATCAGACGTTGAGGCCGAGCCGGCCCCTCGTCCCGGAGCCCAGGCGAGGGTTGACGTCTCGGACGCTCCAGCAGCCCCGACAACACCAACTCCGCCGAAAGCCCCTACGCCCTCGGCCACGACTCCGCCGAAGGCGCCAGCACCCTCAGCCACGTTGGTGCAACCGGTCACGAAGCCGACGAAGGTTGAGCCGATCGCGAAGGCCGAGCCCGTCGTCGAGCCGATCAAGGCTGACCGGTCGAAGTCAGAACCAGCGGCGAAGCCGGAGCCAACGACAGACGGCCCGGTGCTCTCCGCAGCGGTGCCCGCTGACGAGAAAGTCATCGGCGGAGCAGTCGGCGTCCCGCTCGCTGCTGCAATCAGCCCCTACGGACACCGTGACCCCAAGGTCGACCTGTTGCCCGCAGACACCGCCAGCGGTGCCCGCTTCGGGCTCGACGACGAGACGCCGTTGCCCGACGGACCTGACGAGGTGCCGATCGGTGGAGCGATCACCGAGCCGTCACCGGCGTCGGCATCGTGGACGCCGCCACGGCCCCGCGCAGCCCTCGACCCGTTGACGGCTCCCTACGAGCAGTTGAAGGCCACCGAAGACCGCGAGGAGCCGTAACCCCTCGCCGAGTGCGTGCCAGTGCTGGACGCCGAAGTAGTGCCGCCCTTGTGGCTAGATCGCGAGGCAACGCCGAAGAGGCAGCGCCGCGTAGGGGAACACTGCGCCGTACCGCCCGGGCAGGGGCTGAACCCACCACCGCACACACCTCCGCCGCTGCAGTTGCCGTGGGTGCAGCCGCCGTCGCCCGAGCACGTCGAGCCAGGGCCGCCGCACGTCCGTGGCCCTCCCGTGCGTCCCAAGCATTGACCCGCCGTGCAGTCTGCTGTCGTCACGCACAGCGTGCCGATGCCGCCGGGCTGACAGGTACCGCTCGCGCAGATCCCGGTCACACAGTCGATGGCTCCGTCACACGGGTCACCGGTCACTCCCTGGGTGCACACACCGCCGCTACAGATCCCCTGCGCACAGTGACCGCTGACCACGCACGGGTCGCCGAGCACGCCCAACTGACAGGTGCCGCCGCTGCAGCGTTGCGTCACACACTCGGCGTTCACAACGCACGTGATCCCCGGTTCACACAGTGGGCAGCCCGCACCGGTTCCGCACAGCCCCTGCGAGCACGTGGACGCCGACGCCGCCGGTGCCGCCACCGTCTGCAGGATTGGCATCGACCATGCCACGCCTCCGACAACGGCAGCGCGCCGCAAGAAGTCGCGTCGCGTCGAGGGGTGTCGACTGAGACGACCGCGCGTTCGGACGCCGACCTGCGGTTCGCTCCGCAGTTCGTCGCGCCCAGCGATCTAGCCAGTCCATCCGTGCCCCCGATTCGCGGCCGAAACCCGGGCCGTTCCTAGAGTTTCGGCACCTTCGAGGCTCTACTTCACCGGGCTTTGCACCCACTGTCTCGCAGCGACACGGCTGATCTTTGCCATCGTCCGCGGAAGGAACCCGGTCGAGCGCCAGCGGCGCTAGCCGGCGCTGATGGCGTCCACGACAACGCCGGTGCCACCGGACGCCGGCGCCTTGCTGCCGAGCACCTTCACCACCACGGTGTGCTGCCCACTCGACAGTCCGTTCACCACGATCTCGTGACCGAACGACAGCGCTGGCGCATACAGGTCGACCGTTCGCTCGAGTGAGCCATCGACGTAGACCTCGGCCTCGCCGAACTTCGGCCCGACCGCGGAGTGCACCGTCACCGACTCCCCGGCGAACGCCATCGACGCCCGCGCACCGGCGAGGTCGGCGACGGAGTAGTAGCCGTTGGACGCCGCAGCGGCGTAGACGCGAGACCAACGCTCTGTCAGTGACGGCGTCCCATCAACGGAGCCGCCGGCGATGAAGCCATCCACTGCCACGAGCTTGTCGTTGGCCGCGCGGTTGCCCTTGCGCCCGAGCACTCGCACCTCTGCGGTGTGCTGCCCGGCGCCCAACCCACTCACGGTGCGCTTCACGTCGAACGCTTGCTTGGCGGAGTAGTTGTTGAACGTGCCGCGCAGCGATCCGTCGATGTAGAGCTCGGCGCGTCCATGCGACGGCCCAGTCACCGTCACCCACGTCAACGACGAGCCGCTGAACGTGTAGACGGCGGACGCGCCTGCGCGGCGGTCAACGACGAATGAGCCCCCGCTCGCTTTGGCGTTCGTCACGGTGCGCCAACTATGCGTGGCGCCCAGCTCTTCGCTGTGCGTCGGTGCATCGAACGTGCCGTTGGCTAGGGCAGCGACATTGCCCCACGCATCGGCAACGGTGGCCGAGCCGGTGTCGTTGGTAGTCACGCGATAGCTCTCACCGAGCACCCACGAACCGGTATCGGGCGTGAGTCGCACCTTGCGCACATTGCTACTGCCGCACGGCGTCGACTCGTTGGTGAGAGTGACGCACGCGCGAGTGACAGGCACTGGGTCACCGTCGAGCGTGCGCACCTTGACCGACGACGCCGTCACTCCCGTGACGTTCTCGTTGAACGACACGTACGCGTAGTTCGTGAGCGACGTTGGCGCGACGACAGTCGGTACGGGGCCGACGGTGTCGACCTTCCAGTACACGTAGGCGGTCGTTGAGTAGTTGCCGGCCGCGTCCGACGACTGTGCCGTCACGGTGTGTGGCCCCTGTTCGAGGTCGTGAATCGTCCACGAGCCAGGGCAGTTCACCTCTTCGCCGTTGTACCAGCACTGCACGATGTCTCCGGCCGCCGCGGGAGCGACCGAGATGTTCGCCGATGTCGACGCGACGGTGCCGCTCGGCCCCGTGACGATCGGGGGGTCTGGGGGAGTCGTGTCAGCTGCGTGCGCCGTCGTCGGGGCGAGCGCCATCACCGCAGCGCACAGGCTGAAGGCAAGCAGCGACGCGAACGCCCGCGATGCGATCACTCAACCCCCTGGATCAGAACCCCAACCGATCCATGATGCCGACGCGGTGGCGATAGCGGTTCCGCCAGTCGGGTGGCCTCAGGGCCCTAGCCTTCGTGCGAACCCGTGGCTACCTTGGTCGACATGGGCCTCTTCACCGCTGTCGGAAGTGTGTGCGCGGCTGCCGGGCTGGCCGTCGGCGGGTTCGGGATGGCGTCAGGGCCAGGCGGAGTCATGGCGGCACAGCACGAGGGCATGCAGCACATGGCGATGCATTCGTCGGACGCCGGCAAGACCAGCGCGGCACGCGTGATCACCAAGCGCGAGCTGGCGCAGATCACGCCGCAAGGGACGCTGCCTGTGATCCGCGGGACGCGTGACAACCGGAGCCCGCATCAAAGTCAACGTGACGTCAGTACCCGCAGGCCGCTACAAGTTCGTCGTCGTCGATGAGACATCGCGGCACAACTGGCACATCTTTGGACCCGGTGGTGTCAACAAGACCACCACCGTCGGAGGCGTCGATCGTTGGGTCTGGCGCAGCACGTTGGTTCAGGGAACGTACGACATCGTCTGTGACGTGCACATCAGCACGATGCACAAAGAGTTGAGCGTCACCTAGACGCGTTGGCGTCGGCTACGGGTCGACGACCAACTTGCGTGCGCCGAGCACGATCACCAAGTCTTCGATGTCGAGTTGCACGGCGTCGGCGTCCGCTCCGAAGTGTTCGCTGATCTCTGCGGCTAGCTCGGGCAAGGTCACCTCGCCGTCGAGTGCGAGCCAGATCGCTGCACCTGGGCCGTCGAGGTGGTGCAGGTGTTCGCCGTCGAACAACACGGCTTCGCCTTCGAGGATCACCCAGTCGACGCCGTCGGCTCGTCGTGGGCCACGGGTACCGGTCGGTGCTGGCTCTTTGGCGGACGCGACGGGCGCGGGTTCGCGTGGTTCGGCCTGCGCGAGCAACTCGTTCACGATGTGCGGTGCCGCGTCGAAGGCGTTGCCGTAGGTGACTTGGTACGACGGAACGCTGGTGACGAGCTTGGCCAGCGACGCGAGGGGTCGCGGTTCGATGGCCCACATCGCGCTCGACTGCTCGCCGAGCACGAACGCTGCCCTGGCGGGCGACACGGGTGTCGCCTCGACGCCTTGCGCGTCCGGCTGGACATCGGGGAACACGATGAGGGCTGGACGCAGCTGCTGCGGTAGGTCAGGCCCGCCGAGGCGCTCTGGGGGGAGTTGCCAGTTGCCGCTGTCTTCAGACACCTCGTCGTCCGGCGGTGTCAGGTGCGCGAGCAGCTCTTGCGACCCGGGCTTGACGGTGAGCGGTTTGGTGAACGGCTCGATGGCGAGAGTGTCGGGGTCGAGACACACGGTCTCGTCAGTGACGTACGCAAGACCTTGCCCGACGAGTGCGGCAGTCAGTGTGGTCTTGCCGACTCCGGACGCCCCATGCACGACGATCGTGCGCCCATCGGACGCGGCAGTGCCGCCTGAGTGAAGAAGGAGATGCCCAC
This sequence comes from uncultured Actinomycetota bacterium, assembly GCA_963712425.1. GTDB lineage: Bacteria > Actinomycetota > Actinomycetes > JAHEKZ01 > JAHEKZ01 > JAHEKZ01. The sequence goes on along the minus strand of CAVQHW010000002.1, from coordinate 56,933 downwards.
GACGTGCATCGATGAAGTCGAGCGTTGCCTGGCACTGACGTCGGAGTCATCGTCGGCACGATCTAGGAGCTCGCAGCAGCGGATCTCTGCTGCAGTTCGTGCTGCTGCACACGTTGAAGCCTGGCGCAGTGCGGCATGGGTTGCCGAACCGTGTGCACGCGAGTTCGCAGTCCACCGTGCAGATGCCTTGCCCAGTTGCCGCAGCAGTTGCCGTAGGTGCAGTTGCTTGCGCTGCCACACGGATGCTGCACCGGGGCCGCCGCAGGTGTAGGCGCTGCCGCCAGTCGCTGCTGGCTGCACGGGCTGCCGTGCACGCATCGCAGCAGATCGCCGCGACCCGCCGGGACACATGCGCACCGACGCCGCCGCACGATCGCAGCCGTTGCAGTAGGCGGCAGATGCCGCTGTTGTGGCACATAGCCGCGATGCCGCCGCACAGTTCCCGCCCAAGCTGGTGTGTTGGACGCCGCGTGCAGCCGGAGCCATCACGGTCTGCATGACCGGGACGCTCCAGGCGATGCCGCCGACGATGCCGGCCTTCTTGAGAAAGTCGCGACGCGAAGCTGAGGGCTTGGGAGCCGCAGCCGAGCTCGAGATCTGGGTCTGAGCATCAGCGCCATCGACATTTGCCGCGCGCTTTGCCCAGCGATCGAGCCATTCGGCCATGAGGTACCCCCGGGAGTTGGACTTCCGACCGGCTCAGACTAGGGGAAGAAGGGCCCTCGACGCGAGCCCATCCGTCCCGAAGGCACCAATTGGGTGTGTTCCAGGCCACACGGCCGGGCCAGGCCGGGGTCCAGCGGGGCTAGCGAAGGCCCAGTCCCGACGTCCGACTGGCGCGAGTCGCGCCTCAGGTACAGACGCCGCGGTTGCAGTTTCCCGACACGCACTTGTTGTTGTTCTGGCAGCTGGCGCCGGGCCCGCCGCACACCCGCAGGCCGCTGCCGGTCGCCGGGCAGGTGGTGTTGTCGGTGCAGTCCGCGGTCGTCCGGCAGTAGCCGCCGACCGGGTTGGCGAAGCACGTCCCGCCGTTGCATTTGCCTGACAGGCACTGGGTATTGGCGGTGCACGACGTCCCTGGCCAAGACGCAATGCAGGTGCTGGTGGTGGGGTTGCAGTTGCCGCTCTGGCAGTCGGCGCCCGAGGTGCAGGTGCCCGAACCGCCGTAGGGGATCTTGCAGAAGCCACCAGAGCAGATCAGGCCCGAGCGCGCAGTTGGCGGTGGACGCGCACGGGGTCCCGACCGGGCAGGACACCGTGCAGACGGTGGGACGACACTGGCGGACGCCGCGGGGGCAAGGGCGGTCTGCAGGATCGGAGTGGTCCAGACGACGGCACCGACGACGGCGCCACGCCGGATGAGGGCACGACGAGTCAAACCCTGCGCTTTCGGCGCAGGGACGATCTCTACGGGACGTTCTGCCTCAGGCGGTGATTCAGCCCCCGAGCTCAAAGAGCGATGACGTGCTCGGTTGCCGGTCGACGCCTTGGCCAGAGCGTCGAGCCAGTGCCCCACAGGTAAGTGGTCGGCATCTGAGGGGGTTCGCTTGAACGCGCAAGATCAACTGGCCGCTGGCGCTGTCGTGGTGGTCGTTGGGCCATTTGGGTGACAGCGAGTCTGTGTCCTGAGATCGTCTGGGTTGATCAAGGGGGTGTGCCATGACCTGGACACGGCGTCTCGTGCTCATCGCAGCTGGCCGTGGCACTCGCCGTGGCCGGTGGCGCCCTGTGGGTGAGCCTCACCAGGGCCCCCGCCGAGGTCGACGTCAGCGGGGCTCGCGCTCAGGTCCTCCGTCGCGGCGCAGGACGTCGAGACCTTCACCAAGGGGTATCCAGGGGTCTTGCCCCGCCCGCGGGGATACGAGCAGCTGATCGCAGGGACGATCACCGTGCCGCCAAGTCTCCGCGACCATGACTACTACGCCGTCTTCGTCATCAACGAACGGACCAGGACCGTTGCTCAAGACATGTGGGGTAGATCCCAGGGCCGACCTCTGTCGCGCGGGTGGGACGGCCGGTACCACGAAGCGGCCAAGACCTATCGGTGGTTGGCACCAGCGGCCTCGACCCAGACCAGCACCGGCTGGCGAGACGCGGGGACCAACATCGGGTTCGGACCAGAGGCGCTGGCGAGCCCCATTGAGTTCGTCGCGCTCGTCGACACCTTCGGGCCTCCCGCCAAGGCCAAACACATCACCGTCGGACTGGCCGCCTGGGATGTCGACGAAGAGTTGGCCTGGGCCGCGGTCATTCCACAAGGCCCCGCAGCCCCGACGACGACTCGGCTGACAGCGGCTGACCTGGGCTACCAGTCGCGTTCGTCGCGGGTGGCCGAAACGACGGCGACGTCGATGACGCGCTCGAGGCTCATGCCGTGCTGGCCGAGCGAGGAGTTCACCTCGTCGAGCGCGCGGGCGACGGCGTCCGCCGGGGTGGTGAGAGGCGAGACGTAGTTGAGCGCGAGGCGGGTGATGCCCTGGGATCCCTGCGCGAGGCCGACGCCAGCCCACGGCACGGGTTTCGTCGTACCGAGCTGATGAACAGTTCCCTCGTCAGGTGGCGGCTCGACTGCCAGCGTGAGCCGCACCTCCCACTCGTCGGTCACCCGACCATCTGACTACTCAGTCAGCATCCGGCCTAGCGCCGACACGCGCTAGATCGACGCCGCACACGCGGTGATCCGTGCGCTATGCGACCCAACACGCGGACCGACGCGAGCAACCCCAACACCTCAGGGCCGCCGACCGCGACCGTCGACGCCACCGCGCCGTCGCGCAACCGCACCGCCGTCGGAGTACCCGGCACCTGCAGCGCCCCGCCCACACCGAAACCGGGATCCAGCGCGACCGGCACGGTGAACCCGGCGGCGCGCACGGCGTCCGCCGAGTCGCTGCGGACGACCAACACCATCGGAACTGAGTCTTGTCGTCGCAGCACATCCGCCTCGATCTGCTGACAGAAACCGCACGTGGTGTCCCAGAACACCAGCACGGCATCGTCGCCCGCAGCGTCAGCGATCAACACGTTGGAGCCCTCTACCTCTACGAGCATCTCGGGAGCGGGGTCTCCCTCACGCACCGGAGGCGGCCCGATCACGAGGTCCTCGGTCTGGCGTCCCGCAACGACGTTGTACAACCTCCGCACGTCGTCGCTGCCGTAAGACGGAGGAACAGTCACCATCAAGTCGCTGCTCACCACGACCGCGCCGGGGGTGTACTCGATGCGGTAGTCGTCGATCGCGGCACCGTCGTGTGCCAACACCTGCACGCTGTCGCCGAACTTCTCGGTGATCGCATCGCGCTCACCGCCGCTCAACACCACGACGTGCGGCCCGGTCTCGTCCGCCTGCCACGCCGCGAGGTCGTCGGTCAACTCACCACACGCTTCACACCACGGCGCGACGAACACGAACATCGTCGCGCGGTCACTGGCAACGACATCGTCGAGCGACAGCGAACCACCGGCATCATCGGACGCCGCCAGCGCAGGAGCCGCCCACGCCGCGAAGTCATGCCCGTGCGCGTGACCCGCACCGCGAGCCCCGCCCGCCTCGAGCTCTTCGATGCGCAGCAACGCCGCGCCATACCGACGCAGCATCACGATGAACACGCCACTCAGCGCGACGAGCCCGACACCGAGAACCGTCAGCCCGACCGCCAACCACGTCTCGGTCGACGTCAACCCGTCGAACGCGTCCTCGACGACCTGCCACGGCCAACCCTGCGACGTCCCACCAGCGAGCGTCACCGCGCCGAGCACCATCAACCCGCCGTTGCGCGCGACCGACCACCACGACAGCGGCTTGGTCGACATCGCGCCGAAGCAGTGACAGTCGACGCGCTTGCCGCGCGAGAGGTTGACGACGATGCCAGCGGTGAACGCGGCCAGCAGCGCCACCGCGATCACGGCGCCGACGGTGACAGCGATGTCGGTGGTCAGCAGCAGCACCGCGGACGCCAACTCGAGCGGAGCCAACGACCACGCCACGAGCGGTGCCACCCCAGCGGGGACGCCGAAGTCACGCACGGCCTTGCGGGCACCGTCGGCGTCCCGGATCTTCGCGATCGCCGAAACGACAAAGGTCAACGCCAGCGCGATGCGCGCGATGAGAGCAACGATCTCCACGGTTGTCTCAAACCTCCGAGGCGCCTTCGAGATTCCGGTTGCGGTCAGTCACCGATGCCGGAGCCATTCTGCCGCCCCACCGCGGGTGCCCGACGGATGGGCGCGCGTCGCTCGCCCTGAAGGGTCGGGACGCCATGGTCCGCCCGCTGCGCTTCACAGCTGCAACGGGCGGAGGCTCTGCTAGCGGTATCGACAGCCCCGCCCTCCGACTTGACCCGGGTCGAGCCCCCTACCGGGCCAGCCACGCCCGTGGCACCATCACCGCATGCCTCAGCCCCCCGCGTCCGGTGATCCCAGCTCAGACCTGCACTACCTGTCGGCCACCGAGGCGCTGGCCAGGTTCCGCAGCCGTGACCTCTCGCCGGTCGAGCTGCTCGAAGCCGTGATCGCCAGGGCCGAGCAGGTCGAGCCCGACATCAACGCCTTCGCGTTCACCTACTACGACCGCGCCCTCGAACAGGCCAAGGCCGCCGAGCGGGTCTACGCACAGAACCCGCAGGACGCCCGACCGCTCGAGGGCCTCCCCATCGGGCTCAAGGACGAAGTCGAGATCGCCGGTGAGCCGGCCACGTCGGCGTCCCTCGTCTACAAGGACGACATCGCCGAGCAGACCACCGCGGTCGGCGAGCGCATCCTGGACGCCGGCGGCATCATTCACGCGCGCACGACGACGCCGGAGTTCTCGTGCGCGGGGTTCACGCACAGCAAGCTCAACGGCGTCACACGCAACCCGTGGAACCTGCACTACGCCGTCGGCGGATCGTCCGGAGGTTCCGGTGCATCGCTCGCAGCGGGAACGTCAACCCTCGCGAGCGGTTCAGACATCGGCGGATCGATCCGCATCCCCGCGTCGTTCAACGGTGTCGTCGGGTTCAAGCCTCCGTACGGACGCGTCCCCGTCGAGGTGCCGTTCAACATGGACACCTACTGCCACAACGGTCCGCTCGCTCGCACGGTTGCCGACTGCGCGTTGTTCGAGAACGCCCTCGCCGGCCCGCACCGCGACGACCACACGTCGCTGCGTCCGAAGCTCGAGATCCCTTCGACGCTCGATGGCATCGAGGGTTTGCGCGTCGGCTACACCGTCGACTTCGGCGGTTGGCCGGTCGACCCCGAGGTGCGCGACAACACGCGGGACGCCGCCCTCGCGCTGCGCGATGCGGGCGCCATTGTCGACGAGGTCGACTTCGGGGTTGACCGTGCGCTGCTCGACCGAGCAATCGGCGTCCACTACCAAACGATGTTCGCCGCATGGATCGGTGGAGTTGCCGAAGAACACGGTGATCTGCTGAACGACTACTCGATCGAGTTCGCGCGGTTGACCGCCGAGCGCGGCGCGGGGGTGTCCGTGCTCGAAGGCATGGACATCGAAACGCAGATCTGGCGTCCGATCGCGGCGTTGTTCGAGCAGTACGACGTGCTGTTGGCGCCGACGTCCGCGACGCGAGGTTTGGTCGCCGGCGAGGGATACGTGGGAACCGGAGTCGAGGTGGACGGCGTCGAGCTGCCCTACTTCGACTCGCTGCTGACGCCGTTGTTCAACCTCGCGAGTCGGTGCCCGGTGCTGAACGTGCCATCGGGGTTCGCGCGCAACGGAGTGCCGACCGGGTTGCAGATCGTGGCGCGAACGTTCGACGACGTGACGGCGTTCCGCGTCGGAGCCGCCCTCGAGCAGCTGCGCCCCTTCTGGGCCGATCGCACCCCCGACTTCTCGTCGAGTGTGTAGCTGCGCTGCGCCCAAGCCCGCCGAATGTGCACCTGCGGACGCCCACAGCCGCATCGAGCCTGTGGACGCGCCGCGTGCCACGATCGGAGCATGAGCTCGACCGTTGGCGGCATCCTCTTCGACCTCGACGGAGTGTTCTTCGTCGGCGACGAGGCGATCCCCGGAGGCGCTGACGTCATCGCCTGGGCGGACGCCGAACGCATCCCGTACCTGTTCGTCACGAACACGACCTCCCATCCGCGCAGCTACCTCGCAGCGAAGCTGGCGCGCTGCGGCGTCCACGCCGAACCCGAGCGGATCCTGACGCCAGCGGTTGCCGCGCACGAGTGGCTGACCGAGCGCGCGTGCGAACCCGTCGCCCTGTTCGTCCCGGACGCCACCGCGGCGGAGTTCGGCGACCTCGCCCGCGTCTCCGCCGACGCCGAGTCCGGCGCCGCCGCCGTTGTCGTCGGCGACCTCGGGGACGCCTGGACGTTCGACGCCATGAACCGCGCCTTTCGCCTCCTTACAGCTGACCCAGCGCCGGAGTTCATCGCCCTCGGAATGGCCCGCTTCTGGAAGGACGCCGACGGCCTCACCCTCGACAACGGACCCTTCGTGCAAGCGCTGGCGTACGCGTCCGGCATCGAACCTCTCGTCACGGGCAAGCCAGCGCCAGCGTTCTTCCACTCCGCCGCCCACCACCTCGGGCTCGCGCCCGAGGCGGTCGTCATGGTCGGCGACGACATCCGCAGCGACATCGGCGGCGCACAGGACGCCGGGATGCGCGGCGTCCTGGTGCAGACCGGCAAGTTCCACGCCGCCGACCTCGCGCGGGGCATCACCCCGGACGCCGTGCTCGCGTCGATCGCTGACGTGCCGGGGTGGCATGCAGAGCACTCGCTGACCCCAGCCATACACCAATCAGGTGTATCGTCGACCCATGTCCAGAACCAACATCGACATCGATGACGAACTCGTCGCCAAGGTCATGCAGCGCTACGGGCTCACCACCAAGAAGGACGCCGTCGACTACGCGCTGCGCAGTCTGGCTGGCCAGCCGGTGCTGACGACCGAGGAGATCCTGGCAATGCAGGGTGCTGGGCTCATCGAGTTTCCCGTCGACGATCACTTCATCCCACCGGACGAGCCCCGGTGATCCTGGTCGACTCGTCAGCCTGGATCGACTACGACCGGGCCAACCGCTCGACCGCTCATCTGAAGCTTGCGCACTTGGTCGCGACCAGCCGAAACGAGTTGACCTCGTCCGAACCGATCCTCATGGAACTGCTTGCGGGCTGCCGCTCGTCAGGTGCAGAGCGGCGCGTGCGTCAGCTGCTTGGCTCATTCGCCTGGACGCCGTGCGATCCGGTTGCCGACTTCGAGGGCGCCGCGAAGATCTACCGGCACTGTCGTGCCGCCGGCGTCACACCCCGGAGCATGGTCGACTGCATGATCGCGACAATCGCGATCCGCACCGACTCGCAGTTGCTCACCGCCGATCGCGACTTTGAGGCCATGGCCGCGGTGGTTCCGCTCTCACTCGCCGCCGTCTGACACAGACCGCTCGCTGCCTTGCGCCGCAAGACGATGAGGCTGTGAGTGGGAAGTGTTGTGGTGGCAACACTTCCCACTCACAGGCACGATGGTTGAGTGACCGGAACAGCGATAGAAGGCCCACGGAGCGCCGGACGCCCGAAGGCGGAACTGTCGACCGTCGTGCTCGGAGCACCCGATCCGCGGCTACTCGCCGAGTTCTACCAACAGCTGCTCGGTTGGCCGTTCGGCGCTGAAGAGGACGACTGGGTCACCTTGCGGCATCCGGAGTGGCCGATCAGCCTCGGGTTCCAGCTCGAGACCGACCACGTCCGCCCGCAGTGGCCAGCCACCGAGCGACGACCAACAGATGCAGATCCACCTCGACATCGAGGTCGACGACTTGGACGCCGCCACCACATACGCCGAGACGCTCGGCGCACACCAGGCGGAGTTCCAGCCGCAGAGCGATGTGCGCGTCCTGATCGACCCTGACGGTCACCCGTTCTGCTTCTGGGTGTCGGAGTGAGGACGGGGGCCTGTCAATCGGGGTCGGCGCAGGCTTCTCCCCGATAGCGACGACCAGATTCTGAGGTGACTCCGCCGGTCATAGGGCATGGTGGTGTCGAGCGCGACACTCTTTGGGGGATGACATGACGAAGGCACACCGGTGGCGCTTTCCACTCGCCGCTATGACGATCGCCCTCGTCGCATCGATGACCGCACCTCTCGGTGCAAGTACAGCCGCCGCAGCCGCGGCTGATGTCGACGGTGGGCTCGTCATCTCCGGATCGGGGTATGCCGAACCCCTGCGTCATACCGACGCGTTCAATGCGCTTGCGGGACGCGACGTCGTCGAGGTTGCGCACGGTTACGAGCGCACCTGCGCTGTCGACTCCGAGGGAGGCGCTGCGTGTTGGGGCCAACCAGTTTCGGCGCTCGGAATCGGGAGAACAAACGTGTTCTCCGACACGAAGCTTCCCGCCCGAGTCCGCCTCGACGAGTCGGGGGTGCTCAGGTCTCGACCATCGACGTGGGTGCCGTGCACACCTGCCGCGCTGACGGTGCCCGGTCGTGCCCTTTGCTGGGGAGGCGATAACGCGGGCCAGCTGGGCAACGGCGCCGAGGTCGGTGCGAGGGTCTTCCCCGACCGCGTGGATGTCTCACATCTGCCGAGTGATCTGCGATGGGCCGACCTCTCCACGGGTGGGGGACACACCTGCGCCCTCACCGAACTGGGACGCGCGTACTGCTGGGGCCTGAGCTTTGACGGGCAACTGGGCCTGGGCGACCAAGACAGCGCGGTGCGCCCACAACCAGTCCTCGACGGTGACCTCGACGGACGACCACTCGTCGCGATCTCGGCAGGCATCACCCACACCTGCGCCATCGACGGCGATGGACGCCTCTATTGCTGGGGCAACGGAGCGCGCGGTCGGCTCGGCTTGGCCGATACCGACGATCAACGGGTTCCCCGGCTGGTGCCCGGCACCGGCCCCGGAGGGTTCGTCATGACCGCCGTGACGAAGGGCGCGCGCCACACCTGCGGCGTGACCGACGACGAGCGGCTGGTCTGCTGGGGCTACAACCGGCGTCACCAGGTGAGCTCAGATTCGGCGAACGTCATGCCACTGACTGTGGTGCCAGGTCTGGCAGTGGCCCAGGCGACGACCGGTACCGGATACACCTGCGCCGTCGACACCGGCGGCGTTGCCTGGTGCTGGGGCCTTAATGCGCACGGACAACTTGGCATCAAGTCTCGGCAGGACGCCGAGACGCCGAGGCCGGTGCGCACGGACGGCGTCCTCGCGGGTCGGCAGCTCGCCAGCGTCCACGGTGGTATCGGTAACACCGTCGCTGTCGACACCACTGGAGTCGTGTACCGCTGGGGCGGCCAACCCCCGCCGCGCGTCGTGCCCGCGTTGGCTGAACCGCTGGACGGTGCGGCGCTCACCTCCGTCGACGGCCAAGGCTACGGAGTCTGCGTCACCGACACCGGCGACCGCATCATGTGTGCTGAGACGCCGTACAACGACTTCAACGAGATCAGGACGACGCGTCTGGGCGCCGCCGTCAATGCGCGCAGCGTCAGCGCCGGCGATCAGCGCTTCTGTGTGCTCGACGTCGCTGGCAGTGCGTACTGCTGGGGGTGGAACCTCGACGGGTTCCTCGGCATCGAGCGCAACGACAGAGCACCGCTATCTCAACCCGCAGCCGGTCATTGCGGACGGAGCCTTGTCGGGCGTCCAGCCTGCGACGCATCTCCGTGGGACGAGCGCACACGTGCGCATTGGACGTTGATGGTCTCGCGTACTGCTGGGGCGAAGGCAAGGGAGGTCGACTGGGCACTGGCACGGACGACGACGCCAAGCAACCCCGAAAGGTCGATACGAGCGGTGCGCTTGACGGCGTACGGCTGACGTCGATCTACGCGGGTGAGGTGAACACCTGCGCGATCAGCGCGCGCTCACGGGTGTACTGCTGGGGTCGTACACCGGGGTCGCCTGGCTCACGCCCCCAGCTCGTCGATCTTGCACGGGTGCCAGCAGGCGAGAAGCCGGTCTCGGTGGTGACCGGGTTGGCGTCCGCGTGCCTCTTGACCGATCGCGGTCGGGCGTACTGCTGGGGCGATAACCGCTTTGGCGCCGTTGGTAGCGGCAGTGACCGCGATCGTGTGGCGAAGCCGACTGCGGTCGACCGTTCGGGAGTGCTGGCGGGCGTCCGGCTCGAGCAACTTGCTCTGACCAGTGACTGGAGCACTGCCGTGTGCGGACGCTCGGTCGCGGGTCGGGTCTTCTGCTGGGGCCACGGAGTGCGCGGCCTGCTTGGCGACGGGACGTTCCGCATCGCACGGGTACCCGTTCGCATGTCTACCGATACCGGCCTAGCCGGTCGTCGCGTGACCGGCATCGCTGGCACGAACTACACGTTCTTCATGACGACTGAACCCCGCTCCTCATGACGTGAACCGCACGGAGGTGGGCTCCTTCGCGCTGGCAGGTGGCCTGGAGCCCAACTGGGTGCAGTAAGTGTTGTGATAGCACCACCTTCTGCACCCAACTGCGCAGGTGGGTGGCCAACTAGATGGCGTCCGACTCAGAGCTGCCTGCCGCGGCTCGCTGGACGCGAAGCCTACTGGACGACGCGGAGCCGCAGCATCCACATGCGCGCCGCGATCGCGGCAACCAACGCCACCACGGTCATGCCAGCGATCGAGCGAGTCAGGCCGCCGTACACCAGCGCGCGGAATCCGTAGAGGTCGTCCGCTCCGGCAGCCAGCCCACGCACCGACCACCACCCGAGCAGCCCGGCCGTCAACACGGCCGCCAACGATCCGAGCTGCCAACGCCAACTGAGCCCTGGCGTCACGGCGGCGGACGCCGGCGTCCGCTCGTACCAGCGCAACAAACTCCATGCGACGACGGCGAGCCCGATGACCGAGCACACATGCTGCAGGACGCGGTGCATCGCGAGCGGGCCCAGCACGTCAGGTCTGCTGCAACAGCGGAATCGCTGCGACCGCCCACCCGGACTCGTGCGTGAAGCCGTCCCAGATGAGGTGGGTGGCCGCACCGATGGCGGCGCCGACGATCAGCAGCCCGAGAGTGCGCGGCCACACGTCGCGGTGACCGGCGAGGACGTTCTGCGGCAACCGTGCGCGGATCTGCTGCGGCGCGAGTGCGCGCAACGGCGCCGCCAACAGCAACCAATACAGGGCGACCAACGCGAGGGTGATGGGGACGTCCATCACGACGAGCCCGGTCCAGGTGTGCCCGCTTGCCCACCAGACGTCGAACGGAACGAAGTGCGCCGCGTCCGGAGCCGTCGACCCGATCACCAACGCGCTAAGGATCAGCGGATCACGTAGCCACGGAACCCGGCCAGCCGGAAGCACGGCGGCGATGTGGCTAGCGGTGAATGGCATCCGTCAATGGTAGGCGGCCGCGCTGGACGCCGCGGACATCTGCCGCAGACGCGCTGTTCGCAGCCCTAGTCGTTGGCCACATGGGAGGATCGCACACCGATTCAGTGGGCAATCCTCCACTGTTGGACGCCTCCGCGGCCGGCACACCACTACCCTGAGACTCGACGCGAGGGGGACGCATGTCGACGCTCGACGATCTGACAGGGCCACCGCCCGAGGCCGTGACGACGAGCTCGTGTGGCGCCCGGCATCCGCGCTGAACCTGGTGACGCGGTTAGCAGGGGCGGCGTTCCTGTTCGTGGGCTGATCTCTCGCCTACTGCGCCGATCAGTTGCTCTTCTTCGACAGGCTCAACGCCGACCGAGGCGTCGCCGAGTTCATCGGCGGTATCGGCGGCGCGATGGGCCTCTCGATCGTTGCCGGGTTGATTGCTGTCATTGGCGGGGCGAATCCGTGGGCCTACCGATCCGTGATCGGGGTCATGGGCTTCGTGGTCCTCGACTTCACGTACGAGACTCGGTTCTACGCCTACGTCCTGTGGGACAAGTCTCGTGACGGCCACACCACAGCGTTGGTGCTGGTGCTCGCGCCTGGATTCTGTTCCTCCTAGCAGTGACCGCGCTGGCGGTAACCGTGCTCGCGACTCGGACGTGGCGGCGTCCCGCGATTGCACCGTTCGTGGTGTGGATGGTGGCGCTGGCGGGGGCCGCCTACACCCAGTGGCAGTACTTCGAAGTGTGGAGCCAGCCCGGCTTTGAAGCGCACGTGCCGATCTGGTGGTGGGTGGTGGCCGCAGTGGGGCTCATCACGACCATCGCCTTCCTGGCACTGACCGGGTTCGCATCCGGTGCGGTCGGTGCGTGTGATGACGCCGGCGATCATCGGAACGCTGATGGTTGTGATGCTGCGATCAGCCAGGTCTGGGAGTACTGGCAATGGTTGTTCCGGCTGAACGCCAACTGGGGTTACCCGACCACCATCGTGGCCTCGCTCGTCGCGGCGGTGTTGTACGCGGTCATGCGACGGCCGGACGACGAGGTGCGTCAGCGCTGACCCCACAGAGTTGACCCCCCTGGGTTGACCCCAGGGTTGACAGGGTTGACGGCGTCCTGAGCCAGTGATTCAATGGGGTTGACAAGGTTGACGCCGTGACACGACGAACTCGAACTGGCCGGAGGCAGCGATGACAGCCGCGACCGCGAAGGCACCCAGCCAAAGCGCCCGCCAAAGCCAGGGCACCGCGGCGCCAGAACCCGGCCGCCCAGCTCACTGCGCGGCAACGGGAGTTCCTGGACGCCGTCGCTGCCGAGTTGGCGCTGCGCGACCCAGAGGGCCACGCGCTCGACCGCGTCGACGATCCGGCGTTGCTCGCGCGACAGGCTGCCGACCAAGCCGTCGACTCCGCGCAGGCGTGGATCGAGCACCTCGGCCCCATGTACGACGTCGAGGGGGTGCGCCGTCTGCTCGGACGCCCGGCGCATCCGGTCAGCCGCCAGGCGGTCAGCAAGCGACGCGGGTTGCTGGCGCTCACCACCGGGTCGGGACGAGTCGTCTACCCAGCGTTCCAGTTCGCGGGCGGTTCGCCGATGCCGCACCTGGCCCGCGTGTTGACCGAGTTGCCCGAGAGCGCGGTCTCGCGCTGGACGGTCGCGTCGTGGTTGGTCTCGGCCGAGCCCACGCTCGACGACCAGCGCCCCATCGACGTGCTCGCCGCCGGTGAAGCGGACGCCGTCGTACGCGCGGCTCGTGCCTGGGCCGCCGCGCTGGCTCAGTAGCGGTGAGCGCCACGTCGCTGCCGGCGACCACCGTCGACACCGGCGCACACCTCTACCGCGTCACTCGTCGCTTCGACCCCGAGGGCGAGCCTCGGTCGCCGTGGTACTTCTCGACCGCTGCCGATGCCGTTGGAGATGCCGCGTCCGGTCGGTTCGATCTGCCCCCGCCGCGCGGAACCTGCTACTTCGCCGACCGCCGCGTCGGTGCCTTCGTCGAGGTGTTCCGCCGGACGCGGGTGATCGCCCGCGTCGACATCGCCGCACGGCAACTCATCGTCGCGACCCGCACCGGGTCTCCGCTGCGGTTCGCCAACCTGCGCTCGGCCGCTGCCGCCAGGCTCGGCGTCACCCTCGACACCTTCGCGGGCGACGACTACCGCGAGACGCAGCAGCTCGCCGCCGACCTAGCCGGACGCGGGTTCGCCGGCGTCCGTGCTCCGACACGACATGACCCAACCGCGCGCAGCAACACGATGGCGCTGTTCGGACGCGCGGGAGCGGCACGTTCACAGCGCGGTTGGCGCATACGACGCTCACCGGTCGACGTGGAGAGCGCGCTGCTCGAGGACGCGCGCGCCTACGGCTACGCGGTGCTCGACATTCCGTACGACATGCCAACGGTCGAGCCGGCAGAACCCTCGTAGCGTCCACGAGTGGAGAATCGCCCACGCATCCGGTGGACGATCCTCCCGTCTTGGACGCCTCAGCGTCGCCACCTGAGCCCGCGAGCCAACTCCCTGTACGGATGCCAAACCCCGCTCTACGGTTGACCCCTGGTCCGAACGCCAAGGCAGGCGGCTCGCGTGCTCGAGATCTCGCTGCTCGGGGACCAGCGCATCACCCTCGACGGTGACTCGCTGGCGGGTTCGCTCGCCCGTCGAGCGGTCGAGATCATCGGCCTACGTCGCACTCCGCCCCGGTGAGCCACAGCAGCGCGCGCAGATCGCGGCGGCCATCTGGCCCGACTCGTCGGACGCCCAAGCGCTCACCAATCTGCGCCGCGAGCTGCACCACCTGAGGTCGCTGCTCGGCGACAACCCCAACTTCGGGGTGGACGGACGCACGGTGTGCTGGCACGCACGACACGTCGGGGGTGTGCGACGTCTCCGACTTCGTCATCGCCGCCGCTGCCGCCCGCGAGTGCGCGCGCAATGGCGATGACGCCGCAGCGCGAGTGCACGCCGCCAAGGCCGTGAGCCGCTACGCCGGCGACCTGATGCCCGGCTCCATCGCCGAATGGGTGATCACCGAGCGGGACTCCCTGCACCGGCAGTGTGTGCAACTGCTCGACCAGCTGTCGGCGTCCCAGCACGATGGCGCGATCAGCGAGGCGCTCGAGCATGCCCAGCAACGGCTGACCCTCGAGCCGATGCAAGAGACGTCGTACCGCGAGCTGATGCGGCTGCAGGCCGAGGCGGGCGACCGAGCCGCGGCGATCCAGACGTACCACCGCTGCGTTGCCGTGCTCGACAAAGAACTCGGGGTCGAGCCGGACGCCGCGACGATCGCGCTCTACGACAAGCTCGCCAGCCCGCGCGAGCCCACCGGGACACCGACGGCGCAGGCAGCGCCGACTCCGCGCAAAGCGGGAGACCCCGACCTCGTCGGACGCGAGCGCGAGCTGGCATCGCTCTACCTCTGGCGCAACGCCAACGACACCACGCCCCCGCTACACCTGTTGCGCGGCGAAGCCGGCATGGGCAAGAGCCGCCTGATGCGCGAAGTGGTCCGACAAGCGCAAGCCCAAGGCGACCGGGTCGCGGTCGCGCGCTGCTATGCCGGGCCCGGACGCATCGCGCTCGGCCCGGTCGCCGAGTGGCTCGGGTCAGAGGCGATCCGCGCGCACCGCAACGAGCTCGACGAAGAGTGGCGGTTCGAGGTCGAGACGGTTGTTGCCGCCCGAGGCGGGAGCGCGCCGCGGACCGCGTCCGAGCCCGATGATCGACGCCTGGCAACGACACCACTTCTTTGACGGTCTCGCCCGCGCACTCGTGTCGTCGACGCCGACCCTGCTCGTGCTCGACGACTTGCAGTGGTGCGACGCCGAGACGCTGTCGTGGTTGCCGCTGTTCCTCGAACTGGTCGATGGGTATCCGGTGCAGGTGCTCGCGGGGCTGCGCGATGAGCAGCTGCCGGGGTATCCAGAGCTGGGCGGCACGCTGCAACACCTGCGCGCAGCGGGGCTCGCCATCGAGACCGAGCTACAGCCACTGCCACCGGCGGCGACCGGCGCGCTGGCTGAGAGCGTCCTCGGTTCGCCGGTGTCGGCGCAGGACGCCCTGCGCTGGCACGAGGCAACGGGTGGCATTCCGCTGTTCGTCATCGAGGCGGCCCGCAGTCAGAAGTGGCACGAACCGCGCGCCAGCGAGGTGGGGCACCTGCCGCGGGTGCAGGCCGTGCTTCAGACGCGGCTGCAAGAGGTAACCGTTCCGGCGCGCGAGGTTGCCGGGCTCGCCGCGGCACTCGGGCGCGAGTTTCGCGTTGAGCTGCTCACCGAGGCGAGCGACTACCACGAAGACGTCATCGTTGATGCCGTCGACGAGTTGTGGCGACGCCGCATCGTCAAGGACACCGCCGGCGGCAGTTACGACTTCACGCACGACCTGTTGCGCGAGGCGGCGTACGCGCAGATCTCGGCGCCAGCGCGTCCGCTGGTTCACCGGCGCATCGCCCAGGCGATCGAGTTGCTCAGCGCTGGCGACCAACGCGCGGTGGCCGCGAGCCTGGCCGAGCAGTACGACAAGGCGCACTCGTCGAAGCGCGCGGTGCGCAGCTACGCGCTGGCCGCCGAGGGGTCGACCGAGGTGTTCGCGTTCCGTGACGCGGTGCGTCGGTATCAGCGCGCGATCGAGTTGCTCGACGACCTGGCGGCCGGACGCGAGCGTGACGACCTCGAGCTGAGCCTGCGGCACGCGATGTCGTCGCCGTTGAACGCGCTCGAGGGGTACGCGTCGCCCAACCTGCGCGCCAACCTTGAGCGATCCGTCGAACTCGCCGAGCGGCTCGGCGAACGACGGCTGCGACTCGTGAGCTTGGTGTCGCTGTTCGGCACCCGGTTCGTGCAGGGCGACATCGGCGAGTCGTACCGAATCGGTGAGCAGGCGCTCGCGCTAGGCAGCGACTTTCCTGATGTGGTCGGGCAGGCGCACTTCGCGCTGGGCGGTGGCGCGTCCGAGCTCGGACGCCATGCGCAGGCCGTCGAGCATCTCGCACGCGCACACGAGATGGCCCTCAACTATCCGCCGTCGTTGGTGGGCACGCGTCCAGAGGTGCACGCACGCGCGTGGATCGCGCACTCGTTGTGGGCGCTGGGGCGTGAAGAGGACGCCGTGTACTGGGCGGAGTGGGCGATCGCTCGCGCTGAAGAGGTCGAGCAGCCCTACAGCCTGGCGGTCGCGCTCGCGTACGCGACGATCACGAGCCAGCTGCGGCGTGACGTCGAGGCGACGGCCCACTTCGCTGCGCGGACGATCGAGCTGTGCGAGCGGTACGACTTCGCGTACTACCGCGAGTGGGGCGTCCTGCTGACGGGTTGGTGCGTCGGTGGCGAGCTCGGCGTCCAGCAGATGCACGAGGCGCTGGCTTCGTTGCGAGCGCAAGGAGCCCTGGCGCGGCAGCCGTACTACTTGTCGTTGCTGGCCGAACGGCTGTGTGACCTCGGGCGGACCGCGGAGGGCTTGGCCGCGATCGAGAGCGCCCTCGAGTTCGCGGCGCAGAACGAGGACACGTGGTGGGTGCCCGAGCTGTTGCGGCTCAAGGCCGGGTTGGTGGGCGCTGAACAGCGGGCAGACCTGCTCGATCAAGCGAGGGAGCAGGCCGAGGCAGACGGCGCTGTGGCCCTGCTTTCTCGGATCGACGCAGAGATCTGAGGGGTGAGCGGTTGGCGAACGCTTCGCGAACGGTCGGCGCTCCTACCTTCGGCGCATTCGATGAACCACACCCACTGGAGACGACGATGACCAGCACCGACTTCTCGACCCTGGCAGCCACGATGCGCGGCACCGTGACGACCCCCGAGAGCGAGAACTACGACGAGGCCCGCGCCGTCTACAACGGCATGATCGATCGCCAGCCTGCAGCGATTGCGGCGTGCGTCGATACCGCCGACGTCATCACCGCGCTGAAGTTCGGGCGGGACGCCGGGCTCGAGATCGCGGTGCGCGGGGGCGGCCACCACGCGAACGGCTTCGGGGTGTGGGACGGCGCGCTGACCATCGACCTGAGCAACATGCGCGGGGTGGACGTCGTGCCCGGCGCGAAGAAGGTGCGCGTGCAGGGCGGGGCCGTCTGGGGGGACGTCGACCACGCGACGAACGCGTTCGGCTTCGCCGTGCCGTCCGGGATCATCGGCACGACCGGCGTCGGCGGGCTGACCCTCGGCGGGGGTCTGGGCAACCTGAGCCGCGGATGCGGTCTGACGATCGACAACCTCGAGTCGGCGGACGTCGTGCTGGCGGACGGTTCGGTCGTCACGGCGAGCGAGGGGTCGCACCCCGATCTGTTCTGGGCGCTGCGCGGTGGTGGCGGCAACTTCGGCATCGTCACGTCGTTCACGTTCCGCGGTCACGACGTCGCGAACATCTTCGGTGGGCCGATCCTGTACGACATCGGTGACACCGGTGAGGTGCTGCGGTGGTACCGCGACCTGCTTCCGACGTTGCCGCGTGAGCTCAGTGGATGGTTCGGCGTGCTGACGATCCCGCCAGCTGCGCCGTTCCCCGAGGAGTTGTGGGGCCGCAAGGTCTGCGGAGTTGTCTGGTGCTACACCGGCGACATGAGCAAGGCGGATGAGTTGTTCAAGCCGCTGACCGAGTTCGGCTCGCCGCTGTTGGTCGGCGTCCAAGAGATGCCGTTCCCGATGTTGCAGTCGGCGTTCGATGCGCTGTACCCGAAGGGGTTGCAGTGGTACTGGCGCGCTGACTTCTTCCGCGAGATCACCGACGAGGCGATCGCTGCGCACGAAGAGTTCGGTGCTGACCTGCCGACCGGTCACTCGACGATGCACCTGTACCCGATCGACGGACGCGTGAACGACGTCGGCGCAGTCCGACACCGCGTTCGCGTACCGCGACGTCACGTGGGGCGGCGTGATCGTCGGCGTCGACCCCGACCCGACCAACGCGAAGATCCTGAAGGACTGGGTCATCGACTACTGGGAGGCGTTGCACCCGACGTCCGCCGGTGGCGCCTACGTCAACATGATGATGGACGAGGGTCAGGAGCGGATCCGTGCGGCGTACGGGCCGAACTACGACCGGCTCGCCGCGATCAAGCGGGCGTACGACCCCGACAACGTCTTCCATGTGAACCAGAACATCCAGCCGTCCTAGCGAGGCTGACGCCGAGGGCTAGGGAAACAGTGCCCGCGCCCCTTCAGGTGACGTGAACATGTCGTGCGACGAGTGCGCGACGTCGGGGACGGCCGTCAGGTCGTGCCGTTGGTACACCTCGTCGCCGAGCGACAGCCCGAGCGAGTCGAAGTAGTACTGCCCGCGCGCGTACCTGTTGGGTCCCTGCCACTCGGCGGCACACGTGGTGTCGAGGTCGAGCAACGGCTGGATCGTTGTCGAGTGCTCCCAGCAGGTAGGTGACCCGTGCGGACGCGTACTGGCTGGCGAGCGGCACGGTGCTGGCGGACGCGTACGCGTTCAGCCCGGCGAGGCCGTACTTGTAGGTGTTGAACCATGAGCACGCATCGACCTCAGCGGTGCTGAGTTGTCGCCACCCTGCTGGCGTTGGACGGCGGCTGTCGAAGTAGAGGTACGACGACGGGTTGGCCACCACGAAATGCGGAGTGATGGGTGCGCCGGTGACGCCCAGATGGGTGGTGGCCGCATACCGGTTCACGAACTGGCCGCCCGCAGAGTGACCCGCTACCACGAGGCTTTCGAGGTTGGGCAACAGCGCCTCGGATCGAGCGGCCTCGACCAGGTCGTCGAGCACCGAGAACGAGCTCGCGGTGGTGGCGCGCGGGTACGGCGATGTAAGCGACTGCGAGCCCGCCTTCCACCCGCTGTCCGACCAGTACAGCGCGCGGGGTTCGGCGGCCGCGGCGTCCTCGGTCGTCAAGAAGTGGGGAGCTACGACCAGGGTGCTGCTCGCCACCCCGCGGTCGGACGCCGCCTCGCTGACGTAGCGCACCTGGTCACACGCGGTGCGCGAGCTTCCGTGCACTACGAACACCACGGTGGTGATCTGGCTGCGCGTCTGGGTCAGGTCGCCGTTCGAGCAGTAGGGCTGCACCAGCTGCGTGCCGCTGCGAGTGACTGTGAACGACCGCTCGACAGGGCCGGTGAGCGCCGGAGACGTCGGCGAGGTGGTGGGTGAAGCAGTCGAGCTCGGCGAAGCGGTGGGAGAAGTTGTAGGGCTGGGTGAAGCGGTGGGTTTGGGCGAGGAGGTCGGCGACGGTGACGGTGACTTCGTGGGCTGGCGCACGTGCTTGCCAGATGGCCCCTTGCTGGCAGAGGGGCCCTTCATGCCGCCGCCCGTTCGGGCCCCGGCCTCGAAGGTCACGAGACCACTAGCCCAAGGACACGGTGAGCATCAGAGCGACTGGTAGCGCATGGCGTGCCAACCGCATGGGTGACCTCCGAACGTCGACGACCCCTGAGTGACCCTGAGTACGTCGGACGGTGGAGAGGCGAACGGATACTGCGAATGGGGACTAGTTCTAGAGCACTAGCCCGTTTGGGTGAACGATGGCAGCGGCATTGTGCCAATGCCGTCCACCACAGTGAGGTCTGGCGACGCCTCAGCGAACACCTGACGCGCCTCGGCCGGCGAACACTCTCGCGGCTGGTAGCGCACCCGCGCGTTGTCGGTGACGATGCAGCGCACTTCGAGCGACGCCTGGTCGCCGAGCGAGAGGGTCGTGAGCAGCCCGAAGCCATCGGCCTTGTAGGTCTCCCAGCGCCCCGGCGAGCCGAAGGCGAAGTTGCCGAGGCTGTAGACGACCGGCATGCCGTCGACGCTGCTGATGGGTTGGACAACGTGCGATCCGTGCCCGACGACTAGGTCGTACCCGACCGCAGCGAAGGTCTTCGCCCAGCCCTTCTGCTGGCGGTTGACGGGCTGGTAGTTGTCGCCCCAGTGCAGGTACGCGATGACGTAGTCGGCCCCGGCGGCCTTGGCGCTGAAGTAGGCGGAGCGGATGCGGTCTTCGCGCATCGACACCATCCCGGCGTGCTCAGGGCTCACGCGCGCGAGCTCACCAAAGTCTTCGCCCATCGCGACTATGGCGACGGTGCCCGCGTCGGTCTCAAGGATCAGCGGAGCTGCCGCGTCCGCTGGCTTTGGGCCGGCGCCGAACAACTCCATACCCGACTCCGCCGCATACTGCTGCGTGTCGGCCAACCCTCGGGACCGCGGTCCATCGCGTGATTGTTCGCGAGCCCGAGTGTTCGTCAACGCCAGGCATCGGCGAGAGCCTGTGCCGCCGGGGGCAATGTGTTGTAGCTGTAGTCGACACGAGGGTCGTACCACTTGGTGAGGGTGGTGATCGGCGCCTCGGCGTTGACGATCACATAGTCGGCGTCGAGCATTCCGCCGAGCTGTCGGAAGGGCACGTCGTATCCCTCGCGGGCCAGCAGTCGATCGGCCTGGTCGCCGAGCATGGTGTCGCCGCCGAAGGTTATCGTCGCGTTGCCGTCACCGTTGGTCTCGGCGACGGCTGCCACTGTCGCGACGTCGGGGCCAGGCCCGATGAGGACCCGTGCACCGACCGCGGCCAGCGCAGCAACGGCAACGACGCCGAGTGCTAACGCGAACTTCTTGTCTCTACTCACTTCGTGGGGCTCGCTTCTTCTGAGCGCTCGTCACAGTTCTGGTTCGGTGATGTCGGTCGGCTGGTTCACGTCGAGCACTTGCGGTGGCGGTGTGAGGTCGAGCGTGCCGGTGCCGAGGTACGCGGCGACCCGATCGGTGTACCCACTTGCCATCGCTTCGGTCAGCGAATGGCTCGCGCCCGGAAGGACGTCGAAGGTGACCGACGACATCGGCCATCCAGGCCTGCCCCCTCAGATTCGAGGTGGTCGACCCAACGCAGGGCCCGCTGCAAACGGTTCTCGCCTTGCACGCGATCAAGTCGCGTTGAGGTGCGGAGGCCGTCGTCGCGTGAGGTGTCGAGCTCACCGACCATCACGAGGATCGGCAGGGCAAGGAAGGCTTCGATGCAGCACATCGGCTCGCCGGTGGCGGCGTCGGCGCTGCCGTACGGGTACGGGCGGTCTGCGTCGAGCATCGTGTACCAGCCGGCGGCGGTGACGGTGAGCGGTTAATGCGCTGGGGGTGGCGCATGGCGAACCGATGGGCGAACTGTGCGCCGCCTGAGTAGCCGACGATGTCGAATCGGTCGACGGGGATGTCGTGCTGGTCGCTGAGGCGATCCAGCGTCCGGATAGTGAGTCTGCTGCTTGCCACTCGCCGGCTACGCCGTGCAACTGTTGGTAGGCGGGGTATTGCTTCGACCCAAGGCCGGGGCGATCAGCACCTGGTCGTGTGCCATGGCGGTGGGGAGGAAGGCACGAAACCTGTTGCCCTGCCAGCCGCGATCGTCCATGCACCACGACGAGCGGCACGCCTCGACGTTGCTGAGGCAGGTAGGTGCGAACGGTCGACAACGGTGACGGTCGTTTCGGGTCGGTCATGACGTGACCCGCTGAGGCAGCTTGGTGGAGTGATCGTGCGATGGATCGCCGCGCTGCGACGCGGTCCAGAGCCGGTCGCGGAACTCATCGCCGGCCTCGATGGCGATCGACTGGCCGCCGATCGACGTGCCACACCTGATCGGCCAGCGCCATCTCGACCGCGTCGTGGGTCACGAGCAGGACCGTGCCCGAGTGGCGCGCGAGCAGCTGGCGAACGCCGCGCCGGCTGGCGTGGTCAAGATACGAGCCGTCGGCTCGTCGAGCAGCAGCACAGGTGGGTTTCCGAGCATGGCGCGGGCGAGGGCGATTCGTTGGCGTTGCCCGGATAGACAGGTTGCCACCGCCCTCGGTCACCCACGAGTCGATCCCGTTGGGAAGCTCGGCCAGCACGGTCTCGAGACCGGTGTAAGGACGACCCGCTGAATCTCTTCGTCAGAGGCATTGCGGTGGCGGTAGGTGATGTTCCGATCAGGACGCTGCCGCGCATCAGCGGCAGGTCGGGCGCGACTGAGCCGATCCGACGGAAGGTCGACTCGAGGGTGACAGACTCGAGGTCGCTGCCGTCGACCAGAACGGCTCCCGCGGTAGAGTGTGACGAGTCGGTTGACGAGCCCGAGCAGAGTCGACTTGCCGCGCCGGTGGGGCCCGTGACGGCGATGAGCTCACCGGGTGCGGCGACGCAGTCACGTCGCTAACGCACCATCGACGGACACGCTCTCGAACGTGATGCCGCCGCGACGGGAACGGAGCCGCTCCTTTCGACTCGTCGCGCAGTGGGCGAGACGAGCTGCTGCAGGAACTCGTCGATCTTGCGCGCCGGAGCGCCGCGAGCGCTGCCAGTAGTCGTGGGCGACCCCGAGAGTGCGGATCGGACCTGAGAGCTGACGTGTCACGGTGATCAGCGCGACAACCACCGCGATCGTGGTGTGGCCCTGATAGATCTCGAAGCGCGCCGGCGGCGAGCACCGCGACGACCGTGAGCTGCCCGGTGCTCAGGGTGATGCCGCGCAGGATGCCGCGCTGGTTGGCCACCTCGACGAGACTCGAGGTGAGCGAGTCGTTCTGGCGCGAGAGCGAGCGACTCACCGCGAGAGCGACCGAAGACCTGGGGCACGGCGAGTGAGTCGATCTGCTCGTCAACGTTGCTCGTGAGAGTCGAGCGGCGGCGACGCATTATGCGGGTGACGCGTCGGACGCGGTCGCCGCGCGAGAACGACAGAGCAGCGCCGAGGGTGGTCACGGCGACGTAGGCGAGAGTGACCCAGATACTGAAGAACGCCATGAAGATGAATCTGCCTGAAGTTTCCCAATCGCCGTTTTCAGACCCCGGTCGCCGGTTCGTAACCCGAACGACTGAGCGCGAGCGATACCCTCCGAGGCAGGATCGATGCCCACCATCCACACCGGTTCCAGGAATTCACTTTCGCGGAGCTTATAGAGCAGGTCCGTTCCGATGTTCCCCGAACCGATGAGTGCGCACTTGATCCTTGGTGCAGCCATCACGACATCCCTTCCTCTTCTCGACTTTCCAAATTGGCCTCCTCAACAGAATCTGCGCGTGTCCTCCGGCGCGGGGAAGGACTCCAAGTGTGCAGCGCAGCTTTCACGACGCGGAGGCTGCGACAATCGTCGCCGGGCCCCGTAACCACCTTGAGCTTGTTGTTCAACGCAACGCGCCAGTTCACCCGGCGCATCGCTGAAGCCAGGACCACGACGAGCCCCACAGGGGCACGTACTGACAAGCGGCATGGCCAGCGTTCGATGTTCGGGCTCCGAGGCCCAGAGCTTCTGGTTTGCTCGCCGACTACAACACATCACTCACTCACAGACTGGGTCGTAGAGCCCACATTGTCGTCAATTGAACCGCAGCGAAACAGCGCCGATTCCGTCGACCCGGGCACGGACGACGTCACCGCGAGCAACGGGCACGACGGGGCCGAGAGCGCCGGACAGAATCACCTCCCCGGCGTGAAGTCCTTTCCCAAGGAGAGAGAGTCTATTCGCGAGCCACGCGACCGCCGTGAGCGGCGACCCCATCGTAGCGGCTCCGAGACCCGTAGCCGCGAACTCCCCATTCTTCTCGAGGGACATGCGGCACTGCTCAAAGTCCATCCGCTCGGCGCTGACCCGCTCGCTACCGAGGACGAAGACTCCAGAGGAAGCATTGTCTGCCACCGTGTCCTGGATTCGAATCTTCCAGTCCAGGATGCGAGAATCCACCACCTCCACGCAAGCTGACACGTAGTCAGTCGCAGAGCGCACATCCGCCCCGGAAACCCCGGGGCCCACCAGGTCACGCCTCAGAAAAAAGGCGATCTCCCCCTCCGCGCGAGGTTGAATAAGCTCTTCGGACAACACCGAGGAGTCGTCCTCGTACCGCATGGCCGACGTGAGCTCACCGAAGTCTGGCTGGTCCACGTTGAACGCCCGTTGAACCGCCGCGCTCGTCAGACCTATCTTCTTCCCCACCGGTGTTTCACCATCCCTCCTCACCCTGAGTCCCACCCAATACTCCTGAATCGAGTAGGCGTCCTCGATTGTCATGTTGGGGACATCTTCCGTGATCGGTCTTACGCAGCGTCGGTCACGCCACGCGCGGTACAACCGTTCCCCGCATAAACGGAAATCCTGCTTCATCAATGGCGCTCCTTATCTATCGCGCGACCGTATCTATCGCGCGACCGTATCCGCTCCGGGAGCGCCCGATAGCCGAGGTCGGCGGACAAGACATCCGCGCTGGCGATCACGTGTTTCGCCAGCGCAGGGAGTGTCGCCTTTGTGACTCGAAAGGCGGGTCCCGCAATGCTGATCGAAGCCACGACTATGCCGGAGTAGTCACGCACAGGCGCACCGATGCACTTCAGTCCTTCCTCTATCTCCTCACGGTCTAAAGAAAACCCTTGGACACGGATCCTCGTCAGTTCCTGCTTCAGCGCTGACAACGTGGTGATCGTATTCTTTGTGAAGCGACGCAAACCGTACGTCCGGACGATTTCGTTCAGCTCGTCTTCGGGGAGATGGGCGAGAAGAACCTTTCCTACCGACGTGCAGTGTGCCGGATTCCTCTGACCGATGTGCGACGGCATTCGTACCGTGCGCAGGGGCTCTACCTTTTCGAGGTAAAGCACCTCCCCTTCCCGAAGAATGCAAAGATGCGCGGTTTCGCCGGACTCAATCGCCAGCCTCTCAAGGTGAGGCAGTGCCTTCTCCCGCAAATCCAGTCTCTCCACAGCCCGGCAGCCCATCTCGAAAAGACGGAGGCCAAGCTGATACGTGCGAAGGTCCCCTGTGCGCTCTACGAGCCGATGTCGTTTCAAGACATTCAGAAGTCGGTGCACGGTACTCTTGTGTATACCCAACCTCTCTGACAGCTCGAGGAGCGATAGCGGCCGATCCGAACACCGAAGCGCCTCGAGCAACGCGACGCTGCGGTCTAGCACCTGTACGTTATAAACGAGAGGATTACTTTTGGGCGCCATTAGACTTTGGACTCCGAGAATTCAACATGAAACCGTGCCCATCAACCACTGGCCTTGAAAGGGAAGTGGCATGGGACTGTTCGAGCCCCGCTAAGGAGCAGGGTTGCCTAGTATACTCCAGCTCATAACTTCTCCAACGCATTGTTTAGGGGGCCTTTCGGAAAGAATCGGCTTTTGCCAAGACCATGAGGAGGCTTTCAAGTCGGCGCGTGTGAACTTCAACTCGAATGAATGCGCCCTCTGCTCGTCGCCGTACTTGGCCAATGCCCGCTGGGTTATTGCGTTATACAGTCTCGGACGAATCGCCCGATCCGAGCGATGGCCTTCTCCGACTCCATCAGCTCCGGCGTCAACAGTGGCCAGACGTGGACCATCGCCTCCCAGATCTCCAGCTGGGCTCGTGTTCCGGCGTTCTCCGCCTTGACAGCCAAGCGTATCGAATCGTCCAACAGGATCTCTCGGCTCCCTACCAAAATGAGCAACTGCGGAAGTCCGCTCAGGTCGGCATATAGAGGAGACGCTAATGGCACGCAGGGGTCCGCGTCACCCACGTACAGCGTCGCCATTCGCAGCAGATCCTCGCGCATGACGATCGGATCGTTCGACGCGCCTGAGTACATCGAGTCACTTGTGGCAGCAAGATCCACCCAGGGTGAAAGACATACCCCCCCCACCGGGAGGGGAGCGCCCGCCTCCCGCAATGCGACAAGCGCGGCCATCGCGAGACCGCCACCGGCGGAGTCACCCGCTATGACGATCCTCTCAGGGGCCCGCCCTGCCGCCAACAAGCCGTGGTAAGCCGAAGTGGCATCGTGAACGGCGGCAGGAAATCCGTGCTCTGGTGCGAGTCGGTAGTCCACGAAGAAGACCGGGACACCTGCCGCACTCCCTAGACGGGAGACCATCCCCCCGTGACTCGAAAGCGAACCGCTCACGTACTCCTCCTCCGCCATGCAAATAGAGGATCGCAGCGTCTTCTCTGGCCCCAGGCAAACTGATCCAGACACCCGACACCCCTCCGAGCGTGGCGGGCAGACATGAGGCCTCCGGCGGTATGGGCCAACCCATGCGATCCACGGCCTCACGCATCTCCCGGATCTCATTGACACCAATCATGCCCCTTTGTCGGAGGCTCTCCAGCGCTTCGATAGTTCGCTCCATAGACGAAACCGATTCTGCTCCGTTCACCGTTTGGTCGATCGACATGCACCGCTGGCAGTACCGAGCCCACAGCAGCGCCCAGTTCGGGGGGCGTTAGGGCCGCACTTGGAAACGCTGCCACTCATAGCCGTTCGGAACATCGGGCCCCTTGTAGAGCTCGACCGCCATCGCCGTGTCGAAAAAAGAGAACGCCATGTACATGAGCCGCTTCTCCTTCTCGGAAAGGTCGTCCATGGGGAAGCGGTTGAGATACTCCACCACTGCTTCCATCCGCGGCGTCAACGCTTTGTAATATCGAGTGATCTCATCCATCGACGTTGTCAGGCGTTTTCTGTAACGTTCTGACCCCTTCTCGAGACTCCAGTCGTCCACAAACTCCTCAAGATCTGCGAATTCATCGGGAAGCCGGTTTGCCATCATTTCTCTCCTCGACCTCAAGCACGGGCTGACGCCCGCAACCCAAACGCGATGACGCGGCGCATTCAAGAATCCTTGCGTCCCGCCACGAAATCGCGAAGTAGTAGTTCAGTAGGGCCCCGTATAGTCCTGAATTTGGCCCCACCAGTGCCGAATCATCGTCTCCTGTTCGGAGATCTGCATATCTTTCATGACCCCTGACCGCTGCATCGCGTGGGTCGCCTCGATCGTGCTCAAGTCTTCGCGTGCGGCGTCTCTCAGCTGCAACTTCCCCCACTCCTGCGCGATCCGCTGCCCCGGAATACTTGGGCGATCCGCGTAATAACGATAATCGTAGTAGGAATGGTGCGCGTCCACAGGACAAAAGCAAATCGTGGCATACCAGCCGGTCCCGATGACGAGGAGCAGATTCGGAAAGATCACGTTTCCATCGAAGCTCCACTCCTTCTTACGCTTCGGTTTTACGCCACGCGGCAGTCGCTCCATTTCCCCCGCCGTTTCCCCACCATAAATCAATGAAAAGCCACCGCTCAAGGCGAGCGCTTCCGTCGGAGTCGGCTGGTGCGTCATGTCACCCCGCTGCCGTGTAATATCCATGGCGTCCGATCAGCTCCATGTCGACCTTGTTCCAGGTCTTCTTCTTACTGGCCTCCGGATATGTGCCTTTATGCACGTACTCGACATGGTAGCCTTCTAGGAAGGCCTCGGTAAATGTCTTCCAGTTCGCATTGACCTCCGCCGACCATTGCTCCACCAGCGGCATGTCGTTGAACGGAAAGCCATGCAGGCGCCCCACCATCTCCCCCATGTACTCCAGCAGGCTCTCCGCCGGATTGGGGTCGGAGTGGATGAAGATGAATCCTTCCCACACGTCGGTCGCCACCGGACGCAAGCCGAGCTCTTCTTTCTTCAAGTCATAGAACTCCTCCTCGTCCGTCACATGAATCAGCTTCCCCTGCAGATCGTACGTCCACCCATGGAAGCCACAAACAAACGCACCCCGCTTTCCCGCACAGTCCTTTGCCACCTTGTTACCCCGGTGCGTACACATGTTGTGGAACCCACGGATCACCCCGTCCTTGCCGCGCACGATGATCACCGAGGTCCGCAGCACCGCCACGTCCCTGACGATGTAGCGACCCGGCTCCGGCACCTCCTCTACTCGCCCCACGTTCAGCCACACCTTCCGGAACAACCTCTCTCTCTCGCGCTCAAAAAACTCCTCTGACACATGTGGTTCTATCGGTACTGGATCCGTCCCAAGCTCCGAAAAACGCGGACGGGAATGCGAATCTGCTGACATGGGTCCTGTTCTCATTTTCGCGTCTCCTTAGCAACACAGAACACTCGGCTCCACATACCGCACCGCACTGGCAGTCCCAGGTTTGCGCCGCCATCAAGCTTCTGACTGATGGCGGCGTCCCACCCGCGATTACTTCGGAACCTTCGCCCAGGAATCCAGCCCCACCTGACACACGTTGATATGAGACACGAGCGTCATCCACCATCCGATGACGCAGGTATAATCGTAGTGCTCCGCTTTGCCCATCAGCGCTCGGGTTTTGTGAAACAACTCATCGTCCACAGTTCCCGTCGAGAACAGCTCCTCCGCGTATTGTAACATGAGGCGCTCATCGTCGGTGAAAAGTGGACTTGTCTTGTACTCGCCGATCGCCCGGGCCTGTTCCAAGCTGACGCCACACCCCTGGCACATCGTGAGGTGATGGTCGTAATATGAACAGTTCCAACGCTTCGTGAGGAGAAGAATCATTAGCTCACGGATTCGATGATTCAGCGGAGAGGCACTCATGTAGTAGTCAGTGATCCGGTGCACCATGAAGCCGAGCTTCGGGTTGTTCGCCCACATCTTCCAGTTGTTCGGCACTTCGAAGTGTTTCGGGAGGCGGACTGCCTTGCTATCTTGGAGCTTTTTCACCCAACTCTGCACGTGGTCCAGAAGCTCCTTGGCTTCTCCCTTTGCGGCCTGCGGTTCGACGTACGGAAATCTAGGCATGTTCGTTTCTCCTTTCGTCTGTCTTCCTAGTCCCTGACAACGTTTAGACCTCACGCCCAAGGACTGACGAGGCCCGGTGGAAACTCTACCCACCCATCCACATCGAGCTTGAACGCGCTGATGTGCGTAACCAACGACATCCAGACGGAGATGCAGCTCGTATACTCGAACAGCATCTCTTGCCCGAGAAGCCCCTGGCACTCGAGAAACACTTTGTCTCCACATGTCCGCCTCGTAAAATCATCTGATCAGCATAGCGAAGAAGAATCCGGTCCCGTTCCGAAAACACCGTGCTTGTTTCGTAGTACCTGATGTTCCTTGCCACGTCGAGTGCTACACCCATAGGCCCGCAGATACCAATATGCGTCATGTGACACTCCAAGGTGGGCCAGCGTGTCGTCATGAGCAGAATCATCAGCTCCCGCAACCGATGATCCAAGGGAGACTCATTCATAAAATAGTCGGCCAGCTCGTGCGCCAGTAGGCCCAGCTTGGGGTTATTCGCCCACATCTTCCAGTTGTTCGGGATGTTACCACCTTTAGGCATCTTGACGCCTGGGTTGTCCTTCATCCGCTGCACCCACCGCTGCACGTGTTCGAAGAGCTCCGCGGCCTGGCCCTCCGCATTTTCTGGTTCCACATAAGGTATCCGTGCCATCTTCGTCGTCCTCCTCGCGATTGTTAATGGTTTAGCTTTCCTGTGCTGCGCTAGTTATTCGCCTATCCCATGTTTCCTCCCCTCTTCCCCCCCGGCCGAACGCTGGAGGAGCTGCCGTCGCTCCCACCTTCGTTCCGGGGCGACACCTTCCTCGCCCAACCAACTGTCGACATCAGCAGAAAAAGCGTTGATGAGAAGCAGATACATGGACCAGAACGCGATCGCACACGTGAACTCGAAATGCCCCTCCGCTCCCAGCGCCTCCTGCGTCCGCTTGAACAGCTCGTCGGTCACTTGCCCCGATTCGAAGAGGTTGTCGGCGTACTCGAGAGCCAGCCGGTCGCGGTCGGTGAACAGATCCCGCGCCGATCCCGCATACTCTGTGATGCCGTGGGCCTGGTTCAGGCTCACCCCGACCGCTTCGCACATCGACAGATGGTAGACGAAGTACTTGCAGTCCAAGCGTTTCAGCATCAACAGCACCATGAGCTCGCGCAAGCGCTGGTCTACCGACGATTCAGTCAGAAAGTAGTTGGCGAGATCAAATACCATCCCCGCAAAGCGTGGGCTCTGCGCAAGAATCTTCCAGTTTCCAGGAATCTGAAAGCGATCAGGAATGTTAAGGCGTGGATCCGCCTTGAGTGCACTCATCCATATATCGACCCGATCGAGGAGCTCGCGTGACGCCCCGGTTGCACTCTCCCGCTCGATAGATGCTACTCTGGCCATACATACCCCCGATTCACGGCGTCTACCCATTCACCTTGACAGTCACTTACCACCCGCCAGAAGGCCAGCCGTGGTGAACATTCTGGGGTCCATTGGTGTGTTGAATTTGTACGGATCCCCGATGAACGAAGCGCTGCCCGTGTGGGATTTGTCATCTGCAATGAGCTCCCAGCCGATGCCGAAAAAGGCACGCGTGCGATCGGCGTTCGGCCACACGACGAAGTCGCCCGCCGCGGTCTTCCAGTACTGCCCTGCACGATCGTACACGACTTTGTAGTGCATCAGAAACGTTTCCCGGTCTACATAGAATATCTGGCGTCCGTAATTGTAGTATGGATCTTTGGGTTCTCCTTCCAAGATGTACATTGGTCGCACGATACCGACGAGATTCAGAGGCATTCTTGCGTCCTTTACTTCGATTTTGGATTGCTCGTAGCCGTACACAACCTTCTTGCTCCCTGGCGCCAAATCCCAGGTCTGCAGCCCGTCACCCCGTTTCTGCCCAGGTACCAGCAGGTTCGGCTCGCCCTGATTGGTAAGGAGAATGACATCACGCTCGCCCACGAGCTTCCATGTATGGGACTCGACCTTTCCCTGGAAAATTGCCGAGTCGTCGATCACGGCATCGCTGCCAAACAAAGGATCGGTTCGGTTGGAGGCGGTAAGTGTGCGCACGCGGCGAAAGGACGGAAGATACGACCAGACGCTATCTGGACGGTTATCCATGTGACGCCAGGTCATCAAGATCGTCCCCTCGAACTGGGAAGGAGACTTTCCTTTAATGGCCTCTTTGTATTCAACGTGGTCTGGGTTGGGCAACGGATCCCGCATCCCGTAGATGAAATACTGGATGGAGTCCAAGACGATGTCGCGCTCGAGCCCATTGGCACCGATCACCGGAACGTGCACCTCGAGTTGCAGAGGTCCCGTCTTCAGGTTCGTCTGCACTTTGTTCCACATGATCTTCGTGCCCGCTTGTGGGTCATTCGGGTCGATCGTCGGAAAGGGAAAGCCCCAGATGTACGGCGGACGCTCCCCGGTGCTCTTCTCGTACAGGTGCCCATCCGGCTGCACGTCAAACTTACCCTCGTTCGCCTTGGATCCGTCGAGGAAATCCTTCTCCCACCCGTAGTCCCATGTGAATTTCGCGATCTTGAAGCTCAGGCCACGTTCTTTGACCCAGTTGAGCACGGAATCCGGAAGCATGCCCTCGACCTTTTGCCAGTTGGTCGCATCGATGACTTCCCCCTCCTTGAAATCCGCCGCCGTAGCCGATACGGCGAGCAGCAACGTCAGATGCGCCGCAATCAGAAACTGCCAAGAATTCTTGCCCGTTCTCATTTTTCGTCCTCCTCCTTCTGCTGTCGCCCAAAGACAACCTACAACTCACCACTCTCCACACCCCCTGCCACCCTACAGATTCTACGGTCGTTCTCTTCCGGATGCTCCAGAACTTCGGCCATCAGAAATCGTGGGCGAACGAGCTTCACCAGTGCCGGGATCAAGAGAAGCGCCCCCACAAGCTGTACCGTCAGAGTAACAATCAGAAGCAAAGCCATGTCGGCTTGAAACTTCATCGGAAACCACAGCCAATAGAAGACGCTCCCGGTGAGCGCCGTCGCCGTGAACAGGACAGCCTTCCCGGTGCTCCGCAGAGCACGTATCCCAACGGTGTCAAAGTCCGCGAGGATCCCAAACTCTTCTTCCATGCGCGACAAGATGTAATATCCATAGTCGACACCGATGCCGATTCCGACGGCCGCCACCGGCAGGCTGTTGATGTTCATGTCGATTCCCGTCAAGTACATGAACGCATCGGTCACGGGTTGGGCAACCAGCGAGGGCGCCATGACGATCAGCGCTCCCAGCACCGAACGGTAGGCGATGAAGCTCAAGACGAACACCGTGCCCAACACGAGATACAGATTCAGCTTTTTCGAGCTCTCCACCTCCTCGTTTACGGCTGCGAGAATGCCAACGAGGCCGCCTGCGAGGTGGAACGTGACGTGCTCGAGCGGGTTGCCGGAGATGAACTTCTTCGCCCTCTCGAGTGCCTGCGTTACGGTGGTGAGAGCGTAATCGCGGTAATAGACCTTCACCGTGGTGTGCTGGAACTCCTTTCCGAAGAGGCGGTCTACCTCTGCCTTCGTCGACGACATCGCGATCAAGAACAGGATCTCGCCGATATGACCGGGATCCTCCGGAATGATCTCCCAGCGGGGCTCTCCTTCATGATACATTCGGTTGACTCGCTTGACGAGAGTCGAAAGTGACGCCGAACCGCCGGCGTGCGGATCGATCTCCATGTAGCGCTGAAACGAGTCCAGCGTTGTCAGTACTTTCTCGTCCTGGATCGCCGCCGGCCGGTCCCCTTCGGCCACGATGACCAGCTCCGCCGACCCGACGAACTTGTTGTTCAAGACGTCGAAAGCTTTATTGTAGGGATGGTCGCCGTCCAGCAGTGCTTTGCCGATGGTCGTGTCGCCGACCTGCAAGGATCGCCCTACCCATATCGCCCCCACGAGCATCCCGGCGAAACCGAGTAGGACGAACCAATGTCGCCGCCCGCCCAAACTCCAGCACATCGCCGAAATGATACCTTCGTAGATTCTGTCGCTCCACCGTTGACCTTGGCGAGGATCATCGACCGGCGGCCCTAAGTAGGAGAGGAGGACCGGATGCAGGGTGACGACGCTCAGCGCGATCGTAACTACCCAAAACGCGGAGACGAAGGCGATCTTCTGAAGGAGCGCGATGCTCGCCGTCGCTAGCGTGAGGATCGCAAGGCCATCCGAGAG
This sequence comes from uncultured Actinomycetota bacterium, assembly GCA_963712425.1. Classification (GTDB taxonomy): domain Bacteria; phylum Actinomycetota; class Actinomycetes; order JAHEKZ01; family JAHEKZ01; genus JAHEKZ01. Next base: position 23,966 of record CAVQHW010000002.1, on the reverse strand, counting down.
GATCGACGTCATCGCCGGTACGAACAGAGAGGTACACGACGCGCTGATCGCCGCATCCTTGTCGCCGAGCGTCCGGTACTCTAGATGATAGCGCTCCACCGACTGGACGGAATGTGAAAGACCGCGGGCGGTGATCAGAAGAAAGATGACCAGCGCAAGAGGATCGAGTGTGAACCCCAACAGGCCCGCAAACCCGATCGCCCACAGGGCACTGAGGCCAGCGGACACGAGAGGGACCCACACGCCGACCCACGTTCGAAAATAAAACCAGAGAAGCGCCGCGATCGTGGCCACCGTCAGAAGCATGACGACGTAGGTTAGCCACAAATAGTGAGCAAACCACCCAAACAGCATCGGGTAACCGGTCACGTACACGGTGTGCTCGTCATCCGTCTCACGCGCCTGCAGGTTCTGGAGCTGGTCGAAGAGCGCGCCGAGATCGGCTCCTTCCTCCCAAAACCCCGCAAAGATTGCGGTCGCTGTATCGTCAGGCGAGACATAAAATCCTCGCACTTCGGGGCTTCGATAAACGACTTCTCGAATGCGATGGGCCTCCTCGTCCGACTTCGGTAGGCCGTCGACGACAGGATGGGTGGCAATCCCGGTTCCAGTGATTTCGACCGTCTTCACCCGGGGATGTGTCAGAGAGACCACCTGCAGTGGATCGACACCCCGTGTCTCCATCAGGAGTCGCGTGATTCGGTCCACCTTCTCGATGGTCTTACGGGTGTAGATCGTACCGTGCTTGCGTTCAACGATAACGGCGAGCACGTTGGCCGTGCCGAACACTTCGCGATACTTCTTGTACGTCTGGATGTAGGGATGTTTCGGTGGATATAAATCGAAAAAGTCGGTGTATACACGCGTACGTGCCGCGAAATATCCCAATACGACCGTGAGCGCGACACAGAAGAATGCGACCGACCGCTTCCGTCGAAGTAGGAAAGACAGGTACCGTGTAGCTAGTATGGAGCCGTCGAGCTTAATCATGAGAGATATCCCCGAGCGCCCCCCGATCAGCCACCCCCGAGGGCTCAACAGTCAACACTCGACCGTTTCCTCCCACGACGAAAGCCTTTCCGAGACGTTGGCACAGGCCGTGAAACGAGTAGAGCCGTTCCTGCTCTGGCACGTCAACGACCGCCCACTGCTTGCCGCCGTCGCGAGAGTACAGGACTATTCCGGCATCGCCCACGGCCCATCCCTGCGCTCCTTGTACATCGACCGCGTAGATCGACTGCTGGGTTGGCGTCGGTACTCGCTCCCACGTTTCTCCGCCGTCCCCGGAGTGGATCATCTCACCTTGGATGCCGACGGCCCAAGCCCGTTCGGGCCCGTCGAAACCCAGACCGAAGAGGCTTTTTTGCGCAGGCGTCTCGACCTTCGACCAAGTCGAACCGCCATCGCGCGACCGCAAGACGGTACCCACTTCCCCGACCACCCACAGGTCATTGGCGTCCAAGTAGCGTACACCGTAAAGAATCACATCTTCGGAGAGCGACCGATCGACCCATGTCTCACCACCATCGTTGGTGACCAGAATGACGCCCGAGTCCCCGACGGCGATCCCAGTCTCTTCGTCAAGAAAATCGACCGCCAGCAAAACTTTTCTTGTCGGCGTCGTCTGTGGCCGCCACGTCACGCCCTCGTCGGTCGTCGCGAGCACGAGGCCCCCAGGTCCGACAGCCCAGCCCCTCGACGCCCCCACGAATGCCGCTTGAAACAGCGGTTTTTCAACCCCGGCGCCATGGCGATTCCAGCTCAACGAATTGTCCGGGCTGGAGAGGACAGCACCACCGGTCCCCGTGATCCAGACTCGACCGTTCGGCGGGCACTGGGCGTCGTAGAAATCCTCGCGCAGTGCGCCCACGTTGTGTACCTCCACCTTCGCGACTACCTCGCCCGCCATCACCGGCCAGACGCGATACGGGAAACGCAAACATACCGCGACGAGTAGGATGGCTGCGCACTTATAAATAGCTCCGTTTTCCCTACGCCATCGGCACGGATGCCGGCCGCTACTCTCCCACCTTTTCAGGATAACCTTCCTTCGCATTCGACTCTATCCTTATTGTACAAGCGCCGCGCGCGAACCACCGGCGCTCGCTCTGACACTCGGGGCCTCTTTCCCGTGTCCCCTTAGTCTAACACTCCGTTGAGATACCCCGCCCGTGCCTCGCTACACTAAAGCGCGATGCGAGCGATTTACTCGACTAGAGCAAGTGTCTACTAGATTAGGCTACGTAGCCAAGGATGCCGTTCCACCACTGCCGAATCACTGCCTCCTGATCGGAAATAGGCATGTGCGTCATCGCGCCAGAACACTGCATCGCGTGCGTATCCTCAATCGTGCTCAGGTCCTCTCTTGCCGCATCCCGCAGAAGCAGCTTCCCGTACTCCTGGGCCACACGCACACCCGCCGTTCGCGGGCGGCTCGCGTAGTACCGGTAATCATAGGACGAGTGGTTCACGTCCACGGGCAAAAAGGCGATCGTCGCGTACCAACCGCTGCCGATCACGAGCAAGAAGTTCGGAAAAATGACGTTCGCGTCGAAGCTCCAATTGGGCGACCGCTCTGGATTCACTCCGGGAGGAAGCTCTTGCCCTTGATTGGTTTCACCGCTGTACACGAGCGAGAAGCCCGCCTTGAGCGCTAAAGCCTCGACCGGCCCCGGTCGATGCTCATGCTTGGCAGTCAGGCCGTAGAACGCGTGCCTCCTCAACAGATGAATGTTCACCTTGTTCCAACTTTTGTTACGGCTGAACTCTGGATATGTGTTCTTGTGGAGATACTCGGCATGGTAGCCTTCCAAGAAGGCCTCGGTAAACGTCTTCCAGTTCGCATTGACCTCCGCCGACCATTGCTCCACCAGCGGCATGTCGTTGAACGGAAAGCCATGCAGGCGCCCCACCATCTCCCCCATGTACTCCAGCAGGCTCTCCGCCGGATTGGGGTCGGAGTGGATGAAGATGAATCCTTCCCACACGTCGGTCGCCACCGGACGCAAGCCGAGCTCTTCTTTCTTCAAGTCATAGAACTCCTCCTCGTCCGTCACATGAATCAGCTTCCCCTGCAGATCGTACGTCCACCCATGGAAGCCACAAACAAACGCACCCCGCTTTCCCGCACAGTCCTTTGCCACCTTGTTACCCCGGTGCGTACACATGTTGTGGAACCCACGGATCACCCCGTCCTTGCCGCGCACGATGATCACCGAGGTCCGCAGCACCGCCACGTCCCTGACGATGTAGCGACCCGGCTCCGGCACCTCCTCTACTCGCCCCACGTTCAGCCACACCTTCCGGAACAACCTCTCTCTCTCGCGCTCAAAAAACTCCTCTGACACGTGAGGTTCCACCGGCAACGGCTCCGTCCCTAGCTCGGGAAACCGTGCAATTCTTCTACCTTGCCCCACCTCCGAAACAAGCCTTTCCATCAGAAGCATCCTCCTCTGTTTCTCACAATTCGGCCGCGTTGATTGCGATCATTATTAGAAGAGCCCTATGAGAGATTATACTGAACTCGGAACAGCACCTGATCACGGTCACCGAAAAAGCCAAGGTTGGCATATGTGCCTGTCGTCATCGCGTACTTAAACACAAACTGCAAGTTTGTCCCATAGTTGTATGTAATCTGAGGTACGATGGTATGAACGCCTCGGCTATCATCAGCACAAAGATCTGCGGCTGCAAATTCCCGTGCCAAAATAGCGAATTCACGAGATACGTGACTGTCATCTCGTCTTCTTTCCTTGGTACGAAATGGAAATTGCCAGCGAACAATTCAGGCGCGATCTGGTCGATTGTTGTGCTGCTGGCGACCGCGTTAGCGATGCTCTTGTCGTAGTCGACAATATGAGTGTGGAAGAACTGTACCGAGGCGAAGAAGGTGTTCTTCGGATTCAAGAATCGGAGCCAGAAATTGCGATCGGCACCGACCATCCAGCGCACGGTGTTGCGGGTCGTAGTCCGACCCCGAAATCTCTGACAGTCTGGATGAAGCGGTTGACAGCGGATGCGACACTATCCTGTGCGGTGAATACGCGTTCGTCCCAGAAATTCGCCGCCTCAAGTCGCACAATCGTCAATGGGTCGAATGGTAGCGCTCCCGAAGCGGTTATGCCTGTGATCTGCTGCTGATAGTATTCCAGGAGAAACGCGGCGTCCGGCGCCAAGAGGTTCCCGCCGGGTACTGGCACGAAGGTGACGTTTCGCACGAGCAGCCGCGCTGAGGGAATATCGTTGAACGTAACGTAATGGGCCAGCGAAACCTGCACCCAGCGGTCGAAGAACTGTCCGAGAAGACGCCCGCCGCCGCGGCTGTTTTCCATCTTCTTGCTCGGGACCTTGATGATACTCTCCCCTGGGGGATTGGCGAGGGAAAACGGATTCCCCACTGCTGCAGCGGGGGTTTCCTCGGTTGTCAATTGACCCTGGCACCCAGAAGGTGTCGAGCGTCACATCCTCGACTAGTCCAAGATTGCCGATTTCCAGCGATCCACGAACCATCCACAGTGGGATACGTCGGTCGTCCAAATCCTCGACGAGCGGAAAGCCGAAACGGTTGTCCAGGGGTTGACGTGTCCAAAAGACGGAATCCGTCCGTTTCCCCCAAGACAGATCTTGTCGGCCTACCCGTACGTTGAGGCGGCCCTTGCGCGCATCAACGTAGGCGTTCCCCATAGGGGGTCGTGCTGATGTGCCTGGTGCCGCGCGGCGCGAAGCCCACGCTGGCCGGTAACATCCGGCGTCCCCTGCGGCGTCAGATGCTCCGATGGCTCGGAAAACGTGTCGGGTCCGTAGTCGTATACGCCGTCGTCGAAGTACTTGACGCGCACTCGGTAGCTGAGATCGTCCAAAAAGACGAGGTGCCCTGCCAGCCAACGGTCCACATCGTGAAAGAACTCGAGGTCGATGAGAGTCCGGTGCTGGATGAGATCGCCAGCGTCCCGTGTCCGGGAATGTAAAGCCCGAGCACGGAGAGCCTCCGCTGTAGAAGCAGTCTCGCCCTCCGCTGTTTGAGTCCTCGACTCTCCAGCTGGCCTGAGTCGATACCCCGCCCAGTGACGGTCATGGACTCCTCTGGCCCGAAGTTGATAGCGGAGCTGCGACTGGATGAGAATGACATCAGCGCGGCGGCGATGATGACACGTGCTGCGTTCCGTAGCGAGATACCCATAGCCCCCTTATGAGTGACTGTGATGAGTGACCTTGAAGGTCGCCAGGTAATTGTTACGCTACCTATCTATGACACCTACTCTTATCCTGTGTGGTACATCTTTCGTGTCGAGCGACGCGTTCCTGGCGGCTTGAACACCGGAACGTCAAGCGCTTTGGCCAGTTTGCCTTGCTGTATGAACAACATGCCCTCTCGCCCCAATTCTGCACCAATTCTGCCCGGTGATTGAGCCCGAGATCCTTCGGAACAACAAACGACATCAGAATAACGGTGATTTCCATGGTCTACCCTCTACTGCCTACAACGCAGCAACCAGACCTCCGTCCACCAGGAACTGCTGCCCGGAGATGTAGCCATTGCGCTCCGAGAGGAGGAAGGCAGCCAGCTCTGCTACTTCGCTGGGCGCCCCGTATCGCCCCAGTGGCACGGTTGCCAACGCTCGAGAGTCGACTACCTCAGGACTCAGTCGCTCACGCTTCGCGTATGCAAGATTGAACTCGATCAGCCGATCGGTGGCGATATATCCTGGCGCGACTGCATTACACCAGAATATTGTCTTTGCCGAGTTCCTGTGCGGCCGTTTTCAAGGCATTTACTAAGCCCGCGCGCAGGCTGTTCGACAAGATCACGCCAGGAAACGGGGCCTTCACGGTGAAGGACGTGATGGCCACGACGCGACCCACCCCACGCTCCTGAAAGAAAGAAACACATGCTCGAAAGAGCCGCAACGGTCCGAGATCATCAGTCGAAACCAGCGCTCCACTCTTCGTCGCTAACCTCAACGAACGCCTTCACAGGGGGGCCGCCATGGTTCAGAAGAAGGGCATCTACGCCACCCAAGGAGCTCGCCGCCTCGACAAGATGCCGCGTCGTCTCCGGGTCCGAAAGATCCCCCACCACGGGTGTCACTTCAACTCCATGATCGTGTCTCAGCCGCGCCGCGGCCGCCTCCGGGTTGCGGCTACCGAGAACCACGGCGTACGAATCCTTCGCCAGCTGTTCCGCCACGGCGTACCCGATGCCGCTACTGGCACCGGTGAGGATAGCGACTCTTCTTGAAGCAACCATTATCGCCACGTGCCTCTTGTGAAATCCGTCCCCTCACTTCAACGGCAGGTTCTGTTTCCCGCCTAGTCAAAGCTTGTCGCTGCCCTTTCCCACTTTCGACGCCTCAGGCCGCCCTCGCGCCCGACCCGGAATCAAAGAAGTTCAAGAGTAATTGGTGGAACCTCTCGCGATGCTCGATCTGGATCCAGTGACTACACCGCCCATACACATGTAGTTCGACAGGCCCCGCCAAGTTGTTCAGTAAGTAATGATTTGACTCGAGAGGGATGAACGCGTCGTCGCGGCCGTACACGAGCAGGAACGGATTCGTAACCCGCCGAAGGTCGCTCAACGTAACCACAAGATCGTCGACATGTCGCTGCCGCGGTGCTGGAAACATGCTCTCATAAGACCGGCGCACTTGCGGATTCATGGCAGCCTCAAAACGCATCAGGGCGATCTCGTCAAGCCGATCACCGATCACGGAGTCGTCATAGGCGAACCAGCGAATCGCTCTCGCCAGGCGGGCGACAGATGGGTCGTCAAAAAATCCCCACACCGAGTCTAGCTCCCGCGTAAGAGTCATCGGCACACCGGCTGGCCCCATCAACACGACCTTGTCGAACCGCTCCGGATGTTCGATAACCGCACGTAGTGCGAGCGCGCCGCCGAGGGAATTGCCGACCAAGTGCGTCTTCTGAATACCGAGCTCATCCAATAATGCGATGATTTGGTCCACCCACATGCGGACCCATTGGCCGATATCACGAGGAGAAGGATCTGGGTGGGTACTCTTCCCGAACCCGATCCAGTCTGGGGCGAGACTATCATAGTGCTCTCCGAAGACTGGTAGCGCATACTGCCAGTTCGACCATGCCGTCGCTCCAGGGCCCGACCCGTGGAGGAAGAGAATGCTCTTCGTGTGGCCACGACCGGCACGGTTCAGCCAGGTTTCCAACTCTCCGTGCTGCACCAACGTATTCACTACATCAGCCATGACGCTCCCTCCAGTTGCGACACGCTCGGCCGAATTGCGTCCCGAGATCGCGCACAGAACCGCGGTACTCTATACGGTATCGGTCTGCGCCATGAAGATCGGTGCCACGTCGGCCAAGCCGGGATCTTCCTTCGCGAAGTCGAGCTTTGCTGAACCCCCGAACGGATTTCGCCACTTGGAATACTCGCTCGGATCTCCATCGCAGTACAACTCGACCTCGTTGCCATCCGGGTCATGAAAGTACACTCCCTTAGCGATTCCATGGTTCACCGTTGCATGGATGGGAATCGCCAGGTCTTTCAACTCGGTGTATGCCGCTCGCAGTTCCTCCTCGTTTCGGAGGCGAAAGGCGAAGTGAAGAAGCCCTACTTGCACCGACGCCGCGTTCTTGGCCTCCATACCGACGCTCATCAGAGCAAGCTCGTGATGGTCGCGCCCACCCGCACTGAGAAAGACCAATCCCCATTCGGGGATTCTCCCCGTGACCTGTAACCCCAATACCTCCGAGTAGAAGCGTTCCGAACGCGCTAGGTCCCTTACCTTGATCACGAGATGCCCAAGTCTGTCAGGTCGGATCATGCTCGCCTCCCTTGATCCCCTAAACAGATTTCCTCGTCCTCACCTGCTCTATATCGGCTCCAGCCAACTCACTGGGTCGGCCGGACCACCGAAGTAGAACAGCATACGATCCAATTGTTCGGGCCCCCACGTGATCGTCGGGAAATCGGGATACGACTTGTAGCCGCCGGCAAAGGTCTCCAAGCGGTTGCCCGATGGATCCCGAAAGTATGTCGTCTGTCCTCGCGTTGCGCCGTGATGGCTCGGCGGAACCTCCAGCCGTCGGCCGTTGTCGGAAAGACAGCGACCCGTCCTCAGGACATCGTCCCAGCTATCAACGTAGTAGGCAAAGTGGTGGTATCGCCCGTTGGGTCCCTTTCCAAAGGCCACGTCATGCGGCGTGTTCGTGCGCGCGAGGAACGCGACGACGGGGCGCCCGTCCGGATCGAGCCCCTGTTCGGTCAGGCGAAAGCCGAGGACGGAAACGAAGAAACGGATCGTTTCTTCCGGGTCCTGCGTAGTCAGAAACACGTGATCGAGATGCGGTGGGCCGATGGAGGAGTCGCGGTGCAGTGCAACCGCCGGAGGCTTAATCGCTCGACCAGGCTGCTCGATCTCATTGTAGAATAGCATCGAATGCCCTGACGGAGTGACGAATGAAACTCCCTCCCCTATCCACGGCTCTGCCCTGCGCGATACCCGACCAACTGTGAGACCGTACCGCTCGGCATCGCGTTCGACCTTGGAGAGATCAGACTCACAGGCGACCTTCCACCCCACCCGGATGACCCCCGGATTCGGCCCCTTCGTGAGCACCAGGCTGTGGTGATCGTATTCATCCCAACACTTGTAGTAGACTCCGCCCTCGTTCTCGCCAGTCCGCTCCAATCCGACGACGTCTTCGTAAAATCGCGCCGACTCTTCGAGATCGTTTACCCAGATGTGTACGAACCCTATTCTCATGATACCGCTCATTCGAATCTCCCGGGCGAGCTTGTCACCCCGCTGCCCTCATGGAATCGCGACTTTCCCCTAAGATGACGACGCGCCTGTCGCCGCAGCCCGGGCCTTCTCTAAAGCGTACTCGCAAACCCCCGATTAATTCCCGATACCGCTCGATGTTTCGCAGCTTCACGTCCTCGTACCCGCGCACCATGTCTGGGGCTTCCGCGATGCGCACAGCGATTTCGTAGTTATCGACATGTAGTTGGGGAAGAAGCGAGGTCACTATCTCCCGATAGTCGTCGATCAGCTTCCTCTCGATTCGGCGCAGCTTCGCGTACCCGAACGGATCCAGCGCCGTCCCACGCAAACGCCGCATCGTTCGCAGCAGCCGAAACATCGGGACGACCCACGCCCCGAAGCGTAACTTCCTGCGGACCCCTACGGCACGCAACAGAGGCGGCTGGAGGTGCCATCGGAAATGCCTGGCACCCGGAAACGCTCTTTGAAGCTCATCTTGGGACCCATGCTGTACATGGAGGCGCGCGACTTCATATTCGTCCTTGTAGGCAAGAAGCTTGTAGAAGTATCGGGCGACAGCCGTCGACAGCTCTTTCCGACCGGGCACACGCTCCTGTTCCGCTGCGCACGCTTGCTTCACAAAATCGATGTATTGCTCGGCGTATGCAAAATCCTGATATGCGACGAGTTCTCGGGCGCGGTGCTCGACCAGGACTCGTACGCTGTCATCGAATCTAGACCTCTCAACAGCCTCGGCGATGCGCTTGCCCGTAGCGGAATCGACGATCAGACTCGTGTCCGAATCGGGACGCTCGACAGCTGCTTCAATGACCTCCGGGTCCGAGACGAACCGACGCCCGCAACCGAATGCCACCAGATTCTCCTGGACGGCCGCACCGTTCAGCCGAATCGCCCCCTGGATCGACTCGGCCGTAAGCGGGATCAGTCCCAACTGATATGCGGCGCCGAGGACGATCATGTTCGTGAGCATGTGGTTTCCGAGCAGTCCCTCAGCCATGGCGCTCGCATCGAGTATGGTCAGCTCTCCTTCTCGCGTGACCGAAGCGAGGCGCTGTGTCAGATCGTCGACCCCGGGAAGTCGTATTTCGGGGTTTCGGATCATTGCGCCGGTTGGCGGAATGCCGACATTCACGACCGAAGCCGTTCGCTGCCTATGAGCTCTCGACAGATTCTTCGGTTCCGCTGCTACGAGCAGGTCAAAGCCGAGAAAGAGATCTGCCTCTCCTGTGGATAGCCGGTTGGTCGACACTTCTCCGCGCTCGAAGATCCGTAAGTTCGATACAACCGGCCCCCCCTTTTGAGCCAGCCCGGTCTGGTCCAGGGACCTCACGTGCTTGCCCTCGAAGCTAGCCGCCATGCCCAGGATCTGATTGATCGTTACTACACCCGTCCCGCCGATTCCGGCCATGAATATACTGTAGCCGTTTTGCGCAGAGCACGTCCGTTTCGGCTCGGCGATCGAATCGTCATCCAAGACGCGCATAGGCCGCCTTCCCTCGGAACCATGTGCAGTCTCAAACGTGATGAAGAGGGGCAATCTCCCAAGAGGCAGGAGTAGTCCTTATTGCACGAAGATTGGTGTACCTGCGTTTTTCTTCCGAATTCCGTCTCGACCGGATAAAGCGAGAGGCAGTTGGCTTTCTTCCCGCAATCACCGCAACCCTCGCAAACCGCCTCGTTGATGAAAACGTGCGTGGCCGGCTCGGGTAGCTTCCCTCTCTTGCGTAAGCGACGGCTCTCCGCTGCGCAGCGCTGATCGTGGATCAGAATCGTAACACCCTTGGCTTGCTGCAGAACGCGCTGCGCCTCATCCAGTCGGTCACGGGGCCAGACCTCGGCAATGGCGGCGAGGCGCATCCCGCGGTATCGAGCCATGTCTTCCGTGGTAATGATGATTTTCCGCGCGCCGGCAGCCTCCAAGGAACGAGTGAGGTCCGGCACGCTCAGCAGACCCGCGGCATCCTGTCCTCCGGTCATGGCGACCGCCGAATTGTAGAGAATCTTGAAGGTCAGATTGATGCCTGCCGCGATCGCGGCGTTGATCGCCAGACTCGCCGAATGGGCCAGCGTACCGTCGCCCAAGTTTTGAAAAATGTGCGGCGTGTTGGTGAATGGTGCGATCCCGATCCACTGTGCCCCTTCACCGCCCATCTGAGTTAAGCCGACGGTAGATCGGTCCATCCATGTCGCCATTGCATGACAGCCAATACCGCCGGCCGCGATCGCGCCCTCCGGCACGAGCGTAGAGCGGCTGTGGGGGCAGCCGCTACAGAAATACGGCTCACGGACGATACTCAAAGTCCGTTGGTTGTCACTGCCCCTCAGATGTGGAACGCGCTCAGCGACATCCTGGAGCCCGGCATGGCGTGAGAGACGAGCCGCGAGCATGGGCAAGATCAGGTCGACGGTGAGTTCGCCGTGCAAAGGCAAGAGCGGGCGGCCGGCCTCGTCCGTCTTACCGACGACCCGAGGACGACGATCGTCCCCATAAAGAGCGTCACGAATAGCGGTCTCCAAGTACGGCCGTTTCTCCTCGACCACGATTACTTCCTCGAGACCGCGGGCAAACTCGCGGATAATCTGACTTTCGAGCGGGAAGAGCAGCCCAATCTTCAAGACGCGAATTCCGGAGCGGAGGAGCTCATGATCATCGAGGCCGATAAGATGAAGGGCCTGGCGAAGATCGTAGTAGGTCTTCCCTGCCGCGATCAGACCGATTCGCGCCGAAGGCGGTGCGACAACAATGCGGTTTAGGTTGTTGGCGCGCGCATATAGGCGTGCGGCTTCGAGCTTGTGGCAAATCATTTGTCGTTCCAGTTCCACCGAGTTCGGCGGAAGGAGGTTCACGTCAAGACGGGGGTGGAACGACCTGCCATCCACCTCAAAGCTCGGGAAGACGGGAACGACGCGCTCGGGAGCTACTTCCGCCGTGCTCGCCTCATCGGCCACGTCCGTCACAACCTTCATCCCGACCCACAGACCGGAATAGCGCGAAAGCATGAACCCCAGACGTCCTAGGTCCAGCACCTCCTGAACGTTTCCCGGATAAATGACCGGCAACATCGCGTCCGCCAGAACGTGCTCTGTCGCCGAAGGCAGGGTGGACGACTTGCACGACGGGTCGTCTCCCGCAAGGCACAGCACTCCGCCGTTCGGACCGCATCCAGCGAAGTTGCCGTGACGCAGCGCATCGCCCGCGCGGTCGACGCCTGGAGCCTTCCCGTACCACATCCCCAGCACCCCGTCGTACTTTGCGCCTGGAAAGAGGCTTACGATCTGGCTTCCGAAGACGGACGTGGCCGCAAGCTCCTCGTTCACGCCATTGCGAAATACGATGTGGTGCGTGTCGAGAAAAGGTGCAGCCGCTTCGAAAGCACGGTCGAGACTCGCCAAAGGTGAACCACGGTAACCCGACACGAAGGTTGCCGTTCGCAGCCCTGCCCTCGCGTCCGCTCGGTTCTGGTCGATCGGCAAGCGGACCACGGCTTGAATCCCGGTAAGATAGATCAAGCCCTCTTCCGCCACGTACTTCCTGTCCAACACGTCTGCCCCCGGGGGCGTCTCACGATATAAGACAGACACCCACGATGAGAACCTAGCCCAGAGGAAGCACTCGTGTCAAGAGTCGATAGCGGTGTCGACACTCTTGTTTCACCGGCAGCTTCGGATACCATCCGCGGGTCGCCGGTGTGGCTCGTCGTCATCGACGGGCAGGTGTACCTGCGGCTGGGCTCGCGCGCCGCCGGGCGCATCGAGCGCAACACCACCAAGCCGATCATCAAGGTGAAGGTCGCCGGCGAGCAGTTCGACCGCGTGCGCGGCGAGCCCGCCCCCGAAATGGCCGAGCGCGTCGCCGCGGCCATGGGCGAGAAGTACACCAGCGACATCTTCGTGCGTTACTTCTCGCACCCGCTGACGCTGCGGCTGGTGCCGGAAGCGCCGTAGCGCACTCACGCCTTGCGGAAGATCGCCCCGGCGTCGCCCGTCGGCGGCGCGAACGGGCGCGCGGCGCGCGACGGCATGATGCCGTGCTGGGCGCGCAGCTCCTGCATGCCGGCGTTGTGGCCGGTGTAGGTCGGCGGCTGGCGCAGCATCCACAGGATGCCTTCGGCCGGCACCTCGGTCGGCTCCCAGTCGGAGTGATCGACGCCGGGCAAATTGGCGACGAACCCTTCCGACGCCACCGGCACGTCGATGCGGAACGTGTTGACGGCGATGCCGTGCGGCCGGAGCTGCTGGGCCGCGTCGACCGTCAGCCGCTCGAGCGCCGCCTTCGACATGCCGTAGGCCATCAGGCCCGGGAAGGCGTGCAGCGCGGCAGCCGAGGAGACGTTGATGATCGCGCCGGCGCCGCGCGCGATCATCGCCGGCAGTGCCAGCTGCATGGTCAGCAGCGGCGCGCGCAGGTTGACGTTCATGATCAGGTCGAAGCGCCGCATGCGGCAGCTGCAGGTCGCCGGGGAACGTGATGGCGGCGTTGTTGATGACGATGTCGAGCCGGCCGAAGTGGTTCTGCGCCGTGTGCACCATGCGCGCCACCTCGGCGTCGTCGGCGAGGTTGGTCGGCACGGCCAGCGCCCGCCGGCCGCGCTCCTCGACCTGCCGCACCGTCTCGTCGATCGTCCCGGGCAGCTTGAGCGGCGACGCGTCGGTCGCCCGCGCCGCGCACACCACGTCGACCCCCGCCTCCGCCAGCGCGATCGCCACCGCGCGCCCGACGCCGCGGCTCGCTCCCGGTGACCAGCGCGACCCTTCCCGTCAACTCCATCTCGTCGTGCCCCCCGGCGGACACTTACGCAGGCGCACCGCAGGCGGTCAAATCAGCCTGGCCGCGTCCGCTCACCAACCGAACAGTTTGTAGATGATGCGGCCAAACGTCACGGTACTGGGGCTGCCGGCGCGCACCGGGCCCTGGGCGGCGTCGACCCCGACCAGCAGCTCGTCCCACGCCGGGGCCTGCGTCGAATCGACGGGCAGGACGAAGCTCACCTCGATGCGCTCGCCGGGCTTCACCATGCCGAGCGCAAACGTGCGCACGCCCTCGGCGTCGCGCACCGCGAAGGCGCGATCGACCTTGCCGTACGTGCGGACCTTGGGCCGCATCAGGGCGCGGTCGAGCCAGGCGCTGCGCATATGCACGTCGAGCTGCGGCTGCGGCTCAGTGCCGGTGTTGCCGACCTCGAAGGCGTAGATCGAGATGCAGCCATGCGGCGTACACGACGTCAGCGGCGCGCCGCCGCCGTACAGCACTTCGTGATCGGGCTGGGAAAAGATCGACGCGCCGCCGGCCAGCAGCGACACACCTCCGACCGCGAGCAGGGTCCACTTGAGCTGCCGCCGCACGGGCCCCGTATAGCACACCGGGCATTGCCTCAACCGTGCGATTTGTTCATGAATCAGCATTCAAAGGAGGACCGGTGAGGACAACGTTCGCGAAGCTCGTCTGCCAGACCCTGCAACTCTCCGCCGCCGACGGCATTGTGTCTTGCCGCCGCTGCGGTGCCGGCGGCGGCGAATAGCACCGGCAAAATCGGCGCCTCGGGAAAACAGGGTCAGAACTGCAACCAGTTTCTGTGTCACGGCGGCGGCACGCCGCCGCGCGTCAGTTTTACCGGGCCTGACACCGTCGACCTCGGCCAGATGGCGACCTTTCGCTTCGCCGTCCAATCGCAATCGACGGAGCAGACCGCCGCCGGGCTCAACATCGCCGCCAGCGCGGGCACCCTCGCAACGCTCTCGCCGCCGGACGGCGTTCGCGCCCAGCTCGGCGAGCTGACACACAACCAGCCGCGCAACAACAACGCTACGGGGGAAGCGGCGTGGGAATTCACCTGGACCGCCCCCGAGCAGCCGGGCGACTACACACTGTTTGGCTCCGGCAACAGCGTGATCGTGGACGGCAGCTCCGGCGACGACGCCGCGGCCTCGGCGACCTTCGTCGTGCATGTGGTCGCCGCCGGCGACACGCCGACGCCCACGCCGCCGCAGACGGCCACCGTCACCCCAACGCAGACACCCACCAGCACGCGCACCAGCTCACCGACGCCAACGGAGACGAAGACGCCGATCCCCGGCCCGTGCATGGGCGACTGCGACGAAAGTGGAGACGTGGATGTCGCCGAGGTGATCTCCGGCGTCAACATCGCGCTCGGCACCGCGGCACCAGCCACCTGCCCGGCCTTCGGCGGCGACGCCCAGCCCCCTGTCCAGGTCGCCGAGCTGGTCGTCGCCGTGCGCAACGCCCTCAACGGGTGCCCGCCTCCAAACTGATGCGCGGGTTTGGCGAGCCGGCGCGCGCCCGCACCGCGCTCGCAGCGCTCGCGCTCATGGCGCTGGGCGCTGGGCCAGCCGCTGCGTACCAGACGGGCATCACCGGCTGGTCGGGCCAGCGCGGCCCGGTGTGCAACAAGTGCCACGGCGGCGGGATTGCCCCGACCGTGCGCATCGAGGGCCCGGCTATCGTCCAGCCCGGCGCGCTGGCGACCTTCCGGCTTGTCGTCGTGTCGCAGTCACAGACCCAGATCGCCGCCGGCTTCAATCTGACCACCGACGGCGGCCGGCTCGACGCCGTCCCGGATCAGGGGGCGCAGCGCTTTGACGGCGAGCTCACGCACCTCGCGCCCAAACGCAACGCGCCCGACGGCAGCGCCGCGTGGGACCTCGACTGGACCGCGCCGCAGATCCCCGGCACGTACGCGCTCTATGTCGCCGCCAACAGCGTCGATCTCAACGGCACCAGCTCCGGCGACCGCGCCGCGACGCTGCAGATCGCAATCCAAGTCCCCGGACCGGAGGGCACCAGCACGCCGACGCCCACGCCGACCGCGACTCCCACCGCCATCCCGACGCGCACCACCACGCCGACGCCGCCGCGCCTCTGCCCCGGCGACTGCAACCGCGACGGTACCACCGCCGTCGACGAGCTCCTGCGCGGTGTCCACCTCGCATTGACCGACACCGCGGCGGCCGATTGCTCCGCCCTCGACAGCGACCGAAATGGGCGTGTCTCGCTCGTCGAGCTGGTGTCGGCCGTCGACGCCGCCCTGCACGCCTGTGCGGGTCGATGAGCCCTCTTAAGGGCCACCCTGGAGGGCGTCGCTTCTGCGGCGCCGGGGGTGGATGTGGCGGGGAAGCCGCGCAGAAGCGCGGCCCTCCAAGCGGAGCCGGAAGAACCTAACTATTGCCCTTCAAACGGAAACGCCGGCGTCTCGTTTCCCATCGGCCAACCGGCCGGGACCATCGCGTAGCGCAAGCTCCACGGCTTTCCGGGCGCGGTCTCGCGCCAGGACACGCCGGGAAAGCGCGCCGCGACCAGCGATTCGAACAGGGCGATGTCGCTGGCGTTGATCAGCTCGTACAGCACGACGGTCGGCGGCGTCGCCTGGGCCAGGGCGAGCTCGGCGCGGGGACCGAAGGGTCGCGCATAGGTGAAGCGGCCGCCGAAGTGGAACTGGCCCATGATCGTGTCGGCATCCATCATGAACGTGTCGGACCGCTGCACGTAGACCACGCGCCACTGTGCGGGCAGTCGCTGCGCGAACCGGATCAGCTCGCTGGTCGTGCCGTCGCCGTAGCCGTGGTGTTGCACGTAGACGCGGTCGTGAATGGCGGACGCGTTCCACCACGCCGCGCTGCCCACCAGCGCCGCCGCCGCGAGCGCCGCGAGACGCGGCGCCGCCCCCAGCGTCGCCGACAGCAGTCGGTCGAGCGCCAGGCCGGCCAGCAGAGCGGTGAACGGCGCCAGAAACAGGAGACGAGTGAGCGGCGGGTAGTCGTAGTACGAGAGCGCGCCGACACAGAGCGCCGACAAGACGTAGGCGGGAAAGAGAAACCCGGCCCGACCGCGCTGCCGCAAGGCGCCGAGCGAGAGCCACAGGCCGACCAGCGCCAGCGTGGCGGTGAGGGGATCGACCACCGGCGGTTCCAGGAAGTGGCTCGAGCGCGACCACACCACGTGCAGCACCGACAGCGCCCAGTGTTGCGCGATGCGCAGACCGACGCCGAGCCCGGCGGCGAGCCAGTCCGCGACACCGGCGGGGCCCGCCCCCTGCGCGTGCAGCATCGTCTGCTCGAGCATGTTGCTCACCAGCCGCCACGGCCGCAGCAGCAGCGGCAGCGCCGCCAGCGCCCAGCCGGCGAGCAATGCCATCACAGGCAGGCGATCGCCGCGGCGCACCGCCAGCTGGCGCATGCTCCACAGCAGCAGCAGCACCAGCAGCAGGCTCAGGCGCGCCGGCTGGTAGGTGAACCAGCCGAGTCCGGCCAACGCGCCGGCGAGATAGAAACCAGTGGCGCTGCGACAGGTGACTGCCCACGCGGCTGCCGCCAGGCAAGCGGTCACCGCGGGATACACCTGCGCGTTGTTGTAGCCGAAGTGGGCGAAGGTCACCGCCAGTTGCGCGGTGCCGAGCAGCGCGGCCGCGATGAGACCCGTGCGGCGGTTGGCGAGCTCGCGCCCGAGCAGATAGACGAAGCCGAGCGCGAGCGACAACGCGGCAGCCGACGACAGACGCCAACCGAAGGCGTCGGGTCCGCGCCACCACATGAACGCCGCCTGGTAGTACGACGACAGCATCGGGTGGTAGCCAAACACGCCTTTCTCGGATAGCGCGAAGCGCCAGTTCTGGCCGGTCGCGATGTCGCGCGCGACGCCGAAGAAATGCCCTTCGTCCGGTGTACCGGCCCAATGCCAGTCGGCGAGGTCGCGGCTCATCCAGAGCAGATGGCCGCCGACCAGCGCCGCGACCAGGGCCCACTCCCAGGCGCGCAGCGGATTGCGCAGTGGCGTGCCGCGCTGCCGATCGAGATGCCACGCCGCGGCGCCGCCGAGCGCCAGCCCCGCGGCCCAGATCGCGACGCCGCGCAGCGGGCCGCTCCACCCGAGCGCCAGCAAGCCGCCCAGCGCGACCAACAGCGCCAGGCCGCGCCGCGGCGTCAGGTGCGGCAGACGGGCGGGCGCTGCCAGCGCCGGTTGCGGCAGCGCGCCGGGCGCCGCCGGCCAACCGATGCCGGCGGCGATGAGCAGCGCCGCCATGACGATGGCCATCATCGCCGCGGGAAGAGCCGATGGGACGGTGTCGCCGAGCAGCGCGCGCAGCGGCCAGCCGATCGCCGGCCACAACCAGTCGGGCGGCAGCGAGCGATCGGGTTTGGCGTTGATCCAATGCCCGGCCGCGGCCAGCGCCGCGCCGCAGGCCAGCAGCACCGCGCGGCGCAGGTTGCGGCGCGCGGCGGCGAGTGGATAGAAAGGCCGCCGGCCGTCGCGGGAGGGGAACGACATGAGATTCGATCTGCTCTACGAGTTGCAGGCGCCCAAGCCGCACGATGCGCGCAGCGAGTACCGCTGCTACCACGAGGCGCTGGCCCAGATCGAGCTGGCCGACCGGCTCGGCGTCGACACGGTGTGGGCGGTCGAGCACCACATCGAGCTGTTTGCGACCGAGGTCATGCCGCGCTTCCGCTGAGCGGCCGGCCCCCCCGGGGCGGCTGGCGCGCGACGCCTGCGACAGGTATGGAAATGGGCGCGCGCACACCATCCAATCGCGCGCAAACAATCCAAATAGGAACGAAGGAGTACGAGCATGAAGATTGCAGGAACAGTAGCACTGGTGACCGGCGGCGCGTCGGGCCTGGGCCTGGCGACGGTGCGCGAGCTGCTCGGCGCCGGCGGCAAGGTGATGATCGTCGACCGTCCGCAGTCCGACGGCGCCAAGGTGGCCGAGGAGCTGGGCGCCAACGCCGGCTTCGCCGGCGCCGACGTGACCAGCGAGGCCGAGGTGGCCGCCGCCGTGCAGCAGACCGTCGAGCGCTTCGGCGCCGTGCACATCAACGTCAACTGCGCCGGCACCGGCGCGGCGATGAAGACCACCAGCAAGGGCGGACCGATGCCGCTCGAGATCTTCGCCAAGGTGATCGAGATCAACCTGATCGGCACCTTCAACGTGCTGCGCCTGTGCGCCACGCAGATGGCGAAGAACACGCCCAACGAGGACGGCGAGCGCGGCGTCATCGTCAACACCGCCTCGGTCGCGGCCTTCGACGGCCAGATCGGCCAGGCGGCCTACTCGGCCTCGAAGGGCGGCGTCGTGGCATGACGCTGCCGATCGCGCGCGACCTCGCCTCGCTCGGCATCCGCGTCTGCACCATCGCCCCGGGCACCTTCGACACGCCGATGCTGGCGATGCTGCCCGACCCGCAGCGCCAGGCGCTGGCGGCGCAGATCCCCTTCCCGTCGCGCCTCGGCCAGCCGCCGGAGTTCGCCGCCCTCGCCCGCCACATCGTCGAGAACGCGATGCTCAACGGCGAGACCATCCGCCTCGACGGCGCCCTGCGCATGCCGCCGAAGTGAACCGACAGTGCGCGCAGACCGCCGACCCGCCAGCGCCGACGATCGCCAGCGACCGAGCGCAGCGCGCCGAACCGACTTCGCATGCCGAGGCGCAGGCGTTCGGCGCTGCGCTTCTTCGTCTTCCTGATCGGCGCCAGCGTCGCTGGCCTGGGCGGTGAGCCTGCCCGACCGGCTGGGCGCCGGTGCAGCGCGTCCTGGCCGGCGGCGGCGACCTGGCTGGCGCGGCTGACCGGCAGCTCCGGCACGGTGCACGGCGACCAGATCCACGTCGGCGGCCTGCTGATGCACATCAACTTCGAGTGCACCGGCGTGTACGTGCTGCTGATCCTGTTCGTCTTCCTGGTCGCCTACCCCGCCTCCTGGCGCGCGCGCGCTGCTCGGCGCCGCCATCGGCCTCGCGGCGCTGACGGCGGTCAACATCCTGCGCATCGCCGTGCTGGTGCGCGTCGCCGAGCTCGCAGCCCGACCTGTTCGAGCTACTTGCACGAGTACGTCTGGCAGGGGGTCTTCCTGGTCCTCGTCATCGCCTACGCGATGACCTGGGTCGAGCGCGTGCGATGACCGCAAGCTGGCCTTCGTCGGCCGCTTCCTCGCTGCTCTTCGCGCTGCTCATCGTCGCTCGGCTGGTTCACCGGCGCGCCGCGCGCCTACGCCGGCGCCTGCTGCGCACGACGGCCAGCGTCATCAGCCCGCTGGTCAACGGCTGGTCGCTCGAGGAGCGCGCCGCGACCAGCGCGGCGCCAGGAGATCTGGTTCCGCCGCGGCAACGCACGAGATGCGCCTGCTGCTCGGCCTCGAGGCGCTGGCCCTCGGCCTGCTGCCGCTGCCTGTCGCTGCTCGGCGCGACGCCCGGCCTCGGCCGCGCGGCGCCTGCGCGACCCGCGCCGCGCTCGGCGTGGCGCCGGCTCTTCGCGCTCGACCTCCTCGTCCTGCTGCTCTACCCGTGGCTGGTCGGCATCGCCCAACGCCGTCACCGACATCGTCGGCACCTTCCTCGGCCTGCTCACCTTCGTCGGCGGCCCGGTGATCCTCTGGTTCGTCCTCACCTTCGACCGCCTGCGCGGCGTCTGGGGGCTGGGCGACAAGCGGCGCTGAACCCAGTCACCCAATCAGGCAAGACGGCATGACTTTAGGCTGCCCTCGATGCCAAGCTCCCTGGCGACGTCGTCCGTGTAGAAGCCACAAACAAAGATCTCGACCAGGCGGCCCAACTCATTACGACCGCAAGCATCGGAGAGATGAGCCCCTGACCGGGTCACTCGAGCCGCGGCGTGCGATACGTTTGCGGTCCCGGAAGAATTCCGAGCCCGGTGCTCAAAAAGACATCTCGAGGTTCGCGCTGACGATGGAGCCGGTGCCGCCGACGAGTCTGGGGCACGGCGGTGTAGCCGATCGGGGATCGTCGGTCGTAGATGTACTCCAGGTTCAAGCCGCAGCTCGCGGCGCCGGAAGAGCCACCAGTTGAGACCGGCCGTGGCCTCCCATGAGTCGCCGAAATCGCCGAAGATGTACGACCCCATGGTGTAGGCTTGCACCGTGTTCGGCCACAGCATCGCCGACGCCAGCAGCTGGAATCCGTGATCGAACATCTCATCGATCGGCAGCGGTCCGTCGGCCTTGAGTCCTTCAGCCAGCGCCAGTAGTACTCACCCTCGAGCGCCAAACCGCGGTACTTCAGCCCGGCGTCGAAGTCGGTCATGTAGTATTTGACGTCGCTCACCGAGACGCCGGGCGCGAGCGCTCCGGGCGTGAAGATGATCGTCCCGTTCGACAGCCGGATCTGGGTGTTGTCGATGTCATCGGCGCCGGGCTGCGACTGCCGATCCTCGGGGCTGAAGGTGAAATGCCAGCCCAGCCGGGTGGCGAGCTCCTGGTGGTTCTCGTAGTCGCCGAAGCCCGAGCGCGGTCCGAACTCTCCCGTGGTCGGCATCCACCAGAACGCGGTGGAGAACGTCGTGAAGTCGCCGTCCATGCTGCGCGGCGTCGACGCCGAGCTGACTGAGGTTGTTGGCCAGCATCATGTAGTAGCCGGTTCCCGGCAGCGGCTTGCCGTAGGCAAAGAAGCCGGTCGCGTACGAGCCGCGGAAGAATTCATCGGCAGCGGTGCGGTGATCGACGGTGAGCCAGTAGGGAAAGTTGCCGGAGGTCGATCGCGTCGTCGGCAGACGACAAGATACCGGCGCCGAGCAGGAGTGCGTCGTTGAACGCGTACTTGAGGTTCCCGCCGAGCACGACCTGTGCGCCCTGACCCATCGCCGCGTTGTTGGTCCAGGAATACAGCACGTACTGGAACTTCGGATCCAGCAGCCAGCCGCGGAACTCGATCTTGACCTTGTTGAGCTCGACGTCGTCGCGTTTGTCGATGTTCACCTCCTGGCCCAGACCGTTGACGTAGGTGTCGTCGAGTCCCTTCTGGTTGAGGTAGCGCACGTAGGTGTAGATGCCGAACCGCACCTCGCCCCATTCATTGCGCACCAGGCCGAAGCCCCGTCCCGAGCCCATACGTGCCGAAGTACTTCTCGTACGGTGCCGCCGCCACAACCTCGCCCAGCTCGGGATTGGTTTCCGCGTCGGGGATCGGGGTCGCTTGCACGGCGACGACCTCCGCACCAGAGGTCGCGGCAGGCACGGGCGCCTTGACCTGCGCTTTTACTTTCTCCAGCTCGGCTTCGAGCTCGTCGATGCGCGCGTCCTTGGCCTTGATCTGCGCGTCCTGGGACTTGATCTTCTCATCCTGCGCGGCTTGTCGTCCTTCCAATCGTTGCAGTCGCTCGAGGATCTGTTCTTGCGTCGGCGTTTGCGCGAGCGCCGGAAGGGCCAGTACCGTCGCGCACGCAATCGCGACGCTTGCCCAGCCACGGCGTCTCCCTACGTCGCAACCCCTCGATGCTTTGCTGCGTTTGCCGCCGCCCATTCCGCGCCTAGTGCCGCCAATGCCCCACCGGTGACCAATCTCGTGGCGTATATATTTCCGAGAAAACTACTTTACAAGCGAAGCGACTGCGCGCCCCTCGCGGACCAGCAGAAGTGGCATCGAACGGCGCTGTCCTGCCTGCGGGACTGAAGCGCCGCCGATGGCAAAGTTCTGCCCCGAGTGCGCCGCGCCTCTGCGCGCCAAGTCTCCAGCCGCGGGTCCCGCCACCGGTCAATCATCGGCACCGGCCGAAAGCGGCGAGCGCCGGCAGCTGACAGTCCTCTTCAGCGACCTCGTCGGCTCCTCCGAGCTGAGCGCTCCGTCGGTTATACGCACGAACGCGCAACTGTGCGTATAACCGCTTCCGGCGCCGCCGACAGCTCCCGCTGGGCGTCTCTTCAGGGAAGTTGCCCTTGCGTGATCCAATCCGAGAGTACGGTCTGCTCGGCCGCGGTCAGGCAGGCCGGATTGCCGCTGTCGGTCACCGGATTGCCCGTGCAACCCGCCCCGAGCGGCATCGAGCCGTTTTGGACGCGCACGAGACTGCAGGCGCCTTTCGTCTGGCTGCCACAGTAATACGATGCGAGTTGGGTATCAGTGTACGACGTGGCGAGGTTGGCGCCTCCCGAGCTCAGGGTCGTATGGCAGGGGGCACATTTCGCCTGCAGAATCGGCTGCACGTTGCCGGCGTACGTTACCGGACCAGTGGTCGGCGTCGGGGATGGAGTCGGTGTCGACGTCGGTGTCGACGTCGCGGTCGGTGTCGGGGTCGCGGTCGGCGCGCCACAGGCACTGGCGGCCGCGTCCTTGACCAGGAACTTGTTGCCATCTCCGGTGCCCGTGAACGTCATGCAGTACTTGTCCGAGCCCACCTGCACTTCGACATAGACGCTCGTCGCGCCGCTCGGCACGGGGAAGCCGGCCATTCCGGCCGGGCTCACCACTTTGAGGAGTCCCGCTTTGATCTTGGCGATCTTCGGAACGCCAGCCGTATCCTTGTACTTGTAGAGCGTACCTCCGCCGTTCGTCGACCAGTTCGCGCACGGCATGCTCATGGTGACGCTGTTGGTGCCGTCATCGAGCTTGACCGATCCGCCGAGACCACCACCGCCGTCGGGGACGCAGCGCGGATCGGCCGAGGAGCCGTTCGCACCGGCTGCCACGAGTCCGTCCTTCGACAGGAGCACCATCTTGGGGTTGCTCTTCAGCAGCAGCTTCTTTCCGCTAACCGCCTGGTCGGCAGCCTCCGCATAACCGCCCGACGCGACAACGGCGAACAGGCCGACACCCGCAACGAAACTGCGACTAGCGTACGTCATGACAACTCCCCCTTGGACCGCCGCGAACCCGAAAGACCACTGCTTCGTTCCGCATACGCATCTTCTCGACGTTTTGCCAGAGTCGATGTTGCGGGCCAGCCGAGTCTCGCCTGGCCTGGCCGGTGACGTCGGACTCAACTCGCCTTGCGGCGCGAGATCGACCAGACGCCGATGCCGAGGAGCGCGGCGAGGAATGCGGTCATACCCGCTGCGCTCATGGTCGGTACTCCCTGCGGTACGAATGGCTGTGCCTGGCAGGCGCAGGCGCGCTGGACGCCGTTGACGAAGGCGTCGGGCAAGGTCGGGCGCGTGCAGCGGATGCGGCCCGCGGCCATGAGGTCGGGTTCGATGGTGCAGCCGATGCTGGCGTCCTCATCGCAGACCAGGTCCTGGACCGCGCTGCCGATGACGCTGAGGGCGTCCAGAACGGCGACACAGTTGGCATTGGTGCCGTCGCTGCCTGCATAAGTTCGCGTCGCCTCGTCGTAGGGAAATCCGGCCGCATCGCAGACCGCGGTGCAACTCTGACCGAGCTCTCCGAGGAACCAGCAGGCTCCGCCCACCTCGACGCCCGCGACGCACACGGCCTGCCCCCGTGCCGCGCCGAACGACACGAGCAG
>CAVQHW010000001.1:0-477632 GCA_963712425.1 uncultured Actinomycetota bacterium | reverse complement strand
GTCCACTCGAAGCACCCCCTGGAACCGCAGGTGTAACGAGCTGTCGTCTCCGGCTGGAGTGTCCAAGCAGGGTTTGCACCGTGCGTAGGTCACGGGTGCCGCACAAGAACTGCACCTGCTGAGGTGCGGTCGGTGGTCGAGTACGAAAGCGGTGTGAGCAGCTACTCCTCTGGGATTGTCCGGTGGTGGAAGTTGCGTCCGGATTTCTGACCCGCCTTGGCCGGGCGATGATGACATCCAGTCGCGAACGAGCGTCTTCGCGATAGGGCTCGCCCTCCGCGCTCAGTCGTGACCGCCAAGTCGCCGCTACGGTGGTCGGCATGACCAGCATGGATGAGTTGGGCGCGGAGTGGGTTCGTTCACTCACCGCCGAGCAGAAGCAACTACTACGCGACCACGCCAAGGACCCCAAAGCGCCGCAGGTCGTCCGCGAGCTGTTGGCGGAGGGGCCTTTCGCGGTCATCTATATGAAGTGGGATCAGACCGGTGGCGACTGGTCGGTGTTCATGAGTGACCACATCACCGACAACCTGTAGCGGGTCGTTGGATCGCTAGGTAGCGGATGCAGGCGCCGAGCTGGTCATCGACGAGGGCTTGGCGCTCCTCGGTGATCGTGTAGCCGGCCGCTTCGGCGCCCCCGGACGGGATGTCCCATTGGACGCGGTGGGGGCGTAGGTAGAGCCAAGCGAGTGCGCCGCGTCCTCCGATGGGGTCGAGGCGCCACGTCTGCTCAATCATGACCGGACCGTAGTTCGGGGCGGTGACACGAGCACCGGCGTGGCGCTCTCCGGCAAGTCCTGTCGCACCCGTGCGCTCTAATGAAGACGTGGACTGTCCAGGGGCTCGAGGTGAAGTGCCATATGCCTAAGCCCATTACTGAGAGCGAAGTACGTGTGCGGCTCGCGGGCCGGGATGACGTTCGACTCGTTCGGTACAGCGGAACTGTCTCTGCAAAGTCTCTCTTTCGCTGCGTCAATGGACACGAGTTCAGCGCGTGGACGCGGGACATAATCCGCGGCACGGGGTGTGCGATCTGCTCGGGAAAGGCGCGCATTACGGAGGAGGAGTTGCGGCGGCGACTCGAAGGGCGGGCGGATGTCGAGCTCGTCGAGTACGGCGGCGCCATCATGAAGAAGTCCCTCTTCCGATGTCCCCACGGTCACGAATGGTGGGCAACTGCGCCACACGTCGATGGAGGTACGGGGTGCGCCCGATGCTCAGGCAAGGCGATCGTGAGCGAGGATGAGGTGCGCGAACGGCTCGCGGGTCGAGCCGACGTGAAACTTGTCGAGTATTCGGGGAGGTCGAAGGTTCCGTCGCTCTTTCGCTGCCCAGAGGGACATGAGTGCCGAGCAACCGCCTATGACGTGATCCGCGGAATCGGGTGTGCAAACTGTTCGAGTAACGGGCCGCGAACGGAGGAGGAGATCCGGGCGCGGTTATCAGACCGTCAGGACGTGTTCCTGTTGGCGTACGCGGGGACCGTAACTGGTGGTCGCTGTTCCGGTCTACAGAAGGGCGCGAATGGCGAGCCCACGGTGAACAACGTGGCTCGCGGGTGCCGGACCCGCCGGAAGGGGGTTCAAGTCGATCGTGCCAGCTCACGGGAGAGAGGGAAACCGTTGATGGATAGTAGACGGCGGTCGTTGCGTGGGTTTTGGTCGTGAACCCATCGGGGCTCACACAGACGCTTCCGAAGCCAGCTCGGCGTCACTTCACGCCATAGCCCAGTTTCTACGGAGGACGTGCGCGCCTGGGCCGGTGACCTTGACGCCCAGGCGAATCGCCATTTCAACCTGACGAGGTGGCACCGTTCCCCACTCGCGGAACTGGACAGGTCCCAAACCCGGCCCGGTCCGTCAGTGGCGGCCCTAGCAGGCGAACCAAATGGGAAGTGATGTGCATACGGGCTAACCTCGCTCACGTCCCAGATCGAGGGCGCCAGGCCGCCCGAAGACGTCCTAGGCGCAGGCGGCCGCCGCGTCCGGGAAGGCTGCGTCGATCGCGTCGAAGTCGAGGTGACTGATCGCCGGGTTGTTGGAGCTGCCGTCGCGGAGGGTGCCACCCGCCATGACCGCGCGAGCATGGATTGGGGTGGCGGTGGTGACGCGGCAGCGTCGGCCAGCACCTCGATGCCTGCCGGGCAGAGGCCCGTGAACTCAAAGGCTAGTTCGCCGAAGGATGCGAAACCCTGGGAGTTCGCCATTCCGGCCGCTGCCTGAGGGCTCAGGTTGTTCTTGTAGCAGAAGTGGGCACTCGCAGGGCCCGCTGTGACGAGCAGGGCAGTGAGCGTCGCGATTCCGCCCCATACGATCTTGGCACGAGTCATGTCAGCAGTCCTCTCACAGTCACCCGAGACGGAGTTGAGTATCACCGACACTAGCGACGATTGTCGAGGGTGGGTACTGCGCCCCAGCCACTGAGCCGAGGACGGCCCATGAACATGAGCTCGAGTTTCATGGATCCTGACGGTCCAAATCAGAACGGCGCCAGCCCATCTTCACGAGATCTTGATGGACTCCGATCGGGGATCGCCCCTCTGTTTGAGAGAGTAGAACTCGAGGAATCGTCGGCAACGCCCATGGACCCAAGTCTCGAGCAGTGGGGGCGATGGGGGTGTGACTGTGACTGTCGGAAGGCAACTCCCGGCTGTTCTCGTATTGATGATGTTTGCAGGTCCTCCGCTGGCATCTTGCTCGTCGAGCGACGACATCAGGGTTGAAGGTCGAATGCCAGAAATCGTCTCGTCTTCCGCGCCAACGGATCATGCGGATGACGCGGATATCGCTTTCGCCCAACTCATGATCCCCCATGACCAGCGGGCCATTGAGATGGCAGCCATCGTGCTCGCCAAGGACACGCGCCCACAACTTGAGAAACTAGCCGAGGACATCCTGGCTGCGCAGGATCCAGAGATTCAGCGGATGCGTCGTTGGTTGTCACGATGGGGTGTGCCGGATCACATGATCGATTCGCCTAAAGCTGCAACCGAGGACGAAGGTCATGAAGCAGGCGAAGTGACCATGCTTGGTCAGGGGCCGGAAGTCATGAACGGTCTCTTGCGCGCGCGGGGAAGCGAGTTCAAGTCGCTTTGGCTGAGGAAGATGATCAAGCACCATGAAGAAGCCATAACGATGGCCGACGAGGTTCTCTCGACCACCGAAGATCCGCAAGTTGCCCGATTCGCCACCGCGACTGTGGATGTCCGGAGCCGAGAGATCATGCGGATGCGATCTCTGCTTTCGAAGTGATCTCGCTAACGCTGGTTGCCTTTAGCAGCAATCTGGCGAGCCGCGCGAGTCCGATGATGAGCTGCCGCCGGATCGGCCCAGCTGTTCAAGGCTGGGGGTGCCTATACGCATCAACTGATGAGGGTCCCCGAGCCGCCTCAGTGGCACTCCGACGCGTGCCGGGTGCCATCGACAAGCCGCGCGATGATGGAGTCGATGCGTCGGCCGTGAAGGCAAGTCAAGCCGTGGACTTGGTCGTCCGTTCGTTCATCTCCCGATGTTCACACTCAAAGGCCCCTTTGGCCCGAACTTGAAACCCCTAAGTGCCAGCGTAACTGTGCAGGCCCACGATGTAGATGTTGACAACGAAGTAACTGACCAGAGAACGGCACCAATCCCGCGATGGCGATAATTGCGGCCCGGCGACCCCGCCATCCCGCTGTCGATCGCGCGTGTAGGTAGGCGGCGTAGATGACCAGCGTGATGAACGACCACGTCTCCTTTGGGTCCCAACCCCAGTAACGACCCCAAGCGTCCTGTGCCCAAACTGCGCCAGCAGCCACGGCAAAGAACCACAGCGGAAACGCGAAAGCAATCGTCTGGTAGGCAACACGGTCAAGCGCGTCTGGTGCTAGGCAAACGAGAACCGAATGCGTCCATGCACACCGCCCGTCTGTCCGGACGTCAGACGGCGCTCCGTTCGCTCGGCAAAGAGGTAAAGGACTGAAGCCAGTGAACCAACGGTGAACACAGCGCTACTGATAATGGCTGCGGTGACATGGATCCACAACCAGTACGACTTCAGGGCGGGGACGAGCTGACCGGACTCGGTGTATAGGACGATCACTGCAACCCCGAGCAGCAACAGGCAGAACAACACGACCAGAATGCCCAACTCGCGCCACTCCTTGCGGCGTCCGAGGGTGGACACCCAGATCACCAGCAGTGCCGCGACACTCGTGACGGTGAACTCGTACATGTTGCCCCAGGGCGGTCGTTGGACGGACAACCCGCGAGTCAACACCGCCATCGAAATGAGTGTTGCAGCGAGCGCACTGAGCGAAACGCCAACGCGGGCCCAGCGCTCATCTGGCGAGACCGATCCGCTCGTCGTCACTGAAGTGTCGACCATCGTCGACCCATCAGACGTCGCACGCTGCTGGTCTAGCACGCCGTTGCCTTCACTCCCACATGCGATCGCGACCGCTGCCAACTGCCAAGTCGAGCGCAAACGCCACAAGTGCGATGGCTAACACGGTAATGGTGCTGTAGACCAAGCCATTGCTGACCTGGGACCACGCTTCGCTCGTCATCTTGACTCCTTCGTCTCGCCCTGAGCGTCGGACACTTCATCCGCTACGCCATTCACCTCCTCGGCAAGGCCCGACCAATCGGTCTGGGCCAAACCAGCAACCTCGGCAATGGTGCGTCCCTCGTCGTCCTGACCGACGCGCACCCACACCCTGCGCCGGTGAACGAGCAACGACGCTGAGATCCCGATCAGCCCAGCCACCACTGCCCACAGCACCACCCACCGCCCTGGATCCGCAGCCGACTTGCAGGTTGGCGAACTCCGCAAGTCCGTCGAATGTGATTGATCCCCGCCCACCGGGAAGTTCCCAAGTCTCACCCACGCCGAGCGCCTTTCGCCCCAACTGCTCCAGGTCCGAGGTATCGAGCTGGTAGATGTTCTGTGGCACGCCAGTGTTCAGGTTCAAGTCTCCAGTCCACGCCCCGAGGTATACGCGCGGATTATCCGACTCGGGAAACGATGACACCGGCCCGTCCGCGGGTCGATCACCTCAGGAGCGGTCGGTGTCACCGTGACCTTGAAGCCAAGCTGGTCTGGCGTCGCGTCTGGGACCTTCACGACCGTCACTGAAGTGAAGGACGAGTCCTGCGGCAGCGCGGGCACTGAACCCGAGGAGACGATCTTGCCCTGTCCGTCGCGAACGGTGAAGGAAGGCGCGTACCCGCTACCCAATAGGTAAACGTTGGTACCACTGAAACCCAGGGGATGATTCACCTCAAGCGATGCCTGCTGCTGATCGGCCTCCGGAGAGCTGCGATAGGTAACGTCGGCCCGAAACGAGTCGGGTTGCCCGCGACGCGGCCCGTCAGTCAAGTAGGTCGCGTCGAACTCGTCGAGCGCCAGCGAGAACGGCTCCAGAAACGAAGGAGAGAAACCGCGTCCCGGCGAAAAGTCGTCGTATTGGGTGAGCGTGTTTGAGAATCCTTCACCCTCCACCACAATGACCGTTCCTCGGTATCCGAACCACGCGCCCCAGGCGACGCCCACGAGCAGCGCAAGCAACGAGAGATGGAACAGGAGGTTGCCAACCTCATGCAGGTAGCCGCGTTCGGCAGCAATCCCGGCATCTCCGGGCCCGCTGGGGCGAAGCCGAAATCCCCTACTCTGCAATGCTTCTTCGGCGGCACCACGAACCGCAGTCAGGGTCGCGAGCCAGAGTGATCATCCGATGTTCAGGCATCCTCGACAAGTTACGTGGGGCCGGGGGTGGCACGGCTCGGATGTTGCGTGCGTAGTGAGCGCAACGCGGCACAATGCAGCCGAAAAGCGACGCCATCAATAGGAGATAGATCGAGGCGAACCAAGGGGAGCCATAGACGTCGAACATTCCGATCCGGTCGAGCCATGGGCCGATCGTGGTGTGGTCCTGGAGATACTGCTGTGTTCGAAGTGGCGTTACGCCGCGTTGTGGGAAGACCGATCCAGGGATGGCCGCCAGAGCGAGCAGGAATAGCAGGATCAGCGCCGTACGCATCGACGTCAGCTGTCGCCACATCCATCGGAGACCGCCGAAGAACCCGAGAGAGGGGGAGCATGCCTCTGTCGCGGATACCGGGCTCGGCTCTGGCGCTGCGAGTTTGTTGACAACGTCAATGGGCATTAGAGCGGCATCCCGAAGCCGGACGTCCATACGCGTAGTTGGATCGACAGATCCTGCCAGACGCCGGACACCATCAGCACGCCAAGCACAACGAGCATGCCGCCGCCCAGGCGCATGAGGAGGACGTTGTGCCGCTTCATCCACTCAATAGCACCCAGTGACTTACGGAACGCCACCGCTGCCAACAGAAACGGCAAGCCGAGCCCCAGGCTATAGACAGTCGCGAGCGCTGCACCGCGAGCCGCACTCGCGGAGTCGATTGCGAGTGTTTGGACGGCAGCGAGCGTAGGACCAATGCACGGTGTCCATCCGATCCCGAAAAGCACGCCAAGTAACGGTGCGCCGACCAATCCCATTGATGCGCTCTGATTGAGCTTCCACGCCCGTTGCAACCGCGGCACCATCCCCATGAACGCAAGGCCCATCACGATGGTCAGAGCGCCGAGAACTCTTGCTAATCGCCTCGGAGTACTCGAGGAGGATGAATCCCAAGCCACCGAACAGCGCACCGTACGAGACGAATACGACAGTAAAGCCGACGACAAACAAACTCACGCCTAGCAGCAACCGCCCGCGCTTGGCTTCAGCTAGATCGAGACCAACCATTCCGGTTGTGTACGAAAGGTATGCGGGCAGCAATGGGAGAACGCATGGGGAGGCGAATGAGACGACACCCGCAGCGAGCGCTATCAACGCGGCCAGAAGTAGTGACCCACTGTTCACGGTTCCAGTCGGGTCGATCGCAGCGGCAGCAAGCATCAGCGTTCCGACACCACTTCATCGACGAGCTCGGTCAATTGCGAAAAGGTGGTCGGGCCGATAACCGTCGCCGCCACGCGGGCATCACCGTCGATGATGATGGTCGAGGGAATCGCGTTGGGAGGGACCGAGTCGCGGAACTCGCAGCAGCGTCTCTCCTGCAGGGTCGAAGATGCTGGGATAACGAACTCGGAACTGCTCTTCGAACGCGATGGCAGCAGCCTGCTGATCTCGCACATTGATCCCAACGAACTGCACCCCTCGACTTTTGTTGAGGTTTGACACCTCGCGAAGAACCGGTGCCTCGGCTCGGCACGGTGCGCACCATGAGCCCCACACGTTGAGAACGACAATGCGCCCAGGGAAGTCCGACAATGCAATGGGATCCCCTTGGAGGCTGGTTCCAGATATTGGGGGAGCTGCAACTCGATCCTCAGGTTGGATGACCTCCGCATCGACTGCCTCGGAAGCCCCGGAAAGGTTGGCTGACTTCGTGCCAGCATCCTCGCCGACACTGACCACCACGATGAAGACGCCCACTGCCAACACCGCGAGCAGTAACCCCACGAGTGGCCATGTGACGCGTCGACCCCGCCGACCACTCATGTCCTCGTCATCAACTTGATGACTGGAGTTGGTCATAGGGGTCCTTCACGATCATCTGGATTCGTTCGCATACCCAGTAGAGCAGGAGTCGCGTCGTCCAGCGAATGTAAGGCCTTGGCCATCGAGCGATGCCTTACGCGAGTCAAGGTTGCATCAAGTTCTTTCATGTTGGCAGCCGCGGCCTCCACAGATGTGATGGAGCCCACGCTCTCCCAGCTTCTCAACCTTACCGGTAGTCCAGATCTCTACATCGTCCGTCATGAAGCTATGGAACTCGGGTAGTCATCGAGCTTGGATCTCGATCCGTTGCTTTGGTGCGAGAACTATGGACGCGGGATCTCCGTTGTACCGGACTCCGTTGACCGTAGCGGTGACATTAGATACCTCAGACGGGCCGAGTTGGTCCTCGCTGAGTTGCACTCCCCATTGCTGAAACAGTTGACCCAGCGTGAAGCGCTGCCCGACCTCTTCGGCTTCGACATGCACAACGCCGTCGGGCGTGTGGGTGTGCACCGCAGACATGGCTCCGGTGTCGGGCTCTACTCCGATACCAGCGGGTACCCCGATTTGCTGCCCTTCAATTCGGATGGATAGCCGCGGGTGGTAGTGATCCGCGGTGCCCATTGGTCCAAGGCTCAGGCCAGCGTCTGTCACGGCGGCGAGCACGTCGCCCGGGAGCGGCCATGACGCCTGCGCCTTAGGTTCCTCGCGTGGCACTCGGTCGTTGTCCCTCACAAGACTCCAGGTGACCAAGACTCCGGTGACGACCACTCCGAGTGCCAGCGCGAGAATCACCGCTGGACGACCAAGCCCCGTGAATAGCGCATTCGTCATGGGCACCTCTTATCCCCTGTCGGAATCTTGCGAGTCGCTAAGAGTGTGGCACTCGCTCGGGACTCTGCCGAGCCGACGCTGGTATGGCTGACATAGTTCAGAAACTGTCAAGGACGCACGTGGGGGTGCAGACAGGGTTTCTTGCGCAATCTGCAATGAGAGACACTCGGGCTATGTCCATACCCGCGGCGACCGGCTTCCTCGCGTTGGTCGTGGACGACGAGCGACCCCTGGCAGGGATGGTTTCGACTTACCTTGAACGGGCGGGCCTCCGAACGATGGTGGAGCACTCAGGTCCCGAAGCCGTTGATCGCGCCCGGTCCGAACATCCAGACGTCGTCATCTTGGACCTCGGCCTTCCCGGAATGGACGGAATCGAAGTCTGCACGACTCTCAGAACGTTCACTGATTGCTACATCCTGATTCTTACTGCTCGAGGGGACGAGGTCGACAGACTGCTCGGGCTAGCTGCAGGAGCGGACGACTACATCGTCAAACCCTTCAGCGTCCGCGAGGTGGTGGCTCGCGTCCAGGCTGTGCTCCGACGACCCCGAGCAAACAGCCCTGCGGAGGCGACCCTGAGCCCGACACAAACGCTCACTCTGGAACAGCTCACCATCGACACGGCGGGACGCCAGGTATTCGTTGCCGGTGAGGAAGTGCGGCTTACTCGCACGGAGTTCGACATCCTCTGTGCACTCCTCCGCAGGCCGGGTGCTGTGCTGTCACGCCGACAGATCCTCGACGAAGTGTGGGACCACGGATGGATCGGCGACGAACACTTGGTAGATGTCCATGTCGCAAACCTCCGACAGAAACTCGGCGATAGCGCAGCCAACCCGCAATACATCGTCACTGTGCGCGGCTTGGGCTTCCGCACCGGAAAGGGGTAAGCCGTGGGCTCACATTTTGGACGCACCCCTACGAGTCGGAGCCTGGCGAGTCGGCTCTTCCTTAGCCACGCGACGGTGCTTCTCGTCGGGATAGTGTCGGCCGCTGTCGTGGCTACCGTCATTGGTCCTCCTCTATTCCATCGTCACTTGATCCGCGCGGGCCAATCGTCCGACTCCGCCGATCTGATCCCGGCAGAAGAGGCTTACGCAAACGCCAGCTTGATTTCTCTAGGCATAGCCCTTCTCGCAGCAGGTCTGGTCGCACTGCTGGTCAGTTGGTACGTCACTCGCAAAGTCCGACAACCCCTCACAAGCTTGACGATCGCCGCTCGCGAGCTGAAACGAGGACACTACGACGCGCAGGTCCCGCTTACCGGCGCCGGTGTAGAACTCGATGAACTCGCAGAAGCCTTCAACTCGATGGCCATGCGTCTTGAGCAGACTGAGGTGACGCGAAGGCGGCTCCTTGCGGATCTTGCGCACGAGATGCGGACTCCCATCGCCACGCTGATGACGTATCACGATGCGCTGCGGGACGGCGTTGCTCAGATCGACAGTGCGTTCGAAGTTATTTCTTCCCAAACGGATCGACTGGCTCGACTCGCTACAGATATCGCGGACGTCTCAGTCGCCGAAGAAGGTCAGCTCTCGCTGCACCACAATGAGGTCTCGATGGCCGGTCTCATCAGGACGTCTAGCGAGGCGGTCAGGGACAAGTTTTCAGCCAAGAATGTGGATCTGGTTGTCGATACGGCGAAGGTGAGTGCCCAGTCTGTAGATGTGGATCGACAGCGCATTGAACAGGTCTTTTCCAATCTCCTTGAGAATGCCCTTCGTCATACCAACCCTGGTGGTCACGTCATGGTGGCCGCTTCGTGTCAAGGGGGCGAGGTTGAGGTGACCGTTCGCGATGACGGGGACGGCATGACATCTGAGCAACTGCTTCACGCCTTCGAGCGCTTCTATCGTGGTGACACAGCCCGTGATCGAGACCGTTCCGGCTCCGGCGTTGGACTTACCCTGAGCAAGGCTATCGCCGACTTGCACGGGGGCAGCCTGACGGCGGCGAGTGACGGCCCGGGGCACGGCGCGCAGTTCACTCTGACTCTCCCCATTGCAGATGGTGCAACAAACGGTCCAGCGGAATCGACAGAATCTGATGGCTTCACAGCGAGCGTCCCGGAAGTTCGCGAGTGATGAAGGAGCGAACAACCTTGGACCCGCGCACAGTTCGATGCGGCAAGTACCGCCAGAGGCGATCCTGGTTAACGCTCGCTACGGTCGTGGTTGCCTTCCAGTTGCTTTCTTCTCCGGCCGGCGCCCACAGCGATTTGGTCGGTTCAACCCCCACATCTGGGGCGGTGCTTAGCGCAGCGCCTGAATCCGTCGAGTTAGTCTTCGCGGCCGGTGTTCAGCCCCAAGGCGGCGCCATCCAAGTGACAGGGCCGGATGGGGGAAGGCTCGACATCCCCGATACGTTCGCCGCGAGTGGTAACAAGGCGAGTGTCAGTGTGGGTGACCCGCGCGCCACAGGTGCCTACAAGGTGACCTACAGAATCGTGTCTGCGGACGGGCACGCGATTGGGGATAGTTTTAGCTATCGCCTCACCCAGCGTGCCGTGAACTTCACGGAGTCCGGGCTGAAGAGCGACGCCCCCTCTGAGCCTCGTGTGGAGTCACCCACGCCAACAACGCAGCAAGGGGGAGGGCCGGGCGCAGGCGTCTTTGTCGTTCTCGGGGTCGCGTTCCTGCTTCTGGCTGTCGTCGTGGGAGTCGGGACCATCACCATGCGTCGGCGAGATGACTCGACCTCTCAGCCGTAGGGTTGCGCTGGCCCTCGCGTGCATTACAGCGGCGGCTGCTCTCGCATTCCTTGGCACCATGACACCCCTACTGCTTGGCGATTTCCGGTTGCGCTCACCAATACCGGGGATACCCGAAGCCTCGTCTGCAGTCCAGTGGTTCGTGCCGACTGCACGAACGTTCTGGCGTCTCTTCTCGGTAACGACAATCGGGCTCATGCTTGGAGCGGCG
Organism: uncultured Actinomycetota bacterium; assembly: GCA_963712425.1. GTDB lineage: Bacteria > Actinomycetota > Actinomycetes > JAHEKZ01 > JAHEKZ01 > JAHEKZ01. Next base: position 466,364 of record CAVQHW010000001.1, on the reverse strand, counting down.
GCGCTTCTCCCATCGGCCGCCAAGGAGTTGTCAAGGGCGGCAACACGAACGGCGGCGCTGGCGGCCGTCTCCTCTCTGTTGGCCGGATGCACGGCGCTATTCCTTGTGGTCGTGTCTTCCGCCGACACGTTTGCTGCGCCAATCTCATGGGATCCCATCGCACTGTGGTCGTACGCGTCGAATTCCCAACAGGGCGCAGCGTGGGTGGTCTCGGCGGCTCTTGCCGCTATTGCGGCCATGATCGCAGTGTCCGCTCGTAGCGCCATCGGTGCGTGGCTGGGTTTGTCAGTGGCTATCGCGGCTACTCTCCCGCCGGCGGCCGTAGGCCACGCTGCGTCAGCCGGCAATCACGACCTCGCGACCTCCGCCCTTCTGGTACATGTCGGATCCAGCAGCCTCTGGGTGGGCGGCCTTCTAATGCTCGTGGGGATCGCCTGGATCGGCCAGCAACAGCACGACAAGCTCATGATCGCCGCAACCCGCTTCAGCGCGCTGGCCCTGCCCCTCTATATCGCGGTCGGCGTCAGTGGGGTTGTAGGTGCCGTGCTCCGCATCAACAGCATCGGCCAACTCACCAGTTCGACGTACGGGGCGGTCGTCGCAACCAAGGCTCTGATCTTCTTCGCACTCGGCGTGATCGGATACCTTCATCGGCGATTCTCGTTGCGCCAGTTGGATAATGGGAGCTTTGGGAGTTTCCGGCGCCTGGTCGTCGTCGAAGCGGGCATTCTGCTCATCACCTTGGGGTTGTCAGGCGCCTTGTCCTCAATCCCGCCGCCCGGTGGAGCAAAGCAGTCCCCGTCAGGGGCTGAACTTCTCCTTGGATTCGCACTACCTCCAGCACCGTCACTATTCGAGATCCTGACTAGCTGGCGCGCGGACGTACTGATCTCATCGGTCCTGGTCAGCGGGTACGTCCTCTACGGCCTTGGGATCGCGCGACTTCGCCGCCGTGGGGACTCTTGGTCGGTGTGGCGTGCCATCGCATGGTTTACGGGGATGGCAATACTGACCGTAGGCACCCTGTCCGGGCTTTCAGCCTATGGACGCGTTTCCTTCAGCCTGCACATGGTCCAGCACATGACGCTGAGCATGGTCGCTCCACTGCTGCTCGCCTTGGCAGCGCCGATCACACTTGCCCTACGGGCGCTCCCGGCCGCGAGTGGCCGGGGACATGCCGGACCCCGCGAGTGGCTGTTATCAGCGCTGCACTCTCCCGTGGCGAGGACCCTCACACACCCATTGACTGCGTTGGCTCTCTTCATCACCGCGCCCTACTTGGTCTACTTCAGTGATCTGTTTGAGTTGGCAATGAGGAACCACTGGGCGCACCTTCTGATGCAGGCACACTTCATCTTGGTTGGCTTTCTCTTCTACCAGACGCTTATCGGGACTGACCCCCTTCCCTTCCGCTTTCCCTACCCGCTCCGCCTCATCTGCCTCATGATCGCCCTGGCTTCACACTCATTCTTCGCGATCGCGCTCATGAGTTCCGACGTCGCCATCGCCGCGGACTACTACAGCCTGCTCGACCGCCCGTGGTGGCCGGATCTACTTCGCGAGCAAACAGTTGGCGCCAGCTTCGTCTGGGCCTTTGGGGAGATTCCCGGAGTGCTCGTTTTGGTGGCTTTGCTCTTTCGTTGGTCCCGGGACGACGATCAGAGGGCACGTCAGATCGATCGCGCCGCCGATCGCGATTCAGACGCGGAACTGGCCGCCTACAACCAGCATGCTTGCTTCACGTTCTGGCAGATCTGCGAGACGTTAAGAAGCATCAAGATTGGGTCAAGCCTTTGCCTGGATTGTGTGTAGTCCGGGCCGAACCGCGTGCTGTCGCTGGATCGCACGGCGGCTGGCCCCTATGGTGCTCCTGACTTCGCCGCCGTGGCGAGGGCTCACCTGGCACGCCGAATCCTGTCCAGCCCGGTGGGTGACTGAGCAATGACGGGCAGGAGCGGGGGACCCAAGGTTTGCGACCAGCCTTCTTTCTGCATGGGCAGAGGGCTGGTCTTGGGGTGAAGCTGCTGCCACCGGCAGCGGCCGGGCACTCTCTGGCCCGAACCCGACAGCTGACCTCGCAGGCGTAGGAGAGGAACCATGTCGCGAGTTTTCGTGCGCCGACGCATGCTTGCCGTCGGTCTGTCAGTCGCCGTAGCCGCCCCCCTCGCCGTGATGACGAGCCCCACAGCTGGTGCTGCCGATACCGGATTCCGGGAGATCTCTTTTCGCGACTCAGGTCCGCGGGTGAAGGTTACTCAGCGGGTCCTAGACAGAGAGGTGACGGGCACCTATAACCGCAAGACTCAGCGGGCGGTCAAGCAGTTCCAAGATCGCCGTGGCTTTGCAAAGACAGGCGTGGTCAACGAGCGCACTTGGAACGCCATAGACGCACGCTGGGACAAGTTCAAGGACAGAAAGCGCCGGATCGGCAACAAGTACGACCGCGTGATGCGTGTCGCCCGTCACCAGAAGGGTGACCCCTACGTGTACGGCGCATCTGGGCCGGGAGCCTTCGATTGCTCGGGGCTGATTCTGTTTACCTACCGCAAGGCAACCGGACGGCTCTTACAACACACTGCGACGGCTCAGGCGAGGGCGGGAGAACGCATCCCCCGCAGTCAGGCCCGCCCCGGTGACCTAGTGATCTTCCAAAACAACGGGGACATCTACCACGCCGGAATCTACGCGGGCCGAGGTGATCTCATCCACGCCTCGCGTCCGGGCACCAACGTCAAGCGGGACCCCATCTGGACAAGCAAAGGCGTCTATTACGTGCGCCTACTGCCCAGACCCTGAGGCGGGGACGAATGTCAAAGCGCGAACGTGATGAGCCCGAGGGCAGAGCGCGTGAGAGGGCAGAGCGCCTTGCGGCAGTCAAACGCCAGCAAGGTCGAACTGATCTACGCGACCGATGGCTCATCTGGGGGGCGGCCGTGTTCGGTGTCGCTCTCGTAGTCGGTGTGACCATCTTCGCCGTTGCCAACCAACAAGCCACCGAAAGTCTCAGCGACGTCCAGACATATTCAGTCAAGCCGACTCACGTCGACGGCCCAGTCGACTATGAGCAGACACCACCGGCTGGCGGCCCGCACGCACCGGTTTGGCTCAACTGCGGAACGTATGAACAGGAGGTGCCCAACGAGAACGCCGTCCACTCCATGGAACACGGCGCCGTCTGGGTCACATACCGGCCGGATACACCGGCCGAGAGCGTCCGTTCGCTTGAGAGCACACTGGACAAGCCCTACACGATACTTTCGCCGTTCGAGGATCTCCCGGCGCCTGTTGTGGCCTCAGCCTGGGGTACCCAGTTGCTCCTTGACGACGCCGAAGACCCCCGGCTCGAGGCGTTCCTCCGCGAGTACGTGCAGGGTTCGCAAGCACCCGAGCCGGGAGCGGCGTGCACCGGGGGAATCGATGGGCGCGGCCCGTCAACCGGCGACGTCTCGGACTAGATGCCATGACCGTCGACGCTCCCAGTGACCGCAAGCGCTGAAGTACCCCACCGCAGCAGGCTCGCCAACAGGATCGCGGGCCGTATTGGGTGGTCGCTATGGCCCTAGTGCTGATCGCGAGCGCGGGCATCACCGGCTGGATATGGTTGAGACCGGCCTCCCCTGCCGAAGACAGCGCTGATGTCGGGTTCGCCCGGGACATGCAAGTGCATCATGCGCAGGCCATCGAAATGGCGTTCTTGATCCGAGATCGGACGGACAATCCAGCGCTCAGAACAATCGCTCTCGACATCATCACAAGCCAGCAACAGCAGATTGGGCAGATGTATGGCTGGCTGGAGATGTGGGAGTTACCTCAGACAAGCACCTCGCCACCGATGTCGTGGATGGACATGGATTCAGATCACGGGGGCGCGATGTCGAGGACGCCAGCGTCGGAACTTGCGGAGATGCCTGGTATGGCAACCACCGCGCAACTTCACTCGCTTGAGCAGGCCAAGGGAGACGCGCCGAGGTGATTTTCTTGCAGCTCATGATTGCTCACCACAGAGGTGGAGTGACCATGGCGCAAGGAGCGCTGCAACAGGCGAAGCGAGTCCCGAGGTCCTGCATTTGGCGGCCGCTATCGAGGCAGCACAGACCGCAGAGATTGAACAGATGCGACAACTGCTTCGAGACCTCAAAGAGAACAAGACGTCATGACGCTACACACACGGCGGGCTCGCTCGGGCCGCCGAAGCCCCGTGCGAGCCATGGCGACAGCCCTGCTCGTCTGTATGTTCGTCGTCACTAGTTTGCCAACGGTCCAGGCCGATGACCTCAGCGACCAAAGGGATGACCTCGACGATCGCATTGCGGCCACCGAGGATGCTCTAGCGACTGCCACTGGTCGCCTCAGGCGGGCGGCGGAAGCTCTTGCCGAGGTACAGGCCGAGATACCCGAAGTACGTGAAGTGCTGGATTCTTTCCACGGACGGCTCAACACTGCTCGAACCGAACTGGCGGCTATACGTCAACGTCTGCGGCAACTGGATGCGCAACGCGCAAACCTCCTCAGTGAGATCGCATCTGCGCGCGATCGTGTCGCTCGGTCGGAAACTTTGATTGCACGGATAGTCCGCTATCAGTATCAGACTGCTGGCTTTGCCGAGATGCAGGTCGTTCTGCAGGCAGAGTCGCCCACTGAGTTCGTGCAGCGAGTGATGGCGACGCAGTCGGTGACCGAGACGCAGGCTCATGTCATCGATGAGCTCAATGCGAGCAAAGCCGTTCTTGTCGCGCAGGAGCAACAGTTTGAGGTGACGGAGCAAGCGATCGAGGACGCTGAGGCCGACGCAAAGGTGCAGGTTGATCGGCTTCGCACACTCACGCAGGGTGCCCGACAGGCAGCGAAGCGGTTGAGGAAACTCGAGTCCATTCGAAGTCGCGCCCTTCAAATCGCCCGTGAAGAGAAGCGGGCCGAACTGATCCGACTTGAGCAATTGGAGCAGGCCCAGGAGGCCCTTGAAGCGCAAATCGCTCAGGCGGTCTCGACGGGGACCGGCCAGGCTTCAGGTCCGCTTGCTTGGCCACTGCCGGGCGCGGCGGCTGGGCAAGGCGTCGGTTGGCGCACTCACCCCGTGTATGGCTACCGCAGTTGCCACACCGGAGTTGATATTGGCGCGTCGTCCGGCACCCCCATCCTTGCGGCTGATGACGGAGTGGTCGTGTGGGCACGATCCGAACTTGCCGGACCGTGGGGCAACAACATCCTCATTGACCACGGCAACGGATTGTCGACGTTCTATCCTCATCAATCCAGTTTCAACGTAAGTCCGGGACAGCGAGTGAGCACTGGCGATGTCATCGGGTACGTGGGTGCCACGGGCTATGCCACAGGCCCGCACCTGCACTTCGAAGTGCACGTCAACGGTGTCCCCTATGACCCCATGGGATGGTTCGGGGGCTCGCGTACGAGTAAAGCCCAGTTCTGTCCGTGACCTTTCGGACGCGGTGCAATGTCCGATCAATTCCGTCACGCATGTCCTGAGGGCGCCGGACGAACGCGTGATCGGGCAGGACGCCTTCAGCACCTGGCAGCAGCCCAACGGCGCTTCAGGGGCAATCGCCGCATGGGTCACATTGATCGCCGCCTGGGACGTACTAGGCGTGGCCCGGGTGCTCGTGTTCGGCGTGGCCGGGCGGTTCGAGTTGGATGGTGCAGTGTTCAACGTCGAAGTGGTCGGCGAGGCACTCTCCTAATGCATCGAGCACAACTCCGGTTTGACCCTCTCGAATCACTGCGTCATTGACGACGACGTGAACGGACAGGACAGGCCGCCCGGATGTGAGCGTCCAGACGTGAAGGTCGTGAGCGTCAAGCACACCTGATGTTTCTCGGATGTGCTGGCGGATCTCGGACAGGTTCATGCCTTTGGGGGTGGCTTCGAGTAACACATCGACGGCTTCGCGTAGCAGGGTCCAGGTTCTGGGCAGGATCATCAGGGCCACCAGAACTGATGCGACGATGTCCGCTCTCAGCCAGCCGGTGGCGGCGATTACTACGGCCGCGGCGATCACCGCGATGGAGCCCAGGGTGTCACCGAGGACTTCCAGGTAGGCGCCTTTGACGTTCAGGCTCTCCTTGGCCCCAGACCTCAGTAACAGCAGCCCCGCGGCGTTGGCGAGCAAGCCGACCCCGGCGAAGACCAGCATGAGGCCTCCTTCGACCGGCGGTGGGTCAGACCATCGGTGCCATGCCTGGACGAGGATGTAGGCAGCTACCGCCAGGAGCAGCATGGCGTTGAGGACGGCGGCGAGGATCTCAAGCCGGTAGTAGCCGTAGGTGCGCTGGTCGGTCGCCGGACGCGAGGCGTACGTAACAGCCAGGACGGCCAGGGTGATCCCGGCGACATCGGTGAGCATGTGTCCGGCGTCGGCTAAGAGGGCGAGACTGCCCGTGACGGCCGCACCGATGACCTCTGCCACCAGCACAGTTCCGGTGAGGACGAGAACCAGGATGAGGTTCTTCCGGTGAGCACCCCCCGCGCTGACCGACGGCCCATGCGAGTGACCCGTGCCCATCAGTACACCTTCTGGCGGTCGCGGGACGGGGGACAGACCACACCCTGGTCCACCGTGAGGACGACGTCGGCCAGGTCAGCTAGGGCGTGGGCGAGCGCGACGTCGGCCAGCTCGTAGCGGACGTGGCGCCCTTCGGGCGTGGCGGTGATGAGCCCGCAGCCGCGGAGGCAAGTCAGGTGGTTCGAGACGTTCGCCCGGGACAGGTCGAGGGCTTGGGCCAACTGGGCCGGGTACCCGGGACGATCGAGAAGAGCCAGCAGGATCCGACACCGGGTCGGATCGGCCATCGCCCGACCGACCCGGGCCATCGCATCCAGGCGTGGGGGAGTGGTCAACACCCGATCACGGTACAGTGACCGCTGTACTATCGGAAGGATCGTGACGCCGAGCTGATCAGGGATGCCGCAGTTTGAGCGACAACCAGCCATCTACCACGGACCGCGGCACATGGGGGCGGCGTGCCGTCTGGCTAGCCTGGGCGACGGTGGGCTATAACGCCGTCGAGGCCGTGGTCGCCATCACCAGTGGAGTCGCTGCCGGGTCTGTCGCGTTGGTTTCGTTCGGTGGTGACTCGATCGTGGAGTGCCTGTCGGCGCTAGTAATTGTCTGGCAGTTCCGGGGTCTACCCGAGGAACGCGAGCAAGCCGCCATGAAGGGGATCGCCCTGGCGTTCTTCGCTCTCGCGGCCTACATCACCCTCGACTCCATCCGATCACTTCTCGCTGGCGCGGACCCCGACTCCTCCCCAGTGGGGATTGCCCTGGCCGCCACATCGTTGGTGGTGATGCCGCTGTTGGTGGTCGCCAAACGACGCACCGCACGAGCCCTGGGGTCAGCGACCGTCATGGCCGACAGCGTTCAAACACTCCTGTGCACCTACCTGTCGGCGGTACTGCTGGTCGGGTTAGCCGTGAACGCGCTCTTCGGCTGGGCGTGGGCAGACCCTGTCGCGGCCCTGATCATCGGCTATGTGGCAGTTCGCGAAGGCGTGGACGCATGGCGGGGAGATGACGACTGCCCCTGACATTCGGCAGCTTCGTGGCCAAGGCTCAGTCGTGCATCATCCAGTCCCCATCGCCGTCCCGGTCGTGGTCGTACCGCCCCTCGAAACCATCGCGGTGCATCCATCCGTACGCCCGAACCCCACTGGTGGGTAGCGGGATCATGCATCCGGTCCATCAGCGCCCATCGCTGGGTGGGGGTCAACTGGTCCCACTTGCGCCCGTCGAGCAACTGTCGTTGCCAATCGAGCATCTCCTGGCGGTGCTCCGTCCATGACGGATCACCGTCTCGTCGGCCATCAACCCACGGGCAATGGCCCACGTCTTCACCAATAGAGGCGTAGGTAGCTGGCTGCATCATCCGTCCTGGGCCATACGCCCAGGCAAAGCCGACCGCCCCCATCACCAGAAGCGCAGCCACGATCGCCACAACCCAGACCCGTGTGGCCGTCATCAACCTCTCAGTAGTCATCGGTCATCACCTACTTTCCCGATACCTCAACTGTGCGTCACACGTCAACGCCAGACCAGGGGCCTTCGTCCCGCGTCGATCGACAGCAATGTTTCAGCGGGCGATCTCAGTTGGTGATGTTCGCCCCTACTTCCTTGCCGCTCCCTCACCGAGGGTGGAGAACTACGGGGGGGCACGCTGGAATGAAAGGAGCGTCGCCATGCGCCGAACCACGCGACTGGTAGGGCTGATTGCGCCAGCCATGCTCACGGCAGCACTTGCTCTTCCTGGCATCGCTACCACCACAGCCACGTGGACGGATCTGTCCACACGGCTGGCCGGTCGTGGCAGCTACCGCGCCGCATCGGGCTACTCCGAGTATCACCGGGGCTATGATGAGGAACGGTCGGGAGATCGAGGTGCACATTCGCAACATCTCAAGACTCGCGAACCGGCACGTCACGGTGTTCATCGATGGCAAGAAGCTGGGGAGGATGGCGGTGTCGAACTCGGGCAATGCCCATCGTCACTGGGCCACCTGGAACGGACAACAAGTACCCCGCTGCACGCGTGTAAGTGCTGTCAAGGTTCGCACTCCCGGAGGAGCCCTCGTAGCTGCTACGCCAAGGAGGTCTTCGGTGACCGTGTGACGTGGACAGCGCCGGCTGGGTATCCGAACAACCTGGCACTGTGCATCATCGACGCTATCCAGTCCATCGGCGTTCGATACGGGACGGTCGCCAACGTCGTTGGCCGCTACACGAAACACCGCGGGGATGATCGTCACCAGAACATCGATGGCGTCACCGAGCTAATCGACACCACCGAGCTAATCGACACCTTCGAGGAGTGTGATGGACCCGAGGGCTGGGCGCAGCGGATCGGCAACCACCAGCGAACCTCCACCCAAAGCGGGATCCTCAAAGCTGACGCCATCCTGATGGCCGCGAAGGAGCTGGACGAGCGTCAGGTGAGGACCGCCGGCGATCTTCGACAGGTCGCCGGAGACGAGGACCGGCGCCGTGAATGCAAGAAGGCGTAGACGGCGATCCCGGGACAGCGATCTGGAATCAGTTGGCGGTACGTGCTGATGAACACCGGTGTGGAGGAGGTCAAACCTGATCGGATGCTGGAACGGTTCGTCACGAACAGTCTGCATGGTCGGCGAGTGCCGTCAGATCAGGCCGCTCTCCTCGTCACCGCTGCCGCCCAGCAACTACGGGTCTCAGCCAGCACCCTCGATCACGCCATTTAGAAGTACCAGTCAGGCCGTTGACGGCCAACCGGTCGTCAGGGCGGCCGGCTGTTCGCGACGGGTGTGTGGCGATGCCATCGACCTGCATCACCCTGTAGCGAGGCAGAATTCTTTGTGAAGAAGCTCACACAGTTAACTCGGACCCAGAGCGTGAACTCCGCGCACCCAATGCGGGTCAAAACGGGCGCTCACGTGAGGTCACCGTCCTCCGCGACGGGTCTCAGAACATGCTGGACAGGACGTTCAGGCGGGTCAGTTTTCTTGGCCTAGCTCCCGGCCGACCTGGCGCGCCGACCTGGCTTTGTCAGGTGCCCTCTTCGGGTTCTCATGGGCTTGGCACCATCCCCGAGATCCTCAAGGAGGACATCATGAAGAACGGACTCAAGGGCGACGAAGGACGGCTCATTGCGGCCGCCGTCGCTGGCAAGTCCCTGGAGGACATCGCCCAGATCGCCGACGTCTCCGTGTCGACCGTCCAACGTCGACTGCGTGACCCCGACATCGCCGCCGCGATTCGCGAAGGCCGTGCGGACCACCAACGCCAGGCAGTGGGTCAACTGAACGAGGACCTGGGCGACGCGATCACCCGACTGCGAGACCTCGTGGGGCATGAGGACCCAGCCATCGCGCTGCGCGCGATCGACAAGCTCATCGCGCACGCACACCGCTTCAACCGCGCACTGGACGTGGCCGTTACCGACCGGCCGGGCGACGATCAGGCTGGTGCGGCGTGAGTCCCGCGAGAAGGGCAGCCTCCGCGCCAGACGCCACACAGGTGACCTACGAGCGTGCTATCCATCTGACGAACGTCTCAGGGCTTGCAACCCTGGAGCACTACGAGCTCGCCTTCGGCGCCATGGGTCGGGAGGTCCGGGAGGAGATGTGCGGGCAGGTCGTCTTCGCTCTCGCCCTTCGCGGTGCAGGCGTCCCGATGAAGGGCATCATCGAGGTCGGCACTTACCCACCCAACGTCCAGCTGCCGCCGCACGTACGCGCACACCTCGCTGACATCGCGGAGGTCGTCGACGCCACCGGGACACAGGTGCTCGAGATGAGGGAGCACGGTGGCCCCGGAGCTCACCGCTTCACCATCGCGGCACGCCGGGAGTACGGCATCTGGATGGTCGCCTTCGGCGACATCGAGGGCACCAGGGTGAGAGAACTGGCGTGGGCACAGGACGGCGATGGGTGGAAGGTCTCCTCCTTCGCCCAGGAGCAGGCCACCCTTCACGGCTGGCCACGCGCCAACTACGAGCGACTGCAAGCCGACGTCGACGGCCCGCTCCCCGCGCCGGACTCGAAGGAGATCACCGACCTCACAGCTGGCCGTCCAGTAGCCCCTACCGACGATGCGATGACAACTCCGTGGATCACCTACGCCGAGATGGCCGACCTCATCACCCGCTAGAAGCCGCGCCCAGCCGGTCAAATCCGGTCAGATCCGGTCAGGCCCTCCAGGCTACTTCCGGATTCGAGCGAATCCACTTCCACGGCGCACTCGCACCATGGTGAACACACTGGTCAGCGGTGGTGCAGGGAGTTTTACGCACGTCCTACGGGGGCAATGGGGGCGGGCGGGACTTGCGGAATTGCATATGAGAAACCGATTAGACACTGCCGCGATCGTGTCGGATCGCGGTGGATCAAGTCTAGGGGGACGTTATCGGCGCTAGTGCTTGGCGAGACCCGTGGAAGACTCACGCGCGTGGAGAACGGGTGACACTATGCGCTGACGCTCGATGCCTCGGCGCCCTCCGATCAGGGCGACGAGCAGGTCGACCGCCTCAACGGCGATGGAGCGCGGCTGCAGGCTGAGCGTGGTGATGGGCGGGTCCGTGAGTGCGTAGGCGGGGTCCTCGCTGAAGCAGCCAACTAGCAGGTCGGCGGGCACGTGAAGGCCGTGCTCGCGCACCTGCGCGAGGATGTTGTGGCCCGAGTCTGAGTAGATCCCGAAGAGGGCATCCGGCCGTTCCGACCCGGTGAGCAGCCGGTTGACCGCGGATCGTTCTGACGCTGTGTAGTCGGGGACAGGTTCGAAGTCTGCGACACAGGAGTCGACTCCCCTTTCCTCACAGGCGCTGGTGAAGGCGGATAGAACGAGCTGCGGATATGCGTCGTTGTGTTCGGGCATGAGAAAGCCGATACGGCGTGCGCCGGCCTCGATGAATCTCTCAACCAGCAGCTCGACGGCAAGGCGGTGATCGCTATCGACCCACGCGTCCCCGGGTCCGCTATCCAACGGCGAGCCTGAGTAGACGATGGGTATCTCACGCTGCAGCAAGATGGCCCGCACCGAGTCCGTGGCTTTCGGTTCGCTGTGGATCACCCCATCGAGTGGCGCAGTCATCCACATCCACGGAGAGAGTGTGCTCGGCATCACCTGCAGCAGGTAACCGTGATCGTTGGCGGCACCGATTGCTGCCAGCACCAGGTCGGAGTAGTAGGGGATCTCGGTGTAGGAGACCGAGTCGCTGTCAAAGGTCGTGAGGGTGAGACCCAGAACGCCGGAGCCTCCTCGGCTGAGCGCTCGAACAGAGTTCTTGGGCTGATAGCCAAGCTTTCGGGCTGCTGCAATAACACGCGTACGCGTGGCCTCGGACAGCCTTCCGGTGCCATTGATGACGTTCGAGACCGTCGCGGTGGATACTCCGGCCTCTTTGGCCACCTGTCTCAAGGTGGGACGCCGGCGTTGGTGAACCATCGGAGTCATCCCCTTGTGATTAACAGCTTAATCACTCACGGTACCGACATCAGGCAGTGCCCGTCGACGAGAAAGGTGAATGCGATGTCGAAGGAAATTGGTCGGAGGAGCTTCCTGGGCGGGGCCGGGGCTGCAGGCGTGCTGGCGGCGACGGGCGTGGCAAGTGCCCAGGCGGGACAGCGGGCGACCGGAAGCGGGGCCCAGGTGAGCACCATCATCGTCAACGGGCAGGTGTTCACCGGGACGAATGACCCGAGTGCGTCGGCCGTCGCCGTGGCAGCCGACGGCACCATCGCGGCAGTGGGGTCGAACCGAGAGATCCGCCGCCTCGCCGGATACAGCACCGAGGTAATCGACGCAGGCGGCGGCACCGTCATGGCGGGGATCCACGACGGTCACATGCACCCTCTGCCCGCAGCTGAACAGTCGTTGAGCCCCTCACTCAACAACGCCGAGCTCACGGTGCCAGAACTTCAGGCGTTGCTTCAGTCCATGCTCGACGCCACCAGCGACAAGGAACCCGATGGCTGGCTGCACGTGACGAACTGGAACCCCGTGGGCCTCCTTCCCCCGGGAACAGTTGTCAACAAATCCATGCTGGATGCGCTGGACACAGCACGTCCGATCTACCTGCAGGGATCGGATTTCCACAACTCATTCGTGAACAGTCGGGCACTGGAGCTGGCCGGCGTCGACAACGCCACGCCAGATCCTTCGGGTGGTGAGATCGTCCGGGATGGGACGGGTGAGGCGACCGGTCTGCTGAAGGACAACGCGCAGTGGATGGTCGCCGCAGTCATTCCACCTCCCACGGACGAGGAGCTGGCAGGCGCGTACCAGGACATGGGTGTATTCCTGCTCGCGAGTGGAATCACGTCCTTCATGGATGCCGTCTCCAGCAGGGCCAGCCTGCGCACCTATCGCGATCTGCTTGGCAGAGACATCATCAAGCAGACCGTCATCCCCGCTCTTGCAGTGGACGCCGAACTTGCCACGAGACCCGATGATGCAGCGGAAATGCTGAGAGCTCTACGCTCTCGCTTCGGCGACGTACCCCGATTGCGGCTGACTACAGCCAAAGTCTTCATGGACGGGGTGATGGAGTTCCCCGCCCAGACCGCAGCGCTGCTCAAGCCATACCTAGACGCCGATGGACAGCCGACCGACAACAAGGGTGACCTGTACGTCAGCAACAGTGACTTTGGGCGGCTGGCGGTCACGCTCGATCGTGAGGGTTGGCAGGTGCACACTCACGCGATCGGTGATCGCGCCGTTCGAGTCGCCCTCAACGGGTACGAAGCCGCCCTTCGCGCCAACGGGCGGAGCGGCAACCGCCACACCATCACTCACCTGGAACTGGTGCACCCAGACGACTACGCACGATTCGGCAAGCTTGACGTCATCGCGAGCATGCAGCTGCAGTGGGCAGTGCGTAACGTCTTCACGCTCGATGCGCTTCGTCCGTACATCGGCGAGAGCAGGTTCAATCGCCTGTACCCGGCACGCAGCTTGAGCGCAGCCGGAGCGCGTCTAGCTGGAGGCTCTGACTGGCCAGTCGATCCATTGAGCCCCTTCAATCAGATCGCGACCGCGGTGGATCGGACCACGACCTACAGCTCTGACCCCACACCACTCGATCCGGACGAGTCCATCTCACGTGGCCACTCGCTGCGGATGCACACACGGGCAAGCGCCTTCCAGATGCACAGCCCGAACACCGGCACCATCGCCCAGGGTAAGAACGCCGACCTCATTATCTTGGACCGTGACATCACCAGCGGACCGGTGAATGAGATCCGTGAGGCCGCCGTCAAACACACGATGATCGCTGGAGAGGTCGTGTACGACGCGACGTCAACAAGTCAGCGTGGGGCGGTGAGGAAGATGGCCGCCCTTGCAGGCATAGGGCCCACCGGCCACGACACTGTCTTCGGCCGTCACGCCGCTTGCTGTGGTGGCTCCTAGTGGGCTTGTGGGTGTTTTCGGGTTGATAGGTTCGCCGGGCCACAAGTCACTCGGAGGGCGACCATGCCGCGCGATCCTCGCTTCGACGTCCTCTTTGAGCCGGTTCGCATCGGGCCGGTGACGGCTCCAAACCGCTTCTACCAAGTTCCCCACTGCACGGGCATGGGATACCGGCGTCCTCAGACACTCGCCGCGATGCGCGAGGTGAAGGCCGAGGGTGGGTGGGGCACGGTCTGTACCGAGTACTGCTCGATTCACCCAACGTCCGATGACGAGCCGTATCCGTCCGCCTCGTTGTGGGATGACCAAGACATCGATCGCCACGCGCTGATGGTCGACAAGGTCCACGCGCACGGTGCACTGGCCGGCGTCGAGCTCTGGCACGGAGGGCCGTCGAGCGCTAACCACTATTCGCGTGAAGCCCCACTCGGCCCGACCAGCATTCCGGCCGGTGGCTACGACCCGGTGCAGACCCGAGCGATGGACAAGGCCGATATCCGGGAGTTCAAGCGCTGGCACGTCGACGCGGCACGACGAGCGCAGAGGGCCGGTTTCGACATCGTCTATGTCTATGCGGCGCACCACTATCTGATCAGCCAGTTCCTGCAGGCATCCAACCAGCGAGCCGACGAGTACGGCGGCTCACTCAAGAACCGGGCCCGGCTTCTGCGCGAACTGATCGAGGAAACGAAGGAGGCCATCGGGGACACCTGCGCGGTAGCGGTGCGATTCTCCGCAAGCACAGGTGGTGATGACGACGATCAGGACACGCAGGAGCCCCGCGAGATGTTGGAGCTCATGGCCGATCTGCCGGATCTGTGGGACATCACAGTGCACGACTACAGCTACGAGATGGGCACATCGCGGTTCACGCCTGAGGCCGCACTCGAGGCGACGACGTCGTGGGTCAAGAGCGTGACGAACAAGCCCGTCGTCAGCGTGGGGCGCTTCACCTCGCCGGACACGATGCTGCGACTTGTGCGTGATGGCGTGATCGACCTCGTGGGTGCGGCACGCCCGTCCATCGCTGATCCGTTCCTGCCACAGAAGATCGCTGAAGGACGTGACGACGAGATCCGCGAATGCATCGGCTGCAACATCTGCTACGCGGGCGACCAAACGGGCACCCCGATTCGTTGTACGCAGAACCCGACGATGGGCGAAGAGTGGCGGAAAGGTTGGCATCCGGAACGCATCCCGGTAAGGGGATCAGACGCGAGCATCCTGATCGTCGGTGGAGGCCCCGCCGGTCTCGAAGCGGCGGTGTCACTCGGCAAGCGCGGCTATAGCGTCGCCCTGGCAGAAGCTCGCAGAGCGCTTGGCGGTCGAGTCACGCTCGAGTCCTCGTTGCCAGGGCTTGGTCAGTGGGCGCGAGTCCGCGATTGGCGCCTCAACCAGATCGAGAAGCTGGCCAATGTCGATGTCTATCTCGACAGCACCATCGACGAGGAACAGATCCTTGAGTTCGCCCCTGACCGCGTAGTGATCGCAACCGGTGCAAGGTGGCGCAGGGACGGGATCGGTCGCTGGCACTCGTCGGCGATACCGGGATCTGACTCTCCATCCATCCTCACGCCGGACGACATCATGGCTGGCGCGATGCCGAACGGACCTGTGGTCGTGTTTGACGACGACCACTACTACATCGGCGGGGTCATCGCTGAAGCCCTGCGCAGCGCCGGCCTCGAGGTCACCCTGGTAACTCCTGCGAACGAGGTTTCGACCTGGACGACACACACCGAAGAGCAGCATCGAATCCAGGCGCGGATCCTCCGGCTCGGTATCGCCGTCGAGACGGGGACGACCCTGGCGAGCGTCAACGAGGGGTCGGTGACGCTCGAGTCTGTCCACACTGAGGCTGCTAGGGAGGTCGAGGCTGTCAGCGTGGTGATGGTTACCTCTCGGGAGCCTGTGGACTCCCTCTACCAGGCGCTGAAAGATCGGCACCCCGTCCAGCGCATCGGTGACTGTCTTGCTCCGGGCACGATCGCGACTGCCGTCTACTCAGGACACCGGTACGCGCGCGACGCAGATGCCGAGGTGGCTGTCGGCGTCCCATTCGCTCGCGAGTAGAAGCCCACGATCCCCTAGTGACTCACACATCGAGGAGCGCGGAGTTGCCTCCCGCTCGAAGTTAGCTTCTTTCAGCGGGAAACAGTTGAGCGACCGCGGCCGTGCGATTGGTGACCCCAAGGCGGTCGTAGATGTTCTCGAGGTGCTTGCGGATCGTCGAGACCGAGACGAAGAGGTGTCTGGCGATCTCGGCGTTCGTGTGTCCGTCTGCGACCAGTTGAATGAGTTCCCGCTGTCGGGGTGTGAGCAGGCTTTCGGAACGTGCCGTGCCTGCACGGTGACGGAACACCTCAGTCAGCGGTGCTCGGAGAAGTGCGAGAAGCATCCGGTCATGGTCATCGAAGTCCGTGTCCCCGGTGCGCCAGAAGAGGACGCGACGAGTGCGGCTTCCAGCTCCACCGAGGCACATCATCATGCCGTGCCGTATGTCGCTGTGTGCTAGGTAGTCGGTGTACATGCCACTATCGCGAAACTCGCGTTGGCTGTAGAAGTCGCTGATAGTTGTGATCGTTCGTACGTTGCCGGATCTACTCGGCCAGTAACACGACGGGGTATCCCAGTAGTGCCGCCAGAAGGCCTCATCATCGTCGGCACTTTCGTCGGTCGAGTCGACTGGATAGCCCAGGAACTCGTACGTCTCGCGCAGGTAGGGGTCGAAGTCGACGAAGCTATTGATGTCGCAGGCGACCAGGTCGAATGCCCGTTCTAGAGCGACCGGGGGGAGTGCCTGGTCGGAGGGGTCTGAGTATGAATCCTCGACAAGCTGGAAGATCCGATGGACATCTGCATCGCTGACAGATCTACTCGTCATTTCGTCACCCCTCAGCGTCGTGTGCACCTTATCCACGCCTCAGAAGTGAATCCAGGCCTTCCGTCTAGAACTAGTCAAATGCCGAATGGTTCCTTCGTGGGGGGCCTTGCACCCTTGAGGTAGGCCTCGCTCGATCGACCTGATCGAGGGCAATCCCCCAAGGAGCAACCATGGTCATTCGTCCGACGTCGCTACTGACTCCACTAGTTGTCACAGCGCTTTGCACTGCTGGCGCAGTAGCGCCGGCCAACGCCGCAGGTCCCACGGGAGGGTGCCCCTCAGGTTTCCGGATCTTCTCGGTCGCTGCGTTGGCCGCCGAGGGCTACGAGATGCCAGGCAGGATCGATGACTCGAGCAGCGGGGTGCTCTCGTACGGAAGGCCGGGCAATGACAACGGCTTGGTGTGCGGGGTCAAGCTCGGCCGGGGATTGACCACCAGCTGGGGCGGACCGATCTACAACTTCATCGACGATCAACTGCCTGCAGGTGGGTGAGAACAGGTCCCGTCTGGAGTTACGTGTTGCAGAGTGACCGCCGGCGGACACCAGTCGAGCGTGTCTGTTCCCTCTGGCGTCGTCGAGGTTTCCGCCGAGAAGAGCGTGAGGCGGTGTCGGAGTTCCGTAGGGCGTTCAGGCAGCTTCAGCGGATACGACGCCAGCGTGGTCGATCGCCTTGACGACCGATCCCGGGTCTGCGCCGCGAGCCGGAGGTGTAGAGCCGACGAGTCCACGCACTTCGCTGGGCATCCACTACTGAACCCGGCCTGTCTCGTAGGCCCACATCGCGAGCTCAACGCGGTTCCTGACGCCAAGTTTGCCCATGAGGGCGGTGAGGTGCGTCTTCACCGTGCTGAGACTGATGTGCAGGTCCTCGGCGATCTCGGAGTTGGTGCGGCCGCGAGCAACCGTCAGGAGCACGTCCTCCTCGCGGTCGGTGAGTGGTACGACGGGTTGAACTGGAGGGTGAAGACTTCCTGAACCGCTGAACACCGATAGCAGCCGAGCGGTCACGTTCGGTGCTATGAGGGCGTCGCCGTTGGCGGCGGCGTGGATGGCTTGGACGAGCAACTCGGGACCGGCGTCCTTGAGTAGGAACCCGCGAGCTCCTGCCTTGAGAGCGCCATGCACGTACTCGTCGTGGTCGAAGGTGGTGATGACGACAACGGCGAGCGGGTCTTCCACATCAGGACCGGCAAGTTGGCGAGTGGCCTCGATCCCATCGAGCTCCGGCATGCGAATGTCGAAGAGACAGACGTCGGGACGAAGCTTGCGGGCCAATTCGACGGCAGCGCGCCCATCAGCCGCCTGGCCGACGATCTCAAGTTCCGGCTGAGCGTCGACAATCATGGCGAGCCCGGTTCGCACGATCTCTTGGTCGTCGGCGACTAGCACGCTGATGGTCATCTACGCGATCCAACCTTGGGTATCACAGCAGAAACTACCCAGCCCCCATGCGGAACTGGGCCGGCCTGCAGATTGCCGCCCAGCAGGGCCGCTCGTTCACTCATGCCCACGAGCCCATAACCCGACCAGGCATGGGTGGGCTGCAGGGCATCGCCGTCGTCAGTAACGGTGAGCTGCACGTTCTCTCGGTCACCATCCACGGTGACCTCGATTCTGGTGGCGTGCTTGGCGTGTCGCAATGCATTGGTGATGGACTCCTGCGCCAAGCGGTAGAGCGCCGCTTCGACCGACGGACCGAGGTCATCGAGGGCACCCGTTAGCTGCACTGATACCTGCGGTGCCCCACCGTCGGTGAAGGCGAGCTTCTTGATGTCAGCGATGCCATGCAGTGGTGCGAGCTCGGCTTGTTCACCATCGCGAAGTGCACCAACCATCAGGCGCATCTCGGTCAGTGCGCGTGAGGCCTCGGCTTCAATCAGCCGCAACGAGTCGAGGACGGCTTCTGGTTCAGCGGCACCGACGACCCGACCCGCTTGGGCCCTGACGGCGATGGCGGAGACGTGATGCGCCACGGTGTCGTGCAGCTCCCGTGCGAGTTGCTCACGCTCGCGGAGCCTGACCCGCTCGCGTTCGTTGCGTTGATAGCTCGACTGGTAGCGCACCAGGGCACCAAGCATCGCCGGGAATAAGCCAAAGACTGCCCCCGCGATCGCCTCGCCGGCGCCGGTGTAGTCGGCAGCGATTCCCAGCCCATAGGTGACAAGGATGATTGGCAGGCCCAGGATGATCTCGCGCCCGCTGCCCCAGCGCAGCAGCGAGTACGCCAGGACGAGGATGTACGCGGTCGAGTACAGACCCAAGGGACCCACGTCCGCGACCAGTGATGCGACCGACAGTGCGCTCACCGCTCCGAAGGCGATCGCCACCGTCGTCAGCGGATGCGTGCGACGCCACAACAACGACCACACCAGAACCAACGACAGCGCAATCGCTATCGGACGCCACAGCACATCGGGGCGAAATGCTCCTTCGATGACTGCCGCGAGCACGACGATGCCCACCAGAAGCCAGTCGCGCCACACCCGCGCTGGCGCGTTCTCAGCGCGCGGCTCGTCCCACAGCGCACGCAAAGCATCGGAGGTCACGGCCTCACAGTAGGCGGCCCCAACTGGCGGCGGCTCGGCCAAAGGTGCCAGACGCGTCCCGACCATAAGACGGGGAAGAGTGCAGGCGCTGTGGCCGATGACGGCACTGCTGGCTGTCGCGACATTTGGGGTGGTCTCGACGATCGCGTCGGCGACGCCGCAACTGCCAAGGAGTGTCACCATGTCGAGTCTGATGTATCGCTGGGGCCGACTGGCCGCTCGACGCCCATGGCGCGTCATCACCACCTGGCTGATCGTCTCGGTGCTTCTGGTCGCAGCGTCGGCTGGTTTCGGCAAGCAACTCGAAGACTCCTTTGTGGTGCCTGGCCTTGACTCCCAGCAGGCTGTCGAACTTCAACAGGCCGCGCAGTCCGATCGCGCTGGGCTCACCGCCCAAGTCGTCGTCAGTCCACTCGACGGTAGTGCGCACTTGTCGGATGTCGGCCCCGAGCGTTCCGACCTCGCTGCTCTCAAGGAGTCAGTAGCCGCCCTGCCGCACGTGGTTGACACAAGCACGTCGATCTCCCCGGACGGCTCGGTGGCGGCGATCCGCGTGCAGTACCCGGTGCTCGAGGAACTCGACCCAGTCGACCTGGAGAACCTCAAGGCCCTTGCTGACGATGCCCGCGCTGGATCGACCTTGCAGATTGAGGCCAGCGGTGACCTCTTCTTTGCCTTCGAAGAGCCGGGAACTGGCGTAGGAGAGGTACTAGGTCTCGTCGCGGCAGTCGTCATCTTGTTGCTCGCGTTCGGGTCGGTCATCGCGATGGGACTGCCGATCGGTATGGCTCTCATCGGGTTGGGCGTGGGGGTTAGTGCTCTGTCACTGGTCACCTATCTCATCGATATCCCAAGCTTCGCCCCGGTGGTGGGCGCCATGGTCGGCCTTGGTGTGGGCATCGACTACTCACTCTTCCTGGTCACGAGGTACCGCGAACTGCTTGCGCGTGGCTTGGGAGTTGAGGAGTCGGTCGGGCGAGCCGTTGCCACGGCCGGGCAGTCTGTCGTCTTCGCCGGCGGTGTTGTCGTCATCGCGATCCTCGGCCTTGCGATCTCGGGTATTCCGTTCATGGCTGCGGCGGGAATAGCGGTCGCCGTCATCGTGACGGTGATGGTGGCGCTAGCCGTCACGCTGCTTCCTGCCTTGCTTGGCCTCGCGGGACACCGTGTCAACGGCCTTCGCTCCAAGCGGCGCACGCCACACACGCACCAAGGCACGGGATGGCTGCGGTGGGGCCAGCACGTCTCGCGGCATGCTTGGGGTTACGCCATCGGCGGTGCGGTGTTGCTGGTCGCACTAGCAGCACCAGCCCTGTCGCTCCAGCTGGGATTTCCCGACGAAGGTGCGCTTCCGGACAGCAGAACCGAACGCCGCGCCCACGACTTGCTCGCCGACGGGTTCGGCCCAGGAGTCAACGGGCCGCTCGTGATCGCAGTTGACACGTCACAGGACTCCGGCGTCGTCGACCCGCTGGCAAAAGCCATCGAGGCGGACTCGGGGATCGCATCGGTTGCTCCAGCCGAGGTGAGCGGGAACGGTTCGGTGACAACCCTGATCGCCATCCCCGCCAGTGCGCCGCAGGACACCGCAACGATCGAGACCATCGAGCGGCTGCGCGCAGAGGTCTTTCCACAGGTGCTGGCGGACAGCCCGGCGGTCGCTCACATCGGTGGGCAGACGGCCACCTGGAGCGACCTCGGCGGCCGAGTGGGGGACCGGCTTCCGCTGTTCATCGCCGCGGTTGTTCTGCTGTCCTTCCTGCTGCTCACGCTGGTATTCCGATCCGTGCTCGTCCCCTTGAAGGCCGCGCTCATGAACCTGCTGAGCATCGGCGCGGCGTACGGCGTCATGGTCATGGTCTTTCAGTGGGGCTGGGGTAAGGACCTCATCGGCCTAGAGGAGACCGTGCCGATCATCGCGTTCATCCCGATGATCATGTTCGCGATTCTCTTCGGACTCTCGATGGACTACGAGGTCTTTCTGCTGAGCCGGGTGCGCGAGGAGTATCAGCGCAGCGGTGACAACGAGGATTCGGTTGTTCGCGGCATCGCCCGCACCGGCCGAGTCATTACCTCAGCGGCGCTCATCATGATCGCGGTGTTCAGCGGCTTCATGCTTGGTGATGATCCGGCGATCAAGATGATGGGGCTCGGCCTGGCGACAGCAATCTTCCTCGACGCCACCGTTGTCCGACTCATCCTTGTGCCGGCGACGATGAAACTGCTGGGGGATGCCAACTGGTGGCTCCCGGGGTGGCTCGACCGGCTGCTCCCGACGATCGATGTCGAGCGGGGGATGGACCGCCCCGGATCCACCCCCGACCGGAGCGCGATCGAACCCCCGGCCGCACTCGTCGGCTCGGGTGCTGTCCTGCGGGACTAGTAGTCGTGGCAGTCGCTAACTGACTGCCGCGACCAGCCGATCAAGGAATCCGTGCTGCCCCGGGATCAGTGCCTTCCGAGCATCGTCGAGCGACATCCAGCGCCCATCGTCGACCTCCGGAAACTCCTGAAAGGTGCCGGATCCCCGAGGCCATTCGAGGGTGAACATGTTGCTCTTGACGGCGACGACCTCGAAGTCACATTCGAGCGCGAACACCGTAATCACTTTGCCGCTGCGCTGCTTGATCTCACCGAGCGGAACCGGTTCACCGTCGGGGGCCGGACGCCCAACCTCTTCTTCGAACTCGCGCAACGCGGTCGTTAAGGGGTCATCGCCAGGCTCGTACTCGCCCTTTGCGATCGACCACGCACCAGCGTCCTTGTGAGCCCAGAACGGACCACCTGGGTGGACGATGAACACCTCGACGCCCTCGTCACGACGACGGTAGGGGAGTAGCCCCGCACTGCGTTTGGGCATGCTCGATAGCCGGCTACTAGTCGAACAGTGGGTACGGGTCGCCGACGTACGGCCGGACGCGAACCGTTGCTCGCAAGGGAATGATGGCCGCTCGGGTGAGCTCGTGGGCCGCTTGCCGACCTGGTTGCCAGTCGCGAGAACCAACTCGCCAGCTGAAAGGGTCATCGGTCACGAAGAGCCGGCCCAGGTCTCGGGGCAATCGACACGAGGCGGCAAGGACGCGGCCTGGAGTGGTGCACCGGACGCCGACCACGCGGTCACTCGGAAAGCGCACGAACGCGACATAGGCGTCGCCCCATAGGACGTTGCGGAACAACACACGCTCGCCACCAGGAAGCTTTGCCTGCAGCGGAGAACCCCACAGGCTCACGTCGAAGGACACGCGCTGCTCGGTCCACATCTTCGCCTTGCGTGTGGCGACGCGGTTGTGTTCGTACGCGGCTGGCCACGGCTTGATCTTCAGGTCGCTGGTGCCGCCGTGTCCCTCGAACCAAAGGTCCCAGGGGATGTCGTCGTGGGTGTATCCCTGCCAGTCCCACGCCCCGCCTTGAGTCTCTGGGTAGTTCGATAGCGGGTCCGTCTGCTGGATGAAGAGGTCGGCGGAACCGGGAATGATGTTCTTCCCCATCGTCAGGGAGGCGTATCCGCTGCTTCCGAAGTCGACTAGCCGCTTCTCGGTGCGCTGCAGCAGGTCGTCCGGAGAACTGAAGCGAGGGACGAGGTATCCGTCGATGACCCGGGTCGGATACCCGCTGTCCATCAGCACGAGGTGTCGTTGCTCTGAGTCTGACCAGACACCGATGAGAAGCCCACCGTCATTCGGGCCGGTCGCGGACTCCTCAGCGCTCACTGGGAACCATGTCGACGCCTTGTAGATGCTTCCGGTCTCGTCGAACCAAGTCGTCACAGCCACCGGGAGCGAGACTCCCTGGGCGATGGTGGTCTGCCCCCCTCGGGTGTCGGTGGCGTGCTGGACGGCGACGGCAACTGCGCCAGTCGGAGTACTGATCGCGAACACGGTCTTGGCGACACCGTCGAGCGAGACCTTCGGTTTGCCGATCCTGTCTTGTGCCTTGCTCTCGGCGGCAGCAAGCATCGCCGCGTCACTGGCGAGATCCCCACGCGTCCCGGCGTCCCACCACGACTCGAGCATGGCGACGCCGGGGCCGTAGTCCTCGGCGGCCGACGAGCCGGTTGGCAGTGATATGGCCAACGCTGCGACGAGTGCGGTTGCGACCCCGCCCGCGATGGTCCGAATGCCCCGTCGTGTCATGCCCCGAAGGTACGTGCATTGCCCCGCACGTCAAAGCCGGCCAACGGGTCGCATATCGATCGTTACCGACCCGACACGGTGCACGCGTGGCATGAGCCCACACCAGTTGTCGCTGGTACCCGCGCGTGACCCCTACGCTCCAGGTGACACCACGCGCAGAGAGCAGGAGCTGATATGCAACTGACGTTGGTTGGGCTTGGCCGCATGGGCGGCAACATGACGAGGCGTCTCGCCCTCGGTGGCCATCAAGTCTTCGCGGTTGATCCGAACGCTGACGCACGAGATGCACTTGCAGGTGTTGCGGGTGTGACTGCGGTCGGTGCCCTCGATGACGCGTTGGCGGCCGACAGTGGACGCCGGGTGGTCTGGCTCATGCTTCCAGCGGGCGAGGTGACCGAGACGGTGCTCCTCCAGGCGAAGGAGCGACTCACCGAGGGTGACTTGATCGTTGACGGTGGCAACGCCGACTATCGAGACTCCATGAGGCGAGCCGAGTTGCTGGCTGACACCGGTATCGGGTTTGTCGACGTCGGAGTCTCTGGTGGGGTGTGGGGTCTTGACGAGGGCTACGGCCTGATGGCCGGTGGGGCCGACGACGACATCGAACTCCTCACCCCGGTGCTGCGGACGCTGGCCCCGACGGCCGAGACCGGCTGGGTGCATGCCGGCCCGGTCGGAGCCGGACACTTCACGAAGATGGTGCACAACGGGATCGAGTACGGCGCGATGCAAGCACTGGCCGAGGGTTTCGCCCTGCTGAATGCGCGCGACGACTTGGTGAAAGACCTTTCAGGGGTTGCCGAGGCATGGCGCTACGGAACGGTCATTCGATCCTGGCTACTCGACCTCACAGCGACGGCGCTGCACGATCCGGCGAGCATCGCGGCTGCCGCTCCGGTTGTCGCTGACAGCGGTGAGGGCAGGTGGACGGTGCGCGAAGCGATCGATGTCGGCGTCCCGGCCCCAGTGATCTCGGCGGCGTTGATGGAGCGGTTCGCGAGTCAGGGCCGTAGCGACTTCACCAACCAGTTGCTCGCGATGATGAGGAATGCCTTCGGCGGTCACCCCGTCGAGCACGCCGACTGACCTAAGGTGCGGCGGCGGCGTCCAGGAACACCGTGCCGACCGCACCCACTGCGACCCTGGACGCGGGAGAGTCACCGTGGCCGCCAACTAATTCCGAGGCAGCCTCGGCCTTGCCTGATCCAACAACGAGCCAGACCTGCTGTCGTGCCGCTTGCAGCACCGGACGTGTCAGCGTCAGGCGTCGGTGACCTTGGTACTCGTCGACCCAGCTCACTGTTCGGTCGGTGATGTCGACGGCCGGGCTGCCAGGAACGAGCGAGGCAGTGTGGCCGTCACTCCCTAGCCCGAGGTGAACGACGTCGAGCGCCGGCGGAGACCCGACGACGGCCTGCAACTCGTCCGCGTACAGCTCATCAGCGTCCAGAGCCTCGACCGGCATGGGGTGCAGGTGGTCGGACGGCAGCAACGCCGTCAGCGTCTGGAAGGACAGCCAGTTGCGATCCGGGTCGTGAGCGTCAACCGCTCGCTCGTCGACCTGCCAAAGGTGTACTCGGTTCCAGGTGACGGGGAGCGTGGCGAGGTGCCGCACCATCGGCTCTGGTGTCTTACCTCCGCTAAGCGCCAGCGACGCCTCACCGCGCTCGTCGATCGCGGTGTTGAGGCCATCGGCGATGGATACTGCCGCTGCTTCGGCCGCCAACATCGAGGTCTCGCTGACGACTACTCGCATCGTGCTAGTTCGGACCTGGTTCGTGCCAGCCGCCCACCTGCGCGGCGAGTGCGTCGCCTGCCGCTGGTCCCCACGTTCCTTGTCGATAGATCTCAGGTGGCTCACTTGATCGACCGTCGAGCAGGCTGTCAACGATCGACCACGAAGCCGCTACCGCGTCGGCGCGGGCGAACAAGGTGGGGTCACCGTCCATCGCGTCGTCAATGAGGCGTTCGTACGCCGTCATCGAGCCGGTCTCGTCGTCAGCCATGTACAGCTCGACGTTGCGTCCCACTTGTTCTTCGCCCGGTCGCTTGCTTCGGACGCCGAGGGCAATGGAGACGCGGTCGGGGCCGAGGCGGAAGCGCAGGTGGTTGCTGTCGCGCGGAAGGGTTTCGTCAAAGAGCAGTTGAGGAGGCCGATGGAACGTGGCGAGCACCTCGGTTGCCGTGACTGGCAGGTGCTTACCGGCACGAATCAAGAAGGGCACCCCACCCCATCGCCACGAGTCGACATAGAGCCGGAGCGCCGCATAGGTCTCGGTCGTGGAGTCTGGAGCGACACCGGGTTCATCGGTGTAGCCCAGGTATTGCCCACGCACCAGGTCGTCGCGGCGCGGCTGCCTGATGGCTTGCAGCACCTTGACGCGCTCGTCCCGCAGGGGCCCAGGGCTCATGCGAACCGGTGGCTCCATGCTCAGCAGCGACACCACTTGCAGCAGGTGGTTCTGCACCACATCGCGTACTGCACCGAGCTCTTCGTAGAGAGCACCGCGCCCCTCGACACCGAAGGCCTCGGCCATAGTGATCTGCACGCTGGACACGTAGTCGCGATTCCACAGCGGTTCGAGCACCGAGTTCGCGAAGCGGAAGTAGAGCAGGTTCTGCACCGACTCTTTACCCAGGTAGTGGTCGATCCGAAAGACGTCGTCCTCACCGAAGGCACGATGGATCGCGTCGTCGAGCTCGCGCATCGACGCGAGGTCACGCCCGAACGGCTTCTCGACGACAACGCGCCCGCGCGCCGCCAGGCCGGCGTCCGCGAGGTGACCGACGACCACCTGAAACAGGCTCGGCGGGATTGCCAAGTAGAACAACGGTCTGGCGCAGCTGCTCAGCAGTTCCTTCAGCCGCTGGAAGGTCTCGGGCTCGCTGTAGTCACCGGCTACGAAGGTGAGCCGCTTCTCAAGCTCCTCCACGGCGTCCGGGTCAGGAGCATCTGCGTAAGCCTCGACGCTGTTGCGAATGTGATCGCGTAGCCACTGCTCGGTTCGATCGCCGCGTGCCACCCCGATGACCGGAACGTCAAGGCGTCCGAGGTGCGCAAGGTTGTGCAGCGCAGGAAAGATCTTCTTGTAAGCCAAGTCACCCGTGATGCCGAAGACGACGATGGCGTCGCAGGCGCCGGGCGGTCTCGGCCCGGCGATGGGATCGACCATGCAGCGCTCCTCGGGTTGATGGGGTGCGACCTACGTAGCGGCAGATATCCACCCTAGTAGCCGGCCGACTCCGGGTTTCCACAGTTCGCCGCTGTCGCGAGACGAATCCGTCGCGGGTGAGCAGGCTGCAGGCAACCGACAGCAAAGGAGACCCCATGAACGAGATCTTTGTGACTGTGAACGGGACGGTGGGAAGTGACGTTCGACTCTTCGAGGGTGAACGCGCGAAGCGCGCGAAGTTTCGACTGGCAACAGCTGAGCGCTTCTTCGACCGTGACCGGAACGAGTGGGTTGAGCGAGAGACCGTGTGGATGGATGTCGTCTGCTGGCGGCGGCTGGCCGAGCATGTCCACGCCTCAGTGCAGAAGGGGCAACCCGTGATCGTGCGTGGACGCCTTCGCGTCACGAAGTACGAGAGCGACACGGGCCCGAAGCAGGGGATCGAAGTCATCGCCACCTCGGTTGGGCACGACCTTGCGCTGGGCAGTGCGGCGTTCAGCCGTCCCCCGCGTGCGACACCGACTCAGGCTCCAGCTGAGGTACCTGTGGCAGAAGACCCACGACCGAGGGTGGCTGACCCGTTCGACGAACCTCGGGCAAGCGACGTCGCGTGACCGTGCTCGGTTGACGACCGAGCAAACTGGCAGGGTCGACCCTCGTTAGGCTCACGCCATGGCTGAGTTCATTTACGCGATGTCCAAGGCACGCAAGGCGCACGGCGACAAGGTGATCCTTGACGACGTCACGCTGGCGTTCTTCCCAGGCGCCAAGATTGGTGTCGTTGGGCCCAACGGTGCTGGCAAGTCGAGCGTCTTGAAGATCATGGCGGGGCTGGACCAGCCGTCCAACGGTGATGCCACGCTCAGCCCGGGGTACACAGTCGGGATCCTGCTCCAGGAGCCAGAGCTGGACGGGAGCAAGACGGTTCTCGAGAACGTGCAGGACGGCGTCGCCGAGACCAAGGGCATGCTTGATCGATTCAACGAGATCTCGCAGCTCATGGCCGAGCCAGACGCCGACTTCGATGCGCTCATGTCAGAGATGGGCACCCTGCAGGAGCAGCTCGACCACCGGAATGCCTGGGATCTCGACTCACAGCTTGAGCAAGCGATGGATGCCTTGCGCTGTCCTCCTCCTGAGGCCGACGTCACGGTGCTGTCCGGTGGAGAACGCCGCCGCGTGGCGCTTGTGCAAGTTGCTGCTTCAGCAACCCGATCTGCTGTTGCTCGACGAACCGACCAACCACCTTGACGCCGAGAGCGTGCTGTGGCTTGAGCAGCACCTCGAGAAGTACCCGGGCACCGTGGTCGCTGTGACGCACGACAGGTACTTCCTCGACAACGTGGCCCAGTGGATCCTCGAACTCGACCGTGGTCGTGCCTATCCCTACGAGGGCAACTACTCGACCTACCTTGAAGCCAAGGCTGCCCGCCTGAAGGTCGAGGGCCAGAAGGACGTCAAGCGCAAGAAGCGGCTGCAGGACGAGTTGGAATGGGTGCGCTCCAACGCGAAGGCACGTCAGACGAAGAGCAAGGCGCGACTGGATCGGTACGAAGAGATGGCGGCCGAAGCCGACAAGCATCGCAAGCTCGACTTCGAAGAGATCCAGATTCCACCTGGCCCGCGGCTGGGTGGCACCGTGATCGAGGCGCACGAGCTCACCAAAGGGTTCGACGATCGCCTCTTGATGGACAACCTCTCGTTCTCGCTGCCACGAAACGGCATTGTGGGAGTCATCGGACCCAACGGCGTCGGCAAGACCACGCTCTTTCGCATGATCGTGGGCGAAGAGAAGCCCGACAGCGGTGAGATCAAGGTCGGTGACACCGTCAAGATTTCGTACGTCGACCAGGGTCGCGAGGGTCTCGACAGCGACAAGACCTTGTTCGAGGTCGTCTCTGACGGGCTCGATTGGATCAAGGTGGGCAACGTCGAGATGCCGTCGCGTGCCTACGTTGCAGCGTTCGGGTTCAAGGGCCCAGATCAACAGAAGCCGGCAAAGGTGCTGTCTGGTGGCGAGCGCAACCGGCTCAATCTTGCACTGACTCTCAAGCAGGGCGGCAACGTTCTGTTGCTCGACGAACCGACGAACGACCTCGACGTCGAGACGTTGTCGAGCCTGGAAGACGCGCTGCTCGAGTTCCCGGGTTGCGCCGTGATCACGTCACACGACAGGTGGTTCCTCGACCGCGTGGCGACGCACATCTTGGCCTACGAGGGCGACTCGCAGTGGTTCTGGTTCGAGGGCAACTTCGACTCGTACGAGAAGAACAAGGTGCAGCGGCTCGGAGCCGATGCGGCCCGCCCGCACCGAACCACCTACCGCAAACTCACGCGCGGCTGATCGACGGCCTACTCGCATGGCACGGCATCGCTTCCAATGCGCCCTTCGCTGGTCAGATATGGACGCCTTCGGCCACGTCAACAACACGGCGTTCTTCACCTACCTCGAAGAGGCTCGAGTTGACCTGTTGTTCGTGAACGCTGGCGAACAGATCGCGCGAGAGCGACTGGCGTCCGGCATCGTGGTCGCTCGGCACGAGATCAACTACACCGCACCGCTGGTCTTTCGACCTGAGCCGATTCCGATCGATGTGTGGGTGGCACGACTCGGCAACTCGTCGTTCACCGTGTCGTACGAGATCCACGACGATGGTGGGCCGGTCTATGCGACTGCCAGCACCGTGCTCGTCCCGTACGACGTGGACGCCGGACGCCCCCGACGGTTGTCGACTGAAGAGCGTGTGGCGCTCGAACCGTTCCTCGAGACTGCCGAGACCCTGAGAACCTACTCTGAGTCACCGTGACCGCGATCGAGATCGCAGGGGACGCCGAGCGGCGCGGCTTGCTGCAGTACCTCGAGCGCCTCGTAGCGTTGGACAACCGGGCAGCGGTACGCCTGCAAGCCTCACGGGCTGTTCTCGGGGTGTGGAGCGGGCCTCCCTTCGAGGTCGTGGCACTTCGACCCGTTGCTCTTGCGGCCGAGTGCACCGTCGATGCCACGGTGTCCGCTCAACGGCTGCTAGAACGGCTCGACTCGCCGGGCCGATCGAGCTACCCCCGATCGTGAGTGGTCCGACGTGGGTCGGTCTGCTGCCGCCTCGTACCGGATGGCAGGAGCGAGTGCGCGGCGACGTTGCCGGCGTCCGAGCATCCGTCGACTCGGCGAAGCACTTCTTTCGAGAGCGAGCCGAGGGCGTCACAGATCGCGGAGCTCTCGAACAAATTGCCAATGACGTGTGGGAGCGGACGTGTCTGGGTGAGGTCCCGGTGCGGTGCGCTCACGCTGCCGAATCGTTGGGGTTGATGGGCCCGGGTGACGGCGTCGCGATTGCCTACGACACTGACTCGTGGCTCCGACTCTCTGTGCCAGGCGGCAGCATCGCGACGAGGCGCGGATTGCTGCCGCGCTTGTCGGTATATCGCACTCCTGGTAGCGCACTGGCCCTGGGTGAGGCCTACTCACCGGCGTCTAGCCCACATGCACGAGCCCAAATGGGTGACAGCCGTAACGTTTGGTCAAGATGCGCGGGCCCACGCGACGACACCTGAGCATGACAACGCTCACCCGACGCAATGTGCTGGGGCTTGCCGCTGCTGGCGCTGGGGGCCTCGCCGTCACCGCGGTGGGGTCGGCCGAAGCCGTCGCGGCTGAGCCCGGTCCAGGGTCAGACTTCGTGGCCGACGATCTGAATCTTCATCTGCTACGTCGAGCCACCTTTGGACCCACCCCGTCCCTGGTGTCGGCGATGAAGACGCAGGGGCGTCGCGGCTGGCTCGATCGTCAACTCAACCCCTCGGCGATCGACGACACTGACTGCGCGCGGCTCATCAAAGACCGCTTCCCCCGGGTGTCGTGGACGATCCCGCAAGCACGTGATGGTCTCGAGCCGTTCTCGTGGGACCTGATGTTCGACGTGAGTGCAGCCACCATCGCGCGTTCGGTGTGGAGCAAACGGCAACTGTTCGAGGTCATGTGTGAGTTCTGGTCGAATCACCTCAACGTCACGAACCCGAGCGATCGGGTGTGGGACAACCGCCAGGACTACGACCGCACGGTGATTCGCAAGCATGCTCTAGGTCGTTTTGAGGACATGCTCATCGCGAGCGCTACGCACCCGGCGATGCTGCTGTATCTGAACAACGCCGACTCGACGAAGGACAACCCGAACGAGAACTACGGGCGTGAGTTGCTCGAGCTGCACTCCGTGAGCGTCGACGGTGGGTACAACGAAGAGGACATGCGCAACTCGACGCTCATCATGACCGGGTTTGGGATCAACTGGGCGCGCGGCACCTTCAAGTACACAGGCAGCGAGCACTTCCGCGGCCCGGTGTCGGTCATGGGCTTCTCCGATCCGAACCCAGATGCCGACGGCTACAAGGTGGGGATTCGCTATCTGAAGTACCTCGCGAACCACCCGGCCACGGCGCACTATCTCGCCCACAAGTTGTGTGTGCGATTTGTGTCCGACCACCCAGACGAGGCACTGGTCAGCCGCCTCGCCGCCACGTACCTCAGCCGGGGCACGGCCATCGTCCCGGTGCTGCGACAGCTCTTCCTCAGCCCCGAGTTCGAGTCATCGGTCGGGGCGAAGACTCGGCGTCCGTTTGAAGACCTGGCAGCGACGCTTCGCGTCCTCGGGTACCAGCCAGACAAGAGCGGTAAGGGTGGCATGCAAGCCCTGGTGTGGGTGGCAGACGGCATGGGTCAGCAGCCCTTGGCGTGGAGCCCACCCGACGGATTCCCCGACGAGGCCGTGTCGTGGCAATCGGCAGGGGGAACGCTCGGTCGATGGAACACCCACTTGTCGCTGGCTGCCCACTGGTGGCCGGACTCGTTGCGGCAGCCACCACTGCGGTCGCTGCTGCCGAAGCGGCTTCCGAGGACGCACGGTGGGTTGGTGGATGCGCTCGCTAGCCGGCTGGTGTTTCGCAAGCTCGCGACACCTCATCGAAATGCCGTGTTGGCCTTCCTTGACCGTTCCGCGTCCGACCCGCTTGACAGTGACGACGCGGCGGTGGGGTGGCGACTGCCTTACGTGGTCGCTCTCATCCTCGACTCTCCCTACTTCTGGGTGCGGTGATACCGATGACAACTCAGTCGTGCGGATGCCCCGACTACGCAAGGTCAGAGATCTCCAGGCGAGCGTTCCTCGGCCGCCTCGGAGCGGTGGGTGCGTTGGCGGGTCTCACGGGCACGGGCCTGTCGACCCAGATGGCCTTTGCAGCTGAGCCGTACACCGGTGATGTGCTCGTCGTGTTGTCGCTCCGTGGCGGGCTCGATGGGCTGAACACCATCGTCCCCACGGGCGACCCGAGATACCTCGAGGTGCGTCCGCGAATCGGAATTCCTCAGAACGCGTTGCTGCCACTCGATGACATGTTTGGCCTGCACCCCGCGATGGCGCCCCTCATGCCGTTCTGGGAGTCGGGCCACTTCGCCGCAGTTCAA
Organism: uncultured Actinomycetota bacterium; assembly: GCA_963712425.1. Classification (GTDB taxonomy): domain Bacteria; phylum Actinomycetota; class Actinomycetes; order JAHEKZ01; family JAHEKZ01; genus JAHEKZ01. The sequence continues at coordinate 434,280 of CAVQHW010000001.1, read as the reverse complement.
GCGGTCGGCATGACGAACCCAACGCGGTCACATTTCGAGGCGATGGAAGAGATGGAGCGCGCGGCGCCCGGTTCGTCGGTGCGCTCGGGGTGGATCGACCGCACCCTCGGGCTGCGTGACGTCGGCACTGCGTTCCAAGGAATCCAGATGGGCAGCAGCATGGCGGCCGCTGCCTTCCGAGGGCCAGCGTCTGAGCTCGCCATGTGGTCGGTGAACGACTTCAACCTTTCGGGTGCGTGGGACCTGACCGAACGTGAGCGTTGGACGACCGCGCTGACGTCGTTGCACGACGGCGCCCCGTCGGAGGTGGGAGATCCCGCGTCCACGACGCTGTCAGCCCTCTCGGCGGCCGCGCAGATGCAGGACGCGGGCTACACGCCGCAGGCGGACTATCCCGCCGGTGACCTCGGACGCGCTATGCGCGACGTGGCTCGTGTCATCAAGGCTGACATTGGACTGCAAGTCGCGGCGGTCGACTTCGGTGACTGGGACATGCATACCGACCTTGGTCGGGTCGACGAAGGTTGGCTAGCCGACAAGCTGGACGAGCTGGCACGCAGCATGGCTGCTTTCGCCACTGACCTTGGACAGCGATTCGACAACGTCACGGTCGTCACGCTCACCGAGTTTGGGCGCTCCCTCGTAGAGAACGGCTCTGGAGGTGTCGACCATGGTCACGGGCAGGCGGTGTTGTTGCTCGGAGGTGGCGTCCAGGGCGGCCAGGTGCACGGCACGTGGCCGACGCTCGAAGACGACGCGTTGGCCGGTGGCGACCTCGCTGGCACCACCGACTACCGGCAGATCCTTGCCGAGATCCTCGAGAAGCGGTGCGAGGGTTCACAGATGTCGTCGGTGTTTCCTGGGTTGACCAGCGATCGCCTCGGGGTTGTGAGGCAGCGCGCCTAGCGTTCGGCGGTCAGTAGTCCTGGCTCTCTGCCAACTCGAAGATACGAATGCTTGGCGCAGAAATGAGCGAACCGGTCACGCGTGACCACACTTCTTGCATCGCAGCCAGCAGGCTCTCGGCGTCCTCGCGTGTGTCGAAGGTGAGCTCAATGCTGACGAATGCCGTGTCATCGTCGGCTCGAAGAATCTGGTGCCGTCGGACGCCCTTGCTCGCCCGACCGACCGGGTCGGCATCGAAGGCTGCCTTCCACGCATCGAAGTTGGCGGCGTCGTGCTCGATTCGCAGTACGTACATCGGCGTCATCCCGTCGGAGTGTCCATCGTGTTCACCAGTGAGTGGGCGGCCATGAGCAGGTAGTCCCATAGCTCGCTGTCGAGGTCGTCATCAAGCTCTAGGGCGTCCACCGCCGTCCGCATGTGCATCAGCCAGTGGTCGCGGGCAAGCGCGTCCACCCGGAACGGCACATGTCGCATGCGCAACCGCGGATGCCCGCGTTGATCGGAGTAGGTGGTTGGCCCGCCCCAGTACTGCTCGAGAAACATCTGCAGGCGTTGGGCTGCCGGGCCGAGGTCTTCCTCGGGGTACAGAGGGCGCAGCACCTCGTCTTCGGCAACGCCCTCGTAGAAGACCTTGACCAGTCGCTCGAACGTGGGAGAACCACCCACTCGCTCGTAGAAACTCATCTCAGATGCCGCCACGCGGGTGATTCTTTCAGGTGCACATCAAGTGAGGGCACCCGCGCGACCGATGCAGTGGTGGAACGGGCACGGAGCCCGGTTCGGATCGGCCTCGACCCTCCGCATCGTGGCCGGTACGGGCTCCTGGCGGCGGTGTCGGGTGCGCACCAACCCTCCTCGGTGTGGCTCGACCCGCCGCCCTTTCTCGTCTCCCGGCCGTGGTCACTCAGGGGCGGCGTCGGAGGCGCCGCTCGACGGCGCGGCCGAAGGCATCTGGACGCCGGCCGCCTCGAGCGCCTTGACCGATCGGACGCGCAATTCGCGAGCGACCGGCACCTGCTGTTCGTGCACGGTGTGCAGGCGAATGCGCATCATGACTGCTGATGCGGCGATGGACTCAACGCCCACGATCGGCTCGTCTGGCATGACTCGACCCGTCCAACGCTCGTCGTGCTGCAGGTCGGTGACCGTCTGAAGCAGCACTTCTTTGGCGAGCTCGAGATCAGAGTTGTGGGCGACCGGGACGTCGACGACTGCGACGGACCATCCCTGGCTGCGGTTGCCTAGTTCTGTGACTGACCCGTTAGCGACATACCAGACGGTGCCGTCGAAGTCGCGAATCGTCGTGATGCGGAGACCAACGTCCTCGACGGTGCCGATCACCCCGTTGACAGTGACTACGTCGCCGACGCCGTACTGGTTCTCGAGGATCATGAAGACGCCGGAAAGAAAGTCGCGAATGATGGTCTGCGCGCCGAAGCCGATGGCAATACCGGCGATGCCTGCACTTGCCAGCAGGGGAGCGACGTCCAACCCAACAGAGCTCAGGGCAAACAGCACGGCGACGGCCACGATGATGAAGGTGCCGGCCGAGGCGACGATGCCGGACACTGCGGCGGCCCGAGCGCGGTAGCGCTCGATGGCCATCTCGCGCTCGCGAGGGGAATCCTTGTCGTTGGCCAGGTAGCGGGTCACCGCCGACTTGGTGAAGGTCACTGTCGTTCGCTTGACGAACCGGTGCCACATCCAGCGGGCAATTAAGGTGACGAGAAGGATGATGGCCAGCACGATGACTGAGCCAGCGATGGTGTTGTCGAGGAAGTTGACCACCTCGTCGGCAGTCGACTCGTCGGCAAGAAGCGCTGGCGCGGTCACTGGCATGGTGAATGCACGCTACTCGGTCAGCGGTCCCACTCGAGGCCGGTCTGGGCAGCCGCGAAGGTCAGGGTGTCGACGGATAGCTCGACCGCCCGGGTCACGGCGCGGGCGCCGTGGCCGACATCTGACTCTCGTCGCACGAGAACTGGTCGCGAGCCGGAGGTTGCATGCTGCATTGCGGCCGCCATTTTGCGGGCGTGAAGTGGGTCGACGCGCGTGTCACCATCGAAGATGGTGAACAGGGTGGCTGGGTAGTCGACGCCATCGCGCACCTGGTGGTACGGCGAGTACGCCAGGAGCCAACCGAGCTCAGTGGCGTCCGCCGCAGTGCCGTACTCGTCGGACCACGTTGCGCCGAGCCCGTGCTCTTCGTACCTGACCATGTCGAGAAGTGGTGCCGCGCAGATGACCGCCGCGTACAGGTCTGGCCGCTGCGTGAGGGCAGCCCCGACGAGCAGCCCGCCATTCGAGCCGCCCGAGATCGTGAGTTGTGCTGGGGTCGTCACTTCGTTCGCCACCAACCACTCAGCCGCGGCGTGAAAGTCGTCGAAGACGTTCTGCTTGGTGTCGCGCATACCGTCGCGGTGCCACTGCTCGCCCTCTTCGCCACCACCGCGAAGGTTGGCCACGACGTAAGCGCCGCCGGCCTCGACCCACGCGAGGATGGTTGCCGAGAAGGCGGGAGTCAGGGGAACGCCAAACCCTCCGTAGCCGTTGAGGATGGTCGGTACGGGTCGGTCGACGGCATCGGATCGTCGCATCACGAACATGCGGACGTCGGTGCCGTCCTTCGATTGGTACGTGATCTGGTCGGTCTTGACCGGTGGAACCTCGACAGACCCGGGCGCGCTTGCCCACAGCGTGGTGCTGTCAGTGCGAGCGTCGTAGTGGTAGACGGACGCCGGTGTCGTGTGGTCGGTGTACCCGAACCACGACTCGTGGCCACCTTCGGGGCGCTCGCTAATGCCAGCAACTGTTCCCAACCCCGGCATCGGAACAGTGCCAATCTCAGCTCCGCTCTTCAGCTGGTGGCGGTGAATGCGGCCGACGGCATGGTGGCTACGAACAACAAGCAGCATCGGGTCGTCGAGCTCTTCGCCGTCGAGCACCGACCAACCCTCGAGCACTGCTTCGTTGTCCTCGGGGATGAGAACTCGCCACTCGTCGAGCGACCAGGTGCCTGGCTCGGTCACGAGAATGCGTCCGCGGGGGGCGTCCAAGTTGCTGTAGGCGTAGATCAGTCCGTCGCGGCCGAAGTGCAGTGAGGTCTGGGCGTCCACCCCTTCTTGCACGGTAATCAGCTCTGGGTCTTCTGCGGGCGACGAGCTGAGGTCAGCGACCCAGAGGTCGTTGCGGGGTTCGGTTCCGGCGGCAGCAGCGATGCTCAACCACCGACCGTCTCGGCTCACGGTGACGCCGTAGTAGTTGGTGGCGTCGAGGCCGTCGCCGAAGATGCGGATGTCGGTCTCGGGATCTGTGCCGACGCGGTGCAGCCAGACCCGGCGGTGAAACTGATCCTCGCCCTCCGGCAGCTGGTCGGCCGGCAGACGGCGCACGTAGTAGTAGGCCTCGCCGCCAGGGAGCCATGCGATCGGGGAGTAACGCGCCCGGTCGATCGGGCCGTCGACGATGTCGCCGGTAGCGACGTCCATCACGCGGATGATCGACTCCTCGGTGCCGCCCTCTGACAGTTGGTACGCCAGCAGGTGCCCTTCTTTGCTGGGTTGCCAGTGGTCGAGGGTCGTGGTGCCGGAGGCGTCCAGCTGCATGGGGTCGATCAGGGTGCGTTCGGTGCCGTCGGCCTCGATCACGAGCAGGACCGCGTGTTCTTGTTCGGCGGTACGGCGCATGACGAACTGTCGGTCACCGCGCCAGACCGGAACGGTGATCATGCCTGCGCCGACGAGGTCAGAGACGCGGCGTCGCACATGGTCTTGCCCCGGCCAGGTGGCGCGGCAAGACTCGAACAACCCATCTTGCGCGTCAGACCATGCCTTGCTGCGGGGATCAGAAGGGTCTTCGAGCCAGCGATAGGGGTCGGGAACCTCATGTCCGTGCAGGTCGTCGATGAGGTCGAGACGCTCGGCCTCGGGGTAGTCAGGGCGCGGCTGATGCGCGGAGCTGGCTGGCATGCAGGCAACTCTATGGCGCGGTCACGGCGCGCTGGTTGTGGGTAGTTGCTGGCACGAAAGCGTGACTCGGGTCACACTAGTCGGGCCATGTCCAGGGCTCTGGTGCTCAACGCCACCTACGAACCGCTCTGCGTCGTCCCCGACCGCAGGGCGTTGGTCTTGGTGCTCTCACAGAAGGCGGACCCCGTCGAACGCACCGATCGGGTGGCGCGAAGTGAGAAGCGCACCGAGCCGCTTCCGTCTGTTGTCCGGCTCATTCGCTACATCCGCGTACCCCATCGGGCCGCTGTGCCCCTGACTCGGCGTGCGGTCTTCGCGCGGGATGGTGGTCGCTGTGTCTACTGCGATTCGCCGGCCACGAGCCTTGACCACGTCGTCCCGCGGAGTCGGGGCGGCGAACATGTATGGACCAATGTGGTGTCGGCTTGCCGTCGCTGCAACCACGTGAAGGCCGACCGAAGCGTGTCCGACCTGGGATGGCGCATGCGTCACGCGCCGTTTCAGCCAATCGGATCGGCGTGGCGGATCCTTGGGGCGGGCCGCGCCGAGGCGGCCTGGGTGCCGTACTTGGTGAACCACGCAGGCGGGGGTAGCCCGGCGGTTGCTCCCATGGCCCTCGAACAGCTGGCGCTGCCTGCCTGAGCCACCAGGTGGAGTTTCGGTCGCCGTTCGGTACCGTGACCGCATGTCCACTCTCGAGGTGCTCGGCTGGTTTGTGCTGCTGCCGCTCACGATCTATGTCGTCATCAGCCTGCTGGTCTTCACACCGTCGTGGATGCGTGGCCCGAAGTACCGGCCTGGGCTTTCCTGGTGGGCCGAACCGGTCTGGATTGGTGGCACCGGGCTCGACGAGGCACACGGCGTGCGCCCGGCGTCCGAGGCAGGTGGTTGCAGTGCCCGCTGGTGAGGCGTTTTCGGGTGGGCAGGTGCATGCGATCGAGCGTGCGATCGAGCACGCTCATGCCGAGAGCGGCCTGAACTACTCAGTGTTCGTCGGCGCACCCGAGGGTGACCTTCGGGAACAGGGTCGCCGGTTGCTGGGGGCGCTCGGTGAGAGCGCACACGACTCCGTCGTCGTGGTGATCGACCCAGCGCAGCGACGTCTAGAGATCCTCACCGGGTCGACGGCTGCCCGCTACCTCGATGATCGCGCAACCGCGTTGGGCGCAATGTCGATGACGTCCTCGTTCACCGCCGGAGACCTTGCCGGCGGAATCGTCGCCGGCTTGCACACCCTGAGCGAGCACGCGCGGCACCCCCGCACCCTGCACACCGGATCTGACGCTTAACCCAATCCCGCCGAGTGTGCAGCTGAGTGCTGACGTGTTCGTTGACGGTTATCGCGACGAGCAGCGTCAACGTGTTGGGGACCAAGGACCAAGGGCCCCCTCGGTCATGAACCCGGCTGCGGGCCGTCGAGCAGGCTGTACAGCTCTTCTTCCTCCTGGGCGTTGTGCAGCCGCATCACCCCGTAGAGCCCGTAGAGCAGTCGTCGCAGCTCGAGGACGTCGTCACCGTCGAGTGGACCGTCACCGATCGCATCGACCGTGCGCCTGAGCCTGTGCACCTGATGTTCGATCTCGGTGTGTGTCCTGCTGAGGCCGGTGAGCAGCTCGTCGCTGCCCATCGCCCTCGACATCAGCGGGTAGAGCTCGTCCTCCTCGGCCAGCTCGTGGGGCACCAGGTCCTCCTCGAGCTCGACGACCAGCGCCCTGAGCCCCGGTGTGTCACTCCCCTCACCGCCCAGCCGGTCGGCAAAGACCCGGACCCGCTCGACGGTCTGGACGATCAGCTGGTGCTCGGCCAGGTGGCGCCGGACGATGTCGGCATCGGTGTCGCTGACCTGTGGGATGACCCGCTTGGGCGGCCGCAGCGCGGTCAGCGCCACCGCGATCGCGAGGACGTCGATCACCTCCTGCGACAACGCCCCCCACGCCGGCGGCAGGTAGCCAGCGGCCGCCACCACCATGGCCACGCCGGAGAGCCCCATTCCCACCACGACTGCACGAACAGCGACCGTGCGCGACCGTCGGGCGATGCCCATGACGTCCGCCAACCGATCGATCCGGTCCACCGTCAGCACGACATCGGCTGTCTCCGAGGACGCCGTGCTGCCGTGGGCAGCCATGGCCACGCCCACGGACGCCGCTGCCAGAGCCGGGGCGTCGTTGATGCCGTCCCCCACCATCACCGTCGCGCCCTCGTCGGCTCTCATCGACGACGACCGCGACCTTCTCCCGCGGATCGGTCTCGGCATGCACGGCGTCGACACCCACGAGGCGGCCGATCGACTCGGCTGCGTCGGCGCGGTCTCCGGTCACGAGTACCACGCGCTGCAGCCCCGCAGATCGAAGCGCGCGAATCATCCGATGCGCGTCCGGTCGCAGGGGGTCGCTCAGCAGCACGGCACAGCTCGGCACTCCGTCGACGGCGACGAACACCGTCAGCGCTCCCTCCAGGCTGGCCCTCCTCGCCGCCCGACGAAGCCAAGCGGGAGCCTCGCCCTGACACACCCAGTCGAGCCGGCCGACCCGGACGGCGTGCCCGTCCACCCGGCCGTCCAATCCGTATCCGTGCACCTCCCGCACGTCGGTGGGTGGGTGCAGTGGCAACCGAAGTGCGGCGGCGTGCGTCACGATGGCGCCGGCGAGGACGTGCGGCGACACCTGGTCCAGGCTCGCCGCGAGCTGCAGCGATCGGTGCACATCGGCGTCCTCGGCGATCACCGTGGTCACCACGGGGTGTCCGAGAGTCAGCGTTCCCGTCTTGTCGAAGAGGAGCACCTTCCCCTCGGCGAGCCGCTCGAGCGCCCCGCCGCCCTTCACCACTGCGCCGGCCTTGGCCGCCTGAGAGAGCCCGGACATGATCGCGATCGGCGCAGCCAGGAGCAGCGGACAGGGCGTTGCCACCACGAGGACCGCCACCGCGCGCACCGGGTCGCCGGAGATCCACCACGCCGACGCCGGAGAGCACCAACGTCACGGGGACGAAGACTGCGGCGAACCGGTCGGCCGTCCTGACGAAGGGCGAGGACGCCGCCTGAGCCTCCTCGACCAGTCGAACGATCTGGCTGTACGTCGACTGCGAGGCGAGCGTCGTCGCAAGCATCTGTACGGGGACTCCCGCGTTGATGACCCCGGAGCGGATCTCCTCCCCGGCGGCCCGCTCGACCGGGTCAGCCTCACCGGTGAGCGACGACTCGTCGAAGGATCCGGCCCCGAGGACGCGCCCGTCGACCGGAACCACCTCCCCGGACGCCACGAGCAGCCGGTCGCCGGGCCGAACGTCGTCGACGGGGACGACCGTGTACTCGTCCCCGTCGATCCGTCGGGCGGTCCGCGGTGCGCGGGCGACCAGGAGAGTGAGCTCACGCTGGGCACGCGCCTGAGCCCGGGCCTCCAGGACCCTGCCCGTCGTCAGCATCAGCGTGATGATGGCTCCGGCCAGCGACTCGTCGACGAGGAGCGTGCCGGCAAGGGCCAGCCACGCCACGACGTCCACTCCGAAGTGCCCTGCCCGGAGCTCGTGCACCAGCCAGACCGTCGACAGGATCAGCCCGAGCCCGGTGGCGACCCACCAGACCGCTTCCGCCGTCGTCTCCGCACCCGCCACCCAGGCGACGACACCGGCGGTCAGCAGCACCGCGGACGCCAGGAACGTGAACTCCTCGCCGCGTTCCCTCCAGAGCGTCACCCTGCCAGCCTAGGCGTCTCGCACCTGCGTTACCGCGGGGCCAAGGTCCCTGTCTGTGAGTACCTGAAACGGGCGGGCTGGTCCCCAGCTACACACTCGGCGGGTAGTGGTGGGTCAGTAGGCCTTCTGGGCTCGTAGTGAGCGGCGGACGCCGTCGGCGCCCTCGAGCAACAGTCGTCGCAGCGCAGGAGGCGCGTCATGCGCCGCCAGGTACTCGTCGGTCAGATCGACGGTCTGCTGCTCGACGAGGAACCCTGGATACAAGCCAACGACCAGGCTTTGTGCAGTGTCGTTGGTGCGGGTGCGCCACACCTCGTCGAGCATCGCAAAGTAGCGGTCAACGAGTCTGCGGTTCAGCTCGGAGTGGTCTGGTGAGTTGAGCCCGGCGATCGTTGCCCCGAGCAGTGCGTTCGGCAGCTCGTCGGTCTCTACCGCTGCACGCCACGCGGCGTCCTTGCCCTCTTCGGTCGGTAGCGCTGCCCGCGCCGCAGCCGCTTGGCGCTCACCGCTCGCGGTGTGGTCGCGATCGAACTCGCTGTCGATGAGGTCAGAGTCTGCGCGTCCGGTGGCGACGAGTCGATGCACCAGGGTCCAACGCAGGTCGGCGTCCAGTGTCAGGCCCTCGGGTGCAGCTTGCCCATGCAGAACTGCTTCGACAGCGGAGATCTGCTCCGGGGTACGGGCGATGCTGACGAAAGACCGGAAGAGCGCGAGTTGATGGTCGCTTCCGTGCGGTGCGGCCTGCGCCTGGTCATGCAGTGCGCCCGCGAACTCCGCCAGCGACGCCTCCCGTTTGTCTGCCGGGGTGAACAGGTAGAGCGCCGACACCGCTTGGCGAACCACTGCTTGAAGGACACCGATGTCGGTTTCGTGGGGCAGCCCGCTACGTACCAGTGCCACCCAGTCGCGAGCCGACAACTCGGCATCGCGGGTCATATCCCACGCGGCCGTCCAACACAGCGCACGAGCCAGGCTGTCGCGCAGCTCACCGATGCTGTCGATGAGAGTCGCAGCAGACCGTGGGTCGAGCCGGATCTTGGTGTAGGCGAGGTCGTCGTCGTTGACGAGGATCAGGTCGGGCTGCTGCTGCCCGACCAACTGCTCGACACTGGTCCGCTCGCCGACGACATCGAGCTCGACGCGGTGCTGTCGCACGAGGCCGTCATCAGTGCGGTTGTAGAAACCGATGGCCAGACGGTGCGAGCGCAGGGTCGGGTGGTCGTCTGGGGCGGTTTGAATGACGTCGAACGAGGTGAAGCGACCCTCGCCGTCGACGGCGAATTCGGCGCGCAGCGTGTTGAGCCCAGCCGTCTCGAGCCACTCTTTGGCCCAACTGGATAGGTCGCGTCCCGACGTCTCTTCGAGGGCACCGAGCAGATCACTGAGTTCGGTATTGCCCCACGCGTGGCGGTCGAAGTACATGCGTACGCCGGCAACAAACGCGTCGCGACCGACCCACGCCACGAGCTGCTTCAGTACCGAGGCACCCTTGGCGTACGTGATGCCGTCGAAGTTGACCTCGACGTCCTCGATGTCGCGGATGTCGGCCTGGATCGGGTGGGTCGAGGGAAGTTGGTCTTGGCGGTAGGCCCAGGTCTTCTCGAGATTGGCGAACGTCGTCCATGCGTTGGTCCAGTGCGTCGCTTCGGACTGACAGATGACGGACGCGAAGGTGGCGAACGACTCGTTCAACCACAGGTCGTCCCACCACCTCATCGTGACGAGATCTCCGAACCACATATGTGCGAGTTCGTGAAGGATGGTCTCGGCTCTACGTTCATACGCGGCGTCTGTGACCTTGGAGCGAAAAACGTAGTCTTCGAGAATCGTGACGGCACCGGCGTTCTCCATCGCCCCAGCGTTGAACTCGGGGACGAAGAGTTGGTCGTACTTCTCGAACGGATAGGGGAGCGCGAACAGGTCTTCGAAGTAATCGAAACCCTTCTTGGTCACATCAAGCACCCGGTCGGCGTCCAGGTGCTCGGCCAGTGACCGACGGCAGAACACTCCCATCGGAATCCCGCGATGTTCGTCGCGAACGACGTGGTACGGACCGGCGATCAGTGCGGTGATGTACGTCGACATCACGGGTGTTGCGGCGAATGACCAGCGCGCGGTGCCCGTCGACAGCGGCTCAGGCTCCGGTGTGGGGGAGTTTGAGACGACTTCCCAGTCGTCGGGGCCGGTGACCGTGAACGCGAACGTTGCCTTCAGATCAGGTTGATCGAAGCAAGCAAACATCCGGCGAGCGTCGATCACCTCGAACTGGGTGTAGAGGTACACCGCCTTGTCGACTGGATCGACGAACCGGTGCAACCCCTCGCCGGTGCGCATGTAGGCGCAGTCGGCGACGATGCGGAGCACGTTGTCGCTCGACAATCCAGTGAGCTGAACGCGTGAGTCACGAAATGCTGCGGCGTCCACTTCATTGCCGTTCAGCATGATGGAACGAACGCGCGGTGCGATCAGGTCGACGAAAGTCTCGGCACCTGCCTCAGCGGAGAAGTGAATCGTGGTGTCTGACACGAAGGTCTCGTCACCGGTAGTCAGGTCGAGGTTCACCTCGTAGCTGGCAACGGAGATCGTTCTGGCTCGCTCACGGGCTTCATCGCGGGTCAGGTTCTCGCCAGGCACTCAAGACTCCTTAGGGGCGACCGGGGTTGGGCCCGCACGTCAGCGGGCCCAACCAACCTAGTTGAGGAGGCCCGACCGCACCCCTCGAATTCATGCAAGCGTGACCTAGCCAGTGGGGCTGTGCGTTGTGGAGACCCCACCAATGAGGGCAGGGAGATTGGGGTGGTTGGCGCACGGGGGCGACCGGACGATGTGCGCTAGCGTTCCGGGCGTTGTCCACTCTGCACAGTCGATCTCATACGACCTGAATGTCCTGGAGGCCCTTCGTGACCACCCTCAACCCGACACTTGTCTCGCCGCGAACACTCGCGGATCTTCTCCCTGGGACCGGAGCATTGGCGCTGGCCCGCGATGCCGCGCTGGTCGTCGGGGGAGCCGCGCTGATCGGCCTTGCTGCCCAGATCTCCGATTCCCTCGATCTCACGCCAGTGCCGCTGACCCTTCAGACGTTCTCCGTCCTGCTGGTGGGAGCGACGCTCGGTTGGTTCCGTGGGAAGCTGAGCATGCTCGTCTACCTTCGCGGTTCCTCGCGCTCGTGTCCCATGGTTTGCCAACGGTGCGAGCGGCTACAGCGACCCAATGCTGAAGTACACGTATCGGCTACTTGATCGGATTCGTCTTTGCTGCGGCGTCGCAGGCTACTTGAGCGGGCGCGGGAACGACCGTCGCTTCGTCGCTTCATCTGGTGAGATGGCCCTCGCGAGCGCGCTCATCTATACCTTCGGTGTCTCCATCCTCATGGAACGCGAACCTCGACCTCGCCACCGGGCATCGGCTAGGGGGTTACCCCTTCATCCCGGGCGACTTGCTCAAGGTACTCGCGGCCGCAGGCTTGCTGCCGCTGGCGTGGAAGCTCCTCAAACGCGACAAGACCGACAGCGACCAGATCGCCTAATGCGCCTACACATCGGGTCCGATCACGCGGGCTTTGAGGTCAAGCAGTTCCTCGTGGCCGCGCTTACCGAGCGCGGCCACGAGGTGATCGACCACGGGCCGTCTGAGTACGACGCGCTCGATGACTACCCGCCGTTCTGCCTGGCGACCGGCGCAGGGGTGGCCGGTGATCCTGGGAGTCTCGGCATCGTCCTCGGTGGTTCTGGCAACGGCGAGCAGATTGCCGCGAACAAGGTGGACGGCGTGCGGGCTGCGCTGGTGTGGAGCCAAGAGATTGCTCAGCTGGCTCGCGAACATAACGACGCCAACGTGATCTCGATAGGTGCCCGCATGCACGAGCGGGCTGACGTTCTCGCGTTCGTCGAAACCTTCGTCGCGACCGCGTTCAGTGGTGATGCTCGCCACGTCCGCCGCATCGAGCAACTGTCGGGGTATGAGCGAACGGGCGAGGTGCCGGCCGCGCCGTAGCGATCCGGACCCGGCAGGCTGGGGTCATGCCTGAGGGCCACACGATTCATCGGATCGCCAATCAGCACCGAGCCCGGTTCGTCGGAGACTCGGTGCGAGTGGCGAGCCCGCAGGGCAGGTTCGTCGACGCCGAGCGCCTCGATGGCCGAGCCCTGGTGGCCGTCGAGGCATATGGAAAGCACCTTCTGTACGAGTTCGATGGACGCCGCTACGTGCACGTGCACCTGGGGCTCTTCGGCAAGGTGTTCACCGGCCAGCAGCCGGCACCAAAGCCCGGCCCTAACGTCCGGATGCGTCTGACCGTGGACGAGTGGTACGCCGATCTGGTCGGGCCGACGCGGTGTCAGTTGATCGACGGTGACCAGCGCGCTCAGATCCTTGCTCGCCTAGGCCCTGACCCGCTGCGTCGAGGGGCTGACCCAAGTGTCGCCTTCCGCAGATTGTCATCGAGCAGGCAGCCGGTGGCCGCGCTGCTGATGGATCAGTCGGTCGTCGCGGGCATTGGCAATGTGTACCGCGCCGAGTTTCTCTTTCGCGCCGGGCTCGATCCGTTCCGCCCTGGCGTCGATGTGCCCCGCGAAACCTGGGATGGAATCTGGTCTGAAGCGCGCTCCTACATGCGAGCTGGAGTGCGGACCGGTCGCATCATCACCACCGACCTCGCTGACCGCGAGCACCACGGACGCATAGTGCGCCCGACCGACTCGCACTACGTCTACAAGCGCACTGGGCAGTGGTGCCGGCGGTGCCATACGAATGTCCGGTCAACGGAGCTGGTCGGGCGCAACCTCTACTGGTGCCCCACGTGCCAGGCAGGGTCGTAACCCGACCGACGTCAGAAGACGAAGGGGCAGTACGGCGCAAGCTCCGTGCGGAAGGCAGCCGACGCGGCAGAGACGGACCCCGCTGTGTGTTCCTGCAGCCACCCTGCTCGCGCGTGGCTGACGAGGGTCGTGCCTCCAAGTAACGCAGCACCAAGCGAGCGAGTGTCGAGGCTGATGTCAGCGCGAGTAGTCGTGCGCTCGCACGTGGCGCCGTCTCGTCCGCCACTCAGTCGCCACTTTCCGGTGTTCTGTTCAAACTGTCGGTCGGTGACGTCCAGAGTGATGTCGATGTCTGATGAGTAGGAGCGAGCAGCAAGCGATGTTGGCAGATCCAGCAGCCGCAGCCACATGGCATCGCGTACCTGGAGCTGAGCCTGGCGTGAGTGTTCAAGCCACGTGAGGACCGGGTCGTCGACTGGGACGTTCCACCAGTGCGTCTTCTCCATGAGGTCAGCCGCAAAGCAGTAGCGCCAAAGGGCTGCGTGCGCCGCCGCGTCAGTGCTCATCAGGCGATAGATGTTGACGGTGCCCGATCCGTATCCGTTGGGCCATGCCGACTTCAGCGAGTAACGCAGAAACCCACGTACCCCGCTGTCGTCTTCGGCCAGAATCGTGTGTGCTCGCGTTCCCCCATCGCGGTGGTGCGGGGGGTCGTACGTGTGTCTGGCATGCCATCGGTCATCGAGCGCGGGGACGCCGGCGCGCTCGCGCCTCATGGCGTCATACACGGGCTTAGTGAACTCGTAGTCGGACGCGACGTCGATCATGCGAAGCCTGATCGACGAGTCTTCGGGCGCGTCAACGAGCGTGCTGTGCTGGTGTGGGATGTCGACGCTGACTCGTTGGGTCGCTAGCCCGTAACCGAAGCGACCATAGATGGCGGGGTCTGCCGCCCACAGCGTCGCAATCGGTTCGTTGCGTGAGATCCCATCGTTGTGCAGGTTCTGCAGCATTTGCGACATCACACCCTGGCGACGGTGTGTGGGCCGAACTCCTATGAAGGTCACCCCTGCGGTGGGAAGGGAACCCCCGCCGGGCGTGCTGGTGTCGAGGGTGAAGTTCGCCGACATGCCGACAACGACATCGCCGTCCCACGCTAGGAAGGTGCGGTCGTCGTCGACAACGCCATAGACGGGAGACTCGAGGTCCTCCTCGTGGGACATCTCACCGAAGACTGTTTCATCGAGATCGAGGACGGCCTTGAGAGCCTGCTTTCGGTCGTCAAACCCATCGAGGTAGTTGCGGATCTCAACGGCCATGGGCATTGCCTATCACTGCGGGGTCGGCAAGGCCATTGGATTAGTCACTCGTGGCACCTAGTGTCTCCGTCATGCCGTGGACTGCCCCCACCATTGACCGCGCTTTCGCCCCCGATGAGGGTGACGAGGCAACCCTGCTGAATGCGTTTCTCGAGTTCCACCGCGAGACTCTCTTGTGGAAGTGCTCAGGGCTAACTGGTGACCAGTTGGCCCAGCGCCCTGTCTCCACGACGGTGATGTCATTGTTGGGGCTGCTCAGGCACCTCACCGACGTTGAACGGCAGTGGCTTCGCATCGTGGGTGATGGCGAGGACATCGAATCCTTGTACTGGGGCAAACCTGGTCGCGACTCCGATTTTGATGCTGCCGCTGCCGCGGACGCCGAGCACGACTACGAGGTGTATCTCGCTGAGATCGATCGGTGTCGAGAGCTGCAGAACAAGGAGCTCGACGCCATCATCGTCAACCCACAAGACGGGGGCCGATTCACCTTCAGATGGATTCTGATCCACTTGATCGAGGAGTATGCGCGGCACAACGGCCACGCTGACTTGATCCGTGAGGCCATCGACGGCGCGACCGGCGAGTGAGCAGCAACCGTGGGTGACTGGCTCTATGACGAGTTCGTGGCGTCCGGCAAACTGCCCCTGATTCTGTGCTTCGTCTCCTTCATTGTCACCTTTGCCGTCACGCGTCTCTCGACGCGAATGATCCGCGCGGGTAAGGGGCCCTTTCGCGACAAGGTCACCTCAGGTGGTGTTCACGTTCACCACGCCGTCTACGGCATTGTCCTTCTGACGTCGGGTGCCGTGCTCGCGTTGGGTGCCCAGACGATCGGGTGGCGGTCGGTGGCCGGAGTGCTGGCCGGCAGCGGCATGTCATTGGTGCTCGATGAGTTCGCGTTGATCCTTCACCTTCAGGATGTCTACTGGACGCAGGAAGGTCGCCTGTCTATCGATGTCATCAGCCTGACCGCGGCGTTCCTGCTTGCTGGCCCTCGTCGGAGTCACCCCGCTCGGCATCGGCGAAGCGACGGATGGCGAGGTCTACACGCGGTGGGGCGGCATCCTCTTGCTCGTGGTGCACGGCGCGCTGTTGGCGCTCTGCCTCGCGAAGGGAAAGTACGGCCTGTCGTTGTTTGGAGTGTTCATACCGGTCGTCCTGGTCGTCGGGGCCCTCAGGATGGCCCGACCGCACTCAGCGTGGGCGCGACGGTTCTACGACACCGCAAAGCTTGCGCGGGCGGACGCCAGGGCCGAGCAGTTTGATGCGCGCTGGGTCGTTCGGCGGGATTGGTGGACCAACCTCATCGGCGGCAGACCAAGCGACGACGTAGACACCCAGAAGGCCACCAAGAACATCACAAGCAACTGAGAGGAATCGATGAATCACGAGCGAGTGGACGCGGCCGTTGTCGGCGGAGGGGTGTTCGGGCTCGCTACCGCCCTCGAGTTGGCGAGACGCGGTCGCTCGGTGACAGTCATTGACCGGTTCGGGTCTGGTCACCCCGCCACTTCGTCTACTGGTGCTTCGCGCAGCATCCGGATCGCCTATAGCGAGCCGTTCTACGTCGATCTGGCCCGCGACGCACTCTCGCGATGGGAGGCGCTCGAACGCGCCACCGGCCGCACGATTCTGCATCTGACGGGTCAGGTCGACGTTGGCCCCGAGGCCGTGCTGGACGCACTGGTCGAGTCCTCGGCGGCCGCTGGGGTGACACTCGAACGCCGGTCCGCTCAGCAGCTACAAGCGGCGATGCCGGAGTTGTCCGACGGTCGCGACGGCCTCTTCCAGGTGCACGCGGGCACCGTGATGGCAGCAGAGGGCATGGAGGCCTTGCGGCTGGCGGCGTCCGAGGCCGGCGTCCGAATGCTCATGCCCGAGGAGGTCATGGCGATTGAGCCAGGCGAACCAGCCGTGGTTCGCACGTCCGAGCGTGCGGTTGAAGCCGACTGCGTGATCGTGGCCGCCGGTCCGTGGACGGGCGGCTTGCTGGAACCGCTAGGCATCTCGCTGCCATTGGCTCCGTCGGTGGCACAGGTGACCTTTCTCGATGCGCCGACCATGGTCGACCGGCCCGGCATCGCCGACTGGCCAGAGCCTGGTGGCGTCGGCGTTTACGGGCACCCGGTGCCAGGGATCGGGTACAAACTCGCCTTCGACGCAGGGGCGGAGGGGTGGAACCCCGATACCGAGGAGTGGGCGCCCGACGCGGTCGAGCAGGAGCGGCTGCTCGGCTGGATGACTGAGCACTTGGGGGGCGCCCGGCAACAAGTGGCGTACAGCCAGCGCCACCCGTGGACGCTCACCCCTGACTCAGACTTTGTGATCGACCGGAGGGGCTCGCTCGTGCTCGCGTGCGGGTGTTCGGGCCATGCGTTCAAGTTCGGTCCAGCGCTCGGGCCAGTGGTGGCTGACGTCGTCGATGGCGCACCGGCGAACCCGCTCTTCAGTCTCGACCGTTCGGGTCTGGAGGGCACCGTCTCACCGGTGCGCGCGATCGGTCGCTAGTTCCCCGCTGCCCTCAGGTCTCCACCAGGTCGAGCATTGACAGCGACCAGCCGTGGACTTGGTCGAGCCGCGCGGCGAATGCAGGGTTGACCTGGGCCGTGCCGGTGTACCAGAGGTCGAACGCGACTTGGCGCATCGCGATGAAGTCGTCAAGGTGCCGGTCGTCGATCTCTCGCCGAGTTCGATAGCTGGTCAGCAGTGCATCGCGATACGCCGGGTAGTTCGGTTTGTCACGCAGTTCCCAAAGGGCGACGGCGAGCTCATAGAGCCGGGAGCCGGTGCCGCAGTCGTCGAAGTCGATCAGCTTGACTTGGCCGTGCTGGAACACGGCGTTGCCGAGGTGCAGGTCGGCGTGGATGAGCCCGTCCGCGTCGACTCTTGGCATGACGTCGGCCATCCGGGCGGCCACCCGCCGGAACCGGGCATGCACTTCTTGAGGCAAGAGCGCCCAGCACTCGGCAGCGGGCGTGTCTCCGTACACCATGACGTCCCCGAAGAACGTTGCGTGGTCCCAACGGATGCGCACGAAGCCGGCTGGCGGCGTCCACGCATCGGCTTGGTCGTGCAGGCGAGCCATTGCGTCGCCGAGCCGGTGCAGGTGGACGGGACGAGCCGACTCCTCATAGATGCGTCCGTCCATCCAGCGCAGTACAGAGCAGGTTCGGGTCTCACCGGTGGCGGACGCCTCGACGGTGAGTGCGCCGTCGCGGGCCGCGAGCGCTTGTGGGACAAGCAGGTCGGTGTCCTCCCGGATAGCCCCTAGCCAGGCGATCTCGGAACGGATGGCGGCCGTTGCATCGACGTCCCGCCCGTGTCGCTGCTTGCGGTGAACCCGTATGAGGTGCCTTCCGGCTCGCTCTCGTGCCGGAACGTCGTGTTCTCCCCATGGTCGACGAAGATGAGTCGACCGTCTGGCAGTGGAAAGCGGTCGAGTGCGGCGCACCGCTACTTGGCGCAGTCGGGTCAGTTGTTCTCGTCGGGACGACATTGCCTCACCCTGGCCTGGGCGGGCTCGCGGTAGCAACCGGTGCGCCTTCGGAGCCGACCGGCTATACGCGGAGCGGGTGACCGGGATCGAACCGGCATGGCCAGCTTGGAAGGCTGGGGCTCTACCATTGAGCTACACCCGCGAGGCCACCGGCTGAGCGGCGGTCGGCGTCTAGACTAGCCGCCCGCAACCGGGGCGTAGCGTAGTGGCTAGCGCGCCTGCTTTGGGAGCAGGAGATCGGGAGTTCGAGTCTCCCCGCCCCGACCAGCACAGGTCCGACCGGACCTGTGACCCGTCGGTCGTCTGCGCGATCGGCACAGCCAAGGAGCACACGAGCACGTGAAGACCGACGTCGAAACCCTGAGCCCCACGCGAGTGCGGTTGTCTGTCGAGATCCCGTTCGACGAGCTGCAGCCCAGCGTCGACTCGGCGTACAAGAAGATCGCCTCGCAGATCACCATCCCTGGGTTCCGCAAGGGAAAGGTGCCATCGCGCATCATCGACCAGCGGGTGGGACGCGGTGCGGTGCTCGACGAGGCGGTCAACGAGGCGCTCCCCAAGGCGTACAGCGACGCTGTCAACGAGAACGACATCAAGGTGATCGGTCAGCCGGACGTTGAGGTCGGTGACTTCTCAGATGGTGCGCCGCTGACCTTCACAGCTGAGGTCGACGTGCGACCCGAGATTGAGCTTCCCGAGTTCTCGTCAATCGAGGCCACCGTCGAGGTCGCCGAGGTGACAGACGAAGACATCGATGCCGAGCTCGAACAGCTTCGGCAGCGATTCGCCACGCTGAAGCCGGCCGAGCGGGCGGCCGAAGCTGGCGACTTGCTCTCGATCACGCTGGCCTCGACCAAAGACGGTGAGGCTGTCGAAGAGCTCTCGGCGACGGGTTTGACCTATGAAGTAGGCACCGATTCGCTGCTTCCGGGTCTCGATGAGGCAGTCACCGGGGCTAACGAGGGCGACGAGGTGACGTTCAACGTCACCCCTGAGACCGGTGAGCTCGAGGGCCAAGAAGTTGTTGTGGCCGTGTCTGTGGTTTCGGTTCGTGAGCGTGAGCTGCCCGAGCTCGATGACGCGTTCGCGCAGCTCGTCAGCGAGTTCGACACGCTCGACGAGTTGCGAGAGACCGTGCGTGGTGAGATCGAGCCGCGCAAGAAGGTGCAGCAGCTCATGGAAGCCCGCGACGCCGTCCTTGCTGCGCTGATCGAAGCCGTCGACGTGCCCCTGCCCGAGGGTGTCGTGGCGAGTGCGATCGCTGATCACTTCGAAGATGGTCACGGAGACGGCGACCACAAGGCAGAGTTCGAGGCTCAGGTTCGCGAGTCCCTGACACGAGACATGATCCTCGACACCTTGGCTGACCGCGAAGACGTCAACGTCACGCAGGCGGAGATCACCGAGTACCTGATCCGTCAGGCACCGCAGTACGGCATGACACCCGACCAGTTCGCTCAGGCGGTGGCACAGGCGGGGCAGGTCACCGCGATCGTCGGCGATGTGCGGCGATCGAAGGCGTTGTCCGTCGTCCTCGAGCAGGCGACCGTTCGAGACGGCGCCGGAACTGTCATCGACCTGGCACCGACAGACGAGGGCGCAGAGGCGAGCCCGGACGCGAGCACTGAGGCGAGCCCCGAAGGTGAGCCAGCCCCTGACGAGGTAGCGGCCACGCAGTAGGGCGCGTTCATCCGTCAGCGAACACCCCCGCCCTTCGGATGGAGTCGGGGTGTTCCGACGTTAGGGTCCAGGTACGTCCTTTCACGTGAGAGGTGGACTTGTGACTGACAGTCCGATGACTGGCCAACCCCTGCTAGTGCCGGGTGCGACCGACCCGTTCGCGCGCTCCGCGCAACCGAACGGCATGGGGTTCGACGACTCGGTGTATCAGCGACTGCTGCGCGAGCGGATCATCTTCCTTGGTTCGGTCGTCGAAGACAGCATCGCGAATGCGCTCTCGGCGCAGATGCTCCTGCTCGCGGCCGAAGACCCTGAGAAAGACATCTACCTCTACATCAACAGCCCTGGTGGGTCCGTCTCAGCGGGTATGGCGATCTACGACACGATGCAGTACGTCCCGTGTGACGTTGCGACCGTGGCCATGGGTCTTGCGGCGTCCATGGGGCAGTTCCTGCTCTGTGCTGGCGAAGAGGGCAAGCGCTACGCACTGCCACACGCGCGCATCATGATGCACCAGCCATCGGGTGGCATCGGCGGCACCGCATCTGACATCAAGATTCAGGCCGAGCAGATGTTGTACACCAAGAAGAAGATGGCCGAGCTGATCGCGGAGCACACCGGTCAGACCCTTGACCAGATCGAGTCAGACTCTGATCGCGATCGCTGGTTCACGGCCTCAGATGCCAAGGACTACGGATTTGTCGACCACGTCGTCCGTCGTGCCCGTGACGTCGCTGGTAGCGGCGGGACCAACGCGTGACCCCCACTCGACGGAAGGACCCCACGAACGTGAGCAGCCTCTGGAGTGCCGACTCCACCGTCGGTGATCTCATGCGGACGTCACCACAAGCGCGGTACATCCTTCCGGAGTTCCGTGAGCGCACGGCGCAAGGCGAACGCCTGCACAACCCGTACACCAAGCTCTTCGAGGAACGCATCATCTTCCTCGGCGTCCAGATCGACGATGCGTCGGCCGACGACGTCATGGCTCAGTTGCTCTGCCTCGAGTCGATGGACCCTGATCGCGACATCTCGATCTACATCAACTCACCCGGTGGCTCTTACACCGCCATGACCGCGATCTACGACACGATGCAGTTCATCAAGCCAGACGTGCACACTGCGTGTTTGGGTCAGGCGGCATCGGCGGCGGCCGTGCTGCTCGCGGCAGGTAGCCCCGGCAAGCGATCAGCTCTGCCGCACTCCCGCATCTTGATCCACCAGCCGTACACCGAGGGTGGCGGTCAGGGGTCTGACATCGAGATCCAGGCCAACGAGATCTTGCGTATGCGCGGTGAGATGGAAGGCATCCTCGCCCTTCACACCGGCAAGACCCCCGACGACGTGCGGGTAGACATCGAACGCGACAAGATTCTTACGGCCGAGGACGCCAAGGAGTACGGCATCGTCGACCAGGTGATCTCGAGCCGTAAGACGTCTGCCACGGTCTGATCGCACGACTCGGTCACCGCGGGGACGTGCCTGAGGGGCTGAACGGGCGACTCGCCCAAGGTGAGAGCGGGTATTCGGTGGACACTCGGGGTACCGTCATCGGGTGCGATGTCGCGTGGCGTCGCACGATGGTTGGTGCACCCACCGATACTGGGTTCTCGACGACTGAGTCCTCGACGGGCAGAGCAAGGGAGTCACGTGGCACGCATTGGTGAGAGCGGTGACCTGCTCAAGTGCTCGTTCTGCGGAAAGAGCCAGAAGCAGGTCAAGAAGCTCATCGCAGGTCCGGGTGTCTACATCTGCGACGAGTGCATCGACCTGTGCAACGAGATCATCGAAGAAGAGCTCTCTGAGTCGACCGAGGTTTCCTTCGAAGAGTTGCCGAAGCCGCGCGAGATCTACGACTTCCTTGGCGAGTACGTCATCGGACAGGACGTCGCCAAGAAGGCACTGGCGGTCGCCGTCTACAACCACTACAAGCGTCTTCGGGCCGGCGAAACCATCCGCAAGAACGATGACAACGTCGAGCTCGCGAAGTCCAACATCTTGCTCCTTGGCCCGACCGGGTGTGGCAAGACATTGCTGGCCCAGACCTTGGCGCGGATGCTGAATGTGCCCTTCGCTATCGCCGACGCGACCGCACTCACCGAAGCTGGTTACGTCGGTGAAGATGTCGAGAACATCTTGCTCAAGCTGATCCAGGCAGCCGACTATGACGTCAAGAAGGCTGAGCAAGGCATCATCTACATCGACGAGATCGACAAGATCGCGCGCAAGAGTGAGAACCCCTCGATCACGCGCGACGTGTCGGGCGAAGGCGTCCAGCAGGCGCTGCTCAAGATCCTTGAAGGCACGACCGCGTCGGTGCCACCCCAGGGTGGCCGCAAACATCCGCACCAAGAGTTCATTCAGATCGACACGACCAACGTCCTCTTCATCGTGGGTGGCGCGTTCGACGGCCTCGAGCACATCATCAACCAGCGGGTCGGCAAGAAGGGGATCGGTTTCGGAGCCGAGATTGAAGGCAAGGCCGAGCGCGACGCGAAGGACATCTTCGGAGAGGTCAAGCCCGAAGACCTGGGCAAGTTCGGCATGATCCCCGAGTTCGTCGGACGGCTTCCCGTTCTCACGGCAGTTCAGCGGCTCAGGCCCGAGGACATCCAGCAGATCCTGACCGAGCCCAAGAACGCGCTCGTCAAGCAGTACGTGAAGTTGTTCGAGCTCGACGACGTCGAACTGGAGTTCACCGAGGACGCCCTCGAGGCGATCGCAGAGCAGGCCATCATGCGCGGGACGGGTGCGCGCGGGCTGCGCGCGATTCTCGAAGAGGTGCTGCTCGCCGTCATGTACGAAGTGCCCAGTCGTGAAGACGTGGCGCGCGTCGTCATCACCCGTGATGTCGTGCTCGAACACGTCTACCCGACGCTGGTTCCGCGTGAGAAAGAGACGAAGCGAGAGCGCCGCGAGAAGTCGGCCTAGTCGGCGCTGCCACCCGCTAGTTCTCGACAGGCCGAGTGTGGGCTGAGCCGGTAGCGTCTCGTCGGCACCCCCACTCGTTGTTGAGGAGCCCACGATGGACGCGCCGACCGCGCCAACTACGGCAGGCCTGCGTCGCTACAACCTGATCGCGGCGGCGGCACACGCCGTGCAGGCGATCCTCGTCATCACGCTGGCCACCGACTTCACCCTGCCGGTCACGGCGACTTACCTTGAGGGGCCACCCGGAACCACGCCCGCGGATCAGATAGTTCTGTGGGATCTGCCGGTGGCGTGGGGTGTTGCGCTGTTCTTCTTGCTGTCGGCCGCTGCCCACTTGATCGTCTCGAGCCCATCGGTGTTCCCGCGCTACTGCGCCGGCCTGGCCGCAGGGCACAACTACTACCGCTGGGTCGAGTACTCGCTGTCGTCGTCGGTGATGATCGTCCTCATCGCCCAGTTGGTCGGCATCGCCGATGTCGCTGCGTTGCTCGCACTCTTCGGCGTCAATGCTTCAATGATTCTGTTCGGCTGGCTGCAAGAGCGATATCACCAGCCCGGTGACGGCGGTTGGATGCCGTTCATCTTTGGCTGCATAGCCGGGATCGTGCCGTGGCTTGCAGTTCTGATCTATGTGATCGCGCCAGGCGCGACCTCGAACGCCGAGCCGCCTACCTTCGTCTACGGCATCATCGTGTCGCTCTTCCTCTTCTTCAACGTCTTCGCCGTCGTGCAGTGGCTGCAGTACCGGCAGGTCGGCCGGTGGCGCACTTACGTCGTTGGAGAGCAGACGTACATCACCCTGAGTCTGGTAGCCAAGTCGGCCCTTGCATGGCAGGTTTTTGCCGGGACGCTTGCGGGCTGAACTGGCCCTTGAGGCCGAACGCTTGCTGCGCGTCTAGTTCTCGATCGCCTCGCGCACCTGACGTGTCGTCTCTGCGACATCGGCGTCAAGGGGCGCAACCACGATGATCCCGAATGTTTCCTCTGCGAGCCACGAGCAACCGCCGGCTTTCACTCCGGACTGGGCGACCTCGAAGCACTTCATCGTGCCGCCGTGGCTACCCGCATCGGCGTCCTTCAAAGTGGCGGTGGGCAGCTGGGCCTTCATGGTGTCGGCCATGCCACCGAAGAAGTCGTTGACCTCGTCCATGTCTCCGGAGCCTGCCTCCCCGGCAACGACGACCAGGGTTTCGGCCCCTTTGTTGTAACCCGCGATGTGAAGTGTGACGTCGTCGCCGGTGACTGAACTCAGTTGGCTCCAACTCTCTTCGAGCGCCTGTCCCATGTCGCTGTCCGGATCGATGCGCTCCAGGCCCATCAGCTCATCTGGCAGCTCGATGGCGCCGCCACCGAAGTACATCCGGTAACCGAAGAAGCCCACGAGGGCGATCACCAGAACAATCGCGCCGATGACGAGTGGCTGCGTCGAGCTCGAGGGCGCCTTGACCGTGCTGGTGCCGCCGTACTGGCCGTACTCCTTGTTCTGGGCAAGGTGTGGGTTCACCTGACTGCCAGGGGCAGGGGGAGTCGTCGGCGGCGTGATCGATCCGCCGAAGAAGTCGTCATTGCCACTCATGGCCAGCCCCGTCCTGGGGCGCAGGTGCGCCCCACGCAGTAATCGACGAGGAACGGCTGGGCCTTGAGAGCGAGATTCCCGAGTAGTACTGGGGTAGCGCTAAGGCTGGGCCGCCAGGTGCACCGTGACCGAGAGGTCGGTTGCCCCGTCTTCGAGCTCAAGAGAGGCGATTCGTCCGGCCGCAGACAGATCACTCTTGGCGTTCTCAAGCAGCGCGATGTCGGCCCCAGACCCTGTGACCTGAGCGAGTGACACCTCAGTGCGCATCGACACCTTGGCGTCCGACTTCGCCTTGCGGACGTCGCTCAACACGCTGGCAACGGCGTCAAGGACGGCGGGGTCACCCCCGTTCGACACCGCGCGAACCTCGTCGACGGTTGGCCAGTCAGCGCGATGCACCGAGCCCGACTGCCACCACGACCAGACCTCTTCGGTGACGAAGGGAAGCACGGGGGCGAAGAGTCGATGGAGCACCGAGAGGGCAGTGGCGAGAGTGGCGTGCGCCGACCGAGCCCCCTCGTCTGCGGGGTCGCGATAGGCCCGCTCCTTCACCAACTCCACATAGTCATCGGTAAAGGACCAGAAGAAGGACTCGGTGACCTCGAGGGCCTTTGCGTAGTTGTAGTCGTCGAATGCGCGCGTGGCATCGCCAACGACATCCGCCAGCCGTGCCAGCAGCGCGCGGTCGAGCGGCTCGGTGACTGCGGCCGCGTCGAACGCCAGCGCCCGGTCGGCGCCGACGCCAAGCACGAACTTGGTGGCATTGAGCACCTTGATGGCGAGCCGGCGTCCGACCTTCATCTGTCCGACATCGAAGGCCGTGTCAGTACCGGGACGTCCGCTGGCGGCCCAGTACCGCACGCCGTCTGACCCGTACTCCTCGAGCAAGTCCATCGGGGTGATGACATTGCCCTTCGACTTGCTCATCTTCTTGCGGTCAGGGTCGAGGATCCAGCCAGAGATCGCGACATCACTCCACGGGATGGTTCCTTGCTCGGAGTGCGCGCGAACGACAGTGGAGAAGAGCCACGTGCGAATGATCTCGTGGGCTTGCGGCCGCAGGTCCATGGGGAAGACCCGCTCGAACAGGTCATCGTCGTACGTCCAGCCCCCGGCGATCTGCGGGGTAAGCGACGACGTGGCCCAGGTGTCCATGATGTCGGGGTCACCCATGAAGCCGCCTGCGACACCGCGCTGTGCTTCATCGAACTCAGGAGGTGCGTCCGACTGTGGGTCGACCGGCAAGGCGTCGTCGGTCGGCACGATGGGGTCGTCGTACATCGGCTCCCCGTTGCCGTCGAGGCGGTACCACAGGGGAAGGGGGACGCCGAAGAACCGCTGGCGCGATATCAGCCAGTCGCCGTTGAGGCCTGAGACCCAGTTGTCGTAGCGGACCTTCATGTGCGGGGGGTGCCAGTTCAACTCGGCGCCACGCTTGAGCAGCTCGTCACGCAAGAACTCGTCGCGTCCACCGTTGCGGATGTACCACTGCCGCGTGCTGACGATCTCGAGCGGCTTGTCGCCCTTCTCGTAGAACTTCACCGGGTGCTTGATCGGACGTGGGTCACCGATCAGGTCTCCGGTGTCGCGCAACATCTCGATCAGGGTCTGCCGCGCTGTGTGAACAGTCGAACCGGCGAGGCGGGCGTAGGCGGCACGCCCGTCGCTTGAGGTGATGGCGTCGGGAGGGTCAGCGATCACGCGTCCATCGCGTCCGATGATGGCCCGAGCTGGAAGGTCGAGCTCGCGCCACCAGGTCACGTCGGTGACGTCACCGAAGGTGCAGATCATCGCGATGCCGGTGCCCTTGTCAGGGTCAGCCAGAGTGTGTGCGACGACAGGAACCTCGACGTCAAACAGCGGCGTGCGAACGGTAGAGCCGAACATCGGTTGGTAGCGCTCGTCGTCTGGGTGTGCGACGAGGGCGACGCACGCTGGGATCAGCTCGGGGCGGGTGGTGTCGATCGTGATCGTCTCGCCACCTGGTCGGTGGAACGTGATGGCGTGATAGGCGCTGTCTCGTTCGCGGTCTTCCAGCTCGGCCTGCGCGACTGCGGTGCGGAACGTGACATCCCACAGCGTCGGTGCTTCAGCTTGGTAGGCCTCGCCACGAGCGAGGCTGCGGAGAAAGGCTCGCTGCGACACGGCTCGGGCTCGGTCGTCGATCGTTTGGTACGTGTGCGACCAGTCGACTGAAAGGCCCAAGCGACGCCACAGTTCTTCAAAGACCTTCTCGTCTTCAATAGTGAGCTCGCTGCACAGCTCGACGAAGTTGGTGCGGCTGATGGGCAACTGCTGCTTTCCAGGCTTGTCTGGAGGTGTGAACTCGGCGTCGTAGGGGAGTGTGGGCTCGCAGCGGACGCCGTAGTAGTTCTGCACCCGGCGCTCGGTAGGAAGCCCGTTGTCGTCCCAGCCCATCGGGTAGAACACCTCGCGTCCGCGCATGCGTTGAAAGCGCGCGATGGTGTCGGTGTGCGTGTAGCTGAACACGTGACCCACGTGGAGCGATCCGCTGACTGTGGGTGGCGGGGTGTCGATGGAGTAGATCTGTTCCCGCGTCTTGGACCGGTCGAAGCGATAGGTGCCCTCGGCCTGCCATACCTGCTGCCACTTGACCTCGATTCCGTCGATGGACGGCTTCTCGGGGACCGTGTGGTCGGCAGGCTGGGCAGTCTCAGCAGGGGGGTGCGGGTGATCCATGGGGGCAATCGTAGAGAGGGCGTGCTCTCTAGACTCACCCACGTGACCACGGCAGGCGATGACGCACAGAGCATCGACGAAGCGCAGCGACTGTTGGCTCTTGAGATCGAGCTGATTCGCCGAGCGCCTGAGTCGCAAATCGAACCCGGGCTTGACCGCGTCCGTGCCGTGCTCGATCTCATGGGTAACCCAGAGCGGTCATACCCAACAATTCACATTGCCGGAACGAACGGCAAGTCATCTACCTCAGCGATCGTCGATGCGCTGTTGACCGCCTACGGGGTTCGCACCGGACGATTCACAAGCCCGCATCTGGAGACCCTGCGCGAGCGAATCAGGCTCGACGGTGAGCTCATCGACTCGGGGCGACTGCTGTCTGCATGGGAGGACGTGGCTCCGTTCCTCGCCCTCGTTGAGGCCGACGGGGGGCGTTCGCTCACGTACTTCGAGGTGATCACGCTGCTCGCCTTCGTGGCGTTCGCCGATGCTCCGGTGTCGGTGGGTGTCCTCGAGGTTGGTCTCGGTGGCAGTTGGGACGCGACGAACGTCGTTGATGCGTCGGTTGGCATGGTGATGCCAATCGGTATGGATCACACAGATTGGCTCGGTGACGACCTCGCCACTATCGCGGGCGAGAAGGCCGGGATCATCAAGCCGGGCATGGTCGTGGTGGTAGCCGAGCAAGAGCCGGCGGCGTCCGCTGTCGTGGTCGAGCGTGCCTCCGAGGTGGGAGCAACGGTGATTCAGGCGGGCGTCGACTTCGGTCTGGCCGATCGCCAGGTTGCCGTCGGGGGGCAGATGCTCACGATTCGTGGCGTCGGTGGAACCTACGAAGACGTGTTCTTGCCGCTGCACGGCGAGCACATGGCGCAGAACGCCGCCTGTGCGTTGGCGGCAGTCGAGGCGTTTCTCGGTGGAGGCTCTGGAGCCCTGGACGGTGAGGTGGTGGGCGAGGGCTTTGCTGCTGTCAGCGTTCCTGGACGCCTCGAAATCATTCGGCGTAGCCCGACGGTGATGCTCGATGTGGCACACAATCCACAGGGGGCCGAGGCGCTCGTCGCAGCGGTCACCGAGGCATTCAGTTTCGATCGGTTGGTGGGTGTTATCGGCATTCTGAGCGACAAGGACGCGGTTGGCATTGTGTCTGCCCTCGAGCCACTTTTCGACGAGGTCGTGATCACGAAGTCAACGTCGCCCCGCGCGATCGACCCGGACGACTTGGGGTCGCTGGCAAGCGAGATCTTTGGACCCGAGCGGGTCACCGTCGAGGCGTCCTTGCCCGATGCGATCGACCTTGCGGTCACTGCCGCTGAGTCGGAAGGGGCACTAGAGGGCGCAGGCGTCCTCGTCACAGGGTCGGTGACGGTCGTTGGCGAAGCGCGGTCGCTGCTGCGCTCGCGGCGCTAACGAGTCAGACTGCTGATATGCGAGTCATCGCGGCAAGCGTCCTCACCTTCGAGGCGATCATCGTGGTGTTGGCGATTCCGGTCGCCATCACCCTCGGCGACGTCGACCCAGCTGTCGCCGGTGTCGTCGGTGGTGCGTTGGCGGTGACCTGCATCGTCGTCGCTGGCATGCTGCGCCGACCCTGGGGTTACACAGCCGGATGGATCGTCCAGGTGCTGATTTTGCTGAGCGGCTTCGTGGTGCATGCGATGTTCTTCGTCGGTGGACTGTTCGTAGCGTTGTGGTGGATCGGGCTCCGTGTCGGACAACGGGGTGAAGAGCTGCATGCCGAGCGGTGGGCCGGGGTCGACGACCCTCGATCGCCACCACCGGATGCCGCTGGCTAGAGTTTCGCCGTCTCGTTCCCGCGTCCAGGAGATCCTTGTGTCAGAGCGCACCCTTGTCCTCGTGAAGCCGGACGGCGTCCGCCGTGGCCTGGTCGGCGAGGTCCTCGCGAGGATCGAACGCAAGGGCTACTCGATCGTGGCGCTCGACCATCGGACGCTTGATCGGGCCACGGCCGAGTCTCACTACGGCGAGCACTCCGACAAGCCCTTCTTCGGTGATCTCGTCGAGTTCATCACTGGTGGCCCCCTCGTGGCGGCCGTGATCGAGGGGCCGGACGCGATCGAGGCATGGCGCACCATGATGGGCGTCACAAACCCCATCAAGTCGGCGCCAGGGACAATTCGCGGTGACTTCGCCAACGTGATGACCGAGAATCTCGTGCACGGCTCGGACTCGCCGGAGTCCGCGGCCCGCGAGATCGGGCTGTTCTTCCCCGCTCTCTAGAAACCACGGGATTTTGGGACAGGACGCCGGTCGCGGGTATCCTGACCGCTGACGTCCGCTTCCCCGTCTCGGAAGAGCCCCTTTATGAGCAACATGTCCTTCATTGGCCGCGACATGGCCGTTGACCTTGGTACCGCCAACACCCTCGTCTATGTCCGCGGTCGCGGCGTAGTGCTGAACGAGCCCTCAGTGGTCGCGATCAACCAGGGAACCGGCGGCATCCTCGCGGTCGGCGCCGAAGCCAAGAAGATGATTGGCCGTACCCCGGGCAACATCGTCGCGATCCGTCCGCTGAAGGACGGTGTCATCGCCGACTTCGATACCACCGAGCGCATGCTGCGCTACTTCATTCAGAAGGTGCACAAGCGTCGTCACCTCGCCAAGCCACGCATCGTCGTGTGTGTGCCGAGCGGCATCACCGGTGTCGAGCAGCGTGCCGTGAAGGACGCCGGATACGCGGCGGGTGCGCGCAAGGTCTACATCATCGAAGAGCCTATGGCGGCGGCGATCGGTTCCGGCCTTCCGGTTCACGAGCCCACCGGCAACATGGTCGTTGACATCGGTGGCGGTACGACCGAGGTCGCCGTCATTTCGCTGGGCGGCATCGTGACGGCGCAGAGCATCCGTATCGGTGGTGACGAGCTCGACAACGCGATCATTCAGTACGTCAAGAAGGAGTACTCGCTGCTGTTGGGTGAGCGCACCTCTGAAGAGATCAAGATGGCGATCGGTTCGGCGTTCCCGATTCCCGACGAGCCGCACGCAGAGATCCGCGGGCGTGACCTCGTCTCTGGACTGCCGAAGACCATCGTGGTGTCGGCAGAAGAGATTCGTAAGGCGCTCGAAGAGCCGGTCAACCAGATCGTGGACGCCGTTAAGACCACACTCGACAAGTGCCCGCCCGAACTGTCCGGCGACATCATGGACCGCGGCATCGTGCTGACCGGTGGAGGCGCGCTACTGAAGGGCCTCGACGAGCGGTTGAAGCACGAGACCGGCATGCCGATTCTGATCGCGGATAACCCGCTCGACTCGGTGGCCTTGGGTTCTGGCAAGTGTGTTGAGGAGTTCGAGGCCCTTCAGCAGGTCCTCATCTCCGAACCGCGCCGCTAACACGTCCGACCCAGCCTTCTGACGGTGCCCTAGTGCCTGCCCAGGTCGCGTAGGGTGCCGGGACGATGAGGGACACCCGACGAACCAGAGTTGTGCTCGCGGTGCTGCTGCTGACCGCGTTCACCTTCATCACGCTGGACGCCCGAGGTGGCGAGGGGTCGATCCTCGACCGGGCACGGGATGCCGCGTCCTCGGTGCTAGGCCCGATCGAGCGGGCTGCCGCTGCAGTTGTGAACCCGGTGTCTGACTTCATCGAGGGTCTGACGTCCATCAATTCCAACGCCGACACGATCGATGCTCTCGAGGCTGAGAACGACGAGCTGCGCCGCCAGATGCTCACCGAAGACTGGGATCGGTCACGGGTTGAAGAGTTGGAAGCGGTGCTGGGGGTGTCGTCGATCGCTCAGTACAAGATCGTGCCCGCACAAGTCGTCGCCGTGTCATCTGAGAGTGGGTATGCGCGCTCGCTCAGCGTGGACGCCGGAACTCGTGATGGCATCCGCAGGAACATGACGGTGCTCAGCGGTGACGGGCTCGTGGGTCGCGTCATCTCGGCCGGGCCGACAACAGCGACGGTCCTGCTACTCACCGATCCATCGTTCTCTGCGGGAGCAAGGCTTGGCGGCTCGAGCGAGATTGGCCTGGTGCAGGGCAGCGGCACTGACCCACTGGGCCTCGAGCTCTACAACGCACAAGCCGCTGTAGCGGTCAATGACATCGTGCTGACGTCCGGCAGTCCGAACGGTCGACCGTTCGTGTCGGGCGTACCGATCGGCCGTGTCACCGAGTTGATCGCGACGCCTGGTGCCTTGACGCGACAAGCGCTGGTCGAGCCCTACGTCAACTTCACGTCGCTGAACATCGTCGGCATCGTGGTCGAGGAGCCACGCGAAGACCCGCGGGACGCCCTGATTGCTCCTAGCCCAAGCCCCAGCCCCACACCAGCGGTGAGTGAGACCGACCCGTCCGCGTCGCCAGGTGCCTCGCCTGGCGCGTCACCCTCACCGTGAGGTTGAGGGCATGACGGCGAGCCGGGTTTTGCTGAGCGTCGCCCTAGTGCTGACCGCAGCGGTACTCCAGGTCACGGTGATCAACCGCCTTCCGCTCCCTGGAACCGGGCCTGACCTGGTGCTTCTGGTGATCATCGGGCTGGCACTCATCGTGGGACCGAC
Source organism: uncultured Actinomycetota bacterium (assembly GCA_963712425.1). Classification (GTDB taxonomy): domain Bacteria; phylum Actinomycetota; class Actinomycetes; order JAHEKZ01; family JAHEKZ01; genus JAHEKZ01. The sequence continues at coordinate 402,725 of CAVQHW010000001.1, read as the reverse complement.
GGCGGGGGCGTCCATTGGGTTCGGTGCTGGCCTGTTGGTCGACCTGATGCCGCCCACCGTGACCGAGGTTGGCCGTTGGGCTCTCGTGTTCTGCGTCGTGGGCTACTTGGCCGGTCAGGTGCAACTCGATGTTCGCCGGTCGGTGTGGGTGGTGATGTGGACGGTCGCCGGCCTGTCCCTGCTGGCGCCGCTGCTCTTTGCCGGTATCGGGCTGCTGTTCGGCGACGAGCGCATCGAGGGGCAACTCGTCGTGTCCACGACCATCTCAACGGTTCTGTACGATCTGTTGTTAGCTCCCTTTGTGATTCCCGGCGTCATGGCCCTTGCTCGTCGAACGGCCGTGAACTCCACAAGCCTTTAGTCACTGTGACCGCGATCACGGTGCTCGTGTGGAACGACAGCGTCGGTCGCGCCGTCTGTTGGCGGGGACGCTGTGTGAGTGAAGTGACCAGAGCCCGTCCATGCTGAACCGCCTCGCTCGAGGTGTTGTGAGGAGACACGAGAGTGACCAACCGCTCGCGGACGCGCCTCTTGGTGCTCCAGGTGTTGGTGCTCTCACTCCTCGCCGCCCTCGTCGGACGACTTTGGTACATGCAGGTGGTCGCCAGCGAGGATTACCGCGCTGAGGCGTCTGACAACCGCGTCCGAGAGGTTGTGACACCCGCCGTCCGCGGGGCCATCCTCGACGCGCAAGGGCGGCCTCTGGTTCAGAACCGGACGTCGTTGGTCGTATCAGTCGACCGATCGACCCTGCTCGATCTGCCAGAAGATGGCGAACCGGTCGTCGACAAGCTCGCGGATGCCCTGGGTATCAAGAGCTCCAAGTTGGATCGTCAACTCACACTGTGCGGAGCGCCCGGAGCGGCCAAGCCACCGGTGTGTTGGAACGGTTCGCCCTACCAACCGATCCCGGTTGCTGAGGATGTGCCAACCAAGATTGCGCTTGGAGGTGCTGGAGCGGAAGGAAGAGTTCCCGGGGTCTCGGCAGAGATGACAGCGATCCGCGACTACCCGCAACCGTTCGGTGCACGCGCGACGCACATGCTCGGTTACGTCGGGCCGATCAGTGCTGAAGAGTTGGCTGCCGCGGAAGCCGAGGCTGGACGCCGCGACAGCACGTACACGAACTTCGACCTGGTCGGAAAGGCCGGTCTCGAGCAGGTCTACGACGACTACCTGCGTGGGCGTCCCGGTGTGAAGAAGCTCGCGGTCGACTCGGGCGGCAACGTCACCGGGACCATTGCAGAGCGCGAGTCGGTGCCAGGTGACTACCTGGTGACCAACATCGATGCGCACGTGCAAAAGGTGGTCGAGCAGCAGCTCAAAGCGGCCATTGACCGGGCCCACACAGCCGGAGCCAACGGCACCGAGCAGAGCTATCCCGCCAACACCGGTGCCGCTGTCGTGATGGAGGTGGACACCGGTCGCGTGGTGGCGATGGCGAGCTATCCCGACTACGACCCCTCGGTGTGGGTCGGGGGTGTCAGTGACAAGCAGTACAAGGCATTGTCGAACGAGAACCGCAGCAAGCTGATCAACCGGGTGATCTCGGGGGAGTACGCCCCGGCCTCGACGTTCAAGATCGTGGGAACGGCGGCCGCTGCTGCAGCCGGAATCGGACTGGGGGGTTCGCATCTGTGCTCAACTTCGTTCACACCCGAGGGGTCGACCCAGACATTCAGCAACTTTGAGGAGGCTCCAAGCGAGTACATGTCGCTCGGGCGTGCACTCGAGGTGTCATGCAACACCGTGTTCTATCGACTTGCTTACGACATGTACGTCAACGAGGGCGGAGTTGAGGCTGGCGAGGACGCCCCCGAGTACCTGATGAACACCGCGCGTGACTTCGGCTACGGCGACGAGACCGGCATCGACCTTCCATCTGAGTTGGACGGCCGCGTCCCAGATCGCAAGTGGCGGCAAGAGTTCTGGGAAGCCAATAAGAACTACTTCTGCAATTTCGATGAGGTGGCATCGCCGAAGGAGCAGCGCAGCGACTACCTACGTGCGATCGCAGCGGAGAACTGTGAGTACGGCTTTCAGTTCAGACCTGGTGACGCCATCCTCTCGGCGATCGGCCAGGGAGACGTGCTGGCTACCCCGATGCAGGTAGCGACTGCGTATTCAGCAATCGCCAACGGCGGAACGCTCTATCGCCCACAGGTGGCCCGCGCGGTCATGGCGCCTGATGGGGAACTGGTCAAAGACCTCGAGCCAAAAGTAGAAGCCAAGCTCGACGCCTCTCCGGAGACTTTGCAGTACATCCGCAACGCATTGGCGAATGTTCCGGTGAGCGGATCGGCTGCCTACCGGTATGCCGATTTTCCGCTGGACGAGGTGCCAGTCGCTGCCAAGACTGGTACGGGTCAGGTGGAGGGCAAGGAAACGACGTCGTGGTATGCGTCTTATGCGCCAGCTGACGATCCAGAATTCGTCGTGGTGATGATGGTCCCCGAAGGGGGCACTGGCTCTGGTACGTCGGCCCCCAGCGTGAACGAGATCTACCGTGCGTTGTTCGGCATTGACGGTTTCAACGTTGATCCATCACAGGCACTACTACCGCGCGGTCGGCCCATCGAGACACTGCCCACGATCAATCCTGACGGCACGATCGAGATCCCCCAAGACGACGGTGTGCCAGGCACGTCCGAGAGCGGGTTGCCCGCGGCCCAAGGCGACACGAAGAAGCCGTCAAAGCAGAACCGCCGCCGTCGGGGCCAGTCATGACGTTGGGCTACCCCCAAACGATCTCGCGATCGCGTCGCGGGTCGCTGGTATCGCGTGCGACCGGGCGAGACTCGTTGTTGCGGCGCTTCGACTGGGTGCTTTTCATCGCTGCCCTCGGGCTCAGTGTTGCTGGCGCGGTGTTCGTCTACTCGGCGACCAGAGTCCCCACTGATGGGGGAGACCCACAGGCGTACCTGAAGCGCCACATCCTGAACCTGGTGATTGGCCTCGTTCTTGGTCTGGCCACGATGTTGTTCGACTATCGAACACTGCGCGCCTATGCACCGTTCGTGTACGTGGCATCGGTCATCGGCTTGGTGGCGGTGCTTGCCGTTGGCACGTCCGTCAATGGCGCTCAGGCATGGATCCAGCTGCCCGGAGGATTCTCGCTGCAGCCATCGGAGTTCATGAAAGTGGCGCTGGCGGTCGGGTTGGCCATGCTGCTCGCCGAACGTCGCGATGGTGAGACCGAACCGCAGTTACCCGATGTCGGGTTCGCGCTGCTGATCGCGGCCATCCCCATCGCCCTTGTCATGCTGCAGCCTGACCTCGGCACCGCCGTGGTGATGGGCATGATCGTGCTCGGGATCCTGGCGGTCGCAGGTACCAGGCTTTGGTGGCTCGTCGCACTGCTAGTGCTCGGCGTCGTCGGGGCCGTCGTTGCTATTCAGATCGGTGTGCTCGATCAGTACCAAGTAGACCGGCTGCTTGCCTTCACCAACCCCAACCTCGACCCAGAGGGCGTTGGCTACAACACCAATCAAGCCTTCATCACCATCGGATCTGGCGGCATCTTCGGTGTCGGCATCTTCGAGGGAACGCAGACAGGTGGCGGCTTCGTACCTGAGCAGCAGACCGACTTCATTTTCACCGTGGTAGGTGAAGAGTTGGGGTTCGTCGGTAGTGCTGGGCTCATCGTGCTGTTCGGGGTGTTGCTCTGGCGGGCCATGCGCATTGCGATGCGTGCAGAGGACTTGTTCGGGACGCTCATGGCGACGGGGATCGTGTGCTGGTTCACCTTCCAGATGTTCCAGAACATCGGAATGGCGGTCGGCATCATGCCCGTGACGGGCGTCCCGCTGCCCTTTGTTTCGTACGGCGGCACCAGCATGTTCGCAAACTGGATGGCGATCGGGTTACTCGAGAACGTGCATTTGCGCCGCTCCGTGCGCTGACCCAAGGCTCGCCGAGTGCCCTCCCGGTTGACGCTCTTGGACGCCGAGTGCCCTCCCGGTTGACGCTCTTGGACGCCGAGTGCCTTCCGTCCGAGCTAGAGGCGCGAGATGTCCACGTCGATGGAGGCGTTGACCGAGTCGCCGCCAACCTTGCTACGTCTGACCTTCTTCGGAACTGGTAGCAGCCACAGCCGTCCTTGCCCCGCCAGACACTGGTGCTCCAGGTGGAGCCGTCGACAGTTGCCGTCACCGGCGCGCGCCCGAACGTCCTGCGAAGTCGGGGGCGCACGCGGCCGGCACCTCGACGAAGTGCCACGCTGCCTCCCCGTCCCACTCGATGAGCTCGGCGTCGAATGTCGTGGGCGTCCGTGACGCGAGTGACCTGCCTGACATGGTCACAACGTAGATCCCGGCCATGACACCGCGTCAACCTCTGGGGCACTCGGCGAGCTGGAGCGTCTACCGAGGGGGCACTCGGCAGGCCGGAGCGTCAACCGGGAGGGCACTCGGCGGGAAGTAGGCTGTCCCCGTTCCGCGCTCCACTTCCTTGTTCCCCGCTCCACTTCCCCGGAGGTTGTCATGGTCGAGTCGGTGTTTCCCCGACTCGAGGCACTCCTGCCCAAGGTCAACAAGCCGATCCAGTACGTCGGCGGTGAGTTGAACGCTGTCAGCAAAGAGTGGGACACCGCCGCAGTGCGATGGGCGCTGATGTATCCGGACGCCTACGAGATCGGGGTGCCCAACCAGGGCGTCCAGATCCTCTACGAGGTGCTCAACGAGCAGCCGGACGTGATTGCCGAGCGCACCTACTCGGTGTGGCCCGACCTCGAAGCGCTGATGCGCGAGCACAACGTCCCGCAGTTCACCGTCGACGCTCATCGGCCGATCGATGCCTTCGATGTTTTCGGTGTCTCCTTCTCGACCGAGCTCGGCTACACCAACATGCTGACCGCGCTCGACCTCGCGGGCATTCCCCTGCACGCCGCCGACCGCACCGAGGAGCACCCGATCGTGCTCGCCGGTGGCCACGCTGCGTTCAACCCTGAGCCCATCGCTGACTTCATCGACGCCGCGGTGCTCGGAGACGGCGAGCAAGTAGCCCTCGAGATCACGTCGATCATTCGCGACTTCAAGTCAGAAGGGTCTCCCGGCGGACGCCAGCAGCTGCTGATGCGTCTTGCGCAGACCGGCGGTGTCTACATCCCCGCCTTCTACGACGTGGAGTATCTGGCCGACGGGCGCATCAACCGGGTAGTGCCGAACCGTCCAGGGGTTCCGTGGCGGGTCAGCAAGCACACGGTCATGGATCTCGATGCGTGGCCTTACCCCAAGAAGCCGCTCGTGCCGTTGGCCGAGAGCGTGCACGAACGCGCGAGCGTCGAGATCTTCCGTGGCTGCACGCGCGGCTGTCGCTTCTGCCAGGCCGGCATGATCACGCGTCCGGTGCGCGAACGCAGCATCACCGGGATCGGCGAGATGGTCGAGCAAGCCCTGCAGTCCACGGGCTTCGAAGAAGTGGGGCTGCTGTCGCTCTCGAGCGCTGACCACTCCGAGATCAAGGACGTCGCCAAGGGTCTGGCCGACCGCTACGAAGGAACCAACACCTCGCTGTCGCTGCCCAGTACCCGCGTCGATGCGTTCAACGTCGACCTGGCGAACGAACTGAGCCGCAACGGCCGCCGATCTGGTCTCACCTTCGCTCCAGAGGGCGGAAGCGAGCGAATCCGCAAGGTGATCAACAAGATGGTCACCGAGGAAGATCTGATCCGCACTGTCGCCACCGCTTACGGAAACGGCTGGCGTCAAGTGAAGCTGTACTTCATGTGCGGTCTGCCCACCGAGACCGATGACGACGTCTTGCAGATCGCTGCGATGGCGCGCGAGGTCATCAAGACCGGCCGCGAGGCCGCTGGACGCCGCGACATCAAGTGCACGGTCTCGATCGGTGGGTTCGTTCCTAAGCCGCACACCCCGTTCCAGTGGGCCGCGCAACTCGATCACGAGACGACCGACGCCCGACTACAGAAGCTTCGCAACGCGCTCCGCGACGACAAGGCGTACGCGAAGGCCATCGGATTTCGCTACCACGACGGCAAACCCGGCATCGTCGAAGGGCTCCTCTCGCGAGGCGATCGTCGTGTGGGGCGCGTGATCGAGGCGGTGTGGCGTGATGGGGGACGGTTCGACGGGTGGAGCGAACACTTCAGCTTCGAGCGTTGGATGCGATGCGCCGACACCGCGCTTGCCGACGTACCAGTCGACGTCGATTGGTACACGACACGTGAACGTGAGTTCAGTGAAGTCCTGCCGTGGGATCACCTCGACTCGGGGCTCGACAAGGACTGGCTGTGGGAGGACTGGCAAGACTCCATCAACGAAGTCGAAGTTGAGGACTGTCGCTGGACGCCGTGCTTCGACTGCGGGGTCTGCCCCCAGATGGGCACCGACATCGAGATCGGCCCGACCGGCAAGACGCTGCTTCCGCTCACCGCCATCGGCGCAGGTGTCGAGTCGTTGCGGTCATCGCCCGCCTAATGTCGCGCCAACCCCCCGTGCGCGATGTGGCGCCAACCGTCCAGAAGCTGCGCCTTCGCTACGGCAAGCGCGGCCGGCTGCGATTCACCAGCCACCGCGACATCCAGCGGGCCCTCGAGCGGGCGCTCCGCCGAGCCGACGTTCCGATGGCCTACAGCGCGGGGTTCACGCCACATCCCAAGATCAGCTACGCCGGAGCCGCTGCCATGGGGGCGGCCAGCGAAGCTGAGTACCTCGAGATCTCGGTCACCCAGCGCCTTGAGCCCGAGCGGGTCCGTGAGGCGCTCGACACCGCCCTGCCACCTGGGCTGGATGTCCTGGAAGTGGTCGAGGCCGCCCCTGGGTCACTCGCCGACCTCCTCGAGGCATCGAGCTGGCAGATCGAGCTTCCCGACGTTTCCGCAGGTCAGGCGCAGGACGCCGTCGACGCCTTGCTCGCGCTGGACGCCGTCGAGGTCGAGCGCATGATGAAGGCAGGCCCACGCCGGTTCGACGCCAGAGGCCCCATCGTTCGACTCGCCGCCGATGCTGGCCAGACGGCCTCGGGAGGCGACTGTGCGATACTGCGCCTGGTGGTACGGCATGCCACACCAGCCGTACGACCCGATGACGTCCTCACCGCCCTGAGACAGGTAGCGGGCCTGACGCCGCCGGTCCCACCTATGGTGACCCGGCTGGCGCAGGGCCCCCTCGACCAGGAGAGCGGTCAGGTGGCCGATCCCTTGGCTGCTGACCGCGCCAGCGTTGCTGGCGTCGTCGAGGCAGACCCGCAGCCGCGGTGACGCCCACCGACCCGCCCCTCAGGGGCCGAAGACTTTGCCCGAGGCGTCCTGCGCTTTGGGAGTGACGGGAGCTACCCGGATGCTCGACAACGAGCCCACCAACGACACGACACCCAGCACCACGAGCAGCGAGAGCAGCAAGCCAGCACCGCGCACGCGGCGCCGAGCAGCGGCACGACCCGCTGGCCCACCCACCGTCTCGACAGATGCCAGTGACGCCACTGATTCAGCCGGCAGCACTGCTACGGCCAAGAAGGCCACCGCGAAGAAGACCACTAAGAAGGCGACGGCCAAGAAGTCTTCTGACAAGGCTGACAAGGCCGAGAAGAGCACGGCGAAGAAGGCAGCCAAGAAGACGAGCAAGAAGGCCTCTGCTAAGAAGTCGACCTCCGAGACGCCAGCAGCAGCCGAACCGATCGTGGCTCCGCTGTTCCAGGCGCCAGCAGTGCCAGCCGCACCCGCCGACTCTGAGCCAGCAGCGAAGAAGACGGCCAAGAAGACCACCAAGAAATCCGCGGCCAAAAAGTCCGCGCCGACGGGGACGACTCAGGTCGCTCCGACGACGCCGCCGATGGCAGCGACGCAGACAGCGGTGCCGGAGACGGAGACGAGGGCAGCACCCGCCGCCGCCGTCGCCGCGGTGGCCGTGGTCGCAAGAAGGGCGCCAGCGGTGAGTCAGGCGATGACTCAACAGATGGCAGTACAGACGACGACTCGTCAGACAGCGACGACGGCGACGAATCCTCCACCACGACCCGACGTCGTCGGCGTCGTCGGCGCAAGGGATCCGGTGGCGACGGCGATGGACCTGACGACCCCGAGCGCACGGTCGTGCATGTCCGCGAGCCGCGCAAGGCGTCCGACGAGATCTCGGGGTTCAAGGGATCGACTCGACTTGAAGCCAAGAAGCAGCGCCGCCGCGAGGGCCGCGAACAGGGTCGGCGACGCCCCCCGATTCTGACCGAATCAGAGTTTCTGGCGCGCCGCGAAGCCGTCGACCGCGTGATGGTGGTTCGGCAACAGGGCGAACGCACTCAGATCGGCGTGCTCGAAGACGATGTGCTTGTCGAGCACTACGTGGCGCCGCGGACGGCGTCCACCATGGTTGGCAACGTCTACCTCGGCAAGGTGCAGAACGTGCTTCCCAGCATGGAGGCGGCATTCGTCGACGTAGGACGCGGCCGCAACGCCGTGCTGTACGCGGGCGAGGTCAACTGGGACGCCGCCGGTCTTGATGGGCAGCCGCGCCGCATCGAGCACGCGATGAAATCTGGTGACGCGGTTCTCGTTCAGGTAACCAAGGATCCGATCGGACACAAAGGCGCACGGCTCACTGCTCAGGTGTCACTGCCTGGGCGATACCTCGTCTACGTGCCAGATGGGTCGATGACGGGCATCAGTCGCAAGTTGCCTGACAACGAACGCTCCCGGCTGAAGTCGATCCTGAAGAAGATCGTGCCCGACGACGCTGGCGTCATCGTGCGTACTGCTGCCGAGGGCGCGAGCGAAGAAGAGCTGCAGCGTGACGTGAATCGGCTGACCGCGCAGTGGGAAGCGATCAGCAAGCAAGCCGAGACGGCCAACGCGCCCGAGCTGCTGCACGAAGAACCCGACCTCACTATTCGAGTGATTCGTGACGTCTTCAACGAGGACTTCAACTCGCTCGTGGTCTCAGGCGATGAGGCGTGGGACACGATCGAGGCGTACGTCTCGCACGTGGCCCCCGATCTCGGCGAGCGCGTGACCCGGTGGACCGGTAGCGACGACGTGTTTGCGGCGAAGCGGATCGACGAGCAACTCACCAAGGCTCTCGACCGCAAGGTCTGGTTGCCGAGCGGTGGCTACCTGATCATCGACAGCACAGAGGCGATGGTCGTGGTTGACGTCAACACCGGAAAGTTCACCGGGTCGGGCGGAAACCTCGAAGAAACGGTCACGAAGAACAACCTCGAAGCCGCTGAAGAGATCGTTCGGCAGCTCCGGCTGCGTGACGTCGGCGGCATCATCGTCATCGACTTCATCGACATGGTGCTCGAGAACAACCGCGAGCTCGTGCTGCGCCGACTCGTCGAGTGCCTCGGTCGTGACCGTACGAAGCACCAGGTCGCCGAGGTCACCTCGCTGGGGCTGGTTCAGATGACCCGCAAGCGAGTGGGGCAGGGTCTGCTCGAAGCCTTCTCGACCCCCTGTGAAACCTGCGGCGGACGCGGTCGTCACGTCTCACTCGACCCGGTCGAGCCCAAGAAGGCAGCCAAGTCGTCAGGGTCTGACGGCAAGCGAGGTAGCGATGATCGCCCCAGCCGCCGACGGGGGCGCAAGGCGGCATCGGCGCCAGAGATCGACCCCGAGGTCGCTGCCCGTGAAGCCGCTGCGCGTGAAGCACTGGCCAAGGTGGCGGCCGTCACCGTGGGGGCCACCGCCGAGCGGGCGGAGGTCGATACGGCCCCTGAGTCCGCTCCCGAGCCAGCCTCCTGAGCCAGCAGCCGAGTCGGCCACTGAGCTGTCGGCCGTGCCGACCCCCGAGCCTGACGCGACCCTGGTTTGACCGGTCACTAGGGCACTCCGTACCCTGGTACCTCGGCGCTGTCCGGTGAATCGCCCCTGTCCGGGGGTTGAGTCACAGCAGAACCAGCGCAGATCACTGACCAAAGTGAGGCCGACTTGATCGGGCCTCGCACGAGCGGGTCGCTGTCGTCCGACAGCGACGTGAAGGAGTCCGCGGTGTACGCGATTGTTCGCGCTGGCGGCCGTCAAGAGAAGGTCGCGGTTGGCGACGTCGTTCAGATCGACAAGGTCGACGGCGAGCCTGGCAGCACGATCACTCTCCCCGCCCTCCTCGTCGTTGACGGCGAGACCGTCACCAGCGACGCCAAGGCGCTTTCTGGTGTGACGGTGAGCGCAGAGGTCGTCGGCGCCACCAAAGGCCCCAAGATCACGATCATGAAGTTCAAGAACAAGACCGGGTACCGCAAGCGGCAGGGCCACCGCCAGAAGTACACCGAGGTCAAGATCACCGACATCGCAGCGGGGAAGTGAGAACGAGCCATGGCACACAAAAAGGGCGCGTCATCAACGCGCAACGGTCGTGACTCCAACTCCCAGCGCCTCGGCGTGAAGCGCTTTGGCGGTGAGGTGGTCAACGCCGGCGAGATCATCGTCCGTCAGCGTGGCACGCACTTTCACCCGGGTCGCAACGTCGGACGCGGTGGTGACGACACGCTGTTCGCGCTCTCCGCTGGCGCCGTCGAGTTCGGCACTCGCCGCGGTCGTCGCGTCGTCAACATCCTCCCTGCGGAGTAGCAACTCCCGCTTTGTGAAAAGGACTGGCCGACATGGCTGCGACATTCGTCGACCGTGTCGTCCTGCACGTGGCGGGCGGGCGCGGGGGCAACGGGTGCGCGTCCATTCATCGCGAGAAGTTCAAGCCGTTCGGCGGCCCCGACGGCGGTAACGGCGGACGCGGTGGTGAGGTCACCCTTGTGGTCGACCGCCAAGTGACCACGTTGCTCGACTACCACCACAGCCCACACCGCAAGGCGGGGCACGGCAAACCCGGAATGGGCGGTCACCGCAGCGGCGCTGACGGTGAGGATCTGGTGCTTCCGGTGCCTGACGGCACGGTCGTGACGACCCTCTCTGGCGAGGTCATCGTCGACTTGACTGGTGAAGGTTCCCGGTGGGTGATCGCACCTGGCGGTCATGGCGGGCTGGGAAATGCAGCACTGTCGTCCCCCCGTCGCAAAGCCCCAGGCTTTGCACTCCTCGGAGAGCCCGGCGTTGAGACCGACGTCGTGCTCGAGCTGAAGACTGTCGCCGACGTTGGCCTTGTCGGGTTTCCCAGTGCCGGCAAGTCGAGCCTGGTCGCCGCGGTTTCGGCGGCCCGACCCAAGATCGCTGACTACCCGTTCACGACCCTGATCCCGAACCTCGGCGTCGTCCAGGCCGGCTCGACGCGGTTCACCATCGCCGACGTTCCTGGGTTGATCCCTGGAGCGAGCGAGGGCAAAGGCCTAGGTCACGAGTTCCTGCGGCACATCGAGCGCTGCGCCGTGCTCGTGCATGTGCTCGACTGCGCGACCCTTGAACCCCACCGCGACCCGATCAGCGACCTCGACGTGCTCGAGGGCGAGCTGGGTGCCTATGGGGGTCTGGCCGACCGACCCAGGGTCATCGTGCTCAACAAGATTGACGTGCCAGAAGGCCGCGACCTCGCTGACCTCGTCACGCCAGAGCTTGCGGCGCGAGGGTGGCCGATCTATGCGGTCTCAGCCGTGAGCCATGAAGGGCTGCGCGAGCTGTGCTTTGCGTTGGCAGCGGTAGTGACCGACCACCGCGCGGCCCAGCCCGAGCCTGAGGCGACTCGCATCGTGCTGCGTCCGACCCCGGTCGATGAGGCCGGTTTCACGGTGACGGTCGAAGAGGATCGCTTCCGCGTCCGTGGAACAAAGCCAGAGCGGTGGGTCAGGCAGACCGACTTCAGCAACGATGAAGCGGTGGGTTACCTCGCTGATCGACTTGCGCGGCTCGGCGTCGAAGAGACGTTGATCGAACGCGGAGCCGTACCCGGAGCCGAGGTAGTGATTGGCGACGATGAAGACGGCGTCATCTTCGACTTCGCTCCCAACGTCGATGCTGGAGCGGAGCAACTGAAGAGCCCTCGCGGCACCGACCGCAGGGTCGAGGCATGGGAACGCGACCAGTGAGCTCGGCCAGTCATCGGGACGTCAGCAGGCAGGACGCCGTGCGCGCGGCCCAGCGTGTAGTCGTCAAAGTTGGTTCGTCCTCACTCACCACCGACAGTGGTGCTATCGACGAGAGTCGAGTGGTCGCCCTGGTTGATGCACTCGCCAAGCGGCGAGCGTCAGGGGTCGAGATTGTCCTCGTGACGTCGGGAGCGATCGCGGCAGGGCTCGAACCCTTGAGTTTGCGAACTAGGCCGCGCGATCTTGCGACTCAGCAAGCAGCTGCAAGCGTGGGTCAGGGATTGCTCATGCACCGCTACACCGAGGCATTCGCTGAGCGCGGTGTCACCGTCGGGCAGGTGCTGATGACCGCAGAAGATGTCGTGCGGCGCTCGCACTATCGCAACGCCCAGCGCACTCTCTATCGCCTGCTCGAGATGGGGGCGGTGCCCATCGTCAACGAGAACGACACCGTGGCAACCGACGAGATCAGGTTCGGCGACAACGACCGGTTGGCCGCCCTGGTGGCTCACCTCGTGCACGCCGACTTGTTTGTCATGCTCTCGGACGTCGACGCCCTGTACGACGCACCCCCGAGCCGCAAAGGCGCTGCTCGCATCACCGAAGTGGCCGACTCGGCGCAGCTGGACGAGGTCGACACCGGTCGCCGCGGCTCCTCGGTCGGCACCGGGGGAATGGTCACCAAAGTTGCGGCTGCGCGGATCGCCACAGGTGCTGGAATCCCGGTCGTGCTGGCCCACGCCGACGCGACCGCTGCGGCGTTAGAGGGCGACGAGGTCGGCACCTGGTTTGTCGCGACCGGCCGACGGACGCCGACCAGACTGCTGTGGCTTGCGCATGCGGCGTCCCCGCATGGGCGTTTGGCGCTCGACCCAGGGGCAGTGACGGCCGTGGTCGAGCGGCGGGCCTCGTTGCTTCCGGCAGGCATTACTGCGGTCGATGGGTCGTTCGTCGCCGGGGATCCGGTTGACCTGGTTGACGAAAACGGCCACACGGTGGCCCGGGGCCTGGTGAACTTTGACGCGTCCGAGTTGCCGCCACTCTTGGGTCGATCAACCCGCGAGTTGGCCAAGCAAATGGGAACGGCGTACGAACGAGAGGTCGTGCACCGCGATGACCTCGTGGTGCTCGGGCGCGACCCGCAACGAGCGGAGGCTAGCGGTGGCTGAGCTGAGGGTGGTCTCTGACGACGAGGGCTCAGAGGCGCCATCACGTCGCATGTGGCACGTCGTCATCACGACGGCCGGCCCATCGCTGCCAGTTGACGATGTTCGCGAAGCCCTTGAGCGCCTCGCCGAGAGTCATCAGTTTCTGCTGTCGGCGCGCTTTGCTTCTGACCGGGCGGAGGTGCGCTACTGGGATGAGAGCGATCACGTGCGCGACATCGCGGCGCGGGCGTTCTCGGTGTGGGGGGAGTACAGCGAGATTGCCGCGCTACCGCCGTGGGAGGTCGTCGGCCTCGAGGTCATCGAGCGCGATGCCTTTCATGCCCGCATGGGCGGACGCCCCGGGCGAAGGGCCAGCGACCCAGATGCGACCGGCTTGGCGTCCGGCAACATCCACCCGTTCTGATGCACGAATCGGCCGCGGATCGAGCGGATACCCTTGACGCATGAGTCAGCCCACGGTGCCCTCCATGCCCCCGATGCACACTGACAATGAGCGCGATGCCGTGCTCGACGCCGCTCGCCGAGCACGTGTCGCGTCCACTGTTCTTGGTCCGTCGACTCGGGGCGTCAAGGACGCCGCGATCCGTGCGATGGCTGACGCGCTGGATGCTCGTGCAGACGAGGTACTGACGGCCAACCAGCGAGACGTCGACCGTGCCGTCGACGCGGGTACGGCCGAGGGTTTGGTCGACAGGCTCACGCTGACGTCGGAGCGCCTGGCAGCGATCGCCGACGCGTTGCGCGACGTTGCCGAGTTGCCCGACCCGGTGGGTGAGGTGCTTCGCGGGTACACGCTTCCGAATGGGCTTGAAGTTCGCCAGGTACGCGTGCCCATGGGTGTTGTCGGGATCATCTACGAGGCGCGGCCCAACGTGACCGTTGATGCGGCCGGTCTGGGGCTGAAGTCGGGTAACGCGGTGTTGCTGCGCGGCTCGTCATCGGCATACGACTCGAACACTGCGCTCGTGACAGTGATGCAAGACGCGCTGGAAGCGTCGGGGTTGCCTCGTGACTGCGTTCAACTGGTGCCTGGCACGACCCACGAAGCCGCCAAGCACCTGATGACCGCTCGTGGGCTGGTCGACGTGCTCATCCCGCGCGGTGGGGCCGGGCTGATTCGCTCGGTTGTCGAGGAGTCGACGGTCCCGGTCATCGAGACGGGCGTAGGCAACTGCCACGTGTACGTCGACGCCGACGCCGACATCGACAAGGCAGTGCGCCTACTGGTGAACTCGAAGACCCATCGGCCGAGCGTGTGCAACGCGGCCGAGACCTTCTTGGTGCACGCCGACATCGCTGATGAGTTTCTGCCTGCCGCCCTCGCTGCGCTGAAAGACTCAGGCGTCACGGTGCACGGTGACAAGCGCGTCAGCGGCTACGCGGCGTCCTCGGGTGTCGAGTTCGTCGACGTGACAGATGAGGACTGGGCAGCGGAGTACCTGTCGCTCGACGTGGCCGCTGGCGTCGTCGACTCGCTAGACGACGCCGTCAGCCACATTCGCCAGTGGTCGAGTGGCCACACCGAGGCAATCGTGACCGAGGACCAGGGGGCCGTCCGGCAGTTTGTGGCACAGGTGGACGCGGCCGCTGTCATGGTCAACGCGTCGACCAGGTTCACCGATGGTGGCGAGTTCGGTTTTGGCGCAGAGATCGGGATCAGCACCCAGAAACTGCATGCGCGGGGCCCGATGGGGCTTCCAGAGCTGACCAGCACTAAGTACGTGGTCACAGGCGACGGACACATTCGCGAGTAGGCGCAGGCATGGCGACGACTGGGCGGAGGCTTCGCTAGGCTCTCCCTGACCCTTTCGCGTACCTGAGGTGAGGCATGAACACTCTGATCCTGCTGGCCGAGACCGTGGCTGAAGAGGAAGAGTCCGCGCTGCCGCTGGCGCTGAGCCTGGGAGTGCTCGCGTTCGTGTCCTTCTGCGTCCTCCTGTTCGCTGTGTCTCGCCTCAACCCCGACCGCTGAACACCCGTCGTCTCAGGAGGCCGGTTCACCGGCCGCGCAGCGTGAGGACAGTAAGGTCGGCAGCATGCGCCGCATTGGGGTCATGGGTGGCACGTTCGACCCCATCCATCACGGTCACCTGGTGGCAGCCAGCGAGGTGGCGGCCTCCTTCAACCTCGAGGACGTCATCTTTGTGCCAACCGGGGCCCCGTGGCAGAAGGTCGAGCGGGCGGTGTCTGCCGCAGAAGACCGGTACCTCATGACGGTGATCGCCACGGCGTCCGATCCGCGCTTCTCGGTCAGCCGGGTCGACGTTGATCGTGACGGACCGACTTACACCATCGACACCTTGCGCGACCTGCACAGCGCGCACCCCGATGTCGACGAGTTCTACTTCATCACTGGCGCGGACGCCTTGGCACAGCTGTTGAGTTGGCGCGATGTCGAGTCGCTGTTTGCCCTTGCGCACTTTGTGGGCGTCACGCGACCCGGTCACACGTTGGCAGACCCAGGGCTTCCTGCCGGTGAGGTCTCGTTGGTCGAGGTGCCGGCCCTGGCGATCTCATCGACCGACATCCGCGAGCGGGTCGCGAGCGACCGTCCCATCAACTACCTCGTTCCAGACGGTGTGGCGCGGTACATCACCAAACGAGGGCTGTATCGAGAGGGATCGGCATGAGCCCCGGTTCGCGTCGCGGTGCAGGCGACCACGACAAAGGCAAGCGCGGCTCCTTCCGGCGCCGCAAAGACGACGTGTCACTTGCTGATCGTCTCAATCAGCCAAGCGGGAAGGGGCAAGCTGGCTCGGTGCCCCCCGGGTCTGTGCTGCCTGGGCAAAGCGCGCCGCAAGGCAAGTCTGAGGCGCGAGCAGCCCAAGGGCAGGGGCAAGGACAAGGGCAAGAGCCGCGCCGAGGGTAAGCCCAGCAAGGGTGCCGCGGAGTCGCGAGCACCCGGAACCGTGCTGCCCGGCAAGTCGAAGGCGGCGCCGGTGCCGGCGCAGACTCGCAAACAACTCCGCGAGCAGCGCGAGGCGCAGAAGCAGCAAGCAAAGCAACGGTGGGTGCTGACGGCGATCGCAGTGGTGGCGGTTGTCATCGTGGGCGTGCTGCTCGTGCTCTGGCTGGCTGGGCGCGGTGACGACACCGCCCCAGAATCTGTCGTCGGGCGCACAGAGCAGACCGTGACGATGACGTTGGCCACAAGCGATGGTCCAGCCACGTCGGGTGCTCTGATGGTCAACGACCCAGACAATGGCAGCGCGGCGTCCGTGCTGATTCCCTCGCGACTCTATGTCGAAGGGGTGACCCCAGGGGGTCTGCCGTTCGGTGACACGGTGCTGCTCGGTGAGGACGGCGCCCCTGGAGCCGCCTTGGCCGACACCCTCGATGTGATCGTCGACGACACGTGGCAAGTGTCCGATCAGATGCTTGAACAGCTCGTCGACGGTGTTGATGGGGTGCTGGTCGATGTTGACGTCGATGTCGTAGATGGCCGCGCGATCGTTGTCGGTGCTGGGGATGCGCAGCTTCTGAACGGCAAGGATGCCGTGGCGTTCGCCACGTACCTGAACAAGGATGAAGTCGAAGAGGCCCGGCTGGCCCGCTTTAGCCAGGTGCTCGATCAGGTGATGCAGCGACTACCATCCAATCGCGACGCGCTCATCGCGCTACTCACTGAGGTCAATGCGACCGAGCGGTCGACCCTCAGCGTCGAGGCGCTCGCCGACTTCGCCTTGGAGTACGGCGAAGTGAGCCGTGGGGGCGACGCCGCCTACCAAACGCTTCCGGTGAATGTGCTCGAGACTGGGGCGTCCAAGCCCACGCTTGTTGTTGACGACGAGGGGCTGGCGCGCCTGAAGTCTGGGTTGTTGGTTGACTCGCTGCCTCCGGACGCCGGTGGCGATCAAATCACCGTTCTCGTGCAGAACGGCGTAGGTACACCGGGGCTGGAGCAGGATGCCGGTGACTTATTGCGCGATGCTGGCTATGAATTCATCAACGACGGCAATGCCAACGAGTTTGAGCGCGAGGAGACAGTGGTACTCGTTCCCGACTCCGCGACAGCCTCAGTGACGTTGGGTGAGAGTGTCGCCCAGACGCTCGGCGTGCCTGACTCGGCGGTGCAGGTGAGCGACCAGGGCAGCGCGTTGGCCGACGTCATCGTGATCTTGGGTGAAGACTTCAAGCCGTGAGAGGCTGTCGCTGATGTCGATCACCCACGTGTCGTGTGAGGAGTTGCGTGACCGCCAGTTCTGAGTCCGTTGATCTCGTCCGAGAAGCCGCCGCTGCGGCGTCCGACAAGCTCGCGATAGACATCGTCGCCTTCGACGTGAGTGATCAGCTCGCGGTCGCCGATGCCTTCGTGCTCTGCTCCGCTCCGAACGAACGACAGGTGCGCGCCATCGTCGAAGCGATCGAGGAGCGGCTCGCAGCTCACGACGCCAAGCCAGCGCACCGTGAAGGCGAACGTGAGAACCGGTGGGTGCTGCTCGACTACCTCGACGTAGTTGTGCATGTCCAGCACGAGGAGGAGCGGGCGTTCTACTCCCTCGAGCGGCTGTGGAGTGATTGCCCCCTCATCCCATTGGGCGAGTTCGATGAAGCAGTTGAGGTGTCACGCTGAGCGTCGAGTTCACGCCTGGCGAGAAGCGCCGGCGCATCGTCCTGTGGCGGCATGGTCGCACCGAGTGGAACGACGCCCGGCGGTTCCAGGGTCAGACCGATGTCGCACTCGATGACGTAGGACGGCTTCAGGCCTCACGTGCGGCCGAGCAGCTGGTCACGCTGCGACCTGAGGTCATCCTCTCGTCGGACATGAGCAGGGCTTTTGACACTGCTTCAGCCCTAGGGTCGCTGGCCGGGGTGGACGTGCAGCGTTCGGAGGCATTGCGCGAGACGCACGGCGGCACGTGGGAGGGGCAGTACGCCGACGACCTGAAGTCCGACCCCGTCTACCTCGACTGGCTAGCGGGCGCTGACGTGCCTGCTGGCGGATCCGAGACGCGGTCGCAGGTAGGGGAGCGGGCCGTCGTTCCCGTTCGCGAAGCGGCAGCAGGGTTGTCTGCTGGCGGTGTCCTGGTGGTGGTGACCCACGGTGGAACCATCCGAGCGCTGATCGGAACCCTGACGGGTTTGCCGGTCGAGCATTGGCGAGTGTTGGGCGGGTTGGCCAACTGCTGTTGGTCGGTGCTTGAGCAGAGCCGCTCGGGGTGGAGATTGGTCGAGCACAATGCCGGCAGCTTGCCGCAGGTGGTGCTCGGCGACGACCGCTAGTGACGTCCGTCGGCACCTTGGGGTACTCCGGGTCATGACCGTGATGCATTACCCCAAAGGTGAGCCGTCACTCGGTTTGGAGGCGGTCGGGCGCCCCCGGTAGGCTGATGGCTCCTTAAGGGGCTATGGCGCAGTTGGTAGCGCGTCTGCATGGCATGCAGAAGGTCCGGGGTTCGAATCCCCGTAGCTCCACCACGGTTCTCTAGCAGGCTAAGAGGTGAGCGGCTCTCGTCCTTGACGGGCTGATGCGACACCACGCCAAGTGCCTGCAGAAGCGGCTCCGGGTAGAAGGAGCGCGGCGGATCTGCTTCCAACCAGGGCCCGTACTTCACCGGCGCGTAGCGAAACAAGTCGAGAACCTTGTCGGGGGGCGACGGGTCGCGGGCGTGATCTTTGAGCAACTGCTGGTCGAGCAGGCTGAGAGAGTGGACCCACTGCGCGAACTGATCTTCGACGGACTCAAGAGACATGGTCGGACTCTAGCGGCCCACGTCTAGACCAACATGGCGCCGGTCTGGACGCGCCAGAGTGCCGCGTAGAGACCTGCTTGCTCGATCAGCTCATCGTGGGTGCCGGCCTCGACGATCCGACCGGATTCCACGACCCAGATGCGGTGGGCGTGCCTCACGGTCGACAGACGGTGAGCGACGACGAGGGCCGTGCGGTTCACGGTTGCCTTGCGGAGGGAGCGTTGGATCGCGGCCTCGGTCTCGTTGTCGACCGCGCTGGTCGCTTCATCGAGCACGAGTACCGATGGTTCACGCAGGAGCGCCCGCGCGAGGGCCATGCGCTGGCGCTGGCCCCCAGAGAGGGTGACGCCACGTTCGCCCACCCAGGAGTCGAAACCTTGGGGCAACGCTTCGATGAAGTCCAGGGCCGCCGCCGCGTCGGCCGCCGCCCGAATCTCCTCGCGTGAGGCGTCCGGTCGCCCGTAGGCGATGTTGTCGGCGATCGACCCGGCGAACAGGAAGACGTCTTGCGCCACGTAGCCCATCGAGCCGCGGAGGGAATCCCAGTCGAGCTCACGGATGTCTTGTCCGTCGAGTGTCACGTGACCGGAGCGGGGGTCGTCGAACCGCAGCACCAGCCGCAGGAGGGTCGACTTGCCTGAACCGGTGGACCCGACGATGGCGTGGGTCTCACCGGCGGGCACGACCATGTCGATGTTGTGCAGAACATCTGGGCCATCCGCATACCCGGCTCGGACGCCGCGCAGTTCGATACGCCCCGCGACGGGTGTCGGCAACTTCGCCGTGCCCTGCGGCACCGTCACCGGTTCGGCCAACAGCTGCAAGATGCGCGTCGTCGATGCGCGTCCCCGTTGGTAGAGGTCGAGGACCTCGGCAACGTCGGTCAAAGGCCAAAGCAAGCGTTGGGTCATGAACACGAGGACCGAGTACAGACCCACCTCGAGGCTCCCGTTGAGCACGGCCCAGCCGCCCAGCAAGAAGGTGCAAGTGAAACCGGCGAGGATCGCCATGCGCACGAGTGGCACGAACGCCGCAGACGACTTGATGGCCTCGGTGTTCGCATCGCGATAGGCGAGCGACACCGCGGTGATGCGGTCGCGCTCGCGGTCCTCAGCGGTGAACGCCTTGATGGTGGGCAATCCAGCCAGGTTCGCCGAGAGCGCGCCAGAGAGATCGGCGACGGCAGACCGAACGTTCACATAGAGCGGTTCGAGACGCTTCTGGAAGTAGAGCGACCCGATCACGATCAACGGGATCGGCAAGAAAGCCAGGATGAACAGCAGCCACGAGGCGTAGGCGAAGACCGCGCCGACGAGGATCACGTTGAGGGTGATCTGAAGAATTCTCGGGGCTCCGATGTCGAGGAATCGCTCGAGCTGGTTCACATCGTCGTTCAAGGTCGCGAGCGTCGCGCCTGACGGGCGAGCTTCATGCCACCCCATGTCGAGGTGTTGGACATGGTCATAGGCGTCAACCCGCAAGTCGTGTTCGACCCCCTGTGCCAGCCCCCGGAACAGCCGGTCAGAGATGTACTGCGAGATCGACTCGATGATCCAGACCACGACGTTGATGACCGCGAGCCACGCCAGCTGTGCGTAGCGCGATTCGATATCCAGCATCGATCCGACGAATGAGTCGTCACCGCGAACTACTACGTCCACCGCGGCGCCGATCAGGATCTCGGGCATCACGTCGGCGACCTTGTTGATGCTGCACGCGACCGTGGCTGCAATGAACCGCCGCCGGTACTTGCGGTACCGCTGCCATAGGGCATGCAACGGTTGGTCTGGCGTGGCCGGGTGGTGTGTCACGCTGGAGCCCTTCGCGAGGTGAGGTCATGATGCTCGCACTCTCGGCATAGCGATTTGGACGGGGGAGTTCTGTGGTGACTGTGGCGCACACCGAGTCGAGCAGCCCGCAGCGCGCGCACGTCAGCGTTGAGCGTGCCCTGTGGGTGTCTGCCCTCGCCGCTGCTGGCATTGGCGTGCTGGGGTGGCAGAACCCGCAAGGCTGGAAGCTTCTCGAGACGGTTGTTGGGTATCCCGCCCTGTGGGTCTCTGCCGCATTCGTCCTGCTCACGATCTCGACCTTCGTCGGGCGCCGAGCCCTCTTCCTGCAAGTAGTCGCGGTGTGCGTGACGTGCGCGGTGTGCCTCGTGGGGGTGGGGCTGACCGCATTCGGAATCTGGTGGTCCAGCTGGGAGCAAGGCGAGGTCATCGCCTCGCCAGACGACCCTGAGTTCCGCGTCGTTATCGACGAGGGCTCGTCGATGATCGACCCGCTGTGGCGAGTCTCGGTCGAGAGGGGCACCGGTTTCACGGCTCGTCGGTGGGACGTGACTTGCATCAACGGTGACTGGGCCGGATACCCCCGCATCGAGTGGACTGACTCCGACGGTAGCCCCGCGTTCCATATCCGCAGTTCGGGAGGCCCAACGGGCCTGGTGGTGCTCAACCCAGAGACCGGTGAACCGCAGGCCCGCCCTGCCTCTGAGTGCTGAGATTCGGCGTCCAACTGGGTGGACTTCAGGCGCTTTGGCTGCGCACCCTAGGAGGCGTGCGTCAAGGTGCCTCCGATGTCTGACGACAAGCCAAGCGTGACCCTGATGTCTGGTCTCCCTGGCATGCCCGAGTTCGACGACGCCCTCCACGAGGACGCCGTCCGCTCGACGCTGCCCGTCCTAGGCGGATTGTCCTCGGTCACGATGCTGGGCCTGTCCATGATCGCTGCCCTCGACGGGCTACCGACTGGAGCCGTCTTTGGGCTGGGTGCGGCGACCGGAATCTTGGCGGTACTGACTCTGATCAGCTGGGTCTGGCGTCACACGTTGCCGATGCCCGAGGTGATCGCGGTCGGGCTCGTCCTTGTGCCAGCCGCTGCCGGCGTTCTTGGGTTGGTGCTGTCGGACGACGTGACGTGGTCGCTCGCTGTCATCGTCGCCCTCGCTTTGGTCGGCACTAGCGTGCTGTCGACGCGATGGGTGGTTGCCGCGGTCTACACGATCTGGGTCGGATGGCTGGCTGGCATCGCTGCCGCTGACCTTCCGGAGTGGCCGTTGGGGTGGATCGGCGCGGGGGCGATCGTGACCGCGGCCGGCGTGCTTGCCACGGTCAGCCGTCGCCGGATGGCCGAGCGACTCGGCGAGCTTGCCGCGACTGCCGCCCAGGCGTCCGTGCGAGACCCCCTCACCGGGTTGGTCAACCGCCGAGGACTGTCGATGATGGGCCAGCAAGTGGTCGAGACCGCGCGGCGTTCAGGCGACGCCGTGCACTGCGTCTACATCGACATCGACCAACTCCGCCATGTGAACGAGGTGATGGGCACCGAGTATGGCGACGAGGTCGTCGTTGCGATTGCCGACGCTCTTCGCTCGGTCACGAGGGGAACCGACATCGTCGCTCGATGGGGCGGTGATGAGTTCTGCGTCATCGGCCCTGGGCCCGGGATGAGCCCCATGGAGCTAGAGCGGCGGCTGCGAGAGCGAGTGCTACTCAGCCCTCCGGTGCCGGTAGACGTCTGGGAACCGAAGGTATGTGCCGGTGGCGCGATGCTCGCACCCTGGGACTCCGGCACGCTGGACACCCTGCTCGGCAAGGCTGATCAAGAGATGTACCTGCGGCGAGCCTTGCGACGAGGTGGCCCGCGCACCCGACGCTCGTCATCGACTGCCGAAGAAGAGCAACAGCCGAACTGACGGTCGCAACCGCGACCTCGCGCCGGGGGACTACCCTCGGATGTCGTGACCGACACGTCCCCTGCCCAGACCCTCGCCGACGACGGCCGTGACAACGTTGTAGAGCGCGATCAACGCGAGAGCGCTGAGACCTACGACGTCATTGCCACCCAGGAAAAGTGGCTGCCGGTGTGGGACGAGTTGGCGCCCTTTCGATCGGGCAACCCGGGTGACCCACGGCCGAAGAAGTATGTCCTCGACATGTTCCCGTACCCCTCGGGTGACCTTCACATGGGTCACGCCGAGGCATACGCCCTGGGTGACGTCGTGGCTCGCTACTGGGTGCAGCGCGGTTACAACGTCATGCACCCCATTGGGTGGGACGCCTTCGGCTTGCCAGCTGAGAACGCCGCGATCAAGCGCGGGATCGACCCGACCGGCTGGACCTACGACAACATCGAGACCCAGAAGGAGTCGATGCGTCGATACGCGTGCTCCTTCGACTGGGACCGGGTGCTCAACACGTGCGACCCGGAGTACTACCGCTGGAACCAATGGCTCTTCCTGAGGTTCTTCGAGAAGGGCTTGGCCTATCGCAAGCCCTCGATGGTCAACTGGTGCCCCAACGACCAGACCGTTCTGGCTAACGAGCAGGTAGTCGGGGGACTGTGCGAGCGCTGCGATACGCCGGTCACCAAGAAGAAGCTGACTCAGTGGTACTTCCGCATCACCGACTTCGCCGACCGGCTGCTCGACGACATGGACCAGCTCTCGGGCAAGTGGCCCGAGAAGGTGCTGCTGATGCAGCGCAACTGGATCGGACGCTCCACCGGAGCCGACGTGGCCTTCGAGATCGAAGGACGCGACGAACCCGTCACGATCTACACCACGCGCCCTGACACGCTCTTCGGTGCCACCTTCTTCGTGGTCGCCACTGACTCTGACCTCGCAGCCGAGTTGGCGGCCGGGGCTCCAGCTGACGTCCAGCAAGAGTTCACCAGCTACCTCCAGCAGGTTCAGCGCACGTCAGAGATCGAACGACTGTCGACCGACCGACCCAAGACGGGTGTGTTCCTTCAGCGATACGCCGTCAACCCGGTCAACGGTGAACGACTGCCGATCTACGCCGCCGACTACGTGCTCGCCGACTATGGGCACGGCGCGATCATGGCCGTGCCAGCTCACGACCAACGTGACCTTGACTTCGCCAAAGCGTTCGATCTGCCCGTACGCGTGGTCGTCGACACCGGAGACGAAGACCCGGCGTCCAGCGGAGTTGCGACCACTGGCGACGGCGTCCTGATCAACTCTGGGCCGCTCGATGGGTTGCGCAAAGAAGCGGCGATCGAAGCGACCATCGCGATGCTTCGCGAGTCGCAGCACGGCGACGAGGCCATCAACTATCGCTTGCGTGACTGGCTGATCTCTCGACAGCGCTACTGGGGCAGCCCCATCCCGATCATCTACTGCCCCGACTGCGGCGAAGTTCCGGTGCCAGATGACCAGCTGCCCATCACGCTGCCGTCGCCCGAGGGTCTCGACATGACACCCAAGGGAACGTCGCCACTGGGCGGAGCAACCGAGTGGCTCAACGTGCCATGCCCGACATGTGAAGGCCCGGCAACGCGCGACACCGACACGATGGACACGTTCGTCGACTCGTCGTGGTACTTCCTGCGGTTTCTCGACCCCTCGCTCGACACGGCGCCGTTCGATCCAGAGGCGGCGCGCGAGTGGCTGCCCGTCGACCAGTACGTCGGTGGGGTCACGCACGCGATCTTGCACCTGCTCTACGCGCGCTTCTTCACGAAGGTGCTGAACGATCTGGGCTACATCGACTTCAACGAACCCTTCACCAGGTTGCTCAATCAGGGCATGGTGTTGATGGATGGTTCGGCCATGAGCAAGTCGCGCGGAAACTTGGTGCGACTTTCCGATGAGCTTGAACGCCACGGTGTTGATGCTGTTCGGCTCACCATGGTCTTCGCAGGGCCGCCAGAGGACGACATCGACTGGGCGGACGTTTCGGCGTCCGGATCACGCAAGTTCTTGGCGCGGGCATGGCGACTCTCGGGTGATGTCACCTCACCAGTTGGGGTCGACCCGACGTCTGGTGACCGCGAGCTGCGCCGCGCAACGCATCATGCGTTGAAGGAGGGCTCGCACGCAGTCGAGACCTTCCGTTTCAACTCGTTGGTCGCTCGGATGATGGAGTTGGTCAACAGCACCCGCAAAGTGATCGACAGTGGCGCTGGCCCGTCTGACCCCGCGGTGCGCGAAGCCACCGAGGCGGTCGCCATCATGCTGTCACTGGTCGCTCCCTACACAGCTGAAGAGATGTGGTCGCGACTTGGTCACCCGCCAACCGTCGCGTTGGCCGGATGGCCCGAGGTTGACGAGTCGTTGTTGGTGAAGGACGTGGTGACGTGCGTTGTCCAGGTTGCTGGCAAGGTGCGTGCCCGCCTTGAGGTGTCACCCTCAGCGACTGAAGACGAGTTGCGCGAACTTGCCCTTGCAGACGAGGCAGTTCAGCGAAGCCTTGATGGGCGTGACATACGCACCGTGATTGTGCGTGCTCCCAAGCTGGTCAACGTCGTCCCATCATGAGCCGCGTCGCCGTCGTTACTGACTCGACCGCCTACTTGCCGCGAGCACAAGCGGAGGCAGCCGCGGTCACGGTGGTCCCGGTTCAGGTGATAGTCGGTGGCGAGACAATGGATGAGACGGCTGTCTCTTCAAGCGACATCGCTGACGCGCTGCGCGAGTGGCGTCCCATCTCAACGTCGCGGCCTTCCCCCACTGTCTTCGTCGAGGTGTACAACCAGTTGGCGCTCGATGGTGCTGACGAGATCGTCTCGGTGCACCTGTCGGGGGCGATGTCAGCCACTGTCGAGTCGGCACTGCTGGCGGCCAAAGAGGTGTCGGTCCCTGTTCGCGTCATTGACAGTAGGTCGATAGGCATGGGCCTCGGCTTTCCGGTACTGGCAGCAGCCCAGGCGGCAGCCGAGGGAGCCGATGCGCAACGAGTCGAAGAGATCGCTCGTCGACGTAGCGCCGCAGCGTCCGTGCTCTTCTACGTGGACACGCTCGAGTACCTGCGTCGCGGTGGCCGAATCGGCAAGGCAGCCGCCCTCGTCGGCTCAGCGCTCTCGGTGAAGCCGTTGCTGCATCTGGTTGATGGTTCTGTGATGCCGCTTGAGAAGGTCCGTACGACGTCCAAGGCGCTCGGCAGGCTCGAGGAGCTGGCCGTTGAGCGGGTCGGTGACGGTGCAGCAGACATTGCGGTGCAGCACCTGGCGAATGCCGATCGCGCGTACGCGCTGGCCGGCCGGATCCAGGAGTCGGCAGGTGGTGCCGTGGCAGTCACGGTCGGTGAAGTGGGAGCCGTGGTTGGCGCGCACGTAGGCCCGGGGATGATTGCGGTCGCAATTTGCCCGCGCTGATCTTCAACTAGGGCCAGATGGGGTCGTCTGGCGCCACGTCCATGGTGCCGCCATCGACGCACGCGCTGTTGCGATAGCTGCTGGACAAGTGGGGGTAGACGTCACTGTGGTATCGATCGGCGATGGCGCGCGCCTGCTCGGGAGTCGCCCCCAGCCAGACCGCGACCTCGTCGAGCCGTTGCATGGCCTCGCACTCAGTCTGCGCCTCGTTGCGGATGCCTGCCAAGTGGTACGCCTCGTGCCCGAGGACATGCACGGCCATCACCTGCTCTAGCGTCGGATTGGCCTTATCGCTGTGCAGCCAGTCGCGCAGGTTGTTGCAGGTGTCGCGCTCGAGGCGACCGACGTCCGCTGGCGTGCCATCTGCGGAGAAGGCGACGTATCCCGACTCAGCGGTGGCGTCGACCAGTGCGCCACTGAAACGTTGGCACTGGATGGAGACGCTCCGGTCAGCGATGCGGGACGCCACGTCTGAAAAGCGTTCTTGGTCGGCGCGAAACCCCCACTCCTGCCACCCAAGAAACAGCGCGGGCAGCAGCAGGAGCGGAATCAGCACCGGGTGCTTGTGCCCCATGGCATGCCGAACGGCCGCGGCCAGAGATCCG
The DNA here is from genome assembly GCA_963712425.1 of uncultured Actinomycetota bacterium. Taxonomy (GTDB): domain Bacteria; phylum Actinomycetota; class Actinomycetes; order JAHEKZ01; family JAHEKZ01; genus JAHEKZ01. Next base: position 376,220 of record CAVQHW010000001.1, on the reverse strand, counting down.
GCGAGCAGCGCGAAGGTGATCCAGAGGCGCACGGTAGGTGATCGGCACCCTGCCATTGCCGCCTGAGCGTTGCCGGGTTTCCCCAGGCGGGTGCCGGAGTATCCCCAGGTCGGATCGCGGACCCTCCCGCCTGGGCCGCTCGAACCTAGGGTCCGCTTCATGTTTGGTTCTGCACGCCCCGACGGGTCAGCGGCCCGCGCCCGGTTGCGTTCGCTGGCACCGCGATGGACGCCGACGGGGGCCGACATTGACTCGGTCGGGCGTCGCGATCCTGCTCCGCCCATTGCGCCGGAGCGGGCGAGCCCAGCGGGCGTTGTCGATCCTGACGTTGCTCGACACGCGTTGCCGGAGGCGCCGCGTCCGATCTGGCGAATCGATGGGACGGCGGCGAGGGGGCTGGTGTCGCTGGCATTGGCAGCAGTCGCGGGCGCCCTAGTGGTGGTGCTGATCGGGTGGCCGCGGGGAGCAGCTGTCGACGTCGCTGCCGACGACCGCTCGGCAGTTTCCCGCGGCACGCAGAGTGTGCTGAGTGAGCCGACTCCGAGTGCCTCGAGCGTCGTCGTCGATGTGGACGGCAAGGTTCGACGGCCCGGAGTCGTCGAGCTCGCGGAGGGCTCCCGCGTCATCGACGCCATCAAGGAGGCCGGAGGGCTGGCTCACCGTGGTGATACGGGCGCACTCAATCTGGCCGAGGTGCTGATCGATGGTCAGCAGATCGTCGTGCCAGCAGTTGGTGAAGTGCCAGCTGCAGGCGGTGAGGTGATACCGGGAGCGACCGCCGGTGAGCCCCCAGCCCCGGGATCCGGATCAGGCGCCGTCGGGTCGGTGAGTATCAACTCCGCAGCTCAGGCCGAGTTGGAAACACTGCCAGGCATTGGGCCGGTGCTGGCGGCGGCGATTGTGGAGTGGCGAACCCAGAACGGTGGGTTCACCTCTGTCGAGCAACTGCAGGAGGTGTCGGGAATTGGGCCCGTCACCTTCGCCGAACTTGCCCCTCTCGTCCGGCTCTAGTGGCGCAGGCGCCCGACGAGGCGACTGATCTGCGCCTCGCGGTTCCGGCAGGGGCGGCATGGGCGGGTGCTTGGTGCGCACCTGTGATGTCACCGACTGCGGTGTGTGTGGTGGTGGCCGTCATCGTCGTGATGGTGGTGGTTGTGGCGCGGCTGGCCCACGCCCGCCGTCGCAGGATCGCGCCGTGGTTGGTCGCTGGTGCGCTCATGCTCACGATCAGTGCACTCTCGATGGCGTTTCGAGTCGCGCAGCTTGAGGCGGATCCTTTGGCGAGCTGGGCCGAGGCAGGGCGACACGTCACAGCGACGGGTGTGCTGATCTCGGATCCGACCTTCGTCACTGCGCCCGGGTTCGGGGGAGCCGCGGCATCGCAGGTGCGCGTCGAGGTTCGGGTCGAGCACCTCGTGGCTGGTGAAGAGCGCGCCGACCTGCGCACGCCCGTTCTCGTCCTTGGTGATGGAGCGGGGTGGAGCGAGCTGCGGTTGGGCGACACCGTCGAGATCACCGGGTCGCTTGCACCGACACGTCACGTCGAGCCGCGCGGAGCAGTGTTGTTCAGCAACGCAGCGCCGAACCGTGAGTCAGCGGCGTCCCTGATCTTGCGCGGCGCCGAAACCATGCGCTCAGGCCTGCGCGACTCGGTCAGTGGTCTCCCGCCGAACGTGCAGGGTTTGCTGCCTGCTCTCGTCGTGGGTGACACGTCAGCCATGCCACCGCTACTGACATCCGACCTCCGGGACTCAGGGCTGGCGCACTTGACCGCCGTGTCCGGCGCGAATGTCGCGATGGTCGTCGGAGCAGCACTGTTGCTGGCCAGATGGGCGGGAGTCCGGGCGTACTTGTTGGTGGGCGTTGGGTTGGTCGTCGTGGTGTGGTTCGTGTTGTTGGCACGGCCACAGCCCAGTGTCATGAGGGCAGCGGTCATGGGCTCGATCGCGTTGGTGGCGGTCGCGATGGCCGGTCGAACCCAAGCGGTGCGGACGCTCCTCGCAGCAGCTGTCGCGTTGCTTCTCATTGATCCGTGGTTGGCGCGCTCGTGGGGGTTCGCACTGTCGGTCGCGGCCACCGGCGGGCTCGTGCTGCTCGCAAGAAGGTGGAGCGCCCGGCTTCCTGCGCGATGGCCAAAGCCGTTGCGGGACGCCGTCGCCGTTGCTTTGGCAGCACAACTTGCGACCCTGCCACTGGTCGTGGCCTTGTCTGGGCAGATTGCCGTGCTGTCGGTGATCGCCAATCTGCTAGCGGCGCCGGCAGTACCTTTTGCGACGGTGTTGGGGGCGGCGTCCGCCGTGATCGCTCCGGTGCTGCCACCGGTGGCGGCGTTGTTGAGCTGGCTCGGTCAGTGGCCAACCGCATGGATTGCCTATGTGGCGGAGTGGGCAGCCACGCGACCGTTGGCCACCCTTCCTTGGCCGGACGGGGTGTGGGGCGCCTTGCTCGCGCTTCTGGTGATCGCTGTCGGCTGGGCTGTGTGGCGTCGCGGTGTCAGTCGGCGATGGTGGCGTCCCAGCCGCGTGGTTCCCATGGCAGTCGCCGTCGCCTGTCTCGTCGTGGCATTCCTGGTAGGTCCAGGACGCTGGCCACCGCCGAACTGGGTGATCGTCGCGTGCGACGTCGGTCAAGGTGATGGGTTGGTCGTGAATCTGGGTGACCAAGCGGCGATGGTGATCGACGCTGGCCCCGACCCGTCATTGATGGAGCGGTGCCTTGACCGGCTCGGCGTTGAGCACGTGCCACTGCTCGTGCTCACGCACTTTCACGCTGACCACGTTGGCGGGGTCCCCGGTGTCCTCGCGACCAGCCAGGTCGACACGGTCCTCGTGAGTCCTTTACCCGACCCTCCGGAACAAGCCAGTTCGGTGGGGCATTGGACGACGGGGCTGGACGTGGTCGAAGCCGTGCCTGGCCAGGTAGGGGCTTGGGGTGACGCCTCGTGGCGAGTGCTGTGGCCCGGCGATCCCATCGAGGGCGAAGGCTCAGCAGCCAACAATGCGTCAGTGGTGCTGGTCGTCGAGATTTCCGGCGTCAGCATGCTCTTGACCGGTGACGTCGAACCAGAAGCGCAACGGGCGATCCTTGCTGACGGCCTGCCAGACGTCGACGTGCTCAAGGTGCCTCATCACGGGTCTCGTCACCAAGAGACGCCGTTTCTCGAGGCTTCAGGAGCCGCGGTCGCGCTCGTGAGTGCGGGCGAGGACAACAACTACGGACACCCAGACCCCGACCTGCTGGCGTCCCTGACACGAGCAGGGCATGCTCGTGGCCCGTACCGACCAGCAAGGCTCGCTGGCGGTGATCGCTGAGGGGGAGGAGCTACGAGTGGTGGCGGTGCCCTGAGGTTGGTCGCGTGTGCCCCCCGGTCAGGGGCATCTGACATGCTGACGCCGATGTCAGTCGCACCGCTCACCGTGATCACCGGCAACGAAGAGTTGCTCGTCGAACGTGCCTTGAAGGGCCTGATCCGGCAGGCCGGTGATGACGTCCAGGTCACAGAGTTGTCCGCCCGCGCCGTGCAGCCAGGGCAACTGACTGTGGCGGCCTCCCCGTCGCTGTTCGGCGGAGCTCCCGTGGTGGTCGTCGACGGGGTCGAGGCCTTGGTACAGAGCAACGACGACGTCGCGCCAGCGCTCGATGAGGTGATGGGTTACCTAGCCTCGCCAAGTGAGGACGCCGTGGTCGTGCTCGTTCATGGCGGCGGCAACGGTGGCAAGGCGGTTCTCAATGCGGCCAAGAAGGCTGGGGCCGAAACGGTCACGACGCCGACGTCGCCCTCCGGCGCTAATGCGCTGAGGCAGAACCGGGCGGGGTTCGTGAAGAACGAGCTGGCTGACCTCGGGTGCACAGGTGAGCGCGAGGCAATCGAGGTTCTGATCGATGCCGTCGGCACCAAGCTCCGCGACCTGGCGGGCGCGTGCGCGCAGCTGGTCAGCGACCTGGGTAAGGGCAGTCGGGTCGACGAAGACACGGTTCGCCGCTACTACGGCGGCCGAGTTGAGGTCCAAGGTTTCGACATCGCAGACCAGGTGATCGCTGGCCGGACGGCGCAGGCACTCGGTCTGTTGCGACACGCTCGCGAGTCAGGCATTCCACCGGTCGTGGTGACCGCCGCGGTTGGCCGCTCGCTGCGGCAGCTGGCGCTCGTGGCGAGCGCGCCACGGGGTGCCGCAGCCGATTCCGTCGCGACGATGGCTGGCACGCCCGCCTGGAAGGTGAAAGACCTACGAGCTCAGTCCCGCGACTGGACCGAGCCTGGTCTGTCAGCAGCCATCAAGGCGGTGGCCGTGGCTGACACCGACGTGAAGACCGGGGCAGTCGATCCCGAGTACGCGCTAGAGCGGATGCTCATCTCGGTTGGTCGCGCCAGACGACGGCGCTGAACTACCCGCGGACCTTCTAGCCCACGACAAAGGGCCGCCAATCATGTTGGCGACCCTTTGGTGAAACGTGGGTGAGCGGTAGGTCAGGAGACCTTCGCAAGTCGTTCTGCCATGCGGGACTTCTTGTTTGCCGCTTGGTTGGAGTGGATGACGCCCTTGCTGACGGCCTTGTCAACCAGCTGCGAGGCATCGCGCATCAGGGTCTCTGCCTGAGCGCGGTCGCCAGCATCGGCGGCCTCGCGGAACTTGCGGATCGCAGTCTTGAACTCAGACTTGACCGCCTTGTTGCGCTCGGTTGCGGTCTCGTTCTGACGGTTCCGCTTGATTTGGGACTTGATGTTGGCCACGGTGCAGTGCCTCAGTTCTCATTGGATTGCTGACTTCAACAAATTGCTCTTGATTCAGGGTGCGGGCCGCATGGCTGGTGCCTCTGCAGTTGCCGACAAGTGTCGACAGGTGCCACGCACTGGCCCCCAGGGTACCGGCAGGCCTCCACCTGCTCCAAAACGGGCGGCCTGGCGGTATCGGCCGGGCGATGCGCGACCTGTGGGGCAGGTGGCGCTAGACGGCGTGGGACGATAGGGCGTTCCCCGCTCACCCCACTCCCAGATCTCCTCAGAATCACGAAGGAAGCTGCGTGCCCGCGACCCCAACCGGCCGAGTGCCGCAAGCGGCGTCCACCGATCCATCGGTGATTCGCAACTTCTGCATCATCGCGCACATCGACCATGGCAAGTCGACGCTCGCCGACCGCATGCTGCAAGCCACTGGCGTGGTGGAGCAGCGGCTCATGCGAGCCCAGTACCTCGACCGCATGGATATCGAGCGCGAGCGTGGGATCACCATCAAGTCGCAGGCGGTTCGGTTGCCATGGACCGGCCCGGACGGCGTCGACCATGTGCTGAACATGATCGATACACCCGGCCACGTTGACTTCACCTACGAGGTGAGCCGGTCGTTGGCCGCGTGTGAAGGGGCCGTTCTGCTCGTAGACGCGGCGCAGGGCATCGAGGCTCAGACGCTGGCGAACCTGTATCTCGCGCTCGAGAACGACCTTCACGTCATTCCCGTACTCAACAAGATCGACCTACCAGCGGCGCAACCCGACAAGTACGCCGACGAGCTGGCTCGCCTGATCGGATGTGAACCCGATGACTGCCTGAGGGTCTCGGGTAAGACCGGTGAGGGTGTCGAGCACCTTCTCAACGAGATCGTCACGCAGTTCCCTCCGCCGATCGGAGACCCGGACGCCGCCGCGCGCGCGATGATCTTCGACTCGGTGTACGACACGTATCGAGGCGTTGTGACCTACATCCGGGTGATCGATGGTCAGCTCACCCCTCGCGAGCGCATCAAGATGATGTCGACAGGCGTGACCCACGAGCTGCTCGATATCGGAGTGATCTCGCCAGAACCGAAGTCGTCCAAGGGGCTCGGGGTCGGAGAGGTCGGATACCTGATCACCGGGGTCAAGGACGTCCGCCAGTCTCGCGTCGGCGACACGGTGACCGACGCACCGAAGCCTGCAACCCAGGCGCTGCCAGGCTTCCGCGACCCGAAGCCGATGGTCTTCAGCGGCCTGTATCCCATCGACGGCTCCGACTATCCCGAACTTCGAGATGCGCTCGAGCGTCTTCAGCTCAACGATGCCGCCCTGGTGTGGGAACCAGAGACGTCCACGGCCCTCGGCTTTGGATTTCGATGTGGCTATCTCGGGTTGTTGCACCTCGAGATCGTGCGTGAACGCCTTGAGCGGGAGTCCAACCTCGATCTGATCTCGACCGCACCGAACGTGGTCTACCGCGTGGTGATGGAGGACGGCGCCGAAGTGGTGGTCACCAACCCCAGCGAGTTCCCGACCGGAAAGATCGCCGAAGTTCACGAACCGATGGTGCGCGCAACAGTGCTGTCGCCATCGGAGTTCATCGGCACGATCATGGAGTTGTGTCAGGGACGCCGCGGCCAGCTGTTGGGTATGGACTACCTCTCGGAGGAGCGCGTCGAACTGCGCTACACCCTGCCTCTTGCCGAGATTGTCTTCGACTTCTTTGATCAGCTGAAGTCACGGACCCGTGGGTACGCATCCCTCGACTACGAACAGACCGGCGAGCAGGCCGCCGAACTGGTCAAGGTCGACATCTTGTTGCACGGCGACCCGGTGGATGCCTTCAGTGCGATCGTGCACAAGGACAAGGCATATGCCTACGGCGTAGCGATGGCTCTGAAGCTCAAAGATCTCATTCCGCGCCAGCAGTTCGAGGTGCCCATCCAGGCGGCGATCGGGGCTCGCATCATTGCTCGCGAGAACATCCGTGCCATGCGCAAGGACGTTCTCGCCAAGTGCTACGGCGGCGACATCTCGCGTAAGCGCAAGCTGCTCGAGAAGCAGAAGGAGGGCAAGAAGCGCATGAAGATGGTCGGACGAGTCGAGGTTCCGCAAGAGGCGTTCATCGCAGCCCTGTCGAACGAGGACACCGGCGCCAAGAAGTAGTCAGGGCGTGCCTTCTGTGGTGCCCGCCGCGGGGAGTCCCTACGCTGAGCCCCACGCATCACCACGGGAGGCCGCATGACCACGCCGATCACCGGCAATGCCGATGATCCGTATCCGACGCCAGCAAAGTCTGTGGCCCGGATGCTGGTCGACCGAGTCGAGGCGACGCCTCGCCGCGAGGCCTTGCGCATGCCGACGAACCAAGGCTGGGACTCGCTGACCTGGGAACAGGTGGGCCAGCAGGCCTACGACCTTGCCGCTGGGCTGCTGGCGTTGGGCCTGCGCAGTGAAGAGCGCGTCGCCATCATCTGCTCGACACGGTACGAGTGGATCCTCGCCGATCTCGCAGTCATGTGCTCCGGCGGCGCGACCACGACGGTCTACCCCTCCACTGAGACCGACGACGTGGCCTTCATCGTTGCTGATTCTGGCAGTCGAATCGTTTTCGCCGAGGATGCCGACCAGGTAGCCAAGTTGGTCAGTGCTCGCGAACAACTGCCGCATGTCGAGAAGGTTGTGCTGATCGACGGCGAGGGTGACGGCGACTGGGTCATGTCGTGGCGTGACCTGGCGCGCATGGGCGCTGACCGGCTACGGGAGCATCCCGCCGAGATCGACACGGTGATCGCCTCGATCGAACCGAGTCATCTCGCCACCCTGATCTATACGTCGGGCACGACTGGCCGACCCAAGGGAGTCGAGCTCACCCACTCATGCTGGACCTATGAGGGTGCCTGCGTCGATGCCGTGCAGATTCTCACCGTCGATGACGTGCAGTTCTTGTGGCTACCGCTGTCGCACTCGTTCGGCAAGGTTCTGCTCGCTGCGCAGCTTCAGATTGGTTTCGCCACGGCGGTTGACGGGCGCATCGACAAGATCGCCGATGGCCTCGCAGAAGTGCAGCCGACGTTCATGGCTGGTGCTCCGCGAATCTTCGAGAAGGTGCGCGCGCGCGTCATCCAAACGGCACTGTCTGAAGGGGGCCCGAAAGCATCGATCGCCCAGTGGGCATTCGCCGTGGGGCTTCAGGTCTCGCGTCGCCGCCAGCAGGGTTTGCAGCCGGTCGGTCTACTCAAAGTCCAGCACGCGGTCGCGGACGCGTTGGTGTTCAAGAAGATTCGCCATCGGCTCGGTGGCAACATTCGATACCTCGTGTCGGGCAGTGCGGCACTCAGTCGCGAGGTGGCCGAGTGGTTCGAGGCCGCGGGCTTGCTCATTCTCGAGGGGTACGGGCTCACCGAGACCAGCGCCGGCACCGCGCTGAACCGTCCGCACCACTGGAAGTTCGGCACTGTGGGCGAACCCCTTCCGGGCACTGAGATGCGCATCGCCACCGACGGCGAGATCCAGATCCGAGGCCCCGGCATCATGCGCGGCTACCACGGAATGCCGGATCAGACGGCTGCCGTGCTCGACGCTGAGGGGTGGTTCTCAACCGGTGACGTCGGCGAGATCGACGAAGGCGGACGCGTTCGCATCACCGACCGCAAGAAGGATCTCGTCAAGACTTCGGGCGGCAAGTACATCGCACCGTCAGTCATCGAAGTGCGGTTGAAGTCGTTGAGCCCGATCGTGGGGCATGTCGTCGTCCACGCCGACAAGCGCAACTTTGCCAGCGCGCTGATCACGCTCGATCCCGATGTCGCCCCGCAGTGGGCTGAGAGCGAGGGAGTCTCGGGCGACTATGTCGCGCTGACTACTGATCCCCGCGTCCGCTCCCATCTCCAGGCGGCCGTCGATGAGCTGAACGCCGGGTTGAACCGATGGGAGACCATCAAGGAGTTCCGGGTTCTCGATCATGAGTTCACGGTCGAGACGGGTGAGCTCACCCCCAGCCAGAAGGTCAAGCGTCGCGTCGTCGAGAGCATGTACGCCGACGTACTCAACGGAATGTACGAGCACTCATGACCGCCCAACTCGATGTGATCGTTGAGGGGTACGCCGACGAGCGAGTTGCTGGCACGGTGAGCCTGATCCGCGACGGTGAGGCGATCATCGTCGTTGATCCCGGCATGGTGGCGCACCGCGACGTGATCCTGGCGCCACTTGCGGCGCTCGGGGTGAGCCCAGAGGCCGTGACCGACGTGGTGTTCAGCCACCATCACCCCGACCACACCCTGCATGCCGCGTTGTTCCCCCACGCCCGGTTTCACGACTTCCAGGCGATCTATCAGGGCGATGTGTGGGACGAGCGGGCTGCCGAAGGGTATGAGGTGGCGAGCCACACGTCGTTGATCGAGACGCCGGGGCACACCGATCAGGACATCAGCACGGTAGTGCGCACCGAGTCGGGAACGGTCGTTCTCACGCACCTGTGGTGGGCGGCCGATGGTCCGGCTGAGGATCCGTTTGCCCGAGACCCCGACGTATTGCGTTCCTCTCGTGAGCGCGTTCTTGCGCTGAAGCCAGTTCGCATCGTCCCCGGCCACGGACCAGCCTTCGTGCCGGATGCCACCACGCCCCGTTGAAGACCTCGACGCTCTGATGCCGAGCGCGCTACCTGATGGAGAGGCCGCTCCGGCGGACGGGCGACTTCCGGACGCGGCCATCCGCGAAGTCGGATCGGCAGCGTTCAGCGCCTACGTGCATGTTCCGTTCTGTTCGACGCGATGCGGTTACTGCGACTTCAACACCTACACCGCCTCAGAACTGGGTGGTGTTTCGCAGAAGCAGTACGTCGGGGCGATTCTGACCGAGATCAAGCTGGCACGTGAGGTAGTGCCGCACGCGCCGCCGCTGGCGTCGATCTTCTTTGGCGGTGGCACCCCGACGCTGTTGCCAGCTGCCGATCAGGCACTCATCGTCCAGGCCCTCGTCGAGTCGTTCGGAATGGACGACAACTGTGAGGTGACAACCGAGGCTAACCCCGAGTCGGTGTCACAGGAACAACTCGAGGTGCTGCGCGCTGCGGGGATCAACCGCATCTCCTTCGGCATGCAGAGCTCTGTCGAACACGTTCTGCACACTTTGGATCGAACGCACAGTCCAGACTCTGTGGTCCGAGCCGTCACTGCGGCACGCGCTGCCGGGTTCGACAACATCAGTCTTGACCTCATCTATGGCACGCCTGGGGAGTCGGTAGCCGACTGGAGGACGAGCCTTGCATCGGTTCTCGAGCTAAACCCGGATCACGTGAGCGCCTACGCGCTGATCGTCGAACCGGGAACGGCATTGGCGCGGCGCGTCGCACGCGGTGAACTGCGGTCTGTCGATGATGACGACCAGGCAGAGAAGTACGAGATAACCGAAGACGTGCTCTCGTCAGCCGGGTACGAGTGGTACGAGGTCTCGAACTGGGCGCGTGGCGCGTCCGCGAGGTCGAAACACAATCTTGCTTACTGGCATAGCGAGCACTGGTGGGGTTGGGGACCGGGAGCGCACAGTCATATCGGCGGCGTCCGTTGGTGGAACGTGAAGCACCCCCGCGCCTATGCAGAGCGCATGGCGGCGGGACGTAGCCCCGCCCACGCGCGGGAACTGCTGGACGACGACGATCGCTGGCTGGAGCGCGTGCTTCTCGAGGTGCGGCTGCGTGAGGGTGTAGACGTTGGGCTGATCGGAGAGACCGGCCGGGCCGTGGCATCCGAGCTGTTGGCCGAAGGCCTGATCGACGGCCAACTCTTGGATGAGGGCCGGCTAGTGCTCACGCTGAAGGGGCGCTTGCTGGCTGATCATGTGATCAGGCGACTCACCGAACACCGAGGGTGAGCGCTACGACACGAGCCTGATCGTGAGTGGATAGCGATAGGTCTCACCACGCGAGGTAGCGACCGCGGCCAGGATGCTGAACACCAAGGCAGCCACACCAAGCGCAAGCATGAGAAAGATCCCGACAACGACAAACACCAGAATGAAGCAGACGATGAATGCGAAGAGCACCGTCAGGTGAAAGTTCAGAGCCTCCATGGCGGCTGCCTTCTGGAAGGGTCGTTGATCACCGCCCACCAGCATGATGATGAGTGGCCCGATCAGCCCGAACCCCACGAGCCCAGAGAGCTGGGCCAGCAGGGCCCAGACGGTTTCGTCCTGCTGTGCTGGTGGTGGAAACGGCGGCAAGCCGGAACTCGGTGTACTCATTCGTCCATGGTGCCATCAACGGTGCTGACGCCTCGCTAGGGTCGCGCCATGCCAACATGTGCTGTCCCAGGGGCGAACATCTACTACGACCAGTTCGGCACCGGACACGATGTCGTGTGGGTCTCAGGCGGGGGAAGTCTGGGCAGCGACTGGCATAAGTATCAGATGCCCTACTTCGAGCAGCATTTTCGCAACACGACCTTCGACAATCGCGGTATCGGCGCCACGACGTGCGACGAGCCGATGCCGTGGCCCGTTGAGAAGTTCAGCGCCGATGCCATCTCGCTCATCGAGCAGGTCTGCGAACCTCCGGTGACCCTGGTGGCTATCTCGTTCGGTAGCGCCATCGCTCAGCAGGTCGCGATCGATCGCCCCGACTTGGTGCGGTCGGCCATCGTGATGGGGACCGGCTCACGGAGCGTCAGCTGGGGGTGGGACTTTCAGAAGGCTGAAATCGACCTTCGTAAGGCCGGGGGACGACTCGACGGCATGTTTGCCGTCACCCACTATGCGGCGATGCTCTACCCGGCCAAGGTGCTCGGTGATCGTGAGTTGTGGCCAAAGCTTCGGGCAGACCTCGAAGAGTGGCTGGACGATGAGGCGAACGAGGAGTCACTCATCCCTCAGTGGGAATCGTGCCTGCTCTATGACCAGACCGAGGCGCTCCCGAATTGCCACGTGCCGATGCACGTCGTGGCGTTCGCAGAGGACATTCAGGCACCGCCGCAAGACAACCAAGAGCTCGCGGAGGTCGCTGGCAATGCGACCTATCACGAGTTCGAGGGCATGGGGCACGGGTCGATCTACGGCCATACCCACGACGTGCTGAATCCCTGGATCCGCGAGACGATCGAGCGCCACCTCTGACTATGTCGTGGACGCCCCGTCGATCTCGTCGCGGCGAAGGCGGACCACGTCGGTGACCACGTCGTCCGGCAGCGGGTGGTCAGAGGCGAACCGGATGGTCCCCTGAGACACCGAATACCCCCCGAGCCTGCTCCGCACCAGGTCGACCACCCCAGGGCTGAACGGATAGATGCTCAGATGGCTCTTAGCGGCGGCGAACCCGAGCAGGGGCTTGCCGCGGTACCGCAGGGCGGGCACGCCGTACGAGGTGCCCTGCTCGGCCTCGGGAACGAACTGCTCGGCGAGCTGTCGAATCCGGACGAACTCCTCGCGTACGTCCTCGGGCAAGGAGTTGACGAAGTCGTCGATGGTGCCCACCTATTGCACGCTATCGCCTGCCCTGCGACGCGGGCATCGGGCGGCTCGACCAGATAGACTGGCACTCGATGCCAGAGAGTGCCAGCCTGGATCGTGACGATCGCAGCCGACGGAGGTGTCCATGCTCGATGAGCGCAAGCTTTCAGTCCTGCGCGCCATCGTCGAGGACTACGTGACTACTCGTGAGCCTGTTGGCTCTAAGGCGCTCGCGGAACGACACTCGCTCGGCGTCTCACCGGCGACGATCCGCAATGACATGGCCACCCTTGAGGACGAGGGCTACATCACCCAACCGCATACGAGTGCGGGGCGGGTGCCAACTGATACCGGCTATCGGCTCTTTGTCGATCGCTTGGCGACGATCAAGCCAATGTCAACGGCTGAGCGACGCGCTATCAACACATTTCTCGATGGTGCACTAGACCTCGATGACATCGTGACGCGGACGGTTCGACTCCTTGCCCAGGTGACGGGGCAAGTCGCAGTCGTGCAGTACCCCTCGCTCACCAGAACGCAGGTCAGGCACGTTGAGATCGTGCCGCTCAACCCGCGACGGTTGATGGTGGTCGTCATCAGCACTGGTGGACGTGTCGAGCAACGCACCCTCGATGTGGCGACCGATCTCGATGACGAGACGATTGCTGAGCTGCGCAACCGCATCAATGAGGCAGTCGACGGCAAGCTGCTCTCAGAGATCCCGGACGCGACCGAGGCGGTCGCCGACGCTATGGCTGCCGAGGTGCGTCCCGCCGTCGCCGCCATCCTCGCGACGATGGTCGAGTCGCTCGCCGAAGAGAGTGAAGAGCGCGTCGTGCTCGCTGGAACTGCCAACCTGGCGCACTTCGGCACCGACTTTCCTGGCAGCATCCAGCCGGTGCTCGAAGCCCTCGAAGAGCACGTCGTGCTGTTGCGGCTGATGGGCGAGGTAGCAGCGCCGAGCCAGGTCAGCGTGCGCATCGGCCACGAGCTTCCGGTCGAGGGCTTGTCGTCGACCTCGCTCGTGAGCTCGACATACGGGGCATCAGAGTTTGGCCACCTCGGGGTCATCGGGCCAACCCGCATGGACTACCCGGGCACGATCGGTGCAGTGCATGCGATCGCGCAGTACGTCGGTCGCATCGTCGAGGAGTCGTCGTGAGCGATCACTACACAACGCTGGGTGTCTCGCGCGACGCGTCCCAGGATGAGATCAAGCGCGCTTATCGTAAACTCGCGCGCGAGCTGCACCCAGATGTGAACCCTGAGGCCGAAGAGCGCTTCAAAGAGGTCGCGGCGGCTTACGAGATCTTGTCCGATACCCAACGTCGGCAGCGCTACGACCTCGGGATCGATGGCGCTGCCATGGGCGGGGCGGGGCAGTTCGGATTCGGCGACATCATGGATGCGTTCTTCGGGCAGTCGGCGGCGCGCGGGCCGCGTCCTCGGCGCATGCGGGGTCAAGATGCCTTGATCCAGGTCGATCTCGAGCTGGCCGAGGCCGCCTTCGGTGCCACGCGTGAGCTGTCGCTCGACACCGCCGTGCGTTGCACGGTGTGTGAAGGGGCGGGAACCGAGCCTGGCACCGAACCGGTGATGTGCGACATGTGTGGTGGACGCGGAGACATCCAGCACGTGCAACGGTCATTCCTTGGGCAGGTCATGACCACGCGGCCGTGCCCTCAGTGCCACGGCTTCGGAATCACCATTCCGCACCCTTGCCACGAGTGCTCCGGCGATGGTCGCGTGCAGACGCGGCGCAGCCTCACCGTCAAGATCCCACCTGGTGTCGACACCGGCACTCGCATCCAACTCACTGGCGAAGGCGAGGTGGGATTCGGTGGCGGTCAACCTGGCGATCTCTATCTTGAAGTGCTCGTCCTCGACCACCCGGCCTTCGAGCGGCGCGGCGACGATCTGCACTGCACCCTGAACATTCCGATGACGGCGGCCGCACTCGGGGCCAGCGTCTCGCTGGAGCTGCTCGATGGCGTGACGACCGAAGTCGACATCCGCCCCGGCACGCAAGCAGGACAGCAGATCCCGTTGCTGGGCCAGGGTGTGCCGCAACTACGCGGTGGCAGTCGCGGCGATGTGATCGTCCATGTATCGGTCGAGACGCCGACCAAGCTCGATGACGAGCAGAGGCAACTGCTGAGCACGCTTGCTCAGCTTCGTGATGAAGAGAAGCCGGCAGGTCAGTTCGCCGCGGGGCAGCAAGGGTTCTTCTCGCGCTTGAAAGACGCGTTCAACGGCCGGTGAGCCTGCCGGTCTTCTACCTTTCGTCGGCCTCCGAAGTCGGGGTCGGGGATACCGTCGTGCTCGACGGACCAGAAGGTCACCATGCGGCGACAGTGCGCCGACTGCGCGTCGGTGAGCAGATCGTGCTCACCGACGGTGAGGGAGTGGCGCTCGAGGCCACGGTCACCTCGGTCGAACGTCGTGAGGTGTCGCTCACAGTCACCGCGGCCCGCGTAGCCGACCCAGCTTCGGTTGAGCTGTGCGTTGTGCAGGCCGTTCCCAAGGGTGATCGGGGCGAGCGCGCCGTCGAGCTGCTCACAGAGGTGGGCGTCGATGTGATCGTGCCCTGGCAAGCCGAGCGCTGCATCAGCCGATGGCACGCCGACAAGGCAGATCGGGCGAGGGCCAAGTGGCAGGTGGCGGCGTCCGAGGCAGCCAAGCAGTCGCGGCGGGTGCGGTGGCCACGTGTTGAGCCGCTAGCGACGACCGCTGATGTCGCGGCGCTGGTCGCGGGCGCATCCGCCGCCTTCGTACTGCATGAGACAGCAGACCTGTCGATGGCGCGAGGTGGTCGGTGACGCCGGACCCGATGGGGCGACCGGTCGAGTCGTGCTGATCGTCGGCCCTGAGGGTGGGATCACCGGTGATGAACTCGCTGCTCTCACCACCGCCGGAGCACGGTCAGTGCGACTGGGTGACACTGTGCTGCGCACCTCGACGGCTGGGGTTGTTGGCGCGACCGTGCTGTTGGCTGGCACCCCCGGCTGGCGACGCTCTACCCTTGACACCGCTCGACACGTGAGCGACGAGAACTGAGGTGACGCCTGTGTCCAGTGCCGATACCTGCCTGTTCTGTCAGATTGTCGCCGGCGAGATCCCGGCCGACATCGTCCGGGCCACCGACGACACGGTGGCGTTCCGCGACATTGCTCCACAGGCGCCCGCCCACCTGCTCGTGATTCCGCGCGAGCACCACGTCGACATCGCACAGTTGGCGGCGTCCAACAGCGCTCTGGCCGGACGCCTGGTCGAGGACGCGGCTACGGTCGCGTCAGAGTTGGGGTTCGAGGAGTTTCGGCTGGTGCTCAACACCGGCGAGTCCGCAGGTCAGTCGGTGTTCCACGTGCACGCTCACGTGATGGCTGGGCGACCCTTTACCTGGCCACCTGGGTGAGCCGAGGTGAGGCGCCTAGCATGGTGACCGCATCGTCCCCGATTGAAAGGTGACACCCCCGCAGGGCGGGGGGCCCATGTCAGAGAGCACACCAAGCAGGCCCCCGGAGGCCCGGCCGGCTGTGGCCACCGCTGAGCATCGCGTCGTCGTACCGAGCAGCCTCGACATGGTCAGTCTGTTGGGGTCGGGCGACGCGTTTCTCCGCGAGATCGAACGTCAGTTTCCCGACGTTGACATTCACGTCAGAGGCAACGAGATGCGTTTCGTCGGTGCCGCCTCAGAAGTCGCACTGGTCGAACAGCTCGTCGACGAGATGGTGGCCGTCGTGCGTACGGGTCAAGGACTCAGCGTCGAGGCAGTGGGTCGGTCGGTGGCGATGCTGCGCGACCGCGAAGAGGAAAGCCCCGCAGACGTGCTCACGCACAACATCCTGAGCAACCGCGGAAAGACGATCACAGCCAAGACTCTGAATCAGAAGCGATACGTCGACGCCATCGACAAGAACACCATCACGTTCTCGGTCGGCCCGGCCGGAACCGGCAAGACGTACCTCGCCGTTGCGAAGGCGGTGCAGGCGCTACAGGCCAAGCAGATCACTCGGATCATTTTGACGAGACCAGCTGTTGAGGCGGGGGAGCGACTGGGGTTCTTGCCAGGCACCCTGTCTGAGAAGATCGACCCCTACCTTCGGCCGCTCTACGACGCACTGCACGACATGATGGAGCCGGCGTCAATACCGCGGTTGATGACTGAGGGCGCTATCGAGGTGGCGCCGCTCGCGTACATGCGGGGCCGAACCTTGAACGACGCCTTCATCATCTTGGACGAGGCACAGAACACGTCACCGGAGCAGATGAAGATGTTCCTGACCCGATTGGGTTTCGGCTCGAAGATGGTGGTCACTGGTGACATCACCCAGATCGACCTGCCCGGCGGCACGCACAGCGGGCTAAAGGTGGTGCGCGGGATCTTGGAAGGCATCGACGACGTCCACTTCACTCAGTTGACGTCACGAGACGTGGTGCGCCATCGGCTAGTCAGCGACATCGTCGAGGCCTATGGCAGGTTCGACAGCGAACAAGGGGACCAACACGGATCGGCCAGACGGCCGCGAGGTGCCCGATGAGCGTGGTTGTCAGCAACGAGTCAGGCGTCGTTGTCGACGAAGCCGAGCTGAGTCGCCTCGCGCTATTCGTCCTCGATGAGATGGACGTCAACCCCGAGGCGGAACTGTCCTTGATGTTCGTTGACGAGCCGACGATGAGTCGGCTGCACGAGCAGTACATGGGTGAGCCTGGCCCCACCGATGTCCTGGCGTTTCCTATGGATGACCTCGAAAGTGAGCTGGCTGAGGGCGTCGACTCGGAGCTGGTTGGCGATGTCGTGTTGTGCCCGACTATTGCCGAGGCGCAGGCGCGCGAGGCTGGTCACGACACCGCGTCTGAGCTGCGACTGCTCTGCGTCCACGGCGTGCTTCACTTGCTGGGCTACGACCACCACGAACCCGAGGAAGAGCGTGAGATGTTCGGGCTGCAATCTCGCCTGCTGGGTGCGTTCACGGTTGTGAGCACCTCGTGACCACCAACGACATCTGGCTGCTCGTCGCTGCGGCGGCTCTGGTGGGTGTCGCCGGGGTGTTGTCAGCGGCGGACGCCGCCATCAACCGAGTCTCCCGCGTGAGCGTTGATACCTACGAGCGGCAGGGGCGTCGCGGCGTCGAATCGTTGCGTGCCGTGCTCGGAGACCCCGCGCGCTACGTCAATGTGGCGTTGTTCCTGCGAGCAGTTGCGCGGATCAGCGGTGTCGTCCTCGTCACCGTTGTCTGCATCGATGTGTTCGACACCAGGTGGGAGGCAGTGTTGGTAGCGGCCACCGTGATGGTGGTTGTCGACTACGTCGTTGTGGGTGTTGCGCCCCGCACGCTCGGCAGACAGCACGCTGCTCGCATCGCGCTTGTCACGGCCCCCTTCATCTATCGCCTTGCCACCGTGCTCTCGCCGCTCACCAAGGTGCTCATCCTCCTCGGCAATGCCCTTACGCCAGGAAAGGGCTTCCGCGACGGACCGTTCGCTAGTGAAGCCGAGTTGCGCGACCTCGTCGATCTCGCCGAGGAGCATTCGTCTGATTCAAGACCAAGAACGCCAGATGATCCACTCGGTGTTCGAGCTTGGCGAGACCCTTGCTCGTGAGGTGATGGTCCCTCGCACTGACATGGTCTTCATCGAACGGGACAAGACGCTGCGGCAGGCGCTGTCGCTGGGGTTGCGTAGTGGATTCAGTCGCATCCCAGTGATCGGCGACAACGAAGACGATGTCGTCGGGATCGTGTATCTCAAGGATGTGGCCAAGCGCGCGTTTGATCACCGTGAGGCGGAGTCGACGCAGAAGGTCGAGTCTGTGATGCGTCCGGCGTTCTTTGTCCCCGATAGTCGCTCGGCAGATGAGTTGCTCCGCGAGATGCAGGGAAGTCGCACCCACATTTCCATCGTCGTGGATGAGTACGGCGGCGTCGCCGGCCTCGTCACCATCGAGGACATCCTCGAGGAGATCGTCGGTGAGATCGCCGACGAGTATGACGCGGAAACGGGGCCGACGATCGAGCGGATCGACGACGACATGGTGCGGGTGAGCGCCCGCCTACACGTCGATGATCTCGTCGACGTATTGGGCGTCCACCTCGACGATGAAGTGCTGGACGACGTCGACACGGTCGGTGGATTGCTGGCGAAGTTCCTCGGCAAGGTGCCGATTCCTGGCGCGGCGATCGAAGTCGGCGGCTTGCGCCTGCGGGCCGAATCAGCCATGGGGCGGCGCAATCAGGTGGGCACGATCGTTGTCACCCGGCTGGTAGAGGCAGACACGGACGTCGCGACGAGGGCTGAGCATGCCTGACGAACGACTCAGCGACGTCGAACAACTCGACGCTGAAGACACCAAGCTCGTCACTCTCGCTCGCGGGGCACGCAGTCGAGTCGCAGCACCCGAGGGTGCCGCACTGCGAGACGAGACCGGCCGCACGTATGCGTCTGCCGCTGTCGCCCTGCCGTCGCTCCAGCTGTCGGCAGTGCAAGCCACGGTGGCGCAGGCTGTTGCGGCCGGAGCGCGAGGGGTGGAGGCGATCGCGGTCGTTGGCCCAGCGGGACTCACTCAGGTTGATCCTGACGGACAGGCGGCGCTTCGCGATCTGGCTGGGGACGGCGTCCGCGTGATCCTCGTCCAGTCGTAGTCGCCACCAAAGCAACCGAACCCACGACGAGGGCAGCACCGACCCACTGGTGTGGCTCCAGCGACTCGCCGGTGATGATGGCGCCAGACAAGCCAAACACCGGAACCAAGGTGAGAAACAGGCCAGCGACAGAGGCAGGAACACGCTGTAGCGCAGTCAGGTAGAACGCAAACGCCAAGCCGTAGTACAGGACACCTGACACAACTGCAATGACCCAGCCCGAGGCAGTCACCTCGCCCAGGCCAATCCACGAACCGTCGATGGCGACGAGAACCGCACCTGCAAAGACGAAGGCGAAGGCAAGGGCGGCAAGTTGTTGATAGAGGGTGACTCGAACGGCTGAGGTGTCAACCACGAGAACTCTGGCCAGCACGGTGTAGATGGCACAAGCAAGGACCGCGCCGAACGTCAGGGCCACTCCAACGCCGTTGCCGGCAAGGTCTCCCGAGTAGACGACGAGCACCATGCCACTGAGCGCGATCACGAGTGCGACGCTGAGCAATGCCGTGAGCCGCTCGCGAAGGATCACGACTGCTAACAGGGCGATCAAGGCGGGTTCGGAGGCCCACAGCACGACCGCAGTGCTAGCCGTGATTGTGGCAAGCCCTGCCAGGCCAAGGGCGTAGGCGATCCCGGGGTTCAGCACGCCGAGCGCCGCGGCACGAATGCTGGGACGTTGCGAGGGTTGTTCGGTGAGGCGTCGTAAGTGCCACCAATGGAACAGCGCAACCGCTAGCACGCTGACGCTCAACTGGACGATGAGGAGTGGTACTGGTTCGAACTGGTCGAGTGCCTGCTTGCTAACGACGGTTCCGAAGCCCCAACAGGCTGCTGCAAGGGTCAGTAGGGCGAAGGGGTGCAACATTGGAGCTCCGTGCGTGAGAAGGGACTGGCCGGTTGGATCAACCGGTGCTCAGTTCCTCGCTGTCACAGCACGCATAGGACGGCAGGCGCAACTTCTGCAGTGCTCGCCGCCGGGTCACCATGCCGTCGAGGCTAGGCGTCAGTGCACCTAAGATCAACCGGTGACCTACACGTCTGGGCTGGTATCTGTGGTTGGCCGTCCCAATACCGGCAAGTCGACGTTGGTCAACGCCCTCGCAGGCGAGAAGGTCGCCATCACGTCGAGTAAGCCGCAGACGACCCGCCATGTAATTCGAGGCGTAGTTCATCGCCCCAACGGTCAGCTGGTACTTGTTGACACGCCAGGGCTTCACAAGCCGAGAACCCTGCTGGGGCAGCGACTGAACGATGAGGTTCGTGCTGCGCTCGCAGACGTCGATGTCGTCGTCGTGACCTTGCCAGCCAACGAAGCGATCGGGCCTGGGGACCGGCGGATCACCGCCGAAGCTGCCAAGATCCGCCGCGCTCCCAAGGTGGCAGCAGTCACCAAGACCGACACGGTCAAACCCGAGCAGCTGCTCGCCCACCTAGCGGCGGTTGCTGCCCTCGCCGAGCAGAACGGCTTCGAGTGGGACGAGGTGGTGCCCATATCGGCGCGCACTGGTGACCAGGTGGAGTTGCTTGTCGACCTCTTGCTCACGTTGTTGCCGGAAGGCGCTGCATTCTTTCCGGAGGGGCAGGTGACCGATGAGCCCCAGGACGTGCGGATTGCCGAGCTCATTCGCGAAGCCGCCCTCGAAGGTGTGCGAGACGAGCTTCCGCACTCCCTCGCGGTGGTGGTCGACGAGATCGTCCCCCGTGAGAATCGACCGCTCGACAGACCACTGACCGATGTGCACGCAACGATGTATGTCGAGCGATCGAGTCAGAAGGCGATCGTCATCGGACACCAGGGCGCTCGGCTGCGCGATGTCGGCCAGACCGCACGTCGTGACATCGAAGCGCTGCTGGGAGTCCCCATCTACCTTGACCTGCACGTGAAGATCGCAAAGGACTGGCAAACCGACCCGAAGCAACTTCGGCGACTCGGCTTCGACTAGGGCTCCCTGTCGCCCTCTGGCTCGTCCTTGGTCTCGGCGCTGGAGGGCGGCCCCGACCAGCACCTCGCCCGCATCATGGTGCTCGATCTCTGGGATCAACTCGTAGCGGCGCCCATACGTCTCGACGATCGCCTGGATGCTCGCCACGATGGGAATCGCGATGAGTGCGCCCATGGCTCCGCCCAGCGCGGCGCCGACAATTACCGCGCCAAAGGCCACGGCCGGATGGATGTTCATCGTTCGCTTGCTGATGCGGGGCGCGAACAGGTAGTTCTCGATCTGCTGGTACACGGCAAGGAAGGCGATGACGAAAATGCCGTCCCACGTGCTACTGCTGAACGCAAAGATTGCTGGGAGTGCACCACCGAGGTAGGTGCCGATGGTGGGAATGAACTGCGAGACCACCCCCGTCCAGATACCGAGTGGCAACCAGAACGGAACATCCATGATGAACAGGAAGATCGACGTAAAGAAGGCGGAGATGAACGCCAGAACGAGTCGCGACAGCACGTAGCCACCGGTCTTCTCGATGGCGATCTCCCACACTTGGTGTGCCACCCGCTGACTGTGCTGTGGCAACCAGGACGCCACCGTCTTACGCACCCGGGGGCCGTCGGCTGAGAAGTAGAAGGCGAACAGCAGGATGGTGAACAAGTCGAAGACGATGCCGAGCAGCGACGTGAGGAATCCGAAGATGCCGAGGCCGAGTGTCTGTGCCCACTCAGTCACCTGCTCCTGCGTGATCTGCAGCTCGGAGATGATCTTCTCGGCGTCGAAATCGGTGTTGAACGTGTTGTTGACCCAGTCGACGAGGCCGGTCAGTTGGTCCGGAAGGTCTTGGACCAGGCTGACGATCTGCTCAACGAAGATCGTGCCGAAGATGGCAAAGAACGCGACGATCGCGAGGAACAGGCCGATCATGACCGTGCCGGTCGCTGCACCGCGGCGCCAGCCCCTGCGGGCCAGCCACGAGACTGCAGGCTCCATCGCGATCGCGAAGATCCATGCCAGCAGCAAGAGGAACAGCAAGTGCTTGGTGCCGCCAAAGAGCCACTCGAAGACCTGCAGGAACAGCACCACCCCGATCACGGCGATCGCGAGCTGACGGATCAGCCGAGGGTCGGAGACGGCAGCGGCAACGACTCGTGCGGTACGACGTGCGCTGGAGTCACGCCTAGACGCCGCGGCGTCCGGCGGGGTCGTTCCGCTCATGGAGCGACCGTAGCCGACCGCCTGGCCCCCCGTGGTCATGCACGCCGGGGGCGACGGCCCTGGGGTACACTCATCGAGATGCTGAACGCGCGCCTGCTCCTTCGCAGCCGCGGCGGGGCCTAGCCAGACCGGTCTCCTCGCCGCGGGTTTCGTGTGTGCTCCGGTCGTCCCCCGCCCAGCAGATCCGAGGAGACCTCCCGAGATGTCTGAATCAATCCCTGCGCGCGCGCCTCAGGTGCAGCAGCCGACCAGCATGCCGATTCAGAAGTACCAACCCTTTCCGATCATTGGTCTGACTGACCGCACGTGGCCAAATGCCGTGATCACTCGTGCCCCCCAGTGGTGCTCGGTCGACCTGAGAGACGGCAACCAAGCGCTCATCGACCCCATGAGCCCAGCGCGCAAGCGCAAGATGTTTCAGCTCTTGGTCGACATGGGCTTCAAAGAGATCGAGGTGGGGTTTCCGTCGGCGTCCCAGACTGACTTCGACTTTGTCCGCGAACTGATCGAAGACGAGCTGATCCCGGACGACGTGGTGATCCAGGTCTTGACTCAGGCCCGCGAGCATCTGATTGAGCGAACCTTCGAGTCGATCCGCGGTGCCAAACGAGCCATCGTGCATCTGTACAACTCGACGTCTACGCTGCAACGACGGGTGGTGTTCGGGCTCGACAAGGACGGCATCAAGGACATCGCCGTTCAGGGCGCCCGCATCTGCAAGAAGTTCGAAGAGACCGTGCCTGAGGTTGAGGTCAGTTACGAGTACTCGCCTGAGTCGTTCACCGGCACCGAACTCGAGTACGCCGCAGAGGTCTGTAACGCGGTGATCGAAGAGTGGGATGCTTCACCGGATCGCAAGGTCATCATCAACCTGCCAGCGACCGTCGAGATGGCAACACCCAACGTGTACGCCGACATGATCGAGTGGATGCACCGCAACTTGGTGCGACGCGACTCGGTGGTCCTGTCTTTGCACCCGCACAATGACCGCGGCACGGCGGTGGCGGCCGCCGAGCTTGGCTACATGGCGGGCGCCGACCGCATCGAAGGAACGCTGTTCGGCAATGGTGAGCGCACGGGCAACGTCTGCATTGTGACCCTTGGCATGAACCTGTTCAGCCAGGGCATCGATCCGATGCTCGACTTCTCAGATATCGACGAAGTTCGTCGCATCACCGAGTACGCCAACCAGTTGCCAGTGCACCCACGTCATCCGTATGGCGGCGACCTGGTCTTCACCGCGTTCAGCGGATCACACCAAGACGCGATCAAGAAGGGGCTAGAGGCGCTCGAAGCCGACGCCGCCGCGGCTGGGAAGACAACCGATGAGATCACGTGGGCCGTGCCGTACCTGCCCATCGACCCCAAGGATGTCGGGCGGACGTACGAGGCAGTCATTCGCGTAAACAGCCAGTCCGGCAAGGGCGGCGTCGCCTACATCATGAAGGCAGAGCACCAGTTCGACTTGCCCCGCCGGTTGCAGATCGAGTTCAGCCACGTCGTCCAACAGCACACTGACGATGAGGGCGGCGAAGTCACTCCAGAACAGATGTGGGAGATCTTCGAGCGGGAGTACCTTCTCGAGCAAGGCCCACTCCAGCTGAATGCCGTGCACACCTCGAGCGCCCAGGGTGAGCGCGACTCGCTTCGAGTTGGCATGTACATGAACGGTGAACACCATGTACTCGAGGGCACGGGTAATGGGCCGATCGCGGCCTTCGTCGACGCGCTGTCAACGATCGAGATCGATGTGCGCGTCCTCGACTACGCCGAGCACGCCATGAGTGCTGGTGGTGACGCCAAAGCAGCGGCCTACCTCGAATGCGCGATCGATGGCCAGGTGATGTGGGGAGTGGGGGTCGACCCCAACATCCTCACGGCTTCGCTGAGGGCCATTGTCAGCGCCGTGAACCGGGCGGCCGCAACAAACTGACGGCACGCCGCGTCCGAGGTCATAGTCGGAGTCAGGCCGGGAGAGAATGACACGGTGAGTCTGTATCGAGACGAAGGCGTCGTTCTGCGCACCCAGAAGCTGGGTGAGGCAGACCGCATCGTCACGGTGCTGACACGCGAACACGGACGTGTACGCGCGGTTGGCAAAGGGGTGCGTCGTACGTCGTCCAAGTTTGGGTCGCGGCTCGAGCCCTTCACTCACGTCGACGCGCAGTTCTACACCGGCCGCTCACTCGACATCGTCACGCAGGTTGAGTCGCTGGCTTCGTACGGCGCCGACATCGCTAGTGACTACGCCCGCTACACGGCCGGTACGGCCATGCTCGAAACCGCTGAACGGCTGACTGACGTCGAGAAGGAGCCCGCAGTCCAGCAGTACCTGCTGATGGTTGGTGGCCTTCGGGCTCTTTCCGCTGGGGAGCACCAGGCGGGTTCGGTTCTTGACTCGTACCTGCTGCGCTCCCTCGCGGTTGCCGGCTACGCGGCGAGCTTCGATGCCTGCACGCGGTGTGGTGCCGCTGGCCCACACCGCTGGCTGTCGGTCGAGGCGGGTGGCTCGGTGTGCAGCGACGACCGTCCAGCCGGAGCGGCAACCGTGAGCGCTGCTGCGCTGGAGGTGCTGTCAGCCTTGCTGACTGGCGACTGGCAGGTGGTGGACACCGCAGAGCCACGTCATCTGCGCGAGAGCACCGGCATTGTCGCGGCATACACGCAGTGGCACCTTGAGCGAGGGTTGCGCTCTCTGCGGCTGGTAGAGCGATCGTGACCAAGCGACGACAGCCGGTGCGACCCCCGAACCCGCACCCCTCGGGCGTATCCCCGCCACGAATCGACAGCGATCTGGTGCCGCGACATGTGGCTGTCGTGATGGACGGCAACGGACGATGGGCCAAGCACCGTGGGCTACCTCGCACTGAGGGGCACAAGGCGGGTGAGGCCGCGCTCTTTGACCTCGTCGAGGGAGCCATTGAGATCGGCGTTAAGCACATTTCCGCCTACGCCTTCAGTACCGAGAACTGGAAACGCTCACCAGACGAAGTGCGCTTTCTGATGGGCTTCAACCGCGACGTCATCAGAAGGCGGCGCGACGAGATGCACGAGATGGGCGTACGCGTCCGGTGGGCAGGGCGCCGACGCCGGCTCTGGAAGAGCGTCATCAAAGAACTTGAAGAAGCCGAGCGCCTTACCGAGGGAAACTCGACGCTGACGCTCACGATGTGCGTCAACTATGGAGGACGCGCTGAGATCGCGGACGCCGCTGCGTCCATCGCGTGGGCGGCAGCTGAAGGGCGCATTGATCCGACGCGAGTTGACGAACGAACCGTGGCACGGTTTCTTGACGAACCGTCGCTACCCGACGTCGACCTGTTCATCCGGTCGTCCGGCGAGCAACGGATATCCAACTTCATGCTGTGGCAGAGCGCCTATGCCGAGTTGGTGTTTCTCGACGAACTATGGCCAGACGTCGACCGGCGCCATCTGTGGAAGGCCATCGAGCAGTACGCCTCGCGCGACCGCCGCTACGGCGGGGCCGATCAGACGCCCCTTAGCTAGTCGTCTGCCGAACCACACTCACCACAGACGCCGAAGATCTCGAGGGTGTGACTGATCTCGGTAAACCCATGGTGGGCGCCCATGTCGTCCGCCCATTGCTCAAGTGCTGGGCTGTCAACCTCCAGGGTGCGACCGCACAGGCGACAGACCAGGTGGTGATGGTGCTCTGGCGTGCAGCGGCGGTAGCGCGCCTCTCCGTCGTCCGGGCGCAAGACATCGACCTGACCGGCTGCGGCCATGGCCTGCAGGGCCCGGTACACCGTCGTCAGTCCGACGTTCGAACCTGCCTTACGCAGTCGAGCATGGATCTCTTGGGCGCTGCTGAACTCGTCGATGGTGTCGAGCAGATCCTGAACCGCTCGTCGCTGACGCGTTGATCGCTGCGGTACTGACGCGTGCGTGCTCGTGTGTCACGATGCCGCCTCTCGTCGTCTCAGAGGACGACGTCGCGATCACACCGGTCACGATCGCGGCGACGGCGAATACTGCGATGGCCGTGAGAACGATCGACCCACCCGAAGGCGTGTTGGTGTAGTACGAGGCAGAGACACCGACCACGGCGCATGCGAGACCGATCGCAAGCGAGTAGGTCATCGCCATGCGGAAGCTGCCAGAGATGAGCTGCGCGGTGGCGACAGGTACCACCATCAGCGCACTAATCAGAAGCAGCCCAACGATCCGCATTGAGACGACAACGGTCGTCGCCGTGAGGATCGCGAGGGTGAGGTTGAGCCCCAGCACGGGCATGCCGCTTGCGCGGGCGAACTCCTCGTCGTTGGCGACTGCGAACAGTTGCCTCGACAGCAGCAGAGTCACCGTCAGCACGGTGACCGAGAGGCCTGCGAACACCCAGAGGTCACCCGACGAGGTCGTCGTGATCGCGCCGAACAGGTACTGGTTCAAACTGATCGCGGTCTCGCCGGGGGCCTTGGCGATGATGACCACACCGCCAGCGATACCCCCGTAGAACATGATGGCGAGTGCGAGGTCACTAGTCGTGCGACCACGATCGCGCAGCAACTCGATGATGATGGCTCCGGACGCCGCCGCCACTAGCGCCACCCCAACCGGCGCCCAGCCCAGCAGCAGGCCCAAGGCGACACCTGTGAGCGCCACGTGCCCCATGCCGTCTCCCATCAAAGCGAGGCGTCGCTGCACCAAGAAGATGCCGACGCTGGGGGCAGCGAGGCCCACGAGCACCGCAGCGACCAGCGCCCGTTGCATGAAGTCGTACTGCAAGAACTCCATGTCATGGCCCCGTTCGAAGGTCGTCTGGCATCGAGTCGCGTGGGGTCTCGGCGGAGTGATCGTGGTGGGCGAACGGTTCGCTGGCGGCAGCGACAATGTCGGCGGTTGGCTGACCGTCGTAGCTGATCTGACCGCGGCTGACCCAGATCACCCTGGTGAGGTGGTCAGCGAATGGCTGTAGGTCGTGTGTGACAACCGCAACGGTGACGCCGGCGGCGCGCAGTTCGCCGAGCACGTCCACGAGGGCGGCTTGCGACTCGACATCGATCCCGGCGGTGGGTTCGTCGAGGAGCAGCAGGTCGGCGTCACCCGCAAGCGCGCGTGCAATCAGAACGCGCCGTTGTTGGCCTCCGGAGAGTCGGTGCACTGGGCGGCGCGCGAGTTGATCGATGCCGACGCGCTGCATTGCGGCGTCCACGGCTTCGCGATCAGCCGACGTCGGCCAACGCAGCACGCCGCGGCGAGTGAGGCGTCCGCTCGCGACGACTTCGCGAACCGTGGCAGGGATCGGACCCCCCACGCTCTGGCGTTGGGGCACATACCCGATCCGCCAACGATCGGCGAAGTCGCGAGGGGGAACGCCGAACAGCTCGAGGTTGCCGGATGTCAGGCTCACGAGGCCAAGAATCGCCTTGACCAGCGTCGACTTACCCGCTCCGTTGGGGCCGACGATGGCGGTGAAGTCACCGCGGTTGATCGTGACGTCGATCTCGCTGAGTACGACAGTGTCGTCGTAGCCAATGGTGGCTCGACTCAGGTGGACCAGCTGCGACGTCATCGGCAGGGGAGCCCGTCGCGCAGGCTGGTCAGGTTCGATTGCATGACCTCGATGTAGTCGGCCCCCGCTGAAGCATCGGTGAGGCCCTCGATCGGGTCGAGCACAGCCGTGGACGCCCCCGTTGACGATGCAACGGTCTCGGCCACGTCTGGGCTGACCAGCGTCTCGTAGAAGATGGTCTGGACGTCGTTGTCGCGAACAATGTCTGTGACCTCGGCGAGGTCTGAAGGTGCCGGCTCTGCTTCAGGCGTCAAACCCGTGAGACCCACCTGATCCAGGTCGTACGCATCAGCGAGGTATCCGAACGCGGCGTGGCTGGTGACCAAGAGGCGGCTGTCGCAGGTCTTGAGTCCGGCGGCGAACTCGCGGTCGAGTGCGACGAGCTCGTCTCGCAGTGCTGCGGCATTCTGTTCGAACTCAGCGGCGTGTTCCGGGGCGCTGTCAGCAAGCTCTGCGGCGACCGCGTCAGCAACATCGGCCAGTCGCATCGGGTCGAGCCAGAAGTGGGGGTCGGTGGCCCCGTCGTCATCGGTGAGCGTGAGGTCGGCGGAGCTGCTCACATCAAGCACCTCACCCTCGGTCCCTTCGGCCACGGCGTCGTCCAGTGCTGGCTGAAAGCCAGACAGGTACACCGTCAGGTCGGCGTCATTCAGAGCAACCACGTCTTGCGGGGCAAGCTCGAGGTCGTGAGGTTCGGCGCCCGGCTTGGTCAACGACGTGACAGAGACCGCGTCACCTCCGACCTGCTCGGCCACGTACTGCAGCGGGTAGAACGCCGCGGCGACGTCGAGGGTGGCACCGGCGTCCGGTGTCGAGTCATCGGTGCTGCTACAGCCGGCCAGGAGGAGGGCGAGACCTACAGCGAGGACCAACGCCGCCGCCCGTCGGGGCCCAGTGGCTCGCATGGCTGGCATGCCCACACTGTGGTCTAGATGAAAACGATTGTCAAAACCGTTACGCGGGTCAGATCAGCCGGGTGAAGGCGGCGTAGAGGATCAGCCCCACCACGAGTAGCCGAAGCAGCCGGCCCACGGGGGTCATACGCGGCCACCCCAGCACCGCCAGCCAGGCGGCGAACGCGGCAAGCACGAGCAGCATCACGCCGCCGATCGCATTCTCTTGCAGCAGGCCGCCAATGGTCAGTGCCAGCACCACGATCAGGAGCGCCCATTTCGGCACTCGGGACAACTGAACCAAGAGTGGGGCGCTCGCCCGCTGGAGCGGGCTGGGCTCGGGGCCGTCCTGCTGGTTGGGGTTGTCGGTCGGCATCTGCCAATCGTGGCGCATCGACCAGCCGAACCATCGATTGGGTGGGGCGGCAGGATGGCGGCATGAATGAGTGGGTCGTCGTCATGCGGTTCTCGGTGCCAGCGGATGGGTCAGACAGTGGAGCTGCCGCGACCACGTTCTATGAGGACGCCGCGGCAGTCGCCCGGCTCATGGCTGGGTTCGAGGGGTGTCGCGGTGTCGACGTCGGTCGGACGTCCGACGATCCGACCATCTGGATGGTGACGTCGAGGTGGAACTCGGTGGGTGACTACCGGCGAGCGCTTTCGGCATACGAGATGAAGCTGCATGGCGTCCCGTTCCTGTCGCAGGCGATCGATGAGCCGACGGCGTTCGAGGTGCTGTTCACCGTCGATGCGAAGGGTGAACGGGCGGCGTCCGGAGACCTTGCCTCCGATGCCGGAACCATTGATCGCTCCCGATAACCTTGCCGGGTGGCCGCCGATCTGATCGATTCTGTCGTTTCCCTGTGTAAGCGCCGGGGTCTTGTCTTTCCGAGTTCAGAGATCTACGGCGGGCAGCGTGCGGCGTGGGACTACGGCCCCCTCGGCGTCGAGCTCAAAGAGAACGTCAAGCGTCAGTGGTGGCAGGCCGTGGTGCGTGAACGCGACGACGTGGTGGGCGTCGACACGTCGGTCATCTTGGCTCGCGAGGTGTGGGAGGCGTCTGGGCACGTCTCGGCGTTCGTTGACCCGCTCACCGAGTGCACGTCGTGTCACAAGCGATTTCGCGCCGACCACTTGGCTGAGGCATTCGAGGCGAAGCACAAGCGACCGCCCGAGTCTCTGGCAGAGGTGAACTGCCCGAACTGCGGCAACAAGGGTCAGTTCACTGAGCCGAAGATGTTCAACGGTCTGCTGAAGACTGAGTTGGGTGCGGTTGAAGACGGCTCGGGTGTTGCCTACTTGCGACCTGAGACGGCGCAAGGGCTGTTCATCTCGTTCCCACATGTGCAGTTGGTGTCGCGACGCAAAGTGCCCTTTGGTATTGCCAACGTTGGCAAGTCGTTCCGCAACGAGATCACGCCAGGCAACTTCATCTTTCGCACCCGCGAGTTCGAGCAGATGGAAATGGAGTTCTTCGTCAAGCCCGGTAGTGACGAAGAGTGGCACCAGCAATGGATCGACGATCGCTTGGCGTGGTACACCGACCTCGGGGTTTCGCCGGACAACCTTCGGCTCTATGAACACCCTGCCGAGAAGCTGTCGCACTATTCCAAGCGAACGGTCGACATCGAGTACCGCTTCAACTTCGGTGGGCAAGAGTTCAGCGAGCTTGAAGGTATTGCAAATCGAACCGACTTTGACTTGAAGGCGCACGCTGAGGCGTCCGGCCAGGATCTGTCGTTCTTCGACCAAGAGTCGAACGAGCGTTGGTATCCGTATGTGATCGAACCGGCCGCTGGTGTGAACCGGGCGATGTTGGCGTTCTTGCTCGATGCGTACGCCGAAGACGAGGCGCCGAACGCCAAGGGCGGTGTCGACAAGCGCACGGTGTTGCGACTCGACGCTCGGCTAGCTCCCGTCAAGGTCGCGGTGCTGCCGCTGTCGCGCAATGCCGACCTGTCACCGAAGGCCCGCGATGTGGCGTCCGCGCTGCGTAAGCGCTGGAACGTCGACTTTGACGATGCGGGTGCGATCGGTCGTCGGTACCGGCGGCAAGACGAGGTTGGAACACCGTTCTGCGTCACCGTCGACTTCGACTCGCTGGAAGACCAGGCGGTGACCGTGCGCGAACGTGACTCGATGAAGCAGGAACGCGTCGCCATCGATCAACTGATCGACTACGTCACGCCCCACCTCCCGCCCTTCTAGCCCAAGCGCGGTGGGACCAACGCCTCTGCCGAATCGGGGAACGACGGAGAAGCCTTGAGTTGGAGGCGGAGTCCTCCGTGTCCCGGCATCGGGGGCCGCAGCCCCGAAGAGCCTCTTGGGGGACATCATGTCTGCCACGACCCGCTACCAGGACTACTGGATCAACCCACGCGTCAAGATAGCCGCGCTGTGGGCGTCCATGCTGTTCATCTTTGCGTACGTGGACCTGTTTAGTCTGTACCGAGGCGACGTACGTGCAGACATCGAAGCCGGCGAGGTCTTCGCGTTCACCATTGGGCAAGGATTCTTGCTCGGAGTGACCATCTACGTCGTGATTCCCAGTTTGATGCTGTTCCTCAGCCTCGTCCTGCCGGTGAGGATCACGCGAGCAGCGAATATCGTCATGGCAGCCCTCTACGCCTTGACGATCGCGGGAGGCGCGATCGGCGAGTGGAACTACTACATCCTTGGCAGCCTTGTTGAGGTCGCTTTGCTGGCCGGTGTCATCTACTACGCGTGGACCTGGCCGAAGGTGACCGACACTGGTGCTACCGCGACAGACGGGGCCCGAGACGACAGACCAGTTCACGTTTGACGCGGGTGGCGCCTAGTCACCGTCGGATGGACCCATAGTTTGTTCGGTGTGGACGGGTGAATGCGTCGTTCTTGTGAAAGGGGTGGGGGAGCGCACGATGCGGATCGGGTCGGTCGAGGTTGCGGTTCCGGTGGTGCTTGCGCCGATGGCTGGGATCACCAACGCAGCGTTTCGGCGGCTCGCCGCAGAGCAGGGTGCCGGGCTGTACGTCTGCGAGATGATCACGAGTCGCGGCCTGGTCGAACGGCAGCCCAAGACTCTGTCGATGCTGGCGTTCGACCCCCTCGAGCAAACCCGATCCGTGCAGCTGTATGGCGTCGACCCGCGGCATGTCGGGGACGCCGTGCGGATCTTGGTCGGTGAGTTTGGTGTGCACCACGTCGACTTCAACTTCGGGTGCCCGGTGCCCAAGGTCACCCGCAAGGGAGGGGGTGCCGCACTACCGTGGAAGCGCGACCTGTTGCGCGCCATCCTCACCGAAGCGGTCCGCGCCGCTGAGCCTTACGGCGTCCCGATCACGATGAAGACCCGCATGGGCATCGATCGCGATCACCTGACCTACCTCGATGCGGGAGCTATCGCCGAGGACACCGGATGCGCGGCCATCGCCCTGCATGGCCGCACCGCCGACCAGCACTACTCGGGAACCGCCGACTGGACGGCCATCGCGGCGCTGAAGCAACACGTCGGCATCCCCGTGCTCGGAAACGGAGACATCTGGGAGGCCGCCGACGCGGTCCGCATGATGGCCGAAACTGGGTGCGACGGTGTCGTTGTCGGACGCGGGTGCCTTGGCCGACCGTGGCTGTTCCGCGACCTGGCAGCCGTCTTCACCGGCCAACCCCAATCGCCACCACCTGACCTCGGCGAAGTTGCCGCGATGGTCCGCCGCCATGGCGAGCTGCTGGCTGAGCTGATGGGAGAGCCCCGGGGCCTGACCGACCTTCGCAAGCACATGGCGTGGTACTTCAAGGGCTTTGTGGTCGGCGGTGACGTGCGTTCGGCGCTTGGCAAGGTGTCGTCGCTCACTGAGCTTGACGCGCTGCTCTCGCAGATTGACAAAGAGCAGCCGTTTCCGCCGTCCGAGGTCGGCGTTCCACGCGGACGCCAGGGTTCACCGCGTCGAGTCGTGCTGCCCGACGGCTGGCTCAACGACCGCGCCACCGCGCTACTAGGCGCAGAAGCCGAGTTGGACGTGTCAGGCGGCTAGCGCGACCCGTGGGTCAGCTGACCGGGTATGGCGGGTTCTCCTCGAGGTACGTCTGCAACGCATCGCTGTCTGATTCGGTCCATCCGGGCGGTGGTAGTACCTCTGCCCATGCATCCACAGAGATCAGCCCGAACTTGTGACCGTGGCCGTACGGCACGGAGTTCGCGACCGCGAGGTCAGCGGACACCTGGAAGAACGTCACCAAGGGAATGAACCGCATCGACCCGGATCGATCAGGGCCAGGTGACTCTTCTAACCACCCTGGCTCGGAGAGCAGCAGGTTGGGTGTCCACCACGAGACGGGGTCGGACGCGTGCTGGATGTACATCACCCGCGTGCCGTCCCAGTCGCCGGGGAGGTCATCGATGTTCTCGGTGTCGGCGATGTACCGGACGATCTCGCCGTTCTCGAACACCGGCTGCCACATGGGGGAACCCTTGTCGCGACCCTCGATGAACTCTTGCGACAGACGGTTGTCGGCAACTGGCCCCATGAACACGATGCCGTCCGTGCGGATAGACATGTCAACGGCGCCGCTGAACGCACTTTCACCGCCAAATGACCCAAGGCTCTCGCCGAAGATCACGAGCTTGGGACGCGTCTTGCGCGGCATCTCAGACCACGTGCCGTAGACCGCATCGAACAACGCGCGCCCAGAGTCTTGTGCACGCGACTTGTCAACGAGGAATGACAGCCAGCTGGGTAGGTACGAGTACTGCGTAGCGATGACGGCGGTGTCGCCGTTGTACATAAACTCCAACGGCCATAGGGCTTGGTCGTCGACCCAACCACTGCCGGTGCTGTTACCGATGATGAGAACCTCGCGGTCGAAGCCTCCAAGAGCGGTGAGTTCTTCGACGGCGATCTGTGATCGGGTCTGCGCATCGTCACTTGACTCCAGGCCGGCATAGGCCCGGATCGGCTCCATCGCATCGGTGCCGCTGAAGTCTTCAATCTGTCCCGCCGTTGGCGTGCCCGCGACATAGTCACGGCCGGTGCGGCCGAGTGAAGCCCACGTGACCGTCGAAGCCGGGCCACCTGAGACGTTGTTTCCGGTCGGTTCACCGGTGTCGGGGTATGACTCACGATTCGCGGTGGCGAACACCTGGTCGATGACACTGAGGGTGCGCGCCAAAATGACGTCGTCAACCAACGCGATGATCGCGAACGCGACGACCACGAAGGCCAAGCCTTTGGCGATCTTCACCGGCAGGATCTTCTGGAGCATGCGCATCACCCAGCGGTAGATGTCGCGCACGACACGGCCGATTCCGATGAACAGGACGAAGACCACGACGGCGAGCAACACCGACGAGCCCATACGCAGGGAGTGCTTGGTCAGTCAGACCCATCAGGTCGCGCAGTTCGGTCTGCCACATCTCGCCAAGAGCGATGGCGATGATCGTGCCGATCAGACCGACAATCCAAAGCCCGATCCAGAGCCGCCGCCACGTAGCGGTCGTTGGCCGTCGATCGGTGAACTGCACGACCACCCATCGGATGCCCAAGCCGACGACGTAGCCCATGACTCCGGCGACGCCTGCGACCAGCCCCTGGAACAACGCCGAACGCGGAATCAAACTCGGGGTGAACGACAGCCAAGCGAAGAAGAAGGCGACGGCAATGCCGGCAAAGTCGTACGTGAAGGCCCGGCGCAGCCTTGCCCGCAGGCGCCCCTTCTTCTTACCGTCCGGTTCGGGCGCTGCTGGCTGGTCGGTCTCTTCAGCGAGATCGGTGCTCATGCATGCTCCTTGCGTCCATTGGGCATGACCATGATGGGCCCTATGGCCCGGGCGTGGTGGTAGGCACGCGACTACGGTGGGTCTAGGTCATAGAACCCTGGGGAGGCGTTATGCGCTACGTGTACGGGTTCGCTGAAGGCAGCAAGAACGATCGAGACCTATTGGGCGGCAAGGGCGCGAACCTGGCCGAGATGACAGCTCTGGGGCTTCCGGTGCCTCCCGGGTTCACCATTACCACTGACGCTTGCCGCGCCTATCGCTCTCGGGGCCGAGCCCCAGAGGGCCTTGGCGAAGAGATTCGCGCCCACCTGGCTCAGCTCGAACGCGAGATTGGACGCCGCCTGGGTGACTCCGAGTCGCCGTTGCTGATCTCGGTGCGCTCGGGGGCGAAGTTCTCGATGCCCGGAATGATGGAGACGGTCCTGAACATCGGACTGAACGACCAGACCGTCGAGGGTTTGTCCGCGGCCACGGGCGATGAGCGGTTCGCGTGGGACTCCTACCGGCGCCTGCTCCAGATGTTCGGACGTACCGTGCTCGACGTCCAGGCGTCCCGCTTCGACACTGTGCTCGAGAAGGCCAAGGCGGACGCCGGTGCGATCCGTGACATCGACCTGACCGCCGATCAACTGCGTCAGGTGGTCACGGAGTATCAGGCGGCCATCCTCGATGCATCAGGGCGAGAGTTTCCGCAAGACCCGTTCGAGCAGCTCGACGAAGCAGTGTTCGCGGTGTTCCGATCGTGGGATGGCAGGCGTGCGCGCCTGTATCGGCGACAAGAGGCGATCCCCGACGACCTAGGCACCGCCGTGAACGTCATGGCGATGGTGTTCGGCAACCGCGGCGAAGACAGCGGTACTGGTGTTGCCTTCACGCGCGACCCAGCGACCGGTGCGGCAGGTGCGTATGGCGACTACCTGCCCAACGCACAGGGCGAGGACGTCGTGGCCGGCATCCGCAACACGTTGACGCTCGACGACTTCAAGGAACGCCAGCCCGAGCAACACGACGAGCTGATGAAGATCATGCGTATTCTCGAGGCTCACTACCGGGATCTCTGCGACATCGAGTTCACCATCGAGCAGGGTCGGCTCTGGATGCTGCAGACCCGCATCGGAAAGCGAACGCCCGAAGCGGCTTTCCGCATCGCTGTGACGCTTGTCGATGAGGGCCTCATCGATCTCGACGAGGCATTGACGCGTGTCAGTGGCGCTCAACTGGCGCGGCTGATGTTTCCTCAGGTCGACTCCGGACGCGTCGGTGCCCCGTGGGTGAAGGGCGTTGCGGCGTCACCGGGGGCGGCCGTCGGACGTGCGGTGTTCGACTCCAAACGCGCTGCGGTACGCGCAGCGGGCGGAGAGAAGGTCGTCCTCGTTCGTCGTGAGACCAACCCCGATGACCTTGGCGGCATGATTGCGGCGCAAGGAATCCTCACCAGTCGCGGTGGCAAGACCTCGCACGCGGCAGTGGTGGCGCGCGGCATGGGCAAACCATGTGTCGTCGGTGTTGAAGACCTCGTCGTCGACGAGCTGGCCCGAACTGCGACTGGCCCGAACGGCATGGTGCTCAAAGAGGGCGACGCAGTGTCGCTCGATGGCATGGCGGGCGCAGTGTTCCTTGGTGAGGTTCCCGTCGTCTCATCGCCAGTGGTCGAGGCGCTGGAGTCGCCAGGGGGTGCGCGCCAAGGCAACGACCCCGTGGTTGACGCCGTAGACCGACTCATGCGGCACGCCGATGACGTCCGACGGCTGGGTGTGCGCGCGAACGCCGACACCGGAGAGGACGCCGTGCGGGCACGACGCATGGGGGCGTCCGGCATCGGTTTGGCACGCACCGAGCACATGTTCCTCGGTGAGCGTAAGCAGTTGGTCGCACGACTGGTGTTGTCGAAAACCGACGCCGAGCGGGCGATGGTGTACGAGGAGTTGCTGCCGCTACAGCGCCAAGACTTCACCGAGCTGCTCGAGGCGATGGACGGGCTGCCAGTGATCGTGCGGCTGCTTGATCCACCCCTGCACGAGTTCTTGCCTGACTTCACCCAGCTGTCCGTGCAGGTTGCCCTCGAAGATCTCCGCGGCAACCGCGACAGCGAGCAGCACAAGCTGCTGGACGCGGTCCGTCAGATGCACGAGGCCAACCCGATGATGGGCATGCGCGGGGTGCGTTTGGGTCTCGTGCTCCCTGGCTTGTATGGGCTTCAGGTGCGGGCCATGGCTGAGGCCACCGCCGACCGCATCGACGCCGGTGGCAACCCGATGCCCGAGATCATGGTGCCGCTCGTTGCCACACGCGCCGAGTTGGCGCTCGTGCGCACCGAAGCCGAGAACGTCATCGCGGCGGTGGCTGAAGAGCGAGACGTCGACCTGGCGATCCCGATCGGCACGATGATCGAGCTGCCGCGTGCCTGCCTCTGCGCGGGTGAGTTGGCGCACGTCGCCGAGTTCTTCTCGTTCGGCAGCAACGACTTGACGCAGACGACGTGGGGGTTCTCGCGCGACGACGTCGAGGGTGCGTTCTTTACCAGCTACTTGGACGCCGGCATCTTTCAGACGTCGCCGTTCGAGACGATCGACGCTGACGGAGTCGGCGCCTTCATCCGCATGGCCGTCGCCGCTGCCCGCGAAGCGCGTCCGTCGATGGAGCTCGGAGTGTGCGGCGAGCACGGGGGAGACCCTGCGTCGGTGCACATGTTCCACGAGTGGGGTCTCGACTATGTGTCGTGCTCACCGTTCCGCGTCCCCATCGCTCGGCTCGAAGCAGGGCGAGCCGCGATCGGATCAGATGCGAGCGACACCCGCTGAGACTTGGCCCTGATGGCTGGGTACCGCTCGCGTAGGGTCGCAGCGTGAGTCAGCAAGCAGTCGGCGCCGTCGCGTCCGAGCAATACACCGAGGTGGACGTCGCGCGCCGAGTCGCCGAGCACGGCAAGAACGCCAGGCGGAGCCCATTCGCCCGAGACCGTGCCCGCGTCCTGCACTCATGGTCGTTGCGACGTCTCGCCGCTAAGACGCAGGTGGTCGTGCCGTGGGAGAGCGACTTTCCGCGCACCCGGTTGACGCACTCGCTTGAGGTGGCTCAGATCGGACGTGAGTTGGGCCAGGTGCTCGGATGCGACCCCGACCTTGTCGAGACGGCCGGGCTCGCACATGACCTGGGTCACCCGCCGTTCGGCCACAACGGCGAGCAGG
Source organism: uncultured Actinomycetota bacterium (assembly GCA_963712425.1). Taxonomy (GTDB): domain Bacteria; phylum Actinomycetota; class Actinomycetes; order JAHEKZ01; family JAHEKZ01; genus JAHEKZ01. The sequence goes on along the minus strand of CAVQHW010000001.1, from coordinate 338,902 downwards.
CTCTCGATGAGGTGGCGCAGTCGTGTGGAGGGTTCGAGGGCAACGCTCAGACCTTGCGCATCCTGACTCGGCTCGAAGCGAAAGTGATCGACGACGACGGTGAGAGTGTCGGCCTGAACCTCACGCGCGCGACGCTCGACGCAGCGACGAAGTACCCATGGCCACGCATGCCCGACCGTCCCAAGTACGGCGTGTACGCCGACGACCTTGCGGCCTTCGAGTGGGTGCGTACGTCGGCCGAAGGCGAGAAGCGCTGCCTCGAAGCGCAGGTCATGGACTGGGCGGATGACATTGCGTACTCGGTGCACGACCTCGAAGACGCGGTGCACGCCGGACACCTTCCATTGGCCTCGCTTCGCAACTCGACTGACCGCAAGGCGCTGCTCGACCTCACCCAAGAGCGCTATGCGCAAACCTTCGAATGGAATGAGCTAGAGGCCGCGCTCGATCGGCTGATTGCGCTGCCGTACTGGCCACGTGACTATGACGAGAGTCACCAGGCCATGGCACATCTGAAGGGCACGACCAGCGAGCTGATCGGCCGGTTCTGTGTGGCTGCCGAGCAGGCCACCGTGGATCGGTTCGGACGCGGTCCCCTGCGTCGCTATGCGGCCGAGCTGATGGTGCCGGCGTCCGTTCGCGCCGAGTGCGCGGTACTCAAGGCGATCACCGCGCAGTACGTGATGCTGCGACCGGGAGCACCTGAGAACTATGCGCACCAGCGCGAGATCGTCGCTGAGTTGGCGCACCTGATGCTGCTCGGCGCCCCCAACACGCTTGAACCGATCTTTGCCACATCGTTTGCTGCATCCGCCGATGACGCGGGGCGGCTCAGGACAGTGGTCGACCAGGTGGCGTCACTCACCGACCGGGCGGCGTTGGCTCAGTTCGGTCGACTGCGTGAGGGGAAGCTGTGACAGCCGAGATCTCCATCCCGACGCTTGAGCTGAACGACGCGACACGGCTGCCCGCGCTCGGGTTCGGCACGTACCGGCTGAATGGCCCGACGGCGGTGACCGCGATCGAGCATGCGGTCGAGGTGGGTTACCGACTGCTCGACTCGGCGGTGAATTACCGCAACGAGCGTGAGGTCGGTGAGGCCATTGCCCATGCCGGTAGCGCGACTGACGCATTGGTCGTGACGACCAAGATCCCCGGTCGTGACCACGGCTATGACGAGACGATGCGATCGTTCGAAGGCTCCATTGAGCGTCTTGGACGGGTCGACCTCTATCTCATTCACTGGCCAATGCCACGGCATGAGCGGTACGTGGATACCTGGCGCGCGATGGTTGAACTGCAGGCGCAAGGACGCGTCCGCTCGATCGGTGTCTCGAACTTCACCGAGCGCCACCTGCGCGAGATCGTCGACGTCACAGGTGTCGTCCCGGCGGTCAACCAGGTGGAGTTGCATCCTCGCTATCCGCAGGTCGAGCTGCGCCGCGTCCACGACGAGCTCGGCATCGTCACCGAGAGCTGGAGCCCGTTTGGTGAGGCGCGCGCATTCGCCGAGGACGCTGTGACCAAGCCCGCTCTGAAGTACGGCCGCACGCCTGCCCAGATCGTGCTGCGATGGCATGTGCAGTTGGGTGCAGTCCCGCTACCGAAGTCCGGCACCGAGGATCGGCAGCGAGAGAACGCCGATGTGTTCGACTTCGCGCTGACCGAAGCCGAGATGGCGGCGATCACGTCATTGGGTAGACCCGACGGCAGGCTCTGGGGCGGAGACCCCGACACCAACGAAGAGATGTAACGACCCGCCAACCCCGAGCTAGGCGAACGGCACGTCGACGTACGGCGTCCGATCGGGTGGGCCTGGTGCGATCTGCACCGACGGGGGAGACCCCAGCTCCATCACCACAGAACCAAAGGTGAACCCGTCGTCACGCCAACGACCGGGATACATGCACACGCCGGCATCACCGTCCGACAGCACAGCCTTCAGGTCGTCGGTCGACTCCATGCTGTCCATCGCCGCGGTCACTCGCTCGAATCGCGGCACCGTGGACGACGCGGCCCAGTCATCGCCGACGCTCGCGCCGTAGGTGCCCGCGAGTGGGTGATTCGTGTGCCACCGCGCGCCGGGACGATCGACGTCGTTGCCGTAGGACGCCACATGGTCACCGCCTGCCTCGTACCCGGCGACTTCGCCGTCGGCCGACGCCACGGTGTACGCCTGACCCGAGGCGTGCCGCACACTCCGCAGCGCAGGCTCAACGGCGTCCACCGACGTTTGCTGAGCCAGCAGTCGGATGACGAACGCCACCGGCAGCCCGTCCATCGCAGAAGGCAGCGTGTCGAGGGTGTTCACGACCACGCCGACGCCCGCCTCGTTCGCTCCGCACAGGCCAACCATGCCGGCCCGGCTGAGCAACACCTGCGCAGGTCCTTCGGATGGCTGCAACCGCAGGGCAACCTGTGTCGTATCCATCCAGGTGTCGAGGTCCATGTTCTGCCCGATGATCGGGCGTTGGCCGCGGTCTACGAAGGCAACGGCACTGCAACCGGAACCCAACTCACCCCACCACCACGCCTCGTCGAGACAGTTCGTCGCGAAGACCGCGTCGGGGTCGGCGTTCGCTCCCTCGGCGATGCCCTCCACCTCAGCCAGCAGGTGCGGAGCCCACCGCGCGGCGGCGTCCCGAAACCCTGACTCGCGCGACAGCCCCTTCCAGAGCGTCTCCGCGTCCACCCCGCCGCGGGCGAGCTCGTCGCGCCACCGCTCGAGCCCTGACGCGATGACGTCACGGGCCTGCTCGCCATGCGCGCGACCCAACTCTCGAGGGCTGCCGGCAGCATCGACGATCAAGAGATCCACAGACCCCATCATGCCCTCATGTGCGAAGCCGCTGGACGACGAGTGCGAGAACGTAGGCCACTCCGCCGATGGCCCCCAACATCGAGTAAGGCATGCCATCCTCCCCACGGGCTACCTCCACGACAAAGCCGATAAGGACCGCAGCGATGACGACAGTGCCCGCGAAAGTGGTGGCAGTCCGATCCATCGCGTTGAAGCGCTCGTCCGTTCTGTCGCGGAGTCCGGCCAGCGTCTCGCTGTAGCGGGCCAGGATCAGCCACGCGACGGTGATCGTCACCATCAGGATCAAGCCCAGCCAGGCGAACGACTCGTCACCACCCAGCCATCCGGCCACGAAGTAGGTGACGCCGATCGCGATGCCGATGATCGGGGTCAACCATCGCCATCTCGCTGGAGCTTGAGTGCTTTCGTCATGAGTCGGCATCGAACATCTCCTCGACTGTTGAAGTAAAGAACCGAGCTAGGGCGATCGCCAATGGCAAGGACGGCAGATAGCGCCCCTTCTCGATGGAGTTGATCGTCTGGCGCGAGACGCCGATGGCGGCGGCCAGATCCCCTTGAGAGAGGTTCGCTGCGACGCGATGCTCCCTCACGCTGTTCTCCATGTGTCAAGCATGCTTGACACCTCTCAGCCTGTCAAGTGAACTTGACAGCTGCCACCTCGAATCGCAACGGTCCGTACAACGGAAGAGCCCCGCCGTGCTCCGCGCGAGGCAGAGACGACGGGGCGTCCGATGAATCGGCGCAGCTTTCCGACGGACCAGTGACAGCCGCCCGATGGCTCAGTGCAACTGTCCAAACGATCAGCCGTTGGGGCAACCCGACGGGCAGGTGTCGCGACCCTCGCCGTAGGCGTAGTAGCTAATCCCCAAGTAAGCGTTACCCGGCTTGTTCATGATGGCGTTCTGGGTGATGAAGCCGTTGGCGTCAACGTTGACGATCGTGGTCTTCGTCCCGGCCTTGATGCAGACGACCGTCCCAGGCTTGAGGCCGGTCTGAACCGACGTACCGGCGTTTGCCTCAACCTTGTTGGGGAACGTGGTCGAGTCACAGTGCTCGGTGGTGGCGCTGGCCTGGGTACCGAGACCCAGCAACCCGCTGCCGGCGAACGCAACCGCGGCCGCGGCGCTGTAGATGGCAATGCGCTTCATTGATGCTCCTTGAGTTGACACGTTCACAGTCACCGTGACCACGAACATTCGAAACCCTGTTAGCCCCCGACTGCCAACCCACAAGGTTCCAGCGTGAGAACTTGCGACCTGACCGCTCGTCTCGATCACGAGGTTCCTGGGCCAGGTGCCTCGACGGGGCGCGATCGGCGTGAGGTCCCCCTAGTTGGCGGGCGCCCGGTCGGCGGAACCGTCGCTGAGGGTGAGGTGGACGTGACCGTCGGTCGCGTGGGAGGCGGCACTTAGACTCACGCCCATGGCTGGCCGTATCCGCACCGACGACGTCGTGCGGGTTCGCGATGCCGCCGGGATCGCCGAGGTGGTGGGCGACCACGTCACTCTGCGACCCGCCGGTGGGGGCAGCCTCAAGGGCCTGTGCCCCTTTCACGAAGAGCGCAGCCCGAGCTTCCACGTCACCCCCGCCAAGGGCCTCTACCACTGCTTCGGCTGCCAGGTGGGTGGCGACGTCATCGACTTCCTCGAACGCATCGAGCACCTCACCTTTCAAGAGGCCGTTGAGAAGCTGGCCGCCCGGTTCGGTATCGAGTTGCAGTACGAAGAGACCAGCACCGGGGCGCGGCGTCCACAGGGTGAGCGCACCCGACTGCTCGAGGCGCACCGAGTAGCGGCCGCCTACTACTCCGAGCAGCTGGGCAGCGCAGAAGCCGTCGTCGGACGCCGCTTCCTCGACGAGCGCGGTTTCGACGCGGACGCCGCTGCTCACTTTGGCGTTGGCTTCGCCCCCAACTCGTGGGACGCGCTCACTCGCCACTTGCGCAGCAAGGGCTTCTCTGATCGCGAGTTGACCGTCGGCGGTCTGTCGAAAGAGGGCCAACGCGGTCTCATCGATCGCTTCCGCGGACGCCTGATGTGGCCCATCCGCGACATCACTGGTGATGTCATCGGATTTGGCGCCCGCAAGTTGCTCGAAGACGACCAAGGCCCGAAGTACCTGAACACGTCCGAGACACCGATCTACCGCAAGGGGCAGGTGCTCTACGGCATCGACCTGGCGAAGCGAGCGATTTCGCAACAGCGCAAGGCGGTGATTGTCGAGGGGTACACCGATGTCATGGCGTGCCACCTCGCTGGTGTCGAGACGGCAATCGCGACCTGCGGAACGGCGTTCGGAACCGATCACATCAAGGTGCTGCGTCGGTTGTTGATGGACAACGACACCTTCGGCGGTCAGGTGATCTTCACCTTCGACGGGGACGCCGCTGGCCAGAAGGCGGCGATGCGCGCGTTCGCCGACGACCAACGTTTCGTCGCGCAGACGTTCGTCGCGGTCGAGCCGAACGGGCTCGACCCGTGCGAGCTGCGACAGAAGCAAGGCGATGCGGCCGTGGCATCGCTGGTCGACAAGTCGGTGCCGCTCTTTGAGTTCGCCATTCGCAGCGTGCTCGCGGGCCACGACCTCGACCAGCCGGCCGGACGCGTCGCGGCGCTGCGCGCGGCTGCACCAGTCGTGGCGCAGATCAGAGACCAATCCCTTCGACCCGAGTACGCGCGGTCACTCGCCGGTTGGCTCGGCATGGAAGTGAAGCCGGTGCTGGACGCCGTCAGCCAGGCTCATCGGTCGGTCAAGCAGCAGAGTCGGCAACCGGCGCCGCAGGTGCGCGGTGACGAGAGTGGTGCCGCCACGGCGCAGCCGAGCATGCCGCGTCCCGAACCGGGCGACCGCAGACTCGCTGGCCCTCGCGAGCTGCTCAAACTCGCCGTGCAGCATCCGGGTCGGCTCGATGTCTCGTTCGACGAGTTGCCGGCGGATCTGTTCGGGCACCCTGCCTATATCGAGGTGCGTCGAACGATCGAGTCGGCCGGGGGTGTGGCAAAGGCTGATCAGCAGTGGCTCAACCGTCTGTCAGATGCGGCGTCCGACGACACCGTGCGATCGATCCTCAACGAACTGGCGGTCGAGCCGATCCAGGTCGAAGAGGCAGCCCTCGATCGGTACGCCACCGAGCAGCTCGGACGCGCCCGCGAGCGGGTCCTCACGCTGAAGATTGATCAGCTGCGCTCGCGGATGCAGCGTCTGGAGTCGGAGGACCCCGGCGCGCATTCGGAGGTGTTCGGCGAGCTGGTCACACTCGAGGCAGCACGACGCAAGATTCATGAGGAGTCTTTCGGTGTCGACTGAGGGCTGCCGCCCGTGAAGTTGCGCAAGCCTGCATTACCCGCGGATGTGCGCCAAGCTCTTGAGCTGCGTCCGAAAGAGCGAGTGCTGGCGTGGGCCGACGACGGGCAAGGGCGAGCCGTCGTGGCAACCGAGACTGCGCTGCATCTACAGCGCACACCGCCGGCGTACACCCGAATTGGCTGGGAAGAGATCGAGTACGCCACCTATGAAGGTGGCGTACTGAGCGTCACGCTCATACCCGAGCTGGAGTCGGCGACCTTGCGAGTTCCCGTTGGCGACGGTCGTGAGCTACCGATCGCGATACGAGACCGTGTGACGTCGAGCGTCGTGGTTGATCGGTTCGTGCCACTGACCGACGACGTTGGTGTGCGAATCGTGGGGCGACGAAGCGGGTCGGGCGAGATTGTTTGGCGTAGCGACCTCGATCCGGATCTTGCGGATGATCCGGAGATTCAAAGGGCGGCGCAGAGCGCTATGGACGAAGTGCGAGCCGAGGTTTCGCTGGGCTGAGCACCTGAAGGTCTCGCGTGGGTCGGCTGGTATTCTCGCTGGGCCCCGTAGGGCACCTTCCCGCGTAGCTCAATTGGCAGAGCAGCCGGCTGTTAACCGGCAGGTTACTGGTTCGAGTCCAGTCGCGGGAGCACGCATTTTCGCAGGTCAGAGCGTATCTCGATCTTGTTACCCGAGGCCGTGTGCAACATACGTGCAATAGGAGTCATGTTCCAGCCGAGATTCCGTCGAGTTCCGCTTCCAAACAACCCCCTCACCCAAATGGTAGGTCGGCGCGAGTAGCAACGGACGCAAGCACTCCCCGCCGTTATGGCCGTTCGAGATCGATCCACTTGAGCGAAGGCAGCAAGTGAGATCACGTATGAGAAACCGCACTCAGGAATCGTCTGACCTGCCACAATCACCACTGTGAGGCGAACTCTTATCGTCGGCGGCCTTGCTCTACTCCTGGTGGTGGGGCTGGCGGGCGGTGCTTGGGCGTACTCCGCGAAGGTCTGGCTTTGGGACGACTTCCGAGCCGGTTATGACGCAGGCCAGAATCTTCAACGGAACTCCTCTGGACACGATCCATGCCAGGATGCAGCGGCTGAGAAGTACGGGCGCAAGGATGCCTCGAACGAGGCGGCGATGTTCTGGTCCGGATGTGACGTGGCGAGGGCAGGGGCTCGGAACGATTATTGGAACGTCAGCGGCTACCTCTCCGACTAACTGCCGAACGCTCACTCACTGACTTCGCAGTTCACTGCCTGCCTCTTGGCCAGATTCCGACTAGGCGCGATGAGAAGTGGACGACGGTCTCCGATCCCGATCAGTTGTCTCTCGAAACGACAGGCACAATCGTTACCACCGAGTCCTTTCACCTGCTTGAGGAGTCCTTGGACGGCCAGTTCTTGGTCCAATACTTGGGGCCCGAGCGACCAAACGTCCTCAGGCTGTCCTTGAGGTTGGGCCGCCTCGTCGTCAACCCCCGACCCCTTGACCCCCAGTGAGCACACACCGGAGCGCACCAGCAAGTCCTCAGAAGACTCCACAATCGAGGCCTTTCGATGCGTCTTACTTGTTGAGGGAGGTGGGCGTGGACGACTTTGAGTCTTTCGTCCAGGCGAACGCGCCTGCCCTGGCGGGTGTTGCCTACCTTCTCTGCGGACATGAGCAGACCGCCGAGGATCTCGTCCAAACCGCATTGACCAAAGCCCACCGCGCCTGGCGGCGAGTTCAGGCGGCAGACCGACCCGATGCTTACGTACGGCAGATCCTGGTGCGGGAGTACCTGAGTTGGCGACGACGTCGAATGACAACGGAGATCCCGACTGACACCCATCAGCTCATGGATCAACATCCCGATGAAAAGACCCGGACGGTCGAGGCATTCGGAGAGAACGACGAGATGTGGCAACTTCTGCATCAGTTGCCACGACAACAACGTGCAGCGTTGGTGATGCGGTTCTACCTTGATCTGCCCGACCCGGAGATCGCTGATCACCTGGGATGCAGGGTGGCGACCGTGCGATCCCACATCTCGCACGGCCTCAAGACGCTTCGAACTCTCACGCGTTCCCATAGCGAGGAATACAAGAGATGAACTCCACCGAGGAACAACTCAGAGAAACCCTGCAACGCCACGTCCAGGATGCGCCGCACGTCAGCGTGTACGCACCGACCCTGGGGTGGAAGGGACGATTCCGATCCAGGTGGATCGCTCCAATCGCCGTTGCGGCGGTGACCGCGGTGCTCGTTGGAGGTATTGCCTGGCTGGATCGGCCGGGCTCGGCTCCCGATTCAGTCCTCACTGGGCCGAACGACGGTCAGACATCAATCCCCGACATTCGAGGCCTCACCGGAAAGGAGGTTGGCGAAGCACTGGGACTGGAACCAATGTCAGGGACCGTTTACGGCTGTGAGGCTTTCGCGGAATACGTCGACGGAGTCGGCTTCTGCTACGAACAATGGACCTGGCCCGATAGGCCCGCCAGCTACATCCTGGGCAATCAGATCAACGGTGATGCCCCAACACCCGCTGATGCTGACTACCTCGCTGCTGTTCTTGAGTTGCACGCCATGAACGATGGCACCATCGAGTACAACGCCCAACGAGAAACCGAACTCATCACACTCATCAGCGAGCTACAACCTCAACTCTCGGTCCCCACTCGCCGAGGCGACCTACCTGCCCACCCCTGACCGCGCGGACCGCTTCCGTCCGTCTTTGGCCGCATTCACCCGTGCGCGAGAAACGCGACCCCTTGACCCCCAGTGAGCACACGCATGTCCGAGCACGTCCGAGACGGTCCGTGAGGGTGTGGTTTCGTGCTCAGCGCACTGCTGTCTGATGTCTTTCATGCGCTTACGTCCGGGGTGATCCGGGGAGGTCTGTGACAGAAGTTGTGACACATCAATGCACTAGGAAGGGCTATTGGCGTCTGCCATCGCTGCAAGTCCGAGCAGGCACAGCGCGGTAGGAAACAGGCTGATGATCGCCACAATGACGCGAGCTTTCAGTTTCGCGATCACCGCCGCAAAGGTGAACCACCCGTTCGCGACGATCGCAATCCAACCGATGCCACTGGCATAGGTAGCCGTGATGTCGTTGTGCGGGTATTGACTCACAACGACGAGCAGCCACAAGGCTAGAACGACGCCAGTGAACGGAATCAAGACCAGGGCGTAACTCCACCGCTCCTTGGGAGCATCGCCCATGCGCCTCAGCTCTTCTTCAGTTCCTCGGCGAGCATCACGATGATGCCGCTCGGTCCGCGCACGTACGTGAGCTTGTAGACGTCCTCGTAGGTGGCCACGCCCCGGAGCGGACGGCAACCGTGCTTTGCCGCGATCTCGAGGGCTTCATCAATGTCGTCGACAGAGAAGGCGACGCGGTGCATGCCAATCTCGTTGGGGCGAGTGGGCTCCGACTCGATCGCTTGCGGGTGGATGTACTCGAAGAGTTCGAGGCGACCTTGACCGTCAGGCGTCTGCAGCATCGCAATCTTGGCATGATTGCCGTCAAGGCCGACGGCAGTGTCGGTCCACTCACCGCTGACCGTGTCACGACCAAGGACCGTTAGCCCGAGGTCGGTGAAGAAGGCGATCGTCGCCTCGAGGTCGCGGACGGCGATGCCTACGTTCTCAAGTTTGATGGCCACAATTCGCCACACTACCCATCCAGCAGTGCGGTCCCGGTGTGCAGAATGTCCACTGGCCCCAAACATTGTGGGTGCCGCTGGCAGTCGCAGCGGTCTACTAGCGACACATGGGGAACCCTTGAGCCATGAGGCAACGCCGAACGCCCAGGTTGTGGAGAAGCGCACTGCTGCTGTTCAGTGCTTCTGTAGTGGTACTGACTGGCTGCACTAGTGACTCTTCACCTGGTTCAGACACGCGTTCGACCGTGAGCCCAGACGCAAGTAGCACTGATGGCCGTGTTGCTTCATCCCAGGATTACGCACTTGTCTTCGGACTTCACGACAAGTTCTTGGCGGATACTGCCGACACTCTGGGGGACTGTCTCTACAGGCCGTACTCAGAAACTGTTGCCAGGTGTCTCAAGGCCCCGCCATTGCTTGGCAGGCAACTTACCTTCTTCTTGCGCGAGGTCCGGGGGCTGCAGCGCCCTGGTTCACCGACTTACATCGGCGCCCCACCTCCCTCAATGGTTGAGGACGTGAAGACAGTTGTCGAATCTGCCAGGGAACTGCGGAACGTCGTTGATGAAGCGAAGAGTGCGGCGTGTGAGTACGGGGACAAGGGGCATTGTCGAGGCTTCTACGCCTACATCTCCATGCGTACTGGCAAGTTCTTAGTTGAGATGAGTCAGGTCGCCCCCTCTAGGGAACCTTGAGCTATGAGCCTGCGTCCGACAGACATGGTGAAAATCGCCGTCCTGGTAGGTGCTGTGGTCTTGAGCCTGAGCGGTTGTACCGGCTCGGATATGCCTGAAAGCGATTCATACGACAAAGACACCCTGCGACTTGGAGGTGGCCGTGAGCACCGGCGAGCGACTTGGCTCCAATGGCTTCATCGTGCCTGCCGCATGCATCGCAGGAGTCACGTGGAAGGACCACTTCTACACGATCCGCAGTGAGCCTCCCAGCTACATGCAAGAGCCTCGGCCAGCAGGACCTATAGAGGGCGTCGTCATCCCCGGCTGTAACGACAGTGGGAACCTTGACCCCGACAGGCCAACCCAGGCCTGGTCGATTGAAGGCGTTGACTCAGACCGAGCCATCTTGGTCGAGTACCCGTAGCGGCCGTCGCATTGAGCAGGGCAACAAATCGGAGGCTCACCCATGCGGGTTCACCGCCTCGCCGTAGTGGTCGGCCTAGCGTCGTTGGCGATGACGGCATGCACGTCAACACCGGAGTCCGAGCCGGAACCAACCCCGACGCAGCTGGTGGCTTTCGAGGAGGGTGCAACAGGGCTTCGCGGAGTTCCTGCCAAGCAGGTGGACTGCCAGGTCAAGCTCGATGAGGCGTACGTCAAGGCGACGGTGCTGGTACCCGATCCCACGGCGATAGTGGTGTGCTCTGCGCCGCGGCGGACCCGCAGGCGTCGTTCGCCTAGCACCAAGCAATCCCTCATTTGAACCCCTGGTGGCTGCGTTGTCCCGACCGGACCATGCGTACGCCGACCGCCCGTGCCCGGCGGTGATAGAGGCACCCGAAGCGCTGTACGCCCAGACGGCAGATGGGCTGTTCAGACTGGCTATCCCCGTTGGCAATTGCGGTTACCAAGCGCCGGCGAAGCGTGCGATACGTGCAGTCTCTTACCCGGGTATCGAGTGAGAAGGCCAGATGAACGCCATCCTCATCGGGGGCAGTTCGCGTTCTGCAAGCAGCAGTTGCCGCCAGATGTTCAGGGCAGCACCCAGTTTTCACGTTGTTTGACCTCGAAGACGAGCAATTGCTCACCTTCTCCGATCTCGACCGCCAGTGCGTCACTTGTGCAGTAGCTGCCCAGTCGGAACGCCTTGAGGGTGGCCGTGTCGTTCGCACGCTTCCGTTCGTCGGGCTCGGAGCCGCTGCATCCTCCGGACCTCGAAGCCCTCGATCGGTTCCCCGACGTCCGTCACCAGCGCTCCGCTTCGTACGGTGTAGGTGCGACTCTCATACGTCAACTCGAGTTCACATGACTCCCGCTCTTGTCGACGACGCAACCGAAGCGGCTGAAGTGGTCGTCGGGATCGGGGTAGCTTGTCGCATCTGCTCTGGGAACTGACATCCGGCTACCGAGACCGATGCAAGGAGTCCCAGCGTCGCGATCAAGGGTCGGTGGTCCGCCCGTCATAGTCTCCTCCGGCGCCACACCCTGGCACCGCGCACGCTCCCCGCCAAGACCCGCTGGCAATGTTCGTTCGCCGTTCACCCGTGCGTTCTGGAGTCCGGTGACCCCAGAAGACCGCAACCTGGGGCATTCTCGTCACCGATAGTGCGACATGATCGTTCATCTGACCGTTGGTCCCGTGCAATTCGTTGTTGGGCGGTTGTTCGCGTCGCCGAGGCAGCATCAATGCCATGAAGCTATCGGCAATGACAGTTTTCCAAATGCTCACCGCGAACCCGCGAAGCCGTCGGGCACACAAGTTGGACAGGTCTCAGTGGTAGGCAACCCTGCAACTGATGGCAGCGTTGCCGCGGTCCGCTGCCCCGGTGAGCGCGAGAGAGCTTGTGAGCTGGTGGGGAACGCTATCGACCGACGACCAGGAACTGCTGATCGCCACGTCTGCGGCTGTGCCAGGCAACCAAGCTGTCTTGACCTGGCTTGCATGGCTGCAATGCCCGCTCGTCTCCGCCTCAGAAACAGCTCCCGATGAGTACGTGCTCGGCGATCCGAATCAGTTTCATACCTTCCTAACACGAGACTGAGTCGACAATGCCTTTGAGTCCGGTAGAGCGACGGGGATCTCCTTGGGACTGCGGATGGCTGGGTTCTACCTCCCTGCAGGGAGGAGTCCGCATCGCGTCACCTGACGTTCACCTCATCGCCGCGGCATCGCCGTGTCCGTCTGTCACGTTGCCGCAATGACCGCTACGGCGTATACCCCGCATGCCAACACCACAATCGACCTGTGGATCTGGTGGCTATCTCTCACCAGCGAGCAACAGAACTTCTTACGCATCAGCGTGAGGACCGCCCCGCTAAGTCGGCATGTGGTCGAGTTCCTGGCGCTGACCGAATGTCCACTGGCTCATCGCGACCACGACTGGGCGACCGCAACCGTCACAGACTCGGACGCCCTGACCCGATTCATTGGCCTCACGTAGAGAAAGCCTGTGCGAGCATCGAGGCGCTCGAACCGCCACGGGGCTGACGTAGTCACGGCATGGCCCGTAGCCCGGTAGTCGCGCTCCTTCAACGGGCCCCTACCTGCAGAAACCCTGCGCGTTTCAGTCAGGTGAACGCGATGGGATCTTGCGGCGATCGGTCAACGGTCAACGAGAACACGTCCGGGCGACCGTAATGGCCCGCGACGTCGAGCGTGCGGTGAACAGAAGTCGAGGCGTCCGCGTCGACGTCGCAGTAGAGGATCCCGTAGTCATCTCGTAGCGGGCCAGCGACGACCTGCCCGCCCGGTGCGACCACTACTGAGTCCCCAGAGTTGATCCAGGTGTCTGGGTTGGTGAACACAGCGTCCCTCGACGGGAAGGTTTCGGGGATGTCGCGTGAGTTGAGCGCGCAACCTGACCCGATGACCCAGCAGCGACCCTCAGCGGCGATGTGGCGCATCGACGACACCCAGGTATCACCGTGATCCCAGGTAGAAGCAACGTAGATCTGGACGCCCTCGGCGTAGAGGGCGTATCGGGCGAGGGGCATGTAGTTCTCCCAGCAAATCAACCCGCCCAACCGCCCGATTGCGGTATCGACCACGCGCAGCCCCGATGCGTCACCTTGTCCCCAGACCATCCGCTCTGGATTCGTGGGGACTAGCTTGCGGTGCCGGTTGAGGATCGAGCCGTCAGCACCGATGGTGACCAAGGTGTTGTAGAGCGTCGCTCTGCTGAACGCTCCCTCTCGCTCGTGAATACCGCAGACAACAATGACGCCGTGTTCTGCTGCGGCTTTGCGAAGCGGCTGAAGGTCGTCCGTGGTCAGGTCGACGCTCGCTTCGAGCAGCAGGGTGTGAATGTTCTCCGTTAGCTCATAGTCGTCGCCAGGTCTCAGAGACCAGATCCAGGCGGGGTACCCCGGAATGAAGGTCTCCGGAAACACGACCAAGCTGGCGCCTTCAGCCGCGACCTCAGCCACAGCCTCGACGGCTACCGTCATCGTGGCGGCACGATCGAGCAGGATCGGCGGGCGCTGAACCACCGCAACCTTCGTCAAGCCCTCCGTCATGGTCAGGCCTTCCGTCGACATTCGTGCGGTGACGACCAACCCTACTGTCGAAATCCGAGAACGCGCTCGACCGCTAGTCTGTCGGCCGACGTGAACCGAGGCGGGATGTCTGACCGCGACAAGGAGGACCAGTGAAGCGGTGGTGGCCCCTAGTTGCGTTAGCAACCGCTCAGTTTGTGATGGTCTTGGACCAATCGGTCATGAACGTCTCGATCAGCACTCTTGTGGATGACTTCGACACGACAGTCACGACCATCCAGGCAGTGATTACTTTGTACTGCCTGGTGATGGCCATGTTCATGCTCACCGGTGCCAAGATTGGCGACATCATCGGGCGGAGGCGGGCGTTCGCCGTCGGACTCGTGATCTACGGGTGTGGCTCGTTGATGACCGCTCTGGCTCCGAGTGTCGGGATCCTGACGCTTGGCTGGTCGATTCTTGAGGGCGTGGGAGCCTCGTTGGTGTTGCCCGCTCTAGCAGCCTTGATCGCAGGAAACTTTGAAGGACGAGAACGCAAGATTGCCTATGCGGTGATCGGGGGCGTCGCCGGAGCCGGCATCGCCATAGGCCCGATTCTCGGCGGGTGGGCGACGACCGAGCTTTCCTGGCGGGTCATTTTCATTGGCGAAGTCGTGCTGGTGCTGTTCATCTTGGCGATGAGCCGGTTGATTGTCGACGCGGAGCGCGAGGGTCACCGCCCCCGGCTGGACGGCGTGGGCACATTCCTGTCGGCATCCGGTCTCGGTCTCATCGTGCTTGGCGTTCTGCAGTCGTCTACCTGGGGTCTGCTTCAGCCCAAGGATTCACCCGTCGAGCCGTTCGGTCTTTCGCTGGCTCCGTTTGTCATCGCCCTGGGTGGAGTCCTTGTGTGGGGTTTTGTCGCGTGGCAGCGGCATCGCGAGGCTACGGGTCAGGACCCGCTGGTCCACTTGTCCTTGCTCAAGATTGTCCAAGCTGCGGGCCGGCCTCATGGGCCTGTTCTCCCAGAATCTCATTCTGATGGGCGTCTTCTTTGTAGTACCGCTCTACCTTCAGCTTGTTCTCGGCATGGACGCGCTCGAGACCGGTATCAAGATGCTCCCGGTCTCGATCACTATGTTCCTCGCAGCGGCCGTCGGGTCACGGCTGTCAACGCGATACACCGTCCGCACGATTGTGCGAGCTGGTCTGGTCATTACCGTCATCGCTACGGTGATCTTGCTCGGCACCGTGGAGCCCGACCTTGCCGAGGGCAGTTTCGCCTTGGCGATGGCTCTGCTGGGTGTGGGGATGGGCATGCTCGCCTCACAGTTGGGCAACGTCCTTCAGTCGTCGGTCGACGCGTCCGGGCGCGCTGAGGCTGGCGGTTTGCAGTACACCGGACAACAACTCGGCTCTTCCTTAGGTGTTGCTCTGATAGGCGCTCTCGTCTTGGCCGGGCTCGCTGGTGTGTTCGTTTCGAAGATTGAGTCTGACCCTCGAATCAGCAGTGAGATCTCATCACAGGTAAGCGCCTCTGTGGATACGGGAGTCGACTTCATCGCGAGCGACCAGCTCCGGGCGGCCGCCGAGGATGCGGGGCTTGACGAAGCCACGACGGCGGCACTCGTTGAGGACTACGAGCAAGCCCAACTCGCTGCGCTGAAGGCAGGACTTCTTCTTGCCGCGCTCATCGCCTTGGTCTCATTGGCCACGACCCGTGACCTCCCACACGAGCCGCTGACTCCGAGCGGAAAGCGCCAGGAAGCCGTCTCAACGTGACTACGAGCATCCGAGGCGTCGTCCCGCCACGTCTGCGCGTGGAACGACACGCCTGAACACACTCCGGGTACGTTGGCGTGATGCGTCCCCTTCGGTACTCCATCAACGTCACCTTGGACGGCTGCTGCGATCATCGTGGAATCGTCCCGGACGAGGAGTTGCATCGTCTCGCTGCCGAAAACCTCGAACGTGCCGATGCACTCATCTTCGGTCGTGTCATCTACGAAATGATGGAGACAGCGTTCCGACTGCCAGCCAGCGCAGAGGAGCAACCTGACTCGATAGATCAGTTCGCACGGACGATCGACGCGATGAAGAAGTATGTCGTGTCGAGCACCCTGGACCGGGTCGACTGGAACGCCGAACTCTTGCGTGGCGATCTCGGTGATGCAGTTCGTGCGCTCAAGCAGGAGGAGGGCAAGGGGTTGGCCGTCGGAGGCGTGCAACTGCCTCTTGCGTTAGCGGAGCTGGGGCTGATCGATGAGTACGAGTTCGTGGTGCATCCCAGGGTTGCCGGCCATGGGCCGACGTTGTTCGCTGGGCTGTCGAAGCCTCTCGACCTGAAGCTCGTGGATCGGCTTGAGTACAAGTCTGGCGCGGTGGCAATGCGCTACGAGCCGAAACGCTAACGACAGAACTCGTCAGTCGGACGTCCCCGGTGAGGCCGCGCCGGGCGCTATCGCCACTAGCGGTCGACCGTCAGCACCGTTGAACGTGACTGTTGGGTTGGGTGCTACTCCAGAACTCCGTCGGTGCGAACGTCCGCGTGTTAGCGAGCTGCGAGACGAACCAGGTGTGTGCCTTCGCCGCGTCCGGCGCGCAGCGAGCTGGTGCAGGTGGAAGTTTGGAGAACGTGAGGTTCACGCCATCTTGCACGTAGGCGATGGTCCATTCACCGCAGCCAGTGGTGAGCTGGGAGAACTCCATGTTCATGTGCAGTGTTGTCTCCGGCGCTCCCGCGACGTTGGGAATCACCGGGACCCACGGACCAGACTCATTGAAGACGTCAGGCTGTCGCTGTGAGTCGGCGTAGTTGACGCCGACTAGCGCACCGGCGATGCCGACGATCAAACCTGCCAACAACAAGCCAACGATCTGCACGCGGTTCGGCCGGCGGTCCACGATCGGACGTGCTGGCGGCAGCGTCCACTGCGTATGCGGCATGGCGTCAGGGTAGCCCCGTCTCAGCGGTTCGTGAGACGCATTCGGGCAAGCGCCAGTCGCCCAGCGATGGCTTGCTACGCACTCGCTGCCGGCGATGGGTCGACAGGTAGCTGCATGACAAAGCGACAGCCACCATCCCGACGTTGTCGACCGCAATCTGTCCCTGATGAGCGTTCACGATTCCAAGCACGATGGCGAGACCGAGCCCGCCGCCGCCGTAAGGCTCCGGCGTCCGTGCGCTGTTCGCCCGCCAGCCAACGTCGAAGAGACGCTCCATGTCTTCCGCCAGCAGACCGCCACACTCATCGATCACGCTGAGAGTGACATGCCCTTCGTCAGCGGGGCTCGCGAGGATCTGCACCGTGCCGTCGTGCGGGGTATGACGAACGGCGTTCGTGACGAGATTGGTGATAGCGCGGCGCAACTCACCTTCGTCGGCCCGAATTGTGCCCACATCGCCGGTGGACGCCCGCAGCAGGACGCCGCGCTTGGAGGCGAGTGGCTCGGTTGCCGCCACGACGTCACCCAGGACGTCAGGCAGCGAGACCCGCTCGAGAACAAGGTGGAGAAAGCCTGCCTGAATGCGCGAGAGTTGAAACAGATCGTCGACCAATGCCGAAAGTCGATCGACTTCGAGGATCATCTGTCGGTGATACCGGGAGGGCTCCTCGACTACTCCGTCTTCGAGCGCCTCTGCCATCGCCCTCAAACCTGCCAGTGGCGTCCGCAGATCGTGTGACACCCACGAAACCAACTCGCGCCGAGTGTGTTCGGCCTCTTCGGCCTCTTCGGCACGTGCTTGCTGGGCGGCAAGCTGGCGTGCCTGCTCCTCGAGCTCACGCACGCGATTGGCCATCAGCGTGCCGACGGTGATGGACGCGATACCTGCGACAACGCAGACGATGATGATGACGCCGAGGTCGTGCGCAGAGATGAACATCGCCTGTGCGGTGGCGGCAACACCAACGGCTGTCCCCACTACTGCGGTGATTGGCGGCACCAGCGCCGCAGCGCGTAGTGACCTTCGTTCAACGAGACGCAACGTCAGCAGGCCTACGCCACCGACGGCCAGAGCGATCAGCGACGCCATGATCGTCACGGACATCCACTCGTTCATTGCGTCACCTCCCGTTGGTCGGATCCCATCGATACCCCACACCCCACACCGTCACCAGTCGGACGGACTCGCTGGGGTTCGGCTCGATCTTCTCGCGCAGTCGACGCACGTGAACTGTCACTGTTGATTGGTCGCCAAACGACCAGCCCCACACCTGCTCCATGAGTTGCTCGCGGGTGAATGCGGTGCCTGGGTTGGCCATGAAGAACGCGAGCAGGTCAAACTCGCGCGCTGTGAGTCCCAGAAGCTCACCCGACTTGCTGGCACGGTGAGCGCCCTGGTCGACGATGAGGTCGCCGTCCTCGAGCACGCTCGGCTCGTCGACCGAGAGCGAACCCCCGCCCGTCCGCCTGAGCACCGACTGCACTCGAAGGACCAGCTCTCGGGGGCTGAAGGGCTTGGTGATGTAGTCGTCGGCGCCGACCTCTAACCCCAATACCCGATCCACCTCTTCTCCGAGCGCGGTGAGCATGACGACGGGTACATCCGCTTTGGTGCGAAGCCGACGGCACACCTCGAGCCCGTCGATGCCGGGAAGCATGAGATCCAAGACGACCAAGTCGGGCACGCTGGTGCTGACGGCGTCCAGCGCGGCTTCTCCGTCCACACAATGTTGGACGGAGAAGCCAGCATGCTGGAGGTAGGTCGTCACAACCTCACTAACTGTCGGGTCGTCATCGACGACCAGAACAGTTGTCATCGCCCCAGCATATCCATCAACCGGGGTGACGCTCAGCGCGACGGACATTGTCAGCGCACTTTGCCCGCTACTGGGCAGACGAAGTCGGCCTCGGGCACTCGGGTGATGGTGATGTCGCCCGCTTCGTAGGCAGCTTCGACGGCCTCATCGGACGTGAGTAGGTACGGCGTCACTAGCCAGTTGACGACGTGAACGGCCCAGCGACCACCGTGGTAGTTGTCACCAGGTGCAGCTGCCGTCACAGACAACTGCCCCTCGACCCCACCGACGACCGGATAGATCGTGTCGACGCCCCTACCCGGCTGGCTCGTAGGAGTCGCCACAGTGCGGACGATCTGGCCGTCATGGAAGAGGCGACCGAACCCAGCGGCAGCATTGTCGCTATCAGCGTGAACGGGCGAAACTGTTGCGATCGGTAGTGCGAGAACGGCTGTGGCGGCGAGGACGCCAGCCACTCGTCGATAGTTCATCATCAAGCCTCCAGAGATGGCGGTGGTGGCACCTGGGTGGCACTTCCCGTGACGCCATCGCCAACGTAAGAGCCCCTCTGAAGGCAAGACAGAGCAGAGTGCTCACGAGAGTCTTACCGAGTGGTGACGTCAGGTCGTTCGTCGCCCCGTTGACTAGAAGGCCGCGCGTTCGAGGACTTCGCTGTGAAACAGAGCGCGCATGCCGACGCTCTCGAAGAGGCCGAGCTGGTTGCGCCGTGGGCTGGTGTACGTAGCGAGCCGGGCGTGTGACCACCCGCGTCCGTGGAAGCGTCGAAATGACTCCTCGAGCAGCGCTTTACCAATCCCACGATGCCTGGCCCGAGGGACGACGCCCAGGTGAACGACATTCCCGGTGAGTTCACGCGTGGTGTCACGGAAGTTGGTGGCGAGCCCCACTGGTCCGGACGCGTCCCGCACCAGAAGTGACAACCCTGGGATGGCCGTGGGGTCGCGGTACAGCATGTGTTCGAACTCGGGCCGTTCCATTCGCCACCCACCACTACCGGGTGGAAAGGCGGCGTCGAAGACGGTGACCGCGTCGGCCATGTCCTGCTTGGAGTCGGTGTTCAACGTGGCGACATCCAGCCCGTCCGGCCAGTGCGGCTCCGCCCGATTCTGGGTAGATGCTTCAAGGCTGTAGACGCGCTGGCTGACTGCGAAGCCGAGGTCACGGATGAGTCTGATGAGCTCTGGATCCTCGGACGGAATTGCGATCTGCACCCTTGCGTCGCTGCGGATCTCGGGTTTGGCGCGGACGAGTCGAAGCCCAGAGTTCAACAGCGTTCGGCTGTGCTCGAGGCGGTCGGGAAGAAACGGGGCGGCCAGGTAGAGCTTGGCGAGTGCGTATGGAGGAGGACAGTTCGTGTGGATCGCGGCAACTGCGTCACCCTCTACTTCGATGTAGCGGTCGCTCGTGACGGGTTCGTTGACGGGGGTGAGCAGCTCAGCGGCTAGTTCGTCCTGCTCCCACAACTGCTCTCCGCGCAACGTCATGTGGTAGCTGTTGATGAGTCGAGCGAAGGTCTCGACGTCACCAAGGGTGCCCGGCCGCAATTTCATTGACACGCCCCGAACTTAGCCCCACCCCCTCGGTGCGCCGTTCTATCGGTCGCCGGGGTGTCGGCCGTCCAGGCAGTGACAGGCGCGCGAGGTGTCGAGCCTTAGTCTCGAACCTCCTGCTTCAACTCGTCCTTGGTCATCGACGCTGTGCCGCTGACGCCCTCGTTTTGAGCCTGCTGTTGCAGCTCTGATCGACTCAAGTCAGTGGCGCCACTAGTGAGGTGCTCCGCGCGGACGCGGGTGAATGCAGTCGCGAGCCGCTCCTGTTCATCGGCCGGTAACTGGTCGAGGGCTGGAAGGACCGTCTCCTCTTCCTCCTCAAGATGATGTGACACCGACTTCACCAAGCGCTCAAGGGCTGAGTCGTAGTCGGGATCGTCGACACCCATGCCGACCAACTTCGCCGCCAGTTCATCCGCCTCGGCGTGCTCTTCCTGGCTGTGCTCGACCTTCGATGCGGCGTCGGTCTTCGCGCGGATGGCTGGGTAGACCTCCGACTCTTCTGCCCGAGCATGCGCTGCGATGAGTGCCACAAGTGCAGGGCCAGTCAGCGGTCGCTTGGTCGAGTCCTTGAGCTCGGCGAACATGCGCTCAAACTCGCGATGGTCGATTCGAATCAGGTCAGCGACGGTGGTCGGCATCAGGGCTCCATCAGTATGGGCAGGCGGCAGTACGACCGGGCAGCCGTAAGTGCGCGGTCTCTCCCCCCTAGGTACCCATCAGGCGGGGGCCGAAACCTCGACCCGCGGGGCGCCGGTATTGCTGACACGATGAACGCATGTCAGTCGCTGCCTCGGGTTCCAGGTTCGATCTTGTGGTGCTCGGGGGAGGGTCGGCCGGTGAAACGGCGGCCGCACGGGTCGCCCAAGGTGGACGCAGCGTCGCGCTCGTTGAGTCACGGTTGGTCGGTGGGGAGTGCCCCTATTGGGGATGTGTGCCGAGTAAGGCGCTGCTGATTGCGGCGTCTCGAAGGCGGCAGGCGAGTCGAGCGCACGAGTTGGGGGCGACGGCGTCGCCGGTAGATGTCGGCGACGCCGGTCGTGCATGGGCAGCAGCGGTGCAAATGCGGGACAAGAGGGCAGAGAACCTCGACGACAGCGGCACCGTCAAGCATCTCGAGTCGCAAGGGGTCGAGATCGTTCGTGGGGAGGGCACGATCGCGGCACCGGGGCGCATCGAGGTGGCGGGTAGGACGCTCGAGTACGACCAGTTGCTGATCTGTGTCGGAGCCGACGCGGTGATGCCACCGATAGCTGGCCTCGCCGACGTGGACCCGTGGACTAGCGAAGCTGCATTGACGAGCGACGAGCTTCCCGAATCGATGACGATTCTCGGTGGCGGTGCGATCGGGGTCGAGCTCGCGCAGGTGTACTCAACCTTCGGCTGTCGCGTCACGATCGTCGAAGTGGTCGACCGGGTCTTGGCGTTGGAAGAGCCCGAGGTTTCCGCCGTTGCCGCTGAAGTGCTTGCGGAGACCGGAGTTGAGATCCGCGTCGGGGTCGGCGTTGAGCGAGTGTCGGCGGCCAGTGGCACCACGATCCTGCAGCTCGCCGACGGGTCGTCCGTGTCAGCCGATCGCCTTCTCGTGGCGACCGGACGGCGTCCGCGGCTGAAGGGCTACGGATTGGAGAACCTCGGCGTCGACATCGAGTCGGGTGCGTTGACAGTCGGGCTCGACGGTCGAGTGCGGGGTCAACGCCATGTTTTCGCTGCAGGTGACGTCACTGGGCGGTTTCCGTTTACCCACACCGCGAACTATGCGGGCCGGGTGGTTGCTGCGAACGTTCTGGGTGGCGACGTTCAGATGAACCTCAGCGCTGTTCCGCGTGGCGTCTTTATCGACCCTCCGGTCGCTGGTGTCGGGCTGTCAACGGAGCAGGCGCAGAAGGACGGACACGACGGTTGTGCGCGCGACCAATGACATTGGTGGGACTGCACGTGCCTGGCTGGAGGACGAGCGAGGCGTCATGGTTCTTATCGCTGATGCGTCTACCGGCGTCCTTATCGGGGCGTCCGCCATCGGTCCACGAGCTGACGAATGGATCGCGCAAGTCACGCTGGCTATCCGCGCCGGTGTGCCAGTTGCCACCTTGGCTGACACTATCCAGCCATTCCCCGCGGTCAGCGAAGCGTTGTTCCCCGCGTATGAGGAACTCGCGAGGAGGCTGAGCGGCTAGCCGTTGTCGTCGTCGTCCAGGTCACGCGACCGAGAGCGGGCGGTCTCGCTCATCGTGCCCCCGGCATTGTGGGCGCGGTTCTCCTTGGGCACGTCGGCTCGCTCGGCTGCCGTTTCAAGATCCGGCTCACGTCGATCGGCTGGATCGACGTCCTCATGTTGGTGTCGTTCGTCCGACATAGCGTCCACCTCTGCTTGCAACGGGATTGTCACTGTGGTCATACCCGTATCACAGGGCGACTAGTCGTCAGCGCACACAAGGGCGGTAGGCCAGAAACTCTGACCCACCGCCCTTGGCAACGCCCATTGGTTCAGGCATGCAC
The DNA here is from genome assembly GCA_963712425.1 of uncultured Actinomycetota bacterium. Classification (GTDB taxonomy): domain Bacteria; phylum Actinomycetota; class Actinomycetes; order JAHEKZ01; family JAHEKZ01; genus JAHEKZ01. The sequence goes on along the minus strand of CAVQHW010000001.1, from coordinate 316,162 downwards.
CACCTGCTCAGCGGCCTGACCGCAGTTGGGGCAGAACTTCGCCCCGTACTGCTGGCGCTCGCCACACTCGGTGCAGGTGCGAGCACCGTTCGTCGATGTGGGCTCGACGGGGAGCGCCGCTCGCTCCTCAACCTGTGTGAGGTCAAGTTGCCGATCGTGCCTCGGCCGACGAACCACCAGCACCACTCCTGTGCCCACGACTCCCACGAGGACGAGCCCGCCCAGACCAGCCAAGACCAGCGGCAGCACCGGCAGGCCTTCGTTGGTTGGTTCCGGATCGGCCAGCGTCTCGGCCTTGGCGCGGTACTCCTGGGCGAAGGTGTGCGATGGAGCCTGAGCCAGCACCGTGTCGAAAGCATCGATCGCGGTGACCTTGTCGCCCTCGAAGTAGGCATCGAGGCCCAGTTCGTACGTCCGCTGAACGTCGCTGACCTCATTTGTTGCACCTTGGTCGACAAGCATTTCGTTGATGATGGAACTGGGACGGATGAAGCTGAAGCCCTTCGACTCGCCGACGATGCCGAAGCTGTTCAATCCAACGACCTCGCCGTCAGCATTGAGTGTTGGACCGCCGCTCATTCCACCGGACATCTGCGCAGAGATTTCGTATACCTCGAGCAGACCCTGCTGAATCGACTTGACCGAGCTGATCGTGCCGTCCTTGTAGCTCGGATCCATCGTGGCGTCGGTGACCGCATCGACCGAGGCAGGAAAGCCGACTGACACGACTTCGGTGCCGACCTCGACAGTCCCCTCTGGCGCCATTGTCAAGGCCGGGAGGTTCTCTGCTTCGATCTTGACGAGTCCTACATCACCCTTGTCGAAGCCCATGACGTCGAGTACGCGGGCGGGTTGGGTGGTCACCGTGTTCTCGCCCGAGACGCTGATTCCCAGGGTCGTCGACACGTCTCGCTCAGGCTTGCCCTTGCCTTCGTCGCCGTAGGCCTGGTAGGTGTCCGAGTAGTTCTTGTAGATCTCGTTCACCGACATCGACTTGGGCCAGAGGCCCTTTGAGCGCTCCCATGCCATTGCCTGGTAGATCAAGTTGTCCTGGACCGAATCGGTGTACTCAAGGCAGTGACCCGCTGTCACGATGTAGCCGTTCGGGTTCACGACGAAGCCGGTACACCGAGATGTGGTGGTGAAAGGCTTGCTACCCACCCAGCCGTATCGCTGCCCTTCTGAATCGCGTGCCCAGTCGTAGACGTACCCGGACCACGTGGTTTCGAGGTAGACCACCGCCGACGTAGTCGAGGCGTTGATCTGCTCGACGGTTGTGTCGTCGGCGTTAGCTACGCCACCGGTTGTTGAGACCAGCGCGGCGAGTGCCAGACCGGCCAAGATTGATTTACGCATTTCGTCCTCCTGTTGTTGTGCCCCGGAAGGGGACGCTTTCCTGGATGACGAAAGCGTGGCTCGGCCACGCGTTTGGCACCGTCGGCTGCATGACACAACGACCGACGTATGCGTGACAGTCCACTGTTCCCGGCTAGGCTCCCGAACCATGGCGGACGTCTCGGGCAGCAGACTGCCGACACCGCAGGGCAACACCCGCGTCACGGGCAAAGAGCAGTTCTACACACCTCCTAGCGTCGCCTCGAGCGTCGTCGACGTTGTGCTTTCAGTTGTTCCGGACGCCACACGCCGCCCCTGGCTGGAACCGGCTGGCGGAACCGGTGCCTTCGTTGACGCCGCGATGGCGGCCGGCGTCCTGGACGTCGTCAGTGTCGACATCGAGCCGCTACATCCGCACGTAGCGCGGGGCGACTTTCTCGCGATGCACCTCGACCTGCGCGGTGCCGTTACGGTGAGCAACCCGCCGTTTGGCAGGAACAACTCGCTGTCCGTTCCTTTCTTCAACCGCAGTGCCGACTACAGCGACTACATCGCGTTCATCGTGCCTCGGTCTTGGCGAAAGTGGAGCGTGGTCAATCGCCTTGATCCGTACTTTCACCTCATCGCTGATGAAGATCTCAGCATCAACTACGTCGACGCCGACGGGTCGGACGCCTACGCGCGAAACCAGCTGCAAACCTGCGTCCAGGTCTGGGAGCGACGAGACGTGCGGCGTCCGAAGGTGTCGGTGGCAGACCGCGGAGTAGTTGCCCGCAGCAATCCGATCGACGCCGACGTGGCGCTCACCATCTTTGGCTTCGGCTGCGGCACTGTCCGCACCGAGTTCCCGCGTCGCAAAGTCACCACAGAGATGTATCTGACCTTGCACCATCCGCGCGCCCTTGAGGCACTAGAGGCAGTGGACTACGACCGGTTCTCGCGCCACGTCGCCTACACGCAAGCGCTGTCCATCCACGAGGTGAACTACCTGCTCAACGAGTACCTGTTCGGTGACCCCGGTCTCGTCGACATGTCCACAGCATGAAGGCAGAGGTTGTTCCGCGAGAGCGGGTGAACGCGTCGTTCTTGGGGTTTAGGAGGGGCGACCGAGGTCGGTCACGGCGTCCCCGAGGCGGTTCAGGATCTCGTCGACGTCAGCTTCGGTGATGGTGAGCGGGGGAGCGAGCATCACCGCTTCGATCGTGGTATCACCCAGAGGGGTTGGGCAGCTGTAGATCATCAGGTGCCGGTCGCGAGCCAACCCAGCGAGGGCATAGGAGGCGCCGGCCAGTGGCGTGAGTGTGTCCTTGTCGGTGACGAGTTCGATGCCCTGCAGCAAGCCGCGTCCGCGCACCTGTCCGATGTGCGGAGAACCGTCAGCGATCTCGCGCAGACCGACTTCGAGACGTTTACCCATCTCGGCGCTGTTCTCGAGCAGGCCTTCGTCGCGGATGGTGCGAATGACCTCGGCGGCTACTGCGCAGCCGACCGGGTTTCCTGAGTAGGTGTGCCCGTAGGGAAACCCCTCAGGCGCTGAGCTGAACACGTCGGCGATGGTTCCGGTCATCGCCAAACCGGAGAACGGCGTGACGCCGCTGGTGACTCCCTTGGCGAAGGTGACGATGTCGGGCTGCACGTTCCAGTGGTCAACCGCCCACCAGGTGCCGGTACGCCCGAAGCTAGTGACGGTCTCGTCACAGATCATCAACACCTCGTAGCGGTCGCAGAGCGCGCGAACCCCCTCGAGGTAGCCGTCAGGGGGAACGACCGCTGCGGTGCTGGCCCCGGTGATCGGTTCGAGGAACACGGCCGCGACGTTCTCGGGCCCGCGAAGCAGCAGGGCGTCCTCGATCTGTTGCAAGCCGAAGGCAACCTCTTCGGCTTCGGTTCGACCTGATCGGATGTCAGCGTTGGGTGCCTGAGCGATCGGGTTGTCCTCGAGCACGTGGTCGAACGACTCACGCCATCGCGACCCAGACAACCCGAGAGCGCCGAGGGTGGAGCCGTGAAAGCTGGGGAACCGCGAGATGAGCTGCGTCTTGCTCGGACGCCCCATGTGTTTCCAGTACAACAACGCCAGGTGGATCGCAGACTCGATTGACTCCGACCCAGAGGAGTTGAAGAACGCCCACCCGCGATCCATCGGGGCAACGTCACGAATCAACCCGGCCAGCTCGATCATCGGTTCGTTCGAGAACGAGAAGCGATAGGTGAACGTGAGTTTCTCGAGTTGGTCCTGAGCGGCCTTCACCAAACGTGGGTGGCAGTGGCCGAGGCTCATGACCATCGCGCCGCCACAGGCGTCCAGCCACTCCTGGCCGTCGCGGTCGTAGATGCGCATGCCGGACGCGTGGGTAGCGACAGGCAGGAGTCGGCCGGGAGACGCCGTGAGGGAGTAGTCCGAGTCGGTCACGGATCGATCGTAGGCGGCACTAGCGCTGCGGCTTGACCCACACCAGCGCGTTCGGGATCGGGCGTTGCCACAGGGTGTCTGGGTCGTCGACTCGGTCCCAGCCGCCGTCCGAGCGTCGCACCAGCGCTGTCGTCGAACCGCCACCGTCGAGTTCGGACGCCTCAACGAAGCCCAGAGCGATGGCGACGTTGGCCTCTTGGGCAAGCCCGAGACCGCCGACCCGGTATCCGTTGCGGTCGTACCCGCTACCCGGCAACGAGAGTGTCATCCAGTTGCCCTGCGCGTCCCATCCGACGGTCGTCCGCGGTCGCTGCTGGTACCACTTGCCTTCGCACGCCAGGTCGACCTCGCCAGCTTCGACGAGTGACACGCCCCGACCGATGGCGTCGCGCAGTGGCGTCCCCGTTCCCGTGGTCTGCTTGACCGCAATGAGAGCGGCAGACCGGTCAGCTGCCCGTTTCGCGGCGCGCGCATGGTTCTTGCCGAACGCGACGACCTTGGTATGCGGTTTGACGGTCTTGCCCGTCTGGCGTCCGCTGCGAACGTCGATGATCTTGTCCTGCTTGACGACCCACTCGACCGCGCCCGCTGGACGCTTCGCTGTCGAGACGTCACTCCACGCTGGCGTGTATATGGCGACGGCGCCGTCACCGATGGCGTGCCAGTTGAGGCTGTCGACTGCGAACACTTTCTGCCCGTGCGCGACGGTGCCTTTGATGCCCACCTCACCGTCGAAGGGGTTGCCCTCCTTGTCGATCCCGACAACGCGAGTGCGCTCAGGGCCGAGGCGTACTGGCTTGCCCTTGCTGACGGAAGCATTTCGCGGCAGGTAGACGGTCTGTCCGTCGATGCGGTACCCGTAGAAGAAGTCACCGTTGACCGCAGCGATACCGCGCTTGCCTTTCGGGCTTTCGAGTTGCGACTTCAACTGGCTGAGGGTGCCGAGCTTCTTGGTGACCAGCCGTGGTTCGGCGGACGCCGGCATCACCATGCGATGCACCTCGGCGGTCTGCGAACGATCACTCCACGAGACCTTGACCTCGTACTTCTGGCGCTCAACGCCGTTGCCGTACGTCACGCTGCTGACTCGATCGAGGGTGACGCGCATCTCGCAGGGGTTGGCGACTGCGGCGTCCGACGGCGCCCCGAGCAGCGCACCTGCGACGACACACGCAACGACCGGTGCCCCAGCGACTCTGACCCAACGCATGCTTCGCACGGCTACTCCGAACCCTGTTCAATGACAAGAACTGACAAGAATGACAATGAGTGGAGCGCAAACTCCCCAGTGATGTATCGGCTGCGCCTGGTGCTGTTCTGGTAGCCCCACCGGGTGACCGGCGAATGGGTGATTGATGGGGAATTGCCGGGAGTCCTCACGCCGCCAGGTGCTGGGGAGCACACTGGGGCGGTGATCGAGTCTCCCTTCACGTCGTTGTCTGCGGCCGCGTCACGTGGGCTGGTCGACGCCAGTGCGCTACGAACTTTTGCGCCGGGAGACATTGTGTTCGCCGAAGGCGACACCGGAGGCTCGCTCTTCCTCGTGAGCAGCGGGTTGGTGGCGATCGAAGTGGACGGAGGCTCCGCGGACCCTGTGACGATTGCTGTTCGAGGGCCCGGCGAACTGCTCGGTGAGATGGCCCTCTTCGCCCGCTCCGCAAGGCGCAGCGCCACTGCCGCAGCGCGCAGCTCGTGTCGGCTGATGGAACTTGATGATGAGGCCTGCACGCGGGTTCGCGCCGACTATCCAGAACTCGACGACCTCTTCCTTCGGATCCTCTCTGAGCGTTCCGCTGCCCTCTCGCGTCGGCTGGCGGATCGCTCGGGCTCCGTGGCGCGCGCGACTTGCGCGGGTGATCCTCGAACTACCGTGGGGGCACGACCCAACCGCGTCGCTACCGGTCACGCTCAGTGACCTGTCAGGACTGTCTGGAGTCACCACGAGTCAAGTGGATCGTGAACTGGGAAGTTTGGAGCAACGAGGAGTCCTGCGGTTCTCAGACGGTCTGCAGATTCTGGATCGCCCGGCGCTCGTCGCCGTTGGGTCGGTAGCCTGAGCCCGACCCCGCAACCCCGGAGACCCGCATGAATGCTGCCGTCCGTCGCGCCTCGGTTCTGATGGTCGCCGCCTTATGCCTGGCGACGGTGACTGTCGTGGTCGGACCTCCAGCAATCGCCAAGGGCTACGACGTGTGTGACCCAGGAGTCACTACGGTCACGTGGGATGGGTCGGCTGACGACCCCACGGGTGAAACCGGTGATGGGTATTCGTGGGATGACGCCTGGAACTGGGACGAGAACTGCATCCCCGGCGAGCTCGACCCAGATACTCCCAAGAACGACATCGCGGTAATCCCGTTCGGAGAGTCGGTCACGCTGACGGGTGTTCAGCTGCAGCCCTCGATCGCCTCACTGCAGAATGCCGGCACGCTGACAATGACACTTGGCAGTGAGTTGACCATCAGCGGCAACTCCACGAGCTACATCACAGAGATGTACGGATGGTTGCGTGGGTCTGGGGTCTTCACAGTGACCGAACGGCTCGACTGGGGTTCGGTCAACGGCACTGCCACGATGAGCACCCGGAAATGCTTCGACGCCGGCCCATGCGTCACCGCTCCGGCCAAGGCCGGGGTGACCAAGATCGCGCCGAACGCCGTAATGAACGTCAATGGGCTCGGTGTGAATCTCTCTGACCGTCGCGTGATCAAGAACTACGGAACCGTCGCGTTGTCAGGCAATGGATACATCGCAGCCGACTACGGAACAACCTTCCGCAACATCGATAACGCTCATCCGTCGCAACCGATCTTCGACCTCCAGAATGACCTCGGCTACTACCAGGGGTTCACGACCGTCCCTGGTGAGACCCTCGGCGTGTTCCGAAACTCTGGGATCCTCAGGAAGTCGGCTGGCAGCGGAACGAGTGTCGTTGACGTCAGGTACTTCACGACAGATGGTGCCTCGCCATCGACGGGAACTGTCGAGATCCAAACTGGACAGTTGACCCTTCTCAGTCCGAACTATGTCGGTGCGGTCACTGCTGAAGTCACCCAAGGTGCTGGCTTTGCCAATGGTGCACCTGGCCCTTGTGACCCCGATCCTGACCCGTCCGACTGTGCCCTGGACACCACCGCAGATGACCAACAGGCAGCTTCTCTCGATCTCACCGAAGCTGGTGCGGGGACTGCGCCGGTCACGTTGGAGGAGTTGGCCTCTGCGCCTAACCCAAGTGGGTTCGGTGTTCCTGTGCTGGTCGAGTCTCCCGGTGCGAGTGCCTCCAACGCCGAGCCGATGGAACTGCGCCTTTATCTTGACTCGTCGTTGTTGGGAGCAGCTACCGCATCAGATGTTGCAAAGCGAGCACGCGTCCAACGTCAGGCAACCGAGAATGGCAGCTACCAAGCCCTGCCCCGCTGCGCGGCGGTAGGTGGATCGACGCCGACTCAAGCCTGCGTTGATCGTGCCGCCAGTGTTGCGGAGACGGCCGCGGCCGATGGTGGTGACGTTGTTTTGGTCGTGGAGACACAGCAGAACAGCCGCTATCGCGTCGGCAGAATCCCCATCGCCAGTTGAGCGGCGCTCTCCATCGAGATCGTCGCACCGCGTCCGGCGGCATCTTCGAAGTCGGGGACACCCAATTCGGTGGCGACTCGCCGACGGTATTCCTCGAGTTCTGGTTCGAGGTCGACGTCGAGGGGCGGCCCAGAGGCCGATCGCATGCGCTGGCCCGCAGCCATCAGCTCGGCCCCCTCACCAGTACGGCCGAGATCAACGGCAATCGCGCCGATCAGGGTGACAGCCTGTGAGGTCTCGAATGGTTGCCCCAGGTCGAGGCTCAGTTGGAGTGACTCGCGCGCGTGCACCAAAGCGCTAAGGGCGTCTTCGCGCATCAAGTCGAGTCTGGCCTGGGTGTACAGCGCGTCTCGTGTGACCATGCGCCCCGATTGGCGGGCTGTTGTCAGGGCCTCCTGCGCGAACAGGCTGGCGCTTGAAATGTCGCCCTCTGCCAGGGCGACCTCGGCGAGGTTGTTGAGTGTCTCCGCAGTGCGTCGCTCGTCGCCGACATCCCTCGCCAGTGCCAGTCGACGAAGGTAGCGCGCCTTCTCGAGCGGGGTGTCGCCGGCCACAGCTGCGATCACAGCCCTCAGAGACAGTGCTAGGGACTCGGCGGTGTAGTCGTTGGCGGTGGTGGCGAGCCGCTCGCACTCCGCAGCCATAGCCGAGGCACGCTCGACATCGCCTTCACCGAGTGAGACAGCTCCGAGGTAGCCGCGAGCTAGGGTCGCGCTCCCTACCTGGTCCCGGAGCAGACATTGCTCTAGCAGCGTTGTCGCCGCTGGAGTGTCTCCAAGCAAGTACGCGAGTACACCGGCCGCCAGCTCGATGTCGGCTCGGCAATGGTCGTCAGGTGTTGCTGCATCGAGCCAACGTACGAGCCACACCGATGGTTCTCGCAACTGTCCGTCGTACACCCAGTAGCGACGTAGCGCGGCGAGCAGAGGCCCCGCGTCGGATGCGCTGCCCCGTCTGTGTGTCCACTCGATGGCGCCGCGAATGTCTTCATACCGACGTCGAATCTGGGTTACGGCCGTTGTGGCCTCAGAGGTGTCCAGCTTCGGCGCCCATGTCGTCACGACGTCCGTGAGGTGGCGCAACGACCGAACCCGTTCGGCATCGACGTTTCCTGACTCTTCGAGAGCGGTCCGTCCGTACTGCCGGACGGCTTCGGCGACGTCGAAGAAGCGCCCCGTGGACGTTCGGCTGGTGTGCACGAGGCTGGAGTCGACTAGCGCCCCCATCGTGACGGCGCTGTCTTGCCCGGGGCACAGGGCGGTGGCGTCGCTGAGAGTGAATGGCCCCACCAACAGGCAGAGAGTGAACAAGGCGGCTCGCTCGGAGGGGGCGAGCAACGAGACGCTCCACTCGATGGTGGCCCGCGCGGTGCGCTGCCGCTCAGGGATGTCCACGTGGCTGGACGTCAGCAGCGTCAGTTGAGTTGAAAGTCGTTGCTCGATGTCGTGGAGGCTGAGGATGTCGGTGCGCGCAGCAGCCAGTTCAAGGGACAACGGTGACCCCTCGAGTCGGTGGCAGATCTCGAGGACTGAAGGCAGTGACTCGTCGTCGAGTTGGAAGCTCGGATCGACTGCCTGAGCGCGACGCACAAACAGGTCAAGCGACGGGTAGCCTCGGGCCTCGTTCGGGCCCAATCCGTCGAGGTCATCTCGGGGTGGGAGCCCCAGGGGAGGGACTGGCACGCGGTGCTCGGCGCGGAGCCGAAGCGGTGAGCGCGATGTAGTGATCACGGCGAGTTGCTCGACGTTTGAGAGGAGCTCGGCAACCAATGCATCGAGGCCACTGACCTGTTCACCGTTGTCGAGGAGCAGTAGCACGGGAGCGGATGAAATCGACCTGACCACGGTGTCGAGCAGTTCCTCGGCGTTGGACTCTCGGACCTCGACGGCTGCCGCCAGTGCGTAGAGTGCCGCTGCCGACGTTGAGACGTCAGCCAGTGCCACGAAGAAGACTCCACCAGGGAACTCGTCTCTCAGGCTCAGGGCGACGGCGAGCGCAAGTTGCGTCTTTCCCACCCCGCCTGGCCCGGTGAGTGTGACAAGCCTGGTATCGCCACCTATCAGTTCTCCAGCCACTTCTTCGACAAGCGAGTCGCGCCCGAGAAAGTCAGGGGTCAGAGGTGGCAGCTTCACTCCCGCGCGGGCCGAGGCTATGAGCGGTGGGAACTCGCCCGGGAGGTCGATGTGCTGAACCTGGTACACCGGTTCGGGACGTTCGAGGTCTGCGAGGGCGATGCTTCCCAAAGGTCGAAGCTTGATGTGAGTCGGAAGCGCATCCTGTGCGAGATCGTGCGTTTCGCCGGAGACGAGTACCTGACCGGGGTGCCCGGCCGCACGCAGCCGAGCTGCACGGTTGACGGCCCGACCGTAGTAATCACCGTCGCGTAGATCGGCCTCGCCGGTATGCACCGCAATGCGCACCGAGACCGGCCGCGGTGTCGACCACGGGTGCTCGATCATGCGCAGCTGGATGTCTACCGCTGCTCTGATGCTGTCGCTGGGTCGTGCGAACACCGCGAAGCGGCTGTCCCCTTCGCCTCTTGGGCGCACGAGGTCGCCGCCATGGCCTGCGATGACTTCTTCGATCAGCTGGTCGTGCTCCACCATGGCGGCCGCCATGGCATCGGGCGCGTCCTCCCACAACCGCGTCGAACCGGCGACATCGGTGAACAAGAAGGTCACCAGCCCATGCGGGAGAGTCGATTGCCCGTCGTCAGGCATGCCCCTCCTTCGCGCGCCGCGTGCACCTGCTGGCCGCGTCCACGAGCGTACTGCGGCGAACCCCTATGGTGGCGGGACGAAGGGAGAAGCTGTGGTCGACCCCGAGTGGCAGTTACTCGCATCGCTGTCTGACGCCGACCGTGACCTATTGGTCGGTCACGCTCGCCGTCGACAGTTCGGTCGTGGTGAGGTCATCTTCCACGAGGGAGATCCTGGAGACACGGTTCACCTGGTCGCCAGCGGTCACGTCTTCGTGCGGATCACCACCCCTCAAGGTGACGTTGCCACGGTCCGTGTCATCGCCGCCGGAGGTCACTTCGGTGAGCTGGCCCTGGTCTCGCCGGGGCCGCGACTCGCCACGGTTCGGGCGATCGAGAGCGTCGAGACGCTGGTTATCACGGCGGACGCCTTCGCAGGTCTGCGGCAGCGAGACAGCGACATCGACCGAGTGCTCACCGAGATCATGACTGCGGAAGTTCGGCGCCTGTCTCACCAGTTGGTAGAAGCGCTTTACCTTCCGGTACCCAAACGCATACGTCGCCGACTTCTCGAGCTTCACGCGATGTATGCGACAAGTTCGAGCACAGCACTTCCGATCACTCAAGAGGATGTGGCCGGCCTCGCTGGAACGACGCGACCGACGGCGAACAAGGAGCTCATGAGTTTGCAGGACGCCGGGCTCATCGCGGTGGGTCGCGGGCGGATCGAGGTGCTTGACCCGGCCGGTCTGATGCGCCGGGCACGTTAGTGCCGTCATAGTCTCCCGTCTTACTTGCCGCGTCCGATCAGGTTGGACAGGATGCCTGCATGTCTCCCACCGCTGACCTGCTGCTCACCGACCTCGATGTCTACTGCAACGACGAGAAACAGTCGTGGGCTCGTGAGATCGCCATCAAGGACGGTCGAATTCTGGCGATCGGCACGCACGACGGCGATCTTGCGCAGTTTCGTGGCGGCCCCAATACCGAGGTGATCTCGATGCCGGGACGCCTAGCTGTCCCTGGCTTTCAGGACGCCCATATTCATGCCCCCTTCGCTGGCCGAAACCGCCTGCGGGTCTGGCTCAACGACGTCGTTGGCCGCGATGACTACCTACGGCTGATCGCCGAGTATGCCGCCGCGAACCCGGATGAGCCTTGGATCGTCGGTGGTGGCTGGGCCATGGAGGCGTTCCCCGGTGGTTTGCCCCGCAAAGAAGACCTCGATGCGATCGTGCCTGACCGACCGGTGTTCTTGTTCAACAAAGACGTCCACGGTGCCTGGGTCAACTCGGTCACGCTCGAGCGTGCGGGTATCACGAAAGACACCGCCGACCCCTCCGACGGACGCATCGAGCGCGACGACAAGACGGGCGAGCCGACGGGCATGCTCCACGAGGGCGCCGCGTACACGATGAACGACACCCTCGTCCCGATCCCTGCTCAAGAGGAGTGGGAGGCGGCGATCCTCAACGCGCAGAGCCACCTGCACGCACTGGGCATCACCGCTTGGCAGGACGCATGGATCACTCCCGGAACGCACGACGCCTACCGCGCCCTTGCAGCCGACGGACGTCTGACTGCCCGCGTTGTCGGGGCGCTGTGGTGGGACCGACACCAGGGGCTTGAACAGGTGCCGCAGTTCTTGGCGCAGCGTGAGAACGGGGTGGTAGGCAACTACCACGCCACCAGCGTGAAGATCATGACTGACGGTGTGCTCGAGAACTTCACGGGAGCACTTCTCGAGCCGTACTGCGATGGGTGTGGCGGACACACCGACAACCACGGCTTCTCCTACGTCGAGCAAGACCTGCTGGCCGCAGCGGTGACCGAGCTCGACCGCCTCGGTTTCCAGGTTCACATGCACGCGATCGGTGACCGCGCGGTGCGAAACTCACTCGACGCGGTGGCGTCCGCGCGGTCGGCCAACGGACCTAGCGACAACAGACACCACATCGCGCACGTGCAGATCGTGCACCCCGACGACATCGCGCGGTTTGGCAAGCTGGACGTGGTGGCCAACTGTCAGCCGCTCTGGGCCCAATCCGACTCGCAGATGGAAGAGCTCACCGTGCCGTTCCTTGGCAAGGATCGGGTCGAGCAGCAATACCCGTTTGGGTCGATGCTTCGCACTGGCTCGCGGCTGGCCGGGGGCAGCGACTGGTCGGTCACCAGCGCCAACCCGCTGGAAGAGATCGACGTGATGGTCAACCGGCGTGATCCGGCCGAGCCCGAGATCGGCCGCCTTCCTGCCGGACGAGCGCGTGCCGCTCCCACAGGCGCTGGCGGCCTTCACGTCAGGAACGGCCTACGTCAATCACGATGATCAGGATTCTGGACGCCTGGTGCCGGGCTCCCGGGCCGATATTGCGGTGGTCGACCGCAATATCTTCGGTCTCAGCGAGGGAACGATCGCCGATGCTGCTGTCGATCTCACGGTGGCGGCGGGCCAGATCGTCTATCACCGGTGATTTCGGCCGTCACCGAGCGTGACTCAGAGGTCACGACTTGGTCGCAAATATCCGCCCATGGCATGAAACTCTGCTTGACTGCGCCAAGGCACGCCAGGACACCAGGAAGAGGTGCCAACGAGTGACAGAAGCAGGCCGCCCCGAGAGCGCGACCGGAGCCGTTGAGCTCGTCGATGTGGTCAAGATGTTCGGCGACTTCACCGCGGTCGACCACGTGAATCTGACAGTGCAGCCCGGGGAGTTCCTGTCGCTGCTGGGCCCGAGTGGTTGTGGCAAGACCACGACGTTGCGCATGCTCGCAGGCTTTGAAGAACCGACGTCTGGCGAGCTCCGCATCAGTGGCAAGCCGATCGCAGGAACCCCACCACACAAGCGCGACGTCAATACGGTCTTTCAGGCGTACGGACTGTTTCCCCACATGACGGTGGCCGAGAACGTCGCGTATGGGCTCCGCCAGCGCGGAGTCGGCAAGGCCGAGATGAGTCAGCGCGTGGCCGAAGCGCTCGACATGGTCAAGATGCGGCCCCTTGCCGAGCGCAAGCCGAAGCAGTTGTCGGGTGGTCAGCAGCAGCGCGTGGCTCTCTCGCGAGCGCTGGTCAACCGACCGAGCCTGCTGCTACTCGACGAACCTCTCGGTGCGCTCGACCGCAAGCTGCGGGAAGAGATGCAGATTGAGCTCAAGCTGCTGCAGTCGCAGCTCGGCATCACCTTCATCTTCGTCACACACGACCAAGAAGAAGCACTCTCGATGAGTGACCGCATCGCGGTCATGCTCGATGGCCAGATTGAGCAACTGGGTGACCCATACACGATCTACGAACACCCAGAGTCCGCATTCGTCGCGGGGTTTATCGGGCAGCAGAACTTCTTCAGTGGGGTGGCCCAAGACGGCGGCGCAGCCGTCAAGTCGGACGGCTTGGTCTGCCGGTCCAGTCGCGAGGCGCCCGCCCTGCAGAACGGCGACAACGCTTTGGCGGCAGTGCGGCCAGAGGCGGTCGAAATCCTCGAGGCGCAGCCAGCCACGAACGACAACGTCCTCAGTGGTGTGTTGGCAGGCGTGTCACACCTCGGCGACGTCATTCAGTTCGTCGTGACGACGAGCAGTCAAGGTGAGGTGCTGGCCAGGGTGCCGCGGACAAGTGCTCCACGGCTCTTGCCAGGGGCGCGGGTGTGGTGCCAGTGGCAGCCGTCGCAGTGCCAGGTGTTCACCGACGAACAGGCCGAGTTTGTGCTCGCTGACCCAGCCAGTGAGCTGTCAGAAGTTATTGCAGGGGGATAGGTACAACGCTTGTCCACGCAACACACGAAGTCACTTCTCACGGAAGAGAGTCACCGATGACAGACCAGGACGACATGGTCAATGTTCTCGCGCACCCGGCTGCCATGAGCCGCATCTCACGTCGGGCCTTCCTGGCTGGCGCAACGGTGACGGTTGCTGGAAGTTCGATACTGATCACCGGATGTGGGGACGACGGTGACACGTCGGCTGGCGCGTCACCGGCTCCGAGCGGAGAGCTCGAAGACCAGATCAACATGTTCACGTGGGGTGAGTACGACTGGCCCAAGGTGATGAAGGAGTTCACCGACCAAGAGGGCCCGACGATCAAGGTCAGCTCGTACAACTCCAACGAAGAGATGATCTCGAAGCTGGTGGCCACTGAGGGAACCTCTGGGTACGACATCGTCGTTCCCACCGGTGTCTTCATCCCGCAAATGGTCGAGAACGACCTGCTGATGCCGCTTGATCTGGCGCGCATTCCGAACTTCGAGAACATCGGTGAGGAGTACCGCGACCAGCCGTGGGACCCAGGCAACGCGCACTCGGTACCCAAGGCGTGGGGCACCACTGGATACGTCTACGACAAGACCAAGATCACGCGTCCGATGGCGACGTGGCAAGACTTCATCGACGCGACACAGAACGAGGCAAGCGGGCAGACGTCCATCCTCGACGACCCGAACGAGTCGATCGGCATCTACTTCTGGTCGAAAGACGAAGACTGGAACACCGAGGATCCTGCTCTGCTCCAAGAGTGCGAGGACTTCCTGGTCAACGAGTTGGCGCCGCATATCAAGGCGTTCGAGTCGTACCCAGGCAGCAGCGGCATTCCGCAGGGCTCGTACTACTTGTGCCAGGCCTGGAACGGTGACGGGCGTCAGGGCATCCTGAGCGCCGACGACGACAAGTGGGAGTGGGTCTTCCCAGCGCCGCGTTCTGAGCTCTGGATGGACAACTGGTGTATCCCGACTGGTGCACCCAACCCGAACGCTGCCTACGCGTGGATCAACTACAACCTCGACAAGGACGTTTCGCTCCAGACGCTGAGCTGGGTCGGCTACCACACCGCCGTCGAGGGCATTGAGCCTGCGGCCGAGGAGGCTGGCATCGAGCGGCTCGACATGGTGTTCTTCACGCCGGACCAGATCGCCACGATGGACGCCGGTGAAGTCAACAACAGTCAGCAGCAGCGCGTTGAGATAGCCAACAAGATGAAGGCCGCGGCGGTCGGCTAGTAGTGAGCGTCACGACCGAACCACCAGTTGCGGAGGACCCTGGGACGGCTCAGCCTGAGCCGAGTCGTCCCAGGGGCAAGCGTCGCTCGTGGGTACCGAAGTGGGCACTGGCGGCGCCTGCCTGGGTGTGGTTCCTGCTGTTCTTTGTGGCGCCGGTCGGTCTCGTCTTCTACTACAGCCTTGGCTACAAGCCAGGCATCTTCGACACCGTCGCCACCGACAAGTTGTCGTTCGACCGGTATGTCGAGGCATTCGAGCCGGCCTACGTTCCCATCTTCAAGAACACCCTGCAGATCTCGATCATCGGCACCTTCCTCTGCTTGATTGTTGCTCTGCCGTTTGCGTACTGGTTGGCGGTCAAGGTTGATCCCAAGTGGCGTGGGTTGCTGCTCGGTCTGGTGCTCGTGCCGTTCTGGACGAACTTCCTGGTACGCACCATCGGGTGGCAGATCATTCTTGGCTCCCGATGGGTTCCTCTCGGGCTTCCTGCAAGACATCAAGGTGTTGGGCAGCCCGCTCGGGAATCGACAAGACGCGAACCGCAGTGCAGATCGGCGTCGATCTATAACTACCTGCCGTTGATGATCCTGCCGCTATTCGTGGCGTTCGACCGTTTGGACGCGACGCTGCGAGAGGCCAGCAAAGACCTCTACGCCGGGCGCTGGGCAACGTTCCGACAGGTGAGCCTGCCGATCGCCATGCCTGGTGTGGTGGCCGGGCTTTTGCTGGTGTTCATCCCCTTGATGGGCGACTACATCACTGCCTCGCTGCTTGGCGGTGCGCAGGGAACGATGATCGGCGTCCTTGTCGCCAACATGTTCCAGAGCGCGCAGAACTGGGCGCTTGGATCAGCGACGGCGGTCCTCCTCATCGCCTTCATTCTCGGAACGGCTGCCGTGTTCGCGCTGCTCGGATTGATCGCTCGCACGCTGATTCGTCGGAACCGCCGAATTGACCTCGGTGGCGTCGCGTGAGCGCGCAGACAATCGGCAAGCGCCGCGACTGGGTCAACGTGCTGATGACCGTCTGGGGAGTGCTCGTCTTCCTCTTCTTGTTCGCGCCGATCCTCATCATCGTCATCTACTCGTTCAACACCGGCCGGTTGTTGGTGTCGTGGGAGAGCTTCGGCTTCACCTCGTACGAAGCGGTATGGCAGAACGAAGCAATCAAAGACGCCCTATGGGTGTCGATCCGCGTAGCCCTGCTGTCGGCAGTCGTGTCGACCATCTTGGGGTCTCTGGCTGGTGTCGCACTCGCAAGGCGCCCAGGCAAGTGGACGTACTTCTTTCTCGGAATTCTGGCACTGGTGTTGGTGACGCCCGAGATCGTGGACGCAGTGGCGCTACTTCCTTGGTTCGTCTGGCTCGGCGGTGACGCGGGGTTGACCCTGTTCCAGGATGGCTTGGTACGACTCACGATTGGTAGCGGAATCTTTGCCACCGCAGTGGTCGCCCTCATTATTCGGGCGCGCATGAGCGGGCTCGATGAGTCACTTGAGGAGTCTGCGGCGGATCTGTACGCGACCCCGTGGAACCGGTTTCGTCAGATCACGTTGCCCTTGATGATGCCTGCGGTGATTGCTGCTGCGCTGCTGGCGTTCACGCTCAGCCTTGACAACACGATCATCGCCTCATTCATCAGCGTTGCGGGCTCAACCCCCTTGCCCGTCTACATCTTCTCGGCGGTGCGATCCGCGCTGAGGCCCGAGATCGCGGCGGTGTCGACAGTGCTGCTGGTGCTAACGCTCGCGGCCATCGCTTTCGTTGCCGTGGTACTGCGTCGAGGTGGCGACTCCTCGACGGAGATCACGCAGACGATGGCCGGCGGCGGCTGAGTCAATCGGCCGACGTCGGCACCGGGGTCTAGAGAAAGTACAGGCGACTTAAGCTGACCGACTCGATCGGCTCCGCTCGCAACAACTCGCCGTCGAAAGTCACCTGCTCGCCTCGTGTGTCGACCACGGTCTGACCGACTCGGCGGTTTGCGACCATGTCTGGCAGGCCTATCGACCGGCAGTGATGCACCGGGAACGCCCGTCGTCGGAGTCCGAGACCGTCGGGGTCGCATGCGCCGTTGGTCAGCGCGATCGACAGGTCGGCGGGCACCGGGCCGTGCGCCCCGAACTGCGCGCCGAGCACCAGCGGTTCGGCGCGGTCGACCGTCGCGTTGGGGTCGCCCGTCAAACCCCACGCCGGGAACCCTGCCTTCAGCACGAGGCTCGGCTTGGCGCCGAACCACGCCGGCTCCCACAGCACGATGTCAGCCAGCTTTCCGATCTCGAGGGATCCGAGCTCGTCGGCGAAACCGTGGGCGATCGCTGGATTGATGGTGAGCTTGGCGACGTACTGCAGGACTCGCGTGTTGTCACTCATCTCGTCGTCGCCTTCGAGCGGTCCGCGGTAACGCTTGTTGACAGCGGCCAGAGCAAAGGTTCGCTTGACAGTCTCTCCAGCACGTCCCATGCCCTGCGCGTCCGACGTGGTGATCGGGATGACGCCAAGGTCATGCAGCACGTTCTCGCCTGCCATCGTTGCGCCGCGAATCCTCTCGGACGCCATCTGCACGTCACTGGGCAGATCTGGTTTCATGCCGTGGCTCGCCATGATCATGTCGAGGTGCTCGTCGATTGCGTCGCGTCCGTACGGAAGTGTCGGGTTAGTTGACGAACCGATGACGTTGGCTACACCGGCCAGCTGCAACACGTTTGGAACGTGGCCGCCCCCGCAGCCTTCGACGTGGAAGGCATGAATCGTGCGACCGTCGATGACACCGAGCGTGTCGGCGACCGACATGTTCTCGTTGAGCCCATCGGTGTGCAGCGCCACTTGCACGTCGTACTCTTCGGCGACGGTGAGCGCTGTGTCGAGTGCACGAGCGTGCGCCCCGGTGTCTTCGTGCACCTTGAAGCCGCACACGCCGCCCAGCTCCAGTGCCTCGCGCAGCGGACCTCGTTCCGAGGAAGATCCACGACCGAGAAATCCGATGTTCACCGGCCACGCATCGAAAGATTTGAACGCATGGCGGAGCCCCCACGGAGAGTTCACTCCAACACCCCAGACCGGGCCGAACTCTTGCGCAATGATGGTCGTGACCCCAGACGACAACGCCGCTTCCATGATGCGCGGCGAGATCGCGTGAACGTGGGTGTCAATCGCGCCAGGTGTAGCGATCAACCCCTCGCCGTTGACGACTGCCGTGCTGTTGCCGACGACGACGTCGACGCCATCGAGCGTGTTCGGATTACCGGCTCGCCCGATCGCGCTGATGCGACCTTCGCGAATGCCGATCGACACCTTCCTGATGCCAAGCACCGGGTCGAGCAGCAACACGTTCGAGACGACGAGGTCGCACGACTCCGATGTGGTCACGGCTTGTAAGTGCATGCCATCGCGGGCGGTCTTTCCGAAACCCATCAAGAACTCGTCGCCGCGTTTCTGGGAGTCAGACTCGACTCGTACTACCAATCCGGTGTCGCCGAGAGCGACCAAGTCGCCGGTCGTCGCCCCGTGGATTGCGGCGTAGTCGGAGCCCTTCATTCGGTGTCTCCCGTTGAATCGCGCGAATCGAGAAACCCGGTCGCCCTGGCCTTCGTGATGGCAGCCTCCTTGGCGCCCGCGGCATCAAGCGGCCCATCGACGAGGCCAGCGAACCCGATCACGACGCGATCACCACTGATCGGCGCCAGCGGCACGGAGTGCGTCCCCTGTGGTTCGAATCGGACGGCTTCGCCTGCGCCGATCGCCAGCCGCATGCCATAGGCGGCCGACCGGTCGAATCGCAGGCGAGGGTTCACCTCGAAGAAGTGGAAGTGCGACGTGACGCTGATCGGGACATCAGAAGTGTTCTCGACCTCGATCTGCGCGACAGTTGGGGGCGTCACCTGGAGTTCCTCGTTCGCTGGCGTGACTGCACCGGGGGAGGGCTCGGACGCCGCGCCCAGGGGTTCGGGCACGACCACGAGGCGACTGCCATCGTCGAACACCGCTTCGACCCATACCTCAGGTACCAGAGCGGCGACCCCTGGCAGCACGTCGTCGGGGGAGAGCACCTGCTGAGCGGTGCTGACTGCTTCGCGCAACCGGCGTCCGTCGCGTGCGGCTTCGATAACGGTGTGAGCGATGATCGCTGTGGCTTCGGGGGCGTTGAGCTGAAGCCCTCGCGCCTTGCGTTGGCGGGCAAGTTCAGCCGCTGAGAAGACCAGGAGTCGATCGCGTTCGGTGGGTGTGAGCCGCATACCCCTGATCCAACACCTTTGGGGTAACTTTCACGGGTCATACGCTGCAGGGATTACCCCAGAGGCGTGACGGGGCGGTAGCTCAGCCGGTTAGAGCAGCGGACTCATAATCCGTCGGTCGTGGGTTCGAGCCCCACCCGCCCCACTCGCTTGACCTGCGTGACTCAGCTTCGGTGCAATACCCCTCATTCGCCGGTAGACCTGTGCGATCCTCTGGGCATGAGCTGGGCAAGCCGAGCAATGGGATCGGTGATTGCGGTCGGGCTTGCTGTTGGTTGTATGGCGGGCTGCTCTGAAAGCCTCGATCCAAACATTGCTTCAACGGCCACCAAGTTCGCAGATGAAAAGCTTGATGTCACTGGCTCGGAGATCGTGGACTGGCGCAAGGGCGTCGAGTGTCTGGTCGCGGAGGTTAGGACCGCGGATGACGAGACCTATCGAGTCGTCATGATTGCGAAAGGTGATCCTGGGAAGCCCTATACCCCGTGGGGCGTCTCACAGCTCTACACACTTGATGAATTTGTTGCTAGTAGCGATGTGGGGTGCGGCGTGTACAACACCAACGCGTGGGAAGAGAATGCCAATGGCCGAGCTGTGATTGTCCGATAGCACCCGACCGAACGCGAGCGGGGCCGCCACTTACATGCTTGACAACGAAGGCCCCGCGAAGACCGGACTCGACCATCGTGCGTCGGACTGATTCCCGGCCGGCGTGATCGAAAGCGGAATCGGGCGGGGAAACCCAGACCCCACGCTGCCCAAGACGGCGATCCTGTGAGTCTCACCGAGGAACAAGTCAAGGGAATGATCGCCGCAGGCGTTCCTGGCTTCGCGGAGATGGCTGGCCCCGAGTGGTCGTTCCTGTCACTGCCGACGGGCCACTGGCCGATGTCTTCCGAACCAGTTGCTCTGGCGAGATCACTGGCAGCCATCGGCTGATCGAGACGGGCCAGATCACGCCCTCCCCGTCAGTCCGTGACGGGGACCTCGCAGATCACTCCAGGGCTCGCCACGCGGACCCCTCTATGGTCTAATAATGCATTATTATGGGCTGTGGAATCGTGCACTCCAGCCC
This sequence comes from uncultured Actinomycetota bacterium, assembly GCA_963712425.1. Taxonomy (GTDB): domain Bacteria; phylum Actinomycetota; class Actinomycetes; order JAHEKZ01; family JAHEKZ01; genus JAHEKZ01. Next base: position 295,846 of record CAVQHW010000001.1, on the reverse strand, counting down.
AGTGGCAGTCGAAGGAGCGTCGAATGTCAGGACCCACGGTGGTCATCATCGGCGCCGGCGTGGTGGGGGCTGCCATCGCTGACGAACTGTCCGAGCGTGGGTGGGACGACATCACCGTGGTCGACCAGGGGTCGCTACCGATGCCGGGCGGCTCCTCGTCGCACGCGCCGGGCATGGTCTTTCAGAACCACGCGTCCACGAACCATGTCGTACATGGCGCAGTACACGGTCGAGAAGTTCTCGACGCTCGAGCACGACGGCAAGGCCGGGTTCCTGCCGGTCGGCGGTCTAGAGATTGCGACCACGCCTGAGCGGTTGATCGACCTGCACCGGCGGCTCGGTTGGGCGCGCAACTGGGGTCTCGATCTCAAGCTGGTGACTCCCGAGGAGTGCGTCGAACTTCAGCCACTCCTCGACGTCAACCGAGTGCTCGGCGGGCTCTATCACGAGCATGACGGTGCAGCCCGCGCCGTGGTTGCTGTCAACGCGCAACTGAGGCGGGCGGAGCAGCGTGGTGTCACGATCCTCGAGCGCCACGAGGTCACTGGCATCCGCACGCAGGATGGCGCGGTGACCGGGGTCGACACCGACCGCGGCAGCATCGATGCCGAGCTCGTCGTGTGCTGCGCGGGCATCTGGGGGCCGAAGGTTGCGGCCATGGTGGGTATGACCCTGCCGATGACTGTCCTTGCCCACCAGGTGGCGTGGACCGAACCGATGGCGTCGCTCGCAGGCAACACCGCCGAGGCAACCGCGCCGATGCTTCGACACATGGACGAGGGGTTGTACTACCGCGACCGATACGACCGACTCGAGATCGGATCGTTTGCCCACCGACCGATCACCGTGCGACCCACCGAGATCCTTGGCGTCGACGAAGCACTCGTGATGCCGTCAGTCCAAGCCTTCACCGAGGACGACTTCGCGGCTCAGTGGCGCGACACACAGCGCCTGATGCCAGAGACCAGGGAAGCCAAGGTCGAAGGCGGGATGAACGGCCTGATGGCCTTCACCGTCGACGACTTCCCGCTGCTTGGACCTTCACCAGAGGTCAGCGGGTTCTGGGTGGCCGAGGGAGTCTGGGTTACCCACTCCGCGGGTGTCGGCAAGGCAATGGCTGAGTGGCTCGTTGACGGTCGCTCGTCGACGTATGACCTCCACGAGTGCGATGTGAACCGTTTCGAGCCGCATCAGTTGGCACCGTCGTTCATCGAGCGGAAGGACGTCCAGAACTATCTGGAGGTCTACGACATCAAGCACCCGCTCGAACCGATGCAGGCGCCCCGGCCCCTGCGGGTGTCCCCGTTCTATGTTCGTCAGCAAGAGCTGGGCGCGTACTTCCTGGAAGGCTCCGGGTGGGAGCGCCCGCACTGGTACGAGAGCAACGCGCCACCTGGTGTCTGGGCGACAGATCCCACCGATCGAGGGGTGGGCGGGTCGGCACTGGAGCCCGATCATCGCTGCCGAAGCGCAGCGGACGCGCGAAACCGTGGCGCTGTACGACATGACGCCCCTCAAGCGACTCGAGGTCACGGGCAGGGACGCCGAGACCTTCCTGCAGGGTCTGGTGACGGGTGACGTCGCCAAGCCCGAGGGTTCGGTCACCTACTGCCTGCTGCTCGACGAAGCGGGGGGTATCCGCAGTGACGTCACGGTGGCCCGGCTCGGCAGTGACACGTATCAGATCGGTGCCAACGGAAACCTCGACCTGAACTGGCTGCAACAACACGTCGGTGACTACCGCGTGAGCATCCGCGACATCACCGCGGGCACCTGCTGCATTGGACTCTGGGGCCCTCGCGCGCGAGACGTCATCGCCGGGCTGTCTGACATCGATTTCTCAGCCGAAGGGTTCAAGTACTTTCGTGCCAAGCAGGGCTACCTAGGCAACGTCCCCGTCACAGCGATGCGCGTCTCGTATGTCGGTGAACTCGGGTGGGAGCTGTACACCACTGCCGACATGGGGCTGAAACTGTGGGACACCCTGTGGGACGCCGGTCAGAGCCACGAGATCATCGCGGCAGGGCGCGGCGCGCTCAACAGTCTTCGGCTTGAGAAGGGCTATCGCGCTTTCGGCACCGACATGACCTTCGAGCACGATCCGTACGAAGCGGGGCTGGGGTTCGCCGTGAAGCCGACTTCCGACTTCCTTGGACGTGCAGCGGCCGAGCAGCGCGGTCAGAACGTCACGCGCAGGCTGACCTGCCTGACTCTCGATGATCCTGCGCACGTCGTGCTCGGACAGGAGCCGGTCTTCGCTGGCAGCGAATGCGTCGGGTACGTCACCAGCGCCGGGTACGGGTACACGATCGGACGCGGCATCGCTTACGCCTGGCTACCGAGCAGTGTCGCTGAGGTGGGTCGCCAGCTCGACATTCACTACTTCGACGAGACAATCCCTGCGACGGTGGCAGCCGAGCCGCTGTTTGATCCCCAGATGGTGAGGGTTCGCTCGTGAAGAGTGCCGAGAAGGCTGCTGCGACGACCCCGCACGGTCCTCCGACAAGCGCCCGTGACGAGACTGATGCAGGAGCGCAAGGCCGCCATTCTCGATGCCGCAGAGGGGCTGCTTGCCGAACACGGGTTCGATGCGCTGCGCTTGCGCGATGTGTCGCGTGAAGCAGGTGTGTCGATCGGGACCATTCAGCACTACTTCACAACGCGCGATGACCTGCTGTACGAAACCATGCGAGAGGCGAGCGAGCGACGAGTTGAACAGTGGAGCCAGCTTGCCGTCGACCACGAGTCGGCGTCAGACAAGGTAAAGGCGCTGCTCGAAGGGGCGATCAGTAATCGCCACCGGTGCGTCGTGTGGCTCGAGACCTGCGCTGCCGCCACGCGTCACCCCGACTTGCTGCCCCATGTTCAGAGCACGCTGACGGCCTGGCGGTCCGCGCTCAGCAAGGCCATCGAGCAGGGTGCCGCGTCAGGTGAGTTCGAGCAGGTCATTCCCGCTGATGAGGTCGCCGACGTTCTCGTCAGCCTGATCGACGGCTTGATGGTGGCCGCCGCCGTCGACGAAGCCGACACTACGTCGCACGCATACCGCCTGAGGCTTCTGCGTGAGGCCGCCGAGCGACTGCTAGGTCAGTGATAGTGCGTATCGCCCTCTGGAGGACCAATGACTGAACTGCCCGATCGCACCCGAGTGGCGATCATCGGTGGCGGCATCGTTGGGTGCAGTGTGGCGTACCACTTGGCGCTGCGCGGCGTGACTGATGTGGTGTTGCTGGAACGCAAGGAACTGACGTCCGGCACCACGTGGCACGCTGCCGGACTAGTCGGCCAGCTGCGCGCGACCGAGAACCTCACCCGGCTGGCGAAGTACACGACCGAGTTGTTCAGCACTCTCGAGGCCGACACCGGCCAAGCCACTGGGTTTCAGACCCGCGGATCAGTCGCTGTCGCGAACAACGCCGAGCGGTTCGAAGAGCTCAAGCGCGGTGCGTCCATGGCACGCGTGTTCGGTTTGCCGGTCGAGGTGATCGACACCAACGAGATCGAGAAACTGGTGCCCCACACCCGCACCGACGACTTGCTCGGCGGCGTCTACCTGCCGGGCGACGGCGTCACTAACCCGGTCGACACCACGCGGGCCTTCGCCAAGGGTGCGACCTCGCAGGGCGTGATCATCGCCGAGAACACGCCGGTCGAGCGCATCTTGACCGACGGAGGGCGAGCGGTAGGGGTCAGCTACCGCCGCGAGGGTGGAGAGCTGCATGAACTTCGGGCCGACGCCGTGGTCAACGCCGCCGGCATGTGGGGTCGCGAGCTCGGGGCGTCCATCGGCGTGAATGTGCCGCTGCATGCCGCCGAACACTTCTACATCGTCACGGACGCTGTCGAGGGGCTGTCGCCGACGATGCCGGTGTTGCGCGACCAGGATGCGTGCAGCTACTTCAAGTCAGAGCCGGGCAAGCTGCTGGTTGGCTGGTTCGAACCGGTTGCCAAGCCGTGGGGCATGCGACACCGAGACGGCAGCGGCGGCATTCCCGAGTCGTTCAGCTTCGGCACGCTGCCACCGGATCTCGAGCATGTGGCGCCTCTCATCGAAGGTGCGGCCCACCGCATGCCGTTGCTAGAAGAGACCGGCATCCAACTGTTCTTCAACGGCCCCGAGTCGTTCACGCCCGACGATCGCTACCTGCTCGGCGAAACGCCCGAGTTGAAGGGCCTGTTCCTCGCGTGCGGCTTCAACTCCATCGGCATTCAGTCGTCCGGCGGTGCCGGCAAGGTGCTCGCCGACTGGATCATCGACGGACGCCCCCCCATGGACCTCTGGGATGTCGACATTCGCCGCATGATGCCGTTTCAGGGCAACTCGGCCTACTTGCACGACCGCACGGTCGAGGTGCTCGGCCTGCTCTACGACATGCACTGGCCATTTCGCCAGCCGGCCACCTCGCGCGGCGTCCGCCGGACGCCGTTGCACGACCGGCTGGCTGCGCGAGGTGCGTGCTTCGGCGAGATGGCCGGGTGGGAGCGGGCCAACTGGTTCGCCCCTGAGGGCGTCGAGCCGGTGTACGAGTACTCGTATGGCAAGCAGAACTGGTTCGACTACTCCGGCGCTGAGCACCGAGCGGTTCGCGAAGGTGTCGGCATGTTCGACCTCTCGTCGTTCGGCAAGTTCATCGTCACCGGCGCGGACGCCGAGACCGTCCTCAACCGCATCTGTGCCAACGACGTCTCGGTTCCCGTCGGCCGCATGGTGTACACCCAATGGCTGAACGAGTCGGGCACCATCGAGGCAGACCTCACCGTCACTCGCGAGGCCGAGGACCGCTACCTCGTCGTCACAGCGGCCGCCACGCAAGTGCGAGACCTCGCCTGGCTGCGCGACCACATTCCGCCGGACGCGCGCTGTGCTGTCTTCGACGTGACAGGGTCGATGGCCGTGCTCAGCGTCATGGGCCCGCGGTCGCGCGACCTACTACAGCCGCTCACACCGACGAGTCTGAGCAACGAGCATTTCCCCTTCGGAACGTCGCAGGTGATCGACCTCGGGTACGCACGCGTGCGTGCGAGCCGTATCACCTACGTGGGCGAGCTCGGTTGGGAGCTGTATGTGCCCACTGAGTTCGCCGCCGGAGTCTTCGACGTCATCGATGCGACCGGGCACGACTTTGGCCTCACCCACTGCGGTTACCACGCACTCAACTCGCTCCGCGTCGAGAAGGCGTACCGGCACTGGGGGCACGACATCTCGCCAGACGAGACGCCTCTCGAAGCCGGCCTGGGCTTCGCGGTCGCGTGGGACAAGCCAGGTGGTTTCCTCGGGCGCGATGCACTGCTCGCCAAGCGTGAAGCAGGCACGAACCGGCGCCTGGTGCAGTTGCAGCTAGACGACCGTGACGCGCTTTCCTATCACAATGAGCCGATTTGGCGCGACGGAAAGATCGTCGGACACACGACGTCCGGCATGTTCGGGTACACGATGAACTCGCCGATCGCCCTCGGTTACGTGACGAACCCGGACGGGGCCGTGGACGCCGCGTACATCGAGTCTGGAGAGTTCGAGGTCGAGATCGCCTGCGAACGCATCGGGGCGTCCGCCTCGTTGCGGCCACTCTATGACCCGAAGAGTGAGCGCGTGCGGATGTGAGTGCCTCCTCTTGCCGCCGCCGTGAGCGTGCGACACAGTAGCGACCCAGTTGCAGAAGGCCCACTGCAGAAGGCCCACAAGGAGGACCAGTGCCTGAGCCAGCGCATTCGCGTCTAGACGCCGTATACAACGCGACGAACCCCGACGAGTTGACCAGCGCGTACGACGAGTGGGCCGAGTCGTACGACGCTGACATGAGCGAGGTCGGCTATCGGCACCCCGCAGTGGCCGTCGGGCTGCTTGCGCGTCATCTCCCGCGTGGCTCCTCGCCCATCCTGGACGCCGGTGCTGGCACCGGGTTGGTCGGCGAGCTGCTAGGCACCTTGGGATACCCCGTCGTCGACGCGCTGGATGCATCACCGGGCATGCTGCGGATCGCAGAGAGCAAGAACGCGTATCGCGAACTGCATCACGCGTTCCTCGGGCAACCATTGCCGTTCGACGACGATCGCTATGCCGCAGCGGTCAGCACCGGAGTGTTCACGGCCGGTCACGTGGGGGTCGAGGGGCTTCCCGAGCTCTTCCGCGTTGTACGACCAGGGGGTGTGGTCATCCTCAGCGTCAAGCTGACGGTGTGGGAGTCCGGATTCGAAGAGTTCGTCAAGCGCAATGAGAGCGAAGGCAGCATCCAACTCGTTGAGATCACGCCGCAGTACCTGTCGATGCCAGCTGGACAGGAGACCTCACCTTGTGTCGGCGTCGTCTGTAGTCCGCAGTCAAGCTAGAGATGTGCGGCCTCACGGATCAGGCGATCGCGAATGTCCCGCAGATGCCGATACCCGCCGTAGGCATCGCCGTTGGCCAGCACGACCGCCCCGGAGCCGTCCGAACGTCGAAACCACATCTCTGTCGTCACCCCGCGGTCGCCACCGCCATGCCCCACGAGTGGCCCACCCGGACCAGCTGACTGGTACCACACGAGGCCTTGCCACGGCCCCGGCACGTTCTGGTCGCTGAGCATCATGTCCACCGTCGCCGACTTCAGGATCGGGCCGCCGCCTCGGCTGTACGCCGCGAGGAACTTCGCCAGTGATCGGGCCGTCGTCCGCAGCCCGCCGTCGGGATAGTCCGGGTACCCGTACAAGCCGTATGACTTCCACGCCCCACCACGAAGGCGTCTATAGGGCCGTGCGATCTTGTCTCGATTCAACCCGCGAAGATGCCAGCCGGTGTGATCCATGCCGAGCGGTTCGAAGATCCGACGCTCGCACCATCGGGCGAAGTCGATCCCGGTCACCGCTTCCACGAGGTAACCGATCAAAGCGGCTCCGACGTTGCTGTAGAGGTAGTCGGTGCCAGAAGCCCAGCCGGTGTAGTTCTTGCTGGCGGAGTAGTACCTCCCACCTGGCACTAGGTACCGCTCAAGAAAGGTGCCAAGGGCGATCGGCGAGTCACCCTTCACGTACAAGGGTGAGAGTTCACTCCAGTTGTCACGAATCCCCGACGTGTGCGTGAGCAACTGGTGAGCCGTGATCGGCCGCGACGGGTAGTGGGGATTGCGAACAGCGAAGGGCAGAACCTCATTCACGTCCGCGTCCAGGTCAATGTCGCCCTGCTCCCAGACCTGCATGAGCGCGGTTGCGGTAACGGTCTTCGAGATGGACGCGAGCATGAACATCGTGTCCTTGTTGACCCGCTGCTTCTGCGCGACACGAGCCTTACCCAGCCCGGCACCCCACACGAGGTGTCCATCGAATACCGCCGCGAGCCCGAGCCCCGGGCAATGGGAATCGCGTAACTTGCGCCGGAGGAAGCGGTCGAGACTCACATCTGCGTCGGCCGGATGCGTCGTGAGCGTGGCACCCCCAGTTGCCACTGCTCCGGCACTGACGGCTGTCGCTGTTCGTAGGAACGTTCGTCGGTCCATCACCCTTGCCACACTGTCATGGTCGGAGTCCGCTCGCTCGGGTCAGGGGCGCCGGCAGCCTGACGTGCAGGCGCCCCGTCGCGCGACGGTTACCCGACGAAGGACGTCAAGAACTCATCCCAACTTGTCGTCTGGGCGAAGTCCAAGGTGCGGTAGTAGACGTCGTCGACCTTCTGATTCTTCGTTCCTGGCCCATAGATCGTGATGCCGTGAGAGCCCGCGTAGTTGTTCACGTGCCGCTCGTGGAGCACGACGGACGAGAACGCGTTCATGACCGCGGTCCCGCGGGCGCGGATGGTCGCGTCCGTGACCTTCGCGTTGATGCTCGCGGCGAGGTCGTAAAGGTCCTTGTCCATCGGAGCGCCCCAGTACGATCGGGTGGCACCGAAGGCATTGGTGTAAGCCTTCTTGTTGGCTGCCACACCGTTGCGCAATGCAGTGCCCCACTGGTCGACTGCTGTCAGCAGGGTGCTGAGCCGAGCATCGACCGCCATCGCAGACCACGTCTTGTCGTTCGTTGCCGACATGCTCGAGTTGATCGCCAACTGATCGGCGCTCATGGTCGGATTCGCCTTCAACTGGTTGAGGAAGACGTCGTACTCAAGTCCGTCCCAGCCGACGTACTCCTGCGAGCCAGTAAGTGCGGTCGCGCGGTTCTGCCACAGTTTCGCGATCTCGATCGACGCCATGTTGCACCCGTCGTAGCCGACCACATCGATGAACCCGAGCGATGGGATTGCTGCTTTGGTCTCGCCGTAGTCGAGTGTGTCGGCGTTGGTGTCGTCTTCCATGACCCACCCGGGGTGCCAGCTCCACCCGTGTCCCCAGAAGTAGAGGGCGTATCGGTCGGCCGGATAGTTCGTCTTGCTCCATGACACGAAGTCGGTCAGCGTCTGCGGGTTGCCCATGTTGCGCTCGCCCCAGTCGGCGACAGCGCTTGCGGAGTCAGCCACCATTCCCGGCGTGACGTGGAACAGCTTCGTCGTCTGCCAGTCACCGCGGCTGGTGTCGTAACCGGGGCCTCGGTCGGCCAGAGCCACGATCTGCACGTCGGCGTTCGAACCGACGCCAAGTTCTTGTTCGAGGTCTTTGACGACGTAGTCCTCGAGGTTGTTGTCGCCAGAGATGTAGACCATCACGGTCCACTTGGCATTGGCCGCTTCTGCCGGCTGCGCGACGCTGACGACACCGGTGAGTGCGAGACCAACAGCGAGGATGAAGGCAAACGCGCGAGAGCGCATTGAAAGCGGGTGAAGCCGGGCCATCGTGACCATGGACGTTCCCCTTCGGTTTGCCCCCCAACGGGTTGCCTACCGCGTCGCATGCTGCCACCAATTGATCTTGAGGGGAAGTACCGAAGCCGGTGTTGTCTCGGTCTTCTTGAATGTTGACAGGCATGCCAAAGTAGGTGCGTTCATCAACACACTCGGAGGCACTATGAGCAAGCCCGACGGCACCTTTGTGTACATCGGCACTTACCCAGACGAGGCCGCGGCCCGCGCCGACTACGACGTGGTCAAGGCCATGCACTCGCTGGACGCAGTTGGCAGTTTCGATGCTGCTGTGGTCACGAAAGACGCTGATGGAAAGGTCCACGTCAACAAGGACGAGACTGCCACCCGGTCCGGTGGCTGGGTCGGAGCCGGCGTTGGAGCACTGGTGGGCATTCTGTTCCCGCCAGCCATCATCGGCACAGCCGTCGTCGGTGGCGTTGTCGGAGCGGTGTCAGGTCACCTCTGGAAGGGCATGTCCCGCAGTGACGTCAAGGAGCTCGGCGACACCATCGACGCAGGCCAGGCGGCCCTTGTCGTCATCGGAGAGATCACCATCTCTGAGGCGATCGAGAAGGCGGAGCTGCATGCATTGAAGGAGACCAAGAAAGAGGTCAACGCCTCGTTCAAAGATCTCGAGAAGGCCGTCAAGGCTCAGTCCTAACAGCCACGGCTAACTCAGTAGCCGGCGACATGCAGTGCCAGCAGTGACCCGAGGTCTTGGCATGCGGCGATGCCCTCTTTCGTGGGGGCACCGACGAGTGACACCTCTTCGGCCGCTTGCTTCCACTGCATGCCGCCGGCGATCTTGTGTATCGCCCTGAGTGCTCCGGACGTGTCGTCGTTGCCGTGCACATAGACGCCGTACGGCAACCCCACCGTGACCTCGAGGCATGGGTAGTAGACCTGGTCGAGAAAGTGTTTGAGCGCACCTGACATGTAGCCGATGTTGGCCGGCGTCCCCAGAATGATCCCGTCGGCCGCGAGCACGTCGGCCGGCCCTGCAGACAGCGCAGCCTTGACCTCCACGTTCACGCCCTTGACCTCTGGGTGCTCGGTTCCGCGCAGCACCGCCTCGAGCATCTCTTGGACGGCCGGAGATGGGGTGTGCTGGACCACTAGCAACGTCGGCATCGTCCTATCGTGCCGTGCTGGGATCTCAGCGAACAACAAATGCGGCGAGAGTCGCGGACGCGTTGGTGTCGGCAGCAGGGCAGTCAACCACTACGGCCTTACTCACGGCCGACACCGTTTCGTCGAAAGCGAGAGCCAGGTGTCGGTGTGGCAGAAGACCCCCTAGATTCATGGCATGCAAGAAGTTCACATGGCGCCCAGGTCGCCAGCCGATCTGGCCGCCATCATCGGCTCAGAACGCCTGAGCCAGCTCACCGGACCAGATGCCGACGTCATGCGAACGGCCCTGCAGGGTCGTTCTGTGATCAACATCAACTCGACCCCGGCCGGTGGCGGTGTCGCCGAAATGCTGCAGGTGCTGATTCCGCTAGCCCGAGGTCTTGACGTTGACGCGAGATGGCTCGTCATCGAAGGCGATGAGCGATTCTTTACCCTCACCAAGCGGCTGCATCACGAACTGCACGGATCGCCGGGCGACGGTTTGCACCTGACCAATGCCGACGCTCGCCACTACGAGCGCATCATGCAAATCAACGGCGACAGCCTCACCGCCAACATCGCCTCCGGGGATGTCGTCATCTTGCACGACCCGCAGACAGCGGGCATGGCCAAGCACTTGCACAATCTCGGGGTTCCTGTGGTGTGGCGTTGCCACGTTGGTGTCGATGATGCCAACGAGTGGACCGACGAGGCATGGACGTTCCTGCGTCGCTATCTCGAGGGCTACGTCAGTTCCTATGTCTTTACCCGCAAGGAGTACGCGCCGTCATGGATCCCCGACGACCTCGTCACCGTCATTCGCCCCAGCATCGATCCGCTCGCCACTAAGAACAGTGAGATGTCGGCAGAGCAAGCGGCAGAGGTGCTCTCGTATGTCGGCATCCTCGACGGCGCTCGACCCTCTCCCGTGCCCTTCACGCGTCCCGATGGAAGCCCGGGACGTGTTGAGCGTTTTGCCGATATCTGGCGCACCGGACCGCCCCCGGATGTGACGGCGCCGCTCGTGGTTCAAGTAAGCCGGTGGGACCCACTGAAAGACATGGAAGGTGTGATGGCGGGCTTCGTCGATCACGTCCTCGACGGATCGGACGCACACCTGGTGCTGGCCGGGCCGGTGGTCACCGCTGTCGCCGATGACCCCGAGGCAGCGGCGGTGCTGGATGCGACGTCGCGGGTGCGGCGGGGGTTACCGCACCACCAGCGCAGCCGGGTTCAGCTGGTCTGTCTTCCGATGTCAGACGTGGACGAGAACGCCATCATCGTCAACGCGCTGCAGCGGCACGCGTCGATCATCACCCAGAAGTCGCTCGCCGAAGGCTTTGGCCTGACCGTGACCGAAGCGATGTACAAGGGAACGCCAGTGGTGGCGTCCGCTGTTGGCGGGATCGCCGACCAGATCGACGATGGCCGCAACGGACTGCTGGTGCGCAACCCGGTCGACCTCGAGCAGTTTGGTACGGCACTCAACCGATTGCTCAACGACCGAGCACTTGCGGATCGCATCGGTGCGGCGGGTCGCGAGAGCGTGATTGACCAATTCCTACCGGATGCTTCACTTCGTCAGTGGCAAGCAGTGCTGGTGAATGTGCTGGGAGGCAACCTCTGATGCCTGACATCGACGTGGTCGTCATCGGGGCTGGCTTTGCCGGTCTCACGGCCGCTACCCGCATGAGAGATCACGGCGTCAACGTGCTGGTGCTCGAGGCGTCCGGACGCGTCGGGGGCAGAACCGAAACTATCGAGCGTGGCGACTTCTGGCTGGAGGCGGGTGGGCAGTGGACCGGCCCCGGCCAAGAGCGAGTGCGCGCGATGGCTGAACGGTTCGATGTGCCGTTGTTCGACACTCCGCACGAGGGCAAAGACCTCCAGCTGGTAGCCGGTGAGGTGACCCCGCTGGTCGACGAGCCACCGTATGCAACCGCGGTCCGGCAACTCGATGAGCTGGCCCGTGCGGTGCCACTCGAAGAGCCGTGGCTGGCAGCGAAGGCGAGCGACCTCGACAGCATGACCGTGAACGAATGGATCGCTCGTGAGGTACCAGACGTCGAGGCACAGCGGAGTCTTCGCCAGGTGCTCGAAGGCCTGATGACGACTGCCGCAGACGACATGTCGGTGCTCACTGTGTTGCATACCGCGCGGACCAGTGGATCGTTGGCGGCCGCGCTGGGCATAGAAGGGGGAGCCCAAGAGCAGCGATTGATCGGTGGGCTGCACGCGTTGGCCGTGCGGCTAGCGGCAGAGCTCGACGGGGCCGTCCGCCTCAACGCTCCGGTGCTGTCGGTGAACCACCACGATCAAGGGGTAACCGTCACCACCGATGCAGCAGAGTTCGACGCCACACGCTGTGTCGTGGCGGTGCCGCCATCAGGGTGGTCAGCCATCGACTTCACCCCAACACTGCCCGAGAGGCATCAGTCGCTCGCGCGCATGATGCCGCTGGGTTCGGTCATCAAACTCCAGCTGGTCTACGAGCGCCCCTTCTGGCGGGATGCCGGGCTGTCGGGGTTGGTCATCGACGACACTGGGCCCTTTGCGTTTCTCGTCGACAACAGTTCACCCGACCGCAGCGAGGGAGTGTTGGCGACGTTCCTGTCAGCGAGCGAGGCAAAGCGGTGGGCGGATGCTGAGTTGGGCGAGCAGGCTGCCGCGATTCGCCGCAGCATGCTGATAGATCACGTTCACACAGCCTTCGGGGCCGAGGCGTTGAACCCGGTTGACTACTTCGACCGTGACTGGGGTGCCGTGCCATGGGTGGGTGGCGGCTACTCCGGCGTGATGCGGCCAGGCGGATGGGTCAGCGGCGGCACGGCGCTGCGCGAGCCAGTCGGTCGCGTGCATTGGGCGTCCGCTGAGTCAGCGCGCACCTGGAACGGCTATGTCGAGGGAGCGATCGAGGCTGGTGAGCGGGTCAGCGACGAAGTGGTGGCCCAGCTCTGAGCCCGCAAGCAGGGTCGGCGCTAGCAGAAGATGCCGCAGCCAGCACCCTCTGAGTCGACCAGGCCGTAAGCCGGAACGACCACATGCCGCTCATCACCCGAGCCGCGCAGCCAGATCTTGCGCAGGGCAACGTTGTTGTCGGTTGAGCCCTCGAGCAGGACATTGCCGGGGTTGGCCAAGACCTTCACGAAGTACTTGCCGTTGGGCAGGTCGGTGATCTCAAAGGACTGACCGGGTCGGTACTGCGCGTAGGTGTCGCCCCACCCGGTTTGCAGCACCTCACGGATCCACAGCGAGTCTTGCTCACCGCAGGCCGTCGACAGGTCGGTCAGCCACGGACGCCACTCGGCACCCTCGACGGTGAGGTCGATCGGATCGGTGGGCGCTAGGCAGAACGCTTCTTTGCCGCTGTCGACCACCTTGACCTTGTTCTCGTCGAGCAGCGAGTACGCGGCGAAATCGCGGAAGTGCCAGTGGTCGTGCATGTCTCGGTCGTCGTACTCCAGCTCGCCCGCGTCGACCTTGCCGACGACTTCGCCGCCTTCGTAGAAGTACTGGTAGGCGTCCATCGTCGTTGACTGCGGGTCACGGAAGCCCTCGACCATGAGAATGCCAGGGCCGGCATTCCACGCGGTTGCTCCGAAGTTCAGGAAGCTGCGACCGCTGTTGCGGGTCTGGACGTTCATGCCCCAGGCCGGCAGCGCCTCGATGTCAGGCAGCGCCGAGTTCGGCGGAACGGTGATCGGCATCGCCGCGGTTGGCGTCGCTTCTGGCTCGGATGGAGTGAGGGCAGCCGTCTGTCGTTGACCGTGGTGGTCATCTCCGCCGCCCTGCACGACAGTCGCTGGAACGGTGACGGAGGCGTCCTCGGCAGGGATACCGAGTGCGGTGCGGTAGGGCTCGGCGATCGAGACCGTCAACTCGTAGTTGCTTCCTTCGTTGACGGCCAGGTTGGGGCCAACGGATGTCCTGGCGGCGGTTGCCCAGCCTTCGTCGATACCCCAGACGCCACCGCGGGTGAACGGGGATGCCCAGCAGTTGCTGGGGTACGTCGAGAGATCTGGCCCTGAGTCGTCGATGCGCTCTTGGTAGTAGTTGTTGGGGCAGAAGGTGCGGCTCGCGTCCTTGATCGGAGTGCCGTTGAGCTTGGTCAGGCTGGTGTTGACGAACGCAGGCATCCCGCGGTTGAGGTCGGGCTCTGGGACGCCGGCGACCGGAAGGTTGTCGACGACGTCTCCGGCCGAGTCGCGAATGACCTGTGACAGACCCACCGGGTCGTCGTAGGACGGGCGCGTGGCCCACAGTTCAAAGGCGCCACCTGTCGCCGCCACGAACACGGGCAGGTGGATCTCGTAGTTGCCCCTGCGGAAGAGGTGAATCTCAGCGTCGGCGCTCGCCGCGATCAGCCGGATCGACGGCGTGGTCGCGGCAGCGGCTGGGCCACTCGCCGTTCCGGCGGCGACCAGGGGCAGCAGGGCGGTAAGGGCAATCGCCGCGAATCGGACGCGGAATCGACTGCTTGTCATGGGCACCTCGGTGGCTCGTGCTGGCTAGGGCGGATGCTTGGGACTGACTTGGGCTGACTCAGTGTGGCCATATCTATCACTGCGACGCACTGAGACCGGGTTAGGACTCAAGGAATCCACAAGGAGTTGCCGATAGGCAGGTTGTGACTCCGAACTGCCCAGACCCGATCATTCGGGCCACTCTGACGGCCGTGCACCGGCGCGACCATGTGCACACGGCGGAATGCTGTCACCCTCACGATGTCGAGGTGGTCCACCTCGGGCACGTGGCGATGACGGTGTGCCACGACTGCAGCTATGAGTTCGGCTTCGACGACACCCACACCTGCGAGCGCGAGGCGAGCGTTCACCGCTCCGCTACTGCGTAGTCCAGCTGCGGCCCCGCCGCGCAGTCGATCCACAGCGCGGAACGTCGGTGCGTCGCTGGCACAGGCACTTGCAGGGGACGACACAATGGCGGAATGACTGAAGAGCTGCGCGTCATGCTGACAGCTGGCGGGGGCGGAATTGGTGCTGTCATCGCGAGCACCTTCGCAGCGCGAGGCGCCCGCGTGCATGTGTGTGACATCTCCGCTGACGCGCTCGCCTCGGCGTCCGGGCCGCAAATCACCGGCAGTGTTGTTGACCTGGCAGATGCCGAGGCCATCGAAGACTGGTGTCGGCTGGCGATCGATGACCTCGGCGGTGTCGATGTGCTGATCAACAATGCTGGGATCGCGGGACCGACGGCTGAGGTTGAGCAGATCTCCCTCTCCGACTGGCGCCAATGCCTGGCGATCGACCTCGACAGTCACTTCTTGACGTGTCGGGCAGTGGTGCCGGTCATGAAGCAGCAACGCTCCGGCTCGATCATCAACATGTCGTCAACAGCGGGACAGGTGGGGTACGGCCAGCGGTCTCCGTACTCGGCTGCCAAGTGGGCAGTCATCGGGTTCACGAAGTCGCTGGCGATCGAGGTCGGACGCTACGGCGTCCGGGCCAATGCGATATGCCCTGGCTCAGTGCGCGGTGAGCGTATGGAGCGGGTCATGGCTGCCGAGGCCAAAGGACGCGGCATCTCGCCGCAGGAGGTCGAAGCTGAGTACACGGCGGCACAGTCGATCCAGCGTTTCGTTGACCCGCAAGAGATCGCTGACATGGCGTACTTCTTGGCGTCACCGGAGTCAGCCATGGTGAGCGGTCAGGCCATCGCAGTTGACGGCCACACCGAAACCTTCCACCTGACGTAACAGCCCGACGAGCGAACCCCCGGCAGGCTCCTAACGCCCCCTCCACTGCGGGGCTCGCTTCTCGGCGAAGGCACGCGGGCCCTCGAGGGCGTCCTCGGACTGCTGCATCGCGCGGTAGGTCGGCAGGTCACCGTTGCGCAGCAGCTCGAACGCGTCCTCGGTTGCCATGCCTTCGGTCTCGCGAATCACCTCGAGCGCGGCGGCCACCGCGAGCGGTGCGCTCTGCTCGATGGCGTCGGCCAACTCGAGCGCGGACGCCATGAGATCACCCGCGGGAACTACCCGGTTGACGACGCCCCAGCGGAGCAACTCGTCGGCAGGGATGCGGCGCCCCGTGAGCAACCACTCCAGGGCAATCGCCCTCGGCACGCGAGCCGGGATACGCAGGAGCCCACCGGAGTCAGCGACGATGCCGATCTGAACCTCAGGGAGCGCAAACTCGGCATGGTCTGCGGCGACGATCAGGTCAGCAGCCAGCGCCAACTCGAAGCCGCCGCCGAACGCGAGACCGTTCACGGCCGCGATGACGGGCTTGCCGACATCGAAGAACTCGGTAAGACCAGCGAACCCACCGGGGGAGTGCTGTGCATCGACAGCCTCTCCCTCGGCGGCGGCCTTGAGATCCCAACCCGCGGAGAAGAACCGTTCACCAGCGCCGGTGATGATCGCCGCGCGCAGAGTGACGTCGTCGCGCAACCGCACGAACGCGTCGTACAACTCCATGCTCGTGGCCACGTTGACGGCGTTTGCCTTTGGCACATCGAGCGTGACGATCAGCGTCGAGCCGTGAGCCCCGCCGACTTCGGTGTGGACGGTCATCGCGCTGCCGTCTCGTAGGGACGCAGCAAGGCGCGCGAGATGATGTGACGCTGGATCTCGCTGGTGCCGTCCCAGATTCGCTCGACGCGGGCGTCCCGCCACCAGCGCTCGATCTTGTACTCACGCACGAGCCCCATGCCGCCGAAGACCTGGACGGCGCGGTCGGTGACGCGGCCGAGGGTCTCGGTGGCCATGAGCTTGGCCATCGCGACGTCGGTGTCGGTAAGGGTGCCGTCGTCGATGCGGGACGCCGCCTGCAGCGTGAGCAGCTGGGCAGCCTCGATCTCGAGCGCGGAGTCGGCGAGCTGGAAGGACAACCCTTGGAACTTGCCGATCGCCTGGCCGAACTGCTCACGGCTGGTTGCCCAGGACAGTGCCTCTTCGAGCACCCGCTGTGCGCGACCGACGGAGTTCGCGGCGACGGCGAGGCGGGTGGCGCCGAGCCACTGGCCCATCAGGTCGAACCCCTTGCCCTCTTCGCCAAGCAGTGCACTGCCGGGGGCGCGGACGTTGTCGAAGTGCAGTTCGCAGTGGTGGTAGCCGCGGTGGGAGACGCTCGGTGAACCCTTGGTGATCGTCAGCCCAGCGAGGTTCGTGTCGACGAGGAACGACGAGATGAGTTTGCGTGGCCCGCGCGAGGACTCTTCTTCACCGGTAGCAGCGAACAAGATGATGTAGTCGGAGATCTCGGCGTGGCTGATGAAGTGCTTGGTGCCGTTGATGACCCAATCATCGCCGTCACGCTTGGCGGTGGTGCTCATGCCGCGAACGTCAGACCCGGCGCCCGGCTCGGTGATCGCCAAGCACTCTTGCTTCTCACCTCGCACTGTTGGCAGCAGGTAGTTGTCAATCTGGTCGCCGGTGCACCCCATGAGAATCCGGCTCGGACGGGCCACGAAGTGGTGCAGTGCGAACGAGGTGCGACCCAGCTCGCGCTCAACCAGCGCCAGTGACACGGCGTCGAGGCCGCCGCCTCCGACGTCCTCTGGCATGTTGGCGGCGTAAAGACCGGCGTTCAGAGCCTTCGTGCGGATCTCGTTGCGCAGCTCAGGAGTGACATCGTCGAGCTGCTCGACCTCGTCCTCGTGAGGCACCAGCTCGCGGTCGACGAACGCGCGAACCGTCTCGACGATCGCGCGCTGCTCGTCGCTCAGTGCGAAGTCCATGGTGTGAGTCTCTCCTTCAGATGGTCGGTCAGTTGCCCAGTTTGCTGCTCAGTTAGCTGCTGGGCCGGGCCGGCGGGAGCCCCATGACATGGCCAACGTAGTCAGGGACGGGCATTGCGGCATGTGCTGCTTCGATCTGCTTCAGGTGCTCGTACAAGTGGTCAGGGAGCGGAGCCACCTTGCCGGCTGCCATGTCGACGTGCAGCAGCATCTGCTCGGCGGTGGCGACCGGGTTGCCCTGGGCGTTGAGGACCTCGTGGACGATGTGGACGCGTTTGCGGTCGACACCCAGCACTTGGAGTGTGAAGGTGAGATGGTCGCCCTCGTTGCACTCATCGAGATGGTGCAGGTGGGTCTCGGCGGTGTACAGCGACCCGCCGTTGGCCCGGTAGTTCTCGTCGATCCCGAAGAAGCGGAAGAACGCATCGGCGTTGTCGCCGACGATGAGCAGGTAGCTCGACTCGCTCATGTGCCCGTTGTAGTCGCACCACGCCGGAATGACGGTCGTCTCGTGGAGCCGCAGCGGTGCCTCGATCGGCGCGTCGGCGTCCCAGCCGGCGTGCAGCCTGCCCTCGTTCGGCGTGGTAACGCGTTGCGAAGTGCTCTCGTCAGCCATGTCGTCCTTTCACTTCTCTGTTGGGACGTGGCACCATCACCCGATGCGCGAAGACACGACGGTTGCGGTGCCCTTCACACAGTTCTCGTGTGGGGTTGCCCCGACGACGATCGACTACAACGGCCACATGAACGATGCGGCGTACGCTCAGGTGCTCACCGACGCGAACGAAATGTTCCTGGATGCCCTCGGGTTGAGCGCTGAGTACCGCGAGCGCACTGGCGCCGCGATGTACACCGTCGAGATCACCATCAAGTTCTTGCACGAGGTGAACGCCACCGACACCATCACAGCTGAGTCGCGGGTGGCGTCCCACGACGCGAAGCGGCTGCGGGTGCACAGCACGTTGCTGGTCGGTGACACCCCGGTGGCAAGTGGCGACTCGCTCTACCTGCACGTCGACACCAACGCCGGCAAGGTCAGCCCGTTCCCGGGCGACCGCCTCGCGGTGTTGGCGAGCGTGCTGACAGATCATGACGAGGCGCCCACCCCTGGCTGACGCGAACGAAGGTTCTGCTCGTACTGCTTGAGCACTGCTCCTGCGGCGTAGTCGCGCCCGCGCAACCCTTGCAGCACGCCGACCAGGCAGTCGTCGCGCAACCGCTCGAGCTCGCGGACGCCCGCGCCTGCCGCCTGCGCATCTGACTGCTCTTCGATGCGGTCGAGCAACTCGTCGGTGAGCTCTGGGACGTCGGTCAGTTTGCTCCACGGCCACTGGAGCGCTGGGCCGAACTGCTCCATGAAGTGACGCATACCGCCTTCACCGCCGGCAATGCGGTACGTGAGCATCGTGCCCATCGACGCCCACCGCAGACCGGCGCCGTAACGGATGGCGTCATCGACCTGCTCGACGGTGGCGACTCCGTCGTTGACCAACCACAACGCCTCGCGCCAGAGCGCCTCGAGCAGGCGGTCAGCGACGAACCCATCGATCTCGTGTTGCAGCACCAGCGGCTTCATGCCGAGTGAGGCGTACACGTCGGCGGCGCGTTGTACGGCGTCGGGCGTGGTCTGCTGACCTGGGCATACCTCGACCAGGGGCAACAGGTAGACCGGGTTGAAGGGGTGCCCAACGACGAGTCGCTGCGGGTGCGTCATATCGGCCTGCAACGTCGTTGGCAGGATGCCGGACGTCGAGCTGCCGAAGACCACGTCGGCAGGTGCAGCCTCACTGGCCTGGCTCAGCAGTGAGCGCTTGAGTTCGGGCTTCTCAGGTGCGCTCTCTTGCACGAACTGAACGCCAGTGGCGGCGTCCTGCGGGCTCGCTGCGCGAGTGAAACTGCCCTGCTGCGGCAACGGGACGTCGGTCAGGCTCTGCCAGGCACGGGTGGCGTTGGCCACCATTTCATCGACTTTGCGCTCGGCCTCAGGGTCGGGATCGAAGAGCTTGATGTTGACGCCGTTGAGCAGAAAGCGGGCCGCCCACCCACCCCCGATGACGCCGCCCCCAAGCAGCCCGACGTCCGTGACGCCGAGCTGCTCGGGTGTTTGCGGCGCTGCACTGGCAGCGTCAGGACTAGCCATGCTTGACCAGGCCCAGCTTGTCGCGCACCTCCTGCGGGCCCATGACATGCACGTTCATGGTCTCGAGCAGGGTCTTCGCACGGTCAACGAGCTGACCGTTGCTGGCGAGCACGCCCTTGGAGAGGTACAGGTTGTCTTCGAGGCCGACGCGCACGTTCGCGCCGACCAGCGGGGCGAGCGCGGCGTAGGGCAGTTGGTAGCGGCCGATCGAGAACATCGAGTAGACCGAGCCGGGCGGCAGGTTGTGAATCATCGACTGCAGCGTTGACACGTCGTTGGGTGCGCCGTAGGGGATTCCCATGCAGAGCTGCACCATGCACGGGTCGTCGATCAGGCCTTCCTTGACGACCTCGTTCAGCAGCACGAGGTCACCCGTGTCGAAGATCTCGACCTCGGGCTTGACGCCGAGATCCTTGATGCCCTGCGCCATTGCGCGGAACATCTTGGGGGTGTTGACCATGATGTAGTCGCCACCTGCTGCGAAGTTCATCGTGCCGGCGTCCAACGTGCAGATCTCGGGACGCAACTCGGCCACGTGCTGCAAACGCTCGGTGGCGCCGGCCATGTCGGTGCCGAGCTCGTCCAGCGGCAACGGCTTCTCGGGCCCGCCAAGAACGATGTCGCCGCCCATTCCGGTCGTGAGGTTGAGGACGACGTCGACCTTGGAGTCGCGCACCCGCTCGACGACCTCGCGGAAGTACTCAGGACGCCGCGAGCCCTTGCCGGTCTCTGGGTCGCGCACGTGGATGTGGACGACAGCAGCGCCGGCTGCGGCGGCCTCGAGCGCGGAGTCGGCGATCTGTTCGGGGGTGACGGGCACCTTGTCGCTGATTCCGGTGGAGTCACCGCTGCCGGTGAGGGCGCAGGTGATGAAGGCGGACGACTGCAGGGGGAGCGACACGGTGACCTCCGGGGCCGGTGAGCGAGTGCTGGGTGGGGCTGGTGGTGCGATGACGGGTTGGACTATTGCACTATGTGAACAACCGTCTACTATCGTGCGACGACGCTAGAAGCCATTCCCGGTCTCTGTCAAGGAGTTCCCGCTGAGTTCGCCCACACGTTCCACGCGTTCTGCCTCAGGGAGCGGTTCGGCGTCCCCATCGAATGGGGGGCCGGCTCAGCCCGTGCAGTCGGTCGACCGCGCGCTCGATCTGCTGGCCGCGGTCGCGGCGTCCGAGCGCGCCCCGACAGTGGCCGAGCTCGCCGATCAGTGCGGCCTCAACCGCAGCACGGCGTGGCGCTTACTCGCCACGCTCGAGGCGCACGGCATGGTCGAACGCGCGTCGGCGTCCAGTGGCTATCGCGTCGGGTACGGAGCGGTGCGGTTGGGTGCCGCGGCCGACGAGGCATCGGTCGTGCGGCGGGTGCGTCCAGTGCTCGAAGACCTGTCAGAGGCCACCGGCGAGACCGTGAGCCTGGCGCTGGTCAAGACCGCGAGCCTTCGGTACGTCGACCACCTGTCGGTGATCGCCGGCACGTTCACGCCGTGGACCGAGGAGCGGGTGTCGTTGCACTCCACGTCGAGCGGCAAGATCTTCTTGGCGTGGTTGTCCGAGGAGGAACGCGAAGGAGCGTTGCCGTCCACCCTCGAGCAGTTCACCGAGAACACGATCACCGATCGCACGGCGTTGGAGCAGGAGTTGGCTCGCGCCCGTGAGTTGGGGTACGCCCGGTGCCATGGAGAGGACGCCGCCCTGACCAACGGGGTCTCCGCGGCGGTGCTCGATGCGCGACGGCGTCCGATCGCGGTGCTGAACGTGTGGGGCCCGGAGCGACGGATCCCCGCCGATCGCCTGGACGCGTTGGGGCCGCTTGCGGTCGCGGCGTCGGTGAAGGTCGCCGCCTTGCTGGCATAGGCGCTTTGTTGGTGTGTGCAGTGACACACCTCGTTCGCGATGGGTGGACGCAATTGCCGTGGGACTCTGATCGCGTGGACTCTGGCGCGCTAGATGGCACTTGTCCGCTCAAGGTCGAGCACGCGGTGATGATTCACCGTTGGGAGCAGCTGACATTCGTGCACTGGCCGTTTGAGCGAGATGCCGTACAGGACCTCTTGCCGCACGGGTTGACGGTCGACACGTACGACGGCCGGGCCTGGGTCGGGCTGGTTCCCTTCCACATGTGGGTGGCCCCGCCTGGACTTCCGGCGCTTCCGTGGCTGGGAAGGTTCTGTGAGACGAACGTGCGCACGTATGTCCGCGACCGAAACGGTCGAGTGGGCGTGTGGTTCTTTTCGTTAGAGGCGGCCAGGCTGGCCGCCGTGGTGACCGCCCGGGTCGCTTACCGTCTGCCGTACTTCTGGGCGTCCATGCGGCTCAGCGGCACTCCCGAGCAGATGCGGTACACGACGCGACGCCGCTGGCCGGACCCCCGGGGTGCCAGTAGCACCGTTGTTGTCAGGCCAGGGGGCCCGATCCCCCCGGACGAGGTGACCGAACTCGAGCACTTCCTCACGGCTCGTTGGCGGCTGTTCAGCCACGGGCCACGCGCCACACTGCGCTTCGCCGATGCTGAACACGCCCCTTGGCCACTACAACGGGCCGAGCTTGAGTCGTGCGACGACGGACTGGTCACTGCCGCCGGGCTACCGAAACCCGAGGGCGAACCGCTCACGCACTACTCACCCGGCGTCCAGGTCCGAATCGGCCGACCGAGAAGCGTCACCTGATCCGCCTAACCCACCACCCATCCCGGTCCAGACTGCGACGTGCGCGACGCTGAGCGGGCGGGCAGTAGCGTGGCGGCGTGGTCACTGGAGAGCTCGCGCGCCTGGCGGACGCCGTGCGCGCCGGGAAGGTCAGCGCGGCTGAGTTGGTGGCCGAGGCGCTGCGCCGCATCGACGCCATCGACGGTGACCTGAACGCGGTCGTCGCCCGGTGCGATGAGGCGGCCGAAGCCGCGGCCCACGAGGTGGACGCCGCGGTGGCGCGCGGCGACGACCCCGGTCCGCTCGCGGGGGTCCCGGTGCTCATCAAGGATCTCGAGGACGTCGCCGGAATGGTGACGACGCAGGGCTCGCTGCTGCTGTCGGACGCCGCCCCTGCCGAGCAGCACGGAACGGTGCCGCAACGGCTGACCGACGCGGGCGCCGTCATCGTCGGCAAGTCGAACCTTCCGGAGTTCGCCACCGAGGGCTACACCGAGAACCTCGTCTTCGGCACGACCGGCAACCCCTGGCGGCGTGAGTACTCGCCAGGTGGGTCGAGCGGCGGCAGCGCTGCCGCCCTCGCCAGCGGCATGGTGCCGATCGCGACGGCGACCGATGGTGGTGGCTCGATCCGGATCCCGGCAGCGTTCTGTGGATTGGTCGGGCTGAAGCCGACGCACGGGGTCATCGGTCGTTGGCCAACCCCCGACTGGATCGACATGTCCACCGAGGGGCCATTCGCTACGTCCGCAGACGATCTGGCGCTGTTGTGGCGGGTGATGGCCGGACGCGTCGACGGCGATCCGGCGTCCTTGCCGCAGGTGCATGTCGACCAGGTCGCCCGGGCGTCCGAGGTGCGCACGCTGTTCGTCGTCGACCGCTTCGCGCGGGACGCCGCACTGCCGAGCAACGTGCAACAGCCCTTCGACGTTGCCGTCAACCAGATGAGCGAGCTGCTCGGTGTTGAGCCGGTGCGGGTCGAGCCACGGCAACTGTGCGGCGACGTCGACGTTGACGACGACTGGTTCACGATCGCGACCGCCGAACATGTGGCCCGATTCGGACGCGAGTGGGTCACGCAGGGGCTTGAGCAGATGCACCCGGGCGCGCGCGGATTCATGGAGTGGGGCCTCGGCGTCGGCCTTGACCAATACCTCGCCGCGCGCCGTCGACGGTTTGACCTCGTGCGATCGCTCGATGCGTTGCTCGGCGACGATGGCGTCCTGCTCAGCCCGGTCAACGCCGCAGCTGGGTGGCTCGCCGACGGACGCATGTCAGAGACCGACTCACCGGGGATGATGCCGCCCGAGGTCTTCAACACTCCGTACACGAACATCACCGGGCATCCGACGCTGTCGTTGCCCGCGGGCATCACCGACCTGGGCATTCCGTTCGGTTTGCAGGTGGCTGGGCCGCGGTATCGCGACGGCATGCTGCTCGCGCTGGCACAGCGTTGGGAGCAGCAGTACCCGTGGCCGAGGGTCGCTCCTGGCTACCGCACGTGGGCGGACGTCGTGCTCTGAGCTGTGCCAGGTCGCTCGGACGCAGGTGGCCCGGACGCAGCCGGCTCGGACGCCGGTGCGTCCTCGAGCGCTTCGGCGGCACCCACGATGTTGCGCGCCATCGAACCGAACACGATGCCGTGGAAGGGCGCGACCATCCACCAGTACACGTGACCCCACAACCCGCGCGGGTGAAACAGCGCGCGCTGCCGATAGGTGGTCGGGTGCGCAACAACGGTGTCGCTGGCATCACTGGCATCAGCGCCTCCGCCGTCGATGCTCATCTCGAGCCACGCCTGCCCCGGCACTCGCATCTCGGCGCGCAACCGCAGCAACTCACGCGGAAGCCGCTCCTCGACTCGCCAGAAGTCGAGTGACTCGCCCACGAACAGGTGGTCGGGGTTTCGTCGCCCGCGTCGCAGGCCGACGCCTCCGACGAGGCGGTCGATGAGACCGCGCGTCTCCCACGCGAGCGGGAACGAGTACCACCCACGGTCACCACCGATGCCCTCGATCACCGTCCACAGCGAGTCGACGGACGCCGTCGTCTCACGTTCGCGCACGTCGGAGTAGAGCGATCCGCCTGCCCAGTCGGGGTCGCTCGGGAGTGGGTCGCTGGGAGCGCCAAGCACGGAGGCGTTCGACCAACGCGTCGCGACATCGGCGTCCTTGATGCGACGAAGCGCGAGCTCGACGGCGCGGTCGAACGAGGTCAGACCCTCGGGTGGATCGGGAACATAGTCGGCGATGTCGTGCTCGCGGCAGTAGACCTCGTGCTTCAGCGATGCGACCAACGGACGCGCGATGCTGCGCGGCACAGGTGTCACGAGACCGACCCAGTGGCTCGACAGCGTCGGCGACAACACCGGAACGGGAACCACGATGCGTCGGGGCAGCTCAGCAACGGCGGCGTATCGCTGCATCATGTCTTCGTAGGTGAGCACGTCGGGTCCACCGATGTCGAACGACCGGTTGACGTCCGGAGGCAAGTCGGCCGCCGCGACGAGGTAGCGCAGGACGTCCCGAATCGCGATCGGCTGGATGCGGTTGCGCACCCACTTCGGCGTCACCATCGCGGGCAGGCGCTCGGTGAGGTAGCGCAGCATCTCGAACGACGCTGATCCTGATCCGATGATCACGGCGGCGCGTAACTCCGCGGTCGGGACGCCGGAGTCGCGCAAGTATCTCGCCGACGTGCAGCCGTGACGACAGGTGCGGTGACAACGAATCAGTCGGAGGCATCAGCCCGCCGAGGTAGACGATGCGTTGGACGCCTTGCGTGCGCGCCGCGTCCGCGAACGTCTGCGCCATCGTCGCCTCGAGGTCTTCGAATCCTTGACCCTCGACCAACGAGTGCAAGAGGTAGTAGGCGACGTCGGTGTCACTGAGTGCGGCGGCGATGTCGTCAGGCTTGCTGGCGTCGCCTGTGACGATCTCGACGCGGTCGCCCCACGGGTGGTCGCGGAGGCGTTCGGGACGACGAGCGAGGACGCGCACGGTGAAGCCCGCGTCCAGCAGTTCGGGCACCAGGCGTCCACCGATGTAGCCGGTCGCGCCGGTGACTAGAGCACGGCGAGGGTGGCGTTCGTCGGGGGTCACCCCTCCAGTGTGGTGCGG
Organism: uncultured Actinomycetota bacterium; assembly: GCA_963712425.1. Taxonomy (GTDB): domain Bacteria; phylum Actinomycetota; class Actinomycetes; order JAHEKZ01; family JAHEKZ01; genus JAHEKZ01. Next base: position 270,389 of record CAVQHW010000001.1, on the reverse strand, counting down.
TTCGGGCGATGGCACACCTCGGCGTGGGACGATCGCGCCGTGAGCCCTTGGCTGGAGTTGCTCGTCGCCGTCGCGATGGTGGTCGGTCTCGTGGGGCTCGTGGTGCCCGTGCTGCCGGGGTTGGCGCTGATGTGGGTCGCCGTGGGGGTGTGGGCCCTGCTCGATGGCGGTGGCGCGGCGCGCTGGACGACCTTTGCGGTGGTGACGGTGCTGGCGGCGGTTGGCACCGTCGCGGCGCTGATGTGGTCGGGGCGGAAAGCCACTGGTGCTGGCGCTCCGTGGTGGGCGCTGGCCGCGGCGATGGTCGGGGCGGTGATCGGGTTCTTCACGATCCCGGTGCTGGGCATCGTGGTCGGGGGTGTGGGTGGGCTGTGGCTCGCGGAGTTGGTACGGCTGCGCCATCCAAAGGCCGCCTGGGACACCACCTGGGAGGCCCTGCAGGGGTATGGGGTCGGCACGCTGGTGCAGATGCTGGCGGGGGTCGCGATCCTGGGGGTGTGGCTGGTGGGGGTCTGGGTCTCCTGAGGCGGGGCCGCCCTGAAGCTGGGCCGCCCTGAGGCTGGGCTCCTGAGACGGGTCGGCATGGGGCGGCGTGTCGAGGGGTCGATGGTGGCTTGACCCCCGGCGGTCGGGCACAATGCGAGGCAGACATCCGGCGGTGCTCCGCTGACGAGGTAGCTGGGGAAGGCGACCCTCGTAAAGGAGGCCGGAGATGTCGCTTTCTCCAATGACACGCGGTGTGGTGTTCGTGCACTCCGCGCCTGCAGCGCTGTGCCCGCATGTCGAGTGGGCGATCGCCGGCGTCCTCGGTGGTGAAGTCAGCCTCGAATGGACGCCGCAGCCAGCCCAGACGGCGAGTTACCGCGCTGAGCTCTCGTGGCAGGGCTCGCCAGGCACGGCGTCCACGCTCGCCTCGGCCATGCGCGGCTGGGAACACGTGCGCTACGAGATCACCGAAGAGGCGTCACCGGGGTTCGAGGGTGAGCGCTACATGTACACGCCAACGCTCGGCATCTTTCACGCTGTGATGGGCATTCACGGCGACATCTTGGTTCCCGAGGACCGCATCCGGCTCGCGATGCTGGACGCCGAGGCGGGCAAGTCGGCGCTACCCATTGCGCTGGATCAGCTGCTTGGACGTCCGTGGGACGACGAGCTCGAGACCTTCCGGTACGCCGGCGACGGCGCACCGGTCCGCTGGCTGCACCAGGTGATCTAGCCGATCGATACCGGGTGCGTGTGGCCGGACGCGTCCCCTTCCCTGTCCGGTCGCGAGAGGGGCCCCTTCCGCTTAGCGCGGGAGGGGCCTCGCGCTCGTCCTGTGACGTGGCGTGACTCGCTGCTAGCTCGTCAGGCTCCCGGTGGGCGGTAGTCAACGGACTGCTGCACAGCTCTGTCGATCTCTTGCGGGCTGAGAAGCACGACGGTCTCGTAGTCGCTCAGGGCTCCGGTTGCACCGACTGTGGCAGCGAGCGCGATTGCCGCCGTGTTGTCGGGTAGATCGGCAATGGCATACACATCGTGTGAACCGAACGCGAAGTAGAACGACTCCAACTGGCCGCCGCTGGCAACGACCGCCTTGGCGATCGCGTCCGACCTACTAGTGCCGCCTTCCTGAAGAACCCCCTTGATTCCCTGACTGCTGTACGACGCCTTCACGAGGTACTTGGGCATGGCACACCTCCAAGGTGCCCACCTCCTCCGCGACGCCGGTCGAGGGCAATGGCTGAGAGTGATGGTGGTCAGAAGTACGTGGGGGCCGGTACCTCGAGGTCGATGGTGCGACCACCGATGGTGCCGGTGATGGACGCCGTCTCGAGCGGTACCCGCGTGGTCCACGTCATGACCAGTGCGCCCTTGTCGGTTCCGGCACCGCGAATCGTCAACGTCATTTCGGCAGGGCCGCGTCCCCGCTGCATCGTGCCGGTGCCCGTGACCTGAATGTCGCGAACCCACTTCAGGTGGTTCAGCTGGAGTGACCAGACGCGATCGGTGAACGGGTAACCGCTCGTCGTGTACATGCCGAACCGGCCGCCGTAGAGGCCCGACCCGGTGTAGCCGGGGATCGCGTACCAGCGGTCGATCACGTCCGCGACTGACTCCATGGTCACGTAGGCAGCACGCCGGTCCCGAGCAGTGGACTCATCGCGTTTGCTCGCGACCGTCGCCTGCGGGGCGTCCTGTGCAGTTTCGGCGAAGCGATTCACGGCGCGGTGCTCTGGTGTGTCCTTTACGCACGAAGTGTTGCCGGCGTCCAACGTTTCGATGAATCGTCTGGCGATAACCGATGGGCAGCGATCGGCGTCGTAGATCGCGGTGACGTGGCCGGCATTGGGAACCTCGACGTAGGTCGAGTTCGGGAAGTTCTGGGCCACCTTGCGCGCTTGGTAGAGGTCGGTGCGCAGGTCGAAGTCACCATTGAGGACGAGCACGGGGACGTTCGGGTACTTGCCGCCAGGGAACGGCGGTTCGGCAACGGTCGGCTTCGGCCATCCGATGCAGTAGTCATAGACGAAGAACTCGCTCGATGCCCACTCTTGCGGCGTCCACGGCTTGGTCACCGAGGGGCTCAGGTTGTCGATGGCTGCGTCGAGTTGTCGCTCGCGCTCGGCGCGTCCGGCCTGCTTGTTCCAGAGCTGCGGGTAGTCAGAGCAGGCGTAGGCCAGGTAAGCGCCCTCTGACCAGCTGCGGAGCTCGCTGTTCGGACGCGGGATCGCCATCTTGCCTGGCATTCCGTCGGTGCTAGCTCCGAGCGACTCGGCGACCATGCGTCCGATGGGGCGGGGATTGTCGTCGAGCAGCGCGATGAGCGCCGCGGGAATAGCGCGCATGTAGCCAGCGGTCACGTCGCTGTAGAGCAGCGTGTCGAGCAGTCGTCGTGGTGTGAGAGTGACGGGCACTTCGTACCCGTAACCGTCGGGCGCGGTCGTGGTGACCCGGTTGTTGCGCACGTAGCTGATGGCGTCCGCCAGGATGCCCTGCATCTGTCGCGGAGGCACGGCGCAGGTGTCGGGGCTGCGCTCGCAGTAGAGCGTCACGTTCTCGCGCAGCCGCTGCGCTGTGGTTGCGTACCACGGGTCGAGCCCGGAGATGGGGTACGTGCCGTCGAACACTGCGCTGCGCACGAGGTTGGGGTAGCGCGCTGTGAAGGTCTGCGCGAAGAACGAGCCGTAGCTGTCGCCGTATACGTCGACCTCGTCGATGTCGAGGAAGGCGAGCACGTCCGCCATGTCGTCGGCCACGTTCGCAGTGGTGTAGAGGTCAGCCTTGTCGCCGAGTCGCTTGCCGCACGCTGCGGCGTCCTCGACCCAGTCACCCGCGTAGCTCTGCGCCTCTGGGCAGTCGATGGGGTCGCTCCATCCGGTGCCTCGCGCATCGACCAGCAGCACAGCGCGGTCGTCGCGCAGTGGTTGCAGCAACTCCAGGAAGTACTCAGCGCTGTCGGTCGTCGCGTATCCCGGGCCGCCCTCGTGGGCCACGATGGTTCCGGCCGGGCGAGTGGTGGCGGTTGCTGGGTAGTACTGGAACCGGACCGTGGTGGTGCCCGGCGTCCGTCCGCTGCGGTCGAGTGGCACGTCGAGCTCGCCGCACCAGGCCTGCAGTGCCTGGGTGCACTTGGTCAGCCCCGCTGGCACACCCTTGGGAGGTTGCGGGGACGCCGCTGCCGGGCCAGGCACGGTGACGAACGCCAGCGCGAGCGCGGCTATCCCCAGGATGAGTGCAGCGATTGTTCCGCGAGAGCGGGTGAATGCGTCGTTCTTGGCGACCGGGGTTCGCATGGAGGGGACGGTACGCCGCCGGTGCAGTCCACGGCACGGGTTTGGGGTAACTCGTCCGGGCCAGGACCGCGGTGGATCACCCCGAAGTCGTGACGTTCCGCGCCAGTACTGGTTACAGGGGGATGTTGCCGTGCCGGCCGCGCAGGGGAGCGGCTGCCACGATCGCGGCGGCCAAGGCCGACCTGGTGACGCTCGGCTCGATCACCTCGTCGACGACGCCGAGTGCCTTGGCCTTGTCGATGCCTCCGGCGATCAGTTCGTGCTCGTCAGCGAGCTCTTGCTCGATCTCGGCGCGAACGTCCTCGGGGACATCGGCCAGCTTGCGCCGGTGCAAGATTCGGATGGCCGCGATCGACCCCATGACGGCCACCGTCGAGTTCGGCCACGCGAAGACGCGCGTGGCACCGAGCGCGCGAGAGTTCATGGCGATGTAAGCGCCGCCGTATGCCTTGCGGGTCACGACCGTGACGCGGGGGACGACCGCCTCGGCGAAGGCGTGCAGCAGCTTGGCGCCACGACGAACCACGCCCTCCCACTCTTGTCCGACGCCTGGCAGGTAACCGGGGACGTCGACAACGACGACTAGTGGGACGCCGAACGCGTCACACATGCGGACGAAGCGAGCGGCCTTCTCAGCCGACGGCGAGTCGAGGCACCCACCGAGCCGCAGCGGGTTGTTGGCGATGACACCAACGGTTCGGTCGCCGAGGCGTCCAAGCGTCGTGACGATGTTGGGTGCCCAGCGCTCGTGCAGCTCGACCGACGTGCCCTCATCGAGCAGGTGCTCGACGAGCGGGTGGACGTCGTACGCGCGCTTGTCTGACTCTGGCAGGTAGGTGGCGAGGTCGACGTCTTTGACCGGTGACGCCTCGTCGAGTTCGCCCTGCGCACCCAGCAGACTCGTGAGCGCGCGAGCTTTGGTGAGGGCCTCGTCGTCGGTCTCAGTGGCGATGTGCACCACGCCGCTCCGGCGGGCGTGCGGTTCAGCACCCCCGAGCCGCTCCATTGTCACGTCTTCGCCTGTCACTGAGCGGACGACGTCTGGCCCCGTCACGAAGACGCGACCGTTCGGCCCCAGGATCACGATGTCGGTGAGGGCGGGCCCATAGGCAGCACCACCGGCAGCTGCCCCGAGCACCACCGAGATCTGCGGGACGCGTCCGGACGCCCTGGTCATGATGTTGAAGACCTCGCCGACGGCGTGCAGCGACACGACGCCCTCGGCAAGGCGAGCGCCGCCGGAGTGCCAGAGACCGATCACCGGGATCTCGTCGGCCAGTGCGCGGGCGTAGGCGGCGAGGATCACCTTGCAGCCTTCAGCCCCCATGGCGCCGCCCATGACGGTGGCGTCGGAGGCGAAGGCCACCGCGTGAGTGCCCTTGACCAAGCCATGCCCGGCCAGCATGCCGGAGTCACCGTCGGCGGTCAGCGAGACGAACGTGCCGTCATCGAAGAAGGCACGGAGCCGCTTGTTGGGGTTGCGCGGGTCGTCTTCGCGGGGGACCTTCGGTTTCTTCACCTGAGGCGCAGCTGCGGTAGTAGCCGCGGCAGCAGTCTCGGGCGCAGAACCGGTTGCGGTCACGGGTAGCTCCGGAACGCCAGCGCCACGTTGTGTCCGCCGAAGCCGAACGAGTTGTTCAGTGCGACAGCGCCGGGGAACCGGTCTTCGGCGAGTTTGCGCGCTTGGTTTGCGGCGATGTCGAGCTTGACCTCAGGATCGAGGTCATCGAGGTTGATGGTCGGCGGCACCAGGCGGTCGTGCAGAGACATCACGGCGGCAATCGACTCGACGGCCCCAGCTGCCCCGAGCAAGTGACCGGTCATCGACTTGGTCGACGTCACGACAACCTGCGACGCGGCGTCCTCACCGAGAGCCGCGCGAATGGCCTGAGCCTCAGCGACGTCGCCCTGCGGGGTGCTGGTGCCGTGCGCGTTGATGTGCACCACGTCGGACGCCGTCGCACCTGCGTCCGTCAGTGCCATTCGCATTGCGCGAGTGGCTCCCTTGCCCTCTGGGTCGGGCTGCGCAATGTGGTGGCCGTCGGCGGTGATGCCGGAACCGGCAACCTCGCCGTAGATCGTGGCGCCGCGTGCCTTTGCATGCTCGGCGGTCTCGATCACGAGCACCGCAGCGCCCTCGCCGAAGACGAAACCGTCGCGACCGGTGTCCCACGGACGGGACGCCGCTGGCGGGTCGTCATTGCGCTTACTCAGTGCGCGCATCGCCGCGAAGGCGGCCAATGGCAGCGGGTGAATGCAGGCCTCGGTGCCACCGACGACGACCATGTCGGCGCGGCCGCTACGGATCATCTGGAGCCCTTGCGCCATCGCCTCGGCGCCAGAGGCGCACGCCGACACCGGGGTGTGAACCCCGGCGCGTGCGGAGAACTCGAGACCGACGATGGCAGCCGGACCGTTCGGCATCAGCATCGGAATGGTGTGCGGGCTGACCCGACGAGGGCCCGACTCGCGGTACACGTCCCACTGGCCGAGCAGCGTCAATGCGCCGCCGATGCCGGTGGCGATGCTGACGCCGAGCCGCTCTGGGTCGACTTCGGGTGAACCGGCGTCCGCCCACGCCTCGCGAGCCGCAACGAGCGCGAGTTGCTGGGTGCGGTCGAGCTTGCGTGCTTCAACGCGGTCGAGCACGTCTTCGGGTTCGACCGCTACTCGTGCAGCGAACTGCACCGGCAGCTCCGACGCCCACTCCTCGGTGAGGGAGCGGACGCCGGAGCGACCAGCGAGCAGTCCGTCCCAGGTCGACGCGACGTCGCCGCCGACCGGCGTGGTAGCGCCGAGTCCGGTGATGACGACGGTCTGCGCGTCAGACCTGGGGGTGGTGGTCATTGCTCAGGCACCCGCCTGCGCGATGTAGTTGACGGCATCGCCGACGGTGCGGAGGTCTTTGACGTCGTCGTCGGGGATCTTGACGCCGAACTTCTCTTCCGCGGCAACCACAACCTCGACCATCGACAGCGAGTCGATGTCGAGGTCGTCGGTGAACGCCTTGTCCATCTGAACGCTGTCGGCGGGGACGCCCGCGACCTCATTCACGATCTCAGCGAGGCCGCTGAGGATCTCCTGCTGGTCCGCCATTGGGAACTCCTTGGGTTCTGGTGCTGGACTGTTCTGTTTCGTTGTTCCCGCGGTGGCGGGAGAACGGCATGACTATGGCACGACCACGACCTGGGCGGAGTAGACGAGCCCGGCGCCGAAGCCAATGAGCAGGGCAACGTCACCGCGTTTGATCTGGCCTTCTTCCAGCATTCGCCCCATGGCCAGGGGGATGGATGCCGCTGAGGTGTTGCCGGTTTCGGCAATGTCACGAGCCACGACCACCGACGGCGGCAGGTCGAGCTGCTTGATCATGGCGTCGGTAATGCGCATGTTGGCCTGGTGGGGGATGAACACGTCGAGGTCGGACGCCGCGATGCCCGCGGCGTCCAGTGCCTCTTTGGCGACCTTGGCCATCTCGTAGACCGCCCAGCGGAACACCTGCTGCCCGGCCATACGCAGCGACGGGAACTTGTGGTCGGGGTTGTCGCGAAGCTCGGTCCAGAACACGTCTTGGGTGATTGCCTCGGTCTGCTCACCGTCTGATCCCCAGACGACCGGGCCGATGGCCGGCACGTCGGACGGGCCGATCACTGCAGCGCCTGCGCCGTCGCCGAAGATGAAGGCGATGCTGCGGTCGGTCGGGTCGGTGAGGTCGGACAGCTTCTCGACGCCGACGAGCAGCACGTTGGTGGCGCTGCCGCCGCGAATCAGATCTTGCGCGATTGCGAGGCCGTAGCTGAACCCGGCGCATGCTGCGCTGATGTCGAATGCCGCTGGCTTGCCAGTGCCGAGTCGAAAGGCGAGCTCGGCCGAGGCTGACGGTGTCTGCGTGAGGTGGGTGACCGTGCTGACGATCACGGTGTCGATCTGGTCAGCGCGAACACCCGCGGTGGCGAGTGCCTTCTCGGACGCCGCAGCAGCCATGTCGACGACGGTCTCGTCGGCGTCGGCGAAGTGGCGAGTGATGATGCCCGACCGCTCGCGGATCCACTCGTCGGACGAGTCGATGAGCTCGCAGATCTCGTCGTTGGTGACGATGCGCGAGGGGCGGTAGGCGCCGACGCCGAGAATGCGCGCATGCTGTGCGCCGGGCCGCGGAGCGAGCCCGGTAGTCGGGGTCATCAGGCACCACCGTGCGGGTGCAGTCGGACGACGGGTTGGCCGGGCGAGACGGGGTCGCCATCTTCGACGAGCCACTCGACGATGGTGCCGCCGTGCGGGGCGATGATCTCTTGCTCGTCACGGTTGGTCTTGACGTGGCCGATGCGGGCACCGGCGTCGAGCTCGTCGCCGACGCCAGCGTCGATGCGGTGGAACATGCCCTTGGACGGCGCCACCAGCATGCGCCACGTGGGCGTTGAGTCGAGGTGGCTCGCGACGCCATGGCGTGCGACGAGCTCGCGGGCCGCGTCCAAGTCGTCGGGGGTCTTGAGCGCGACGACCTCGACGTCAGGCAGCGCCCGCTTGGCCAGGCCCGCGAGGGTTCCGGCCGGGGGTACCTCGATGAGGGCGGTGACGCCGAGCTCGACCATGGTCTGCATGCAGAGATCCCAGCGCACCGGGTTGCTCACCTGCTGCACGAGCCGCGTCAGGTACTCGCGTCCGCTCTGAATCACCATGCCGTCGGCGTTGGAGAGCAACTGCGTGCGAGCGTCGTGCGTGTAGATGGCTCTGGCGAAACCTGCGAGTGTGGCGACCGCTGGCGCCATGTGCTTGGTGTGGAACGCACCGGCGACGGGCAATGGGCGCAGCCGCGCACCTTCGGGCGGGTCGTCTTGGAAGCGCGCGAGGTCGTCCATCGTTCCGGCGGCGACGATCTGGCCGGCCCCGTTGATGTTGGCCGGTGTCAGGTTGTGCTTCTCGATCGCCGAGATCACGGCGTCTTGGTCGCCGCCAAGCACCGCGGTCATGCCGGTTTCGGTGACGGCAGCGGCGGCCGCCATGGCCTTGCCGCGTTCACGCACGAGCACCATCGCCTGCTCGGCTGACATCACACCGGCGGCTGCCGCTGCGGTGATCTCGCCGACGGAGTGGCCAGCACCGACGGCGACTTTGCCGAAGGCGTCAGCCGGGTGGGGGAACAGACTCAGCAGCGACACCAGACCGGACGCCACCAGGAGTGGTTGGGCGATCGCGGTGTCACGGATGGTGTCGGCGTCCGCTTCGGTGCCGTAGTGCACGAGATCGAGGTCAGCGACGGCTGCCAGCCATCGGAGGCGGTCCTCGAAACCGGGAAGTTCAAGCCACGGAGAGAGAAAGCCTGGCGCCTGGGCGCCTTGTCCTGGCGCAACGATGACGAGCACGAGAACCACCTTGGCGCACTGAGGGTGAAATGCCGGTACCGGTGTGGACGAACGGGACCCGGCCTGGTTGTAGGAACCCTACAACGGGGGTGCAGTTCGATCATCGAGTCGGCCCACCGTCATGGCGACCCGCAGGGTGAAGGCGTCCCGCGGCTCGGTGGGGATGAGGCCGCTCACCTCGGTGATCCGCCGCATGCGATAGCGGACCGTGTTGGCGTGCACGAAGAGGGCCCTGGCCGCTGCCTCGAGTGAGGGTGACTGCTCGAGCACCGCCGCGGCGGTTTCGAGCAGCCCGCCCCCGGCCGCGACAAGTGGCCGGTACACCTGCTCGACCAGGGTTCGGCGCGCGTCGGCATCGCCATCCAATGCGCGCTCGGGCAGCAAGGCGTCTGCGGACACCGGTCGTGGCGCTTGCGGCCAACCGGACGCCGCGTGCAGCCCCGAACGAGCGGCGGCCACCGAGCGTGCGGCGTTGGGGAGGTCTTCGACCACGGGGCCGACAACGACTGGGCCCTCGCCGAACTGCGCGATCAGGGGAGCGACGGCGCCGACGGTGTTGTGCCGGTCGTCGAGGGTGCCGCCGAGGATGCAGACCAACTCGTGACCGTGGACGCCTGAGATGACGTCGAGCCCGGAGTGCCTGGCGGCGCGGCGGATGCCGTCGACCACCGTGGCCGCCTCGGCGTCCGGTGTCAGCCCGGCGACGGCGAAGACGTGGGGTGCGCGCGACCACCCCAGGGCGGCGGCGCGTGAGAGGTCGTCGTCGCCGACATCGCCGCGCATGAGGGCGTCCGCGAGCAGGGCCTCGAGGCGGGCGTCCCACGCGCCGCGCACCTCGGCGGCCTGCGCGTACACCTCGGCGGCAGCGAAGGCCACCTCACGTGCGAAGACCAAGACCGCTTCGCGCAGCGGCGCTTCGTCGCCGGGGGCGGCCAACTCTGCGGAGTGCTCCTCGACGACCTCGATGGTGGTGCGGACCAGCTCGACGGTCTGCTGCAGGGTGACGGCGCGCGCGAGTTCACGCGGCGCTGAGCCGAACACGTCGGTGGTGATGACGCGTCCGGCGTCCGGTTTGCGGCTCCAGTCGACGAAGGCAGCGATGCCGCGTTGCGCGACGAGGGTGATCCACGAACGGTCCTCTGCCGACATCGCGCGAAACCACGGCAGGGTGGCCTCGACGCGAGCCATTGCTTCGCTGGCGAGCTGCCCGGAGGCACGCTCGATGCGGCGCACCGTTGCGGCGCTAGCCCTCGCGGTTGTCACGGCAGCAGGCTAGGGGTGGCGGACCCGTCATCGTTGTAGACCCCCCACAATTTGAGTGGCCCCACCTCCCGCCGAGTGTGCACCTGGCAACACTCAGGCCCGTCGAGTGTGGACCTGGTCGACGCTCAGGGCCGCCCAGTGTGAACTTCCTGAGTCCGCACAATGGCGGTATGGCTTCTCTGGACGTGCGACGCGCTTCTGATCGGTTTGCCACTGACTGGGGGTGGCTCGACTCGCACCACTCGTTCTCGTTCGGTCAGCACTACGACGCCAACAACACGCACTTCGGGCTACTGCTCGTGAGCAACGACGACATCGTGCACCCGGGTACCGGATTCGAAACGCACCCGCATCGCGACATGGAGATCGTCACGTGGGTGCTTGACGGGTCGTTGGTTCACCAGGACTCGACCGGCCATTCCGGCGTCATCTATCCCGGCCTGGCGCAGCGCATGAGTGCGGGCACCGGCATCTTGCACTCCGAGAAGAACGACTCGTGGACGCTGACCGGCGAGCCCGAGCACTCCGAGTCGGTGCACTTCGTGCAGATGTGGGTGCTGCCAGACGAGCGCAACATCGTGCCCGGATACGAACAACTCGACATCGGCGAAGAGCTGGCTGGTGGGGGTCTAGTTACCGTCGCGTCCGGCATGACGCAAGCACGCCAACGATCGCGCGATCTCGATCAGTCAGCGTGATGCGGCGCTGTACGCGGCACGCGTGGACGCTGGTTCATCTGTGCAGTTGCCGGACGCGCCGTTCGTCCACCTGTATGTGGCACGTGGAACGGTCGAACTCGAAGGCGCTGGTCAACTCGAAGCTGGTGACGCGGTCAGGATCGTCGGCAGTGACGGCCAGCGCGTGACTGCGGTTACTGCTGCCGAAGTCCTGGTGTGGGAGATGGAGTCCGACGCCGTGGCGTCCTAGTCGATCGCCGCGTCCAGAAATGCGGTCGATCCTGGCGTGACGCCGCCCTAGATTGGTTCCGTGGAGAACTGGTTCGGTGAGCGAGCTGCTGCAAGCTACGACGAGGACTGCGCGGAGATGTTCTCCGACAAGTTGCTCGCTCAGACGACAGATGTGCTGAGTGAACTCGCTGATGGTGGGCCAGCCCTGGAGTTCGCGATTGGGACTGGACGCGTCGCCCTCGCGTTGGCTGAGCGAGGCGTCTCGGTGTCCGGCATTGAACTCTCTGAGGACATGGTGGCGAAGCTTCGGGCGAAGGCTGGAGGCGACGCCGAGTCGATTCCGGTCGTTGACGGGGACATGTCGACCGCACACGCGGTGGGTCGCGGTGAGTTCGCTCTCGTCTACCTCGTTTTCAACACCGTCATGAACCTGACCGAGCAGGACGCGCAAGTGCGCTGCTTCCAGAATGCCGCGGACCACTTGGCGCCTGGGGGAGTGTTTGTGGTCGAGACGATGGTTCCCGCTCTTCGCCAATTGCCCCGCGGGGAGCGTTTCGTGCCGTTCTCGGTGACCGAGTCGCACATAGGTATCGATGAGTACGACGTGGCGACGCAACGACTGGTGTCGCACCACGTCGAAGTGCTCAGGGACGGCCCGTTCGCCAGCATGCCGTTCCGCTATGTCTGGCCTGCCGAGCTCGATCTCATGGCGCAGCTCGCGGGCATGCGATTGCTCCACCGGTGGGAAGACTGGTCGCGAAGCCCGTTCACCAATGAGAGTCAGAACCACATCTCGGTGTGGCAGAAGCCGTCCGAAGGGAAGACAGCCGGCGGCCGTCGTGGTGATCCGCGGTGTTGTACGCGAGTGGCACGCGGATGAAGGTTGGGGCGTCCTCGACGCAGCGGAGACTCCCGGTGGGTGCTGGGCGCACTTCTCGGCGCTCCGCGCTCGAGGCTACCGATCGGCAGTTTCGGGTCAGGTTGTGACCTTTGAGTTCGAGCAGGTGTGGCAAGACGGCTACGACTACCGCGCGACTCGCGTAGAGCTCGATGCAGTCGAGCCGATTGACCCAGCGGCGGAAGGTGAGGGCTCTGCGTAGCGAAGCCGGTTCCGCGGTGAGCAGTTAGCCCAGCGTCGCGGCGTGGTCGGGCACGTAGGTGAAGTGGTCCTTGCTCGGCCGTTGGTATCCGGTGGACGCGGGATAGTCCGGCAGCGCGATGGTCTTTGGCTTGGACGCCGCGTAGGGGAGCGTCGAGATCAGGTGAGCGATCATGTTGATGCGCGCTCGTCGCTTGTCGTCGGCTTCGACCACGTACCAGGGCGCCTCGTGGATGTCGGTGTGCACGAACATCTCGTCCTTGGCCCGTGAGTACTGCTCCCACCGCTTGATCGACTGGACGTCCATCGGTGACAACTTCCAGCGACGCAGGGGGTCGTCGAGTCTCGATCGAAAACGACGCTCTTGCTCAGCGTTGCTCACGCTGAACCAGTACTTGCGAAGTTGAATCCCATCCTCAACGAGCATGCGTTCGAACTCAGGCGTCTGGTGCAGGAAGCGCCGGTACTCGTCGTCGGTACAGAACTCCATGACCCGCTCGACGCCTGCGCGGTTGTACCAACTGCGGTCGAACAGGACGATCTCGCCGGCCGCTGGAAGGTGCTCGATGTAACGCTGGAAGTACCACTGCGATGTCTGACGCTCAGTCGGGGCCGGTAGCGCGACAATCCGCGCGACCCGAGGGTTGAGGTACTGCGTGATCCGCTTGATGGCGCCGCCCTTGCCGGCTGCGTCGCGTCCTTCGAACAGGATCACCACACGTTGCCCGGACGAGCGAGTCCACTCCTGAATCTTGGCGAGCTCGGTCTGAAGCCGGAACAGCTCGCGCTCGTAGACCTTCTTGTCGAGCTTCGAGGTGACGTCCTCGCGGTCGGCGGGGCTCTGCTGGTCGCTCTTGCTCATGGTGATCAGGCGTCGCCCATGCTGGCGCCCGGATCGGCCGCTCGAGGATCGTCGAGCTGGTAGCGATCGAACGCCTCTTTCACCGACTCGCGCTTCACCTCACCGCGCCGCGACAACTCAGCGAGGGTGCGCACCGCGATCGCCTCGGCATCAACATGGAAGTGCCTGCGCAAAGCCCCTCGAGTGTCGGACAGACCGAACCCATCAGTGCCGAGCGTCGCGTAGTCACCCGGCACCCACGGCCTGATCAGTTCCTGCACAGCACGCTGGTAGTCGGAAACGGCGACAACCGGTCCTGGCGCTTCACTAAGCCGCCTCGTGACATAGGCCTGCGATGGCTCGGACGCCGGATCGAGCAAGTTGGCATCATCGGTTCGGAGCCCGTCGCGATGCAGCTCGACCCAGGACGTCACTGACCACACGTCAGCAGCGACTCCCCAGTCATCGGCCAGCAGCTGCTGAGCACGCAAGCGCTGCGGGCATGGCTGCTCCGCTGGCTAGCACCTGGGCTCGCAGTTCGCTGTCGACCGGCGCAGGTTGGTACCGATACATGCCGCGCAGCAAGCCGTCGACATCCAGGTCAGCGGGCTCAGCGGGTTGGTCGATCGGCTCGTTGTACATCGTCAGGTAGTAGAAGACGTTCTCGGAGTCTTCGCCGTACATGCGCCGCAGGCCGTCACGGACGATGTGACCGATCTCGAACCCGAATGCGGGGTCGTACGAAACCACCGCCGGGTTGGTCGCCGCGATCAAGTGCGACTGGCCGTCCTCGTGCTGGAGCCCCTCGCCGTTCAGCGTGGTACGTCCAGCGGTAGCGCCGATCAGGAAGCCACGAGTCATCTGGTCTGCGGCTGCCCACAGTGAGTCGGCCGTGCGCTGGAAACCGAACATCGAGTAGAAGACGTAGACCGGGATCATCGGTTCATCGTGCGTCGAGTACGACGAACCAGCAGCGATGAACGACGACACAGACCCTGCTTCGTTGATGCCCTGGTGAAGCAACTGTCCGTCGGTCGCTTCTTTGTACGACAGCATCAGCTCGCGGTCGACCGAGACATACGTCTGACCGTGCGGGTTGTAAATCTTCTGCACCGGGAACATCGCGTCCATACCGAACGTGCGTGCCTCGTCCGGAATGATCGGCACGAACCGGTGGCCGATCTCTTTGTCCTTCATCAGGTCTTTGAGCAGCCGGACGAACGCCATCGTCGTCGCGACCTGCTGCTTACCCGCCCCACGCTTCGCGACGTCGTACGCGGGGTCGCCGGGCAGCACGAGCGGTCGGCTCTTCGTTCGCCGCTCTGGCACAAACCCACCCAGCGCCTCGCGCCGCTCGTGCAGGTAGCGCGTGACGTCGCTGTCGGCGGACGGTCGGTAGTAGGGAGGCAGCTTGGCGTCGAGGGCAGCGTCATCGATCGGGATCTTCAGACGGTCGCGGAAGCCCTGTAGATCTTCGAGCGTGAGCTTCTTCATTTGGTGAGTGGAGTTGCGCCCCTCGAAGTGTGAGCCAAGCGTCCACCCCTTGATGGTCTTGGCGAGGATGACGGTCGGCTGCCCCTTGTGGGCAACGGCTGACTCGTAGGCGGCGTACAACTTGCGATAGTCATGCCCACCGCGCTGGAGTGCCCAGATCTGCTCGTCGTCCCAGTCTTCAACCAGCTTGCGCGTCCGCGGGTCTCGCCCGAAGAAGTGCTCGCGCACGAAGGCGCCGTTCTCGGACTTGTAGGTCTGGAAGTCGCCATCTGGAGTGCTGTTCATCAGGTTGACGAGTGCGCCGTCAGAGTCTTGGGCGAGCAACGGATCCCAGCTGCGGCCCCAGACCACCTTGATGACATTCCAGCCAGCACCACGGAACAGCGCCTCGAGCTCTTGGATGATCTTTCCGTTGCCGCGAACGGGACCGTCGAGTCGTTGCAGGTTGCAGTTGATGACGAAGGTGAGGTTGTCGAGTTCTTCACGCGCCGCAAGGCCGATCGCGCCGACCGACTCGACCTCGTCCATCTCGCCGTCGCCAAGGAACGCCCACACGTGCTGGTCGCTCGTGTCTTTGATGTTGCGGTTGTGCAAGTAGCGGTTGAACTGTGCCTGATAGATCGCGTTGATCGGACCGAGACCCATCGACACAGTCGGGAACTGCCAGAAGTCAGGCATGAGTCGCGGGTGCGGGTACGAGGGCAAACCTCCGCCGGGGTGTGACAACTCTTGGCGAAAGCCATCGAGGCGCTCTTCATCAAGGCGACCCTCGAGGAACGCGCGCGCATACATACCTGGCGAGGCGTGACCTTGGATGTAGATCTGGTCGCCGCCGCCCGCGTGGTTCATACCGCGGAAGAAGTGGTTGAAGCCGACCTCGTACAACGACGCGCTGGACGCGTACGTCGAGATGTGTCCGCCAACGCCAACACCGGCTCGCTGTGCGCGGTGAACCATGATTGCCGCGTTCCAGCGAACGTATGAGCGGATGCGTCGCTCGACCCATTCGTCGCCCGGAAACCAGGGCTCGGTCTCGGGTGGAATGGTGTTGATGTAGTCGGTGGTGGTCAGGGACGGGACGCCGACATTGCGTTCGCGGGCACGCTGCAAGAGGCTCAACATGAGGTACCTGGCGCGGTAGGCGCCCTGCGTGTCGATGACGTCGTCGAGCGAATCCCGCCACTCGGCGGTCTCCTCGGCATCGACGTCGACAAGCTGCGTCGGCAACCCCGAGCTGATGAGTGGCTCGCGCTCGCGTCCGGTGTTCACCTGGGTATCGCCTCCTTCTGCACGCCGTGGCTCGTCCGTCCTCAGCCTACGCGCGGCTGGAGCCGGTCGCTCCTGTCAGCACCCGCTAACGACTACCCTGCCCAATTGGGACGTTCACATGGCTCGATGTGCTTGCGCCATGGGCGTGACCTGTAATGGACTACCCGCGGGTGCTCTTGGTATGGGTGCCCGCACCGCGTACCAGCACGACCAGTAGCAGGGGCAGGTTTCAGCCCTCCAGAGTGGGATTCAAGACAGGAGATGGTGTGAGCGCGAACGACGCGCCGGGGGACGGGTCGAACGGTCCAGCCGATCGCATGGGGTTTGCCGCCGGACAGGTGGTCCTCGAGATCGGGACGGACGCCGACGCCGACCAGCCGTTGCGCCAGGCCATCGAGTCGGTCATCGGTGTGGCCATGGTGGGCGACGACTTCGGTGAGGTTGCCGACGTGGTCGTGCTCTGGTGGCGCGAAGAGGACGGCGATCTCGTCGATGCGCTGGTTGACGCGCTCTCTGCAATCACCGCTGGCGGAGTCGTCTGGCTCTTCACGCCGAAGGCTGGTCGTGACGGTCATGTCGAACCCAGCGAGATCGGCGAGGCTGCTCGCACGGCTGGGCTGTCTTCCACCAAGAGCGTCAGCGCCGCGTCCGAGTGGGCGGGCACTCGACTGGTCGCTCCGAAGCTCGGGCGCTAGCACTTCGCGTAGAGCACCCGACAACAGCACCGCAATCACGAAGGCCCCCGCGTTTGCGGGAGCCTTCGCAGATTGCATTGATTGTCAGGCAAGCCAGGGGTGACGCTGCACCAGGCTTGTGGACTGCCACCACTTTCCAACACCGAAGGTGCGTTCGGCGGTGAACAGCATCAGCATGACGAGGACGATCGCGTAGATGATGTGGTCGTCCATGAACGGGTTGTTGAAGCTGCCCTGACCGGTCTCTGGGTCGATGGTGTTGGCCCAAGGGGCTTCGGCCAGCCACATCGCGAGCAGTAGGACGACGCCGCCGATCGATCCGATTCGAACCATGAATCCGATCATCAGGCTGATGCCGATGCCGAGCAGTGCCAGCATGAATGCCCAGTTGACCCACGATCCGGGGTACAGAACTGGAGCACCCTCTGCGCTAGCCATGCCCGCGCTCTCGCCCAGTGAGTTGAAGAAACTCGCAAACGGGCCTTCTGGGTTGGTACCGAACGTCAGGAACCCGAACGTGGGGCTGCCGTCACCGGTAGCGAACATCCATCCCTGGCCTTCTGGGGTGGTGTACTGCCATCCGAAGTTCTTGTCGAGGAATGCCCACAAGAACACGAAGCCGATCGAGATCCGTGCCGCTGCGGCCCAGTACCTGGTGGAAGCCGCTTCGGTAAATCCGTGGTACCAAGTCTCTTTGTTGACGCGGGTGACACTGAGGTCGCCCTGGGTTGTGGTGCTCATCTCCGCCTCCTCAGCCGGGATGTGAAGCGCTCTTCACGCTTCTGAGAGTCCCGTGCTTAGGCCACCCTGAGCAGGGCCATAGGTCCCGACTAGCGGCCCAGAGGTCCCGGCGCGCGGCCTGTGGGCCTTCCTGGTTGACTCGGAGGCCGGTACTACGCGCCTCGGAGGGAGCAACACATGACGATTGCCGTGGGGCAGGATGCGCCCGAGTTCACCCTTCGCGACCAGCACGGTGAGCCGATCTCGCTGTCGTCTTTCCGAGGGAACAAGAACGTTGTACTCATCTTCTACCCGTGGGCATTCACGGGCGTGTGCACCAGCGAGCTGTGCGAGATCAGCGAACGCATCGCCTCGTTCGATAACGACGACACCGTGACACTGGCGGTGTCCTGTGACACCAAGTTCTCGTTGCGCATCTTCGCTGAGCGCGAGGGCTACACCTTTCATCTGCTAAGCGACCACTGGCCTCACGGTGAAGTCTCCCGGCAGTACGGAATCTTCAACGAGGACGCCGGTGCCTGCGATTCGCGGAACCTTCATCATCGACAAGGCCGGTGTCGTCAGGTACGTGGTGGTCAACCAGATTCCAGACGGACGCGACCCTGCTGAGTACGAGAAGGCGCTCGCCTCCCTCACCTAAGCCGTGCGGATCGCAGCGATAGGCTCTTGCGTCGCTCGGGCGTATAGCTCAGTTGGTAGAGCTCCGGTCTTACAAACCGGCGGTCGGGGGTTCAAGTCCCTCTGCGCCCACCGCATCACAACCTCACTCGTCTCCCCAGAGTCACGGGTCCGATGCCGTGGCGATGGCGTCGATCCACATGCCCGACGCATCGACCCCAGGCGGGTATATGGCGCCCGCTGAGAGTGCGTTGAAGTTGCCGCCTGTGTACGCACCTGACAGGACGAGTGGCGGCGTTGACAGTTCCGTCGTGGTCCCCTCGAGACCGCAACGCCTGAGTGTGTCGAGGGCGTCGACACGCCACTCGATGGTGTACGCGACGCCGCTGCTGATCGGAGTGGGCGAGGTCGCCACTGCCGTCGAGCCGTCGAGGAGGGTCAGGCGTGGGCCATCGGCTGCGCGCGTGACAGCAACATGCGCAAGATTTGCATCCGACGATCTCAGCCGCACGAAGGCGAACTTCGAGCGCGGCAATGGGTCACGCCAACGTACTGATAGCCGGACTCCCAGAAGACCAGATGTCGAAGGGAAGCGGTGAGTTCTGAGAACAGTGGTCTCGGCGTCTGCGGTCACTAGCGCAGACATCACACTGTCCGACGACCAATCATCGTCGAACCTGATGGTGCCAGTGCCCAAGCCGTTTCCGCTGGCGCTCTGGAACCAGGAGTTGGTGTGATCGACCGTGTCGCCTACGGCAACTCCGCCTCGAAGTCCTCCACCGTTATCCAAGTCGGGATACGAGCTCTACGGGGTCGAGGTCGACAGAGAGAGCAACTGGATGGGGCCGCTGATGTCGCGACCATTGAGCACCAGGAAGCTGTCCGGTTGGCCTGGGCCAAGGCGCACAGCTTCGACGTTGGAGCCACTGCCCGTAGTTGCGGGGGCAGGGACGGTCACCCAACCGGTAGCGCGCTTCAGCAGCAGGAGATCGACCGGATTGGCCCCAGGTGAGGACTGCTGGACGAACAGTTCGGTCTGTCCGTCGTTGTCTGCGTCGCCAGGCTCGACTCGGAACCCTGCGGTCAGCGATGTGACCGTTTGCACGGGGCCGAACACCCCAGCGCCGTTGTTGATCTGTTTGACGAGCCGGGCCTTTTGAACGCCTACGAGGTCGAGATCGCCGTCGCGATCAAGGTCAGCGAGATCGGCGTCTAGGTACGTCGAGTACAACCCGTGTGACGAGGAGATGTCCGTGAAGCCAGTCCCCGCTTTGTTCCGGTAGAGGTGAACGTTGTGGCGACCGGTGACCATGATGTCCGTCCACCCGTCACGGGTGATGTCAACGGCCTGAACCCACTCACCGTTGCCGATCTTCCTGTCGAGTCCGAATGCTCCCGCTCTGGTGAACCTCGTGCCGCCCGAGCCTAAGAACAGCTTGTTCTCGCTGTTGGCGCCTGCATCGACATCGTCGGACCGCGCAATCTCGTTGGTCACGTAGAGGTCGAGCCAGGCGTCACCGTTCGCATTGAGGAAGGCGGCACTTCGACCTCGCCCGTAGGGGTCACCTGCGCCCCACGGCGGTGCCGACCTCCGTGAATGTCCCAGCGGCACTTCCTAGCCAGAGCTCGTTGTCAAAGGCGTTGGTCTTGACTCGGTTCTGCGACGTCCGACCCACAGTGCAGTACTGATCGGCGTGGCCGTCGCCGTTTGCATCGCCCCACGTGCAGCTGTGCCGGTGAATTGACTTCGTCACGGCGCGAGGCCACGCGCCGGGATTGACGCGGACCATGGAGTTGGATCCCGTGTTGCGATACAGGGCGCCACCCCAGTCGTGATATCCGATCCACAGGTCGGTCAGGCCGTCGGTGTTGTAGTCGACGGCATTGGCAGACCACGTCTCCGTCACCTTGGCAATCCCAACTATCGAAGCCCGATCGACCAACACCGGAGTCGAGTCAGTCGCACGTGCCACACCTGGCGATTGGAGCGGGCTGGTCAGTGCGATCCCGGTCGCCACCATCAGCATGATGGTGGCGACTCTGGTTCCACGGTCACGTTGGCGCATGGTCATGCCTGATCAACCAAAGGCTTTGCTTCTGATCCCCCTGCGCCCACAACCCTAGAGGCACCTGGGGTGGGTCGACAGGGTCCTTCTGCCTGAGAAAACCCCGACGCAACTGGCGAAACGCGGCACGGCACAAGGGGTGTCAGAGGCCCGGCCTAGTCGACTGCATCCAAAGGGAAGGTACTGCCGTTCACGAGCCTCACGATCTGGTTCCGTTCCCTCCGCTCTCCCAGAGGTCTCAAGAACGCCCCACACTTCCGGGGACAGCCCACCCCTCAGGCTGCAGCTGTGAGCACGAGGACGCATTCCACGACTCCCTCTAACGCCGTACCGGAGCCTTACAAGCTGGCGGTCGCGGGTTCAAGGACCTCTGCGCCCACCACTGTCTTCGCGGGCCTCAGGGACCTAGTCCTCTGCCGGAGGAGAGGTCTCGGGCCTAGCGTCGAGGCCATGGGTGAGAGTGCAGCTGCTGGGGGTATCAGCCAGAGCCTCCCGCCGTCGACTGGCTCTCGTGATGACAGCATCGACCGTCTGCTTGTCGCTGATGGGGCTGCCGGCTATTGGCGGATGGCGGCTACGTCGTGTCGAGTGGTGAACAAGACCTCCGGGGCATCGGCTGTCACTGACTTGCAGCGGGCTCTAGACCGTGCGGACGCCGGGGATCGAATCAGGGTCGCCGGGGTCTGCCGCGGGAACTTCCTGGTGGAACGTGATGTGACGCTCCTCGGGAGGACGAGCGACACCCGGCCACGTGCGGTGCTGGTCGCCGCTCGCGAACGACACGTGGTGCGATCAGCGGCGACTCTTCCACCGACGTGCGGTTCGACAGCCTGGCTGTCCGGGGAGGGCTTGCCCAGCGCGGTGGGGGCGTCCGGATTCGTGTCCGGTGCCACTCTCCGAGCTGACCGGTCACGCGCGCATTGCTCGAAACAGTGCACGCTATGGCGGTGGTGTCTTCGGCGGATACCTGACCCTGAGCGATCGAGCGACCATCGTGCGCAACACCGCGTTCAGTTCGGGCGGGGGCGTGGCAAGGAGCCGGACGGAGATTCGGGGGTCTGCCACGATCGCCGACAACGCGGCAACTGCTGGAGGCGGCATCTACTCCGGTCGCCGCGTCACAGTGGCCGAGCGTGGCGCAGTCGTCGGCAATCGGGCCCGATCTGGTGGTGGGGTGTTCGTCGAAGGGAAACTGGTGCTGCAAGACCAGGCCCGCATCGCAAACAACAAGGCGCGTGAGTCCGGGGGAGGCGTCTACGCGCAGAGGCGCGGTGAGAGTCAGCGAGACGGCGGTGGTCTCCGAGAACTCGGCTGTCTACGGCGGCGGCGTCTACGCGTATGGCGCGCAGATCGATATGACAGACGACGCCGCTATCAGCGCCAACTCGGCTACCGAGGCTGGCGGACTGTACAACGGAACTGGGTCAGTCTTGACGCTCTTCGACCGAGCTTCGATCACGTTGAACACCGCAGGGGTCTTCGGTGGCATACAGAACTTTGGCTCTGTGGTGATGGATCCAGCATGGACCGGCACGGTGTGCGGCAACCTGCCCGATGATTGGCCGTCCTGCTCCTAACGCCCAGAGCCACCGACCGCTACCTAACCTCCCGCGGCGATGCTGTAGACGACGACATCGAACTCCGATCCTTCTTCCTCAATCCGTGCGTGATGGTCGAACTGCATTCCCAACCGCTTCATTACCCCGATGCTTCGCAGATTCGCTTCGTCGGTCACTGAGATCACGCGGGGGAGCTCCTTCACGGTGAAGCCGTAGGCCAGCCACGCAGCTGCGGCTTCAGTGGCGTACCCCTGCCCCCAATGCTCATGCGCAAACCTCCACGCGATCTCGATGTCGTTCGGGTACGCATCAAGGTGGTGCAAGCCACACATCCCGAGAAATACTCCGTCCTCGGTTCGCTCTACCGCGAGCAGCCCGATCCTTTCTCGCTCGTAGAGGCCGTTGGCCCACGCTGCGATCTCTTCGGTGTACTCCGGCGAGAAGGACTCACCGCCAAGGTGCTCCACCACTTCAGGCTGAGTGTTGAGTACCGAGTACGGCGCTAAGTCATCTTCACGGAAGCACCGCAGGGTCAGTCGATCCGTTGTCAGCACTGGCGTTCCGGTCCACGTCATCTTGGGCGCAAGATCACGTAGGGGGCATGAGCTGACTACCGGGGATCGCTGACCGAGGGGTGCTTGAGCTGCGCCACGTCAGACGCAGCCCAGCGGCTCCATCGGCATGGGACATCTCGATGACGATCGGCACGGGGACGCCGGCCGTCAGCGAGTGCATGCCAGAGGCCGTCTCCCCACCGTTGCTATCGATCACCGTGGTTCCGTCAACGATGACGCGGGCGGTGTCGCCGTTCGCTACCGGCAGGGCGAACGTGTAGTTCTCGGAGAACTGGGGGTGCAACATGCCGGTCCAGCGCACCGAGAAGCCATCCTGCGGCACGCCAGCGGCTGGCGACTTGAGCCCCCACGTCTCGAAGGGAACGCGCTCGACCCTGGTGAGCACGGGGTCGGAGAAGTCGGGTGAGCTGAAGTACGTCGTTGAAAGCCCGGTTCCGCTCCCGACATCACCGCCGTCGACCCGGTAGAACGCGCGGTACGTCCGATTCTTACTCGGAGCCGCGAACTCAATCGTTGACGCCGTCTGCCCTGTCGACCAACTGTCGAGGACCATCGCCGTATCGGAGACTGTTGTTGGCGGCGCGGTGAGAGTGCGATTGATTCCCGCCACCGCTGTGAAGCTCAATGGCGTAGCCACAGGTGCGCCATCAAGAACAAGAGATCGCCCACCGGGCACCGTCGCCAGTTGCAGGGTGGACGTGATCGGGAGGACATCGCGCGACACAGTGGTCGAGATTCCTTCAGCGTCGGTCACCGTCAGGTGGATACGCCAGAAGATGTCTGGATCGGTTTCGGTGTCGCGGGGCACCTCGAAGTCCAGGGATTTGACTCCTGTCACTGGCCCGAGCTCAGGGTGCGAGTGGACGTTGTGGTGCAGCGCCACTTCCCAGCTAAAGGCGGAGGCGGGGAGCTCGCCGTCCTCTGCGTCAGAGGCCGTGCCCTCAAGTTGCAGGGTTTGACCGCCGCGGAACAGATCGCCCTCCTCTGGCGAGATGATCTCGGGCACCGGGGGAGTGTCGTCCAACACCGTCAGAGCTGCGCTGTCGGACGTCAACGAACCGAAGCTATTCGACACGGTCACCGAAAAGGTGTCGCCGCTGTCGTCCAGGGAAGTAATGGGCGTGGTGTACGACGGAGTCATTCGCACCGGGGATCGGTGTGCCGTTGCGCCGCCACTGGTACTGCAGTTGGCCGGTACCCGTCGCGAAGACTTCAAAGGTGGCCGACTGCCCGACAGCCACGGTCTGGGGTTCCGGGTGCGAGGAGATCGTGGGCGACGCGTTCGAGGCGCCGTCGTACGTCAACCTCAGGAGTGATCCGTTGAACGCCCCATTCAACTGCCGTCTGGAGGATCAGCACAGAACCATTCGGGGCGACTGCCATGTCAACCGGCTGTTCGAGCCCTCTCACAAGCACCGGTCCGACGGCCCCGGTCGCGGGGTCTACCGTGCGCATCCAGCCTTGGCAGTGGTCGGCGAGGAAGAAGTCTCCGGTGTATTGCCTGGGGAACACCCGCTGCTGCGGCCGATACACATCGCCACCCATGACGGCGCATCCAAACGGCTCACCTGGCCCGGCGAGATCGGAGTTGTGTGGGTAGGCCAACACGGGGCTGACGAAGCGAGGATCTGTGGTGTATCCCTCAGTCTCCGACCAGCCGTAGTCGAGGCCAGCGACGCCAGCGGGTAGGACGTTGACCTCTTCCCAGTTGGACGCGCCAACGTCGCCGAGGATTATGTCGCCGGTGCGTCGATCGAACGCCATCTTGAACGGGTTGCGGTGACCGATCGAGTAGATCGCCCGGCGTGCTCCCGGCAACGTGTCGTAGTAGGGGTTGCTGGACGGAATCGATCCATCGGGGTGGTAGCGAAGGATCTTGCCGTACCGGTTAGCGAGGTTGCGAGCGTTCGATCCGATCAGCAAGTCACCGGTCGCCGCGTACAGCATGCCGTCGGCCCCAAACTCCATGTCACCGCCGTAGTGCATCGTCTTGAACTCTCCATCGCCGCCAATGAGCGAGTCGAGATGAACCAGGATCTCTTCGCTCGACGGGTCGATGACGTCATTCGTAATCTCGAAACGACTGATGACGTTGTGAGGAAAGTCGTTACCGGGGGTGGGCTCGTGCGTGTACTGCAGATACACAAAGCTTGTGCCGTCAGGGTCGAAGTCAGGGGGGAACGCAATCGACAGCAGGCCAGCAGAACCAAAGGGTTCGATGATGTCGGCGGGGTTCAGCGTGAGGGCCGTGGTCACGCCGGATGGACGGACAATCTTGACTCGTCCATCT
Organism: uncultured Actinomycetota bacterium; assembly: GCA_963712425.1. GTDB lineage: Bacteria > Actinomycetota > Actinomycetes > JAHEKZ01 > JAHEKZ01 > JAHEKZ01. Next base: position 245,832 of record CAVQHW010000001.1, on the reverse strand, counting down.
TGTTCGAGCAGGAACAGTCGACCGTCCGGTGAGAAGCGGATCGAGTGAGGTTTGTTGAACCCACTCTGCACGAGCGACAGCGAGTATCCGTCGCGGACGGCATCAGCCGCAGCATCGGCCCGCTCGGCAGTGAACGTTGTCGACGCCGCGATCAGCGTCACCACGACACACACCTTGAGGCCGACCCCGGTCAGCAAGTTACGGCTCGACACCATTGCGTCTCCCTCGCCCAGCCCCCCAACATTCGCAGGCTAGGTCAGTGCGGGGGCTCGCGTACTGCGTTCTCACGGGTTGCTCGGTAGCCAGCCGAACGCGCTCAGTGACCTAGCCGGGGCAATTCGGCCAAACCCGAGACGTGGCGTGTCAGGTCTCGGCTGACAGGATGAGGCAATGTCGACCTGGTTGCTCCTCGCCGCCGCAATCGCATTCGAGGTGGCCGCAACGGTCTTCCTGCGTCTGTCGGACGGCTTCACCAAGCTCTGGCCGTCACTGGTGGTCATCGTGGGTTACGCAGCGTCGTTCTATCTGCTGGCGTTGATCCTCAAGACAGGCATCCCCGCAGGCATCGTCTACGCGATCTGGTCCGCCTTTGGCATCGCGTTAGTGACCTTGATCGGCATGGCAGCGTTCGATGACAAGATCAGCCCGCTGACCGGTGTCGGCTTGGTCGTCGTGATCGTTGGCGTGGTTCTTGTACAAGCAGGCAACTCGGGCAGTTCCGTGCACTGACCTCGGTGCACTAGCTCTGTGCCCTGACGGGGTCGACAGAAGGGAGCTCTCCGTGGACGAGTCATCGCTCGCCGCTGAGGAAGGTGAGTACCTCGACCCTGGGTACGACCCGCAGACGCCTGACGGTGACAACCAACTGCTGGATTTCGTCCGCGCAGAGACTGCACTCTGGACATCGTGGGGTGACGCGATGGACGCCGAGGTCGTCCACGACGACACGGGCGCGGTGTGGGTCGACTCGGGATGCCTCAGCGTCTTTGGCAACCCAGTGATCTGGGCGCGTCCAGTCGACAGTGACGCCGCGGCCGACCTCGTGTCAGGCATGCGTGCGACGTTCGCCAACCGATCTGGTGGCCCCTTCTTGCTGTACAGCCCGTTCCCCACGCCGAACCTGACCTCGCTCGGGCTGAGCCCGGTCGGTCACCCGCCCTGCATGGTGCGGATGCCCGGCGTCGGCGATGTGACGCCGGACGCCGATGGGCTGGACGTCCGCCGTGTCACCGATCAGCAGGGGCTCGACGACTTCGAGCGCACCCTGGTCGAGGCGTACCCCATCGACGAGGTCCAACCGTGGCGCCGCGGCGTGATGTTGGGGTCTGCCCTGCTCGAGCACCCTCGTTGGCACATCTATGTCGGCTATCTCGACGGACAGCCGGTAGCCACGTCCGCTGCGTACGTCACCGGTCACGCCGTCGACGTGACGCTGGTCAGCGCCCGTCCGGCGGCCAGGGGGCGTGGCGTCGGTCGGGCCATGACGGCGGCGGCGGCGCTGACCGACCCGACAAAGCCGGCGATGTTGCTCGCCTCAGACGACGGGCAGTCGGTCTACCGGCGGCTCGGATTCGCCACGATCTCGCGGTTCACGTTGTGGGTGGGGACGCGGTAACAGCCGCTGAATGTTGTTTTATGTTGGAAATATGTGGGAATCTGCCCGAATCTATTGACAAGGCTGGGGTTGGCGGCGCACAGTAGCGGCCATGTACCCCGCGGAGCGCCAGCAGCAGATCCTCAGCCGGGCCAGAGCCCAGGGCCGAGTAGACGTCGGAGCCTTGTCTGAGGCCCTCGATGTCACCGCCGAAACTGTCCGCCGCGATCTGACCGTTCTCGAGCGCCAAGGCGTTCTTCGCCGCGTTCACGGCGGAGCCATCCCCGTCGAGCGGTTGGGGTTCGAGCCGGCTGTTGCAGAACGCGAGGGCGTTCTCGTCGCAGAGAAAGAGCGCATCGCGAAGGCCGCCCTCGACGAGATCCCAGAGGACGGCACGATCGCGATCGACGCCGGCACGACGACGCTGCGCTTGGTCGAACTGATGCCCGCCGACCGCGAGCTCACCGTCGTGACCAACAGCCTTCCGCACGCGCTCCGGTTGTCGACCCTTCCGAACATCACGCTGCACGTCGTTGGCGGACGCGTTCGGGCCCGCACGCTCGCCACTGTCGACGAGGCAGCGCAACGCTTCCTTGGTGAGTTGTTCGTCGACGTGGCGTTCATCGGTGCCAATGGGGTGTCAGTGCAACGCGGGCTTACCACGCCTGACCGCTCCGAGGCCGCCGTAAAGACGGCACTCGTCGAGTCCGCACGACGTGCAATCGTGCTCGCCGACCACACCAAGTTCGGCAGTGACCACTTCGCGAAGTTCGCAGAGCTGGCCGATGTCGACACCGTGATCACGGACAGCGGGCTCGACGCTGAACTTGCGAATGACATCGAAGCGGCCGGCGTCCGGGTGATCCGCGCATGATCATCACTGTCACGCTGAATCCAAGCCTCGACCGCACGCTCATCGTGCAACAGCTCACCCGTGGGGCGGTCCTCCGTGCTGACGCGGCGCGCGAAGACCCCGGCGGCAAGGGAGTGAACGTCGCTCGCGCGCTCGCCGCCAATGGTGAGCAACCGTGCGCGGTGTTCCCTGCGGGGGGCGCCATCGGACGAGCGCTCGTCGGCGCATTGCGCGATGGCGGTGTCGACGTTGAACCGGTCGCCATCGACGGCGCCACTCGAGCGAACGTCACCATCGCCGAGGCGGACGGAACAACCACCAAACTGAATGAACCCGGCCCCTACCTGACGGCAGATGACATCGACGCCGTGCTTGAGGCGGTCGAGAATCGCGCCAGCACTGGTGACTGGGTCGTAATCGGAGGCAGCCTTCCGCCAGGCGCCGAGCCCGATGTCGTTGCCCTGTTAGTCGAAGCCGCACACCGTTCTGGCGCGAAGGTGGCGCTCGACACGAGCGGCAAGGCCCTCGTTGCGGGGCTGACGGCGACACCCGAATTGGTGAAGCCGAATCGCGAAGAGCTCGCCGAAGCGGTCGGGCATGACGTCGGCACCTTGGCCGAGGTCGTTTCGGCCTGCCATGAGCTGCGAGCCGCTGGCGCTGCCCAAGTGCTCTGCAGCCTTGGTGCTGACGGTGCGCTCGTCATCGACGACGCCAACGAGCTGCTTGCCCAAGCGCCAGTCAGCTCGGTGCGTAACACCGTCGGCGCCGGCGACGCTCTCCTCGCCGGATACCTCAGGTCAGCCGGACGCGGGCCAGAGGCAGGTCTCCGCACCGGAGTCGCATGGGCTGCCGCCGCAGTAGCCACTGACGGCACGGGAGTGCCCACTCCCGACGCTGTCGACATCCATGCAGTCGAGGTCGTTGACCTTCGGCAATCGCCACAAACCCTCACCAAGGAGTTGCTGTGAGTTCACTGATCTCGGCGTCCCTCGTCGACCTAGATGTCACCTCCTCTGACAAGGACGCCGCCACTCGACGCCTTGCGGAGCTCATGCATACGGAGGGACGAGTCACCGACCTCGACACGTTCCTCGCAGACGTCACAGCGAGAGAAGCGCAGATGCCAACCGGTCTTGAGGGTGGCATCGGTATTCCGCATGCCAGGTCAGAGGCAGTGACGCAACCGACCGTCGCCTTTGGGCGCTCCGCTGCTGGCGTCGACTACGGGGCGAGTGACGGTCCGGCCCAACTGATCTTTCTCATTGCTGCGCCTGCCGGTGGCGGCGATGAGCATCTGAAAGTGCTGGCCGCCCTTGCGCGCCGGCTCGTCCACGCCTCCTTCAAGGAGGCACTGATGCAGGCCGCCGACGCCCAGGACGTCGTGGATCTGTTCGAGCGAGAGGTAGTCGTGTCATGAAGATCGTTGCGGTGACGTCATGCCCTACGGGCATTGCGCACACCTATATGGCGGCAGAGGCCCTCGAGGGTGCAGGTCGCGACGCGGGTCACGAGATTGACGTAGAGACGCAAGGTTCAGCTGGTGCCTCACCGCTGCCACCGGAAACCATCGCCGCCGCTGATGTCGTCATCTTCGCGGCCGACGTCGAGGTCAGAGATCGGCAGCGATTTGCTGGTAAGCCGACGGTCACTGTTTCGGTCAAGCACGCGATCAACCACGCAGCTGACGTGATCAAGGACGCGGAGATCACTGCGGCGTCCGCACCGTCGCAGCCGAGCGACAAGGCGCCAGCCCCCGTTGTGTCATCGAGCGGTTCGGTTGGCACCGGTACCAAGGTGCGCGGCTGGCTGATGACGGGCGTCAGCTATCTCATCCCGTTCGTCGCCGCCGGCGGAATCTTGATCGCCTTGAGCTTCATGCTGGCGCGAATTGCAGACGGCGACGCTGGCTACGAAATCGTCTCGGTGGCAACCGATGTTCCCGGGTTCATCGACCAGTTCAGCGTGCTGAGCCTCTATGACTGGGCCGGTCTGATGTTCATCATCGGGGCTGGAATGTTCTCGTTCCTCAACGTGATCCTTGCTGGCTATATCGCTTACGCAATCGCAGATCGACCTGGCTTGGCCCCGGGCTTCATTGCGGGCTACGCAGCGGGAGTGATGGGCGCTGGCTTCTTGGGCGCCCTAGTCGGCGGCATCACCGGTGGTCTCATTGCCTTAGGCGTCTCGCGTTTGAAGGTGCCCTCGGCCGTACGTGGCGTCATGCCCGTCGTATTCATTCCATTGGTTGCAACGCTGCTCAACGGGTTCTTGATGCTGGTCATCATTGGCCGTCCCTTGGCTTGGCTCTTCACCGAGCTGAGCGAGTGGCTGAGCTCGCTATCGGGGACAAGCGCCGTGTTGCTCGGAGTCATTCTCGGCTTGATGATGGCAGTCGACCTAGGCGGCCCGATCAACAAGGTGGCCTACACCTTTGCCATCACCGGCCTGACTGCTGAAGCGATCGCAGCCGAGGACGGAACCGCGCTGCAGGTCATGGCGACAGTCATGGCGGCGGGTATGGTGCCGCCGCTTGCGATGGCTCTGGCGAGCTCGGTTCGACCGAACTTGTTCACGCACTCTGAGCGCGAGAGCGGCAAGGCTGCATGGGTGCTGGGTGCTTCGTTCATCACTGAGGGCGCGATTCCGTTCGCCGCCGGAGACCCCGTCCGGGTGCTCCCGTCGATGATGGCTGGCAGTGCGCTTACCGGGGGACTGGTCATGCTGTTCGGCAACGAGTTGCGCGCCCCGCATGGCGGCGTCTGGGTGTTCGGGTTGGTCGAAGGCTGGCCGACGTACATCGTCGCTGTGCTGGCGGGGACCCTCTTGTCGACAGCTTTGGTCATCTTGCTCAAGAGCAAGTTCCGGTCTCAAGACATCATCGAGCTGGCCGCGAAAGAAGACGCTGGTCTCTTTCCCGCCACGAGCAGCTGAAGGAGACGACCATGGCAGAGCGTTCAGTAACAGTGGCCAGTTCAGTGGGCCTACACGCCAGACCCGCCACCTTGTTCACACAGGCGGCAGCGGCGACAGGGGTGGCAGTGACAATCGCCAAGGATGGTGGTGAAGCCGTGAACGCGGCCAGCATCCTTGCCGTGCTGGGGCTCGGGGTGAGCCACGGCGAAACGGTCACGTTGCAGGCAGACGGTGACGGAGCTGACACCGCACTCGACTCGCTGGTCGACTTGCTGTCGCAGGATCTCGACGCCGACGAACCAGCCACATGAGCAGCACCCTGGTGGGAATCGCAGCCAGCCCCGGTCTTGCCACCGGTCCTGCGGTACGGCATGACGGTGCCTCCAGCGCCACAGTCGAACCGGCGGCCACGGTCGCAGCGGCGTCCGAGCGAGTTCGTGACGACCTGGCCGCTCGTGCAGCACGTGCCACGTCGTCGGAGGGGCGGGCGGTGCTCGAGGCTCTCGTGCAGTTTGCGGTCGACCCCGAACTGGTCGGGGGAGCGCAGACCATGGTCGACGGTGGCACCGCCCCTCCAGAGGCCGTGCGCGTGGTCGCGGCGAGATTCGCCGAGAAGCTCACGTCACTCGGCGGGTACTTCGCCGAGCGAGCCCCTGACGTCATCGACATCGGCGAACGAATGGTTGCTGCTCTAGAAGGTCGCGCTGTTGCCGAGCTACCGCGTCCGGGGTATCGGCATGTGCTCGTCGCCAAAGACCTCGCGCCCGCGGACACCGCCACCTTGGACGCGTCCGAAGTGCTGGCGATCGTGACTGAGCAGGGTGGACCAACGAGTCACACCGCGATTCTTGCCCGCGGCCTCGGCATTCCGGCGGTGGTCGCCGTGCGCGGTGCTCGAGACGCAGCGGCCGGGCAAGACGTCATCGTCGATGGCGACCTTGGCGAAGTACATGTGGCACCTGACCCCACGCTCATTTCGGCGCTGCAACAGCGCGAGGAGCGGCGTCGCAACCGCGCGTCGAAGACGTCGGGCCCAGGGCGCACGAGTGACGGAGTCGACGTCAAACTGCTTGTCAACGTCGGCACGTTGGCCGATGCCAGTGCGGCGTCCGAGGTTGACGCCGAAGGCGTAGGTCTGTTCCGCACCGAGTTCTTGTTCCTCGGACGCACCGATGAGCCAACGATTGACGAGCAGGTCGAGTCGTACAGCCAAGTGTTATCGCGTTTCGTCGGACGCCGCGTCGTCGTGCGAACGCTGGACGCCGGCTCAGACAAGCCGCTGCCGTTCTTAGGTCTTGGTGAGGAAGAGAACCCTGCGCTGGGCGTCCGAGGGTTGCGCACGGCGGTCAGCAAGCCTGAGGTGCTGGATCGTCAATTGACGGCACTCGCGTCCGCAGCTGCTCGCACTGGAGCCCAACCGTGGGTGATGGCACCCATGGTCGCGACGGTGAGTGAGTCTCGGTGGTTTGCGGCGCAAGCACGCGCGGCCGGCCTACCCACTGTCGGCATCATGATCGAAATTCCGGCTGCCGCCCTGCGGGCACACCAGTTGGTGGCCGAGGTCGACTTTGCCAGCCTCGGCACCAATGACCTTGCCCAGTACGCACTTGCGGCCGATCGACAGCAGGGCGAACTTGGTGCGTTGCTCGACCCCTGGCAGCCCGCACTTATCGACCTCGTAGCCGCTGCATGTGCCGGGGCCGAGAAGGCTGGCCGTCCGATCGGAGTCTGTGGCGAGGCGGCCGCTGACCCGGCGCTCGCTGCGGTTCTTGTCGGGCTCGGTGTGAGGTCACTGTCGATGGCGCCGGTAGCCGTGAACGATGTCCGCGCACTGTTGGCTGACACAGATCTGGATACGTGCAAGCGAGCCGCCGCGGCGGTAGCGGACGCCGCGAGCGCGGCAGATGCCCGTCAGGCCGTGTGGTCAGTGCTGAAGCTCTAGCCGATGCTCTAGGTGGCCAGCCACTCACCGTCGATCCACTGCGGCTCGCCTTCGATGAGCGGCATCATCTCGGTGCGGTACCACTCGTCTTGCTGCGGATTGTCCGCCAACTTGAGGTAGGCGTCCTTCGACTCGAAGCGGACGGCGACGACACAGCGTCCATCGTTGGTGGCCATCACCCACTCGTCGATGAAGCCGACGTCTGTGCCCATCTCTTTCGCCCATCGTTCAGAGCGCGACTTCATCTCTTCGACAGGGCCCTTCACCTTCGCGATCATCACGGTTCCGTACATGGCTCCTCCACGAGGCTCGAGCAGCGCGGCGCCACTCGCACGCCTGCAAGCCGTCCTACTCCGCTCGGGCCTAGGGCGTAACCCCCCGTCGTGACTACAGTTCGCAGGTGACTTCAGACGCCACTCCCACCGTCGCCGATGCCATTGCTGTGCTCGAGCGGCAGTACCCACCACAGGCCGCCGAGGACTGGGACAGCGTTGGTTTGAGCGTGGGCGATCGTGAGACTGCGGTCCGCCGGGTGCTCTTCGCGGTTGATCCGCTACCCGCGGTGATCGATGAAGCCATCGCCTGGGGCGCCGACCTGCTGGTGACGCATCACCCGCTGCTGCTCCGTCCGGTACATGGCGTGTCGACCGACACCTGGAAGGGCCGGGCGATTCACGAGCTGATCCGGGCGGAGTGCGCGCTGTTCACGGCTCACACGAATGCAGACGTGGCACACGACGGAGTGAACGATGCCTTGGCTGCCGCGTTGGGCCTGCGTGACACCAGCCCGCTGCGACCGTGGCCGCAGCACCCGACCGACAAGGTGGTGACGTTCGTTCCAGCGGAGGCCGCCGAGAAGGTCATCGACGCGATGGCCTCGGCTGGCGGAGGGACGCTTGGCGACTACACGCGGTGTGCGTGGACGGTGCAAGGCACTGGAACCTTCACTCCCCAGGTCGGCGCGACACCGGTCATCGGCACTGTTGGCACGACCGAGGTGGTGTCCGAGTCCCGCGTCGAGATGCTAGTGCCGCGCCACTCACGTGATGCGGTGCTTGCGGCGCTGCGCTCCGCGCACCCGTACGAAGAGGTTGCCGTCGACGTGATCGAGCTCGCTGCCATGCCGTCGAACACCGGTCTCGGACGCGTCGGCGTCCTGCCAGAGGCCACGACCCTCGCTGACTTCGCCCGAGCTGTCGCAGCGGCGCTTCCGCGCACCCCAGGTGGGGTGACCTACTTCGGTGACGGTGATCGACCAATCCGTCGCGTCGCCGTGTGCGGGGGAGCGGGCGATGGGCTGCTTCAGGACGCCACACGCGCGGGCGTCGATGCCTTCGTCACCGCTGACCTGCGTCACCACCCGGCAAGTGAGCACCTGGCCGATGGTGGGCCAGCCCTCATCGACCCGGGGCACTGGGCGAGCGAGTGGCCGTGGCTGCCCCTGGCGGCGAGCGCCCTCACCGAGGGCCTGAACGCCGCCGAAGTCGGCGCCACTACGGTGGAGACCCGCGTGTCGACGATCGTCACTGACCCGGCGTCCGGATGGGTGCCGAGCAGCGACTGACGTCAGCCCGGCCGTCCTGAGGAGGAACCCTGAAGGCGTCACCGTCGGAGCAGTCTCGGCTACTCGACCTGCAGGGGATCGACCAATCGCTGGCGCAGATGGAGCACCGCCGCCGCACCCTGCCCGAGATCGCTGAGCTGAGTGAGCTCGCCGAGCAGCAGCAGAAGGTGCGAAGCTCGCTGGTCACAGCGCAGACCGAGGTCAGCGACATCGCACGCGAGCAAGACAAACTCGAGGCCGACATCGACCAGGTGCGCCAGCGCATGGGCCGTGATCAGCAGCGCCTGGACGCCGGATCGGTCAGTTCCGCCAAAGAGCTTGAAAGCCTGCAGCACGAGATCGGATCGCTGTCGAAGCGCCAGCGTGACCTCGAGGACGTTGAGCTCGAGGTCATGGAGCGTCTTGAGGTGGCCGAGGGCCAGGCGTCCGCACTAGCCGCGGAGCAGGAGCGCCTCACTGCAGCCGTCGAGGACGCCGAGCGGCGCCGGTCCGAAGCGCTGGCGGCGATCGACCGCGACGTCGAGTACGCGCAGCAGCAACGAGCCACCGTTGCGCCTCACGTGTCCGACGAGTTGCTGGCCCTGTACGACAAGCTTCGCGCGCAGCTCGGCGGTGTCGCCGTCGTCGCGATCAAGCAGCGCCGGTGCGATGGTTGTCGCCTCGACCTGTCGGCCACGGACGTTGGTCGTGTGCGGGCGGCAGAGGAGGACGAGATCTTGCGCTGCGAAGAGTGCCGCCGCATCCAGGTCCGCACCGACGAGTCGGGGTTGTAGGCCTTGAGTCGTCGACTGATTGTCGAGGCGGACGGAGGGTCGCGGGGTAATCCGGGGCCTGCGGCCTACGGCGCAGTTGTTCGCGACGCAGACTCAGGCGCGGTGCTGTTCGAGGAAGGCCGCACCATCGGCGTCGCCACGAACAACGTCGCCGAGTATGACGGGCTGATCGCGGCGCTACGTGCGGCGTCCGAGATCGATGCGAGTGCGACCGTCGAGGCCCGGCTCGATTCCAAGCTCGTGGTCGAGCAGATGAGTGGCCGTTGGAAGATCAAGCACGCTGACATGCGTGATCGTGCGACACAGGCACGCGATGCGTTCCCCTATGAGCAGGTGACCTACACGTGGGTTCCTCGGGCGAAGAACGTGCACGCCGACCGCCTCGTCAACGCCGCACTAGACGGCAAGATCACAGCTGATGCCGACGAGTCGGAAGCAGAGCGCAAGAACGTGCTGGCTGGGTGGTCTACCGCGCATCCGGTAGTCACGACGACGCACCTGCTGCGACACGGCGAGACGCCACATACCGCAGAGAAGCGGTTCAGCGGCTGGGGTGGTGACGATCCAGCCCTGAACAGTCGGGGCGTCGAGCAGGCGCACCAGGCCGGACGCCACCTAGCGGTGACTGGAGGCGCTGACCTGATCGTCAGCTCTCCGATGGCGCGGACGCGCGAGACCGCTGACATCGTGGCCGAGCATCTCGGCGTCGAGGTTGTCGTCGACGACGGGGTTCGCGAGTGCAACTTCGGTGAGTGGGACGGCCAGACCTTCGCCGAGGTTCAGAGCAGCGACCGCGATCACCTCGACAGGTGGCTTGCCTCGACCGCCGTAGCGCCACCTGGCGGTGAATCGTTCGACGAGGTCGAGATTCGCGTCCGCGAGGCTCGCGACCGATTGCTCGACCAATACGAGGGATCCTCGCTCGTCGTGGTCACGCACGTGACGCCGCTCAAGACTTTGCTCCGTCTAGCACTCGAGGCGCCGGCTCAGGCGTACTTTCGAATCGAGATCAAGCCAGCGTCGTTGTCGACCATTGCGTGGTTCGGCGATGGCAACGTCTCGGTGCGCAGCATGAACGAGACTCCACACCTGACGTAGGCGTCGCTTAGACCTCGTCGACCACTACGTCGAGCGACCAGGGCTTGGCCTCGCGCCCACCCGAGAGCTCGGCGGTGAAGCCGACCTTCTCGACCAGGGCGGCAAGCGCCTCGACACTTCCGGGTGTGGATGACTGCGACACCAGGGCCCGAACCAGAAAACCCTTGGTCGCCTTGTTGTGGTGGCTGACGACTGTGCGCGACCCATCGGGGCGCTGCAGCAACACGCGTCCCACCGCGGTGTGCTCCGCCAGATCTCCATGCGGCGTCCACAACTTCGCGTAGGCGCCAGACCGTAGGTCGAACACGACCCCGGACGCCGCAGCGTCCTGCATGGCCTTGGTCAGGGGAGTACGCCAGACCTTGGCCATGGTGCCGATGCGAGGCAGGGTGACGTCACCTGAGAGTCGGTAGGCGGGGATGTCGTCGTCGAGGTGGACGGCGCCCCAGAGCGCCGACGAGACGAGAATCCACTGGTCGGCTCGCCGACGGGCCGCCTTGGTCAACGTCGGATAGTCGAGCGCTGCGTAGAGGACGCCGGTGTACACCTGAGCGGCAGGCAGGGCACGTGCGTCGGCGAGGTCGCGGTTCCGGTCGAGCTCTTCAATCTGCTTGGCAGACAGCCCGAGCACCTCACGCGCACGCTTCTCACGTCCGGAGCAGAGCTTGACGAGGGCGTTCCGCACTTTGGTCCGCGTCTGGTTGAGCTCAGGCAGTGACAGTGCGTCGATCGAGAAGGGGACACCCGCGTCCGTAGCGGCTTTGCCCTCGGACGGCGGCAACAGGATCAGCACGAGGCGTCACTCTAGGCAGGTCGGCCGTGAGGCCAGTCGCTACCCTGGGGGTGCGAGCGAGTTGGCCGGGCGGCTGCGGTCGGTGGGAAACCATCGGTCGAGGAAAGTCCGGGCTCCACAGGGCAAGGTGGTGGGTAACGCCCACCCGGGGTGACCCGCGGGACAGTGCAACAGAAAGTAGACCGCCGTCTGGTTCGCCAGGCGGTAAGGGTGAAACGGTGGTGTAAGAGACCACCAGCGCTGCAGGTGACTGCGGCGGCTCGGTAAACCCCACCCGGAGCAAGGTCAAGAGGCGTCGGCTTCGGTCGGCGCTGCGCAGACGTTTGAGGGCGGCCCGCCCGAGTCTGCGGGTAGACCGCACCAGGTCGACGGCAACGTCGATCGCAGATGGATGGTCGCCGGCGTGCCTTCGGGTGCGTCACAGAACCCGGCTTACAGGCCAACTCGCTCGCCTTGTCTTCACGCGCACGTGGTCGCCACCACCCGTGGAACGACTCGACCATGACCGTCCGCGCATAGTTGCGCATAGCGATGGAAGTTCCTTCGGAAACGGCTCGTGTCGGGACAATCGACGGCGCGATTTTCGAGGATTCCGTGATGCGGGCGACGTCGTTGACCGGTGGTGGTGCGCGTTGACAGTGTCCTCACGCCGCGGAAGCCGATCGTGCTGCCAACTGGCGAGCAACCTTCCGCGGAAGCGTCGATTGGCGCTGTCTCGAGAGGAAGTACTTGATGCGTTTGAACCGGAAACTGGCCGCTTTGGTTGGTGCGGCCGCTGTGGTCGTTGCTGCGGCGGCCCCGGCGTTTGCCTGGACGATCGTTGCCCAGAACGGGGAGACGGAGGGCAACCAAACGGTGTATGCCTGGCTTGACCGCGAGGGCAAGAACTTCCATGCATGGGGAGGAACGCCGAGTCGGACGGTCAGAACGCCCACGAGATTCAGGTGAGTTATGTGTGCCAGTACAAGAAGAGCGACGGCACGTGGTATGACTTCTCCAATGCTGAGGGGTACACCCAATCGGATTACTACACGACCGGCGCGCAACTCGGACCCGACAACAACCCGTGCACCGGCTCAGACGGATCCGCCGAACCTCGGCTCAGGTCAGTACCAGATCCGCGCTCAGGCTGATGGCTACCTGGATCAGGCCCGGGCCGCTCAGCGCGAGAAACCAGTTCCGCGGTGACGGTGCCATGCACACCTCAGCGGTGACGGTGGACTGCAACTAGCTCTGCCAGACGATGCCCCGGTGCTCCATCGGATGCCGGGGCGTCGCGCTGAACTGCGTCGCCCCCGAAGCGTTACCGATCGCGCGAACTCAGTACGCAGAACTCGTTGCCCTCGGGGTCAGCCAGCACTGTCCACCCCACATCAGGGCTTTGCCCGACGTCGATTCGCTTGGCGCCGAGGTTCTCCAGGCGCGCAATCTCGGCATCACGGTCTTGACTCGTATGCGGCGCGAAGTCGAGGTGCAGCCGGTTCTTGATCGTCTTCTCCTCTGGGACGGTGACGAAGACTAGGCCGGGACCAAGTTGCTCCCACGGCGTGTTCTGCATCTGCTCGGAGTCCGCCCACGACGGGATGATCACGCACTCGTCGTCAGCGGAGTACACGATCGTCCAGTCCAATGCTTCAGCCCACCACGCTGCGAGCGCTCGAGGGTCACGGCTATCGATCACGGTGGTGTACCAGCGGAGCGCCATAGTTGATCCTCCTGATGGGGGCGGCTTGGATCGGGTTCCCGAGGTACCAGTAACTAAATCACTGTTGAAATGCCGAGGCGCTGGGCATGCTGTGACGCGTGGTGGACCCCGGCGCGGTGCGCATTGCGAGCGACACACAGGATCCGGCTTCCGTTGAACGCCTGCTGAGAGCGCTGCCTGAATGGTTCGGGCTCGAAGATCCGATCGTGCAGTACGTGCGGGACGCCGAGAGCGCGCCCACGTATCTCGCGACGGACTGTGGCACCGGTGAGGTGGTCGGGGTGATCCTCATGCATCGTCACTACCCAGAGGCTGCCGAGATACACCTGATGGCCGTTGATCCGCAGTGGCACCGGCGTGGCGTCGGGCGAGCGCTTGTGGAGGCCGTCGAACGTGACCTCGTGGCGTCCGGTGCCCGCATGTTGCAGGTGAAGACCCTCGGACCGTCAGAACCGGACGAGCATTACGCCGCACACCCTGGCGTTCTACCGAGCCATGGGCTTCGTGCCACTGCAAGAGTTCAACGATCTATGGCCAGGCAACCCTTGCTTGATCCTGGTGAAGTCACTGGCGACTTCGCGATAGCGCAGGGCTATTCGACTGAGGTTGACACGGGTTCTGGCACGTCCGTGTGCTCGACGTCCATCTCGACGTCGTCGACGCGGGTGCTGACGGTGCCTTGGAAGTCGTCGTCGGCGACGACAGTTGACTCGGCAACGGATGTCGATTGACCGATGTCGGCGGCCTGCCAGTTGCTGACTGTGCTGATGACGGACGCGAGTGCCAGTCCAGCGGTGACGACGCCGAGGGCGGCGATGCCGCTCCAGAGCGCCGAATCACCCAACGCGAACGGCATGCCGTACGCGAAGATGCACGCGGTCACCAGGCCCAGTAGCCACAGGTCAATCACGCGGGCGTTGGCTGGCTTCGCATCCGCCTCGTGACTAGTGGCGGGGTTGCTGCCGGTCCAGAGGTCTTGCAGAACGCGGTAGCCGATGCAGTAGCCCAGCGATCGGGATCAACCACCCACCGAGCGCCATGTTCGCACCGTGACGCTGACGATAAGACGAGTACGAGGCGACGTGAGAGTAGGCACGTGACACCCAGTGCAGGAACGCCACGGCAGCGCCGGTCCACACGCCCAGGGCCACCAGCGAGGTTGCCAGCACGACAGTCGTCATCGAGGCGTCGACGGGGTTGCCAAATGCCATCTGCATTCCGGCGAGTACCAGGTTGAGCATCGCGGCCGCCACGATCAGCAACTGCGTCGGGCGCGCAAGGGAAGCGGCGCGTCCGGGCTCAGGGGGAGCAGCTGGAGCCTCGGGCGCCACTGGTGCGGCGTCGTCGTCCACCTGCAGTGGTTCTTCGTTCATCGGGACGTCTGCCGCTGCGGCAACCACGAGCGCCGCTACGTCGGCCAGCGGCGTGTCGGTGATCGTGTTGGCGTCATCGTCGGTCGGTGCACTAGCGGACGATGCCGTGGTGCTGGTCGGCTCGGCCGCGTCGGTCAGGGCTTCGATGGGTGCGGTGAGCGGGTCGACCTCGGCCTCGGCTTCGGTCTCGGCCTCGACATCGGCACCAGCATCAGCCGCCGTGTGCGACTCGTCTGCAGTGGCTCCGGCCTCTGACGGTGCCTCTGTCGCTGGCTCGTCGTCGTGGGTGGCTGATGACTCGTCTGCGTTCGGGGTATCTGAAGCCTCTGCTGGGGGGGCGGCGTCCAGCGTCGCGGTCGCATCATCGCCGACCGGCATGGGCTCACTGCGTCGTTGCGCCATTCCCGCGAGCGCGTCGAGCTGGGCAGCGGCCTGCTCGTCAGTTTGAGCGGTTTCTGGCTCGGGTTCGGGCGTCGGGGCACTCGCCTGCTCGAGCTCGCCGTCGACTGGCGGGTAGCCGACTCCGGCTGGCCAACCGCACATACTGCATCGCTCGATTCCGGCGTGCAGCAAAGCGGTACAACGGTGGCAGGCAGGGCCCTTTGAGGTGGCCGCAGGCTTACGTGTGCGCATGGAGCCGGTATCGGTAGGTCTGGCCCGCTCCCTTACCCCCAAACGTCACCCATTTTGGCTAACGCTCTGTAGTCACCGCCAGAACCCGAACTTTGCGGGGGCAACCGTCGTCAAGGCAGGGTAAGGATCTCTGATCCGGTGTCGGTCACGAGGATCGTGTGCTCGAACTGGGCCGTCCTGCGGCGATCAGCTGTGACAACGGTCCAGCCGTCGTCCCACATCTCGTAATCGATGGTGCCGAGCGTCAACATCGGTTCGATCGTGAAGGTCATGCCAGCCTCGATGATCATGTCGTAGGCCGGTTCGTCGTAGTGGGGCACCACGAGGCCAGAGTGGAAGGCCGTGCCGATCCCATGTCCGGTGAAATCGCGTACGACGCCGTAGTTGAACCGCTTGGCGTAGGCCTCGATCACGCGCCCCACCACGCTGATGGGACGCCCAGGTGCCACCGCATTGATCGCACGGAGCATCGCTGCCTCTGTGCGTTCGATCAGAAGCCGAGACTCATCGTCGACCTCACCGACTGGGTAGGTGGCATCGGTATCACCGTGCACGCCGCCGATAAACGCCGTGATGTCGATGTTGACGATGTCGCCATCGGTCAAGACGGTGGTGTCAGGGATGCCATGACAGATCACTTCGTTGATCGAGGTGCACAGCGACTTAGGGAAGCCTTTGTAGCCGAGCGTCGAGGGGTATGCGCCGTGGTCGCACAGATACTCGTGGCCGATGCGATCGAGCTCGTCAGTGGTGACCCCAGGTGCGATGTGTGCCGCCACTTCTGCCATCGCTTGTGCAGCAAGGCGGCCGGCGACGCGCATGCGCTCGATGGTGTCGGCGTCTTTGACCTCGGACCCGCGGAACGGCGTCGGGAGCGGTCGGTCGACGTACTCGGGCCGTTCGATGTGTGCAGGAACAGCTCGTCGCGGGGATAGGCGACCGGGAGCGAGAACAGACATGATGGAGCAGTCTACGTGGCCATCGGAAAGGAAACGCGCGATGTCTGGTGCTGACTCATCGCACTACTGGTGGTGTCTCGATCACCAGAGCGTCGAGACAGATGAGGGGTGTGCGAACACCGTTCGTCTCGGCCCTTTCGACGACTACGCCGAGGCGGCACAGGCCCTGGAGCTCGCACAACGTCGATCTGAGCAGTGGGACAACGACGAAGCTTGGAACGACGACCCGGCCAGCGACGCCTAGGGGATAGCGCCTGATCCAGCAACGCTGAAGGCCCCGAACACCGTGATGGTGTCGGGGCCTTCAGCGTCAGAGGACGATCTAGCGCTTGCGAGCCGTCCGCTTGGTGGCCTTCTTGGCGGTGCGCTTCGCAGGCCGCTTCGCAGCCTTGCGCGTGGTCTTCTTAGCCGTCCGCTTGGTGGCCTTCTTCGCGGTCCGCTTTGCTGGCCTCTTGGCGGTCTTCTTTGCAGTCCGCTTCGTTGCCTTCTTAGCCGTCCGCTTGGTGGCCTTCTTCGCGGTCCGCTTTGCTGGCCTCTTGGCGGTCTTCTTTGCAGTCCGCTTCGTTGCCTTCTTAGCCGTCCGCTTGGTGGCCTTCTTCGCGGTCCGCTTTGCTGGCCTCTTGGCGGTCTTCTTTGCAGTCCGCTTCGTTGCCTTCTTAGCCGTCCGCTTGGTGGCCTTCTTCGCAGTGCGCTTTGCTGGCCTCTTGGCAGTCTTCTTGGCCGTGCGCTTCGCAGTGCTCTTCTTGGTTGTGCGCTTTGCAGCGGCCCTCTTGGTCGACTTCTTAGCCGTCCGCTTGGCGGGCGAACGCTTCGCCGCCTTCTTGGCCGTGGCTTTCTTGGCAGCCACCTGTGCCTCCTGACGCGTCAGTGTCCGGCCCCTTCGCCGAACGCTTTGGTTGCACAATCCCACCGTCACAGTCGTGACGCCAGCACCATGCATGCAATTCAACGTTCGTGTCGCGAACGCTGCGACGCACATTCTGTCCACAAATTCTTCAATTGCGCGACCTTTTGACGTGTTTGTTTTCTTGTGTCGTCATCGCGCACGTGCAACGTGACGTCGTCACGATGCGTCGATCTCGTGCGAGATTGCGTCGATGTGAGTGCGGCAACGCGTCCAGAAAGCGCGCGCTCGGCAGGTGTTGTTGCGCGCGTTGCGCACACAATCGGTCAGGAGATCTTCGGCCCCGATAGTTGTTCGAGAAGTCTCGCAACCCGCTCTCGCATCGAGCGCGATTGTGGCGCTGCAGCCGCCTCACCTGCGGCAACGCTCACTAAGTGCTGCACGCTGTCAAAGCTCACGACGTCTAGCGACGGCACTTCGAGCTGCTGTTCATTCGCTTCGACTGAGGTTGCGGGAACGATGAGCGACTCGTGAGTCACGGTGTGCAGTTCTTCGTCACCAGCGTCCAGCGACAGGATCGTCGCCCCGGCCTTGCGGGCGTCCCATGCGCGTTCGAGCAGCGACTCTGGCGCGACCTCTTCACTCACCACAAATACGGTCTCGCCGCGTCGAGCGGCCTCCAAACGCTGCAAAGTATTCGAAAGATGCTTCGGCGCGTCGTCAGGTGCCTGATACCGGATCAGGGTGGGGCTGAGCTGCGGAACGCCCGACCACCGCGACTCATCGTCGAGGTGCGCCGCTAGGTGCCAGGGCTCAGCTTCGGGTGTACCGACCAGTAACAGACCGCCTGGATCTGTCGTTTGGCGACGAATCGTGCGCGCGAAGCCCTGGGTGCGCTCGACCCACCCTGAGGACGCCAAGACCTCGCGAAGCACCATGACGCGGCTGACATCCACGCGTACATCGTGCCGCAGAGATGCAACGATGCACGCCATGGGTGAGCGTGTCGACACGGCAACTGAGCGATCGAGCGATGCCACACCCATCCATCGGCATCGTCGGCGGCACCGGTTCGTTAGGCCGAGGGTTGGCCAGCAGACTCACCGCGGCTGGGCTGCACATCACGATCGGTTCGCGTGATTCGGCCCGCGCGCGGCGGTGCGCTCAAGAACTCGGCGCAGGAGTGCTGGCTGCGAGCAACGAGCAAGCGTGTGCAAATGATCTGGTGATCATCGCGGTGCCGTGGTCAGCGCACAGCGAGACGCTGGCCGAACTGGCGCCCGCGCTCGAGGGGCGCACCGTCATCGACGCGGTCAATCCGATCGCCGTCGACGAGCGCGGCCCTTACGCCCTTGCGGTCGACGCAGGTAGTGCCACCCAAGAGGCGCAGCGGTTACTACCGTCCAGCGTCGTCGTAGGCGCCTTTCACCACCTATCAGCCGACTTACTTCAGTCGGTGGGCGCTCTCGACGCCGACGTGCTGGTGGTTGGCGATGACCGAGAGGCAATCGCCCGAGTCATTGCGGTGATCGACGCGGTCCCTGGTCTGCGTGGGGTCTACGCCGGTCGCCTACGCAACGCAGGGCAGATCGAGGCGCTCACGGCCAATCTCATTGCCATCAACCGGCGCTATCGCGCGAAATCGGGGTTGAGAGTCACCGGTTTGGACACTCCGAAGCCGTCGGGTGGTTAACCGTTACTGGTACGACTCGCCTTCAGCGGGGTACGTGCCGTTGACAACGTCCTCTGACCAGGCGCGAACCGCGTCGCTCACGACAGTGCGCATGTCGGCATACGGCCGCACGAAGCGCGGCAGCGGTCCGGCTGAAAGGCCGACCAAGGTCTTGCCACACGTTGACCTGAGCATCGCAACCACTTCCGGCGCCGATCCCAATGGTCGAGATCGACAACGAGTCGGTCACACGCTGCGCCAGGTCAGCGGGTACCACCTCGAGGACGACGGCGAAGGCGCCAGCCGCTTCGAGGGCTTTGGCGTCACGGATCAACTGCTCGCCAGCTCCACCCCGACCTTGCACGCGGTAGCCACCGAGTGCGTTGACCGACTGCGGGGTGAGACCGAGGTGCCCCATGACCGGAATGCCAGCACCGACAAGCGCCTCTACCTGCGGTAGCACGCGCTGGCCGCCCTCGAGCTTGACGGCGTGCGCTCCGCCTTCTTTCAGAAACCGCGCGGCTTCGGCCAATGCTTGCTCTGGGCCGGACTGGTACGACCCGAAGGGCATGTCGGCGACAACCAGCGCGCGTCGGGTGGAACGGGACACCGCAGCCACCAACGGAACAAGCTCGTTCATCGTGACGGGGATGGTGGTGTCGTACCCGTAGACCACGTTTGCCGCCGAGTCGCCGACGAGCAGCACAGGGACGCCAGCCTCGTCGAATATCTTGGCGGTCATCGCGTCGTACGCGGTGAGCATGGGCCAGCGTTCGCGCCGTTCCTTAGCAGCGGCGAGATCGCGGAGTGTGACGCGGCGTGAACTGTCGCCGCCATACAGCTGGGGACGGTCTGACGCAGACGCAGGATTGGTCGCAGGGTCGTTCGCAGGCTTGTTCGCAGCGTGATTCATTGCCGATCCTTTCGCCTCGAGGCCGTGAGTGGTCCCCGGACTGCCTCCATGGTGACACCAGATGGCCGAGATCCCAAGCGCTTCGGGAACCAGCTCAGGTAGGTCTGGGCGCCTCAGGACGCGTCGGTGCCTGGGCCGCGAGTACTCGCGAGTAGCTCGAGGTACGACTCACGCCAATCCCCAATCGTCCACTGCCGGAGCACCTCATCAAGCTCGCGCCAACGCCGTTGCCGTTCGGGCAGCGTCATCGTGAGCGAGCGGTGAATAGCCTCGGCCACTCCATCGACGTCGTAGGGGTTCACCATCACGGCGCTCTCAAGTTCTTGGGCGGCACCAGCGAAGGTCGACAAGATCAGCACGCCAGGGTCTTCGGGGTCTTGAGCGGCGACGTACTCCTTGGCGACGAGGTTCATGCCGTCGCGCAGCGGCGTCACCAAACCCACGCGCGCTGCACGGTAGAAGCCGGCCAACGTGCCCTGCGTGTAGGTGCGGTTGACGTAGCGCAGGGGCACCCAGTCGGCCTCGCTGAATCGACCATTCACCGCGCCGGACTGGCGTTCCAGGTCAGCGCGGATCTGCCGGTACTCGGGCACTTCGCCGCGCGACGTCGGAGCGACCTGCAGGTAGACGGTCTGCCGTCGATGTTCGGCATGTCGCTCGAGAAATCTGCCAAAGGCAGCAAATCGATCGTGGAGGCCTTTGGAGTAGTCGAGACGGTCGACGCCGATGACCAACCAGCGTTCCATCAGCGAGTCGCGAAGTCGTCGCACAGTCACCTGCTGCGACGCACGCATTGCCTGTTGCGACACCAAGTCGCGGTCAATCGAGATCGGGATCGCCTTCACCAGCGTTCGCGTGCCCGATGGCATCGTCAGATAGTCGTCGTAGGCGACTGTGGCCCCCGCTGTCGTG
Organism: uncultured Actinomycetota bacterium; assembly: GCA_963712425.1. Taxonomy (GTDB): domain Bacteria; phylum Actinomycetota; class Actinomycetes; order JAHEKZ01; family JAHEKZ01; genus JAHEKZ01. The sequence goes on along the minus strand of CAVQHW010000001.1, from coordinate 225,291 downwards.
CGCAGGTAGTCAAGCAAAGCCTGTCGGTCGCTCTCGGTCTGAAACCCGACCAGGTCGTAGTCGGTCAATGCCTCCATCAGTGCGCGGTGACCAGGCAGCGCCACGATGAGGTCAGGTGGTGGCAGCGGGGTATGAAGGAAGAACCCGATGCGGGCTCGGACTCCTTCTTCTCGCAACAGCGCAGCGAGCGGCATCAAGTGGTAGTCCTGCACCCAGATCAGGTCGTCGTCATTGATCATCGGGGCAAGCATTCGAGCGAAGGCGCGATTCACTCGCTGGTAGCCGCGGTAGGTGTCGCGGCGGTAGTCGACCAGGTCGAGGCGGTAGTGCAGCAGCGGCCACAAGGTTCGGTTGGCGAACCCGTTGTAATAGGCGTCGTACTCCGATCGCGCCAGGTCGACCGTGACGTACTTGATCGAGCCTTCGTTCTGCTCGTGGGGCGGCCCTGGCTCGTCGACGACCTTGCCCGACCAGCCGAACCAGATTCCGCCATTCTCTGAGAGCGCTGCATGCATCGCGGCCGCCAGACCACCCGCTCGTGTCTCTCGGGGGAGGGCCACCCGATTCGACACGACGATGAGTCTGCTCACGAGGCGAGCTCCCACGGTTCTGAAAGCCGCATCGCGATCATGATGATGCCGAGCATCGAGTACGTCTGCGGGAAGTTGCCCCACGATTCGCCGGTGTCAGGGTGCAGGTCCTCTGACATGAGCCCCAGGTGGTTGCGCCGGCTCAAGATGTGTTCGAAGAGCTCGCGGGCCTCGTCGGTGCGCCCCACCCGTGCCAGCGCGTCGAGATACCAGAAGGTGCAGAGGTTGAACGAGGTGTGTGGTTCTCCGAAATCGTCGGCGTCGACGTAGCGGAACAGGTAGTTGCCGCGCTTGAGCTTCTTCTCGACGGCGTCCAGGGTTCCGAGAAAGCGTTCGTCGTCAGCCTCGACAAACCCCAGGTCGGCCAAGACCAGAGCAGAAGCATCGAGCCGGCTGCCTCCCCATGTCTCCATGAATGCGCCCGTCTCGCTGCTGTAGGCCTCGCGCAGGATTCGTTCGCGCATGAGATCGGCACGCGAACGCCAGTGCGCCGCCTTGTCTCGGTACCCCAACTGGAGGGCGATCTTGGCGAGTCGGTCAGCGGCTACCCAACACATCACGCTGGAGTAGGTGTGAACGCCCTGGCGTCCACGAAACTCCCAAAGCCCGGCATCAGGCTGGTCGTAGACCGCGTATGCGACGTCACCGGCTCGCTCAAGCTGTTCAAAGGCGCCATCGTCACCGGGAGTGGTCAAGCGTTGGTCGAAGAACAGGTGCGTGGACGCCATGACCACGCTGCCGTACACGTCGTGCTGCCGTTGCAGGTAGGCATCGTTACCGCTGCGGACTGGGCCTTGCCCGCGGTAGCCCTTGAGGTGTTCCTCGACGTTCTCGGTCAAGGCGCGTTCGAAGTGAATGCCATAGACCGGTTGCACGTCAGCGCCCGAGGCAAGCGTGTAGATGTAGCCGAGGAACTCTTCCATGCTCTTGGTTGCGCCGAGCCGGTTGAGTGTCCTCACGACAAACGCTGCATCACGCAGCCAGCAGTAGCGGTAGTCCCAGTTGCGACCGCTGTCGGGTGCTTCAGGAATCGAGGTCGTCAGCGCAGCGACGATCGCACCTGTTCCCTCGTACTGACAGAGTTTCAGGGTGATGGCGGCGCGGATCACCGCGTCTTGCCACTCGAAGGGAATCGACAGCGATCGCGCCCACGACTGCCAGTAGTGAACGGTGCGGTCGTATGCCTCACGCGCAAACGACTCCGCCGAGCTGGTCAAGCTCTCGTCGGGGCCGAGGATCATGTTCACCGGGCGGTCGAGCACGAACGGCAACTCTTGCTCGACGAACGGCACGCGAAGGTCTGTCGTGAGGCGGACCGTGGTGTCCTTCAAGACGTATCGCACGTGGCTGCTGCCACTCGTTCGATCTGGAATATGGGCCCCCCATCCGGAGAGCGGTCGAACCCGGACGGTGATGCGAGGGACTCCAGCCACGGGACGGATCTGACGCACGAACATCACTGGGTGATAGAGGCGATCCCAGCGGTGGAAGCGAGGCGCGAAATCGATGATCTCGATCGCGCTGCCGTCATCAGCGTGCAGCGTCGTCTTGAGCACTGCGGTATTGGGCAAGTAGCTCTGTTCGCTGGAGACGAAGCCTTCGAGGTCGATCTCACACACACCGTGACCCTCGAGCGTCGGTTCGAGCAACGCACAGAACGACGGGTCTGCGGCCAAGTGGGGTAGGCATCCCCACACGTATCGGCCGGCGCGGTCAACCAACATGCCCACGGTGCCGTTTCCGATGACTGCCAGGTCGAGAGATGACTCGTGAGCGGTCATCGGCCCACCTCCTCGGGAATCTGGGTCAACCAGGTACGGACGGCCTCAGGGTCAGGCAAGTGATATGTCGCGACCGTATCGTCACGGTCGCCGACCAGGATTGAGATCCCTCCGTGCCGAGCTGCCGCAGCGAAGGCGTACTCGTCGGTACGGTCGTCGCCCACGACGATGGGACGGTGCCCAGCGAATGGGGGCTGCTCCATCAGTTCATCGAGGGCAAGGCCCTTGTCAAAGGACGCCGGCCGCAGCTCCTGCACCAAGTTTCCAGGTTGCACCTCGAGGGTCCCCTCTGAGAGCCCCGCGATCTCGGCAGCCAGCGTGGTCACGGCAGCCTCGTGCTCGGGCAAGGCTCGGTAGTGGAGTGCGAAACCGTAGCCCTTGTCTTCGAGCCACACCTCGGGAAGGTTCGCCACTCGCTCTGCTGCGAGCGTGCTGAGCCGTTTCACGAGGGCTTCGTCTGGTTCGTGGTGTCGGGTACCGAGTCGGCCCCTCACCTCGGCTCCGTGTCCACCAGCCGCGTACGGCTGCCACTGTCTGAACACCCGGTCGATGTCGGCGAGCGGACGACCCGAGATCAAGGCGACGGCTCCGGACAGTGCCGTGCTCACCGACTGGAGCAGGTCGATCAACGCTTCGGTTGCCCGCACGAGGTCAGGATGTGACTCGAACTCGAGCAGCGTTCCGTCGATGTCAAGAAAAAGTGCGTTGGGAGTGTCGCTCAGCTCCGCCCACGAAGGGGCGGGCAGCAGCCCGGTCATGGAGTTCGGTGCGGGTCGACGTCTTCCCGCCAGCGGTTCGTGATGGGCAGTCGACGATCGCGACCGAAGGCCTTGAACGAGATCTTTGGCCCTGGTGGGTACTGCCTTCGCTTGTACTCAGCGCGATCGGTCAACGCGACCACCCGCTCGACCAGCGTGGGATCAAACCCAGCAGCAACAAGATCAGAGGCTCCTTTGTCTTGCTCGACATAGTCGTCGAGCACATCGTCGAGTACTGCGTAGTCGGGCAAGGAGTCGCTGTCCAACTGTCCGGGACGAAGCTCGGCCGACGGTGGCTTGGTGATGCTGCTGGGCGGAATGGGAGGGTCTTCCCCCTGCGCCTCGGCGTGGTCGTTGCGCCACCGTGCGAGTTCCCACACCAGCGTCTTCGGCACGTCCTTCAGTGGGGCGTAGCCTCCGACGGCATCGCCGTAGAGGGTGGAGTAGCCCACGGACAGCTCGCTCTTGTTTCCGGTCGCCACGACGAGGTGGCCCTCTTCGTTCGAGATGCCCATCAGCGTGGTCCCGCGTACCCGCGCCTGAAGGTTCTCTGCGGAGAGCCCAGTGAGGGTCAGTGAACCAAGAAAGGCATTGACGATGGGGGCAATTGGTATCTCGCGAAAGTTCAAGCCGGTTCGCGCGGCAAGATCGGCAGCGTCATCTCGCGAGTGCTGAGAGCTGTACTCGCTGGGCATGCCGACGCCGTAGACGGCCGCTGGCCCGAGTGCATCGACCGCGATGGCGGCGGTGAGTGCCGAGTCGATGCCCCCAGATAGCCCGATCACCACACTGTCGAACCCGTTCTTGCGCACGTAGTCGCCGAGTCCGCAAGCGAGCGCCCGGTACACCTCTTCGGCATCGCTTAGTCGGTCAATCGGCGTGGAACTGGTGGTGGGTTCGCCGATGTCGGCGATCAAGAGCTCGGGTCTGAACTGGGCGGCTCGCGCCTGTTCGGTACCGCTGGCATCGACGATCAGCGAGTCACCGTCGAACACCAGTTCGTCTTGACCACCGACCAGATTGACGTAAGCCAAAGGCATGCCAGCCTCGCGGGCACGTCGCGCACACAACTCGAGTCGGGTGTCGTCCTTGTTGCGTTCGTAGGGCGAGCCGTTGATCACCAGCAGGAGATCTGCATCGGCGTCGCGCGCCCAGCTGACTGGGCCGCCCTCCTGCCACAGGTCCTCGCAGATCGCGAGTGCTACCCGGCGACCGGCGACGTCGAAAATGCACTCGCTCTGGCCCGGGACGAAGTACCGGAACTCGTCGAACACCCCGTAGTTGGGCAGGTGGTGCTTGGCGTAGCCGGCGACCACGCGTCCGCCACGCACGACTGCCGCAGCGTTCTGCGGAGAGTGGCGGGGTCGGCCGAGTCGGTCGACGTGGTCACGTGCGCTGTCGAGGTAGCCGACCACCACCGTCGTTTCGCCGAGGCCTGAGGCTTCGAGACGCTGCGCGAGCGAGGTCATCGCTTGCTGCGATGCCGTGATGAACGACTTGCGTAGCGAGAGATCCTCGACGGGATAGCCCGTCAAGAACATCTCGGGAAAGGCAACCAAGTCAGCACCCGCTGCCGCCGCCTCTGTCACCCGCTGAACCACCAGGTCAGCGTTGCCGACGAGATCACCGACGGTGGCGTTCTCTTGAACGAGAGCTACCCGCAACGCAGGGGAGTCTGTCCGGTCGGGCACACCGGCAGCCTAGTAGCGAGGGCACCGCGTCCCCCGGGATACCGTCACCGAGTGCCCCGTTGGTTGTTCACCCCGCGTTGGTTGGGCCTGTTCGCACTGCTGGTCCTGGTCGTGGCTTCGTGCTGGTGGCTCGGACGGTGGCAGTGGGACCAGGCGAAGAGCGAGGTGGTGCGTTCCCCACCGTCAGGTGTCGCGGCGTTGGCTGATGTCCACGCGGTGGGCGAGGCAGTGCCGACAGATGACGCCGGTCGCCTCGTGCGGGTTGCGGGAACCTTCGATCCTGATCGTCAGGCTTTGGTTGTCGATCGCGACAACGATGGAGAACCAGGTTCGTGGGTCGTGACCGCGCTGCGGGTACCGACCGACGGGGAAGACCCAGCCGAGGAGGGGGCCGTCATCCCGGTCGTGAGGGGCTGGCTGCCTGAGGGGCAGCCAGTGCCCGAGCCGCCTGGGGGACGCCAACAACTCACCGGGGTGCTCGAGCCTACGGAGTCCGACGCGTTGCGTACTCGCAATCGCGACCCGTTGCCACCTGGGCAGCTGGAGATCGTTTCGAGCGCTGAGCTGTTGTCGCTGTGGCAGCCACCGCTGTACCAAGGCTTCGTCATTCAGCAGCAACCGACTCCGACACCACCGCTCGAGGTGGTTGCGCCACCGAGTCGGATTTCGGTGGTCACCGACTGGCAGAACGCTGCCTACGCCATCCAGTGGTGGTTGTTCGGTCTCTTTGCAATCTTCTGGTTCGGGCGAATGGTTCGACTGGAGAGTGAGGACCGCGCGGTCGCGGCTGGAGTGGCCAGCGAAGCGCCGGTTGCCACAATGGGCGAAGCAGACGTGACTCTCACCGAACAACCCGGGAAGGACCAAGAGTGAGCGAGCAGCGGGACACCAGACACTCCGGAGGAGTGGCGAGTGCGCTCACCCGGTTTCGCGTGATGGCTTGGCTCGCGGGGATCGGGCTTCTGCTGCTGTGCGCCAGCATGTTCCTGCGCTATGTACTCGACACAGAGACGATTCTTGATGCAGTTCCCCGCGTACATGGCTTCGTGTACATCGGCTATCTCATCACCGTCATCGACCTGGCCACCCGGATGCGATGGTCGTGGGGCCGCGGCATCGTGATTGCGCTGGCCGGCACCGTGCCCTTCCTTTCGTTTGTCGCTGAGCACAAGGTCACGCAGCAAACTCGAGCGGAACTCGCCGCGGCGTAACGTCGTCGAAACACTCGCGGGCAACCATGGCGTCCATGGATAAGCAGCAAGAGTTCGTGCTTCGGACGACAGAAGAGCGAGATATTCGATTCATCCGGCTGTGGTTCACCGACGTGCTCGGCTATCTGAAGTCTGTTGCCGTGGCGCCGGCTGAACTAGAGGCCGCCTTCGCCGAGGGGATCGGCTTCGATGGTTCGGCCATCGAAGGGTTCGCACGAGTGTCGGAGTCCGACATGCTCGTCAAGCCTGACCCCACCACGTTCACTGTCTTGCCGTGGCGCGGTGAACCGGCAGTCGCCCGAATGTTCTGCGACATTCAAATGCCAGACGGATCACCGTCTTACGCCGACCCGCGGTACGTCCTGAAACGCGCACTGGGTCGCGCCGCCGATATGGGGTTCACCTTCTACACCCACCCAGAGATCGAGTTCTTCTTGTTCGAAGAACTGCCCGAACCTGGTCAGTCGCCACGACCGATCGACAACGGCGGGTACTTCGACCACACGCCGACGTCAGTGGGTCAGGACTTTCGTCGTGATGCCATCACGATGCTCGAAGCCATGGGGATCTCGGTTGAGTTCAGCCACCATGAAGGTGCCCCAGGTCAGCAAGAGATCGATCTGCGTTACGCCGACGCTCTGAGCACGGCCGACAACCTGATGACCTTTCGTACCGTCATCAAAGAAGTCGCTCTGTCGCAGGGCTTGTTCGCCTCGTTCATGCCGAAGCCCATCGCTGAGCACCCTGGTTCAGGTATGCACACGCACCTGTCGCTGTTTGAAGGAGATCGCAATGCCTTCTTTGAGCCGGGGTCTGAGTACCAGTTGTCCAAAGTGGCGCGCGGGTTCATCGCTGGGCTCTTGCGCCACGCACCCGAGATCACGGCGGTCACCAACCAGTGGGTGAACTCATACAAGCGCTTGTATGGGGGAGGCGAGGCTCCTGCTTACGTGTGCTGGGGCCACAACAACAGATCAGCCATGGTGCGGGTTCCCATGTACAAGCCACAGAAGGGTCAAAGCACACGTATCGAGGTTCGTACCCTCGATTCCGCGTGCAACCCCTACCTGGCCTTCGCCGTCCTGCTTGCGGCCGGTCTCAAAGGTGTCGAGGAGAGCTACGAGCTCCCCTCCGGCGCCGAAGATGACGTCTGGACATTGACCGAGTCGGAGCGCCGCGCCATGGGTATCGATCCATTGCCGCAGAATCTTGCCGAGGCGATTGCGGTGATGGAGCGCAGCGAGCTTGTCGCCGAGACACTCGGTGAGCAGGTCTTCGACTTCTTCTTGCGCAACAAGCGAGCGGAGTGGCAGGACTACCGCAACCAAGTCACTGCATTCGAGCTTGAGAGGTATCTGCCAGCTCTGTAGCAGCCGGTCAGACGACTCGATCGCTACCGTGGGCGGTGTGTCAGCCCGTCGCACCGACCTAAGCGTCGGCCAGTTGTCCCGCTGGGGCTTCATGGACGCGTCCGGGGCGTTGTCGACGTGGCACACCCTCGTCGAGACCTTCCCAACGCTCGAGCTTCCAATCCTGCAGGGTATGGCTGAGTCTGCGGATCCTGACTCGGCCCTGTTGGGGTTCGGGCGCCTGCTCGACCGCTCGCCTGAACCGGGCGCCCTGATCGACCGCCTCCTCGCAGATGAGTCCTTCACCCGCCGCCTCGTGTCAGTGATGGGTGCCAGCACCGCATTGGCTGACCACCTTGCCCGACATCCCCAGGACTGCCTCCTGCTTGCCGACCGTGATCTGGTGACGATGCGGCCGACCGCCGACGCGCTCCGCGCCAGTCTGCTGGCGGCAGTCGGGGCCGCGGCGACGTCGGAGCATCCGCGCGCGTCCGGCGACACGACGCAAGCGATGGACCACCTGCGGGTCGGCTATCGCAGGGCGTTGTTGACGGTAGCCGCTCGAGACCTCACCGCTGAGCTCACCGACGTCACTGACATCGCCGCAGAACTCGCCGACCTAGCGGCGGCTGCCCTCGAGGCCGCCTTGGCCATCGCGCGTGCGGAAGTGGGCGATGAGTCGTTGAATGTGACCCTCGCTGTGATCGGCATGGGCAAGTGCGGAGGTCGCGAGCTCAACTACGTCAGCGACGTCGACGTGATCTATGTCGTGGAGCCACGGGCTGAGCTCGATGAATCCGAGGCGACGCGCATTGGCGATCGACTCGCGGCAGCGCTGTCGCGAGTGTGCTCGACCGTCACCGCGGAAGGCGCACTGTGGGAGGTGGACGCCAACCTCCGGCCTGAGGGCAAGTCGGGCGCCTTGACGAGAACGCTGGCAAGCCACGTTGCCTACTACGAACGCTGGGCCAAGACCTGGGAGTTCCAGGCCTTGCTCAAGGCGCGTCCAGTCGCCGGCGACCTGGCGCTTGGCGAGCGGTACGTCGCCGCCCTCAGCCCGTTGGTCTGGTCCGCGGCAAGCCGCGACGGGTTCGTCGTCGATGTGCAGCAGATGCGTCGCCGGGTCGAAGCGCACGTTCCGTCGGCCGAGGCTGACCGTCAGCTCAAGCTTGGCCCTGGTGGACTACGAGACATCGAGTTCGCGGTTCAACTCTTGCAACTCGTGCACGGTCGCGCTGATCCGACCCTGCGAAGTGGCAACACCATCCGCGCGCTTGGCGCGCTGGCCGATGGTGGATACGTCGGGCGTGATGATGCGGCGTCACTTGCGGAGGCATACCGATTTCTGCGCACGCTTGAGCACCGGCTCCAGCTGCGACGGTTACGCCGCACGCATCTGATGCCTGCCGAGCCTTCCGCACTGCGCATCATCGGACGCTCACTTGGATACCTCAGCGACCCCGTAGAACAATTGACCACGCAGTGGCGCAAGCACGCACTCGAAGTACGTCGACTTCACGAGAAGCTCTTCTACCGGCCACTCCTGCAAGCCGTCGCGCGACTGGATGCCGGAGAGTCGCGGCTCACGGTTGCCGCGGCCGAGTCGCGAATGGAAGCGCTCGGGTTCGCAGACCCGAAAGGTGCACTGCGGCACATCGAGGCGCTGACCGCCGGCGTTAGCAGACGCGCGGCCATTCAACGCACGCTCTTGCCGGTCATGCTCGGCTGGTTCGCTGACGCGCCCGACCCGGACGCCGGACTGCTCGGGTTCCGCCGGGTGAGTGAGGCACTCGGTAGCACCCACTGGTATCTCGCGCTGCTGCGCGATGCAGGCGCTACCGCGGAGCGTCTCGCCCGAGTGCTGGCGTCGAGTCGATTCGCGACCGACCTGTTGCTTCGTGCGCCGGACGCAGTGGCGCTGCTGTCAGACGATGATGCGCTCAGGCCACGCACCTTTGACGAGCTGCTCAATGAGATGGGGTCGATCGTCGGGCGCTCAACATCGACGGACGCCGCTGCCACCTCGGTTCGCGCCATCCGTCGCCGTGAGCTGTTCCGCATCAGCGCCGCAGAGGTATTGGGCGACGTCGGACCTGAATCCAGTGGGCCAGCCCTGACCAGCGTTGCGGAGGCGGGGATGCGCACCATGGTCGAGGCGGTCCTCACGAGTCTGACGAACGGTCCGCCCATTACTCGATTCTCAGTGATCGCCATGGGACGTTTCGGGGGGCGCGAGCTGGGCTTAGGTAGTGACCTTGACGTGCTCTTCGTCCATGACCCGGTGCCTGGAGCGGAGGAGCAGGATGCCGCACGCTTTGCGATTGCAGTGGCAACCGAGCTCCGCCGGCTGCTGAGTGTCCCCAGCTCCGACCCGCCGATGGTGGTCGATGCCGACCTACGGCCGGAAGGGCGCAACGGGCCGTTGGTGCGCACTCTGGCGTCCTATCAGGCCTACTACCAGCGATGGTCGTTGACGTGGGAGAGCCAAGCCTTGCTGCGTGCCGCGCCGATCGCCGGAGACTCTGACCTCGGAGAGAAATTCTGCGATGTGATCGATGCGCTGCGCTGGCCTGCCGGTGGGTTGACCGATCAGCAGGTGATCGAGATCCGGCGGATCAAAGCGCGCGTCGAGGCGGAACGGCTGCCGCGAGGTGCTGATCCTGCACTGCACACCAAGCTCGGCCCAGGTGGCCTGGCAGACGTCGAGTGGACAGTGCAGCTACTGCAGATGCAGCATGCGGCGACTGTTCCTGCGATGAAGACGACGAGCACGCTCGCTGCGCTGAGGGCAGCGAGCGATGGCGGCTTGATCGACGAGTCCGATGCTGAGGTGTTGCGCTCGGCGTGGCTGCTCGCCACCAGCATTCGCGACGCCATCATGGTGGCAAAGGGACGGCCGTCGGACAGTCTTCCCCGCGATAGTTCTGAGCTCCGACTGGTCGCAGGTGTCCTCGGGTACGACCCGGGGCGACCCGGCGATCTCGTGGAGGACTACCGCCGGGTGTCTCGTCGATCCCGTGCTGTCGTCGAGAAGGTGTTCTATACGTGACCGACCAGCTCGCTGCCGGTTCCGCGCAGTACCGCGCGGTGCTGGGCAACACTGAGCTCGTCGCCCTCCTGGCTGCCCGAGTCCTCTCTGGGATCGGTGATCAGCTTGCCCGCGTTGTCCTGGCGCTTTATGTGCTGGAACGCAGCGATGGCAACGCGCTGCTGGCGGCGCTCGTGCTGGCCGTGTCCTACCTACCGAGCACCTTCGGCTTTGCGTTCCTTGGCTCGTTGGCCGACAGGTTTCCGCGGCGCGCTGTCATGTTGTGGACCGACCTCGCTCGCGCCGTCATCGTCACTGCGTTGGCTTTGGCCGTGGCCTGGGATGCTGGGTTCGTCGCGGTGCTCCTGCTGTTGACCGCTGAGACGTTTAGTGCCCCGGCGCTGTCGGCTCGGTCGTCGTTACTGCCAGCGGCCGCACGTTCACCTGTGGAACACCAAGCCGTGGTCGGGCTCGGCAATACGTTCGAGCAGGTCATCCAGGTCGTCGGGTTCATCGTCGCTGGCGTGGCCCTCGGGCTGACCAGCCCGGCGTGGGTGCTGTTGTTCAACGCCATCACCTTCTTGATCTCGTACTTGATCATTTTGGCGTTCGTCATGCCGCGGCCGACGGCGGCGGCCTCGGGTACCAGCGTCCCTCGGATGTTCCGCGATATGAAATCCGGACTCCGCACGATCGTGAAGACCAGATCGCTTGGTGCTGTCGTGTTTCTACTGTGGGCGTCCGCGGCGCTCCTCGTCGTCACAGACGCTGTTGCCTTGCCCTACGCGACAGAGGCTGGAGCTCCGACGTGGGCAGCGACTGTGCTTCTTGCAGCCACCCCGGCGGGTGCTGCCATCGGGTCACTTCTGGTAGCACGACTGCCGATGCAGCGGCAGGTGCGGTTGGTCTTTCCCTTGGCCATTGCCTCCACAATCCCTTTGCTGGCAACGGCTGCCGAGCCTCCTGTTGCTGTCGCCACCGTGCTCTGGGGGCTCAACGGCTTGGCTCAGGGTTACGTAGTCACCTTGATGGCGCTGTCGATGCAACTGACACCCGAGCAGCGGCGTGGGCGAGTCTTTGGAGTCGCTGGAGCCGGCTTCAACGCCATGGCGATCGTCGGGTTGGTGGGCATCGGCGCAGTCGCCGAACACACCAGCCCGGCCGCAGCTGTGGTGCTGGGAGGGGCGGTCGGAATGACCATTGTGGTGATCGGAGCCTGGGTGTGGCCCCATAGGCAGGTACGCTCTGCGGTTCGCGCCACCTTCGGGGGTGGGGCACGCAGCAGAGTGACGGAGGGGTCATGAAGGCTTTAGTGAAGCGTGTCGCTGAGCCCGGGCTCGACTTGATGGATGTACCCGAACCTGAGGTTCAGTCAGGTCAAGTGCTGATCAAGGTCGCGCGCACCGGAATCTGCGGAACCGATCTGCACATTCGGTCGTGGGACCCGTCAGTCGCGAGCATGGTGACACCGCCGGTGGTGCTCGGACACGAGATTGCCGGACACATCGCTGCGGTTGGTCCTGGCGTCGACAGCATGGTCGAGGGTGACCTCGTCAGCGTCGAAGGTCACATCGTGTGTGGCCGGTGCCGCAACTGCCGTGCTGGTCGTCGTCAGTTGTGTCCCAACACCAAGGGCGTCGGCGTGCACCGAGACGGTGGGTTCGCTGAGTACATCGCGGTCCCCGCCGGAAATGTCTGGCGCCACCCGGCGAAAGTCGACATCGACGTCGCAGCGATCTTCGACCCCTTTGGCAATGCAGTCCACTCAGCCCTGTCGTTCCCGGTGTTGGGCGAAGACGTGCTTGTCACTGGCGCCGGCCCGATCGGGATCATGGCGGCAGCAGTCGCTCGCCATGCCGGCGCGCGCCATGTGGTCGTGACAGATGTCAGTGAGTACCGCCTTGAACTTGCCCGTCAGACCGGCGTGACGATGGCGGTAGATCCGACGCAGCGAGACCTACATGACGTGATGACTGAACTCGGCATGAAAGAGGGATGGGACGTCGCGCTCGAGATGTCGGGCTCGCCAGCAGCGCTTTCCAGCATGCTCGACACCATGTCCAACGGTGGGCGGATCGCGTTGTTGGGGCTGCCAAGCAGTGACGAGGCACCGTTCGACTGGATGAAGACCATTACGTCGATGCTCACCATCAAGGGCATCTATGGTCGCGAGATGTTCGAGACGTGGTACGCCATGTCGGTGCTGGTTGAGGCGGGCCTCGACATTTCGCCTGTCATCACTCATCGGTTCCCATACGACAAGTTCGACGAAGCATTCGACACTGCTGCGAGTGGGCAGTGCGGCAAGGTACTGCTCGACTGGTCGGAGGTCTGATGGTGTTGACGAGCCTGCGTAGTGATCTCGCTGCGCGCATCACCGAGATGAAAGAGACCGGCGTGTACAAGCCGGAACGACTTCTGGCGAGCCCACAGGGCGTCCATGTTCGGGATGGTGAGAACCGCGAGATCCTCAACCTGTGTGCCAACAACTACCTCGGCCTGGCCGACGACTCGCGGGTGATCGACGCAGCCGCGAAGACACTGCACGACCGTGGTTTCGGCATGGCCTCGGTGCGGTTCATCTGCGGTACCCAAGATATCCATCGTGAGCTAGAGGAGCGGCTCGCGAGCTGGCTCCGACAAGAAGACGCGATCCTGTTTCCGTCGTGCTTCGACGCCAACGGCGGGGTCTTTGAAGCCTTTCTCGATGACCAAGACGCGATCATCTCTGATGCCTTGAACCACGCGAGCATCATTGACGGCGTTCGGCTGTGTAAGGCCAAGCGCTTCCGCTACGCCAACCGCGACATGAAAGAACTTGAGGCGAGGTTGCAGGAAGCGGCAGATGCTCGGTACCGACTCATCGTCACCGACGGAGTCTTCTCGATGGATGGCTACTACGCGCCGCTCGATGAGATCTGTGCCCTTGCCGACCAGTACAACGCGCTTGTCATGGTTGATGACTCTCATGCGGTGGGGTTCGTCGGTGACGGCGGGCGTGGCACGCCTGCGCGATTCGGCGTCGAGGATCGCATTGATATTCTGACCGGCACTCTCGGCAAGGCCCTTGGTGGTGCCAGCGGGGGTTACGTCGCTGCCCGCGAAGAGATCGTGCAGGTACTGAAGCAGCGAGCGCGTCCTTACTTGTTCTCAAACTCGGTGGCCCCTGCGGTGGTCGGAGCGTCGCTCGCGGTACTCGACATCTTGCAGGAGTCTGCTGGTCTGCGGGAGCGGCTCGAACGCAACGCCGCGCGGTTCAGGGCTGGCATGACCGACGCCGGGTTCGACCTGCTTGCAGGGGAGCACGCGATTGTTCCGGTGATGTTCGGTGACGCCAAGCAGGCCAGCGCCGTCGCCCAGCGACTGTGGGACGCCGGCGTCTATGCCGTGGCCTTCTCGTTCCCGGTTGTTCCACACGGACAGGCGCGAATCCGAGTACAACTGTCTGCCGCCCACTCTGACGACGACATCGATCGAGCCGTCACGGCCTTCATAGCCGCTCGCGACGCATCCTGACGCGCTAGCTGGACGCTGCAGCGACGGCCAGAACGCCTAGCCCGTTGATGGCCCAGTGCAGGCCGATGGGTGCCAGCAGGCTGTCGCTTCGGCGCCGGAGCTCGCAAAGGACCGCGCCGCCGAGCCCGGTCAGCACCACGGTCACGATGACGGTGCCGACGGTTGACCCAGCACCGTCACTCACGGTGGTCACCGACTCGTTGCTGTCCGCGAACCTCAGGGCCGGAAGGGCGTGCCAGATGCCGAAGAGCAGAGAGCTCACGATCGTGGCGACCCGCGTGGACCAACGGGTGTGGAGCTGCCCCCATAGCACCCCGCGAAATGCCAGCTCTTCCCAGAGGACTGTTCCAAGGGGGATGACGACAAGGGCGGTGACCCACGCCTGGGCCCAGCCGTCGTCGTAACGACTGTCATCGAGTAGGACGTCGAGTGGCGTCAGCAGGATCACCGCGTAGATGGCGGCTACGAGGGCAAAGGCGCACAGCGCCCAGAGCAGGCCGCGCCTCCACGTGGCGCTGGCAAGACCTATGTCGCCCCACCCCAATCCAGACAGCCGGCCGACGGCAAGGATGGCCACGGCAGTCAGCACTGCAACGAGCACGTCGAGGTTGACCCAGCGCACAGCGGTATAGCCGACGAGCATCACGACCAAGGTGACGCCGATCCACCTCAGCCTCACGTGGCGTCACCGCTGGGCAATGAAACGAATCTCTCCAGTGAAGTGCTCTAAGTAGTAGAGCGCACGTCCCTTGGGGCTCGGTCCGAACGCCAACGCCACCGGTCCTTGCGCAACAGCGAGTGGCTTGGCCACTAGCAGTTCACCGTTGTCGTGTAGCCGCCAGAGGGAGTTACAGGCGAAATCGGCGAAGACATAGTCACCGGCGAAACGGCCTTCCCAGGTGCCTGGTGGAACAAACGCGGCGCCTGTGATCGATCGACAGCCACCGTCGCGGTCGTAGGCGAACTGCGGATCGGCAAACTCACCGGGATCGCAGTCAGTGGTGGAGGCCAAGGCACAGAAGCCCTCTCGGAGGTTCCAGCCATAGTCGGCCCCAGCCTCGATGGAGTCGATCTCTTCCCACGTGGACTGTCCGACGTCGTTCACCCATGGCGTGCTGGTTCCAGGAACCATGTCCATGCGGAAGGGGTTGCGCAGCCCTGAGGCGAAGGTCTCGACGCACGGCCCGTCACCAGGTTCCGGTCCGCCGGGCTCGGTGCAGCGCCGGGCGTCCACTGCCTCGACATAGGGGTTGTCGTCGGGGATTCCTCCGTTGCGGGTAACCCGCAAGACTTTGCCGTTCGGGATATCAAGCCGACGTGCGTTGTTGTTGTCTTCACCGCATTGGTCTGGGGCGTCGAGCTGGCAGCCGCCGTCTCCTGTCGTGACGTACAGAAGCGCGTCATCGCCGAATGCGAGGTCGCCAGCGTTGTGGTTCGAGGCTGGAGAGGGGATGTTGTCGACGACCACCGTCGCCGAACCGGTGACGGCCGTGCCATCGTCACCCAGGCGAAAGCGGGTAACCCGGTTAACGGGGGTGGCCGCAGGCGCTTCACCACACGAATCGAACTTGTCGAACGTCCAAAACACATAGAACCATCGGTTGTTGGTGAAGTTCGGGTCAACCGTGATGCCGAGAAGCCCGCGCTCGCCATTTGAGCAGGTGCGATCGCTGACGTTGAGAACTGCGCCTGACCGGACGTCTCCATCGACGATGAGTCTCACCTTGCCTTGGCGGGCTGCTACCAAGCCGCGACCGTTGGGCAGGAATGCGATGTCGGTGGGAGCCGCGACGGTGCCGACGAGCCGATCGGTCAGGCCGCGCGCCAGGTCAGATGCCGGAGCGATGGCAGTGCCGCCGGTATTGGCTGACGCAGGCGGCCCGCTCAGCGTGGCGACTACGGCCGCACACAGCGTCAGCGTCGTGAGCATCGCCATGAGTGTCCTGCGGGCTGCCATGCCGAGTAACCCTAGAGCCTGGTCTACAGAGAGGGGTGGCACGTCCCCGACCCAAGTGCGGCCAAGCCTGCACGGTCCCCAGACCCGAGGTTCGTGACCAGGGGTCGTGCGCTCGGGTACATGAGCTGTTGGGGATCGTTGACGTGGGCGAGGCCGACCAGGTGAGCCAACTCGTGGGTGATGGTCGCCACGGCGATGGAACGGCCGCCGTTGAAGCGCAAGAGCTCGGACAACTGGGCGGTGTCGAGTGCCACCTGCCCCGAGACCAACGCTTGCGTGCCGCCTTCAGTGTCGACCGGTTGGCTTGAGGCCTCTCCAATCACAGATCCCGCCAGAGCGCTGTACTCCGCTGGGCCGCTCCACGCGATGAGCACGGGGGCCCACCGATCGCCGTAGCGATCCGGTTGAAAGTTCGCTCGCTCGGCAACAGGGGGCTCACTGGTCTCACCGTCCGCTATGAACTGCAGACCTGTCGCAGCTGAGATTCGCTCGACGGCTTCGGTCACCAAGGCGTCCCCCTCAACGGGGGCTCCTGAGCTTCGGACGACGTAGTGGATCGGCCGGCATGGATCGAAGGCCACAGGTGAGCTGCCGTCTTGATTGGTGGCGATGAAGGCGTACGACGAGACCGCGGGGGCCGACACGGTCGGAGCCAGAAGGCGCTGGCCCGTGCTGGCCGTGGGGGTCGGTCGTGCGGACGCGGAAGGTGACAACACCCGATCCCACACCCCGAAGGCGAGCGGGATGCTGAAGGCGACGGCCACCACGATGGCGCGAATAGCAATGACCCGCGTAGCTGGGGTCGTCAGGATCGTCACTCACCGTGTTTCGACCCGCTAGGGGCCCTTCTTGACGATCGTCACCCAGTCGCGGGGCGCGGGGGCTGGGCAGAAGCCCGCGAACACGGCAGGCTGTGCACGCACATTGGACTGATGGACCGTTGAGACGAGGCTGGAATGGCAGAGGCTCAGGGTGAGGAGCTCGAGATGGCGCGCGCGGAGATCGATCGTTTGAAGGCCGAGAACGATGAGCTCAAGGCCGAAGGCGGCAGCTCGCACCGCACCGGGTGGGTTCGATCCACGGCAGTTGTCGTGCTGTTCGTGCTCGGCGCGCTCTTAGTGCCCGTGGCAGGCGTGACCGTGTGGTCGCGCAACACGATCCTCGACACCGATCGGTACGTCGAAACCGTGGCGCCGCTGTCGAGCGAACCTCAGGTCATCGATTCAGTCGCGACCCGCATCACTGATGCCATATTCGAGCGGGTCGACGTCGAGTCCGAGCTCCAGCAGTACCTGCCACCGCGACTGGTGTTTGCGGCCGGTCCCATTGCCAACCAGGTGCAGTCGACAACGAAAGACCTGGTAGTCAAGGCCCTCGAGACCGATCAGTTCGACACCCTCTGGCGCACAATCAATGAGCGAGCCTCGACAGCTCTGGTCGCTTACGTCAAGGGTGATGGGTCTTCCTCTGTCACGATCGACAACGGACAGTTGTTCCTCGAGCTCGGGCCGGTCCTCGATACCGTGAAACAGTCGCTCACCGAGCAGGGCTTCGATCTCGCCTCGCGGATCCCCTCGACCGATGCGACGGTGAAGCTGCCGGTCGGAGACGTGAGCGCACTTGAGCAGCTCAAGTCGACCCTGCGGTTACTGAACCTCCTGGCGTACGTGCTCCCGCTACTTGCGATTGCGTGCTTTGTTGGCGCCGTCTTGCTTGATGCGGGACCGACGTCGCGGAGTGGTGTGGGTTGGCGTGATCGTCGCTGGGGCGGCGCTGTTCGTCGGAGTGAGCCTTGCATTGGGCACGAGAGTCGTACCTGAACGCTGCTGCCGACGGTGGGGCAAACCCCGAGACCGCCGCGATTCTCTTCGACACCCTCGTACGGTTCCTGCGCAACGGGATCCGCGTGATCTTCTTGATCGGAGTCGTGCTCGCAGTCGGAGCCGTCATCACCGGCCCGTCAGCTTGGGCGGCTCGAACCCGCAGCACCGTGGGTGGGCTGATCACCTCGGGCGGAGAACGCACTGGCTGGGACAGCGGACCGCTCGGGACCTTCTTCGCCCGTCACCGACTCGGCTTGATGGGTGTCGCGACGGTACTGATGGCGGTCTGGCTCTTCTTGCTGGATCCGCCAACCCCGGCTTCGGTGTTGTGGCTCGCACTTGGGCTGCTGGTATTGCTAGCCGTTGTTCAGTTCGTCGCCGCGACGGCACCTCGTGAAGCGGTAGAGAGCATCGACGACCCAAGCGCGAAGGTGGACGCCTAGCCGCCCGACTTGCGGCGGAACTGGCGCTTGGTGCCATGAGCGTGGGTGTCTGTCTCGCCGTGGGTTGACTCGCCCTGGGCGGTTTCCGCGACCTTGTCGGTCGCCTGCTTGTTCTTGCGCTCAAGAGCCTCGCGGAACTTGGCCTTGACGTCTTCGCTGCTCTCGTCACTCATGCTCTGAGCATGCTCGCCCGCCGCACGCGGGTCAACCCAGTTCCAGAGCATTCCAGAGCACGGTCGGGGTTAGTGACTCACCACACGCAGCAGTGACATGTCTTTCACCAGCGCCCCTCGCACGTGACCGTAAGGCGCGGCAGCGGTCTGCTGCAGGAACTCGACGACCTCAGCTGTCACGACCTCGCCTGGCAGCAGGTTAGGAATGCCAGGTGGGTACGCGGCTACCGTGTCGGCGGAGACTCTGCCGATCGCTTCGGTAGCGGCGACGACCTCGGTGGCGCCGAAGTAGGCGTCGCGGACGGTGATCGCGCGGCTGCCTGGTGCGGGCAGGTTGATGGCGTCTGCCGCCGACATGTCGCGCGTCGGCAGTGAGTGCAGAGCGTCGATGAGCCGGTCGACATCGGGTACGGCGCCAGCGCCAACAACAGCCACGAGGACCGAGTCGGTCGACATCTCGATGTGGATCTGGTGCTGCTCGAACAAGATGTGGCGAGCTTCGTGACCGCTGATGCCACCGGCTCGCGTGTCAATGACCACGCGGAGCGGGTCGAGTTGAGTCACGTCGTCGAAGGCGAGCATGCGGGCATCGGCCAGCGCGAAGCGACCCTCAGCCTCGATGCGTCCCCGGATCTTGGTGACGGCTTCTAGCGTCGCGGTGATGGTGGTACGCCCGTTCACCGCAAGTTGGCGTCGTGCGTGGTCGAGCGAGGCCATCAGTAGCCCGGACGCCGACGTCGACTGCATCGAGCGGAACGCACGGTCGAGGAGTGGCTCGAGTCGGTCGGCGAAGTCGCCGTGCCCGAGGTGCAGCATCGCGGACTGCGTGAGCGATCCGGCGAGCTTGTGTGTCGAGGAGATCACCAGGTCGGCGCCGAGGCGCAGGGCGTTGACTGGCAGCTCTGGGTGGAACCCGAAGTGCGATCCCCACGCCTCATCGACGACCAGCGGCACACCGTGGTCATGCGCGACGCGAGCGAGCGCTGCGACGTCTGCGACGGCTCCGAAGTAGGACGGGGTGACGACGTAGGCGGCCACCGCGTCGGGGTTGGCTGTCAGAGTCGCGTCGAGGTCAGTGGGGGTCACGCCGTGGGCGATGCCGAGGTCGGAGTCGACACTCGGGTACACGAAGGCGGCGTCCAGGCCGGCGAGTGCCAGTCCGTCGACGACCGAAGAGTGAACCGAACGCTGCAGCACGACCTGGGTTCCGAGGCCACGCAATGCCAGGCAGGCGACGAGGTTGCCCTTGCTGGCGCCATTGGTGAGGAACCATGCACGGCGTCCACCCCAAGCCTGGGCCGCCAGGTAGGCGGCTTGTCCCAGTGGCGTGGGAACGTCTCCGAAATCGATGCCCTGAGTCAACGGCGGAATGTCGAGCTCGAGGGCGCGGCGTCCGAGAAAGTCTGCGAGCCCGGGCTGCGCGTCAGTTGACGCTTGGTGGCCAGGCACGCCCAGCCGTAGGACGTCAGCGTCGGCGTAGGCAGCCAGGGCGTCCGCGTAGGGCGTGCAGGTCTGGTCGAGGCCCGGAATCTGGGCAGCAAGAAGGTCGTGAGGCGTCATGTCACCTAGCATCGGCCACGCGACTCATAAAGAGTAGATGCCAACTATCTGGCTCAGCACCATAGACAGTATGTACCCTAGGAGGGTGCTTGAACTTCGTCAGCTGACGGTCCTTGAGGCGATTGCCCGCGCCGGGTCGATGGCCGGTGCCGCACGTGCGCTGCACTACAGCCAGCCAACGGTGGCGCACCACCTGGCGGCGTTGGAGTCTCATCTGGGGGTCGAGCTGGTCAGCCGGACCACCAGGGGCGCCACGATCACCGATCTTGGTGAGCTCTTCCTTGGGCACGCCGAATCGGTCTTGGACCGGCTGCGCTCAGCAGAGGCAGAGGTCAAGGCGCTGGCGCGGCACGGGGTGGCCACGCTCCGCATTGGAACGTTTCCCACCGCCGGCGCGCACGTCTTGCCGCGGGCGGTCGCAGCTCTCGAGGTGCGTACCGGAGTGCGGGTGGAGTTGCACGAAGCCGAATCACCTGACCTCATCGATCGGCTCTTGTCGCGAGAGCTGCATTGTGCGTTGATCTACGACGACCCAGAGAACCCTGCGCACGTGCGTGATGAGCTGCGCATTGTCTCGTTGTTCGACGACCAGTTCCGCGTTGTCGTTCCTGCGTCACATCCGTTGGCGAAGCGCCGTGCGATCGCGCTCCGCGACCTGGCCGACGACGGGTGGATGATGTCGAGAGATCCGGACGAGCCAGGGGACGCTGCACTAAGAACCGCGTGTGCCGCCGAAGGGTTCGCGCCGCGTCCGGTGCTTCGTACCGATGACTACGACGTCATGTTCGGGTTCGTCGCAGCTGGTGTGGGGGTTGCTTTGGTCCCGCAGATGGCCCTCGTCGAGCGGGAAGGGGTGGTGGCGCGCCCGCTTGCCGAGCTGAACCTGCGCCGGTCGATTCGATTTGTCACGCTGAAGGGCGAGGCACCGCCAGCGGCTGATGCGCTGCTGGCCGCCCTGAGAGCGGGATCGAGCAGTCGACGCTGACCACCCGTTAGGGGGCTGGCACCGTCACCTGCGTGCTGGTGGTGGCCGATGCGCCCCAGCCATCGGTCACGGTGAGCTGGATCGTGAAGGTGCCCGGTGTCAGATACGCGTGCGATCCAGTCTGCCCGGTCGACGGTGACGTGCCATCACCCCAGTTCCAGCTGTACGACACGACATCCCCGCTGTTGGGGTCGAGGGTTCCCGCGCCGCTCACCGCGCATGACATGCCGCTGCAGAGTGAGTTGAGTTGCGGTGTCGGGGCATCGTTGCCAGTCGGCGTGGTGATGACGACCGGGATCTGTGTGGTCGCAGTCAGGCCCCACTCGTCCTTGACGGTCAGCGTGACGTCGTAGGTGCCCGGGGTAGTGAAGGTCTTCACTGGTGTGGGGCCGGTGGCCGACCCAGCGGTGCCGAACGTCCATTGGTACGTCAGCCCGGTCAGGTTCTCATCGGTTGAGTCAGATCCGTCGAAGGTGCACACATTCTGTGTGCAGTCGACGCTGCCGAACGCCACGGGAGGGTTGTTGGGCGGGTGGTTGACGACGATTCCGGTTGCCGTGCGCGTCTCGCCGATCTGATCGACGTGATCGGTGGGGCGAACGAGCACTGTGTAGGTACCTGGCGGAATCACCGGCGAGGTGTACGAGAAGTTCGAGCCTGGGCTTCCTGGACTGTTCAGGAACGCTGTGCGCCAGCTCGGCGTGGTGCTCAAGAACCTGCCAGAGGAGTCCATGTAGCGGCCGAGGTTGTCGACGATGGCGGCTTCGACCCTGGCGATGCTGACGTCATCTTCAGCTCGACCCGAGATCGCGATACGACCGTTGTCGAACACCGATCCATCGACCGGCTGCCCGAGCCCGACTGCGAACTCGGGTGGCGCGTCGCCGGGGAAGTAGCGGTAGCGCCCGGAGGCCCCGGTGCTCGACGGGTCCCACTGGTTGTTGGTGTCGACGGCGATGGCGGTCACCGAGTAGTCGCCACCGCTGGGAAGCTCGGTCGAGTACGTCCAGGGCGTCGAGGTTGCGCCCGGTGTCGTGACGGTGGCAGGGACAGTGGCGAACCCGGGGTTCAGCGTTCCGCCTGGTTGTAGGTATCGGCCGGTGTCCTGGTCGTACACGATGAGGCGTACGTCAGAGACTCCCTGGGCGTCGGTAGCGGTGCCGCTCAGGGCCAAGGTGGAGTTCGGCAGCGAGGGCGTGCCCGTGCCGGGGGCGTCAAGAAGGGTGTCGGGGAACGTGTCGCCGGGGTGCTGTGACGTCACGGTCAACGACACCCGACTGCTTGAGCCGTTCGTCAGACCGATGTCATCGGTGGCCTGCGCATAGAACGTGTAGACACCTGGTGCGAGGTTGAACGGAGTGGTGTACGACCACTGGTACGTCGTCCCAGAGATGTTGAGGGGCGAGATGCGGTACCAGTCGCCGACCAACCCGGTTCCGTAAGAGCCGTCGCTCGCGATCACTTCACGCGTTGCTGCGTTGCGAAGGTAGACCTCGACTTGCTGAAGCCCGTCAGGGTCGATGGCCGTTCCAGAGAAGGTCATCGGAGACCCGGGCGTCACTGTGACGTTGGGTGCCGTCGACGGCGGCGTCATCGTGGTCGGTTGGTTCAGCGTGATGAGCGGTGGTGCCGCGCCTGGAGAGATCAGCCAGTCGCGGGTGGAGCTACGTAGGTCGGCCTGTCCAGCGCTGTCGACGGCGGTCGCGCTGCCTCGCCACTCCCCGTCATGCGGCAGGGTCACTTCGTAGGACCAGGTTGCCGAGGTAGCGCCGACGATGTCGGGCAGGCCACGGAAGGTGTTGTAGATGGCGTCCACCGAACCGTCGTCCTGCAGGTATCGGCCAGCCTCGTCGCGGAACCAGTAGCGCAGCTCGCTGATGCCATGGTCGTCTGTGGCGGTGCCGTACATCGTGAAGGTGGTCGAGGCCAGCGGGCTTGAAGGCCCGTTGATCGAGGTGCTGGGTGTCTGGTCTTCGAAGTTGAACGTCTCGATCGTCTTGACGATGGGCGTCGTATCGCGAGTACCTGAGGTCGAGACGGTGGTGGCCCGCAGTTCGTACTCGCGTGTGCCATCGCCCGTCAGCGTGACCAGCCGCGACCACTTGCGTTTGCCTCGACGTTCGGGTCCGAGGTTTGTCGGTATGACGTTTTGACCACCCCAGGTCTCCAGGTCGTCCTGGAGATAGAGGTTGGTTCCGTCTCGACGAATCTGTAGCTCGACGCGGCGCACGTCAGAGTTGGTGATGCCGCGTCCAGTGATGGCGAACTCGGTGCCCGACGGCACCACGCGCCCTTCGATCGGCGCCGTCATCGTGGTGTTCGGAAGTGCCGGGGCGGGAACGGTTGCGAGGTCGAAGAACGCAACGCGTCCGGTGTCGACGCCGCCCTTGAGGTTGCCGTCACCGCCGACGAAGAGGCCCCGACTCGTGGCCTCCATCGCCTTGTCGCCCTCGAACGAGTTTGATCCGGGGTTCCACTCGAGAGCCGTGCCGGTTTCTGGGTCGAGCGCACCGAGGTGATCGCGTCGGACGACCTGGTCACCGAGGCCGTAGCCCGAGAGCCCTTGGCCGGTGCCATAGCCGACGTTGTCGAGGCCCGGCCACGGCTGATTGGCGGTGGGTGACTCGAGGAACTGGAAGTGGCCACCGATGTACACGGCCGTCTCGGTGATCGCGACGGAGTAGACGCTGTCGAAGCATCGCGACACCCACAGGGGTTCAACGAAATCTTGCCCGGCGATGGGGAAGGCGATGGCGGTGTCGCTGATCGGTGGGCGGTCGCCACCTGACCCGCTCGACACGACGAAGTACTCGTCGTTGGGAGCGATGTCGCCCGCGTAGATGCGTTGGATTCCGCCGACGGCGCTCAAGTACTGGTCCCACAGGCGAGTACGCCAGGGGAGCAACTGCTTGGTGTTGACGTTGATGAGCCCCACACCAAGGCGGTCTTGCTCGTCGATCTTGCGCCCGGTGTGAACAACGAGCAGCTTGCGGTCGTCGTGCGTGAGCTTGAGTTGCTGGACGGTGAGGGCGCCACCCACTCCGATCCCACCTGACAGCTGGTTGTCGAAGCCGGTGTCGATAACGCCCGTGGTGGCGTTGGCCGCGACCAAGCCGGTCATCGGAACGCCGTTGATGCGGGTGAACCGGCCCCCGATGTAGACGGAGGTGTTGGACGCGGCTAGCGCGTTGGCGACGTTGTTGGTCTGGCCGGTGAAGGCGAACGCCGACACGGTTGACCCTGTGGTGGGGCTGAGGCGTGCGACCTTCTCGCGTGAGACTCCGTTCACGTTGTTGAAGGTTCCAGCGATGAAGAGTTTGGTTCCGTCTGGTGATGCCTCGACGGCTCGCACCGAGCCGTCGAAGGTAGGCCTGAAGCCGGTGTCGACGCGTCCGGTCTGCAGGTCGTACGCCGCCAGGTATCGCTGGTTGACGGGGGTGGTGGTGCCGGTCTTGTTGGCGATGGAGGTGAACGAGCCGGCGATGTAGACCCGGTTGCCCACGACCTCGATGTCCCAGATCTCGCCGCCAGAGATCCGAGGAGTGTTCGTGCGAGGGGTGGTCGGAACCAGCCCAGTGTGGTTGGGGACCGGCTGTCGCAGCACCTGGGTGGCGGAGGTGGATGTGCGAGGGTCCGCCGCGGCGTCCGGCGCCATCGGCGTGGAAATCACCACTGCTGCTGCTGCGGCCACCGCTAGCGACGCGGCGGCCGCGTTCTTGGCCAAAGTCATGCTGGTCCTCGTGGTCGCCTGCTTGTCCGCCGGTCACGTTCGTAGGGCGACCTCGTCACGCTACCCCGCGGTGCGGGCCCGCCATGTCGGGGAGCCAAGGGTTCGCCCGAATGGACCATATGCTTGTCGTCCGGGCAGGCGCGGTGATCTGGATAGGGTGCCCGGCATGTCCGATTCGGAGCGTGACTCCGCAGGCGACCGGGTCGCCGGACGCGAGCGTGAGCGTGACCTCGAGCGATTCCTGACGTTCGTGGACGCGGTCGTCGCCATCGCCATCACCCTGCTTGTCTTGCCGTTGGTCGAGATCAGCCAGGAGCTGCGGGACGGAATGACCGTGCCGGACCTCTTGCAAGAGCACAACGGCGAGTTGTGGGCGTTCTTCTTGAGTTTCGCCGTGATCGCGAGGATGTGGTTCATTCAGCACGAGTCATCGCGACATGTGATCGCGTACAGCAGGTCCTACGCCAACTTCACAGTCCTGTGGCTGCTGACGATCGTGTTGTTGCCGTTTCGCCACCTCGCTCGTGCCGGCAGCGCCAGACGATGACGTGCTCACCAAGGTGCTGTACATCGGCACCATTGCTCTGGGTGTTCTTTTTCTAGGGCTGGCGGAGGTCGTCGTCGTCCGCAAGCCGGAGCTGACTGACGGCTTGGGTAACCCAGACCCGACAGAGGCGTGGATCAATGTCGGCATTCTGCTGGTGGCGTTGGCGGTGAGCGTGCTGATCCCCGCGATCGGCTATCTCGCTCTATTGCTGTTGTTGCTCGACCGACCGGTGTCGTGGGTCATCAAGGGCAGGCGTTTCTAGTCGCCGGGAGTCGCTAGCTCTCGCCAGCGCTGTGCGCTATTCGGGTACGTCGAGAATCTCGCGCAGTTGATGAGTCAGGGTCGGCATCGAGTCGGCCGCGCTAGCGGTGTCTTGCGAGTCGAGGTAGTTCGACACGAGCGCGGGTAGCCGAGCGCCCACCAAGGTTGCCACCTCAGACATGACGTCGAGCTCGTCACGGTTGAAGGGGTGCGCAGAGCCCTCGCGGACGAGGAAGATCTCGCCGTGCACGCCACCTAGGGCGATAATCGGTGCAGACATGATGGAGCCGACGGGCACCTCGGGCCACTGGCGCTCGATCTCGAGCATCACCTCATCTGCGGCGTTGCCGCTGACGTACCCCTTGCCCGAGAGCATCCGTTCGGTGCCAACCGGGTAGTCCGAGAGCGGAAAGCGATAGTCGGGGAAGCGTGGCCACCCGTCTGGCTCTTCGCAGATGTCGACGATGTCCCAGTACTCGCTGCCGTCGATCAGGCTGATCGTGACCTCCCAGGCTGACATCAGGCGGCGGATTGCTACGGCTGCTGCCTCTGCGACGGGGAGCAGACCGGTGGCAGACGCCATAGCCTCGCGTACGACCGTCAGTGCCTCCTCGGTCGTGGGGATGCGGAGAGGCATGTCGGCGCTGCCCAACTGCGCCTCATTTGGCAGCTCGGCACGCACTGGCTCCTGATCCGACGTCACACGGTTTCTCCCCACGCCCCACTGGGCTAATCGGCGTCACGGAGGGTCGTCTTGACCAGTCCACGCTGATCTTCAAGATCAACAATCACCGAGCACCAATCCAGCGACCGAACGGCGGCGAATACCCCACATGGCACCTGATCAGGCTTCCAACCCTGCCCTTGGTTCGGAGCCCTCCAGCCGGTGGAGGGCCGGAACGGGCCGTCGAGTCGGGCGAGGAGTGATCGCTGGCCTGCTATCTGCCGCTGCGGCGCTCGGTGTGGCCGAGCTGATTGCTGGCTTCATGGGCGGAGCCGGCTCGCCGGTCTTGGCTGTCGGGGGCTCCTTCGTCGATGCGACCCCTCGTTGGCTCAAAGAGTTCGCCATCGAGACCTTCGGCGAGAACGACAAGAACGTGTTGCTCATCGGGATCGCCCTCACCATCGCTGCTCTGGCAGCGGTCATCGGCGTCATCGCTCAGTGGCGGCCTCGTGTCGGTGTTGCTGCCGTCGCGGTGCTCGGGCTCGTCCCGGCTGTCGCAGCTGTGAGCCGACCGACGGGCCAGGGCAGCGACGCGATCCCCGCGATCGTGGGGGCGGTGGTGGGTGCCGGATTCTTGTGGCTCTTCTCGCGCAGGAGCGACCGTCATCTGGCCCAGAGCGCCGAAAGCAACGCCGATGACACCACGGTCGACCCGTCGTTGTCTCGTCGATCCTTCCTACTCGTCGCTGGGGCGGCTGCCGTGGTGGCAGCAACTGCGGGCGTAGTGGGTCGCGGGCTGATCAACGGCCGCATCGATGTTGAGGAGTTGCGCGCTGCGCTACGTCTACCAAAGCCTGCGGACGCCGCGCCTCCGGTTCCTGCCTCCGTGCAGGCCGACGTCTCGGGCGTCTCGAAGTACTTCACCCCCAACAGCGAGTTCTATCGAGTCGACACGGCCCTTTCGGTGCCAGTGGTCGACAGCAGAACGTGGCGCCTGCGCATTCACGGAATGGTCGACCAAGAGCTGTCCTACTCGTTCGACGACCTGCTCGCGATGCCGTTGGTTGAGCGGGATATCACCCTGACCTGTGTGTCGAACGAAGTGGGCGGCGACTTGGTCGGTAACGCCCGCTGGCTCGGCGTTCCAGTGCGCCTGCTGTTGGAAGAAGCCGGGCCGGCGTCCGACGCAGATCAGGTGGTGAGCCGTTCGGTCGACGGCATGACGATCGGGACGCCGGTGCAAGCGCTCATGGACGGTCGCGATGCGCTGCTGGCCGTTGGCATGAATGGTGAACCGTTGCCTGTCGAGCACGGCTTTCCGGTGCGCATGGTCGTGCCTGGGCTCTATGGGTACGTGTCGGCGTGCAAGTGGATCGCCGAGATGGAGCTCACCACCTTCGACGCGTACGACCCGTACTGGGTGGAGCGCGGGTGGGTGGAAGAGGCGCCGATCAAGCTCTCGGCTCGGATCGACGCGCCGCGACCACTCGCCGAGGTGTCTGGCGAGGTGAAGGTCGGCGGTGTCGCTTGGGCGCAACACACCGGCGTCGCGAGTGTCGACGTGCGACTCGACGGTGGTGAGTGGCAGCCGGCAGATCTGGCCGCCGACGGTGGCATCGACAGTTGGCGCCAGTGGTCGTGGACCTTGCAAGGGGCGTCCGCGGGTAGTCACACGCTCGAGGTCCGAGCGACAGACCGCGACGGAAACGTGCAGTCGGGTGAGCGAGTTGAGCCGTTCCCCTCGGGATCGACCGGCTGGCATTCGGTGGTGATCACTGTCACCTAGGTGCATCCGGATTGACCACTCGATCGGAAGTTAGTGAAACGAAGGAGATTTGACATGCAACGCTCTACACGAACGTTCGGCGCCATCCTGGCGACCGCAGCTCTACTGACGCTCACCGCCGCTTGCGGGTCGGACGATGGTGACTCTGACGCTGGAAGCACACCTGCGCCCAGCATGTCTGAGTCGATGGACATGGACGCGACGTTCGGCCCGGCCTGCGCCGACGTTCCAGCCGATGGCGCTGGCAGCTTCAGCGGCATGGCCGAAGATCCGGTCGCTACCGCGGCATCCAACAACCCGGCGCTTTCGACGCTGGTGACGGCCGTCGGCGAGGCTGGGCTGGTTGACACCTTGAACAGTTCAGATGGCATCACGGTGTTCGCTCCAGCGAACCCGGCCTTCGAAGCCATTCCGGCCAAGGACCTTCAGGCACTGTTGAAGGACAAGGACGCGCTGACCAGTGTTCTGACTTACCACGTGGTCGAGGGCGAACTCTCACCTGAGCAGTTGGCCGGTGAGCACGAGACATTGGCCGGCGAGACCCTCGAGGTGACCGGTAGCGGTGAAGACTTCACCGTCAACGGTTCGGCCATGGTCGTGTGCGGCAACGTGCAGACCGCGAACGCCACCGTGTACATCATCGATGGAGTGTTGTCGCCGACTAGCTAGTCACAGACGAGTGGGGGCGGACTACGAATGTGGTCCGTCCCCACTGCATGTCAGGAACTGTGCGCTCGCACCCCTTTGGTGGCGTCGGACGAGAGCTTTCCTAGCACCGCCGCCTTGGTGACGGGGTCTAGCTCGTTGAGCTCGGCCTCAATGCCGTCGGCCACGCGCGTGGCCTCCTCTTTGATTGATCGAGCCTTGATGACCGCGATCGCGACCCCCGCGGCGACACCTATCAGAAGTGTTGCCGTCAGGATCCGTCCCGTTGTGCGCATTCGGTGCTCCTCGACTAGTGAGACTGCGCCTCATTGTCTACCTTGCCCCTGAGCGCGCTCAACGCGTCGAACTTCAAAGCCTTGGTACGGGCTCTCCAGGGTGCCGTGAGTGCACGAGTCACCAAGGCGGTCACGATCACAGTGCCTACCGTGATGATGACTTTGTTGACATCGACCGCCGGCTGCCAGCGCACCTTGCCGTTGTCGATGATGTACGCACCGGCCGGGCGCGCCATCATGCCGAACCCGCCACCATCACCGGTCTGACCCTCGTTGTCTTGGCCTGTGCCGCCACCTCCACCGCCAGCAACCTTGGCTGCGGGGATGATGGTCAGCCCGTCCTTCTCGTAGGGCTCGGCGTAGACAGTCTTGGTTGTAAGCGTGTTACGTGCGGAACTGAGAATCTCTTGGACATCCATAGCGTCTCCCATTCGGCTGGAACACCCCTAGCCAAGCCCACGACGGCCTAAAGAAGAAGAGTCTCTAGACCTGTACCGGGCGCTCGCGTGATCGCTGGCCCGTGGACGCGCGAGTCCCCATTCCTTGCTAGGCGAGCCCGTCGAACAGGTCTGTCAACATCGCCGCACCCGGTTCGCGCTCAGGTGTCGCGATCGCGTACCACTCGCGGCTGACCCGCCGCTGCCATTGTTCGGTGTTCGTCGGGTCGTCGGACATGACATGCAGTTGGCTCTTGTGCTCGCGGAGGCCGGCGACGATGCGACTGGACACTGCTCGACAGTCGACGGTGATACCGATCTCGTCGTCCGGTACGCCGCGCATGTGGTACGTCTTTGTGGGGTCGAAGGTATAGAGGCCCAGGTCAGCGCGCTGGCGGTTCCAGCGTTCGAACACCGACTGCGGGACAGCGCCGTGCGCCAGCCGCTGAAACCCCGAACCGTGCTGTGAACGCAGTTGAGAAAACGCCTTGTCAGTGGCCGCGCCGACGGTGATGTGGTCAGGGTGTCCGAAGATGCCGTCAGGGCCGAATGTGACCACGACGGCAGGTTCTTCCTCTCGAAGGATTCGTGCGACTGCGTCGACCACCTCCGCGAACGGGAGATCGGCAACGCCACCGTCAGGAAGACCCAACCACTCGTGCCGGTCGGGGACGCGGCCAAGGGCTCGCCACGCGGCTTCGTCTTCTCCCCGGCGGACCGACCCGAGGGTCTCTCGAGTAGCCGGGAATCCGGCTCGGATCTCCCCTTGCTCGCCAAACGTGGCGTGAATCAGAACGAACCGGAAGTCTGGCTCATGGGCATGCAGAGCGACGCTGCCGGCAGCGCCGTACGCATCGTCGTCTGGGTGCGCAAAGACGCAAGCGAGGGTCCGGTTACGCGGCATGCCCCGCAGTATGGGCATCAGGGCGTCGTCAGTGCCAGTCTGGACCTCGTGTGCACCGCAGCGGCTCAGTGACGAGGTGTGAGTTCAATCGTGACCGGGGCGCCCGTCGATTCGGGAACGCAGCAGGTGAGATCCGCGCGGCACGCGTGCGGAGGGGGTTCCGCCTCGAGGGTGTCGCGAACCGCGTCGAGTTGCGCGGAGAACTGCTCGAGCTCAGCCACCCGCTCGGCGATCTCAGCTTGTTTCTCTTGGACCAGCAGGATGACCCGATCGTGGGCGGCACTGCAGTTCGTGCCGGCCCAGAGGGGGATCAGCGCGGTGATCTGCTCGCAACTAAGCCCCATCCGCCGCGCTCGGGTGATGAATAGCAGCTGCGTGGCCGCGTCCTCCCCGTAGTCGCGGTACCCGGACGCGGT
The DNA here is from genome assembly GCA_963712425.1 of uncultured Actinomycetota bacterium. GTDB lineage: Bacteria > Actinomycetota > Actinomycetes > JAHEKZ01 > JAHEKZ01 > JAHEKZ01. Next base: position 194,740 of record CAVQHW010000001.1, on the reverse strand, counting down.
CCGTGCCGGGACGGCCAAGAGACCGACCCTCTCGTAGTAGCGCACCGTCGAGGCCGGGACGCCGACGGAATCTGCGAGCTCGGAGATCCGCACGCATCCACGGTAGACCTTGTACCCGGGTTCAAGGTCAAGAGCAGCTCAAAGGCTTGACCTTGCATCCGAGTTCAACTTCTACGGTCGGCCCATCGACCGCGAAACAGCTGGTCCCGAACCAGGAGCAATGTCATGGGAACGTACACACGCGACAACACTGAACTGGCCGTCGACATCGAAGGCGCCGGCCAGCAGCACCGCGCCGAGGCCGGGGGCATGACCATCGCCCTCGAACGGTGGAACGCTGGCCTCGATACCGCCGAGTGGTTCGCCGAGATGCCCGGTGGTGCTTGCCAGGAGCCGCACTGGGGCTACTGCCTGAAGGGGCAGGTGACGATGCGGTACTCAGACGGCCAGACCGAAGTCATCTCCGCCGGTCAGGCCTACTACGTCCGCCCCGGACACAACGCCCACCTCGACGGGGACACCGAGTTCGTCGAGTTCACTCTCGCCGACCAGGCCCCTGGCATCAACACCGTGGAGCTGGAAGCGAGTGGTCAGCGATGACTTGTTGAGGTCCCTTGCCAGGTCGAGCAGATCGAACAGTCGTCGCTGTATGCGGTGCGACGCCCTCCATGTCGGCGTCGCACCGCACCATGCTTTGAATCGCCTAGGACGCGAGAGCCTTGGCCTTGATTTGGTCGAACTCCGCCTGCGTGATCGCCCCGCTGTCGAGCAGACCCTTGGCGTTAGCGATCTCGTCTGTACTGCTCCCCGATGTAGCGACGGACTTGATGTACTCGGCTTGGGCCTTCTGCGCATCTCTCACCTGCTCAGCTTGACGTTCCTCCATGCCGTGACCGCGAGCGATGCAGGTAGATGAGCACGCCCAGCAGAGGTACGACTATTACGAAGAGCACCCACAGCGTCTTGACGCCGCCACCGATGTCCCTGCTGCGAAAGATGTCGGCAAAGATCCAGAAGAGGCACATGAACCAGGCGAAGAAGAGAAAGAACTCGAACAGAGCTAGCAGGAACGAGCCATTGTCGTCGAACATCGGTGACCTTTCAGTCCAGCAAATAGGGATGGTCGGCCAAGACCTGAGTGGACGCCACTAGCGACACTCGCTGTGGTCCGGGCGGGTAGACGCTACTCCCCGACTTCATTTGGAGGTGAGTGCCATAGGTCACCTCACCTGGGTGAAACGGCCCGAGCGCGATCTCCGCGAATGAACTGCTGACTAAGGTGACGAACATGGCAGCAAACAAGCCCGGTGCTGGGCGTCGACTCGCTGCCATCGCGTCGATCCTGCTCGTGGCGGCTGTGATTGCGGCTTCGTTGGCCCGGGGTTGGGACGAACCCTTGCGGCTGCTGGCTCAACTGGTCCTCATGGTCGCCCTCTTGGCTGCGGTGTGGGTGTCGTTGACGCGGGTGGGCAAGCGCCGCATGGTGGCGGCAATCGTTGCAGTCATGGCCATTCTTGGGTTGGCGATCAGCCTCATCAACGCTGAAGGGTTGCTCGGCGTCTCAGTGGTGGTTCGGGTGTTGGCGCTCGTCGGTGCTGCGGCGCTTGCCCAATACGCGCTCGGTGCCACCGTCCGAAACCTCAAGGCTGCAGAGGTCGAAGGCATCCCGGTGCCGGCTGCGAAGAGCGGTGTGCTGTTCATGAACCTCAAGTCGGGCGGAGGCAAGGCCGAACGGTTCCGGCTTGTTGAGGAGTGTGCCCGAAGGGGCATTCAGCCAGTCGTTCTGCAGCCGGGCGAGGATTGGCTGCAACGAGTCCGCGAGGTAGCGGCGTCCGGCGTCGATGTGCTCGGCATGGCTGGCGGTGATGGTTCGCAGGCAATGGTTGGCACAGTTGCCGCAGAGTTCGGGCTGCCAATGGTGATCGTCCCCGCCGGAACCCGCAACCACCTCGCGCTCGACTTTGGACTCGACCGCGACGACGTGGTGGGTGCCCTCGATGCCTATGGCGATGCCGTGGAGCGCACGCTCGATCTCGCCGACGTGAATGGCCATGTCTTCGTGAACAACGTGTCACTCGGCTTGTACGCAGCGATCGTGCGTTCACCTGAGTATCGCGATGCCAAGGTGGACACAACTCTCGCGACGCTCCCGCAGGTGCTCGGCCCGGAAACCGAACCGTTCGACTTGCGGTTCATCGGTCCCGATGGTGGGGAGCACCAGGGCGCACACGTCATCCAGATCTCCAACAATCCGTACGGCACCACGGTCAAGGGGATGAGTAGCCGGCCCCGACTGGACACGGGGCAACTCGGTGTGACCTCCCTCGTGTTGGGCCGAGGAACTGGTGCCGCTGCATTTCTAACGATGCTGGCGACGGGCCACCCTGACCGGTTCCCGGGTTACATGGCATGGACTGCCCCGACTTTCGAGGTGGCATCGGCGGGTCCGATTGAGCTCGGACTCGACGGCGAAGCCTTGGTCGTAGATCCACCACTGCGTTTCTCGATACGACCAAGACCGATCCGCGTCCGCTTGCCTCATCACGCGATCGGCTACTCACCGGCGGCACGGTCACTCGGGTGGCGGGAGAGTCTGCGTCAGCTTTGGCGTGTCGCGCGCGGGAACCCCTCGCGCTTCGAGAGTTACCGCGCTTTACGTCCAAGTGAGCGATGGAGGCATTGATCTAGGTCGCTGGCGGAGTGTTCGGGCCAATCGGTGGGCTCGCCTCCTCCTCGGCGATCCCATGCAGGGCCATGTCGATCGATGGATACACGTGGGCGCGGGTCAACGTGGAGAACAACCCGTACCGATCGAGCAGATCTTCGATGCGTCCACGCATCTCGACGAAGACCACGTTGACGCCCTTCGCATTCAGCTCCTTGTCGAGTCGAACCAGAGTGTCAGCGGCTGTCACGTCGATGTCCGTGATCGCCTCACACTGGAGAACGACCCATCGCGGCTTCTCGACTACGCACGAGATGGCGAATCTCTTGGCGGAAGATTCCTGCGTTCGCGAAGAACAGCGGAGCCTCCCAACGGTAAACCACGATGCTGTCCCTCTGCTCGGCCTCCGGGTAGCGATCCAAGCTGTGCCACCCGTCGAGTTCGCCAACGTGACCCAGCACTTCACCCTCAGGCCACCAGTTGCGGCGGAAGAACAGAAGGATGGACAGCACCACGGCGATGAGGATCCCCTCGAGGACCCCAAAGAGGATCACGCCCAACGATGTGATGAGCGAGATGACGAGGGCCGACCTTCGCATGCGGACGTAGGTGCCAAGGATTGCGAAGTTGAAGAGAGTCAGGGCCGCCGCGATCACCACTGCCGCGAGAGCCGGTTGCGGAAGGTTCTGCAGCAGTGTCGGCCAGAACAAGAGCAGGGCCGCCACTATCGCCGCACCCGCAAGTCCGGTTACCTGTGACTTTGAGCCTGACTGCTCGGCGACCGCCGTACGAGAACCGCTCGCCGAGATGGCAAACCCTTGGAACAGGCCAGCGGCCATGTTGGCCCCGCCCATCCCGATCATCTCCTGGTTGGGATTGACGTCGTCGCCTCTGCGCGCGGCGAAACTTGTCGAAGTTGCGATCGTGTCCGTCAGGGACACGAGCACAATGCCGACCGATGCTGCCAACAGCGCTCCGAGAGTGTCGAGGGGTACCGAAGGGAAGGCGGGTGTTGGAAGCCCTTGCGGCAAGGCGCCGACCACGTCCACGCCCTCGCTCGCCAGATCGAAGACTCCGGTCGCCACCGTTGCGCCGACTACTGCCACCAGCACCGCGGGGATCTTCGACATGATGAGCGGAAGAATCAGTAGCACGGCCAAGGTGGCAAGACCGATGGCCAGTGCAGTGGTATTCGTCTGATCCAGCCCAGCGAAGAACGCACGCACCTCATCGATAAACCCGTCAGCGTCAGTCGAGAAGCCAAAGAGCTTCGGCAGCTGGCCGACGAGGATGGTGATGGCGAGGCCGTTCATGTAGCCGACCTGCACCTCCTTGGAGAGCAGGTCGGCCACGAAACCGAGCTTGCCGAGACCAAGGCCGATCTCGATCGCGCCGACCATCAGGGCCATCATTGCGGTCAGCGCGATTGCCTCGCTGGGGTCGTCCGTGACGAGTAGAGGCACGATTGCCGCAAAGATCAGCGGTGCTACGGACGAGTCGGGGCCGAGCACCAGAATGCGAGATGGGCCCAAGAGCGCGTAGCCGATGAGGCACGCAATCGTCGTGTACAGACCGTAGACGGCGGGGACGCCGGCAAGCTCTGCGTACGCCATGCCCTGAGGCACGAGGATCGCGGCGAGCACGACCCCTGCGATCAAGTCGTAGCGGATCCACGAAGGCCGGTAGGTTCGAAGCATCCGAATGCCAGGCACCCACCGTTCGAGGGATCGTTGCCTGGTTGCTGTTGGTTGTGCGGCGTCCATATCAGCCCGACGCTACCTCTGTTGTCTTCTGCAGATGACGTCGTACACGTGGCTCCGGCAAGTAGTTCGTCGGGATACTCATGAGTTGAGCGTTACAGTCTGCGACTTCCCCGAGTGCCAACCCGATCCTCCGTCAGTATGTTCGGTAATCGTTAGCGTCCTTCGGTTGATGACAAGCTCAGACCATGACCGCTTCACTCCACGCGTTCGGTGGCTCGTCGCCGTCCCGGCGACAACCTCAATGATTGTTCTCCTGACCTTTCCGCGGCGTCCGACTTCAAGAGGCTGAACCTGGGGTCGATGCGTGTGGCCCGCAAGCACGATGTCAATCTCTGCGTCGATGAGGGCTTGTTCAAACTCGGCTCGATTGGCGATTGATTCGAGGTTTCCCAGCGAGGGCGGATGGTGAAGCGCGACGATGCGAACACCGTCGCTGGGTGCGCCTTGGAATGTCGAACGGATCAGATCAGTCTGCCGATCTGATACTCGCCCTGACTTCCATCTCCAGCGGGGCATTGACTGTAGGCCGAGGATCCACACGGGGCCAATGTGTAGCGCGGGGTCCAATGCCTCCGACACGACCGCACGGTACTTGCCGTAAGGATCTGACAACCGTCGGAGGGGATTGGTGAGCGTGATGTCGTGATTGCCAAGCACAACCAACGTCGGGGCAGGAAACTCATCAATGACTTCCATCGCTCGCACAAACTCGGCGCGCTTCGCTCGCATCGTCAGGTCTCCGGTGACGACCGTGGCGGCGGCTCCGGACGCGCGGAGATCTCCGGCCAGCCCCTCGAGCGCCGTGTCATCGTGGGCACCGACATGAATGTCAGACACGTGGGCGATGGTTATCGCGGATGGTTCATTCACCTAGTGGAACCCTTCCGTCCACTCGGGTCTCAGAATCGGGCTGAGACCCTGGGGAAGAAGGTTCGCTTGCGCGGTGCCCAGTCGACGCGTCCTCGTGCATCGGTCATCTTTACCGCAACCCGTACGACGCCACTGATCGCCAGGCATTCGCGAGACGCTCGCCACGTTGCCTTGTGTTCACGATCAAAGGCACTCATTCTGACCCTTCCGCACGTGGTGATTTCCTTCCCACGCTGTCCCCACGTGCCAACTCGGTACAGTGCCCATTCGCTGTCAGGGGCGGCCACCATGCGCAATTCGGGACCGGCATTCTTAAGGTTGCGATCAACGTAAACAACGAGGGTGCTTGCGGTTCGAATCTGGTTGACCTTCACCGTGACCCCGAACCGGTCGGTGCTGCGGGCGTTCTCTACCTTGACCCAGCGCACATCCGCCGAAGACTTGGTCTCGCGGACCTGATCAAGGAACGTTGTTGTCGCTGCCCACGCGGTGAGGGTTGGGGTCAGCACCATGCCCAACGCGACCACTACCGCTATCGCTAGGCGCGGAATCCTCATGCTCAGGTCTCCATTCATCCCTCGGCCACCTGTCCTGAGTGTTACGAGGACAGAGGCTCAATCTTTACGGGACTCGCGACTTGAAGACTATCGTGCGTTCTGCCCGAAGAAGCGAGTCAGCATTGCAGCGGGCCCTCACATCCCCTAGACAAGGTGCGGAGCACACTCACTTGCGAAGTCATGACGCCTCCCGGAGATCGCGGATGGGCATGGTTCGATCATTTGGTCGGGATCTGGTTTGTGATGGATGAGCGGTTGATACCCGCTGATGTCATTCTTGCCGACGGCACGCTGGCAGTGATCCGACAGGTGCGTGCCGAGGACGAAGCGGCTTTGAACGGCTTCGCGAACCGGTGCTGCGACGAGTCCCTTCCTACGCGTTGCCTTGGGTTTTCTCGCCGGAATCCCCACACGTACGTCGCGCATGTTCTTGGTGACCAGACGACGCTGGCACTGATCGCCGAAGCAAATGGACTCCTGCTTGGCCTCGGGACCGCCGAGCCCCTCAACGACGCGACCAGTGAGGTGGCGCTGCTTGTGGTCGACGACGCGCGAGGAGATGGCGTGGGTGCTCTCCTTCTCGAGCACCTGGCGGCGATGGCCCTCTCGCGAGGCGTGACTCACCTCGAGGCCTCCGTGCTTCCCGACAACCACTTGATGCTGTCGGTGTTGGCTGACAGTGGTTTCGAAACCGCCCGTACGTCCAACCGCGAGGTGGTTCTGGTCGGGCTGACCACCGGGGTGAGCGAGAAGTCGTTGGCTCTTGCGGATGCTCGCGAGTTTCGCGCCGAGGAGAACTCGCTTGCTCCCTTGCTGCGTCCGGCTTCTGTTGTCGTTGTAGGCGTGCGCTCGAATGGCACGGGGATCGGAGCGACGGTCTTACGTTTGATCAGGTCTGGGGGATTTCAGGGTTGGGTCGCCGCCATCCATCCGCGAGCCTCGTCCCTAGCCGGCGTTCCTGCGTTCTCGAGTCTGGCTGACGTCCCGAGACCCGTGGACTTGGTGGTGCTGTGCGTGCCGGCAGCCGTGGCACCAGACGTGCTTGCGGCAGCGGCCGATATCGGGGTCCGTGCCGCAGTTGTCATCTCTTCAGGCTTCAGCGAGACCGGGACGGACGGCGCCGAACTTCAGGCTCGTCTGTTATCCAGCGCAAGGACGCACAGCATTCGAGTGGTTGGCCCAAACTGTCTGGGCATCCTGTGTAACGCGCCGGCAGTGCGGCTCAACGCGACGTTCAATGAGGATGTCCCACCGCCAGGAAGTCTCGCTGTCGCTAGCCAGTCCGGTGGTGTTGGAATTGTTGTGATGGACCTCGCGCGAGAGCTAGGAGTAGGGGTCCACACGTTCATCTCGCTGGGCAACAAAGCCGATGTATCCAGCAATGACCTGTTGGCAGCCTGGTACGACGATCCGGACATCAGGGCGGCAGCGCTCTACCTGGAGTCTTTCGGCAACCCGACCAAGTTCGCACGTTTCGCCCGTCGCTTCGCTGAACGCAAGCCACTGCTCGCTGTCGTCGGTGGCCGTTCGGCGGGCGGCAGCCGAGCAGGTGCCTCGCACACAGCTGCAGCGGCCACACCTGCGGTGGGGGTGGAGGCGCTCTTTTCTCAAGCCGGCGTCATCGCCTGCGACAGCGCCGAGGAACTGGTTCAGGCCGCTCTCTTTCTTGCTGAACAACCGCTGCCGCAGGGGAGGCGTCTCGGAATACTGTCAAATGCCGGAGGCATGGCGGTCCTGGCAGCTGATGAGGCGGCGGAACTGGGACTGGACGTTCCTGAGTTCTCGGGCAAGCTACGGAATCTTCTTGCGGCAGTGGCGCACCACACCACGGGCACATCGAATCCAGTTGACGGTGGAGCCGGCGTTCTGCCCACCGAGTTCGCGATGATGGCGGACACCATCCTGGCCTCAGGTGAAGTCGATGCATTGCTCATCGTTCCAGTCGCAACAGGTGTCTCTGACGGTGTTGCAACAATGACGGAGCTGGCGCGCGTGCGCGGCAAACACCCAAAGCTGCCCGTCGTTGCGGTGCCACTTGGTGGGTTGGTCAGTGTCGACGGGGAGCCACGACTCACGAGCTACCGTTCCACATCGACTGCGCTTAGAGCGCTCGGACGAGCCGTGCGGTACGCGGAATGGCTCGCTGTTCCGCGGGGCCGATTGCACCTCTCTGGTCCTGACGAAGTTGTGGCGCGACGCAAGGACGTGCGCGCGCTCCTGCCTTCGAATGGTGCCGATACCTGGCTGCGGCCTGATCAAGCGAACGTGTTGCTTGCGCCGTATGGCATCAAGCCGCTAGGGCGGACAGTGCATAACACGCATGATGCCGAAGCGGTTGCGTCGGAAATCGGTTTCCCGGTGGCCTTGAAAGTGGCGGATGCGGATGTGGTGCACAAGACAGAACGCGGTCTGGTGCGAGTTGGGCTGAGGACTCCTGAGGACATCCGGGATGCAATGAACCACTTTTCGCGCGAGCTTCATGGGGAGCCGGCCGTACTCGTCCAACCTGTCGTGCAAGGTATCGAGATTGCGCTCGGTGTCATCCACGATCGCGCATTTGGCCCGCTGGTCATGGTGGCGGCTGGCGGCGTCGCCACTTCCGTGTGGGACGACCGAGTCTTTCTGGTGCCACCGCTTTCTGACGCCGATGCCGCTCGGGCACTACGTTCCCTGAAGGTTTGGCCGCTCCTCACTGGGTTCCGCGGCGCCGAGGCTGCTGACATCGACGCCCTCATCACGATGGTGGTCAATGTCGGTCGGTTGGCGGTCGACCTCCCAGAAGTTGCCGAACTCGATCTCAACCCCGTTCTGGTGGGACCAACCGGATGCGCAGTCGTCGACGTCAAGACCCGGCTATCCGAACCAGTTGGCCCCGACTACTCAGCGCCTCGACAATTGCGACCGACGCCTACGAGAACGGGCTTGTGATCGTGAACGTGAACGTGAGTGATTCCGCGATCCCGCCCATGACTGGCTGTTGATGACAGTGATGGTCCGTGGTTGCTGTTCCGGCCACCGATCATGAGATGACTCATTGTCGGATCGTGGTGAGGGACAGCAGCGGCAGTCCGAGGTCGCGCACCTTCTGGATCAGGCCGTGCAGGGCTGCCTGGTCGGCGACTGGGCCGCGGATGAGCGTGCTGCCGTCACCGGCGGCAGTGATCTCCATGCCGTCGAACCAGGCTGACCACCGATCATCCAGACGACCTTGGATGCGGATCTCGTAGGTTTCGGTTTCGCTCATGTCCCGAAAGGTAGGAGCCGACGTGGGGAGCCCGGATCACCACATGTGGTGAGAATCGTGGTGGTCTTGCAGGGGCAGCTCAGCCGCGGGCAGGTCCTAGCAGTCCCAGTGCATCAGCCCGTCGGACGGCCTCGCGCCGGCTGCCGACGCCCAGCTTGGCGTAGATGTTCTTGGTGTGCGTGCGCACAGTGTTGAGAGACACGACCAGATGGCGTGCGATCTCAGGACCGCTCAACTCGCTGCCCAGAAGTCGCAGCACCTCGAGCTCGCGGTCGCTCAGTGGGTCGACCAGGGCGTCTCGTCGCGCTGGCTCGGGGGGTACCGAGTGCATGTGCCCCAGTAGCCGGGCTGTGTAGGACGTGGCGACCCCCTGCTTGGCCGCTGCCGTCAGCAGGGACCCCATCGCGGGACCCTCGCTGGTGAAAATGCGCACGTACCCCTCAGGTGCGCCTAGCTCAAGCGCGCGAGAGAGGGGGTCCATGGCCGCGCTGACGTCGCCTTCGCGATTCCGCGCGAGAGCGAGAAGGACCAGAATCTCCAGGGCGACTCCCTGCCGTCCATCGGCCTCGGCCGCCGTCAGCAACCGCTCGAGGAAGCCTGCGGCAGTGCGATCGCCAGCGCCAAGCAGTGCCCGCGCCAGCGTGACGTGTTCGAACTCGCGCAGGTAGTCAAGCTCGTCGCTCACCGACAACCCTCGCTGACCCGCCCATGCAAGCGCCTGCTCCGGCCTGCCCTGCTTGATCCATACGCGGGCACGCATCGCAGCGACTGGGCGCACGTCGGGTGAGAAGTCCAGGTCGTAGACACCCTCGGCCTCGTCGAGCATCGCGAGCGCGCCGACCAGGTCTCCCTCGGCCTCGCGGACGTCGGCCTCGGCGATGCGCCAGCGGTGGGGGTGCTTGGGCAGTCCCAAGTGTTCACCGAGCGCATGGGCGAGGCTCAGATGCTCTTTGGCCGCGCCCAGGTCGCCATGCTCCAGGCGTAGCAGGCTCAGGCCGACGTGCATGTCTGGGGTACCGCGCGGCGGTCCTCCGGGCTCACGCTCGGCGAGGTTGAGCGCGTCGCGGTAGGTGCGCTCGGCGTCTTTCAGTCTGCCCGCCGTGAGTTGTAGGTCGGCCAGGGTCACCGTGCAGCCAAGGATGTCAGCGACGTAACCCTCGAGCGCAAAGCGGCGGATGGTCTCGGTGTACGCGGACTCAGCCGTTGCAAGGTCACCGCGACGCCACGAGGCCAGTCCCATCAGGGCAGTGGCGGCACCGAATCCCAGGTTGTCGTCGGGGGCCAGCGCCGCCAGCGCCGCCTGCCCGTGCTCCAGGGTGGCGCCCACGTCGTCACTCATCAGAGCCAGACCAGCTCGGTGGATCTTCACCCAGCCCGGGAGTCGCTGCCACTGCACGGGGTGGGCCACCAGCAGTCCAGAAGGAGACTCGCCGGCGGGCAAGGCCTGGGCGGCCTCCACCCATGTTTCGGCGAGGCGCAGCCGCGGCTCGACACCTCGGGTCTCGCCCGTTGACATCAACGCTCCGACGTAGCCGTTCGCGAGCACGGGGCGACGCGCGTATACCTCGTCAGGCAGGGCCTCCATCCAGCGACGCAGCTGGGCCTCACGTCGTTCCTTCGTCATCGCCGGTAAGGCGGTCTCGACCAGTCCGGCAGCACGATCGGCGTCGCCGGCCGCGAGGGCGTGGTCGACAGCCGCTGTTGTGTCACCGTGCTCCTCGAACCACGCGCTGGCGCGGCGGTGAAGCTCTTGCACCTCGCCGGGCCTCTCGTCGACGAGACGCGCTTGGAGCATGTCGGCAAAGAGATGGTGGTAGCGGTACCACCGTCTTTGGTCGTCGAGCGGCACCAAGAACAGGTTGTCGCGGTCGAGTGTCTCGAGCATCGCGCGCCCGTCGGTCCGTCCAGTGACGGCGTCGGTCAGCTGCCCTGACAGCCGGGGCAGCACGGACGTTCTGAGAAGGAAGTCACGCACCTCCTCGGGCTGTCGATGGACGACCTCCTCGACGAGGTAGTCCACGACGTGACGGTCGTCGCCCGCGAAGCCGTCGATGAACCCGCTGGAGTCTTCGCGCCCTTGCAATGACAGAGCCGCGAGCTGGAGTGCCGCGACCCAGCCCTCCGTCCGGCCTTCCAGAGTGCTGACGTCGCCGGCCGACAGATCGAGGCCCATTCCAGCGAAGTACGCAGCGGCCTCCGGCTCGGTGAAGCGCAAGTCGGCGGCACGCACATCGGCTAGCTCACCTCGGGCTCGAAGCCGGGCCAGCGGCAGAGGCGGGTCGGATCGCGTGGCGATGACCAGGCGAAGCTGGGGCGGCAGATGGTCGACCAAGAACTCCATGGCGTCGTGGATGGCCGCCGCGTGGACGACGTGGTAGTCGTCGAGCACAAGCACGACGTCTTTCTTAGAGCCGGCGAGGTCGTTGATGACGCTGGTCAGCACGGTGGTGATCGGGGCACCACCTGGCGCTTCCAAGAGTGCCTGAGCGGACGCCCCCACCTCCGGCGCCGCCCTGCGGATGGCGGCGAGCACGTAAGCCCAGTACGTCGAGGGGTCGTTGTCACCAGAGTCCAGCGACAGCCATGCCACGGCAGGGCGTTCTGGGCCGACTGAAGTCCCGAGGAGCGACTGGGCGAGCAGCGTTGACTTCCCGAAGCCTGCTGGCGCTGAGACGAGGAGCACCGCTGGCGGGTCCGCCAACCGCTCCATCAGCCGCGGCCGGTCGACGAGCTCCCGGGTCACCCGGGGCGGGTAGAGCTTGGTCTGCAGCAGTGGCTCGCTCGTCACCCCGCCGACTCCTCTCGGCGCGAGCTCGCGCGTACGTGCATCCGCTCACCCGGTCGACCGAAGATGCTCAACACCTCGGCGGGGCCGTCGCCAGCCGAACCGAACCAGTGGGGCAGCTGGGTGTCGAACTCGGCCGCCTCGCCGGGGCCGAGCACCAGGTCACGGTCGCCAAGCACGAGGCGCATCCGTCCCGTCAGTACGTACAACCACTCGTAGCCATCGTGCGCGCGAGGCCGCGGCGTGGTCTGGCGCGCCGGGATCACAATCTTCCAGGCCTGAACGCCGTTGGGTTGCCGGGTGAGCGGGAGCACAGTTCGGCCGTTGACCTTACGGGGCTTGAGGCGGATCCGGGGGTCGGCGACCTCCGGGGCGCCCACCAGGTCGTCGAGGGGCACGCGGTAAGCCTGCGCCAGCGGCAGGAGCAGCTCCAGGCTGGGACGCCGCTGCCCGTTCTCGAGCCGCGAGAGTGTGCTCTTGGAGATACCTGTGCGCTCGGCGAGGTCGATCAGCGTGACGCCGCGGTCCTTGCGGATGCTCTTGAGCCGCGGGCCGACGAGGTCGAGGGCCGCCGCGATCGTGACGTTGTCGGACACGGAGCACATTTTCACGGGGGATTCCCAGAAATGGCAACCATAGTTGTCGTGGAACTTCCTGGAGCGCATGCTGGCGCCATGAACGAATTCGACGTAGTGGTTGTCGGTGGCGGAGCCGCCGGTCTGTCAGCAGCGATGGTGCTGGCCCGCGCCCGGCGACGCGTTGCCGTCGTCGACGCGGGAGAACCGCGCAACGCCCCGGCCCAGCACATGCATGGTTTTCTCTCGCGGGACGGGTTCCCACCGGCCGAACTGCTGCAGCTGGGCCGCGAAGAGGTCACCCGGTACGGCGCTGCGATCGTCGCCGGGCGCGTCTCCGACATCGTCCGAGTCGACGCAACCCCACGCTTCGACGTCAAGCTGGCCGACGGCGACGTGATCAGGGCACGCCGGGTGCTGATCACCACCGGGCTCCGCGACGTCCTGCCCGACATCCCGGGCGTCCGCGAGCGCTGGGGCCACGACCTCCTCCACTGCCCCTACTGCCATGGGTACGAGGTCCGCGATCAGCCGCTTGGCGTCATCGGCGGCACTGCGGAAGCGATCGCGCACGCACACCTCGTACGGCAGTGGTCCTCCGACGTCGTGCTCTTCACGCACGACACGGATCTGGCACAGGGTGACAGGGAGGCGCTCGACGCCAACGGCGTTGCCGTCGTCCAAGGCCTTGTCGCCCGACTGCTCGTCAAAGATGACGCTCTCACCGCTGTCGAGCTGACCGACGGGCGCGTCGTCCGTCGGACTGCTGTCTTCGTCCGACCGCGGATGGTTCCGAACAACGACGTCGTGACCAGCCTCGGGTGCCAGATGCACGAAGGCTGGGTAGTCGCGGACGCCACGGGCCGCACGAGCGTCCCCGGCGTGTGGGCTGCCGGCAACGTCACCAACCCGCGCGCACAGGTCATCACCGCCGCAGGCGAGGGCTCGACCGCTGCCATCGCCATCAACGCCGACCTAGTCGACGAAGACGTGGCAGAGGCGGTCCGCAGCGCCCGCACATCCACCTGACAATCCCCTGAAGGAGAACCTCATGTCCGTTCCTCCCCCCTCCAAGCACCAATTGGCCCTGATGATCTGGCTGGCGGTGTTCCCGACGCTCGTCCTCCTCAACCTGAGCCTCGGCCAGATCCTCGACGACCTTGCTGTCGTGCCGCGGACCTTCGTCCTGGCCACGGCCGCCGTGCCCATCGTGATCTACGGACTCATGCCGCTGCTGCACCAGATGCGGGCGCGGCTCCTGACTCGAAGCTGATTCACCCGGTCGCTCACCACTTGTGGTGATGCCCGCTCACCACATCGGTGCCTAGCTTCGCGGTCATCAGGCATCCACCCGATACGCGAAAGGCACCACCATGAACAGATTCACCCGCAGCATCGCCATGGCGAGTGCGAGGCACCCCTGGCGCACCCTCGCGAGCTGGGTCGCCGTCCTCGGCGCCGTGATCGTTCTTGCCGGGAGCGGCGGCGGCGCCTTCATCGACGCCTTTAGCGCCCAGGGCAGTCAAAGCGAAAAGGCCATGCAGCTACTCGAGGACAAGTTCCCCGAAGCGACCAAGGCCCAAGCCCTGGTGGTCTTCGCCGTCGATGACGGGGAGTCGCTGGAGGCCCAGCAATCGGCAGTGGACGCGGTTCTGGCCGACGTGGCCGAGGCCGACCACGTCGTTGATGTCGCAGATCCGTTCTCGGCCGGCACCATCTCCGACGACGGCCGCGTCGGCTATGCCGCGATCACCTTTGACGAGACACCGGCCGAGATGGGCAAGGGGTCTTTCGTGCCCCTGACGGAGCTGGTCGACGCCTCGAACACCGGAGACCTCCGGGTGGAGCTTGGCGGTGACGCCGTGTTCCTCAATGCGCCCGACGAGACGTCGCCCGTCGAGGGCCTCGGCATCCTGATCGCGCTCCTGGTCCTCCTTGTGGCGTTCGGCACCATTGTGGCGGCCTTGGTACCGATCGGTCTTGCCCTCATCTCGGTCGGCGTCGGAATCGGCGGCATCTTCGTACTCGCCAGCGTCATGGACGTCTCGCCGTCGGCGATTCCGATCGCGGGGATCGTCGGTTTGGGTGTCGGCATCGACTACGCGCTGTTCATCGTTGCCCGCTACCGGGAGAACCGCGCTGCCGGTCGAGACAACACGACCGCGTTGGCCGACGCGATGTCCACCTCCGGATCGGCGGTCGTCTTCGCCGGCGGCACCGTCGTCATCGCCATGGCCTCGCTCGCCTTCACTGGTCTCGGCGCCCTGACGTCCATCGGTCTTGCCACCGCCATCGTGGTGTTCAGCGCGGTCATGGCAGCGATCACGTTGCTGCCCGCGCTTCTGGCGAAGCTCGGTGACCGCATCGACACGGGCCGGCTGGTGCGTCGTCACCGCCCCGCAAAGCGTGCCGAGGAGACCACCTGGTGGCGCTTCGCCCACCGGGTTTCGGGCCGGCCGTGGCCCTACCTGATCGGTGCCGTCGTCACTCTTCTGGCCTTCGCCGCACCGGCTGTCGCCATGCAGACGGCTTGGCCAGCGGCTGGCGACGCCCCTCGCGACACGACGTATCGGCAGGCCTACGACCTGCTTGACAGCGGCTTCGGACCTGGAATCAACGGACCGCTGGTGCTCGTCGTCGACCTCGAGGGGACCGGTGTCGGTGCCGCCGAGGTGCCTCAATTGGCCGAAGACATCCGCGCGATCGACCGGATCGCCTCGGTGGGTGAGCCGCTGACCTCCACGGACGGCAGTACCGTCGTCTTCCCGGCGGTGCCGACGACCGGCCCGGCCGATCCGGACACCGCTGTAGCCCTCGCCGACGTGCGGGACATGCTGCCCGCCAACGTCTACGTCACCGGGCTCACCGCGATGACCACCGACCTCAATGGCCAGCTCGGCGACACCCTGCCTCTCTTCATCGGAGCCGTGCTGGTCGCGTCATTCCTGCTGCTGATGCTTGTCTTCCGGTCCGTCGTCGTACCACTGAAGGCCGTAGTCATGAACATGCTTTCGATCGGCGCGGCGTATGGCGTCCTGGTGGCCGTCTTTCAGTGGGGCTGGGGCAGCAGCCTGATCGGTCTGGAGGGACCCACACCGATCACCTCACTCATCATCGTGATCATGTTCCCGATTCTCTTCGGGCTTTCGATGGACTACGAAGTGTTCCTCATCTCGCGGATCCGCGAGGAGTACGTGCGGATCGGCGACAACACCGAGTCGGTCGCACGCGGCATGGCTGGGACTGGGCGGGTCATCACCTCGGCCGCCCTGATCATGATCGCCGTCTTCCTCGCCTTCGTCGCCAGCCCGGTGCCGTCCCTGAAGATGCTCGGTCTGGGGCTCGCCACCGCGATCCTCGTCGACGCAACCCTCGTCCGCATGGTCCTGGTGCCGGCCACCATGGCCCTGCTGGGCCGGGCCAACTGGTGGCTGCCAGGTTGGCTCGACAACAACCTGCCGCACTTGACTGTTGAGGGCGCCGCCCATGACAGCGAGTCCGAGCAGGGAGTCGATGCGACGCACCAAGCAGCCATCGCGGGCCGCACGTCAGACGAGGAGGAGCTCGTCTCCCGCTGATCGCCAACTAACAGGTCCGCTGGCCCCGCGCTTTCATCGGGGGCCAGCGGACCTGTTGTTCGTCCCCGGCGCTTGCGGTGATGGGCGCGATCGCACGAGGGTGTGGTCGATGGCCGATCTCCGACCGCCGGACGCCACGCTGGCCGCTCCCAAGTACGCAGGACGCGTGGGCTGGGTGTTCATTGCCTTGTACGCAGCGGCTTATCTCGCCACCAGTCTGGTTTTCATCGCTCCGTTGCTCGTGACCCTGGCGCTCAAAGTCAACTCACTCGTCGGCGCCGATCGTGCTGCCTCCAGCCTGTCGGTGATCGCCGCCGCGGGGTCGCTGGTTGCCTTGGTGGCCAACCCCATGTTCGGACGGTTGAGCGACCGGACCACATCGCAGTGGGGGATGCGACGCCCGTGGATGATCGCCGGTCTGGCAGGTGGGACTTTCGGCATTCTGATTGTCGCTCTCGCCCCTGAAGTCTGGGTGGTGTTGATCGGCTGGTGCCTGGCGCAGCTGTTCTTCAACGCGCTGCTCGCTGCGATGGTTGCGGTGCTGCCCGACCAGGTCCCAGTCGAGCAGCGAGGCACCGTTGCCGGCGTCCTGGGCGTGTGCCTCCCGATCGCCTCGGTAGGCGGCACCTTCGTGGTACAGGCCTTCACCGGTAACGAGCTGGCGATGTTCCTCGCTCCGTGCGTGATCGGCGGCTTCTTCATCGTCGTCTTCGCGACGTACCTGGACGACCGTCGGCTCGCACCGGCGGACAAGCCGCCCTGGTCGCTGCGGCAGCTCTTGAGCACTTACTACGTCTCTCCGCGACGTCACCCCGACTTCGCGTGGGCGTTCGTCAGTCGCTTCATGTTCATCCTTGCCTACGCGTTCCTGGTGACCTATCAGGCGTACTACCTCATCGATCATCTTGGGAGCTCCGAAGACGAGGTACCGCGCCAGATCTTCCTGGGCACGCTTGCGCAAGCCGTTGTCGTCGTCGTGGCGTCGGTGGTGGGTGGTCGGCTCTCGGACCGCACCCGCCGCCGAAAGCCCTTCGTGGTCGGTGCTGCGGTCGTCTATGGCCTGGCATTGTTCGCCATCGCGGTGGCAGGCGACTTCGACGCGTTCCTCGTGGGGATGGCCGTCGCCGGCCTTGGTTTCGGTCTGTACATGGCTGTCGACCTCGCGCTGGTCGCCGACGTGCTGCCCGACCCAGGTAGCGCCGCCAAAGACCTGGGGGTGCTCAACATCGCAGGCGCGTTGCCGTTCTCCATCGGGCCGGCCTTAGCCCCACTGGTCTTGGCCCTCGGCTCGGGCAGCTATGGGGTGCTGTACACCGTCGCAGGAATATGTGCGCTCCTTGCGGCCGCTGCCATTCTGCCGGTGAGGAGAGTCCGGTGAGCGTGGGGACTGCTTGGCCCGATGAGCGTCAGATGTCGTAATGGTGGGTTGCCACGTGACTAGCAGCAACGTGACCTGCGGAAATGCATCCCTCGTGTTCGTTTCGGCGCACGTCTGGCGCACGTCTGGCGCACGTCATATGAGGTATCCGCTGCTCGACCATTGAGCCTCGCCGTCGGTGACCTCGCATTGCAAGGCTTCAGCGACAGTTCCGTCAATCGCTTTCGCCGTCAAGGGGTCAGAAGGTGGCGGCCCGCCCGTGACGACGCCAACGACCACCTTGTCGTCTCCATAGTCAATGACGGTCATCCCGTGAAACTCGATGCCCTCGGTGCTCTCAAAGCCAGACCTACTGTCGATGAAGCTCCGCTGACAGGAGTCGATGAGATGCCTGGCTTCAGATCCCCGTTGGTACCAGCCGACCGCGACGACTACGGCGATCACGCAGGCAGCGCCCAACACAAACCAGGCACGATGAGGCCACTTCCTCTCCCGGAGTGCGCTATGCGACGACGATGGGGCGGCAGGCGGTCCGGCCGTGCCGAAGAAGTCATGGGTCACATTCCCAGGTCGACCCTCCAGCTCCGGGACTTGAGTTAGCTCAGCCGTCGTAACTCGGCTCGAAGAAACCCCGCGTGGATGCCTGATGTTGGTCGTCATTGGTCAATGTCGCTGACCTGGCACTTGCATGCTTGGCGCGCTCGGCGACGTTGACACTATGCGGGGGTGCGGTCAATCCGCGGCCAGCGGTCTCCCGATGGCGCGCCTTCGCAGGACGCGAAAGCGCCTCGGATACCGTGCCTCGCGTTGTCGGCCATGCGGGCCGGATCGAGCAAACGAGGGGAACCGACAGTGATCGACTTTCAGAACGCCGGCTACGTGAAACTTGGCCCGATACCGGTTGCCGAGGTCGGCGGGCAGATCGAACCGTTGCTGGTCGAGGGCGAAGAGATCCTTGTCGCGTACAAGGGAATGCGCGACTACGTCAGCTTCACCTCAAAGCGCATCATCGCAGTCAACGTCCAAGGCATCACAGGGAAGAAGAAGGACTTTACATCGCTTCCCTACGCGAAGATCCAAGCCTTCTCCGTCGAGACGGCCGGCACCTTCGACCTCGACGCGGAATTGGAACTGTGGTTCTCGGGCCTCGGGAAGGTGAAGTTCGAGTTCAAGGGAAAGACCGATGTGGCATACCTGAACAAACTGGTCGCCCACTACGTACTTTGACGAGAGCAAGACCTAAGCAGGCTTGAAACTCGTGCGACTGGGGAGGATCACCCACCAATTCGGTGTGCGATCCTCCCCAGTCGAAGCATTCGGCGTGGGCCGCAGCTCAGATGTCGTAATAGAGCTCGAACTCGTGCGGCGTTGGACGCAGTTGGATCGGTGCGACCTCGTTCTCGCGCTTCCAGTCGATCCAGGTCTCGATCAGGTCGGGCGTGAACACGCCGCCTTCGAGCAAGTACTCGTGGTCCTTCTCGAGTGCAGCGAGCACCTCAGGGAGCGAACCGGGAACCTGCGGAATGTCGCTGCGCTCGTCCGGTGGAAGCTCGTAGAGGTCCTTGTCGACCGGCTCCGGTGGCTCGATCTTGTTCTTCACGCCGTCGATGCCCGCGAGCATCATCGCGGCGAACGCCAGGTATGGGTTGGCGGACGGGTCGGGGACGCGGAACTCGATGCGCTTGGCCTTCGGGTTGCTCCCGGTGATCGGGATGCGAATGCATGCCGAACGGTTGCGCTGCGAGTACACCAGGTTCACCGGTGCTTCGAAGCCAGGCACGAGTCGGCGGTAGCTGTTCACCGTCGGGTTGGTGAACGCCAACAGGCTCGGTGCGTGGGCGAGCAACCCACCGATGTAGTGACGTGCGGTGTCGGACAGACCGCCGTAACCCATCTCGTCGTAAAAGAGCGGAACGCCGTCCTTCCAGAGCGACTGGTGGCAGTGCATTCCGGATCCGTTGTCACCGAACAGCGGCTTCGGCATGAAGGTCGCGGTGCGACCGTTCTTCCACGCCACGTTCTTGATGACGTACTTGAACAGCATGATCTGGTCGGCTGAGTGCGTCAGCGTCGAGAACTTGTAGTTGATCTCGGCTTGCCCGCCGGTGCCCACCTCGTGGTGTGCGCGCTCAACCTCGAGCCCTGCCTCCTGCAGTGCGAGCACCATCTCGTCGCGCAGATCGGCGAAGTGGTCAACGGGCGGAACGGGGAAGTACCCACCCTTGTATCGCGTCTTGTAGCCGAGGTTGCCGCCGTCTTCCTGGCGAGCCGAGTTCCATGCACCCTCGATGGAGTCGACGAAGTACGACGCAGTGTTCTGCTTGGTCTCAAAGCGCACGTCGTCGAAGACGTAGAACTCAGCCTCGGCGCCGAAGTACACCGTGTCGGCAATGCCGGTGCTCTTGAGGTACTCCTCGGCCTTGGCGGCGATGTTGCGCGGGTCGCGGCTGTAGGGCTCGTCGGTGAACGGGTCGCGGATCGAGAAGTTCATCACCAGCGTCTTCTCGGTGCGGAACGGATCGATGTACGCGGTCTTGGGGTCGGGGATCAGCTTCATGTCGGACTCGTGGATGGCCTGGAACCCACGAATCGACGAGCCGTCGAACATCAGACCGTCATCGAACGCTGCCTGGTCGAAGCTTGTCGCTGGCACATTGAAGTGCTGCATGATCCCGGGGAGATCACAAAAGCGGACGTCGACGAACTTGACGTCGTTGCTCTTGATGTAGCCAAGGACTTCTTCGGCGTTCGTGAACAACAGGCCTCCAGGTGAGGGCCGGCTCGCTTCCCCACGAGCCGGGGCGGGGTGGAACATCCGAGACGCTACGAGGCTGGGGTTTCCCGTCGGTGTCCCCAATGTTTCGCGGGCGTTACCTGGGCGCAACCCCCGGTTTCACGGGTCGCGGTCGATGGCTGGACGCCCGAATGTCGGCTACCGCCGAGAGCCCGTACCGTGGACTCGTGGACCGCAAAGACATCGGCAGCTGGCTCTCTGGACCCAGGATTGACACGGGTTTGGACGGATCGGACGTCTCCGCTGGCTACCCGGGCGAGCGCCTCGGACTCCCTGAGCAGGGTCGCGGTTCGGTGGCAACGTGGGGACGCCGGGTCGTTGCGCTCTTTATCGATTGGTTTGTCGTGCTCGGCGTGTCGCTGGCGTTCGTTGGTGCCCCCGAGCCGGGAAACGACACGTTCGGCATCGTGACGCTCGGCGTCCTGGTCGTCATGTACGTGATCTTGTTGATGACGGCTGGCGCCACGATCGGTATGTGGCTGCTGGGCATCATGGTGTGGCCGGTTGGGTCGGAGCGATTCTCGTTCGTCCGCATCGTGGGCCGCAGTGTTCTGCTTGCCCTGGTGATCCCAGCGGTCGTCTATGACCGCGACCGTCGCGGATTGCACGACAAGGTGGGCGGCACCGTCGTCGTCCGCACTCGCTGAGTTGTTCTGGCTGAGCTAGTCGCCGCTGTTCTCGCTGCCCTCGCGCGGCGCCAGCCGCATCAGGTAGGTCACCGTCGGCTGCATGCCCCGACGTTCGTAGAACTGAAGAGTCCGTTCGTTGCCTTCCATCACTGCCGTCAGCACATCGCGTGCCCCGCGACGCGCAAGCTCGGCTTCTGCGGCGTCCATCAGCGCGCTCCCGACCCCGTCACCGCGCACCTCGGGGGAGAGGACGAGGGTCTCGACCTCGCCAAGGCAATCGCCGGTGTCCCACGTGTCGTCGGCGTTGGGCCGGATGTGACAGAACGCGTAACCGACCGGCACGCCATCGCGCTCGGCTAACACCACGAAGGTGTTCGGCTCGGTGAACAGCGACTCGTAGAGCTGCCGCCGCCGCGGCCATGACTGGTCGCGTGGGATCCCGCGGATGCCGGCGTTGCCGGTCGACAGGTGAAAGTCGAAGAGGTGCAGCCATAGCGGCTCAAGCACGTCGAGGCAGTCTGATCCGCGGACGACGAAGGTGACTCCGGCGTGCGACCCGACCTGCTCTCCGTCAGGCGTGGCGGGCATGGCTAGCCGCGCATGCTGCGGGCCTGCTTGGTGCTGCGAGGCATCGGGCCCTTGGGGATCGGCATAGCGCCTTGCTGAGCACCCAGCGCCTTCAGGCGGTGGTTCAACTCGTTGACCTGACCCGGCGTGATCGACTTCGGCATCTTCGTCACGGTGCGAGGGAGCTTGCGTAGCGGCACCTCACCATCGCCGTTGCCAGCGATGACCTCGTTGATCGTCACGTCAGGAGCTACCCGCGCGATCTTCTTGCGCTCGGCGATCATCAGCGCCTTGACCCGGTGGTGGTTTCCCTCGCCGACGAGGACGACTCCGCATCGACCGACAACGCGATGCACGAGGTCTTGCTGCTTGCTGAAGGCGACGGCCGGAGTCACCGTCCAACCGCGGCGCAGCATGTTGAGCCCAGCAGCAGCCGCACCCGGTTGACCCTCTATCTGCGCGTAGACCGCCTTCTCGGCGCGGCGTCCAAAGATCCACATCGCGAGCGTGAATCCGGTGAGAATGCCGAGGGCCCCGAGCAGTAGTGGGCTGCCGAGGGCGAAGCCGATGCCGAGGAACGCCAGGAACGGCCCCAGGAAGCATGCGAGCAGGATCCACGGGATCGCAGGGTCTTGCTTCCGCGTGATCTGGTAGGTCTGCTTGATCTGAGCGATCCGGCCAGGGGCTTTCGGCTCAGCTGCCTCGCCTGGGGCGTCCTGTTGCTTCTTCCTGCGCAGTCGCATGACCGAAAGCCTACGTCTCGGCACGGGTCAGGGGACTACTACCCCTGGCGGGCGTCGAGTGCCTCTTGGTACAGGCGTCCGGCGCGGTAGGACGACCGCACCAGCGGACCACTCATGACGGCAACGATGCCGTGGTCGAGCGCGATCTGCCCCAGCTCGTCGAACTCGTCGGGCGTTACCCATCGCTCGACCGGGTGGTGGCGTTCACTCGGACGCAGGTACTGCGTGATCGTGAGTAGCTCGCACCCGGCGCCGACCAGTTGGTCGATGGTGTCGATGACTTCGGCGGTCTCTTCGCCGAGCCCGAGGATGAGGTTCGACTTCGTGACGAGGCCAGCGGTGCGGGCGGCGGTGATGACGTCAAGCGAGCGTTCGAACCGGAAGCCGGGACGGATGCGGCGGAACACTCGAGGCACGGTCTCGACATTGTGAGCCAACACTTCAGGTGCAGCGGCAAACACCTGGCCCAGCAGCTCGGGGTCTGCTGAGAAATCGGGAATGAGTAGCTCGACGCCGGTACCTGGGTTGAGCTCGTGAATCTGTCGGACGGTCTCGGCGTAGAGCCACGCGCCCTGGTCGTCGAGGTCGTCGCGGGCAACGCCCGTGACGGTGGCGTACCTGAGCTGCATCGTGCGGACGCTCTCGGCCACCCGAAGTGGTTCGCTGGTATCGAGTGCAGCCGGCTTGCCGGTGTCGATCTGGCAGAAGTCGCAGCGGCGGGTGCACTGGTCGCCACCGATGAGGAACGTGGCTTCACGGTCTTCCCAGCACTCAAAGATGTTGGGGCAGCCGGCCTCCTGGCACACCGTGTGCAGCCCCTCGTCTTTCACGAGCTGCTTGATCTGCTGGTACTGCGGCCCCGTGCGAAGTCTGGTCTTGATCCACGGTGGCTTGCGCTCGATCGGGGTCTGCGCGTTGCGTGCTTCCAACCGAAGCAGCTTGCGCCCCTCTGGTGCGACCGTCATGACGCACCGACCGAGGCCGCGTTCAGTGCCGGAAGGTGTTGCTCGAGCACCGGCAACACGTCGTTGATGGTCACGGGCGGAAGACCGCGGCGTTCGCGCTCGATGGTCAGCGTGCTGACCCCGGCGTCCACGATTCCGCACGGCACGATCACGTGGTAGGCGTCGAGGCTGTTGTCGACGTTGAGCGAGAACCCGTGCATTGTGACGCCTCGCGCTACCCGGACGCCGATAGCGCCCACCTTGCGGTCGGGGCCATGCTCGTCGGCGACGATCCACACTCCGCTGCGGCCCTCGACGCGGTCGACGAGGACGCCGAGGTCGGCGCACGTGCGGATGAGCACCTCTTCGACTCGGCGCACGTAGGCGACGACGTCGATCGGGTCGGCAAGACGCACGATCGGGTAGCCCACGATCTGCCCGGGGCCGTGCCACGTGATGCGTCCGCCGCGGTCGACATCGACGACCGGTGTGCCGTCGGTGGGCCGCTCCCACGAGTTGGTGCGCTTGCCAGCGGTGTAGACGGGGGAGTGCTCGAGCAGCAGGACGGTGTCGCTGTTGTTGCCAGCGACCACAGCATCGTGCAAGGCGCGCTGGTGCTGCCATGCCTCGTGATAGTCGACGAGGGCTTCGCCCACTGGCGGCGCGAACCCCAGGTGCACGACGTCCAACGACATGTCCCCAGCCTACGTCGCCAGCCGTCGCGTGGCGCGTCCGCCGGATGGGCCCTAGATTGCGATGCTGTCGTGTCGGGAGTGGCACTCCCGGAAGCCACCGGAGTCGAGAGGCAGAGGGCGTCAGATGACCGAGCAGGTGCCTGAGTCGACCCACGAGATGCA
Source organism: uncultured Actinomycetota bacterium (assembly GCA_963712425.1). Classification (GTDB taxonomy): domain Bacteria; phylum Actinomycetota; class Actinomycetes; order JAHEKZ01; family JAHEKZ01; genus JAHEKZ01. The sequence continues at coordinate 170,791 of CAVQHW010000001.1, read as the reverse complement.
CGCGCGCACCCGGCACGCTCGTCGGTGGGTGTGGGGGGCGATTGTTCTCATCATTGGGTGGTTCGCCCTCGGCGGCGTGATCGGCCCTGCCGCCGGTCAGCTCTCCAGTGCTCAAGAGAACGACAACGCCACGTTTCTACCGGCGGACGCCGAGGCGACGCGTGTCATCGACAAGCAGGAGTTGTTCACCCAAGAGTCGACGCTGCCGGTCGTGGTCCTTTTCGTCTCCGATGACACCGATAGCGCGGTCACCCCCGATCAACAGCAGGCGGTGTCAGGGTTCGTCGACAAGGTGCCCGAGCTGTTCGTAGAGACCGGCCCCGGTGACAGCGATGGCCGCGACATGTCGGAGTTCTTGAGCGCTGCGCCGGTGACCGCCGTTCCGTCCGAGGACGGACAGGCGGTTCTCGTGACGGTGCTGCTGTCGGAGGACAAGACCACTGACGCCCTGCCGAACGGTGAGTCACCGGTCTTGGCAGTCGCAGAGGCATTGACCGAGGCGGCCGACGAGGCGGCCGATCCCGTCGGCCTCGAGAGCTATGTCACCGGTCCTGGGGGCCTGCTTGCCGACCTTGTCTCGGTGTTTGGGGCGATTGACGGCACCCTGTTGCTGGCGACGGCACTCGTGGTGACGCTCATTTTGATCCTCGTCTACCGCAGTCCGTTCCTGTGGGTGATCCCTCTGGTGAGCGCGGGATTTGCCCTCGCGTTGGCAAGCTCGGTGGTCTATCTCCTGGCGACCAACGACGTCCTCAGCCTCAATGGGCAGAGCCAAGGCATCCTCACCGTGCTGGTCTTCGGAGCCGGCACCGACTACGCGCTGCTGATGGTGAGCCGATATCGCGAAGAGCTGCACTACTACGAACGCCCAGTGGACGCGCTGAAGGCGGCCTGGCGAGGCACGGTCGAGCCGATCCTGGCGTCCGGCGGGACAGCCTCTCTGGGGTTGTTGATGTTGCTCTTCTCCGAGCTCAACTCGAACAAGTCAACTGGTCCAGTCGCGGCCGCCGGGATCGCCGCCGCACTAGTCGTCATGCTCACGTTGTTACCAGCCCTGCTACTGGTGCCGTCGGCAGCGCTGCCTTTGGGTGCGTTCCTCGGTGTCGTCATCCCCGGCATCGTGCTCGAGCTCATCTTTGGCACCCCGCTGGCGCCGTTCGCCATCGTCGGTGGAGTCCTTGCCGTGATTGCGTTGGTCACCGTGATCGCCGGTGGCATCTACCGTCAGTTCAGCGTTCCTGGTAGTCGACCGCGTCTGCTCGATGTCGAGCCCGTTCGGTGGGCGTTCTGGCCACGCATCCCGATCCAGGACAGTCACGACGACAAGCTGTCGGGGGGCTGGGCCCGGGTTAGTCGACAGGTCGGACGTCGACCGCGCCTGGTGTGGATCGGAGCCGCGACTGGGTTGGTTGTGCTTGCGTTCTTCAGCACCACGCTCAGCTCGTCTGGCATTGCGACCACTGATCTGTTCGTCGATGAGGTTGACTCAGTCACTGGTCAGGAGCGGCTTGCCGAGCATTTCCCGGCAGGTGAGGGCAGCCCGGCGACCGTCATCGGTCCGGCGGATTCGTTGGACGACATGGTCAGCGCGCTGTCGGACTTGGACGGTGTCGCCCAAGTCGTGCCATTCACAGGCGGACCTCCTGTGGATTGCCCTCCGGACGCCGTGTGCGAGGCGTCGCCTCCGGCCGAGGTCGACGGGCTCGTCCAGCTCGACGTCACGTTGACCGATGCCGCGGACTCTGAGGCGGCGGAACAGACCGTCGTCGCGATGCGCAGTCTCCTTGACGACGTGGCTGGCGAAGAAGCCTTGGTCGGCGGCACGACGGCGGTGAACTACGACACCCAGCAGGCCAGCATTCGCGACAACAAGGTGGTTATCCCGCTGGTCTTGTTGGTCATCTTCGTGATCCTGACGATCCTGCTACGGGCGATTCTTGCTCCGGTGCTACTCATCGCCACCGTGGTGCTGTCGTACTTTGCGACCCTAGGGTTGTCGGCGATCGCGTTCGACCTACGGGGTTTCCCAGGGGCTGACGCCTCTTTCCCGCTGTTCACCTTTGTCTTCTTGGTCGCGCTAGGAATCGACTACAACATCTTCTTGATGACGCGCGTCCGCGAGGAGTCATTGAAGTTGGGGACGCGTCCTGGCTTGCTTCGGGGCCTTGCGGTGACTGGCGGTGTGATCACCAGTGCTGGTGTGGTGCTGGCTGCCACGTTCCTGGTGCTTGGTGTCCTGCCGTTGGTGGTCTTGCAGCAGATCGGATTCGCGGTGGCGATCGGAGTCTTGCTCGACACGCTGATCGTGCGGTCGCTGCTGGTTCCGGCGCTCTCGTACGAGATCGGCGGACGCATCTGGTGGCCGTCACGTCTGGCCAAGCAGCCGGACGCGCCAGCCGACGTGCAGCGCGCATCCGGCGTCCCCTACATCCCTAGTGAAGACGACCGGGAGCCAGTGGCGTCTCGTTGACGACTCCGTCGGTGAGCTCGACGCGGTAGGCCATCGGGTTTCGGTCGGCAGTTGGCTCGCGGTCGACGACGACCTCGACGGGTTCGGTGCCTTCGTAGAGCAGCCCGACGTAGTCGTCGGTGCAGTAGGTCGTGCCAATCGTGCCGTCGGCCACGAGCGAATGCACCAGCGGTCGCCGCTGCTCTTCGGAGTCGTAGTGGACGCCGTTGGCATAGGGCAGGAACGCGAGCCCGTTGGTCACCGGTCGGAGGTCGGGGCCGAAGGAGTCGGTCGTTCCGCCCTGGTGCCAGCAGATCGACCCGGCGCTGACGCCCCCGAGCACGACGCCGCGCTCCCAGGCGTCGCGCAGTGCGGCGTCCACACCGTGCAGGCGCCACAGCTCGAGCAGGTTCGCCACCGAGCCGCCGCCCACCCACACGGCGTCGCTGCTTCCGAGAAGGTCGGCCGGGTCGGCGTTGGGCATCGGGAAGAGCTCGAGGTGCTGCACGTCGACGCTCCACCCCCGGAAGGCGGCGTATGAGCGGGTCAAGTACGACCGGTCGTCGCCGCTCGCGGTCATGATGAGCGTCAGCGTGGGGCGGTCGCGCTCGGTCAGTTCGAGCATGCGGCGAATGGTGGGGCCCGGCTGCGGTGAGGTGTAGCGATCGCCAGGAACGAAGCCGCCGCTGGTCGCCATGATTCGTCGTGTCGTCATCGAGCAGCCCCTGAGTCCGTGCTGGGTGGTTGGCGAGTCAGCCTATGTCGGCTGTGGATTCCGGGACGGCTGGCGTCGCGGAGTGCAGGGTGGCCGCCATGCGTAGCGCGGTGCTTACCCGGCGAGGGTTGTCCGATGGCCAGGTCGTGACCCTGTTGGTGGGGTTGGGTCTCGACCTCGCCTCGCTGCACACCGAGGGGCGTCCTTTCGGACCGATCCACCCGGCGCATGTTCAGGTGGATGAGAGTGGGCGTCCTCATCTGCGGCTCGTGGTCGCCCCAGACGGGTGGACGCCCCACGACGACTGGGTGGCTCTGCTGCGGTTGGGCCGCGTGATGGGGTGCAGCGAGCGCAGCTCAGCGCTGTCGATTCACGCCGCCGGACGCCGCGGGGGCGCCGACCTGCTGCGGTGGTTGGTGCAATGGGCCAAACCAGAGCCGCTTCCGTTGAACTGTGAGTAGAAAGTGTTGTTGCAGCAACACTTTCTACTCACAGCCATCCACTCTGCGGTAGGTCAGGCGACGCGATCGGCGTATGCCGCGGCGAGGGCGTCAGCGATCGTGGGGTCTTCAAACTCGAAGCCGGCTTCGAGCAATCGGGTGGGCAACACTCGAAGGCTGCCGAGCACTTCGCTCGACATCTGACCGAGGACGCCCTTGATGACGAACGACGGCACGTGGGCGAACGCCGGTCGGTGAACCACGTCAGCCATGGCGGCGGTCATCTCACGGTTGGTCACCGGGTTTGGAGCTGTGACGTTGTAGACGCCGCTCATGCTGTCGTCGTCGATCATCCGTCGAACAGCGCGGACGTAGTCGCGCAGCGACACGAAACTCCAGTACTGGCTGCCGTCTCCGAGGCGTCCACCGACCCCCAGGCGAAACAGCGGCCACAGGCGTCCCCACGCGCCACCGTGAGCCGCTACCACCAGCCCGGTTCGGGGATGCACCACTCGGATGCCAGCGTCGGACGCGGGGGCAGCCGATGCCTCCCACGCGACGACCACGTTCGCCAGGAACCCCTCGCCCGCGGGCGACGACTCATCGACCGGCTCATCACCGGTGTCGCCGTACACGCCGATGGCCGACCCAGACACGAACACCCGGGGAGCCGGATCGAGGCGAGTCAATGCGCGAGCCAACGTCTGCGTCCCCAGTACGCGGCTGTCGCGGATCTGACGCTTGTACGACGCGGTCCATCGGCGGTCTCCGACACCCGCACCCGCGTAGTGGGCAACCGCATCGACCCCGGCAAGCGCGTCGATGTCGACCGACCCCTCGGTGGGGTGCCACTGCGCTTCATCCGGCGCGTTGGGGGGACGCCGCACCAACCGCAGCACTTCATGGCCGTCCGATATCAGCGACTCCGCCAACGCTGAACCGATGAGACCGCTCGCGCCCGTGATTGCAACCTTCACGCGACCAGACTGCCGTGAATCGACCCGTCGCGCGCGGTGACGGCACGCCTTTGGGGTAATCAATCCACGCTATGGCCGCTGCGATCTACCCCAAAGCCGTGACGTTCGCCTGTTAGAGGCCGAGGTCGCTCTCGAAGGCGCCCTCTTCGAGGCGCTCTTTGACGGTCAGCAGGAACCGGGCAGCGTCCGCACCATCGACCAGGCGGTGGTCGTAGGTGAGCGCCAGGAACACCATCGAGCGAATGGCGATGCTCTCTGCCCCGGTGTCGTCGGTGATAACCACCGGTCGCTTCACCACCGCCCCGGTGCCGAGGATCGCGACCTGCGGCTGGTTGATGATCGGCGTGTCGAAGAGGGCGCCGCGGCTGCCAGTGTTCGTCAACGTGAACGTGCCGCCGGCGAGCTCGTCGGGCGAGATGCCGCTCGACCTGGTGCGCTCAGCGAGGTCGGCGATCCGCCTGGCCAACCCCGCGATGTTGAGGTCGCCGGCAGTCTGGATCACCGGGACCAGCAGCCCACGTTCGGTGTCGACGGCGACGCCCAGGTTCTCGATGTCGTGGTAGGTCACCGTGCCGGCGTCCCCGTCGATGCTGGCGTTCAGCGACGGGTGCACCTTCAACGCCTCGACGGTCGCTTTGGCAAAGAACGGCAGGAAGCTGAGCTTGACTCCCTCGCGCGCGACAAACTCACCCTTGGCGCGATCGCGCAGCTTGGCGATCCGGGTGACGTCGACCTCGACAACGGTCGTGAGCTGCGCGGAGTTCTGCAACGAATCGACGAGGCGCTCCGCGATGACCTTGCGCAGCCGCGACATCTTTTCGGTGCGTCCCCGCAACGGTGACGCTGCCTGGCTCTGTGTCCCGCCCGCCCCGGCCGGTGTCGGTGCACCGGACGCCGGTGCACTGGGTTGCTGCGCAGAACGCTGGGCAACGAGCTTGGCGGCATCGAGCACGTCCTGCTTGCGGATGCGGCCGCCGACACCGGTTCCCTTCACGCTGGCAAGGTCGACGGCGTACTCGGCCGCGAGCTTGCGCACCAGCGGAGTGACGTAACCGACCTCACCGTTGTCGGACCCCTGCGGCTCTGCCGCGGCTGCTGGCTCTGTTTCTTGCGGTGGTGCCGGTGGCGCGACCGGTGCGGACGCCGCCGGTGCAGACGGTGTTGGCGGTGCAGGCTCGGCCGCTGGCGTCGTGGGGCGGCGCGGCGGCCGGAGCAGGTGCCGGTGCGCTTGCCGCATCGGTTGAACCGATCACACCGAGCTCAGCACCCACCGCTGCGATCTGATCCTCACCAACGGAGATCGAGACCAGCACTCCGGCGACCGGTGATGGGATCTCGGTGTCGACCTTGTCGGTGGAGACCTCAACGAGCGGCTCATCGACGGCGACCTGCTCGCCGACCTGCTTGAGCCACCGGGTCACCGTTCCCTCGGTGACGCTCTCTCCCAGAGCGGGGAGCACGACGGCGGTGCCCGCGCTGCCACTCGCGGCGTCTGAGTTCTGTGATGGTGTGGCAGCCGCTGCGGCAGGAGCCGCGACGGCTGGAGCCTCTGGAGCCTCTGGAGCCTCTGGCTCGGCGGACGCCGCGGGCTGTGCAGGCTGCTCGGGCACGTCTGTTGCCGCGTCCGCTGCCGGGGTTACCTCACGCGCGGCGGCTTCGTCGTCCGAGCCGGCCCGCAACGGGGCCTCGTTCGCCTCACCGATCACCGCGAGCTCAGCACCGACAGCGACGATCTCGTCTTCGTGAGCCAGGATGCGCAACAGGACGCCGGTGGCAGGCGCCGGGATCTCGGTGTCGACCTTGTCGGTCGAGACCTCGAGCAGCGGCTCGTCGGTCGTGATCTCGTCACCCTCGTTCTTCAGCCACCTGGTGACCGTGCCCTCGGTGACGCTTTCGCCAAGAAGGGGCATCTTCACAGAGACCGACATGTCGTTCCCTTCGGCTGCGCGGGGTGCTGGCTGGAGAGCTTCATGAGTGAGCGTGCAGTGGTTTGCCCGCGAGCGCCATGTGCGCTTCACCCATGGCTTCGCTCTGCGTGGGGTGCGGATGGATCAGCGACGCGACATCGTCGGCGTACGCCTCCCAGTTGTAGATCAGCTGACCTTCGGCGAGCAGTTCGCCGGCTCGACTCCCGACGATGTGTACGCCGACGACGGGGCCGTCGGTGACGGCGACCAGCTTCACCATGCCGGACGTCTTCAGGATCTGGCTCTTGCCGTTGCCCGCGAGGTCGTACTTCACCGTCGTGACAGCGTCGCCGTACTTCGCGCGAGCGGCCGCTTCAGTCAGACCGACCGAGGCGACCTCTGGCTCGCTGTACGTGATGCGGGGCACGCCGTCGTAGTCGATCGGACGCGGGTCGAGGCCTGCGATCTGCTCGGCCACGAGGATGCCCTCGCCGAACCCCACGTGGGCCAGTTGCAGGGTGGGAATGAGGTCACCGACCGCGAACACGTTGGGCACCGAGGTGCGGCAGAACTCGTCGACGATGACGTACCCGCGGTCCATCGCGACACCGGCGTCTTCATAGCCAAGCCCAGAGCTCACCGGCGCGCGTCCGACGGCCACCAGCAGCAGGTCAGCCTCGAGGCTCTTGCCGCTTTCGAGGTGGACGATCACTCCGCTGGAGGACTCTTCGACCTTGCTGAAGCGAGCACCGAGCTCATAGGCGATGCCGCGACGACGGAACTGCCGTTCGATCTGCTTCGACAGGTCTTCGTCTTCGAGCGGCAGCAGGTGGGGGAGTGCCTCAACGATGGTGACCTCAGCCCCGAAGGAGCGCCACACACTGGCGAACTCGACGCCGATGACGCCGCCGCCCAGCACGACCACCGACCGCGGGACGTAGTCGAGGGTCAAGGCGTGCTCGCTCGAGATGACGCGGGCCCCGTCGATGTCGAGCCCCGGCAGTGACTTCGGAACCGAACCTGTTGCCAGAACGACGTTGCGCCCGGTGTAGGTGTCGTCACCAACGGCCACCGTGTCGGGACGCACTAGTTGGCCGGAACCTTCGACGTACGTGATGCCGCGACTCTTTGCGAGGCCGGTCAGGCCCTTGTACAAGCGAGAAACGACACCGTCTTTGTAGGCGTTGACCGCCGTCATGTCGATGCCGTCAAACGTGCTCTTGACGCCGAACTGCTCGCTGTCGCGTGCGGCGTCCGCGACCTCGGCGCTGTGCAGCAGCGCCTTGGTGGGAATGCAGCCGACGTGCAAGCAGGTGCCGCCGAGCTTGTCCCGCTCGATGAGGACGACGTCGAGGCCGAGTTGGGCTGCCCGGAGCGCACAGGCGTATCCGCCGCTACCGCCTCCGAGGATCACGAGATCATGAACGGGGTTGGCGGCCGCAGGGCTACCGGGCTGCTCAGGCTGGGTCACGTACGACTCCTCTGCGCCATCGACTCCTGTCATCTTGTCACCCTCGTGGCCCGCGCGCCCCATCGCGTCCTTGCGCCAACCAGCGTCTGGTCGGCGCTACCGTTGTGGGGCGCACACGACCCATTTAGCAGAGCCAGGGGGTAGCCATGAAGTGGCTGCGACGACGCGGTGCCAGCTCGCCCGCGTCCGGGTCGAAGTCGAAGCGCGAGCGGTCGCAGGATCGCAAATACCTCGAGGAGTTCATCGCCACCCGACGCGGTGTCGAGGCATATGTCGAGCCGCAGACCTCGGTCACCGCCGCAAGCGTCGTTCTGGTCGCTGCCGACGGCGAATGGACGCGGCGTCCAGTGCCGGACGCCGCAACGGCATTCGCGTGGGCGCACAAGTTGGAGATCCCCTGCTACGACGTGAACCTGCTGGGCTACCCCAAACGCATGCGCGACTGGAACGGCGGCGTCTGAGCTGGTTCGGGGGCCGGCTCGAGCTTCACGCGAACAATCAAAGGCCCCGTCCTCGGGGGGTGAGGAAGGGGCCTTTGGTGCAGTGACGAGGGAAGTGTCCACTGCCTGTGGTGCGGGGGTGCACCAACCCGGCGCTGTTAAGGGGGGCGGGGGAATGGGCGCCGGGAGTTGTGAGGGTCCTTTCGCAGTTGGGTCGTTGGGGTGGCGGGTCGCTACTTGTTGTGGCCGGGGGCGTTGCCACTGTTTCCGGGGGCCGATGACTCGGCTCCGGAGCTGTCGTCCTTCTTTTCTTGGCCAGGCGGCACCCATCCGTCGCTTTGTGGGTTGTTGCCTGGCTTGCTGTTCTCTGATGCGTTGTTGCCAGCGCCTTCGCCGCTGTCGTCCGAGCCTTCGTCGGTGTCAGGCTCTTCAGAGTCGTCGGCGTTCTTCTTGCCGCAGTCGCTGCGCGCTGCCTCTGAGACTGCGGCACCGTGGCCAGGGCCGGGGGGAACGCTCTTAGCCACGCTGCTGACGTACTCGCCGTGGTTGCGTGCGTCCTCGCAGGCGACTGGCTCGTCAGTCGGTTCGGGCTCCGCTGTCTCGGTCGGCTCGTCCGTGGCCGATGGATCACCGGTGGGATCGGTCGCGTCGTCGGTCGGGCCGTCGGTGGGTGAGGCGCAGTCGGTCGGCTCGGCGGTGACGGTCGGCGCTGGCTCGACCGTCGCCTCTGGGTCTGCTGTGGGCTCCTCCTCGCTGGTCGGTTCACTGCTCGGTTCACTGGAAGGGGCAGCTGAAGGGTCGGTCGAGGGGTCGGTGACCGGCTCTTCGGTGGGGCAGTCGACGGGGTCGACGGCCTCTGACTCAGTTGCTGATTCGGCGACCGTGGTGTCCTCGGTGAAGAGGTCACCACCGGTCGCTGCCTCAGCGGTCCCGGCAACGAGGACGGTGGCCACCAGCACGAGTCCGCCGACCTTGGCCTTGCCAAGGACAGCCGAGAGGGTGGGGTGCTGGGTGCTGGTCACGTGCTACGCCTCCGGGTGAGCGGGTCCATGTACCCGTTCGTCTCCGAAGGTAATGACGTCGTTACGCGGTGTCAGCGCCGTTCACCCAAAAGGACTAGCCATTGCGGGCCATATCAACCGTATCGGGCTAGCGTCGGCTCACGTCCTCTCGATGACGTCGCTCAGTTCGGCTGCGGTCTCCTGCAGCCACGCGACGGTCCTCGGCATGCTGTGCTGCCAACCCTCGCGCCACCACCGTCCGATGACCGGGTCGAGAGGTGCCGCACGGTGGGCCCACGCCAGCGAGTCTTGCGCTCGCCGCAGCGCCTGAGGGACGACCTGGGCGCGTTGTGAGCGATCGAGACCGTAGGAATCGGCGAACCGGTTCACCCGGTCACCAATCTGAGTGACCGACGCCGTACGCAGCTGTTCTGGTCGATCCTGCGGAGCCCTGAGCGGCACCCACCAGTGCAGGGCGTTGACGCAGTCGGCGACCCTGGTGGTCGGCCTGATCAGGTCGAAGTCGATGAAGGCGGCCGGACGCTGGTCGTCGGAACACCACGTTGCCTGGGCAGTAGTCACCGTGTGACACCAATTCTGTGGGCCCTGTCGGCACCGTCGGCACCGTCGGCACCGTCGATCCGACGTCAGCCGCTCCAGGCAGGCGTCCCCAGGGTGCACCCTCTGGCGGCCGCCACGTCTGAGCGGCATCGTGCAAGCGACGGATGAGTGCGCCGAGGTCGGCGAGCACATCGTCAGTGACCGCCCATGGCGGAAGCGGCTCGACGGGCACGTCACCCGCGACGTACGACAACATCTCGCGACCGTCGTCGTCGCGACCGAGCACGCGAGGAACAAACGAGATGCCTTCGTCGGCGAGGTGGTTCAGGTAGGCATGAACGGTGGCAGTCGACTCACGCCAGGGACGCCGCACGGTCTCACCTATGCGCACCACATGGGTGAGCCCACCCGAGCTGAGTTCGACCTCGTCGGATGCGCTTTCGTCAGTCGGCGTCAGGCGTCCTCACCGCTTTGGTGCGGCGCGCCGTGCGAGCTCGACCAGGGTGCGCATGGCAGCGCCAGTGCCGCCCTTCGGGGTGTAGCCGAACGGCTCACTCTCAAGAAAGGCAGGGCCTGCGATGTCGAGGTGTGCCCACGTCACGCCCTCTGGCACAAAGTCCTTGAGGAACAGGCCAGCGACCTGCATGCCTCCGTAGCGGTCCCCGATGTTGGCGATGTCGGCCACCTTCGAATCCATCGACCCGCGCAGTTCGGGCGGCAGCATCATGGGCCACATCTGTTCACCCACTGACGTTGCGACCTCGTGCACGTGTGACCGAAATTTCTCGTCGTTGGCCATGATCCCGGAGGTGCGTGCGCCGAGTGCGACAACAGCTGCGCCCGTCAACGTGGCGACGTCGACGATCGTGTCTGGTTTGTCTTCGCCAGCTCGCACGATGGCGTCGGCCAACACGAGACGTCCCTCGGCATCGGTATTGAGCACCTCGACTGTTTGACCACCGCGAATCGTGATCACATCGCTGGGACGCTGGGCAGACCCGGATGGCATGTTCTCGGCCATGGCCATGTAGGCGGTGACGTTGACCTCTGGCTTGAGTCGAGCGATGGCGGTCATGGCCCCGAGCACGGCAGCCGCTCCGCTCATGTCGCTCTTCATCGCGTCCATGTTGGCTGCTGGCTTGATCGAGATGCCGCCGGAGTCGAACGTGATGCCCTTGCCGACGAATGCCAGATGGCGAGTGGCCTTGCGGTGTCGGTACGCGATACGCACGAGCCGAGGGGGATTACTCGACCCCATGCCGACGCCGAGGATTCCGCCGTACTTGCCTTTGGCCAACGCCTTCTCGTCGAGCACTTCGACGTCGAGTTTGAGGGTTCGGCAGGCCGAGACAGCGGTGTTGGCAAACTCGGCGGGGTGCAGGTCAGACGGGGGAGTGTTGATGAGGTCGCGCACGAGGTGGAGCGACTTGGCGATCGTCTTGACTTCGGTCAGCGCGGCACCGGCGTCACGGTCGGCGGCCAACGGTGTCGTGATGGTCACCGACTTCACCGGTGGCTTGATCTTCGACGCTGACGTGTTGCGGTAGGTCGTGTACGAGTACGCGGCGAAGAGGGCACCCTCGGCAACTGCGGTCAACGTGTCGATCGAGTCGGCGGCTACGGCAATGGTGACCTTGTCCATGCCGGCTGCGCTGCGAACGGCTGTTCCAACTGCGCGACGTAGCCCCTCGGCGTCCGGCAGCTTCTCGCCGAGCCCGACCGCGATGATTACCGGCGCTGTGACTGACCCGGCCTTCGGAATGCGGGTCACCTGACCGGCGTCGCCGGTGGCACCGAGCGAGCCGAGCACCCGGCCGAGAGTGCGCCCGTAGGCGGTGCCAATTGGTGCCGACCCCGGCGCCAATCGCACGGTGTCACCCTTCTTCAGGACGCCGACGATGACGGCATCGGCGCGGGCGCGGGCAGGGTTGCTGCTACTGAGGTTGATCGAGGTCACAGATCCTCACTCCGGTGTGGGTGCGGCGAACCGCGGTGTGGTCGGGTGCTCACACGGGTGCGCCCACCTTAGACCGCTGTCGGTAGCCTCGCGGAGCATGACGCCACCAACCGACGCCACCGACTCGTCTCACGAGTCTGGCCAGCCCAGCCGGTCACCGCTCTACGAGCGGCATGTGGCGCTGGGCGCCAAGCTCGCCGACTTCGGCGGTTGGGACATGCCGATCGAGTACCCCGACGGTGGTGTGCTCAAAGAGCACGCAGCGGTGCGCGACGCGGTCGGCCTCTTCGACGTCTCACACCTCGGCAAGATGCGGGTCTCTGGTCACGGTGCGCGTGAGTTCGTCAACGCCGTGTTCACCAACGATCTCGGACGGATCGAAGCCGGTCAGTCGCAGTACTCGTTGTTGTGCAACGACGGTGGTGGTGTCGTTGATGACCTCATCGTCTATCTCGTGGGCGACGATGACGTCTTCGTCGTCCCGAACGCAGCGAACACTGCAACCGTGGTCGCAGCGCTGCGCCAGCGAGCACTCAATGCGACCGGCGAGATCACCGTTGTCGACCACCATCGCGACTACGGCGTGCTGGCGGTGCAGGGCCCCCGGTCGCCACAGGTGCTCGAGCGACTCGGTCTACCTCACAGCCATGCGTACATGACGTTCGTCGACGCGTCCTTCAACGGATCACCGGTGATCATCTGCCGCACGGGGTATACGGGCGAGCACGGCTACGAACTTCTCCCGACATGGGACGCGAGCGCCGCTCTGTGGGATGCGCTGGCTGAGGCGGTCTCGGCCGAAGGCGGACGCCCGGCAGGTCTGGGCGCGCGCGACACCTTGCGTACCGAGATGGGGTATCCGTTGCACGGGCAAGACCTCTCGCCCGAGATCACTCCGGTTCAGGCCCGGCTGGGGTGGGCAGTCGGCTGGGACAAGCCGGCGTTTGTCGGACGCGACGCTCTCATCGCCGAGCGAGCGGCCGGTCCGCGTCGTCGGTTGTGGGGGTTGCGTGCGAATGACCGCGGCATCCCGCGTCCGGGCATGCAGGTCAGCTCGGCCGACGGTGCAGTGGCGGGCGAGGTCACCAGCGGCACGTTCTCGCCAACGATTCGCTCGGGGATCGGGCTCGCTCTGCTCGACCCCGCTATCGAACCCGGCGACGAGGTGAGTGTCGACGTACGCGGACGGTCATCAGCGATGACGGTGGTGCGCCCACCGTTCGTCAAGCCCGCGCCGCAGTAGGCAGGCGACCTACCAGAGCATCGCAATCACCACGAGGAACGTCGTCGCCGTGATCTCTTCAACAGAGCCGAGCACGTCTCCGGTGATGGCACCGAGTCGGCGGCCGCAGTGATGTCGCCAGAGTTCACCGACCGAAAGTGCGATGACCGCCGCGACAAGTGTGGTGATCACTGCATCGCCGCTGATGCTGGCGGCAGCCGCAACGGTGGCTGTCGCTGCGAGCAGCACGACGGCGAGTGCCAAGGTGGTCGGCACTGAGCCCACGGCTTGTGAACCGAGCCCATCAGAGACTGTTGGCTGCCCCCGACGGCAGGCCGCCACGACAGCTGTTCGGGCAATGACAGCTGCACCGATCACCGCGATGGCTCCTGGCGCAATAGCCGAGAGCGAGTACACCGCCGCAAGCGCTGCCACTTGCAGCAGCGCGATGAACACGATGGCGAGGACGCCAAAGGGTCCGATGTCTGAGCGGCGCATGATCTGCCTGGCCTCATCTGCAGGGCGTCGACTGCCGAGACCGTCGGCAACATCGGCGAGACCGTCCAGGTGTAACCCCCTGGTCAGTACCGCGAAGGCGGCGACGGTCACCACCGCGGCAAGCAGCGCCGAGTCACTGGCAGTGTCGACTGCCCAGCCCAATGACCACGTGATCGCCCCGAGTGCGGCTCCGACGACGGGAGCAAGTGCCAGTGCGGTTCGCCAGGTGTGTCGATCGACGGTTCGCGGCGAGGGAACCGGCAGCACGGTCAGCGTTCCGACCGCGAGTCGTATGGCGTCAACCACAGCTAGCCCTCGTCGGCTTCGCGATCGGTGACACCTGCCTCATCGAACGTCGCCATGTCGGACAGAGTTGCTTGAGCGGCGCGAATGATGGGAACCGCGAGCAGGGCGCCGGTTCCTTCACCGAGTCGCAACTGGTAGTCGAGCAGTGGCTGCATCTGCAACCGACTCAGCACGGCCTCGTGCGCCGGTTCGACTGAACGATGCCCGGCTTGCCACCACGACACCGACCTGAACGCCACTCGATGCGCGATCATGGCGCAGGCGCCAGACACCAAGCCGTCAAGGATCAGCGGGGTCTTGCGCACCGCCGACTGCAAGAGAAACCCGGTCATGGCGGCGAAGTCGGCGCCACCGACGGTGGCCAACAACTGAATCTGGTCGGCCTTCACGCCACGACCGCGCCGCATGGCATCGCGCACGGCGGCGGCCTTGCGAGTCCACGTCTCGTCGTCGATCCCAGTGCCACGACCGGTCACCCCAGCTGCGTCCCGTGACGACAGCAGCCCGATCAGCGCGGCGGCCGGAGTGGTGTTGCCGATGCCCATGTCGCCAGCGATCAAGAGGTCGGCCCCGGAGTCCACTTCCTCGTTGGCGATGGCGACGCCTGCCTCGAAGGCTCGTTCGGCTTCGTCGAGGGTGAGCGCGTCTTCGACGGCGATGTTGCCCGAACCCTGACGAATCTTGTGCGCAGTGACGCTGTCCGGGACGCCGGCGATGTCACTGGCAACAGACATGTCGACCACCCGCACCGAGGCGCCGACGGTGTTGGCGAGGGCGTTGACGGCGGCGCCGCCTGCGATGAAGTTCTGCACCATCTGGGCCGTGACCTCTGGCGGATACGCCGAGACACCAGCCTGCGCGACCCCGTGATCTCCGGCGAAGATGACGACCCGAATGCGTTCGAAGGCCTGCGGAGGGCACTGCCCCTGCACGGACGCGACCCACGTCGAGAGCTCTTCGAGGCGTCCGAGTGCACCAGCCGGCTTGGTCAGTGTCAGCTGTCGTTGTTCGGCAGCCTCGCGCACCTCGGCGTCCGGGCGCACGATCTCTTCACGAAAGCGTTGCAGGTCGACGGTCACGTGGTCAGTCTTTCGTGCTCGCGAGGGATACGGAGGTCACGGGGGTCACGAGGGTCACGGGGTCACAGCGCAACAGTTCGCCCTGCGACGAGCATGGTGACGTCCTCGCTGGCGGCGGCCAGTGCAGCGTTGAGGCGACCGTGGGTGTCACGAAAGAGGCGCCCGGACGCGGTGGCTGGCACCACGCCCTGCCCGACCTCGTTGCTGACGGCCACAACTCGGGCCGTTGTCGTTCGCCAAGCATCGAGCAGTCGCTCGATCTGCTTGTCAACGCCAGTGACGTCACCACCCCACGCGTCGCTCTCGTCCATCACCTGCGTCAGCCAGAGCGTCATGCAGTCAATGAGCAGCGTGTCACCGACCCTTGCCTGTGACAGGGCGTCGGCGACATCGGTGGTCTCGAGCGTGACCCAATACGCCGGGCGTCGTGCCTGGTGCGCGGCCACCCGCCGCTGCCACTCCTCGTCGCCGGGCCGGGGGTGCGCGGTGGCGATGTAGGTGACCTGTGACGCGGACGAAACGAGCGACTCGGCGTGGCGCGACTTACCGGACCGCGCTCCGCCCAACACCAGCGTCCGGTGTGGTCGTAGTTGCGGTGCAGGACGCGACAGCGTGGTTGTCAGCGTCGTGATCGTCGTGCCGTCGTCGACAACGCGTGCGTTCCATGCCGCGAGCCGCTGGATGAGTTGCGGCGTCGGCGGGTTGTGGTGCGACAAGTGAACGGCAATGACGTCAGACGCCTCGGTAAGCGCGCCGACGTCGGCCAACCGTCGCAACTGCTCGGGAAAGGTGCGGAGGTCTAGGTGGTCGCCGTCGTGAGACAGGTGATCGCCGAAGGTCTCCTCGATCAGGGCGATGTCGAACCGCGCATTCGTCACCGCCTGGACGGCGGCGTCGGGCAGCGGACCAGTGTCAGTGGCGTACAGCAGGCGCGCACCGTCGGGGCCCTGCACGTCGTAGAGGAGTGCCTCGCCGATCGTCTCGTCACCGTGCGCGGCCGGTAGTGCTTGGACGCGGTAGCCGCCGGTCTCGATGCGGTCGCCAGCCGTCAGAACCGTGAGGGTCACCGGGTCTTGCGGTCCGATCCAGTGGCGCACCATCTCAAGGGCTGTGGGCGGGCCGAACACTTCCAGTGGCTCATCGCGACGGGCCCAGTGCCGAAACAGCAGGGCCGCGGGTCCGACGTGGTCGGGGTGAGCGTGGGTAAAGAGCAGTGCGCGGACACCGGACAGGTCGATACCGTGCCGACTCGCCGCAGCTGGGATCTCTGGCCCGCAGTCGATGAGGACGTGGTCGTCGATGAGGGCGCCCGTCTGACCCCGAATGTCACCGCGCTCGCGTGCAACACCGCACGATGCGCACGTGCAGAACGCATTAGGCCAGCCGTCAGCCGACCCCGTGCCAAGCAGTTGCACCTTCATCGGGTCACCGGCGCCGCCACGAACACAGGAGTGTTGTCGAAGGCGGCAACGCGATGGGTGCGTCTCAACGCGCGCAATGCAGGTGCACCAAGTACCGCGATGAGTGCCGCGTTGCCGAGTGCGCGCGGGATGTCGAATCCCCATGAGGTGGCCAGAGTGAACGCAAGCAGCCGGCCAAGGTTCTCGGTGATGGGGGCACCTGCAACAAACGAGATGTCACCCTCGGCGACGATGAACGGCCAGAACCAGAGGTTCAGCAGGATTCCGAAAGCGAGCGCTGAGAATGCCCCGTAAGCGGCGAGCATCGCGACCTCGACGCGTCCGGTCACTCGTGGCAGGAGGCCGGCACCCATGCCGATCCAGGCGGCGCCGATCATCTGGAAGGGCAACCACGGGCCGACGCCCCCCGTGAGTAACGCCGACGCAAGCATCGAGGTCGAACCCAGCAAGAACCCGAACCCCGGGCCAAACACTCGCCCGCCCAGGATCAGTACGACGAACATCGGCTGAAATCCAGTCACTCCGCCCGACAGCGGCCGCAACGCCGCAGCGACAGCGGTGAGGACACCGAGCAAGGCGACGCTCTTCGCATCGATCCCGCCGTCGCTGATCTCTGCGATGACCACCGCAAGCATCAGTGGCACCAGGACGGCGAACAACCACGGCCCGTCTGGGCTGTCCGAAAGCCAGGTGCCTGGTTCGACGACGAGCGGCCAGAAGAACGCGAGCAGTCCGAACGCTGACGTGAGGGCAATGGCCATCGCTGACCGAGGGCTGAGTTGGTGTGCGGACGTCATCGCGTCTCCGCAAACGCTGCTCGCACATCGGCGACCGTCAAGAGCGGGATCGGCGCCAGCACCTTCGACACTTGTGGCGCGAACTGCGGTGACGAGACCACGACGTCACGGGTCGGCCCGTCGGTGACGATGTCACCCTCGGCGATCACCACGGTGCGAGTAGCGAGGTCGGCAGCGAGCTCGACGTCGTGGGTGGCGACGATGACGGCGTCGCCCTGCTCGGCCCGGCGACGCAGCAGCTGGATCAGTCGGTGCTTGGTGGGGTAGTCGAGCCCTCGCGTCGGCTCGTCGAGCAGCAGGAGGGGAGCCTTCTCAGCCATCACAACGGCCAATGCCAGGGCGAGCCGTTGACCCTCCGACAGGTCTCGCGGGTGCATGCCCGCGTCGACATCTGGCGCGAGCTCAGTGAACAGTCGGTACGCCTCGTCCGGGTCAGAGCACTCGGTGCACTCTTGGCGCACCGACTCGGTCCACAGCAAGTCACCTGGCTCTTGCGGCACCATGCCGACCGAGTTGGTGAGATCAGCACCGGCCAGCGTGGTCGGGTCTTGCCCGCTGATCCTGACCGAGCCTGCCGATGGTGTCGCCAACCCGACCAGTGAACGCAGCAGCGTCGACTTTCCGGCGCCGTTGCGCCCCATCAGGGCGACCACCTCGCCGGGACGAACTGCCAGGTCAACCTCGCGCAGTGCTTGGTAGGAGCCGTACTGCACGCGGACGCCCTTGAGCTCTGCGACCGGAGCGCGGGAGTCGGTGGTGTTGGTCGGGGACGCCGGTGCGGTGGCGGGCAGCTGGCTCAGCGTCTCGCGCAGGGGAGCAGCCAACCGACGGGCGTCGCGGATCGTCAATGGCAACGGGGTCCAGTGCGCCCAGCGTCCGAGCTCGACGACCGGGGGAGCGACAGGGGCGTCGACCATGACCTGTGCCGGTAACCCGTCGGTGACAGTGCCGTCTGCGTGCACATGCACGATGCGATCGGCGAACTGCACGACACGCTCGAGCCGGTGCTCGGCCATCAGCACCGTGAGCCCGAGGTCGTGCACCAGTCGTTGGATTGCGGCGAGAACTTCTTCGGCGGCACCGGGGTCGAGTGCGGACGTCGGTTCGTCGAGCACCAGTACGCGCGGGTGCTGCGCGAGAACGGACGCGATCGCGGCGCGTTGTTGCTGACCACCCGACAGTGAGCGCAGCGGACGCTGCCTGATGTCGTTGAGGCCCAGCAGGTCGAGCGACTCTTCGACCCGGCGGCGCATCACTTCGGGGGCGAGCCCGAGTGACTCCATGCCGTACGCGATCTCGTCTTCGACGAGTTCGGTGACGAACCCGTCGCGGGGGTCTTGCAGGACCACGCCGACGATGTCGGCGAGTTCGCGTGGTGGGTACTGCGAGGTGTCGCGTCCTGCCACCGTGACGCGACCGGCCAGCGTTCCGCCGGTGAACGTCGGTGCCAGCCCGTTGACGACTCGCAAGAGTGACGACTTACCTGACCCGGTGCGCCCGACGACGAGTGCCAGCTCACCCTCGGGGATCGAGAGACTGACGTCCTGCAACGCCGGTGTCGTGGCGTCCGGGTAGGTGAGGGTGACGTGCTCGAGCTCGATCATGCGGCGACCTGCTCTGCAGGTTGTGGCGCGGCAACGGTGCGGACGTCGAGGTCAGACGTGACGGTCGGATCTGGCACGGGCGGGGTGAACCACGCAGGAGTAGCTGCGACGAGGATCGCGAGCATCGGCACGAGCGGAAGCTCAGGCCACACCAGCGGTGTCGTCGTCGGCAACATCACCGTGGGGGAGATGTAGGCGGCGACCGAGCAAGCGACCAATGCGGTGACTCCGGTGATGACAGTGCTGGTTTCTGGCCACCGCCATGGGTCGGGGCGATAGACGGTGCGCACGGCTCGGCGATTCGCGCGGTGCATGCCGAGGCCGAGCAAGACGAGGCCCCCGATGAGCATCGCGCTCGACAACACCAGTGAGGTTCCGGCGTCCAGCAGGGCGTAGCCCCCGACCATCACGACCACGAGACCGAGCGTGGTGAGCGTTGCCGTGACACGTCGCTCAGTGCGCGAGCGCGGGCGCAAGCGTCCGAAGCCGCGCGAGTCCATGGCCGCAGCGAGTGACAGCGAGCGTTCGAGCGCACCGGTCAGCACTGCACCACCGATGCGAGCTGATGCGCGCAGCCCGCGAGTGCTTTGGCCGCGCAGGCGGCGGGCGTCACGCACCTGCCCGAGGTGCACGAGTGCAGACGGCACGAGGGTGAGGGCGATGACGACAGCAACACCGGCCTCGTACAGCGCGCCAGGCACGCTCTTGAGCAGCCGGGTCGGGTTGGCGAGCGAGTTCGCCGCACCGACGCAGGCGAGGATCGCGACGAGCTGCAGACCGGAGTAGAGCGCCAACACGAGGGCTTCGAGGGTCACGTCGCCGCCAAGCCGGGTGCCAGCCATCCAGCTCGGAAGCGTGACCTCGGGCAGCGTCAGGATGGTGGTGCCGGGGATCGGGGCGCCGAACAGCATCTCGAACCCGACGCGTACCAGCAGTACGAAGAGCCCGAGCCACATGAAAGCGCGAAAGCTACCGGCCCACGGCGCGTGCGGCCGCCGCGAGGCGACCACCAATGCTGCGACGGCGATGATCGCGGTCAACAGGATCGGGTTCAGGGTGCGGGACGCCGCCGCGGCAAGTGCCAATGCCCATAACCACCACGCCACCGGGTGCAGGAAGCGCTCTGGCCGCGGGTGTTGGCTCACGCCTTTCTCCGACGCAGCACGATGGCTGTGACGCCGATGCCGACAACGACGATCAGCCCGACGATGAGCCCGATAGGCGAGCCACTTGATGGGGCAGCGGGGCTGCCGTCGATGGCAGCGGCCGCGGGGGTGGCGTCGTCGGCGGCACTTGCGCTGGGGCTCGGCTCGGCAGCGTCCGACTTCTTGCCGTCGTCGTTCTTCTTGCCTTTCGGGTCCCCTTGCTTCGAGCCATTGCCGTTGCCCGGGGTGCTTGCGGACGAGCCAGAGGTGGGACCGCTCGCGCCGCCTCCGTCGCCGCCTGATCCGTTGCCCGAGCCCGTGCCGCCGTCTCCGTTTCCGTTTCCGCCCGAGCCTTGATCGGAGCCACCCGTGGGGTCAGGTGTCGGGTCACTGACGGGTGCGCCGCACTCACTGGCCGGGTAGCCGTTGATGCCGCAGATCAATCCGCCGTCGGTGCGCAGTTGCGCCACGGTGACGAGCACGTCGTACCCGTTGGCGTCCTCTGGCACCACGGCGCAGGTGCTGAGCATGCTGGGCGGAGCTTCGCCGTCAGGGGCGTCCGAGCTGGTTCCGTAGTCGACGACGAGACCGACGCGCTTCTTGCCGTCCTCGGCTGGGGTGCTTGCCGCACAGGCTGGCGAACGAGGGGTTGTGACGCGGTGGGATGGTCGACGAACTGGCTGGGCTGATCGCAAAGCGCCAGCCTTCGACGCCGCCATCAACCGGACGCCGCGACGCGCCCTGGTTGGAGAACGTCCAGTCTGAGCCGCCGGTCCAGTACGACCAGAAGCGGTAGGACGTTGCCTCGGCTGGCGCGACACCCCACCCTCCGACCAATGACGACAGCACGACGGCCATCGCCAATGCGACCTGAGTCGCTCGCCGACCGAGTAGTGGTCGGTACGTGGTGCGGAGGGTGGGGGACGCGCTCATGTCAGCCTCTGGTCGTGCGTGATTGCAGCAGGTCGCGCACCGGGTTGGTGCCGCCGAAGTCGCGAGGGTCGCCTGCCGTGGCGATCGCGACGAGCCCGAGAGCCGCAGCAGATGCCGGAAGAACCTTGTCCTTGCCGTCGCGCGAGTAGGTCGCCGCGACGCCTGCCAGCGTCTGAGTGGCCGCGACGATCTGGTTCGACGCGTAACCCGCTGCCACGAGGGAGAGCACGGCGTTCGCCGTGCTGCCGTAGTCGGGGCTGTCGTCGAAACCTGGGATGTAACCACCGGTCGAGTCTGATCGTGCGCCCGAGGTAGCCAGCGCCTGCAGCCGCTGCGCTCTGGTTGTGGCGCGTCATCGCAAGTGAAGCGTGGTCGCTCAACGTTTGCTGCTGTTGCCCGTACCGGTAGCGAGGCACCGGCAAGAGCTGCAACAGCCTGCGCAGTCGCGAAGTCGTTTGCGGCCAGCGGGCTCTGGCGCTGGTAGTCGAGGGCACCCCGGTCGGATGCGGGGGCGTCGTCGCAGTCGAGCTGCAGCCCCTTCAGATACTGCGAGGCCGGTCTTGTTCTTCGCGACACTGGCTGGGTCGATCTTCATGGCGATGAGTGCCTGAATGACCAGGCCCGTGCTGTTGGTGTCAGGACCCCACCCGGCGGTGTACTCCCAGCCGCCTGACCGCTGTCTGCTGGTCGATCAGCCAGTTGACGGCCTGTCGGGCGTGCTTACGTTCACCGATGGCGCTTGAACGCGATGACCGCGAGGGCCGTGGCGTTGCTGTCCTTGGCTCCGCAGCCGCGTCGAGGTCGCTGCGGAACGACGTGAAGCTACCGTTGTCGCACTGCTGACGCTTCAGCCACTTCACGGCTGGCGTGGGGATCGTCGCCTCTGCGGCGTCCAGCACGATGAGCGACAGGCTCTGTCGGTAGACGCCGTCGTAGGTGGGGTCTTGGCTGCCGAACAGGCCGATGCGGGCCGGGTTGGTGCTGGTAGCGGCTGATGCTGCTGAGGGTGCAACGACGAATGCCCCGGTCATTGCGATGGCTGACCGCGACGGCTGTGATGCCGGCGATCCGGCGTCCGGTGCCGCGGGTGGTGCGGTGCTGCTTCATGGGTACCTCTCGGGTGAGCGATCCCGGAGCCTTCCCCGAACGCCGCTAACGACAACGCCCCTGAGTCACCTTGGCGGATGACTGGCAGGGGCGCGGACGGGCGGTAAGCCCGGGCTCCGCGCCGTAGACCTCGACGGAAAAACAAGGAGCCGCTCGCTTGACGTCAGGTGCTCCGGCTTACCGCGAGATGCTCTGGCTGAGCGCGCGGCCTACGGTTGCGGGTCAGCGCCGGAATTCGACCGGACTTCCCCTGCGACAGGCGGTTGGAGTTGTGGCCGTGATCTGATCACATGAGCAGGGCCGGCGTCAAAGATCGTCCCACGGGGCGCGTCGGCGTCCCGTTCTATTCGTCCGAGTGAGGAGCATCCACCGATGACATGGCGTTGGCGCTACGAGAAGACCGACAGCAGTCCGGTGACCATGGAGGACGAGGCACCGACCTTCAGCAACCAGGCGGACGCCGAGAGTTGGATTGGCGAGGAGTGGGAGGTTCTGCTCAAGGCGGGCGTCGACGCCGTCACCTTGCTCGAGGAGGACCGCGAGGTCTACGGGCCGATGTCGCTGCACCCGCCTGCGGAGTAGCCCTCGGTGGTGATCCGTTCGGGTGGTGTGTCCAGGGGACGTCTCTTCACGGCGGTGTCGCAGGTGACACTCGAAGTGTGAAGACCGAGGAGGCGGAACCGATCGGGCCGAGCGTGGCGCTCGTCGCTGGGTTCATTGGCTGTCTGGCGGTCGGGTTGCTTCTGATGCGCGCGGGAATCGGAGTCGTGGCGCGCGCCTACACCCACGGCGACGACGTCCCCGCTGATTGCTGGAGTGTGTCGGGGCCAGAACGCACCGCTTGCTTTGACGCGTACGGCAGCGATATCTGGACGCCAGCGGTCTTGTGGGTAGGGGCTGCGGGCGCTGTGTTCGTCCTTACTGCGCTCGTCGTATTCGCAGCCCTGCTCTCCAGCCGCCGGTCCATGGAGATGGCCGGTTGGCAGTCCGTCCGACAGTAAGAAAGTTCGCTGGGGCTCGTCACCACCGACAGGGAATCGGGGTGTTTGAGATGAGCGCTTCTGCTGCCGAAGACAAGACATGCGGCGACTCTGGACGCGGGTTCCTTGGCAACCTCGCAGGCTTCTCTGGCTTGCGGCTGTCCTTGCCCCCGTGTGGCTGATCTCTGTGTTGGTGGGTCCGCCGAGTGAGGTGGACGAAGTCATCTGCGCCGTGGGTGGATCGTGCTCTGAGTGGTATGCGCGCCTGATGCTGCAAATTGCGGGCGGCTTGGCGGGGATCTTTGCCGCCGCGCTCGTTCTCGTTGCAGGTGGACGGCTGATCCGCACGGCTTGGACAGAAAGCAACGCCCGTCATGCAAGGTAGCCCCGTTGCGTTCCTCATTCCGGCGATCGTCGGCGGACTCGTGGCACTGTCCACCTGGTTGATCCTTGGTAAGCAGCTTCCCGATCTCCACACGGACAGCGGACATTGGGGACGCTTCTGGGCTGGCACCATTGGTGGCCTGTTCTGTCTCACGCTCTTCGTGCTGATGGCAACGGGAGCCGTGACACTTCCGGACGCATCCCAGTAGCCGGCCACCCTAGGAAAGGCGCACTCATCGGTCGAGATTGCCCGTGGCCGCGGGGGCGTGGTCTTGCTCAGTCGCGAGGGTTGGGGCTTTCGGTCTTCGAAGGGTCGCGTTCGACAACGTCACCGAGTGCCTCGTCGATTCGCTTCATGAGTTCAGGCTCAAGGCGGACGCCGGTCGCGCCGGCGTTGTCCTTGATCTGCTCTGGTCTGGACGCCCCGACGATGGCCGCTGCGATGTTGTCGTTCTGCAGTACCCAGGCGAGTGCGAGCTGCGCCATGCTGAGCCCCGCATCGTCGGCAATCGGCTTGAGTTTCTGGACGCGCTCGAGGATGCGATCGCTGAGGTAGTCCTCCATCGTGTCGGCGCCGTCCTTGGTCGAACCACGACTGCCGGCTGGTGGCTGCTCGCCAGGGAGGTACTTACCGGTGAGAGCACCTTGCGCCATCGGCGACCACACGATCTGCGAAAGACCGAGCTCCTGCGATGTGGGAACGACTTCGGCCTCGATGACGCGCCACAGCATCGAGTACTCGGGCTGGTTGGAGATGAAGCGGTCGTAACCGAGCTCTTGCTGCATCGACACGGCGTCCCGGATCTGGCTGGCCTTCCACTCGCTGACCCCGGCGTACAACACCTTGCCCTGACGAATCAGGTCGTCGAACGCGCGGATGACCTCGTCGAGCGGGGCCTCGTAGTCGAAGCGGTGCGCTTGGTAGAGGTCGACGTAGTCGACGCCGAGGCGGCGCAGGGACGCCTCGCACGACTCCATGATGTGTTTGCGTGACAACCCGCGGTCGTTCATGCCGTCGCCGGTTGGCCAGTAGACCTTGGTGAAGATCTCGAGCCCCTCGCGGCGCTGACCCTTGAGTGCGACGCCCAGCGCAGACTCCGCACGTCCGCTGGCGTAGACGTCCGCGGTGTCGAAGGTGGTGATGCCGACGTCCAGCGCGGCGTTCACGCAGGCGGTGGCGGCGTCCTGGTCGATCTGGGAGCCGTGGGTGATCCAGTTGCCGTAGGTCAGCTCACTGATCTTCAGGCCGCTGCGGCCGAGGCGTCGGTATTCCATATCGCGACCATAAGCGATGGGTGCGGGAACTTCAGCGCGAGAGGCTGGGTGCGGGAAGTGACGTGATCACGACACTTCCGCACTCACTGCCACCGTGGTGTCGGCGGCAGCGTGAGCGCGAGGCGTCAAGTAGTTGATCAAGGCCGCCGATGACTGGGCATGACGTCATTTGGGCCGACCGCCGGGGGTCAACGTGGGTGGATTACCCCGGTATTGGTGGCCATCGCGATACTCGCCTTCGTGGCGACCGCCGCATCGTTCGCGTGGAGCATGCGTTCGAACATGGCAGACCGAGTGCAGCGGAATCCGAGTACGTTGAGCCCGACCCACAGGTGTTGAACGACTTCGTCGCGCCAGAGGGGTTCACGGCGGTGCGTGACGCGCTGGCGTGCCTCGAACCACGCGGATCTCTCGCTGCTACTCCACGGAGCTGTCACGGCCGCAGGTGATGGCGGCGGTTGAACCGTGGATCGATGACGCCGAGGGTGCGCAGCGTGAGTCCACATGGGCTACACCTCGCCTACTCCTGGTGCAGCGACGCTTGGAGGCGATCCCGCGTACTTCTCGGTGAACCGAACCTGATCAACGCCAAGAAGATAGGAGCCGGGTCGTGGCGCATCCCGGATGAACCCAAGTTCGACGATCAGCTGGTACTGGCTATCGTGTTGGCCGAGTCAGCGACGTGTGACTGATTGATCTGCGTCAGCGCCCGGCGGTTGGTGGAGCACAAGCAAACTACCGAGGACGACGACCTCTCCACCCATGAGCACCACGGCGGCGACGTGAAAGTCGAGCACCCAGAGTGCGGTGGACGCACCGGCGAACAGCGCGAGTTCCATCGCGAGTCGCACGCTCAGTGGTAGTTCGACCTTCGCCTTCGGTGACAGGAACACCCCCCAGAGCGTGGCGGACGCTATGGGCAACGCAGCGGCAACGACAACTTGCTGCCAGGTGGCGTCCGGCAGATGCCACCCCACGACGGCCCATGCTGCGAGCAGTGCGAGTTCGAGTAGGAACCGCAGCGTCAGCAACACGCCCACCACGGGGTTCACGCTTCGAGCCCGATCACGGCGCTGGTTCGCGACAGCCGGGACGGTAGTCCGAGACGGGTCCTCCGCGCTCGATGAAGACGAAGAGGTCAGCACCTCGGGTGTTGGTGGGGTCCGTCCAGCCGTTGAACCCAGCGCGAGCAAAGTAGTACTGACCCGGACGCGGGCAGTCGAAGACG
The DNA here is from genome assembly GCA_963712425.1 of uncultured Actinomycetota bacterium. Lineage (GTDB taxonomy): Bacteria > Actinomycetota > Actinomycetes > JAHEKZ01 > JAHEKZ01 > JAHEKZ01. The sequence continues at coordinate 144,894 of CAVQHW010000001.1, read as the reverse complement.
TACCATCCGGCGTCGCGCATGCCCTGTGTGAATGCCTGATAGGGGTGATTGCCCGATAGGTCGATCCGAAGGCTCAAGGACCCTTCCTGCTGTTCGCAGCACCGCTCACCGTCGCCGGAGTGCATGCTCTGCACCTCAACGCCCTTGATCGCGGGCCACACGGACTCCGGGACGGCTTCGAATCGGAGGTCTGCGGAGGTCGTCCCACACGCTGCCGTGACAATGACCAGGACGCCGATCCAGCCGACACTTCGGAGCGTCAGAGCCACGGCAGCACTTGCGGGTTAGGAGACCGTCGCGGGGACTTCGCCTCGGATGAAGCGCTTGGTCCACCCTCGTTCGACCTTGGGGATCGGCAGTCGGCGCTTGCGGGACTGGATCGATCGGCCGAAGCCGTAAGCAAGGGCGCCGCGGCGCTCACCTTGGTCTGGAACCTCGCGGTGCAACGCACGGCGAAGCCCCAGCAACGACAGCCCCGAGTCGAGCGTGATCAGCACGTAGAAACCGAGCAGCACGGCTGTCGACATCTGTTGCAGCGCAGGGATCGGTAGGAACAGCAGCACGAGCGCAGTGATCACGACCGGCCAGAAGACCTCGCCGACGTTGCGGCGTCCGTCGACCCAGTTGCGTGCGATGTGTCGAGCCTTGCCCTGGTCGCGCACCGGGTACTGACGCTCGTCACCGCTGCGCACCGCGTCGGCAGCAGCTTGACGCTCCTTCGCGCGCTCCGCCTTCATGCGGCTCTTCGCTTCACGGCGGTCTTTGGGCGGAGCGGCATTCTGCCGACGTGCCGCTTCGGCGTCCCGCCGCTTGGGTGTCGGACGACCCTTGCCGCTGCTGCCCTGAGAACCGTCCGACCCGTCGGTGTCGGACGTCGAAGGGTCAGGGACGGCTTGCGGCTGGTTCCTGCCGAAGATCCGGGAGATCACAGCCACAGGCTAATGGCCCTGGAGTTGGTTGGACGCGGGTGCCTAGGGTGAGATCGCCGAGAGCAGGTGGAAGCGAAGCGGACAGGAGAGGTACTAGTGCGCGTCACATCGATCGGGCATGCCGGGCTGCACATCGAGACTGCCCACGGTTCGATCCTGTGCGACCCCTGGTTCTCACCGTCGTACTTCGCGTCGTGGTACCCGTTCCCGGCCAACGACGGTCTGGACTTCGAGCAGCTCGGCCAGTCCGACTACTTGTACGTGTCGCACCTGCACCTCGACCACTACGACCCCGAGTGGTTGTCGCAGCACATGAGCAGGGACACCACCGTCCTGCTACCCGACTACGGCGTCAGCGATCTGCGTGATGCGCTCGAGAGCCTCGGGTTTCACCGCTTCGTCGCGACGAAGAACGCCGAGCCGTTCGAACACGATGGCCTCACGTTGATGATCGTCGCAATGACGGCGCCCAACGATGGTCCGCTCGGCGACTCGTGCCTGTCTGTCGACGACGGCACTGCGGCGTTCTTGAACCAGAACGACTGCCGGCCCACCGACCTCGAGCCGATCGTGCAGTTCGGTCGCTACGACGGCCATTCATTGCAGTACTCCGGCGCGATCTGGTTTCCGATGGTGTACGAGCTGCCCGACAACGTGAAGCAGGGGCTCGGCGAGCGCAAACGAGCGAACGGTATGGACCGTGCGCGGCGCTATGCCGAAGCGGTCGACGCGCGATGGGTGCTTCCGAACTCCGGCCCGCCTGCCTTCCTCGACGACGACCTGTTCGAGATCAATGACTTCGGGCAGAAGGGCAACGTGTTTCCGGATCAGCTCGCGTTCCTCGACTACATCAAGTCGATGGGCGTCAACAACGGGCTCTTCGTTTCCACCGGAACCACCGTGACGCTCGACCGCGAGTCAGGAACTGCCGAAGTCACGCACGCCGCGCCCGAAGAACAGACGCTCTACCCCTTCACCCACAAACGTGAGTACCTCACCGAGTACGCCGCCCGCACCAAGGCTGACCGCGAAGAACGCAAACTCGGCTGGACGTCGACCACCGATCCGCTCTTGCCTCAGCTGAAGGCGTGGTGGGAGCCGTTGATGCAGCAGATGCCGACGTTGTGCGGACGCCTCGGTGACCGAATCCTCATCAAGACCGAACACGAGCAGATCGTCGCCGACTTTGTCGACCAGGTCGTCGTCCCCTTCGACGGTCAAGAGTGTCGCTATCAGCTGACGATCGAGGATCGTCTGGTTCGCCACTGCGTCGAGAAGAAGTTGGCCGACTGGGTGAACGAGCTGTTCTTGTCGTGTCGCTTCACCGCTCGACGCAAGGGTGCATACAACGAGCAGGTCTACACCTGGTTCAAGTCGCTCTCACCAGAGCACGCGGTGTACGTCGAAGACTGGCTCGAAACTGACCGCGAGTCGCACGAGATGTGGCGGTTCGGCGACCACCTCGTGCAGCGTCACTGCCCGCACTTGGGAGCAGACCTGGCGCGGTTCGGCGAGGTCGAGGACGGCGTCCTGACCTGCGGGTTGCACGGGTGGCAGTACGACATCGAGACCGGCAAGTGCCTCACGTCTGACGACGCAACGTTGGTGACCAAGCGCATCGCACACCGCGATACCGAAGACACCCAAGCCGAGAGAGCCGCCCGAGACGCCCGAGACGCTCGAACCACCCGAGCCTGACTGCCGAGCAATGCGCGTCCTGCTGGCACCAGACAAGTTCGGCGGGACGCTCACCGCGGTCGAGGTGTGTGACGCTGCGAGTGCCGGGTGGCATGACGTCGCTCCGAAGGACGTGGTGCACGCGCAACCGATGTCAGATGGTGGCCCCGGCTTCGTTGGCGCGTTGGCTGCGGCGTTCGGGGGCAACGCATCGGTCGTCTCGGTGCCGACCACCGGGCCGCACGGCGAACCGGTTGCGGCACAGATTGTTCTTGTAGCCGCTGAGAAGACCGCCTACCTCGAGGCGGCGCAGACTTGCGGCCTTGAGATCTCTGACCTTCCGTTGCGAGCCACCGACGCCACGACGTCCGGGTTGGTGCCGTTGCTTCACGCCGCCCTCGACCGCGGTGTCGAGCGCGTGGTGGTCGGCGTCGGGGGCACCGCAAGCACTGATGGGGGACGCCCCGTTGTCGAGGCATTCGAAGGCACGTGGCCCGCTGCCGTCGAACTCGTGGTGGCCACTGATGTCGAGAACCCGTTGCTCGGCCCTGCCGGTGCCGCTCGGTCGTTTGCGCCACAGAAGGGCGCATCGGACGCCGAGGTCACCGCGCTTGAGCACCGCCTTGTCGCGTGGGCCTCGGGGGCCGATGTCGATCCGAACGCCCCGGGCGCCGGTGCCGGCGGTGGTCTTGGTTATGGCCTGATGCGACTCGGGGCGCGGCGGGTCAGCGGTGCCGCGCTCGTCGCCGAGGCCGTCGGGCTGGACGCGATGATCACCGCGGCCGACATCGTCGTGACCGGCGAGGGTCAACTCGACTTCTCGTCGCTGCGCGGCAAGGTCGCGGCGTTCGTGGCCGAGCGGGCCATGGCGGCGTCCACCCCGTGCGTCGCCCTGGCTGGAGCCTCGACTCTGGGCCGCCGCGAGGCGTCCGCCAACGGTTTCGACGAGATCTACGCAATGGCTGACCTGCTTGGTGCCCAAGACGCAGTTGACCATGCGGCTGCCAGCGTCAGACGCGTGGCTGGCCGCATCGCGCGAGACTGGTCGCGGCCCCACTGTCACGCTCGATCCACCGCTGGGCCCCTGGAACCACGATCAGCTCACGCTGGGGACCGGTGGCCAGCCGTTGTGGGCTCGGTATGTCACCATGGGAATGGCTCAGCGTCCATTGAGCGTTGCGCCAGTACCCACCTTTGTACGAGGGAGACCTCCAGCCATGACCGTCCAGAACGACACCACCACCCCGGAGTCCACGGGTGCCGCGCCGCAGGGCGTGGTCCTCACTGACACCGCTGCGTCCAAGGTCAAGGCCCTGCTTGAGCAGGAGGGCCGCACTGACCTGGCTCTTCGCATCGCGGTGCAGCCAGGTGGCTGCTCAGGCCTCCGCTACCAGCTCTTCTTCGACGACCGCTCGCTCGACGGCGACGAGACCATCGGCCACGACGGCTTCAGCCTGGTTGTTGACCGCATGAGCGTCCCCTACCTCGGTGGGGCCACGATCGACTTCGTCGACACGATCGAGAAGCAGGGCTTCACGATCGACAACCCCAACGCCACCGGATCGTGCGCCTGCGGCGACTCGTTCAGCTGATCCTCGGGCCAGCAGGCCCGTACCAGCAAAGGCCCCGTCCCTCGACCGAGTGGCGGGGTTTTCGCCCATTCGGACCCTCTCTCGGCGTCCGTTCTCGTGCGCGCTCGCGGCGAGGCAGAATGAACGATGACCTGGCTCGCCCGTGGCCAGGCGCTCACCACTGCTCGACCCGAGGGGGACAGCCCGTGTCACGCATCGTGACCCGACCCGTGATTCGCATCGTCACGACTAGCGCGGCAGTGGCGGTGACAGCGGCCAGCCTGCTGGTGGCTCCGGTTGGTCCCGCGTCCGCGGCTGTCGACTCCGATGTGTACACGTGGGGCAGCAACAGCTTTGGACAACTCGGTGACGGGTCACCGCTGAGCACCATGCGAGGGACGCCGGGGCTGGTGTCGGTATCGAACGTCATTGAGGTCTCTGGCGGGCGCGAGCACGTCATCGCCCTCAAGGACGACGGCACCGTGATCACCTGGGGCTCCGACGCCAACGGCGCACTGGGCAACGGGGCAACCCAGGGCAACAAGTCGACACCAGCGACCGTCCCGGATCTGACGGACGTCATCGATGTCGACGACGGTCACTACCACTCGCTCGCGATGAAGAGCGATGGCACCGTCTGGGGATGGGGCCAGAACCACCTGGGCCAGCTCGCGCAGGGCAACGAGGCCAGCCCCATCACTTCGCCGGTGCAGTGGGGCGATATCGACAACGCCGTCGGCGTCTATGGCGGACGCGACATGACCTATGTGCTCGACGACAACGGCACGCTCTGGTGTTCCGGTGGCCGCGGCCTCGAGTGTGGCCGCGCGTTGCAGGCGAACGAGATCACGAACCCGGTCACTGTGAATGGGTTGCCAGACATCACTGAGGTGGCAGGCGGCCGTAACCACGGCGTCGCCCTAGCCACCGACGGAACGGTGTGGACCTGGGGCGAGAACGACGCAGCCCAACTCGGAGACGGCACCCGCACCAGCCGCGCCACCCCAGAGCAAGTCGACGGCCTGACGGGCATCGTCGACGTGGGAGCTGGAGCCGACCACTCGATGGCCGTCACGGCGTCCGGCGACGTCTACGCATGGGGTGAGAACGGACGCGGCGAGCTCGGCCAGGGCAACACCACCGATCGACTGTCACCTGTGGCCGTCCCAGCCCTCAGCGGCATCGTTGACGTGGACGCTGGCCGCTCACACTCGTTCGCGATCACCGGTGATGGACGGCTTTGGACGTGGGGGTGGAACGACGGGCGCCAGGTCAACTCGACGGGGTCGAACGTCCTCAACCCCTACCTGGTGCCTGGCCTCACCGACGTCGCCATCGCCGGTGGCGGGCAGGCGTACACAGTGGTGCTCACCGATCCGGTCGATGCGCTGCTGAGTGATGGGTTCGACAACGGCCTCGCCAACTGGACCGTGACCGGCAAACTGCGCACAGACACCGTCCGCAGCTCTCCAGTGGGCGATGTCCCCAGCGTCCGGGCTGCTGTGACGAATCGACGAGCCGCTGCCGTCCGCTCGTTGCCCGCCGAGAGTGATGCGGCGTGCGTCGAGGCATGGGTCCGGCCGGTCTCGGCTGGTCAAGCCACCCCGGTGCTCCGACTGCGCAACGGATCGGGCGGCGGCATCGCCCAGCTTCAGCTGTCGCCAACTGGTGAGGTTCTTGCGCGCAGCGACCTTGACGCGGTGACTGAGTCGACAGGCGCGTCAGTGGCATTTGGCCAGTGGACCAGGCTGAAGCTCTGCAGTTTCTCCGGCGAAGGTGCCATCGGCGAGGTCAGCGTTGCGATCGGTGGCGTCGAGGTCGGTAGCTGGAATTGGTCGACCGCCCCGATCGGACAGATCCAGCTCGGGTCGCTCGCCAAGACCACGGCCGTCTACAACCTTGACGACCTGACCGTGACGGCCCTCTAGGCTCCTGTGTCGCCAGACGGCGGCAGTTGACACCCAAGCGGGCGGGAGCAGGCATGACGGCAGGCACCGGAGGCGCGGAGGACACCGGCGACTCAGACGACCTCGGCTTCACAGTCGGACGCGTCGCGGTCACCGGGTCGGTAGCGACCGACCACCTCATGACGTTCCCTGGTCGCTTTGTCGAGGCACTGATCCCCGAGAAGCTCAGTTCGCTGTCGGTGTCCTTTCTCGTCGATGACCTCGAGGTGAGACGCGGGGGAGTCGGCGCAAACATCGCCTTCGGGCTTGGCGTGCTCGGGCTGCGTCCGCTGCTCGTGGCTGCGGTCGGGTCAGACTTCGACGACTACCGCTCGTGGCTCGGACGCCACGGCGTCGACACTGACGCGGTGCATGTGAACGACAGCCTGCATACCGCTCGCTTCGTGTGCACGACAGACACTGACCAGAACCAGATCGCGTCGTTCTACCCAGGGGCCATGGCATCAGCGCGCGACATCGAGCTGGGTCCGGTGCTCGAACACTCAGGCGGCATCGGGTTGGTGATCGTCGGCGCCGACGACCCGGACGCGATGGTCAATCACACGCAAGAGTGCCGCCAGAGGGGGCTGCCGTTTGCAGCAGACCCATCACAGCAACTGAGCAGCCTCTCGGGTGAGGCGATCGCTCAACTCGTCGACGGTGCGGCCGTGCTGTTCAGCAACGAGTACGAATCGGCCCTGATCGAGCAGCGCACTGAATGGAGCAACGACGAGGTGCTCGGTCGGGTCGCCGTGAGAGTCACGACGCTCGGAAAGAAGGGGGCTCGCGTCGAACGACGTGGGCGTCCGACCATTGAGGTCGGCGTTCCGCAGGAAGAGCGCATCTCTGACCCGACCGGTGTCGGCGACGCATTCCGGGCTGGGTTCTTGGCTGGGCTCAGCTGGGGTGTCGGCCTGGAACGAGCAGCCCAAGTTGGCTGCCTCATGGCCACCTACGTGATCGAGACGGTCGGCACTCAGGAGTACCGCTTCGACCGCTCGGCGTTTCTCGACCGGCTCGCGAGCGCTTACGGCGTTACTGCCCGCGACGACGTGGACGCCGCATGGGCGTCTCACTAGCGACTGCGTGATGCCGCAGGAGCCGCCGCCGACCCGGTGGGTGCTGCCCAGCATCGACCGGCTGCCACCTGAGCTCGCCAGCGAAGACCTCGTGGGGTTTGGCGGCGACCTCGAGCCCGGCACCCTCTTGTCGGCCTATCGCAGCGGACTGTTTCCAATGCACGTGCCGTTCGACGACGAGGATGGCGAGGCGGTCGAGATCGGATGGTGGTCGCCAGAGCCCCGCGGCGTCCTGCCCATCGACGGCATGGTCATCTCGCGCTCACTGCGGCAGTCGGGTCGTCGCTTGCGCACCACCGTTGACGAAGCCTTTGCCGAGGTCATCGCCGAGTGCGCCGAGCAGCGCGACGGTGGTCAGTGGATCAACGACGACATCACAGTGGCGTATCGGCGGCTGCATGAGCTGGGTTGGGCGCACAGCATCGAGACGTGGGACGGCGACGATCTTGTGGGGGGCCTGTACGGCGTTTGCATCGGTGGGCTGTTCGCCGGGGAGTCCATGTTCCATCGGGTGGCGGACGCCTCAAAGGTTGCGCTGGTCCGGCTGGTCACAGACCTCGGTGAGGGCGGCGTCCCACGGCTGCTCGATGTGCAGTGGGTAACGCCGCACCTGGCCTCGTTGGGGGCCGTCGAGATCCCTCGAGAGGAGTACCAGAGGCGGCTGGCCAAGGCTTTGGTCGAGCCAGCTCCGGCGGCCTGGAATTGAGCCCAATCCGACACGGTGAAAACAGGCTGCGCCCCCGCCTGTGTGAGCCCCCTGACCTGCGCTAGCGTGGGCTCGCTATCGCTGCTACGTCCGCTGCGGTCCTGTGTGAACCCGGTGCATTCCGGGGGCGCCACCGCAGCCTGCTCGAGGAGACTGACCGGTCGTGACGTCCGCTCGCGTCGCCGCGCGTCGCCGCCATTGGGCGGCACTCGTCGTCGGCAGTGTGTTGCTCCTGGCCCTGTCGGGGTGCTCGCTCGATGACGTGCCGAACCAGATCGCAATTCCTGATCCCGCGTCCAACAGCGGCGACCGCATCTTCCACCTGTGGCAGGCCACATGGGTTGCGCTCTGGATCATCGGCCTCTTCACCTGGGTGCTCATGCTGGGGGCTGCCTTCTGGTTCCGGCGCCGCCGCGAAGACCACGTGCCCAAGCAGACGCGCTACAACCTGCCGATCGAGGTGCTCTACACGATCACGCCACTCATCGTGGTGCTGGCCTTCGCGTGGCCAACGATCCGAGACGGTCAGATCATCACCGAGGTCAATGACGACCAAGACCTCACCGTGAACGTCGTGGGGTACCAGTGGAACTGGGGCTTCAACTACACCGACGCAGACGTCTACGAGGTCGGGTCGCCAGCTGACCCGCCAACGCTGTACCTGCCAGTCGACGAAGAGGTGCAGTTCGTTCTCACGTCACCCGACGTCATCCACTCGTTCTGGATTCCTGACTTCTTGTTCAAGATGGACGTCGTGCCTGGCCGAGCCAACACCTTCGAGATCACACCGACCGTCGAAGGCCGGTTCACCGGCAAGTGCGCTGAGATGTGCGGCACCTATCACTCGCAGATGCTGTTCTGGGTCGAGGTGGTCGACCGAGAGACCTACGACGAGAAGATGGAAGAGTTGCGAGCGGCCGGTCAAGTGGGCACGTTGGATACTGAGCGGCCGAACACGGACGCACAAGACCTCGGGAACACCCGGTATGGAGACGACTCATGACCCTCGTCGAAGAGCCGAGTACCGCTACCGTCGTCCAGCCTGCGCCGGTCAAGCCGATGACGCGCGGGCGCATGATCGTCAGTTGGATCACGAGCACCGACCACAAGGTGATCGGTTACCTCTACTTGATCACCTCGTTCGGCTTCTTCTTGGCCGGCGGGGTCATGGCCTTGATTATGCGGGCCGAGCTGACAGAGCCCGGCATGCAGTTCGTCAGCCTTGAGCAGTACAACCAGCTCTTCACGATGCACGGCACGATCATGTTGTTCCTGTTCGCGACCCCGTTGTTCTCAGGGTTTGCGAACGCGATCATGCCGCTGCAAATCGGTTCGCCCGATGTGGCGTTCCCGCGCCTCAACATGTTGGCCTACTGGCTGTACCTGTTCGGCGGCATCATCGTCTTGCTGAGCCTGGTGACCCCCGGTGGTGCTGCAGCCTTCGGGTGGACCGGCTATGCGCCGCTGTCGAGCGAGGTTTACTCGCCAGGGGTCGGCGCCGACATGTGGATCGTCGGGCTGGCGCTCACCGGTCTCGGAACCATCCTTGGTGCGGTCAACTTCATCACCACGATCATCTGCCTGCGCGCCCCAGGCATGACGATGTTCCGGATGCCGCTGTTCAGCTGGAACGTGCTGCTCACCAGCATCCTCGTCCTGATGGCGTTCCCCGTGCTGGCGGCCGCGCTGCTGGTGCTCGAGATCGACCGCCAGCTCGGCAGCGTGGTGTTCGCGCCCGAAGTCGGCGGGGCAATTCTGTGGCAACACCTGTTCTGGTTCTTCGGTCACCCCGAGGTCTACATCTTGGCGCTGCCGTTCTTCGGCATCATCAGCGAGATCCTGCCGGTGTTCAGCCGCAAGCCGATCTTCGGCTACAAGGGCTTGGTCTTCGCCACGATCGCCATCGCTGGGCTCTCGGTCGCAGTGTGGGCTCACCACATGTTCGTCACAGGTGCGGTGTTCCTGCCGTTCTTCGCCTTCATGACCATGCTCATCGCGGTGCCAACCGGCGTGAAGTTCTTCAACTGGATTGGAACGATGTGGGGGGGATCAGTCTCTTTCGAGACACCCATGACCTTCAGTCTGGGGTTCCTTGTCACGTTCTTGTTCGGTGGGCTGACTGGCATCATCTTGGCGTCGCCGCCCCTTGACTTCGCGGTCTCCGACTCGTACTTCGTGGTCGCGCACTTCCACTACACCGTCTTCGGCACCGTGGTGTTCTTGATGTTCGCCGGGTTCTACTTCTGGTGGCCGAAGTGGACGGGCAAGATGCTCGACGAGCGGCTCGGCATGATCCACTTCTGGCTGCTCTTCATCGGCTTCCAGGTCACGTTCCTGATTCAGCACTGGCTCGGGGCAGCGGGTATGCCTCGGCGCTACGGCGATTACATCCCCGAAGACAACTACATCGTCTGGAACCAGATCTCGACGGTCGGTTCGATCTTGTTGGGGTTGTCGACGGTCACGTTCATCTACAACGTCTGGCGCACCGCCAAGCGCGCCGAGCGGGTGACCGTCGACGATCCGTGGGGCTGGGGTCGGTCACTGGAGTGGGCGACGTCCTGCCCGCCACCACGGCACAACTTCGACTCCATTCCGCGAATTCGGTCAGAGTCGCCAGCGTTCGACCTGCACCACCCTGAGATCGCACTGTCTGAAGGCGACGTGCACAACGAGTCGGTGCTGGCCGATGTCTACGGTGCCCCCGAAGTGACGCACCGCGAGGACATCGTTGACGACATCGCCGAGGGAAAGGGTGAGGAGGCCTGACATGCGCGTATCTGGACGGCTCTTCGCCATCATCGCGGCCTTCTTCACGCTCGTCGGGGTCATCTATTGGTTCCTGGCCAAAGAGCCGGCAGGTACCGCTGCACTGGTGTTTACCGGTGCGCTCGGCTTCCTGGTGGCCTTCTACCTGCTCTTCACCGCTCGGCGGGTTGAGCCGCTGCCAGAGGACGACGACGAAGGCGACATTGCCGAGGGGGCAGGCATCCAGGGCTTCTACAGCCCGCACAGTTGGTGGCCACTACCGGTCGGAGCCGGGGCAGCGATCATCGGCTTCGGGCTGATCTTCATGATGTGGTGGATCATGATCCTCGGTGTCGTGGTGACCATGATCGGCGTCACCGGCATCCTGTTCGAGTACTACGCCGGAGAGTTCGCCCGCGACTAGCGAGGCGGCTGACGGCCGAACAGCGGGCCCACAACGGTACGACTGGCCGGGTTCGGCATTTCGCCAGTATTGACTTGAGCAGGTAGCCTCAGGTGTCGATGCTTCAGAAGGAGACGGGTCATCCCGTCGTCCTTCTTTTTGATCTTCTGAACACCCAAGAGCTCTGAGGACACCGTGCGTTTGCCTTCCGTTGCTGGTCACCAGTTGCGCCTGCTGCCGTTGACGGCTGTCGCCGTGGCGTCGGTCGTCGGGTTGGCTGCTTGTACAACAGCTGGCGCCAACTTCGGTGCCGACTCTGGCCCAGTCGAGTCGCGAGCGGTGATCGCGGTTCCGGTGTCGCAAGACCGCGAGGTTGCTCCCACCCGGCCCATCGTGGTCAAGGCCGAGCAGGGCAAGCTCACCAAGGTCACGGTCACCGACGAGCGTGACCGCAAGGTGAGTGGCAAGTACCTCGAGCGCCACGGCCTCTGGCGGTCCACCGAGGCGCCACTGCCGTTCAACACTCGGTACAAGGTTCAGGCGACGGCCGAAGACTCTGACGGCGTGGCTACCAAGACGACCACGTGGTTCCGCACCGTAAAGCCAAAGCGCACCGCCTACACCGGCATCACGCCCTACGGCGGGGGAACCGTGGGCGTCGGCATGCCGATCATCATGACGTTCGACCAGCCGGTGAAGCGCAAGCCTGCCGTTGAGAAGCGGCTGGCGGTCACCACGAAGCCAGCGGCGGTAGGTAGTTGGTACTGGGTGAACGACCAGATGGTGCGCTGGCGTCCGAAGGAGTACTGGAAGCCAGGCACTGACGTCACCGTTCGTAGCCGACTTGAGGGCGTCCACTTCGGTGGAGACGTGTGGGGCGACGACGACGATCTCGCCCGTTTCAGCATCGGCGCCGCGACGGTGAGCACCGTCGACATCGGACGCCACATGATGACCGTCACCCAGGGCGGCGACGTGCTCCGCAAGATCCCGATCACGACTGGCAAGAGCGGGTGGGACACCCGGGTCGGCAGCAAGGTGATCATCTCCAAAGACCGTGAGGTCGTCATGGACGCCGCGACGCTCGATGTGGCTGAGGACGATCCGGAGTACTACCGCCTCGACGTCGAGTACGCGATGCGATTGACCTGGAGCGGCGAGTACGTCCACGCAGCGCCGTGGTCTGAGGACTCCCAAGGTGAGGAGAACGTCAGCCACGGCTGTACCGGAATGTCGATGAGTGACGCCGTCTGGTTCTACAACCTGAGCAAGGTGGGCGACGTCATCAACTACGTGAACGGCACCCGCCAGCCCGAGGCTTGGAACGGCTACACCGACTGGAACCTGTCGTGGAAGGACTGGCAAAAGGGCTCAGCCCTCTAGGGCTTGCCCTCCAGATCCCGCCCAGCTCCAGCTCCTGTGCCCCAAGATTTCGCCGAGTGCCCTCCAGGTTGCCGCCCGAGCTCGCCGAGTGCCCTCCAGGTTGCCGCGAAACCAGGTCGAGTGTGGTGTCGCATCCAATGCCGGCTTGGAATTCGAAGGGGTCCTTAGCGTCGAAGCCCCAGGATGGCTTACGGCCTCGCCGGTCGAAGGTGACGAGGTCGGTGAGGCGGTGATCCGAGTCGCCCGCGCTCGAGAGCGATCTCGGCCTGTGTCGGCATCGGGACGAGTGCTCACCTGCTTGCCGTCGGTCGACGTCCTGCCTAGCCGCACTCGGCGAGCGCCAGCGTCAACCAGGAGGGCACTCGACGAGAGTCTCCGACAACCAGGAGGGCACTCGGCGGGCTCTAGGTGGTCTCAGCTACACATTCGACGGGTCGTGGGGGGCTAGCGCCTTGGCTTGGGAGTCGTTGATCTCTTCGTCGCGCTCGGCAGTGATCTCGGCCTCGTGGTGCATGCCCTCGTCGATCTCGGCCTGTGTCGGCATCGGGATCTGCTCGTCGTAGAAGAACTTCGAGAGCCGAGCCTGGATCATCTTGACCAGGTAGCCCTTCTGCTTGATGCCGTTGGCATCGTGCTTCTCGGGCATCGGCAGGGGTTGCGGCATCGCGGTGCGTGCCATGAGCACGGCACGCTCTTCGTCCGAGATCGGCTGGTGCTGCTCGTAGTACTTGCCGCTGGGCAACCGCTTGATGATGCCCGACTCGTACCCGTGCAGCAGCTTGTCGCGGTCGCGGCGCTGCAAACCGAAGCAGATGCGTTTGGTCAGCACGAACACGATCGGCGGGACCACAAAGATCGCTACTTGCATGAATCGCGTGATCGCAAGGACGTTCACATCGAAGGTGCTGGCGATCAAGTCGTTGCCGCCCTGAGCCCACAGCAGGCAGTAGAACGTCAGCGACATAATGCCAATGGCGGTTCTGGTCGGGGCATTGCGCGGTCGGTCGAGCAGGTGGTGTGGTCGCCGGTCGCCGGTTGCCCACTGTTCGATGAACGGGTACAGCGCCATCAACGTGAAGATGATCCCGGGCAAGATGACGGCAGGGAACAGCACATTGATGCTGAGGGTGTGCCCCCACGCCACGATCTCCCAGTTCGGCATCATGCGGAGCGCACCCTCGAGCCAGCCGATGTACCAGTCGGGCTGTGAGCCCGCTGTGATCTGGTCGGGGATGTAGGGCCCGTACAGCCAGATCGGGTTGATCTGGAAGAGCCCACCCATCAGTGCGGTAATGCCGAAGACGACGAAGAAGAAGCCGCCGGCCTTGGCCATGTAGATGGGGAAGAACGGGAACCCGACGACGTTGTTCTCGGTGCGGCCCTTGGCCGGGAACTGAGTGTGCTTTTGGTACCAGATCAACATCATGTGCACGGTGATCAGCGCAAGGATGATGCCGGGCACCAGCAGGACGTGGACGGTGTAGAGCCGTGGAATGAAGTCAGTTCCTGGGAACTCGCCACCGAAGACAAAGAACGACACGTAGGTGCCGACGACCGGGATCGAGAGCATGATGCCCTGCGCGATGCGCAGCCCCGTGCCCGACAGCAGGTCGTCTGGCAGCGAGTAGCCGGCGAATCCTTCGAGCAGCCCAAGGGTCAGAAGGCCGACGCCGATGATCCAGTTGGTTTCGCGGGGCTTGCGGAACGCGCCCGTGAAGAAGATGCGCAGCAGGTGGACCGAGATCGCGGCGACGAAGAACAACGCTGACCAGTGGTGGATCTGCCGCATGAGCAGCCCGCCACGGATGTCGAAGCTGATGTCGAGCGTAGACGCGTACGCCTCTGACATCTGGACGCCGTTCAGCGGCAGGTACGAGCCGTCGTACACGACCTCGATCATCGACGGCTTGAACCACAGCGAGAGGAACGTGCCGGACAACAGCAGAATGATGAAGCTGTAGAGGGCGATCTCGCCGAGCATGAACGACCAGTGCTCGGGGAAGACCTTTCCCATCTGCTTCTTGACGTACTTCGCTGGGCGGAGCCGGTCGTCTACCCACACATAGCCGGCACCACCAGCTTGCTCGATCTTGCTGGTGCTCATCCGCGCTCCCAGAAACTCGGGCCGACCGGCTCGGCGAATCCTTGACGGGCGATTAAGTATCCGTCCTCATCGACGGTTATCGCCAGTTGAGGCAGTGCTCGGGCGGCGGGACCGAAGATCACATTGCCCTTGTCGGCCAGGTCGAAGGTCGACTGGTGGCAGGGGCACAACATGTGGTGGGTGAGCTGCTCGTAGAGCCCCAGCGCGCATCCGACGTGGGTACAGATCTTGGAGAAGCACAAGATGCCCTCGTAGGTCCAGGAGTCTTCGCCCTCTGGGGTCTGGTCGGCCACGATCTCGCTGGGGTCCATGCGGATCAACATGACTGCGGCCTTGGCCAACGCGTTGAGGTTGCCCTCTTCGTGCATGACCTCGTCGATGCCCTCAGGCACCGCGCTGACGAGGGTGCCGACCTCGAGGTCTTGGGGCCGGATCTTCTGGTGGGTCTCGGCCACCAGAATGTGCAGCCCCGGCTCCCACATCGTCTCTTCGAGCGCCTTGCCAGGGAGCGGGCCGAGGTCGCGCAGCAGGACGACTGCCGGCAGCCCCACGAGGCCGAGCGCGGCGACCATGCTGCCGACGATGAGCGGACGCCGGGTGATGCTGCTCTCGTCGACGCCGCGCCGAAACTCCTCGAGCAGGTCGCTCTTGGCCTCATCGGTGGACTGCTGGGCGCCACGGTCTTCGACGACCTCAACATCTGACATCAGCTTCTTGGACCAGTGAATGGCAGCGGCGCCGATCAAGAAGAGCGCGAGACCCATCGTGATGCCCAGGAGCAGGTTGGACGCGTTGGTGTAGCCGAAGCCAGGAAGCCGGATCTCTTCTTCGGTGGACGTCTGGATGTAGAAGACGATGAAGAGCAGGCTGGCCAGACCCGAGCCCAAGAACAGCAGCGCCACTTGCCGCTCGGCGCGTTTAGCGGCCTTGGGGTCGACATCGCTGCGACGTGGCTTGTGCTCGGGAAGCCCGTCGCCCGAGTCGTGAGGTTCGATGGTCACTTCGCCTTGACTCCGATCCAGATCGCAACCGCAATGAGGGCGCCGAGGCCGAGCGTCCAGAGCACGATGCCTTCTGTGACAGGCCCGAGGCGTCCGGTGTCGATACCGCCGTTGTTCGGGCTGTCTCGAATGGCTTCGACGTACGCGATGATGGCGCGCTTGTCGTCAACGCCGAGCGTGGTGTCGGGGAAGTTGGGCATGTTCTGGGGGCCAGTGATCATGGCCTGGTAGATGTTGCGCGGCTCGGTCTCGACCAGCGAAGGGGCGTACTTGCCGTCGGTGAGCGCCCCTCCTTTGCCGGAGAAGTTGTGGCAGGACGCGCAGTTGGCACGGAACAACTCGCCGCCGAGGGCCAACTCTTCGGGAGTGATGCCCTCGGTGTCGTACATGTCGGGGGTGGGAACAGCCGGGCCAGGTGCGAGCGACCCGATGTAGGACGCGAGGGCGTGGGTCTCTTCGGCGGTGTAGACGGGGGGCTTGCGCTTGGCCTGTGCTCCGGGGTTGGCCAGCGGCATGCGACCGGTCGAGACCTGGAAGTCGACCGAGGCGGCGCCGACCCCGATCAGCGAGGGCCCAGCGACGGTGCCGTCTGGCTGGTAGCCACCGTCGGCGTCCAGCCCGTGGCAGGTGGAGCAACCCTCGAGGAAGAGCTCGCGACCCTCTTCGATCACCGTGCTCGACTCGGCGGAGGACGTGGCCTCGGCTTGGGTGCCGCCAGAGGCCAGGGCGTAGACGCCACCCACTGCGGCCAACGCCAGCAGAAGCAGAACTGCCGTTGCCCAGGGACTGCGGCGACGGGCAAGCAAGAAGGTCACGAGGGGTCCCCTTGGTAGCTACTGGATGAAGTAGATCGTCGCGAACAGTGCAATCCACACGACGTCGACGAAGTGCCAGTAGTACGACACGACGATGGCGCGCGTGGCCTGGTCATGGTCGAAGCGTCGTGCAATGTAGGTCGTCGCGAGCACGAAGAGGAAGGCGATGAGGCCGCCGGTCACGTGCAGGGCGTGGAAGCCGGTGGTCAGGTAGAAGACCGAGCCGTAAGCCGACGAGCTCAGGGTGAGGCCCTCGTGAGTCAGCTGGGTGTACTCGAAGATCTGACCGGCGACGAAGAACGAGCCCATGAGGTAGGTGATGACGAACCACTTGCGAAGACCCTTGACGTCTCCGCGCTCTGCGGCAAACACGCCAAGCTGGCAGGTCAACGAGGACGTCACCAGCACGGCGGTGTTGAAGGTGGCGAACGGGATGTTGAGGTGGACGTCGTCCGGTGGCCACGAGTCGGGCAGGGTGACCTGCCGAACGGTGAAGTACATCGCGAACAGGGCCGCAAAGAACATCAGCTCAGATGAGAGCCAAACGATGGTTCCTACGCTGACGAGGTTGGGCCGCTGAGGCGCCTGGATCTGGGCAGGCTCGGCTACCGCTGCTGTCGACACGCGCCCGATTATGCCGACTCCCGGCCCGGAGCGGGCAGAGGGGGCGGTGTTTCTTTCGCGGGTTCTTTTTCGGCCACTTCTGGGGTCACTTCTGGGGTCGCTTGGCGGCCTCGCTCCGGGCGGGTCGGATCGGGCTGCGGACGCCGGGGCGCGGCTGGCTACGATCACGTCAGATGAGTCACCCACAACTCGGTGAGTGACCCTCCACAGCCCGGGAGCGGCATGGCCGACGACGCGTTGAAGGTCTCGCTGAAAGTGCTCGTATACAGCGATGACCGCAACACCCGTGAGCAGGTGCGAATGGCGATCGGACGGCGTCCGGCAGCCGACCTGCCTCCAGTGGAGTACCTCGACGTCGCCACCGAGTGGGCGGTGCTCGACGAGCTGCACAAGGGCGGCATCGCGTTGGCGATCTTGGACGGTGAGGCGACGCCGGCCGGGGGGCTCGGGGTCTGCCGCACCATCAAGCAAGAAGTGTTCCAATCGCCACCGATCCTGGTCGTGATCGCACGCCCGCAAGACCAGTGGCTCGCCTCGTGGTCACGTGCCGAGGGCGTCGTGTCGCATCCGATCGACCCGATCACGACGGCTGCTGCCGCTGCTGAGCTGCTTCGCGGCCAGGTGGCTGGCGGCGTCGCGTCCTGAGCGCGACTCGATGACGTCATGACGTCCAACACGACGGATTGGCCGACCGTTCTCGGCGCGCTGATCCGACGCGAAGACCTCGACACCCCCTCGGCGCAGTGGGCCATGGGTCAGGTCTTCGCCGGTGAAGCGTCACCCGCGCAGATCGCGGCGTTCGCTGTCGCGCTGCGCGCGAAGGGGGAGACGGCCGAAGAGATGACGGGGCTGGCCTCGGCGATGCTGGATGCCGCCCACCGGATCGAGGTGCCTGCACCTGCCGTCGACATCGTGGGTACCGGGGGTGACCGCTCGCACTCGGTCAACATCTCGACGATGGCTGCGCTGGTCGTGGCCGGCGCCGGCGAGCGAGTGGTGAAGCACGGCAACCGCGCGGCGTCCAGCGCGTGTGGCACTGCTGACGTGCTCGAAGAGTTGGGTGTCGTGCTGGCTTTGACCCCCGAGCAGGTGGCCGAGGTGTGCGTCGAGGCCGGCATCACGTTCTGCTTCGCCCAGGTGTTCCACCCGGCGATGCGGCACGCAGCTGCCCCACGCAAAGAGATCGGGGTTCCGACGTCGTTCAACTTCCTGGGGCCGTTGACGAACCCCGCGCAGCCCGCCGCCCAAGCGATCGGGTGCGCCGACCTGCGCATGGCTCCTGTGATGGCTCGGGTGTTCGCCGAGCGTGGCGCGGCAGCGCTGGTGTTCCGCGGCGACGACGGGCTCGACGAGCTGACCGTGTCGACGACGTCGTCGATCTGGCGTGTCCGGGGTGGCAGCGTTGCGGCGCTCACCCTCGACCCGAGTGCCCTCGGTATCGGACGGGCGCCGCTCGAGGCCCTGCGTGGCGGCGATCGCGCTCACAACGCGAACGTGGTCAGGGCGGTGCTGTCGGGTGACGAGCAAGGGCCGATCCGCGATGCGGTGACGCTGAATGCCGCGGCTGCCTTCGTGGCACTGGATGATGCCGCCGGACGCGGCGATGACTCGTTGGACGCGGCGATGGCGGCTGGTCTGCAGCGGGCCGCGTCCGCCATCGACAGCGGGGCAGCTGCGGAGGCGTTGCAGCGGTGGGTGGCTGCGACGCAGGCTCGCGCTAGCGCTGACTAGCGCACCCCGGTGACTCGGGCTATTCGAGGCCGAGTCGAGAAGGCCGCCTCGAGGTCGTGCTTGCTGTACGCGCGGAATGCGACGTGGGTCTCGGTGTGCACGATGCCGGAGATCTTGGCGAGGCGTCCGGTGATGACCTCGGCCAGCTCGTCGTGGGCATGCACTCGCACCATGGCGATGAGGTCGACGCCGCCGGTGACCGAGTAGACCTCGCTGACCTCGGGGATCTCGACCATGCTCTCGGCGACCGCAGGGATCTGGTCGACGTCGCACTGCACGAAGACGATGGCGGTGATCATGGAGCGTCCTCCTAGTGCGTGAAGCTACTGCGTGAAACTCGCGTGAGACTCCGCAAGAGTTACCGTCGACTCTAACCCTCGCGAGCCGAACCGGGGGCTGGCCCACGTGCCGTCCAGCTGCACCAGTCGGACGCGCTCGCCGTCGAGCCAGCGCAGCAAGCACTCGGCCTCTTCGGCGGACGCCGCGGGAAACCCACCGGGCGCCGGCAGCACCGCATCGGCACCAGCCTGAATCGCGCTGACGAACGGTTGCGGGGCAACGCCAGGGGGTGCGACCCCTGCTGCCGCGAGCCGGCCATGCCGGATCACCGCGATCTCCCACCCGGCGTCCGACGTCGGACGGGCCGCCACGAGCTCGGGGCACCGGCCGAGGGCGCGCAGCCGCTGCGAACGAGCGGACGCCGCCAGCAGCGCGCGTAACCGGTCGCGGTGTGGCTGGGCGTCCTCGAACCGCTCTTGGGACGCCAACGGAGCCATGCGTCGGGTGGCCGCCTCGATGATCGGGCGCGCGTCGTCGGTCATCGCGAGCGCGGCAGCGGTGACGAGTGCGGCGTACTCGTCGGGCGACTGCCGCCCGTCGCATGGCGCACCGCACCGATGAATCTCGGCGAGGATGCACGCCGATCCGTTGCGGCCCCGCAGGGTCAGGGTCTGCGTGCACTGGCGTAGCGCAAAGGCCTCGTGGACGGCGTCCCGTGCGGCTTCGGCCATGCGCTTCGAGCTGAACGGCCCCAGGTACGTGGTGTCGTCGTCTTTGACCTCGCGGACAATCGAGAGCCGGGGAAACAGACCTGGAGTGAGCTTGAGGTAGCTGACCTTCTCGGGAAACCGGGAGCGTCGGTTGTAGGGCGGCTTGTACTCGGCGATCATGCGCAGCTCGCGAACCTCGGCCTCGAGCAGCGTGGCGCAGGGGAGTGGCACGACCTCTTCTGCGGCGCCCACCATCTCGGCCATGCGGCGGCGACCTTCGGCAGCGGTGAAGTACTGCTTCACGCGGGCGCGCATGTCGACGGACTTGCCGATGTAGAGCACCCGCCCGCGACCGTCGCGGAACATGTAAACGCCAGGGCCGCGGGGGACGCCGTCAGCCAGATGTCGTTTGCGTGCCTGAGCCGGGTGCACGCGCGTCGAGAACGTCGTGAGCTCGTCGATCGTGGTGACACCGAAGCATCCGACGCGTTCGAAGAGCCCGTGCAGCACGTCGACGGTGGCGCGGGCGTCTTCGAGGGCTCGGTGGTTGGGCGTGGTGCGCGAGTGGAACAGCCGCGCCAAGGTGCTCAACTTGCAGTTGGGTGCTTCGTCGCGGTCGAGCGTTCGGCGCGCGAGTCGTGCGGTGTCGAGCACCGGGAACCGCGGCCACTGGACGCCGTGAGCCTCAGCCGCTGCCTTCAAGAAGCCCACGTCGAACGGCGCGTTGTGGGCCACCAACGTGCTGCCGGCTGCGAACTCGAGAAACGCGGGAAGGGCGGCGCCGATCGGCGGGGACTCGGCGACGGCGGAGTCGGTGATGCCGGTGAGCACCGAGATGAACGCCGGGATCGGCATGCCGGGGTTGACCAGGGTCTGGAACTCACCGAGCACCTCGCCGCCGCGCACCTTGACGGCGCCGATCTCGGTGATCGCGCACGACGCGGGCGAGCCGCCGGTGGTCTCGAGGTCGACCACGACGAACGTGAGTTCAGACAGCGGCGTGCCGAGGTCGTCGAACGACAACGGCACCGCGACGGGCGCGTGCGCGCTGGTGGGGTGCGCGCTGGTCGAGCTCATGCCTGTGACGGTAGGCGCGATGTCTGACAGGGCAGCGCACCCACGCCGCCGCATGGCTCGCGGTCCGGCTCGTAGGCTGGCCCTGACGTCCTGACCGCGACGGACCGAAGACACCGCGACGCCTGGAGGCCCTGTGACTGCCCCGATCCGACACGAGGCTCCGACCGCCGATACCCGGTGGCGCTGCACCCAGTGCGGCAACCTGACGCGCTTCGACGTCGTGCGGGTGAGCCGCACCCGTGAGTTCTGGCACCAAGAGCTGTCAGGGCAGCCGGTGGTCGAGGAGACGCAGGTGCTCGAGGGCCAGATCGAGTCGGTGTCGTGTCGCTGGTGCGCCGGGGGAGGCGCCGTCGAGCTGGTGGCCCGGCCAGAAGCGGTTGTCGGTGGTGGCTCCTAGCCTCGGGGCAACACCGAATCTAGGAGACGCTCATGATCATCGACTGCGACAGTTGCGCGGTCCGAGGGGACGCCTGCGGCGAGTGCGTCGTGGCTGTCCTGCTGGGCGCTCCGCCAGAGCTCCAGGCCGACGAACAAGAGGCGTTGGGCGTGCTGGCCGATGCGGGTTTGGTGCCGCCTTTGCGGCTGGTTTCGCCCGATCTGACGCACACCGCGGAATCGAGCCGAGGCGCTGACCAGGGCGAGTCGGGCAAAGGTCGACAGACTGTGACAGAAGCCACACCCACTGTGACTGACGACACACCTGGGTCAAGCACGCGCGCTGTTTGATCCGTTGTCATTCTGTTACTAGGGTTCCTGTCGAGCCTGCGCCACCGCCGTCCACCGACGTCACGCTGGCTCCCGTCGAGTCCAACGATCGTCGGCGTCCAGATCTCACGATCAGGGCGCAGTCGAGCGAAGGAGCCGGGGAACCACGTTCCCTGGGGCGAATCGGCGTCGAGGGTTCGGGCCTAGCCCGATCCGGAGGCGTTGTAGGACGACTTCCCCGTCCGAGCCCGTCAGCTCACCCGGTAGACGGATGAGGAAGAAGGAGAGCCGCCTCAGTGGCGACCCGTCCGTTTTCGCGCGCCCTGGCCTTGGCCGTAGCCGCGACACTCAGCATCACCACCATCGCCCTCGTACCCGGCACCGGTTCTGCAGACCCCGATCTCACGATCGAGCAGGTGCAAGACCGCGTCGACGCGTTGTACGAAGAGGCTGAGGCCGCCACCGAGCGGGCTCACACCATCACCCTCGACGTCGAGGACGCGCAACGACCGCCTAGCGGTGCTGCGCGACGACATCGCCAAGCAAGAGCGCGAGTTCGAAGAGCTCCAGGTCGTGCTGGCCCAGGTGGCCGCCGACATGTACGCGACCGGCGGCATCGACCCGTCGATGCAGATGATGCTGTCGTCCGAGCCCGAAGACTTCTTGCTTCAGGCCCAGTCGCTCGACCAGGTCATGCGCAGCCAGGACGCCGACCTGCGTCGCGCCGAGACCGCCAGCCTGCTGCTCGAGCAGACCAAGGTGCGTGCCGACCAAGAGCTCGAGCAGTTGCGCGACCTTCAGGCCGAGGCCCAGAAGGAGCGCGACGCCGCCAACGCCAAGCTCGACGAGGCGCAAGAGCTGCTGTCGAGGCTGAAGGCCGAAGAGCGTGAGCGGCTCGCTGCGCTCGACAGACGCAGCGGGCCGAGGACGCCGCTGCGACGGCTCGCTCCACCCCGGCCCCGACGCCCACCGCCAACGTCTCTGGCAGCGGCCGTGGTTCCACCGCCGCTTCGTACGCACTCGCGCAGGTCGGCAAGCCGTACGTGTTCGGCGCCGCTGGCCCGAGCGCCTTCGACTGCTCAGGTCTGACGATGGCCGCGTGGGCGTCTGCCGGTGTGGGTCTTCCGCACGCTGCGAGCCAGCAGTACGCCATGACGGCACGCGTCGACTCGGGCAGCCTGATCCCTGGCGACTTGGTCTTCTTCTACAGCGACCTGCACCACGTCGGCATCTACGTCGGTGGTGGCACCTTCGTGCACGCCGCTAACCCCGGTGACGGTGTCGTCGCTGAAGCCGCTCTTCTCGAGCTACTGGCAGTCGGTCTACATGGGCGCCGGCCGACTCTAAGTCGGCAAGGCGGCCTCTGAAGCCCGCGGCCGCACGGCCGCATGCGGGGCCGCTGACCTGGCCCTCAGCACCTACCATCGACTGGTGAAACACCGCCAGGGTCAGCGTCGTCGTTCGATGCTTCCCGTCGTTACTGCCTCGCTCGCGGCCGTTGCGCTGGTCGGTAGCGCTGGTGCCGGGTTCGCGCTGGGGCTGAACGCTCCCGACCCTGAGCCCACCGTCGCGTCCGGCCCTGGGGCCTTCACCTCGTGGCTCGAGGCGTCCGGCGAGCAGAGCATCGAGCAGCTCACCACCTCGATTGCCGACCATCAGCTGCAGCGCCGTGGCACGTCGGTGCTCGGTGCGAGCGCGGCGTTGGCTGGCGTCCCCTTCACCTCTCTCGACCTGCGGCTGGCGAAGTCGGCCGGGCCGTCCGCCGACGACGCGAGAAGCGGACGGTTCACCACGCAGGCGATCGTGCAGTACCAGCTGAAGGTCGACGGCGTGCGGGTCGGACGCCGGGCGGACGCGGTGTTCCGGCTTGGTGAGAGCGGTTGGCACCTGGTGCGAGTGTCGCCGTCCGGGCTCGATCTCTGGGATCACGAAGCCGTGCAAACCCAGCGCAGCGGTCGCGTCCTGGTGATCGGCCCGAGCGGCGATCTGCGGATCGGGGGGCTCGGCGTCGTTGGCCGAGCAGGCGCGGGCGGACGTCGCGCAGTTCTGGTCGTCGAAGTGGCCAGGCACTGCGGTGGTGGTGTTGCCGTCGACCGCTGACTTGCTCGACCCGCTGTTGGGCTCGGGCGCTGGCAGCGATCAGGTGGCGGTGACGCGCTGGGAGTCGGGGCTCGACGGCCCGGTGATCCGGGTGCTGATGAACCCGACGTACTACGACCAGATGCCGACGCTGGCGCGCGAGATCGTGTTGCGTCACGAGATCACTCACGTCGCGCAAGACGCGCTGCCGCAGGGAAACACTCCGACGTGGCTGTCTGAGGGGTTGGCCGAGTACGTCGGGTATCGCGGTTCGGGGGTGCCGCAGTCGCTCATCGCAGCCAAGCTCTTCGCGCAGGTGCGCGCGAGTGGTGCGCCAGACGACCTGCCTGACAACTCAGAGTTCGACTTCACGAAGTCGCAGCAAGAGCGACGCGTCGCGTACGAGTCGGGTTGGGCGTTCTGTCAGATGCTCGCTGACAACTACGGGGACGACACGCTGGTGCCCTTCTATGTCGCAGTCGCGAAGGGTGAGGGGACGCAGGACGATCGCCTCGACGATGCTGCAGAGGACGTGTATGACACCTCGTTCGACGTGTTGCGGTCGCGATGGAGATCGTGGTTGGACGCCAACGCATGACGTCGCGGTCAGCGGCGGTGTGGGTGCTGGTGGCGCTCGCGGTGGTGAGTGTGGGTGCGCTCGTGGTGCTGATCCCGTGGGGCACGACGAGCTCGGTCACAGGTTCGGTGACGCCTGACGCTGCGCTCGACTTCAGTAGTGCCGAGATTGCGGTCGGCGATCGGCTGTCGCGGTTGCTCCTCGTGCCTGGGTTGACGTCGATGGGCGTGAGCTTGGCGCTGACTGTGGCGTTGGGGTTGACGCCTGTGGGTGCGCGCATTGTTGAGGCGGTGGCGCGTCCGCTCGGTGGTGGCTGGTTCTGGCAGGCGGCGTTGGGCGGATTGGTGTTGTTGCTGATCGTGCGCGTGGTGACGCTGCCGTTCGGGGTGTGGGGCGAGTCGGTGCGGCAGTCGGAAGGGTTGTCGACGCGGACCTGGGGGTCGTGGGCCGTTGACGTGGCGAAGGGCTTCGGGGTTACCGCTGTCGTGACGCTGGTGGCGTTGACCGCGCTGGTGGGTTTGGCGCGTTGGTTGCCGCAGTGGTGGTGGGCGGTGGCTTCGGTTGGGGCCGCCGTGTTGGTGGTGACCGTGTCGTTCTTGTATCCGTTGCTGGTCGAGCCGGTGTTCAACAAGTTCACGTCAATGCCCGAGGGCGAGCTGCGCACGAGCCTGTTGGAGTTGGCCGAGCAGGACGGCGTCCCGGTTGACGATGTGTTGATCGCGGACGCAAGTAGGCGAACGTCGACGTTGAATGCGTACGTGTCTGGCATCGGCAGCAGTCGTCGCATCGTTGTGTACGACACGTTGCTCGACAAGGCTCCGGACGCCGAGGTCGAGTCGGTGGTGGCGCACGAGCTTGGGCATGTGGCTGACTCTGACGTGGTCGTCGGGACGGCGCTAGGCGCGCTGGGTGCGATGGCTGTGGTGGTTGCGTTGTACTTGCTGTCGACGTGGTCGGGGTTGATGCAGTGGTTGGGGATCAGCGGAGTCGGTGACGGACGGTCGGTGGCGTTCTTGTTGGCGTTCATCGCGGTGGTGGGGTTCGTGTCGACGCCGTTGCAGAGTGCGGCGAGCCGTGAGGTTGAGGCTCGCGCGGATGTGCATGCGCTGGATCTGACAGGTGATCCATCGACGTTTGCTGCGATGCAACGTCGCCTGGCGGTGACAGCGAAGGCTGATGTGACTCCGAACGCTGTGGTGCATCGGTGGTTTGGGTCGCACCCTGCGACGACGGCGCGGCTCGCGGCTGCGCGTGCGTGGGCTGAGGAGCGTGGGGTGGCGGTTCCTGAGCCGGGCGCGGGGGACAGCGTCGGGGAGGGCCCGTGACGCGACTGTTGGTGGTGACCAATGACTTTCCGCCGCGTCCGGGCGGCATTCAGACGTTCGTGCACGAGCTGGTGAGCCGACTCGACCCCGCTGACGTCGTCGTCTACTCCTCGCGGTCGAAAGGCTGGGAGGAGTTCGATCGCGAGCAACCGTTCGAGGTGGTGCGCGAAGACACATCGGTGTTGCTCCCGACGCCGGGAGTGCGTCGGCGAGCGGCTGAGTTGGTGAAGTCGCGTTCGTGCGACGCCGTGTTGTTTGGCGCGGCAGCGCCGTTGGGGTTGTTGGGGCCTTCGTTGCGCGCAGCGGGGGCGTCGCGAATCGTGGCGCTGACGCACGGGCACGAAGCGGGGTGGGCGCAGTTGCCGGGCGCTCGTCGCATGCTGCGGCGAATCGGCGACGGCGTCGATGTTGTGACGTACTTGGGGGAGTACACGCGGCAGCGGATCGGTGGGGCGCTGTCTTCGGAGGCGGCTGGGCGGATGGTGCGGTTGACGCCTGGGGTAGATGCGTCGTTGTTTCGGCCTTCTGCGGGCGGTGAGGAGGTTCGCGAGCGCTGGGGGTTGGGTTCACGGCCGGTTGTCGTGTGCGTCTCGCGGCTGATGCGGCGCAAGGGACAGGACACCTTGATCGAGGCGTTTCCGGCGTTGAAGCGTCGGGTTCCTGATGCGGCGCTGCTGATCGTGGGTGGTGGGCCGGACCGCGGGCGGTTGGAGAAGCTCGCGCTGGCGTCGACGTGGGCTCAGGACATCGTGTTCACCGGATCGGTGCCGTGGTCGGAGTTGCCGGGTCACTACGCGGCGGGTGATGTGTTCGCGATGCCTTGTCGCACACGCCGCGGGGGGTTGGACGTCGAGGGGCTCGGGATTGTGTATCTCGAGGCGTCAGCCACCGGTTTGCCGGTGCTGGCGGGTGACTCCGGCGGGGCACCCGACGCGGTGTTGGAGGGTGAGACCGGGTACGTGGTTAGTGCTGGTGCTGGGGCTGCTGCCGCTGTGGTTGAACGGCTGGCTGCGTGGTGTGGGGATGCCCCTGGCGCGGCTGCTTCGCGGGCCGCGGTTGGGGCGGCCGGGCGGCGCTGGGTCGAGGCGGAGTGGTCCTGGGGGCGCCAGGTGGAGCGGTTGCGGGGTCTTGTGAGCGAGACGCTCGACTAGATCACTAGGAGTTGCAGTCGTTGCCGGAGGTTCCTGAGTTCGTCGCGCCAACCGTCTCGAGGTTGGTGCAAGCATCTTGAAAACCCCCCTTGGTAAAACCACCCAGAACGAACACGACGGCAACAATCACGGCGGCGATTGCCACGGCGATGAGTGCGTACTCAACTGCAGACGCACCTTCGTCCGAGCCCACGGAGCTTGCGTTCATCTTCACCTCCACAGCGGAATGGGTGACCGGTGGTTGACCGGTCACCCATTCCACGGAGAACTCTTTGGTCTAGGCCGCGCTTGCGCCTATGGGCAGGTGTCGCCGTTGGAGTTTGTGGTGCCACCGTCTTCGATGCCTGCGCAGGTGTCGTCGAACGCACCCTGCACGTAGCCACCGAGTACGAAGACGACGATGACGATGACTGCGGCGATGGCGGCGACGAGGAGGCCGTACTCAACAGCCGAGGCACCTTCGTCTTTGGTCATCGCGCTACGAATCTTCTGAATCATTTGTGGAGTCCTTCCGTGGGCCCTTTTGGTGGTCCCCGAGTGATCGGTTCGTCCCTGGGCCCCCCTTCGAGCCCCGGTACGACAATGATCAGGGTGGGGCCTCATGAGGAGTATCCGCTGGCAGTTCGGCAAAGGCTGGCCGATCGGATGACCCCC
Source organism: uncultured Actinomycetota bacterium (assembly GCA_963712425.1). Classification (GTDB taxonomy): domain Bacteria; phylum Actinomycetota; class Actinomycetes; order JAHEKZ01; family JAHEKZ01; genus JAHEKZ01. The sequence goes on along the minus strand of CAVQHW010000001.1, from coordinate 117,620 downwards.
AATCGGGTGACGCTGCGTCACCTCAGCGCCCCCTGCTCCTGCCTAGCGCTCGACTTCCGGGGGCTGAATCAGCCCGAGCTTGAGGGCGGCCATAATCGCTTGAGCCCGGTTACCGGCCCCCAACTTCTCGTAGAGCTTTGAGATGTGGGTCTTCGTGGTTGAGTCGCTGATGAAGAGCCGGCGGCTGATTTGTGACACGCCCAGACCTTCAGAGAGGAGGTCAAGCACCTCCTTCTCGCGCGGAGATAGTTGCGGGCCAGAGGGGGACATCCGCCGCCTCATGGCCTCAGCAAGGTCTGGCGCCGTGAAGGACCGCGGCGAACTCGCCGCGTGGCGTGCCGCAACGACGACATCCTCGGCCGGGGCGTCCTTCGGCACGAACGCCGAGGCGCCGGCATCGAGCGCCCCGAACAGCTGTTCGTCCCCGGCGTACATGGTGAGAACGACGATCCCCATCTCGGGATAGTCACCGCGAAGGTCTCTGGTGGAATCCAGGCCGCTACCGTCCGGCAGCTTCACATCAATGATGACGACATCTGGTCGAACTGCGTCGATCATCATGCGTGCCTCGGCCACCGACCCCGCTTCGCCAGCCACTTCGAAATCAGCGGCACGATCGAAGGCACGCCGCAACCCCTCACGGATCAACTGATGGTCGTCAACGAGCACTACGCGTGTCGGCACGGTGGACACCACCCTCCATCGAGCGTGCTCTAGGCGGCGATTGCCGAGGCAGGCTCTTGGGTTGGACGGTGACCGAAGTACCACCACCAGGTCTTGCAGTCACCTCGAGCCAGCACCCCGCCCGCTCCGCCCGCTCGCGCATAATGGCCATCCCAAAACTGTCTTCGCGCGGAGGAAGGAGCCCGCGACCGTCGTCTTCCACCCGAAGATAGACGTCCGGGGAGTCGACGAGACAGGTTACCCATAGATTCTCTGCGCGGCTGTGCTTGCGGGCGTTCGCCATGGCCTCCTGGGCGATACGCAGAATCTCTGACTCCATCGTCGGTCTGAGGCGAGTCGCAGACTCTGCGAGCTCAAGATGAACGGCGATACCAGCTGTCTGCCCTACGTGACGAGCGTGTTCGGCCAGGACCGACGTAAGGCTTGCGCCAGGGCCAACTTCACGGCGGAGGTCGAAGATCGAGTACCGAAGCTCGGAGACCACGCGGGTGAGCTCGGCACGAAGGGATTCCAGCCGCGCTCGCTCGGGTGGTGCGGCAGTTGCAGAGAAGGTCATCCACGAGGTAGCCCAGGGAGGCGACCTCCTGCGCCATGCCATCATGGATTTCGCGCGCCAGTCGCTGTCGTTCCTCTGCTGTTGCGAGGTTTCTCACCTCGTCGAAGAGCAGTGCTGCATCGATGCGGACAGCATCCTCGTTCGCGGCCACCGCGATCAACTCGATGTCACGGTCCGTCCAAGGTTGCCCCCGTCGCTCCAGGACGACGAGCCCGATCACGCTGTCTCGAATCATCAGGGGTGTCATCAAGCCGTGCATCGACGGATCGCTTGTCAGGGAGCGAGTAGAGGTTTGGGCGCGTCCATCCGGTGCCAACTCTTCCCAGTGTTCAAGGACCTCAAGGTTAGGCAGGAGATCTGGATCGCTTGCTCCCGCCGAAGCAACCGGGATCGGCGAACCGACGCCTCGGTAGGCAAACACCCATCCGCGGGTCGCCCCGCTGCGACTTTGTAACTCATCGAGCAATTGGGCGCCGATTGACACGACGTCGAGCCCACCGGATAACTCCCGCGACACGTCTCGGAGTTGGGCGAGGAGCCGACTCGCCTGTAGGTAACTCTCGTCGTCGGGTGCGATTGCCGTGTGCATGCGACGCACCCACGCGGCGAGAAGACCCATGGCGAGGGCGAGGAGTGACCATTGCAGTGCATCGACCCAGTACGTCGAGTCCATTGCGGCATCGGCATCACGAAGGGTTGTGGCACCGAGCAGCGACACGAGGGTGGTGGCGGTCGAGATCACGGCGAGCCCCCAGCCCCCAAGTAGACCTGCGGAGAGGCTCGGGGTCACGACATAGGGGAGTAGAGCGGAGTCGTACGCGGGCGCCAAGCCGATGATGAGGCCCGAGAGCAGGGCCTCTACTGGAGGTCTCCACTTACGCAGCCACCGAGACTGGACGGGAAGCAGTGCTGCAACTGCCAGGGTGGTCAGCAGCAGAAGTGACCAGCCGATGTCCCGCAAGGTTCCCGTCAGCAGCGAGACGGTCACAATCGTGGCGAGGGCCGCGATCCTCACTCCCGCCTCGACACGCCAGTAGTCCAACTGCCCTAGGACTCCGTCTCGTGACACGCGACAACGGTGTCACACCCGACCTGAAGCACGTTGTTGCCGAGTGCGTGTCACCCGGTCGGATGCCGACTTGTCGGGAATCGCCCCGATTCACCCGTCCTTTGTGTTCCAATGCTGACCATGTCAGACCAGATCTTCTCCCTGGGCGATGTCCTTTCTGCGACCGACCGTCGACTTGATGCGGGGCTGACGGCGGCCGCTCATGTCACTCCGACTGGGTTCCACCCGTTGGACACGTACTTGAGCGGTGGTTTAAGAGCCGGGGAGTTGACCCTGCTGGGCGGGCCTCAAGGGCTCGGGAAGACCACGATGGCGCTGCAAATGCTGAGAAACGTGGTGGTTAGCGGCGGGACTGGCCTCTACTTCTCCTTCGAGCATGATCCCGCGACTGTGCTCGAACGCATGGTAGCCATTGAAGCGGCCGCTCGATACGGCGTCGACGCCGTGCCGCTTCGCAGGATCCGCGAGGCGATGGAGAGTATGGATGGACATACAGGCGGGTTGGCTGAACGACTTGCGAGCACCAACGGGGGTGCGGAGGCGGTAGACGCCGTCGGTCACTACGCAAGCCGGCTCCACATTCATCGTGCGAGTGGGGGCGCGACTGATCTGAGTACGATCCGCACGCTGGTGGACGAGGTGATTGCCGCTAGTGGGAGCGCGCCGCTGGTGGTAGTCGACTATCTACAGAAGGTCCCAGTGTTGGATCGACACCTGTCTGAAGAAGACCGAATCACCTTGGTAGCTCAAGGCCTGAAGGACCTGGCCCTTGAACGGGACGTACCCTTGCTGGCGGTCGTTGCTGCCGATCGAGAGGGCATTCAGACGGGCCGCAGAATGCGAGTTCACCATTTGCGGGGAGCTGCCGCGCTTGCGTACGAAGCTGATGTTGTCCTCGTAATCAACGACAAGTACGACGTCGTTGCGCGCCATCACTTGGTGTTTGATGTGGGCAACGCGGAGCGATTCCGTGACTATGCAGTCGTGTCCATTGAGAAGAACCGCACTGGCATTGACCGGATCGACCTTGAATTCCGGAAGCGCTTTGAACAAGGCCGCTTCGAGAGCGAAGGGATCCCGGTATCTGAGCAGCTCGTCGACGACCGCGTGTTCGTCGACTAGGGACCGCTACGTCGCCGAAGGCTGCTCGAGGTCTAGGTGCTTGGCCAAGGCGCGGGCGAGGCTTCTCAGTTCGATCGCCTCATTCAGCAGGGCACCTGCTTCTTCGCCCAAATCGGCGAGGTTTCCGAGAGACGCTTCCGTGAAGGGTTCGTCGCGATCGCGAGCGAGCAGGAGGATCGCAGATACTTGGGGAACAGGGACGGCCATCAGGTGGGTCCTACTTGCCAGCGGGGCACCACGTAGGTCGAGTCGGGCGACGTCGCTGTTCTGAATGAGAACGCCCTTCCCCGCGTCGGCGATGTTGTCCACAAGCCATGAGTCATGTGTGAGTTGGAGTCGGTACTCGAGCGGGCGGAGGGCCACCCCTGCCGCAACCCGCCACACTGAACCGTCAGGGACGAGCAGCGCGCCTGCGTCGGCCATTGATCGGACAACAGCATCTTCGACGACGACCAGTGACGTCTCCTGAAGGGTGAAGCGCGACTCAGCAACGCCAAGGAGGAGCGCCACAGGATCCCCAGCGCCGGTCGCACCTGCGGGGCTGGCCGACTTCACTTGGCTGACAGCTGGGCCAGTGAGTGCCGCGATGTCCCCAGCATTGAGACCTGGGCCGTGTGGCAGTCCGCTACGTCCGCGTTCCTGGGTGTAGGCCGCCACAGGCTCGAAGGGTGCAGCCCTCGTTTCGGGAGTGGGTTCGGGCTCGGGCTCGGGAGTGGGCTCGGGAGTGGGCTCGGGCTCGGGCTCGGGAGTGGGCTCGGGCTCGGGAGTGGGCTCGGGCGTGGGTTCAGGCTCGGGCTCGGGAGTGGGCTCGGGCGTGGGTTCAGGCTCGGGCTCGGGAGTGGGCTCGGGCGTGGGTTCAGGCTCGGGCTCGGGAGTGGGAGTGGGCTCGGGCGTGGGTTCAGGTTCGGGCTCGGGCTCGGGCTCGGGCTCGGGGGCTGTCATGAAGTCCGGAGTAGGCAAGGCATCCAGGTCGGGAACTGCCTCCAGCAGGGCGACTTCCTCGTGCGACGTGGTGCGGGACGGCGCCACCCTCGGAACCCGGAGAATTGCTTCAACAGATCTCTGAAGGCTCTCCGGGTCGATGGGCAGTGAAAGGGTGTGGACAGACGGCAGTTGCGCAACTGGAGCGTCCTGCCATCCCGGATCTTGGGTCGTGACCACAAGGATGGGGATCCATCGGCCCTCGGCTCGGAGATCCCCTGCCACGCGTCCGCTCGGTTCCGGCGCGCCCAAGTCGAGGATCAAAGCGTCGAAGCCGACGTCACCCTGATTGCTGATCCACTCGTCGAGCTGGAAGGGCCGGATCTCTTCAACCGAATGTGCTGTTGAGGCGAGAGCCATCGACATCGCGGGGTTACGCGACACCAGCGCGAGTCGCGCCATGGCTCAACTCCCGGCGATGAGTGAGTCGTAGATGTTGATCGCCGCCGGACCCAATACGACGATGAACAGGCAAGGCAAGATGCAGAAGATTAGCGGGAACAGGATCTTCACCGGCACCTTCTGGGCCTGTTCTTCTGCTCGTTGTGAGCGTTTGATGCGCATCTCCTTGGCCTGGACGCGCAGGACATTTGCGATTGGGATACCGAATGCGTCCGCCTGCACCATGGCCGTCACGAATCCCTGCAACTCAGCAACATCCGAACGCTCGCCCAGGGCACGCATCGCCTCAGTGCGGCCCATCCCGATCTGCATCTCTTGCAGCACGCGGAAGAACTCATCGGCAAGCGGTCCATCGGTGTTGCGTGCGACCTGTGACACGGCGGCGTCAAAAGCGAGACCAGCCTCGACGGAGATCGTGAGAAGGTCCAGAGCATCTGGCAGGTCCTTACGGATCTGATCGCTCCTGTTGTAGGCCGATTGGTGCAAGGCCATGTTTGGCAAGTAGAAGCCCAGTAGTGAGAGCCCGATGGCCGTCGCAACGGCCGGTAGGAGACCGCCAAGCAGTCCCCCCAGCGCAATCCCCAAGATGAGGCCAGCAAAGAGTCCCAAGACCTTAAACGCAATGACACGGTCAACGTCCCAGCGCGGCGGGTTCCCGGCCAAGTCGAGCTTTCTACGGATCCGATCAGTCTGGTCGCCCGCGGTGAATCGGCGTCCGATCTTCGTGAGCCGATCCATGCTGGGTGAAAGGACGCGTTCACCAAATGGTTGATCCAACTCAGCCTTCATGCTGTCCGGGCTGGAGTCCATCGCCCGCACCGCAGCCAATGAACGATTGACTGCCTGCCGCTCGGCAGTGATCGTGCCCACAGTTGTCAGGAGCAACACGATGGCAACAAAGACGGCAAGGAGACCAAGCATGAGTACCAGCTGTCCGGACATGTCAGACCTCCACCTTGACGACCTTGCGCAACCACAGTCCGCCAACGAGCAGAAGCAATACGCCGGTCCCGATGATGATCCAACCAATCACGTTGCCCACGAGAGGCTCGAGGTAGCTGGGTCGGACGACCACGAGGTACAACGCGAATGCGACAGGAAGGAGACCAAGGATCCATGCCGACAGTCTGCCCTCGGCGGACAGCACCTGAACTTGCCTGCGCAGACGCTCGCGCTCTCGCAGTGTGGCGGCCACTGTGGTGAGTACTTCAGCGAGGTTTCCACCAACTTCGCGCTGGATGCGAATGGCCATGACTACCCAGACGAAGTCGACGCTGCCCATGCGCTCCGCAATGCCGTCGAGTGCGTCCTCAAGTTCAACGCCCAAACGCGTCTCCACAAGTGCCCGGTTGAACTCGGTCGAGATGGGGGGTCGTCCTTCGCGGACGACCGTGTCGACCGCCTGTGGCATTGAGTAGCCCGCAGACAGTGAGCCCGCCATCAACTGCAGCGTGTCAGGAAGCGCGGACATGAAGGCCTTCCTGCGCTGGCCAGCCTTGTAGGACAAGTAGGCCCAGGGGGCAAAGACGCCCGCGGTCAGCCCGATCAGAGTGACTAGGAGTCTCCCGCTTGACAGCAAATACAGGAGCACGGCGCCGCCGAGGGTGATGCCGACATGGACGAGAGCCACTCCGCCGGTTTCAGCGGGACCGCGGCTGCCTCGAGTTTGGCGCCGAGCACAGACTCGAAGTCACGCTTGGCGACAACCCGACCTGCAAACTCGACGGCGCTTCGTGCGACCTGGGTGTCTCCGAGAACCGTGGTCTCTTGCTCCTTCACGGGTTGGCTGCCACCGAGCGTGTAGATCGAGAGACGACTCTCACGCCACCCGTTGTTGGCGCGGTCGCGATCCGAGGCGGCTGTGGAGTCGCTACTACACAACGTATCAACAGAGCAATCGCTACAGCGCCGACCGCGACCCGATCAGGTTGTCAGAGATGGTGGCGAGGGGCCCTGATTCGGGCGCGGGTTCCAACTCAATATCGTCCGGTTTGGGCGCGGGGGCCGCCTCAAGCGGTACGAACGTCTGATCAGTGACCAGGCCCCGTTACCGGGATTGTGACCGCGATGGTGCCCGAGTCCTGCGAAAAACCCTCCGGAAGCGGAGCACTGGCGACGAATCGGTTGCTGATGCTTGACGCCGCTGAATTGAAGGCATCAAGGAGCGCTGCCGTGTCACCGGCTTCGTACACGGATCCGTCCGTGGCTGTCGCGATATCCGTCAGGGCGGCTACTTGCGCGGTACTGGTGCCGAAGGACACGACGTCAAAGCGCGCGCCGCTCCGCTCGGCAGCCTGAACCGCATCTTCGCGGGATACATCGCTTCCCCGGTCGGCTCCGTCTGAGAGCAGCAGTGCGGATCCAAGGTCAATATCCCGGAGTTGGCTGGCGGCCAGGTCCACAGCGTCGTAGAGCACCGTCTCGGGTGCAGTGTCGAGCGATGCGATCGTCGTCTCAAGTTCCTCGCGGTCACGCGTGGGGGGAACGCGCAACTCAGCGACATTGTCAAAGGTGATCAGGCCAATCTCGACCTCTGCTGGTACCGCGTCGATGAACTGGACGGCTGCATCCTTCGCTGCATCGAGCTTCTCGCCATCCATGGAGTCGCTGGTGTCCATTACCAATAGCGCTGTCTGATTCAAGGTGGAGTCATCGGACAGCTCTTGGACCGATACGTCCAGTGGGATACCTTCGAGAGTCGCAGACGCCTCGTCCAAGTCAATGGACGCATCCGCGGGAACATCGTTGAGCGCGACTACAAAGTCCAATTCACCCGACTCGGACTGGACTTGCTCGATGGTGGCGGAGGTATCGCCGAAAGCGGGTGCGGCCCCAATGAAGAGTGATAAACCCGCAAGTGCGACGCCGGCCAGGATCCGACGCATGGTCATCGCCCCGCGAACTTCTCGAAGGCGAAGATCGACGGATCGACTTGGACGCCAGACGCGCTGAGCTTGTCAAGGAACTTCGGCCGGAGACCCGTGGACTTCAGCGATCCGAGGGAGCGACCGTTGTCATCGAAACCCGCTCCGTGATCGAACATGAACAGATCTTGGAGCGTGATCACGTCACCCTCCATACCTACGACCTCGGTCACGTGCGTTATATGGCGGGTTCCGTCCTTGAAACGTGTCTGTTGGACCACGAGGTCGATGGCGCTCGACACCTGCTCGCGAATGGCGCGCACAGGCAGGTCAACGCCCGCCATGAGCACCATGGTCTCGACGCGAGCCAGGACATCGCGCGGCGTATTAGCGTGGACCGTGCAGATCGAGCCGTCATGCCCGGTGTTCATCGCCTGGAGCATGTCGAGTGCCGCAGCGTCACGAACCTCACCCACCACGATGCGGTCGGGTCGCATACGCAAGGCGTTACGAACGAGGTCGCGAACCTTGACCTCACCACGGCCTTCGATGTTTGGGGGTCTGGCTTCGAGTCGAAGGACGTGGTCCTGGTGGAGTTGCAGTTCGGCGGCGTCTTCGATCGTGACGATCCGTTCACCTTCCGGGATGAAGGACGACAGCACATTGAGTGTTGTCGTCTTCCCTGCCCCGGTGCCGCCCGAGACCAGCACATTGAGCTTTCCGCGTACGCACGCCTCCAGGAAGTCGGCCACGGTGCGACTAAGAGTTCCAAACCCGATGAGGTCTTCGATCCGGTACGGGTCGGCAGCGAACTTGCGGATCGTCAGCAGAGATCCGTCGAGCGCAAGTGGGGGCACCACCGCGTTGACGCGGCTGCCATCGGGTAGTCGGGCGTCGACCATCGGGCTTGACTCATCTACACGCCGACCGACTCGGGCCACGATCTTCTCGATAGTCCGGCGCAGATGGTTCTCATCGGCGAACTCACCTTCGGACTTGTAGAGGCGACCGGCCCGTTCAATCCAAATGTCCGTACTGCCATTCACCATGACCTCGGTGATGTCAGGGTCGCGAAGATAGGGTTCCAACGGACCGTATCCGAGAATGTCGTCTGCGATCTCTTGAGCGATCCGCGCCCGATCAGCGGTGGTAAGCGGGGTGTCCTCTTGGCTCAGTACTTCTTGCAACGCTTGTCGAACCTTTTGCTCAAGCTCGGATTGCGTTTGGCGGGAGTCGTAAAGTTTCGGACCCAAGTTATCCAGCAGCGCTTGGTGAACAGTGCGCTTGAGGTCGGCAAAGGGATCGCTGGACTTGCGCCGGGACGTCTGCTTCCCGGTCAAGGTGTCGTCGGTGTCAACAGGCGCCGTGGGAGTCTTCTGACGACGGGCTTCGGCGAGACGATCGGCGAGACTCATGGCGTTTTAGCCTTTCTGCGCAGGAGCCCCCGCCGATCCGTGCGGAGTTCGGGAGGAATTGAGGCGTCAGCGTGATGAACCGGAAGAACGTGCTTCTCGGCGAACTGTCGAATGGCGATGCTGACAGGGTGCTTGGGGTTGTCGTAGATGATTGGTACACCGCGGTTGATCGCAGCGGGCACGTCTCGGGAACTTGGGATCTGGATCGAGATAGGAACGCGCAAGGTCTTCTCGACCTCGTTGAGTGCGAGGCCGACCTTTGAGTCTGAACGGTTGAGTACGACCGCCCACTTCTCGCGAGGAAAGTTGATCTCCTCGAGAGTTTCCAGCGTCAGCTTGAGGTTCTTCAGCGCGGGGATGTCTAGCGTGGCAATGAGTGCGATCAGATCGCTCTGGTCGAGAGCCTCGAGCACCTGCTCATCGAATGCGGGCGGAGTATCAACCACCACGTAGTCGAACTCTTGGCGCAGGATTCGGAGGATCTGGCGGACGATGTCCGCTGTGATGCCGCGGTTGGACCCCGGGTCTAGGGGCGCGACCAAAGTAAAGAGGCCTGCGATGTTGCTGTGCGGCGTCAATAGTGATTCGACTGCCTCTGCGTCGAGCCCGTCGCTGAGGCCGACGGCGTCGACGATGGTGTGAGCCGGGAAGAGCTGCAGGGCGATCGCGACGTCGCCAAACGAGAGGTCGAGGTCGACGAGGCAGACACGGTGTCGCCCGCCTTCGGTCAGCGCCACGGCGAGGTTTGTCGACAGCGTGGTCTTACCGCAGCCGCCCTTTGCCGAGAACACCGTGACCAAGACTCCGTGTTGCTCTTCTTCCTCGCGCTCGCTTGCCCCAGGGACGGTCTCCCTAAGGGACTGTGCCAGTTGCTTCACGCGTGCCACCGCCCCGTTGATACCAGCGAGATCGCGCTCTTCACATACTTCGCGAACACCTGCGCGCAATGCGTCAGCAAGTACCGACGTGTCTACCCGTCGGCGAACGACGACCACTCCCAGGCTGGGACGGTTGACGCGCATGTCGGCTGCCAGATCGAGGGCGCTCTCGATGTCGACAGACGCACCAACGACCACTGCATCCTCGCCCAGGTGAGTGCCAAGGTGCCGGCGGAGGGCATCGACCGTGGGTAGAACGACCGCGTCAGCGCCCAGCGCAGACCTCAGAGTCTCTGCCGTCGCGGGATCGTAGTCGAGGATGGCAGTCATCAGCGGAACAGGTTCTGGGTTGTCGTCGGCCCGCTTGCCCGGACACGAGTCCCGTCGCCCAGCAACCCGAAGTACAAGGCTCCGCCCGACTGGGCATTGATGACCTTCTGGGCCTCATCCTGGGAGACGGAAAGTGTCAGTATCGCGAGAGGAATCTCCTCAGTCGTTGAGTCACCCTCGTCAGTGGTCACCGTTTGAGTGCTCAGAGTCGTTGCGCCGACACCGATGACCTCGACTTCGGGTAGGAGGACGCGAGTCGCCTCTCCGCTGGCTGTCTGAGGAAGCGTGGCGAAGATGGCAACATCCGAGCCCGGTACGACGAACCCTGCGACTCGTTCGGGGTCGCCTAACTGGACCGAGATGGCAAGCTCGCCCTTCGGGACCTGCAGGGACGATGTTGACTCGTTGGTGCTGAACATCTGCGCCAGAACCTGCTGCCCTGGATAGATGGTGCTCTGGGCGACTTGATCGGAAATGATCGAGATGTCATCGAGTGCGCCATCCGCGACCGCCGATGCGGGCAAAGTCTGCTGCTCAAACGCGCCAGCTGCCGAAGCCTCGGATGCCGTCGTGCCTGCAGGTACTTCCTGCGTCGCAACGAGCACCTCCACAGGTTCAGCGTCGGCCTGTGCTCGTTCGTCTGCACTGCGTACATAGACGAAGATGAGCACTGTCCCGACGGCGGCAATCACGAGAGCAGCGATAAGCAAGAGTGTTCTACGTCCCATAGGACCTTCTATCGGAGATTGCTGCCCTCGGTTGAGGGAACAAGGCGGACAAATTTGAACCTGCTGAGTCGCGGCAGGCCCGTGATGGTGACCCTTTCGTCATGGTGACCCCCGAGCCCCCTGGGTAACATCCGCCGCTATGACCGAATCGTGCCATGCATGTCGATCGTTACGGCCCCCAGTATGGGTCGAAGACAGGCCAGTTTTAACTAGTAACAACTGACTAGGTCATCCTCCGGCGACCGTCGTCACCACATGCGCGCGAACGTGGGGATGGAGCCAGGCCTCCATGGTCTTCCGCCAGTGGATCCAAGCGCCAAGCGCAACCGGGATCGCGCCCAACAGCGGTAGCCACCACTCGCCCGTAATGGCCAGCAGCCCGAAGTAGAGGCTAGTGAATGTCGTGACAGTGGCGAAGCGGATGGACTGCGCTGCCATTACTCCAGGGGGTGCGGGGGTGTCTCGCGAACTCTGAAGGTCGGCTCGGTGGGGGTGCCTGAGCGACGAGCGCATCCCAAGAGCCACGACCACGAGCGCACAGGCCACCGCGGAGCTGATAGCCGCAGTGACTTCAGCGGCCGCCTGGGCCGCCTGTGCGCGAAGCGAGCCACCAATGAGTGCAGACGCGACCGCCATGAGTGCGACTTCTAGGAAGACCAGGCTCTTGGCGATGTAGGCAGGTGTTGCCCAGCCCGGCAGCGTTGATAACCACACTGAACCTGTTGAGTCGAGCGTGAACGCGTTGATCCCAAACAGCAGCCCCGCGCCCGCTGCGATGAGGCCTGGAACAAGGATCAGCGATTGCCACGACATTCCCGCCAACGCGGAGACAGCGCCGGGCACAACCAGTAGTACGAGCGTGCCCCGTCGCAGAGGCGTCGAACGCCATAGGCTCGCATGATCGACAGCCACGAGCGCCCGCCAGGCTGCAGTTTGAGTCTCACGCCTCGTCATTGTTCGTGAACTGCTGCGATCAGCTTGGGCGCCGGAGCGCCGAAGGGTCCAACTGGTGATCCAGCCGCCAACCCGAAGCGCACCGTAGGTCGCCACAGTCATTACGCCGATGGCCGTGAGCCAACTGCTGTAGCGCAGCGCGTAGCCGTCGATGGCACCCGAGATCACGAATCGTGTGGGTGACTTGTCGAGTGCCCCCACGACATTGTCGGTCCACAGAACCATGAGGGCGGCGGCCACGAGGCCAAGCCCCACGATGTTGGTCGCGACTCGTCCGGGGCGAGATTGCCGGAACCCGACAACCAGCCAACCCACCGCATGACCGATCACAGTCGCCATCGCAATGAAACAACCGACAACCACCAAGGATCGGCTGGTAGCCGCCCAGGTGATTGGTCCGGACGCGAAGCCTGTGACAACGAAGAGGGCAATGACGTTAAGTAGCCAGGCGAGGTTTACCGGTGCCAACACAAGCGTGCTGCGGAACACTGTCGCGGGCTTGATGGGGTACGCGACGAGTTGCCCTGGAGGAAACAGTTCATAGCCGCCCCCGGAAACGAGTGGCGCGATGACCGCCAGAATCACGAAACCCACATAGAACGTAGGTGTTGCGACTGCGATGTTGAAGGCCTGCTCCTCCGGAGCGCTTCGGAGTGCTAGCAGGCCGAACAGAATTAGGACCGCGGGTCCGGCCACGGCAGCGATCACCAGCATTTTCAGTGGGCCTGAGCGAATCATCTGCCACCTGAGACGCAGCAGGGCCCAAAGCTGGTCGTTCGTTGTACCTATCAGGGTCTTCATGACAGCAGACTGCGGTAGCGCTCAGCGCCTGTGGGACCAGACAACTCCTGCGCTGGGGCGGCTGCGACGACGTTGCTCCTCGACGTAGGACCACCGCCTCTTCACACGCCTGAACGGCGAGCTCGAGAAGGTGAGTGGACACCAAGACCGCGGAGCCGTCGCCGGAGTTCGCGGATGACGTCCATTGTGGCTTCGACGCCTAGCGGGTCGACACCGTCGAATGGTTCGTCGAGCAGCAAGACCTCAGGTTCGTGAAAGGCGGCAAGTAGGACCGACATCCGACGACCCATCCCATGTGAGAAGCCGGCGGTGACTCGATCTGCGACACCGAGCAAGATCGAATCGGTCTAAGAGGATCTGTCGCTCGCGGCTCCCAGCTCGTCTGATGTGTCGCAATGTGGCTGCCAGTTGGAGGTGCTCCCAGGGAGTGGCACGCGGAATCAGGCCTCCGACGTCCGGGCAGTACCCGACGCGCGCCCGGGCCTGGTCGGGGTACCTCACGGCGTCGACACCGGCGATAGATCACCGAACCGCTCGTGGGTGGGAGGACTCCGGCGAGCACCTTGAGGGTCGTCGACTTGCCAGCCCCGTTGCGACCGACGAGCGCGACGGTGGCTCTGGCTGGTACCGACAGGTCGAAGCCATCAACCGCCGTGACCGGTCCAAAGGACACCGTCAGATCCGCGGGCCTCCACTACTGCGCTCATCGTCCCCCCTTCGACCGGACCCATGCCCAGGTTGATGCTCCGGCTGGGCGAGCGCAAGTGAAGAAGGTCACGATCGGTCAAGACCCTCATCATCTCTGCCGACCACAGGTTGGTGAGCACGACACTGTCTTGCGGGCAATGTGGGACCCCCCTGCGCGCGGACCAAAGCTGGTGCACGCTCTGCTATGCCCGGGTTGAGGACGAGTTTGACCCGCTGACGGCCCCGATCGAGCAGTTGATGGAGCCGCCCGAAGCCGAGGGCCCGCACGGCTCTGAGCAGGCTGCGAGTCGACCCGAGACGTTCTACCAGCCGGTTGTCGATTCCAGGCTGGAAGCTCCGGCTGACACAGTCGTGTCAGGGGCGAATCCGGTAGAGCCGGAGGAGCCCGAGGCGTCGCCGGAAGTCAGCGACATCGATGTGATGCTCTCGATGCTCGCTGCCGAGCACCGTGAAGGTGATCCCACCAGCCGATGGGTTGGCAGCATGGAGGACAAGGCAACGCGTATCGCTGTCATGGTTGGCGGGACAGTGGTAGTCGCTGCCCTCGGCTTCCTGATGCTTACCGTGCTTGGGGCCATCTTCTAGAGACTGCATCGCCCGATACGCTCGGAAGGACCGATCAGATCCAGGCCGGAGCGTCATGACTGAACAGACCTCATCGACGATTGTTGTCGACTCGACCCCGGCTGCGGTGATGGCGGTCATCGCCGATCTGGAGGCGTATCCGGAATGGGCGGGCTCGGTGAGATCCGTCGAGGTGCTGTCTCGAGATACTTCAGGGCGTCCCCGGGAAGCCCAGTTTGTGCTCGATGCCGGTGTGGTGAAGGACACGTACACGCTTGCGTACACGTGGGACGGTGACACCAGCGTGAGTTGGTCGCTTGTCGAAGCTCAGATGCTCACAGCCATGGAAGGCAGTTACCGCCTTCGCGCCGAAGGGGCGTCCAGTACCACCGTTGAATACGTCCTTACCCTCGACCTGAAGATTCCGATGATCGGCCTGCTGCGTCGCAAGGCAGAGAAGGTCATCACCGACACTGCGCTCAAAGAGCTCAAGCGGAGAGTCGAGGCATAGCGTCGTGCGGGTCATTCTGTTCACCGGTAAAGGCGGCGTTGGAAAGACGACAATGGCCGCCGCGACAGCGGCACGCGTCGCTGCAGATGGCCGCAAGACGCTCGTGATCTCGACAGACCCGGCACATTCGCTGGCAGATGCGTTGCAGACCACGGTTGGTGGCGAACCCCACGAGGTCGCCCCCGGTTTATACGTGGGGCATGTCGATACCCAGCGACGGTTGCACGAAGTGTGGGGCGATCTGCAGCGCTACCTTGCTAGCGCGCTTGGTGCCTCCGGGCTCGACGATCTGCGCGCGGAGGAACTCACCGTGCTGCCAGGCGCGGAAGAGTTGCTTGCACTGCTCGAGGTCCGTGAGCACGCGCTGAGTGGCCGATGGGACGCCGTCATCGTCGATTGCGGGCCCACTGGCGAGACGTTGCGACTGCTGGCGCTCCCGGAGGCGCTCGACTGGTACCTGGAGCGAGTCTTGCCATCTGAGCTGAAGGTGGTGCGTGCGTTGCGGCCACTGCTTGGCCCGGCGATGGGATTGCCAACCCCTAAGCCCGAGGTGTGGGAGGCAGCGGAGCAGTTGCAGCGGCAACTAGTCGACGTGCAGCGGGTGCTGCGATCGCCTGAGACGAGTGTCAGGCTCGTGCTCACCCCGGAGTCTGTGGTCGTAGCCGAAGCACGGCGGTCGTTCACTCAGCTTGCGCTCTTTGGTTATCGAGTTGATGCGGTCATCGCCAATCGGGTCTTCGACTCGGCCGGCGACGACTGGCGTAGGGGATGGGCGTCGACCCAAGATCGCGTGATGAGCGATGTCGCGGATTCGTTTGACCCACTGCCGGTGCTCACTGCCAGTTATCAGGAGGCTGAACCCGTGGGGGCCCCGGCACTTGCGGCACTCGGCGCGGATGTCTATCGGAGCATCGATCCACTAGTCGGATCTGAGGCGACCGAGCTCATGAGCATCGACACGACGAGCGATGGCTACGAGGTCAGTCTGCGACTGCCGCTCGTCGACAAGTCGTCGCTGGAGCTGAGTCGGGTCGGGGATGAGCTCGCAATCACCGTCTCCGGGCGTCGTCGATTGCTAGCCCTTCCGACGGCGTTGCGACGGTGCGACGTGGCGGGTGCTCGGGTTAATGGCGAGCACCTTCACATCAGATTTCACGCCAGATCGACGGATCCGGCGACGCAAAGGGCACACCCATGAGTGGAAGCGAACCCCTTGGTTCGGCTGCGCAAGAGGCGTCGCGCCTGCTCGATGCGGTACGGAGTTGGCTCGATGAACGCGGCGTTCCGGAAGCCCCCATTGCCACGGGTAGCGCCGAGTGTCGAGCGTGTCCCGTATGTGTGGTGTTAGGTGCGCTGCGTGATCATCACCCCGATGTGGTCGATCAGTTGGGGCGAGCAAGTGACGCATTGATCGCCGCCGCGCGTGCGTTGCTGAGCGAGCATGAACACAAGTGGGCCACCGGTGGCGACCGCGACGTCGAGCGAATCGATATCGACTGATGACGGAACTCACGGTAGGTGTAGATGTTGGCGGCACGAAAGTCGCTGCCATCTTGGTCGATGACTCTGGTGCGGTGCTTGCGAGCACCAGGACCGAAACTGAGTCGACTGCGTATGCCTCTATGGTCAGCGGAATTGTCGAGGCAGCTTCACGGGTGAGCGAGGGGTCCTCCATCGCGTCTGTTGGCCTCGCCATAGCCGGCAACGTGGCTGCTGACAGAAGTCATGTGCTCTTCTCTCCGCACCTGCCGCTTGCCGGTGAGCCGCTCGCTAAGGATCTAACGAGTGCCCTGGGTGTTCCGGTCCTCATAGAGAATGACGCGAACGCAGCGGCGTGGGCCGAGCATGAGGCCGGGGCCGGACGTGAGGCGCCCGAGATGCTTTTCGTCGCTCTGGGAACCGGACTCGGTGCTGGCCTGATCCTGCGGAACGAGCTCTATTCGGGATCTCAAGGGTTTGCGGGGGAGGCGGGACACATCACCGTCGTGGTCGATGGCCGATCGTGCCCCTGCGGCGCACGAGGATGCTGGGAGCGTTACGCGAGTGGTACGGCCTTGGTCGCTGAGTACATCGAACGTGGTGGCGACTCTGAAGTCACCGGCCCGGCCATCACACGAGCGGCGGCGGAGGGAGACCAGCGTTCGCGCGACTCGATCACGACTGTCGGAGAGTGGCTCGGGCGAGGGCTGGCCAGTTTGGTGGCTGTGCTCGATCCAGAGCGGATCGTGATCGGGGGAGGGGTCAGCGAGGCAGGGGAGATGTTGCTTGCGCCCGCGCGCCAGATGCTGGCAGCGTCGGTGACGGGTCAGGGGCGGCGTCCGCTACCGCCAGTCGTAGGGGCCGAATTGGGTAACCAAGCGGGGGCGGTGGGTGCCGCCATGCTGGCCCGCCGCCTCGTTCCGTAGTCGATCGTCACGTTCCGTAGTTTTGCTGATCTCCCCGGGTGTATCGGGCCTGGTGGGATCTCAAGCAGCCCAAGATTCCTGCCGATGCCGCCTCTGGGACGGGTAGCCGTGGGGCTCCCGTGTGGAGGGAGTCATGGACCGCTATCGAAAGCTGTTGGCGCGGAAGAGGGAAGAGGGCGCGACCGCTGTCGAGTTCGCCCTCGTGGCGCCGCTGCTCATCTTGCTGGTCTTCGGCATCATCGAGTATGGGCTCTGGTTCTCTGACTCACTGTCCACACGTCAGGGCGTCCGCGAAGCGGCTCGGCAGGGTGTAGTCGCCAACTTCGGATCAAGCACCTCTTGTGACCTGACCGGTGCGAGCGGCGATGAGAACAGTCTGAAACTCATGTGCACAGCACAAGACCGCATCGGTGGGATCACCGGCGATCCTGCCGTCATGGTCGATGCACCTGAGGGTTGGACACGCGGCGCACCCCTCATTGTCTGTTCGCAGATCGAGGCGGGCATAGGCAGCGGCATCATTCCGCTTCCGAATGATCGGATCATTCAAAGTCGCGTCGAGATGTCGATCGAAAAGACAGATCCGCTGGTTGACTTCACAGGTGGGGCCGAGACAGCTCCCGCTGGATCAAGCTGGGATTGGTGCACGTGATGTCGCGTGACCATCAGCATCGGGACGCGGGTGCAGTCGCGATATTGACGGCTGTCCTTGCGCTCGTCATGTTCGGTCTCGGCGCTCTGGTTGTGGACTTGGGTCTCGCGCGTGATAGCCGTCGTCAGGCGCAGAACACGGCAGACGCAGCGGCATTGGCCGCCGCGAACGCGCTGTACGCCACACGGGCACCCCGGTTGAATCAACCCGGCGATTTCGTGGCAGCCGTCGAGGCAGCCAAGAGCTACGCTGCCGAGAACTACGGAACGACGGAAGACGAGTGGGCGAGTTGCACGACAACTGACGCGCTCGGGTATCAAGATCCCTCCGCTGGGACGAACTGCATTAGCTTCAACAGCGCCACCTATCCACGCGAGGTTCTTGTGGTCGTGCCTGTGAGGAAGCAGGCAACAATCTTCGGCGGGCTCGTCGGCTATCAGGGCGTGGGCATTGGCGCTCTCGCGCAGGCTCGCTTGGACCCCGGAGGCTACCGCCCATGCGTGTTCTGCGTGCTCGGCAGTGACACCCACGATCTGCAGAACGGCAATCTCACCGTGAGCAACGGCAACATGTGGTTCAACGGCAGTGTCGACATTTCCAATAATGGATACGCCGGTTCTGCTGAAGGGCTAGTAACCGCTGAAGACGGCTCGCAATTTCTGGACGGGGGCAATGCTTTCGTCGAAGGGCTAATCGGGGGGAGCCCTGGCAAGTTCCAAGGAGGACAGGGTCAGGCAGGTCAGCCCCGCATCGTCGATCCGCTCGCCGCCTTGGAGCTCCCATTCGCTACCCAGGCGGACCTCGTGGCCCGCCCCCTGGGCGATCCTTGTGAAGACGGACCGGGAATATACGACGGCCTCGGCGGTACAGGTGGTACCTGCGAACTCGATCCGGGACTCTATGTATTCACCGGCGACGTGGACTTCTCAGGCAATGGAGATCTTGTTGCCAATGGAGTGACCATGTACTTCACCTGCGGTACGCCTACAGCGGTTCGCGAATGCTCCGATTCTCAAGACGAGGTCGGCGGAGGCATCGATCTCTCTGGAAATGGCACCTACACCCTCGAAGCACCCAGGGCGGCGACCGCCGCTATGCACCCTGGGGTGGCTGAGGAGCTCTACGGCTACGCAATCGTGTACGACCGCAACAACGCGGCCGACATGCGCATGGTCGGTAATGGCTCTGTGAACGTGGGTGGTGCAATCTACGGCGCAAGTGCCACGATCGACGCCAGGGGTAACGGAGCCGGCGATAGCAATCTCAGTTCGTGGGTCATCGTGAAGGACATCAAGTTTTCGGGTAACAACGCGTCCTTGAATGTTCACTTCGACGCGACGAAGAACCCGCGGACCAGCGAAGGTGATCGCGCTCTGGTGCGCTAGTTATCTGACCAATGCCGATTCGACACGACGGATCTGCACGTTGTCGGCGGGGTTGAAGCGGGTGCTGAAGCAAGCATTCGCTCCAGAGAACCGGAAGTCTCCAACGATGATCATGGAACTGTTGGCGCCTGAACAGCCATTGCCTCGTGCGTCAAAGGTGCCGCTTCGCGCATAGATCGTGCCAACGATGGAACTGTTCGCGTTGCCGGTGAGTTGCAGCGTGTCCGTGTTGTTGCGGTCGTACACAAGGGCAAAGCCATGCAACTCTGAGGGCAGTCCAGAGGAGGGTGTGGGAGCCGAGATCTGGTAGCTGCCGTTACCGCTCATGTCTAGGTCACCACCCGCTTGTCCACCACTTGCACATGGCGTAGGAGCTGCGCTGGTACCGCACGTGAAGTACATCGTCACGTTGTTCGCCACGAGCCGCGTGTTGACGTTCGACTGCGCTGAGAATGTCCCCGTAAACACGTAAAGGCCGGGTGTCAGCGTGCAGGTTTGGCCTGCGCCAATGCGGTAACTGCCATAGATGCCCGGTCCGCCTGTGCAGGGGTTTGTTTTGGTGGTCAAAGTGCTTTGCGTGGCAAACGGCAACCTCACCGAAGCCAAGGGGTCAGTGATCTGTGGCTGATTCGGGATGAAGTCACCCCCGTCGGCGTTGTCGGGGTTTTGGGTGACGGTGCCCGACAAGTACAAGTCACCTCCCACATTGATGAGCGGTTCTACGTCGACGGCACCCTGCGGGTTAAGTCGGAGGTCACCGTTGATGCGAACATCAGCCCCCTGGACCGTGAGCGTGCCGTTCTGGGGCCAGTGCAACATGTCCCGAAGGACGCAGAAAGCGCACAATGGGTTCGTGTTGAAGTCGATTCGCGCCTGGGCGAGGGCGCCGACGGCCGTCCCGCTGGATCCGAAGACTCCGCCGAAGAAGACTGGGGAGTTCTCGATTGGCACATACACCAGTGCGTTCTCGGGATCGTCCGCATCGTCGAAGCTGATGCACTCTGAAACACCGGCCGGGACATACGCCAGCGGCTCGTCTGTGGTGCAAGCGTCCCAGTCTGCATCTGACGTTCCGTAGTTGCTGGAGGCAAAGTCCTTGGCGGCGTCGACTGCGTCATCGAAGTCGGCCTCATTGGGGTTGGCTGCGTAGAGCGCGTTGGCCGCCGCGAGGGACGCAGCATCGGCTGTGTTTTGCGCTTGGCGCCGGCTATCTCGAGCGAGCCCGAGGTCGACAACGATTGCCGCGAGACCGAGCATCGTCACCGCGAGCAAGGCCACTATCACCGCGATCGCGCCGTCTTCTGCCTTGCGTGACCTCAACCGCACCATGTCCAGTCCTCACCTGTTGGTGGTGAATCTTCGTAGCTGACCGACCCAACAACGAAGTCTGTGTTCTCTACGGCCATTTGAACTTCCGACGCGATGACCTCGTTGCGGGGGAGCGGTACGAAACCGATGAGGCCGTCAGATTTCATCTGGGCGCAGACGATGAGTGGTTCACCCTTCTCCCAGTTTGCCGGCGCGACAATCTTGATTGCCGGATCACCTGTCAGGGCACCGATTCGATTCTCGGCTAGGCAAGCAAGCTTCTGACCGTTGCTCCCCGTAGTACATGTCGGGTCTGCATCAAAATTGGCGACGATCCCTTGTCTCGCCGCTTCTCGAACTCCCTGTCGCATGCTGATGCTGTCCGCGAACCACAACCCGTAATCGATGATGCCGAACACGAGCAGCGCGAGGATGGGGAGGATCAAAGCAAACTCCACCGCCGACGCACCTTCGTCGCGGCGTCCGCGAACTGATCGGAACATGCCGATCATCGAGCCCCCTTGTCGCGGGCACACCTCGCCCAGATGGACTATCAAGTCTGGATGAAGTGTCCCCTTCCTCCAGAGCTGTCATGAGGATAGTCCCTGCATTCACCCGTTTGGAGGACACGTGCCCCGACCGTTACGTCTGATGACCTGGAACGTCCGATCGCTGCGCGACGATCGTGACGCCGTCGTTCGCGTGATCGGCGAGTGCGCCCCCGATGTCCTCTTTGTCCAGGAAGCCCCCCGGTTCCTCCGTGCCCGCAGCAAGCTGGCCGCCATCGCACGCGAGTCCGGGCTGGTCGTCGCCGCATCGGGCCGCCCGGCAGCGGCGGTGGCGATACTCACCACCCTCCGCATGAACGTCGACTCCGCGGCGTCCTATCAACTCTCCAAGACGCCTGGCCTTCACTCTCGCGGGGTGGCCGTCGCCCAGCTGAGCCTCGGCGCGACCCGGTTCACTGCGGCGTCCGTCCACCTGGGGCTCAAGGGGGATGAACGCCAGCGCCACGCCTCCGAGGTGCTCCATCTCCTCGCCGGCGCCGAAACCGAACACCCAGCAGTGATAGCCGGCGACTTCAATGAGCGGTCTGACGGCCCCGCATGGCAGGCCATCGGGCGAAACCGCACCGACGTCGGAGCCGCAGCAGACCTGCCGACCTTCTCGGCGTCCGACCCGCGCCGTCGCATCGACACGATCTTCACTCCGGAGCCCTGGTCGGTGGCACCGATCTCACCACTCGAAATAGTGGACGAATCGGACCTGATCCGGGCCACCGATCATCGCCCCGTCATCGTCGATGTGGTGGGCTGAACCCCGGCGGTCGCTGACCGCCCGGTCTCGTCGGTCGCTGACCGCTGAGGCGCGGTAACCCGGTGTAGCCAAAACCAGGACTGGGAGCAGCGGTGTCAGACGGCGTGTTGAGGCGAGTCGAGGAGGTTCCCCCTCGGCTGCTGTTGCCGCACGGCACCGCGTCCCCCGACCGGCTGCACATCGTGGAAGCGATGCCGCTGCCCGAGACGGTGCCCCCTGGCTGGCTCGTCCTCGCGGCCGACGACTCCGACGAGCACTACGCGCTGCCGCTGGTCGACGACGGCATGGCACCGCGCCGGTCGCGCGCCGGCGACGGGTGGATGGCCGCGCTCGTCGAGTTCGGTGCATCGGTCGATGGTGACCGCGGGTGGAGTGTTCGCGCGTTGGACGCACCCGATCCCACCGACTTGCAGGGCGCACTGTCCGAAGAGCTCGTCTCGTCGACGGCTCACAGCGAAATCATCGACGTCGACGGTCGCTACCGCGTCCGGCTCGTGTTGCGTCCACAGCGCTTGGAGTCAGTGCCGCTGCAACCGTGGCGGCACATCGCTCACTCCGCGCAAGACCTCGTCGCGGGTGCACGGTTCGACCTCGTGTGGCGCGACGCGGACGGTGGGGCGATCGGCCCAGTGGCGTTGGTGGGCACACCTCGCACGGCGCGGTCGGCGGCCGAGGTGTTGAACGGTCTCGCGACCCGGCACCTCCGCGGTCACGACACCGCGACGTCGACGTTGTCGCTCGCGACCGCGCTGGGTGAGTCGCTCGCGCGCGTCCACCACGCGTTGGCCACTCCGTCAGCTGAGTCGATGACGCCGACCGCGCAGTTGGGATCGGACGCCGCGCGTCAACTCGAGCGCCGGGTCAAGGACGTGTTGTCCGAGGCGGTGGTGCTCACTGATCCAGGTGTTCGCGAAACGTTGCAGGCTCACATGAGTGATCTGCGCGGGTGGTTCGCCGAGCTCGCGCGAGCGGGTGACGCGGTGACGTTGCCCGCGGTGCCGCTGGGCAGCCTCGAGCAGTTCGTTCAGGTGGACGAGCGGATCGTGTTGGACCCGCTGTTGGTGGAGCCAGGGGAGGGCCCACACCTGGCGGCCATGGACGTCGCACGGCTCATGCGTGAGGTCACCCACGTGGCTCACGGTGCCCTGCGGCGCATGGTCAGCGGAGGTGAGGACGTCCCCGCGGAGCGGGTACCGACGTGGGTCGGCGCAGTCCGCGAGACGGTGCTCGAGCGGTACGACGCCACCCTCGCGGCGTATGGGGACACCGCGCTGTTCGATCAGCGGCTGCTGCGGGCATTTGAGATCGAGGCGGAATGCCGGGCGTTGATCTACGCGTCCCGTGAACTTCCGACGTGGAGTTCGGTTCCGGACGCCGGGTTGGTTGAGCTGCTGAGCCCCTGGTGAGGCTCGTCGCGCGTGAGCGTGGCGATTCTGCGCTGAGAGCGCGTGAAGGCGTCCTTCTTGCGGTTTGAGGGTGAGCTAGACGACGGCGCCGTCGTCGGGGCCGTCATCGATGCGGGGACCAGTGCGTAGCCGTGACACCAGGGTCACGAACCCCGCGAGGAACGCCGCCACCAGCAGCAGGCCCAACATGCCGTCGAGGTTCCACCCCAGCAGCAGTAACAGCAACCCCAGCACCGGTGCTCCGATGGCTCCGGCCCACGCCCACCGCGTCACCGAGTCACCCTTCGGCACCGGCGGAGGGGGCGGCGGCACGTAGTGCCCCTCTTCGTCGGTGTCATCGTCCAGCTCGTCAACGTGTTCGTCCGCTTCGGGTGCGGGGACGCGGACGTCCTCCCACTCCGACCAGTCCGACCGCGGCGTCCGCGGAGACATCGCAGCTGGCCCACCCTCAGGCGCCGCATCGCTGTCACCTTCAGCATCACTGCTACCCGTGCCCTCGGCGTCCGGCCACGGGGCAGTGGACGCTGCGGTGCCCGGGCTGTCGATGTTCGACACGATCTCGTCGAACGCTGCATCGATCGACTTCGGGTCGTTGAGGTCTTCCGGCTCGCGTTCGTCACGGTCGTCGGGATCACCCGAACCGGGGACGGTCGTCACGAGCGCACTCCGAACGGCGCCGCTTCTGACGCACCGTGCGTGACGATGCGACGGATGAACGCGCTGCTCTGTTCGAAGATGTGCTCGGCATCGTTGTCGAGCGTGGCGACGTGATAGCTGTCGTGCAGCGGAATGAACGTGACGTCGGTCGAGCTCACTCCCTTGACCACCTCGACGCTGTTGCTCGGTTCGACCACGTGGTCGTCATCGCTTCCGAACACCACCATCGGGCAGCGAACTTCATTGAGTCGCGCAGACACGTCCGCCCACATCTCGGTGAGCGAGTACAACGCTTGCAGCGGAACGCGGCGGTACGCCACCTCGTCCTGCCCCGTCTTCTTGATGTCGTTCGAGATGCCCGGCACCGAACGCACCACGTGCCGCAAGACCGGCAGCGCCTTCAGGTCTGAACGCTCCGAATGCACCGACGGGTTGACCACACCGATACCAGCCACGGCGTCCCCGTGCTCTTGCGCCAACCGAAGCGTGAGGGTGCCGCCCATCGACAGCCCCATCACGAAGACCTGGTCGCACCGGTCGACCAAGTCGAGCAGCTCGCGCTCAACCACGGAGTACCAGTCGGGCCACCGGGTCAGCGCCAGGTCGCGCCACTCGGTGCCATGCCCCGGCAGCAGCGGCAGGCTGACCGTGTAGCCCTCGGACGCCAGGTGCTCGGCCCACGGACGCAGGGACGCCGGAGACCCCGTGAAGCCATGGCAGAGCAGTACCCCGACGGGTCCACCGTCATGGCTGTAGGGCTCTGCGCCCGGGCGTAAGACCACGTGGTCATCGTGACACGCCGGGGCGGGCAACCGAACACTCGGTTGGACGTTGCTGATATCGGGTATGGGTCAATAGGCTGACCTGCGGCGATGGGCCTGACCTGGCCCATCTCGCCCGCTATTGGCGAAGGAACCCCTTGCTCTACTGGCTGATGAAGTACGTGCTCGTCGGCCCGTGGCTGCGCCTGCTCTTCCGACCCTGGGTTCAGGGCATCGAGAACATTCCTGACGACGGCCCCGCCATCCTTGCCAGCAACCACCTGTCATTCAGCGACTCCGTCTTCTTGCCGCTCATGGTCGACCGGCACATCACGTTCATGGCCAAGAGCGACTACTTCACCGGCAAGGGCATCAAAGGACGTCTCATCGCCTGGTTCATGGGCGCCGTCGGTCAAGTTCCCGTCGACCGCACGGGGGGTCGCGCCAGCGAGGGCGCGATCACGACCGGCTTGCGCATCATCGGTGAAGGGACCCTGCTCGGCATCTATCCAGAAGGCACACGCTCGCCAGACGGCCGCCTCTATCGCGGCAAGACCGGCGTCGCCCGCATGGCGCTCGAGGCACAGGTGCCGGTGATCCCGGTCGCGATGATCAACACGCGTCACATTCAGCCTCCCGGAAAGTTGTGGCCGCGCATCGCGCGCGTGGGTATTCGGATCGGGACGCCGCTCGACTTCTCGCGGTACGAGGGCATGGAAGGTGACCGCTTCGTTCTGCGGTCGGTCACCGACGAGTTGATGTACGAGCTGATGGAGCTGTCCGGCCAGGAGTACGTCGACGTCTACGCCTCGCGCGCCAAGTCGCCGCGTCCGGCCGCTGAGGTTCCGCTGGTCGACGAGCGAACGACCGTCACCGCAGCCTGAGCCGTGGCGGCGTCCACCCGGCCACCAAGGCAACGCACCGCCCTGACCAGGCTGCCGTCTGACCCGATGGCGCCCCTGTGGCGGGCGCTGGCGATCTACCGTTTCGCCACAGTCATCTACGTCGTGGTTGCCTACGCGCTGCTGGCCGAGTACTACGCGCGGCCCTGGATCGGCTGGGTCGTGGTCGCAGGCATCGCCGCATGGACCCTCGTCGTCACGCTGCTCTATCGAAGTCCTGGACGCCGCACGCCGCCGGTCTTGATCGCGGACCTGGCGATGGCCGCGGTCGCGATCGGGGTAAACCCGCTCGTCGACGAAGCGGCGCGGATCGACGCAGGCGAGCCGACGCTGGCGCTGCTCTGGCCATCCGGAGCGTTGCTCGCGTGGGCCGCGCAGTGGGGGTGGCGTGGCGGGCTCGCTGCCGCGGCCACCTTGAGCACGGTGTCGATCGTCGCTCGCGGAGAACTGACCCGTTCGACCGGCGACAACGTCTTGCTGATGTTGCTTGCCGGTTTGATCGGCGGCTACGCGGTTGACCTTTTCCGCGACAGTCAGCGCGCGCTCTCGCGTGCAGTGCGCATGGACGCCGCGACTCGCGAGCGGGAACGGCTGGCTCGCTCGATCCACGACGGCGTGTTGCAAGTGTTGGCGCTCGTGCAGCGGCGAGCACCCGAACTTGGACCTGACGGAGTCGAGCTCGGTCGGCTGGCAGAAGAGCAGCAAGAAGCGGTGCGACAGCTGTTGATCGAACGGCCCGACGTTGAACATCGATCGGGCCAGGTCGAGTTCTGCGGGTTGTTGCGGTCGGTCGCGTCCGCTCAGGTCACGGTGGCCGCACCCGCTGAGGCGTTGTGGCTCCACGACTCGATAGCGGCCGAGTTGCTGGCGGCTGTCGAAGCGGCTCTCGACAACGTCGAGCGGCATGTTGGGACGGACGCGCCAGCGTGGGTGCTGCTTGACGTCGATGACGCTCAGATCACCGTGTCAGTGCGCGATGACGGGTCAGGCATTGCGCCGGGGCGGCTGCAGGCGGCTCGTGCTGCCGGACGCCTCGGCGTCGACCAGTCGATCCGGGGACGCCTGCGCGACCTCGGCGGACGCGCCGACATCACGTCGACACCTGGGCAGGGCACCGAGGTCGAGTTGATCCTGCCGCGACCCTCGGCGTCCTAAGGTGACGCCGTGAGCAGCGCCGACGCCGTCAAGGTCATGGTGGTCGACGATCACCCGATGTGGCGGGACGCCGTGGCGCGTGACCTCGGCGATGCCGGGTTCGACGTGGTGGCCACCGCGAGCGACGGTGACGAAGCAGTGCGGCGGGCCGCGAGCACACACCCGCGCGTGGTCGTGCTCGACCTGCAGCTCCCGACCATCAGCGGAGTGGAGGCGACTAGCGCGTTGGTGGCCCAAGACCCAGAGACCCGAGTGCTGGTGCTGTCGGCGTCCGGCGAGCACGCCGACGTGCTCGCGGCGGTCAAGGCTGGAGCGACGGGGTATCTCGTGAAGTCGGCGTCGCGCGACGAGCTCGTCGATGCGGTCACACGAACGGCCAATGACGAACCGGTGTTCACCTCAGGTCTAGCCGGTCTGCTGCTGGGTGAGTTCCGTCGGATCACCGCTGACGAGCCATCGCCAGCGTCCGCCCTGACCGAGCGCGAGACCGAGGTGCTGCGACTCGTCGCCAAGGGCATGTCGTACAAGCAGATCGCCGAACGGCTGACGCTCTCGCACCGCACCGTTCAGAACCACGTGCAGAACATCCTCGGCAAGTTGCACCTGCACAACCGCGTCGAACTGACACGGTTTGCCCTCGAACACGGCTACGACGACTGAGCTCAGACAACCGAGTCCAGTCGACTGATCCCATCCGCGTGAACTGAGTACCCGTACCTAGACAGGTCGAGTACTCGCACCGATGTCAGGGCGGCCGCGCGCGGCGACTCTGAATACATGAACGGTCTCTACGCGCTCAAGCCGCGATTCTCCGAGGCGCTCACTGGTGTGCGCCGCCACTGCATCACCGCGGGCCTTAGGCCCTCTCACCTGACCTGGCTCGGTGTGCTTGCCGGTGTCGGGGCTGGTCTCACCCTCGCCACGCAAGCCCCCGGCCTCGTCACCGCGCTGCTGGTCGGTGCCTTGGTGGTCGTCCGGCTCGCCTTCGCCAACCTCGATGGTGGGGTCGCGAGGCAGACCGGTAACTCCACACCGTGGGGAGCGGTCGAGAACGAGCTTGGCGACCGACTCGCAGACTTTGCGCTGCTCGCCGGTCTGGTGTGGTTGTTGCCACTGAGCTGGGCCGGCTTCGTCCTTCTCGCCGCAACCCTGCCCTCGTGGATCGCTCTGTCGGTGTCGGCGGCAGGCGGGACGCGCCGCAATGGCGGGCTCATGGGCAAGACCGAGCGGTGTGCCGTCGTCGTCTTCGCGGCCCTGACCGGCTGGGTGTACGTCGCCGCCACGGTGATCGTCGTCGGATCGGTGTGGACGGCTCTGGCTCGGCTTGAGCACGGTGCTCGTGAGCTGACCGAAGAGCCTGCAGCGGCCGAGCGGGGTGCCCGATGAGCGGCAACGTCTTGGTGGCCGCGCCGTATGTGACGGCGGCACTCAGCGTCGGTGGTGTCGCGGTGCTCGCCTCACGGCGGCGCGAACTGATCGAGCGGTGGGTGGTGTGGTGCATCACCGCGGCGGTTGTCGGTGCCGCGGTCCTGGTCGGCCCACTGGCACTTGCCCTGCTGGCCACCGTGTTGGCGGTAGTTGGCGCGTCCGAGTTCGCCCGACTGCGTGGCCTGCCGCGCACCGACGCGGTCTGGCTCGCGGTGGTGATCGGTGCGCTGCCGTGGTTGGCGCTCGCCACCCCCGGCGCCGTGGCTCGACTGCTGCTGCTGGCGCCCCTCGTGGTTGCGCTGCCGGCTCTCCTGCAGTCCGACGTGGCGTTCGGCGCCGAACGAGTGATCTCGGCGGTGTTCGGTGTCATCTGGCTCGCGGGCCTCGTCGGCTTCGTCACGTTGGACGCTCGTCTGCTGGTCGCGATCGTGGTGGCGGTCTCGGTTGCTGACGTGGCCGCGTGGGCGTCCGGCAAGGCGATCGGCGGGCCAAAGCTCACAGCGCTGTCGCCGAACAAGACGATTGCCGGGATCGTCGGTGGCGCGGTGATCGGAATGCTGGTGCTGGCGCTCTTTGGTGCCCTGACTCCGGTGTCCGCGCTCGCTGTTGCCATCGCCGCCCCTGCCGGCGATCTGCTCGAGTCGATGATCAAGCGCGGTGCTGGCGTCAAGGACGCCGGATCGTGGCTGCCCGGCTTCGGTGGGCTACTCGACCGCATTGACTCGCTGCTGCCGGCGCTTGCCGTGCTGGTGGTGCTGTCATGAGTGGCACCGAGGTGCGCGCCTCTGTCGGAGCATCACCCAGCGAGGGCATTGTCGGCTCGCGCGTCCGTCGAGTTCTCTGGCGAACCGCGCTGACACTGACCGGCGGCCTGTCGGTGCAGGGATCACTGCCCGAGGGTGGCTGTGTCGTCGTGGCCAACCACTCCTCGCACGCCGATACCGCTGCGCTGCTGGCCAGCCTGCCAGCCGACAGCCGCCCCGTGTTCGTCGCGGCCGCCGACTACTGGGGATCTTCGCCGCTGCGTCGGTGGGCTTGTCGCTCGCTCGGAGGTGGCTTCGAGGTGCGACGCGGGGGCGGGGGAAGCGCCGACCTCGCGCCGTTGGTCGAGCAACTGCGTGCGGGACGCACCGTCGTGATCTTTGCTGAGGGCACACGATCTCGAGACGGTTCGGTTGGCGAGTTTCGCTCCGGTGCGTTTCGCCTGGCCGAGCGCGCTGGCGTTCCTGTTGTGCCGGTCGGGCTCCGCGGAACCTCTGACCTGCTTCCGGTGCATGGCGACGTTCACCGCGCCGCCGTGCAGGTGCGGATCGGTGCACCGATCGAGCACGCGACACCGGATGCGGCGCGGAGCGCTGTTGAGGCTCTCAAGGCCGAGCCCATGTCGCGTCCGGACAGCGCACTGCGGCAACGGATTGCCTCGTTCAGCCGGACGCGAGCGTGCCTGGCACTCGTCTTCGTGTGGGCCTTCTCCGAAGCCATCGCGTGGCCGATCGTCCCTGAGGTTCTGCTCGTCGTGCTCGTGCTCGCCGCGCCGTTGCAGTGGTGGCGTTGGCGTCGCGGCGCTGGTGGCAGGCGTCCTGGGCGGCGTCGTCATGCTCTCGCTGGCGGGTGCCGGCGTCCGACCACCGCAACCCCTCGTGACTGACGACATGCGAGCTACCGCGAGCGTCGAGGTTGCGGCGTCGGGAGCGACCGCCGTCTATGGGCAGCCGTTCTCTGGGGTGCCGTACAAGGTCTACGCCACAGCGGCCGGTGAACAGAACGTGAACGCAGTGGAGTTCGCCGCGCACAGCGCCGTGGCCCGCGGAACCCGGTTCTTCTTGGTTGCTGGGTTGGCTGCCTTCGTCGCGGTCGCCTTTCGTCGCTGGCGCCGCTTCTACCCAGCCGTGGTCTTCATCCTGCTCCTCGGATTCACCGTGGGGCTCACCAACGTCGTCACGGGGTTCACCTCGTGACGACGCTCACAAGAAGGAGTCATGTCATGTCTAGTGTTTCGAGTAGTCAGCGAGTGTCACGCAGTGTCGTGGTCGTAGGAACACTGGTCGCCGTGATCGGCGGGGCAGTTGCCGTCCTCACGGTGGCTCAGCACCTGGTCGGTGTGCGATGAGCCAGCCAGCAAAGGTCATCAGGGTCATTCGGTGGGTGATGGCTTCTGTGGTGATTGGGATCACGCTGCTGGGCCTCGCCTATGTAGCGCTGTTCGCGATCGCGGTATCCAGTGGTGACCTCATGTGACATTGCAGCGAGTGATGCGTGAGGTCTCACAACTCGGCTCTGGGACGGACTAGGTTTGCCTCAGAGAACAGGCACACCAGGGAGCATCGATGACGTCCACGTTGCCGAACGACACTGAAACCTCGACCTACGAACTGCCAGAGGTTCGCACCGAGTTGCCAGGCCCGAAGAGCCGCGAATGGTTCGCTCGCGCCGATCCCCACATCACCGCAACGATGGGTGACCACGCCGACATCCCGTTCGTCGAGGCGTCCAAGCGTGGGTCGTTGGTGGTCGATGTCGACGGCAACACCTTTGCCGACCACATCTCGGCGTGGGGTGCCTCGCCGTTCGGTCCGACGCCACCGCGCGTGAAGCGCGCGATGGAGGACGCGTGGGATCGCCACGGCATGCAGGTCAGCGCGTGGATTCAGAACACTCCGGTGCTCGAACTCGCAGAGCTGTTGGCCGACATCGCTCCTGGACGCCTGTCGCGCGTCGAGTACTCGGTCACCGGAACGCTCGCGGTCGAGGGCGCGGTGAAGTTCATGCGCGAGGCCACCGGGCGTCCGATGATTCTCACGTTCGGCGGCCAGTACCACGGTGAGTCGACCTACCTGACTGCCGTGACCAGCAGCGACCAGTCGGGCGTGACGTCCGGAAGCATGCAGTACGTCGCAGGTATCGCCACGATTCCCTACCCCAACCGCTTCCGGTCGCCGTTCACAACAGGCCCCGGGCCATTCGACGAGATCGAGGTGCTCGACTACCTCGAGAACTACTTCCTCGTGCAGCAGGTTCACCCCAGCCAGATCGCGGGCGTCATGATCGAACCCGTCTTGGGCGAGGGTGGCATCCACGCGCCGAGTCAGGCGTTCTGGGATCGACTCGGCGCGATCTGCAAGCGGTGGGGTTGGCTGCTCTGCATCGACGAGGTGCAGACCTGCATGGGGCGATGCGGCGAGATGTTCGCCATCGAATTGTGGGACAACATCGACGCTGACCTGCTGCTGCTCGGCAAGGCGTTCGCCGCTGGCGGCCAGTCGATCGCCGCGATCATCGGCACCGACGAGGTCATGGGCGACACCAGCTTGCACCTCGGCAGCACCTACGGATTCCAGCCCGCGGCGGCTGCGGCGTCCATCGAAGGCATCCGGATCATTCAAGAGGGCGGTGTGCTCGAGAACGTGCGAGAGCTGCAACGCGTGTTCTACGAAGAGATGGAGCCGTTGAAGGCACGCGTCGAGCAGGTGGGTGACGTTCGGGCGTCCGGTGCTCTTGCCGCGTTGGAGTTCGTGCAGAGCAAGGCGACGAATGCGCCGGCTCCTGCTTTCCAGTACGCGGTGTACCAGGCGTCCCTCAAGCGCGGAGTGCTCGGCATCACGCAGCACGGTAAGTGGCACTACCGGTTGCAGCCGGCGTTGACGATGCCGGTTGAGGTGTTCCGTGACAGCTGTCGGCGCATCATCGATGCCGTCGACGAGGTCGCGGCCAACCCACCGGCCGAGACGTCGGTGCTCGAGATGATCGCCGACGACTAGCCGTTCACGCGTCCAAGGCACGACTTTGGGGTACTTCGCCTCGGCCATGGCAGGGGCAGATCACCCCAAAGGTGTGCCGGACGTCCACCCTTTGGCGCGTTCGACGGCGGCTCGCCACTGTCGATGTGCCGTTTGGTCGCGGCGTCCTGGTTCAAAGCGGCGCTCGATGTGTCGGGCGGCTCGCAGCTGGTCGGGGGATTCCCAGAGCCCGGCCCCCAAGCCGGCGAGGAACGCGGCGCCAAGCCCAGTGGTCTCGAGCACCTCGGGGCGTACCACGGGCACTCCGAGTTGGTCGGCCTGTAGCTGGCACAGCAGGTCGCTAGCGGCAGCACCGCCATCGACCGCGAGCTCTGGCAGGTGTACGTGTGACTCGTGCACCATCACGTCAACGACGTCGCGCACCTGGAACGCGATGGCCTCGAGGGTGGCGCGCGCGATGTGCCCTGCGGTCGTGCCGCGGGTGATGCCGACGATCGTGCCGCGGGCCGTCGGATCCCAGTCAGGGGCGCCGAGACCGGCGAGCGCCGGCACGAACACGACGCCGGCAGAGTCAGCTACCGAGGCGGCGAGCGCGTTGACCTCGTCAGCCGACTTGATGATTCCGAGCCCATCACGCAGCCACTGAATGGCAGCGCCGGTGACAAAGATCGACCCCTCAAGGGCGTACGCAACCGAGCCGTCCGGACGCCCATACGCGATGGTCGTGAGCAGGCCAGCGTGCGAGCGGACGGCGTCCGCGCCGGTGTTGACGAGTACGAACGATCCGGTGCCGTAGGTGCACTTGGCGTCGCCGGGGTTGAAGGCGCCCTGCCCAATCAGCGCAGCCTGTTGGTCACCGGCGATGCCCGTGATGGGGAGGTCGAGCCCAAGGAAGGCAGCAGGATCGGAGTGGGCGAGCGTGCCGTACGAGGGTACGACCGTGGGTAGCGACTCCATGGGCACGTTGAACAAGTCGCAGAGCTTTGGAAGACCATTGGCGTTCGTGGATGTCGTAGAGCAACGTGCGCGACGCGTTGGACACGTCGGTGACGTGGTCGCGTCCGCCGCTCATACGTGCGACGAGGTATGAGTCGATGGTGCCGACCGCGAGGTCTTCGTCGACGATGCCCTGCCACGTCCGGGTGTCGTTCGAACGGATCCATGCCAGCTTGGTGGCGGAGAAGTACGGATCGAGTCGCAAGCCGGTGGTGCGCCGCACGAGTTCCTCGTGACCGTCCTGCCGCAGCTGCTCGCACAACCCGGCAGTTCGGCGGTCTTGCCAGACGATGGCTGGCCTGGGGGATTGCAGCGTCTCGCGGTTCCACAGCACCACGGTCTCGCGCTGGTTCGTGATGCCGATGCAGGTGGGAGTGACCGAGGTGGCGCGAAGCGCCTCACCGACCGCCTCGCAGGTGGCGACCCAGATCTCCTCTGGCTCGTGCTCGACCCACCCGGCTTGCGGGAAATGCTGGGCAAACTCGCGGTAGCCACGCGATTGCACCCGAGTGTCATCTGCGACCACGAGCGCGGTGACCCCGGTGGTACCTGCGTCGATCACGAGGACGGGCATGCGCGAAACCATAGGGTAGGTGCGTCCCGAGTGAACCGTGTGAAGCGATGTGCTGAAGGAGAACGCATGCGAGTCGGCGTCCTGACCGGTGGTGGCGATGCCCCCGGACTGAACTGTGTGATTCGGGCAGTGGTTCGACGCGGTGCTGGCGAGTACGGCATGGACTTCGTGGGGTTCGCCGACGGGTGGCGCGGGCCGCTCACCGGAGCGACCAAGCCACTCGACGTCGCAGCTGTGAGGGGCATCCTGCCGCGAGGCGGGACGATCCTCGGCTCATCGCGCACCAATCCGCTGAAGCAGGACGGCGGCCTGGAGGCGGTCAAGGGCACGTTGGCCGACCTCGGTGTCGACGCACTGATCGCTGTCGGCGGTGAAGACACGCTCGGTGTCGCAGCGAAACTGCATGAAGAGGGCGTGAAGGTCGTCGGCGTCCCCAAGACCATCGACAACGACCTCGCGGCCACTGACGTGACCTTCGGGTTCGACACCGCGGTGCAGATTGCCACTGACGCCATCGATCGACTGCACACAACGGCGGAGTCGCACAAGCGAACGCTCGTGCTCGAGGTCATGGGACGCCACGCCGGCTGGATCGCCCTGCACTCGGGTATCGCGGGCGGAGCGAACATCATCTTGATCCCCGAGCAGCAGTTCGACATGGACGAGGTCGTCGCCTGGGTGAACACGCGGTTCGAGCGCGGATACGCACCGATCATCGTCGTGGCAGAGGGAGCGATTCCGCAGGGCGGCGACATGGTGCTCAAGGACGCCGAGAAGGATGCCTTCGGGCACGTTCGGTTGTCGGGCATCGGTGACTGGCTCGCTCGCGAGCTCGAGCAGCGCACCGGCCACGAGGCACGTACGACGGTGCTTGGCTATGTGCAGCGTGGGGGCACCCCGACCGCACGCGACCGCGTCCTGGCAACCCGGTTTGGCATCGGTGCCATCGACGCCGTGAAGGCGGGCAACTTCGGGCAGATGGCGGCGTTGCGTGGCAATGACATCGTGCTCGTGCCATTGGCGGACGCCGTTGCCGAGCTCAAGACGGTGCCACCAGAGCTGTATGCCGAAGCGCGAGCCTTCTTCGGGTAAGCGATCCGCGAGGAAGGAAGGGCGCTAGAGCGATGGATTCAGAATCGCTGGTAGCGCTCGGCCACGTGGCGGCGGCCGTCTCTGCGCTCGTTCTAGGTGCCGTGGTCATCCTGCGCGAGAAGGGCACGTCGAGCCATCGGATGTTCGGTGGTGGGTACGTGGCGCTGTTGTTGGCTGTCAACGTGGCGGCCCTCTTGCTGCATCGCGAAGCGACCTTCGGGGTGTTTCACGTGCTGTCGTTGGTCAGCTTGGTGACGGTCCTCGTCGGCGTGGTTCCGATGGTCATTGGGCCGCGGTCACCGGCAACCATTGCTCGGCATGCCTACCTCATGGTGTGGTCCTACGCCGGATTGGTGGCTGCCGGTGTTGGCCAACTTGGTGCCTCACGACTCGATGGCTCGCCTCTGATGGTGTTCGCCGTCATTGGCGGAACCCTCGCAGTCTGCGCTGGGTTGATCGCGTGGCGCGTCCCGCCAGTACTGGCTAAGACCATCGGGTGATGGGTCCGTACCCTTGGGGGGTGCCTGACACCCTGACCTGGCAAGACCTGCCTGCGGCCCAGCAGCCCGAGTGGCCGGACGCCGGCGTCCTGGCCGATGCTCGCGCCGAGCTGGCATCGCTGCCACCGCTGGTGTTTGCGGGGGAGTGCGACGACCTGCGCGACCGGCTCGCTGTCGCCGCTGCCGGCGAAGCCTTCGTCTTGATGGGCGGTGACTGCGCCGAGCGATTCAGTGGTGCGAACGCCGATGAGATCAGAGCCAAGCTCAAGACCGTGCTGCAGATGGCAGTGGTGTTGACCTACGGCGCAAGCCTTCCCGTCGTGAAGATTGGGCGGATCGCCGGGCAGTACGCCAAGCCGCGATCGAGTGCCTTCGAGACCATCGACGGCATCGATTACCCGTCCTACCGCGGTGACGCCGTCAACGACTTGGTGGCCGACCAAGCGGCCCGTGTGCCTAACCCCATGCGACTGGTCGAGGCGTACCACCGGTCGGCGGCAACGCTGAACCTCGTTCGCGCGTTCACGCAGGGCGGGTACGCCGACCTGCGGCAGGTGCACGCGTGGAACACCGACTTCGTTCGTGACAGCGCTGCTGGTGAGCGATACGAGAAGCTCGCAGGCGAGATCGACCGTGCGCTCGCCTTCATGCGGGCCATCGGGGCCGACCCTGAAGAGCTGCACCGCGTTGAGTTCTACGCCGGTCACGAGGCGCTGCTCCTCGACTACGAGCGCGCACTCACTCGCATTGACTCGCGCACTGGAGTTCCCTACGACGTGTCTGGACACTTCGTGTGGGTGGGCGAGCGCACCCGTCAGATGGACGGTGCGCACGTCGACTTCGCGTCGCGCATTCACAACCCGATCGGTGTCAAGCTTGGGCCGACGACATCGCCCGACGACGCGGTCGCGTTGATGGAGCGGCTCGATCCAGATGGCATTCCGGGACGCCTGACGCTGATCACGCGCATGGGGGCTGGCAAGATCCGCGAGGCGCTGCCGGCGATCGTCGAGAAGGTGACGGCGACGGGGCGTCCAGCGCTGTGGGTGTGCGACCCGATGCACGGCAACACGTTCACTGCGGAGTCCGGTCATAAGACCCGACGATTCGACGACGTGATCGACGAGGTCAAGGGATTCTTCGAGGTGCACGCAGACCTGGGCACGCACCCAGGTGGCATCCACATCGAGCTCACCGGCGACGAGGTGACCGAGTGCGTCGGCGGCTCTGAGGGGCTGTCAGAGAGTGACCTCCCGATGCGCTACGAAACCGCGTGCGACCCTCGGCTGAACCGGGCCCAGAGCCTTGAGCTGGCCTTCCTGGTGGCCGAGATGCTCCGCGCCCGCCTCTGACTCCAAGAACGACGCATCACCCGCTCCTACGCAACAACCTCTGCATCATCCTGTGGACCGGCACCGCGATGTCTGATTTCCGCTAGTCCGGACCGGTTGCAGGGGCTTGGATGGACCTATGTCCACCGCCGCCGTGATGCTTCCGGGTCTGCCGGAGCTCGACACCGACGCGTTGTACCGCGCGGTGGCGTCCCGGGACCGGCGCTTCGATGGTCGGTTCGTGCTCGGCGTCACCTCCACTGGCATCTACTGCCGGCCGTCCTGCCCGGCCCGGACGCCGAAGCCGCAGAACGTTCGCTACTTCGCGGTGCCCGCCGCGGCCGTTGCCGCTGGGTTTCGTGCCTGCCGACGATGTCGCCCCGAGGTCGTGGCAGCGCGACCGCATATCGCCGATGAGACCGGGCTGGTCGATCGCGCGCTGACCCTGATCGGGCAGGGCGTGGTGGACGACGTCGGGGTCAGCGGCCTTGCCGAGCGACTGGCGGTCAGTGAACGGCATCTGCACCGACTCTTGATCGAGTCCGTCGGCACGGGTGCCCTGGCGTTGGCGCAGACCCGGCGCGCACAGACGGCGCGAACGTTGCTCGAGCAGACGGCCCTGTCTGTGACCGATGTGGCGTTCGCGGCGGGGTTCGGCAGCTTGCGGCAGTTCAACGACGTGATGAAGGCCGAGTACGGGGCGAGCCCGTCAGAGCTACGTCGGCGTCCGGTAGCCCCTGATCGCCCGGCTGACGGAGGGTCGATCGCTGTGCGACTTCCGGTGACGGTGCCGTGGGACGGCGAGCGGCTCTTGCGCTTCTTGGGGTCGAGGGCGATCGCCGGCGTTGAGCAGTACGACGAGGGCGTGTACCGAAGGACGGTGGCGACTGCGGCAGGGGATGCGGTGGTTGGCTTGAGCGCAGCCGAGAACGCCCTTCACGTGCAGGTTGCCGCGTCCGACGTCGCGGTCGTTGGCCCGGTGATGAGCACGGTGCGACGCCTGTGTGACTTGGCGGCAGACATCGCGGTGATCGACGCGGCCCTGGCGTCGCACCGACGATTCGCCCCGATGGTTCGTCGGCGTCCTGGGTTGCGGGTGCCTGGCGCGGTCAGCGGGTGGGAGGTTCTCGTCCGCGCGATCGTCGGGCAGCAGGTGTCAGTGGCGGCCGCCCGGACGCTGCTGGCGCGCATCGTCGATCGGTGTGGGAGTGACGTTGGCGTTGCCACTGATGGTGAAGTGCAGCGGATGTTTCCAGCGGCAACTGACGTTGCTGACGCTGACCTCGAGGGCTTGGGGTTGACGGGACGCCGCGTGAGCACCCTGCGTGCGGTGGCGGTAGCAGCGGCGTCCGGTGAGCTGCTGCTCGACCCGGGCGATGACGTCGCTGAAGCGCGTCGGCGGTTGATGGCGCTGCCCGGCGTGGGGCCGTGGACGGCGGAGTACGTGGCGATGCGAGCGATGGCTGACCCGGACGCGTGGCCGGCGACCGATCTGGTGCTGGCGCGTAGGGCGTCCGGTATCGACATGGAGCGTCTGCGACCCTGGCGTGCGTACGCCGCGGTGCACTTGTGGACGCGCGAGAGCGAGGAGCGGTCGTGACGTTGACGGGTTGGAGTGTCGAGACGCCGATAGGGCCACTGAGCGTCGTGTGCGATGGCGACGTGGTGGTGGTCTCGGGTTTCGGTGAGATCGACGAGCTGCTGGATCGGGTCGACGGCGACGTCACGTGGGGCGTTGCAACCGGCACGGTGGCCGAGGCCGTCGAGCGCTACCTCGGGGGCGACGGGGATGCCCTTCGCGCTGTGCCGGTTCGTCAGCCTGGTGGGCCGTTTCAGCAGGCGGCGTGGCGCGCCATGCGCGATATCCCAGCGGGGGAGACGTGGAGCTACTCCGAACTCGCGACGAAGGCGGGCCGCCCGGACGCCGTCAGGGCGGCTGCGACTGCCTGCGCGCGGAACCTCGTGGCGCCATTCGTGCCGTGTCACCGGGTGGTGCGGTCGGACGGGTCGCTGGGCGGGTATGCGTACGGGCTCGACGCGAAGCGGTGGCTGCTCGATCACGAGGGCGGCAAAAAATTGTTTAAGCTATACTGTACATTTTAGTTTATAGTTGTACTTTCAGCTTATCAGAATTTTCTTTGCCTTCTAGTCTATCTCTTCATACTAAAATCTACTGCATCTAATACGCAGTGTCTATCACCGTTAAATTTCAGCTTCCCATGTACTTGCCATTAGTACTTGCCGCGGTGACGGTGACGGTGTTTTCGTGGTCTGTACTGAGGCGTCACCTGAGATGAACGCCTGGAAGACGAAGTCGCAGAACTCACCTGGTTGTAGGACGGTGCCGACCTGGCAGTCAGCGTCCTCGGCGAGGTGCCGAAGTCGCTGTCCTCCAGGCTGGTGATCGACCCAGCTTCGTCGCCTTCGTTGGTGACAGTGAACGTGAAGTCCACATTGGCGCCGGTCTCAGGTACTGAGGTCGGTTCGCAGCCTTGTCTACCGACACCTCAGGCAAGACATCGGTCAGTTCGACGGTTTTGGTGTCTTCAGCTTCGTCTTCGTTGCCGTCGTTGTCGGCGAAGGTGACGGTGACGGTGTTTTCGTGGTCTGGTCCTGAGGCGTCACCTGAGATGAACGCCTGGAAGACGAACTCGCAGGACTCACCTGGTTGTAGGACGGTGCCGACCTGGCAGTCAGCGTCCCCGGCGAGGGTCCCGAAGTCGCTGTCCTCCAGGCTGGTGATCGACGGATGTCACATTGACGGTCCAGAGTCGCTGTGAAACTGTCGAATCGTTACGCTCGATCCGTGTTCTCGTAGTCGAAATACGACTTTTCGTACGGTCCTAGGTCAACGAGTACTTGAACTCCTGGAGACTGTGTCGCAGCTTGGTTGAGGACCTCCGCCTTGGTCAAATCCTGACGCACTTTTCACTCGGCAATACGTCGCTGAAGGTCACTCGGCGGTGTCGGATTCTTCATCGAGTTGCTGTCTGTCGCGCGGTACGGTGGCGGTGTTCGTCAGGTCGTGCCTTCTGCAATCCGCGGGATAGGGCGCTCTGGTCACCAGCGATGGTGAACGGGACCGTGTCGCAGTCAGCCTCCGCTAGGTCGCCTGGATGACATCTGTGAAACTGCGACTCGCTGTTTTCGTCAGGGTTGTGATCGTGATCATTCCCGACACGCAGTCGCTGTAGGATACGCCGGTGTGTCGCGTCAACCGTGAGTCGACCTTGTTGTCCGGGAGACAAGATCAGGTCGGTAGCTTGAAGTCTTCTCGATGTCAGTCGTTGGTGCGTTGAAGGCGTTCCGCCGTCTTGGTCACGTCACCTCGTAACGCCTGCAAAACTCATGTTGAGGCACGGAGCCACCAGTCGCGTCGGTGGTGCTGCCAGGCTGGTGTCGGCGTCATCTTGGCACATAGACGTTGGCGTTGTCGCTGTCGGTGGCATCGGTGCCTTCGTTGTCTTCGGCGGTGGCGGTGAAGGTGTTGACGTGGTCGGGTCCTCCGAAGTCACCGCTGATGTTGCGGGAGATGCTGAACTCACACGACTGCCCGGGGTTGAGCTCGGTGCCGACTGCGCAGTCGATGTCTCCATCGAGGACGCCAAAGTCGCTGTCGGAAAGTTCGGTGATGCTGACCTTCTCATCGCCTTCGTTGGTGACGGTGAAGGTGAAGTCGACGCTTCCGCCGGTCTCTGGCACTGAGGTCGGGTTCGCAGTCTTGAGCACCGAAATCTCAGGAGCCACATCAGTAATCGTGACGACGGCATCATCTGAGTCACTGACTGGGGTGCCCTCGTCGTCGGAACCACTTGCGGTGACGGTGTCGGTGTGGCTCGAGCCGGAGTCGCCAGAGACTGCGCCGGTGAACGCGCACTCGTATGTGTCACCCGGCTGAATGACCTGTGGAACGGAGCAGTCGCCTTGCCCGTCTAGGTCTCCGTAGATGTCGTCCGTCAGAGAGGTGATGGTGATCGGATCGGTCGCACCACTGGTGTTCTCAACGCTGACGGAGAACTCGACGTTGCCACCTGGCTCGGGTAATGAGCCCGGGTCAGCAGCCTTCGTCACGACGATGGATGGAGCAACGCCGCTGATCGTGACCGTCGCAGTATCGGTATCGGTGTACTGACCGTCCGTCGCATCTTCGCCGACGGCGAGCGCCGTGTTCGTGACAGTCCCTGAGGTGTCGAAGGAGCGCACTGCCGTACCCGTTGCAGACGCTCCGGGAGCAAGGTCATCGTTAAGACCGTCTGTGTCCTCGTTGGTGAGCCCCGTGAGGGTCACAAAGAAGTCATCGGCGGTGTTGCCTGGCGTTCCGTTGTCGTCCTCAAGGGTCACGTCGAAGAGATTGGCCTCGCCGATGTTGGTGACGACGTAGCAGTACTTGACGGAGTCGCCCTCGTCGATGCTTCGCGAGTCTGTCCCCGGGCACGTGCCAGCTGGCCCTGTGACCGTCTTGTCCACCGAGATCTCGGGGAAAGCAACATTTGCCGCGCTCTGAAGCGGCACATTCTGTGCTCCCGCGTTGATTGTCCCGGTATTGCCGGAGCCACTCGCGGATACGAGCGCGGAGTCGATGGTGTTGTTGACGTTGCCTGTGGGAGTCGATCCTGGTTCGCAGCCAAGCTGCGCGTCGATCCGCACCACAACCTTCTCGTTGGGCTCGAGGTCATTCACCGAGATGGACAGCTCAATCTCGTTGCCGTCAAACAGGGGGCCATTCTGAACTTCGGAAATGATGCTGGCCGTGCTGCCACCGTCATCGACGATGCCCGCGTCAGTCCCACCGGGCCCTGCGCCGTTCGACACGGCGCCGTAGTTGACCTGCACGTTGGTGATGTCGACGAATCCCACGCCACTTTGACCCGTGGAGTCAGACCCGAAGAGGAAGTTGAGGGTCACGGTCTCCGGAGCATCACCGGGGTTGTCACCATCCCGGCTGATCTGGGGCAAGAAGGTCGCGATGTCACCGCAGGCATAGTCACCGCCCTGCAGTTGCTCGGTGACAGACGCGTTGCCGCCGTCGTTGTAGGCGCCACCGCCGGTAGAGAAGTCATAAGTGCCGGGGTTGGCGGCGGCGAAGTCAATCGAGAAGTCGCCGGGCGCAGCGTTGGCCACGGGTGGGGTCAAGCCGAAGGCTGCAACGACCAGCACCGCACCGATTGCCAAGCCTCTTCGGCTGCGTCGGAGGGCGGTACGGATGGGCTGGTGCGTGGGCTGACTGTGGCGAGCCATGGGGTAACCCCGTCTTTATGTTCATGTGGCGTACTGCCCCCAAGCGCCGGGGTAACGGTGTCGCCGCACATGCAACGTGTCAAGCGATTCGGATGAACTCGTAATCATCCGAAACAATGAGTCACCGCACGTAAGCGCAGCACTACTGAGAGTGCGGTCTGGAGGCTCCTACCAGGTCAGAACCCATCTGCGGACCGGCGTCCGAAGATCGGTGGCAGTTGCTTCACAGCCTGAGCCAGCGCCCGCAAGTCACCGTTCACCAACGCCTGCGGGCCATCGACCAGAGCGGTGTCCGGATGCGGATGCACGTCGACCAGCAGCCCATCAGCGCCGACCGCAATAGCAGCGCGAGACAGCGGTACGACGAGCTCACGGCGTCCGCCTGAATGTGACGGGTCGACCATCACCGGCAGATGCGCGAGGTCATGGGCGACCGGCACGGCGCTGACGTCGAGAGTGTTGCGAGTGGCAGATTCGAACGTCCGGATGCCGCGTTCGCAGAGGACGATGTCGAGGTTGCCCCGCTGCGCGATGTACTCGGCGGCCATCAGCCACTCTTCGATGGTCGACGTCATGCCGCGCTTCAGCAGAACCGGTTTACCGACTTCGCCGACCGCTTGCAGTAGCGCGAAGTTCTGCGCGTTGCGGGTTCCGATCTGCAGCATGTCGGCGTAGGACGCCACCAGCTCGGCATCGTGTGCATCGACGACTTCGGTCACGATCGGCAGACCGGTCTCGGTTCGAACGTCCGCGAGAATGCGAAGGCCGGCCTCGCCGAGACCCTGGAACGCGTACGGCGAGGTGCGCGGCTTGTAGGCGCCACCGCGGAGCAGCGTCGCTCCGGCCGTCCGCGCCATGTGCGCCGCCTCGAGGGTCTGTTCCGGTGTCTCGACCGCGCACGGACCAGCCGCGAGCGTGAACGTGTCAGGCCCGATCGGCACACGGGCGTCCCCGACAAACACCGTCGACATCTGCGGGTGGTGTTGGCGACTCACGAGCTTGTACGGCGAGGAGATGCGGACGACGTCCGCTACGCCTGGCATCGCGTTGAGGTCGAGCGAGTGAAACTGGTCGACGTCTCCGATCAGACCGATGATCGTGCGGCTGACGCCCCGGCTGACGAAGGCATCGCCACCTTGGTCGGTGACGCGCGCGACCACGGCGTCAATCTGCTCGGGGGTGGCGTCCGTGCTCATCACCACGACCATCGTCTGTTCCTCGTCTCCATCGTGCGGACATGAAAAAGGCCCCGGGGGTCCGGGGCCTGGGTGTGCGGTGGTGGCGTCAGCGATTGCGTCGGCTACCGACCGGGGAGGCCCCGTCGGTAAACCAGTAGTAGTACGCGCGCTGACTCACGAGAGGGATGGTAGCGCACGGTGCGCAGCCGCTAGATGATGCCGAGGTTGACGACGCTGCCCTTGGGAGCCATGAGCCACCTTCAGGGTCTTGCGATGCCACCCTGTCGAACGGACTGATCCCGACCATGTCGAAGGTCTCGACTTCGAATCCCGCGGCTTCGAGTTCGGCGATAGCGTCGTTCGACCTGCATGTCGAAGACGTCGGGCACCCGGACTAGTGGGGGCCCGAGCGAGATGACGACTGACACCGTCGAGCCCTGCTTCACGCTGGCGCCT
Organism: uncultured Actinomycetota bacterium; assembly: GCA_963712425.1. Classification (GTDB taxonomy): domain Bacteria; phylum Actinomycetota; class Actinomycetes; order JAHEKZ01; family JAHEKZ01; genus JAHEKZ01. The sequence continues at coordinate 74,575 of CAVQHW010000001.1, read as the reverse complement.
GCTGACACAGACTGACTGATGACGGCGCCCTCGGGGATCTTGCTGCTGTTCTGCTCGCTGCTCACGGAGTACTTCAGGTTCTCAGCTTCCAGCTGATCCTGCGCGCTCGACGCTGAGTCGCCGACCAGGTTCGGCACGATGACCGGCGGAAGGCCCTTGCTCACCACGAGGTCAACGCGAGCGTCCGGCCGCTCAGACTTGCCGGCCTTCGGATCGCTCGTCATCACGATGCCGCGCTCGACGGTGTCTGAGTACTTGCGCGTGATCTCGCCGACTGTGAGGTTGCCGTCTTTGATCGCTTCCTTCGCGTCGCTCAGAGACTCGCCGACCACCTTCGGGACGTCGTATCGCTCAGGCCCCTTCGACACGACCAGGGTGACGGTGCCACCTGACTCGATCTCAGCCCCTTGTGGCGGGTCACTTTCGATGATCTGTCCAGCCTTGACGATCTCGCTGAACTCCTCGCTGGCGAACTTGACCTCAAGACCTTCTTCTTCGAGTTGCGCCTCTGCGGCCTGGATCGTCATGCCCGTGAGGCGAGGAACGGTCGTGTATCGACCTTCACCGAGCCACCAGGCGAACGCTCCAGCGCCAATTGCGAGCAGCACCACGACGATCAGCGCGATGACCCCACGCCTGCGGCTTCGCTTGCGATGCCGCTCAGGGTCGAGTGCCTTGCCATCAGGTGCGGCGGCGGGAGGGCCGTCTGTCGGTGGGGCAGGGGGTGCTGTGATGACCGCCGGTACGTCGTCGACCCCAGGGGCAAGACTGACCGCGGTGTCGTGGCGGGTGGCAGCGCCGACGGCTGCTCCGACCGGTACCACCATCGTCTGCTGTAGGTCGATCGGCGTCTCTAGCTTCGGCTCTACCTTCGGCACTGCGCGCACCAGCAACAAGAGCGCGGCGGCGTCCGCGGGACGACTGTTCGGATCGCGCGCCGTTGCCGCCAGCACTGCCTCATCGAGCTCGGTCGAAATCTCGGGTGCGAGCTCGGACGGCGGCGGCACGTCTTCATTGACGTGTCGGTACGCGACCGAGATCGCCTCGGTGCCTGTGAACGGCGGCGTGCCGGTCAGCATCTCGTACAAGACGATGCCGGCGGCGTAGACGTCGGAGCGCTCGTCGGAGACACCGGGCTTGACCTGCTCGGGGGAGAGGTAGGCCACCGTGCCCAGCAACAGGCCAGACGTCATGTGCTGCGTCGATGCTGCGTTGGTGGCGCGTGCGAGACCGAAGTCGGTGACGAAAACGTGGCCGTCGGTGCCGATCAGAACGTTCTCTGGCTTCACGTCGCGGTGCACGACGCTTTCGGAGTGCGCGGCAGCGAGCGCCTGGAGCACCGGCTCGATGATGCCGAGCGCCTCGTTGACAGGCAGGCGTCCGCGCTCGTTGAGCACGTCGCGCAGCGTCCGACTCGGCACGTACTCCATAGCCAGGTAGGTGACTCTGCCGTCTTGCCCCTGGTCGAACACCTTGACGATGTGGGGGTTGGCCAAGCGCGCCGCGGCACGGGCCTCGCGGGTGAACCTGGCGACGAAGTCGGGGTCTTCGGCGAACGACGGCCGCATCACTTTGAGGGCTACAGTGCGTTCGAGGCGTGTGTCAGTAGCGCGGTAGACGGTCGCCATGCCCCCGCGCGCCACCATCTCGTCGACCCGATATCGGCCGTCGACGAGACGCCCGATCAACGGATCGGCACCGTCGGCGTTCACAACCCACCACTGTACGTTCGCCAAACGGGCGTCTGGCGCATCTCAGGCCGTGTGCCGCCCGTTGGATTGAGGTGACCTGGCTCACCCGACACGGGTCTCACGAGGTGAGTTCGCTGACTGGCGAGTCAGCGAACCCAGTAGGGTGCCCCCATGCGCAGAATTGTGATCGTCGGGGGCGGTTTGGCCGGGTTCGAGGCGGGTCGTGCCCTTCGTACTCAGGGCTTCGATGGCGAGCTGGTCATGCTGGCCGCCGAGAACGAAGGCCCCTATGACCGGCCACCGCTGTCGAAGGACGTGCTCGCACACCGCGATGTCTCGATCCACTTCGACCTGGCGCAGGTGCCTGATCTGGACGCGCGCCTCGGTGTCGCTGCGACCGGGCTCGAATCGGGTGCGGTCATCACCGAATCGGGACGCGTCGAGTGCGACGGGGCGGTGATCGCCGTCGGCGCCGATCCGATCGCCCTTCCTGGCACGACCACCCTGAGGACGCTGTCGGACGCGCACGCTCTGCGTGACTCGCTCGAGATGGGCGCTGAGGTCGTCATCATCGGGGCCGGTTGGATCGGCGCCGAGGTGGCGTTCGCAGCTGCCGAGAACGGGTGTTCGGTCACGGTCTACGAAGCCGCAGAGACGCCGCTGTCTGCTGCGTTGCCGTCAGACCTCGGCATGCGGACCGTGCAGTGGTACGAGCAGCTCGGCATCGACCTGCGGTTGGGGGAGCGGGTAGACGACGTCAGCTCACTCGGTGCCGATGTCGTGTTGGCCGGGCTCGGTGCGCGTCCGGCCACGGGCTTTCTGGCGGGCAGCGACATCGAACGTCGCCCTGAAGACGGCGCGATCGTGGTCGACGAACGACTCCAGACGTCAATGCCTGGCGTCGTGGCCGTCGGCGACTGCGCAGCGTGGTGGTCGGGGCGCTACGGAAAGCGCATGCGCGTAGAGCACTGGGACACCGCCCTGCACGCGCCGGTGGTGGCGGCGTCGACCCTGCTCGGTGTCGAGTCGGCGCCCTACGACCCGGTTCCCTACTTCTGGTCTGACCAGTTCGGCCACACGATCCAGTTCCTCGGTCATCGCTCAGAGACCGATCGCCGCGTCGACCGCAGCGAAGAAGCCGACTGGGCGGTCGGCTGGTTCGCCGACGGTGACGACGGCCCGCAATTGACGGCGCTCGCGGTCGTCGATCGGCCACGCGACTTCAGCCAGTCTCGCCGGCTCATGACCGCGCGCACCCCGATCGATCCAGAGAAGTTCGCTGACCCGGCCGTCCCGGTCAAGACAGCCGCGCTGGTCTAAGGCAGGCTTGGCGTGTGAGCACTCGCGCCAGCCTCGATACCCCCGTCACCGATGACGTCGACGCCCTCGTCGGCGACTGGATCACGGTGCCTGATCTCGCCGACGCCCTCGGCATCGACGTCGTGCAAGCGCGGCAGCTGCTGAAGGACGGCCGGCTCATCGGCGTGCGTCGCGGTGAGCGTTCGGTCATCAGCATTCCCGCCGCGTTCGTGAGCGACGGCGAGATCGTCACCAAGATCCCCGGGTTGCTCACGCTGCTGCGGGACGCCGGCTACGACGAGAATCAATCGCTGCGGTGGATCTTCACCCCGGACGACTCACTGCCGGGCACTCCTATGCAGGCGCTGGTCGAGAACCGCCACACCGAGGTGCGTCGCCGCGCTCAGTCGCTGGCGTTCTGACGTCGACGACTATGCAGCACTGGGCGTATCTCGCGGTTCTCCTCGGGATCGTTCTTGGAAGTCTCTGGCTTGAGTTCGGTCTGCGTACTCGCGTGCTGCGCAGAGCTCGACGCCTGGTGCTGGCTATCGCCCCGGTGCTGGTGGTTTTCCTGTTGTGGGACGCCTATGCGATCGATCAGGGGCACTGGACGTTCGATCCCAACCGCGTCACCGGGTTGGACGCATGGGGCGTCCCGATCGAAGAGGTGCTGTTCTTCGTCGTGGTGCCGCTGGCGTCGATCCTGACGCTCGAGGCCGTTCGCTCAGCTCGCGGGTGGCGGGTCGGCGACGAACCTGATCGCGACCCGGCATGACGTACACCCAACTCGCGCTCCTTGGCGTCGTCGGTGCCATCGTCCTCGACCTCGTGATCTTGCGAACACGGCTCCTTGGACGACGGTCGTTCTGGGTGTCGTACGCCATCATCGTGTGCTTTCAACTGCTCTCGAACGGTTTGCTAACCGGGTTCTCGATCGTCCAGTACTCCGGCGACGACATCGTCGGCAGCAACGACGTCACGTTCATCGGAGATGGGCGACTGGTGTACGCGCCAATCGAAGACCTGCTCTTCGGCTTCTCTGTCGTCGTGCAGTCGCTGGCGTGGTGGGTGTGGTGGGGACGCCGCGGCGTCCAGTACGAGCCAGTCGCTGGCCCGCCCCGCTGGCGCCGACCGGAGGGCTGACCTCAGGCCAGACGGACACCCCGACGAGCGCTCAGAGCGCGAATCCACGCGGGTCCGGCCACCGTGAGCCGGCGGGGCAGCGACACTGTGGCCCGATGGTCGAAGACTTCGTAGTCGATCCGTTCGACGGCGTCGACGATGCCGCAGTAGAGCACTCGAGCTGCCTCGATGCACGGCTGGCTGTCGGGGGCCAGCAGTGCGATGCCGGGGCGGGACGCCTGCTCAAGCCTTCGCACCCTCGCAATCTCGTACTGCAGAAGTGCGCGCACTCGGTCGTCGACGACCCGACGCTCAAGGTCGGCTCGCGTGAGATCAAAACGCGCCAGATCAGCGAGCGGAAGGTACAGGCGTCCACGGTCGAGGTCTTCACCCACGTCGCGGATGAAGTTTGCGAGTTGAAAGGCGACGCCTAGGTCAGTGGCGAAGCTAGCGGCTTCGTCTGAGGTCGGCTCGAGGATCGGGACCATCTGCAACCCAATGACGGCTGCTGATCCGTAGACATACTCGTACAGCGCGTCGTAGTCGGCGTACTCGGTGACGGTGAGATCCATGGCCATCGAATGCAAGAACGCCTCGAAGTGTTCCCGGGGAATCTGCCACCTGGCTGCGGTGTCGACCACCGCACGGCAGATCTCATCGTCACTGTGGCCCTTGTCGAGGTCGGCAAGAAACTGATCTCCCCAGGTCAGCAGCAACTGCTCGCGCTGATCGGCCGTGAGGGTGCTGCCAAGATCGTCGACGATCTCGTCCGCATACCTGGCAAAGCCGTACAGGGCATGAACATATGGCCGTTTCGCGGGTGGGAGCAGTAGGGTCGCCAGGTAGTAGGTCTTGCCGTGCGCGGCGTTGAGCGCGCGACACGCTTCATACGACTCTCGCAGCCTGGGGTCGGTGATACCGGCGGCGTCTAACTCGCGGCCGCTCACCATGTCTCCTTGCATGACAACACATCTCGGTAGAAGGTGACAGTTATGACCATCGAGCCATTGGATGAGCCGGTCGACCTTGACGACCCTGAGCTCTTCGGCGGGCTCGATGGCGACGATGTTCCCGAAACCGTGCGTGACGCATTCGACGGGCGTCGTGGAGTGTTCGTGTTAGTTGACCCCGTTGCGCCGCTGCGCCGCGAAGCGTCAGAACACGACTGGCACACCGTCACGCTCGACACGAGCGAGGTCGATGATCGACCCGGTTTTGTTTCGGCGCTAGCGGACGCGCTCGACCTCGATGACGTCACCGAAGGCTCGTGGGACGTGCTCGACCAACATCTGCGCGCGCTCGAGCTCGATGAACCGAACGGGCTGCTGCTGCTCTGGGAGGGCTGGGGAACGTTGGCCGATGCTGACCCCGACTGCTTCGAGATGGCGCTCGAGGTGTTCCAAGATGCCTGCATCGCCTGGCAGGCCGACGAGTTCCAGGCTGCTGTGCTGCTGGTCGGCGAGGCGTCCGAAACCGACGTGCCGACCTGGTGAACAGAGTGAACAGGGCGCCCGCCAGAGCACTTCACAGCACTGCTCGGGAGTGGTAGTTCGGGTCGGGCCCGGTGATCCGCTCGGCGGCCAACCGTCCAGAGATCAGCACCATCGGCACCCCAACGCCTGGCGTTGTGCCGGAGCCGGCGAAGACGATGTTCTCGCCCCACAGGTTCTTCGGCCGGAACGGACCGGTCTGCAGCAGCGAATGTGCGGACGCGAACGGTGAACCGTGGTTCATGCCCTGGCGCTGCCAGTCTGACGGGTCGATGACGTGCTCTACCTCGATCGCGTCAGTAAAACCGACGTACCCGCGACGCTCTAGCGTGGCAAGCACCTCGTCGCGGTACCGCGTGCGTTCGACCGTCCAGTCGATGTCTGCCGTCGTGTTCGGCGTCGGGAAGAACACGTAGTAGCTCTCGCGGCCCTCGGGTGCGAGGCTGGCGTCGGAGTACGTGGGGTTGGACACCAGAAAACTGGGGTCGGACATGAGCTGCCCTCGGTCGATGAGCTCGTCGAACACGCCACGCCAGTTGCGTCCGAAGTGAATGTTGTGGTGAGCGGTCTGCGAGTAGTGCGCAGACGATCCAGCCAGCATCAAGAAGCACGATGGCGACGACGTCAGGCGTCGCACTGACCACGGATCTTGGCTGAGCAGCTCGCGCATTGCGATGGGCAGGTCAGGATTGAGCACCACGGCATCGCACGCGATGCGCTCGCCGGTAGCGGTGTGAACCGCGACGGCTCGGCGCCCTCGGCGTTCGACGTGCACCACATCGGTGTCGTACCTCACGTCAGCGCCGTGCTTCTGTGCGGCGGCGGCCATAGCGGCCGGAAGGGCGTTGATGCCGCCTTCGGGGATATAGACACCGGCGACAGAATCCATGTAGGCGATCACGCAGTACAACGCCAGGGCATCGAAGGGAGACATGCCCGCGTACATGGCCTGGAAGGTGAAGAGCCGCTGCAGGCGATCGTCGGTCAGATAGCTGCTGACGACGGGGGACATACGTCGAAAGCCGCCGATGCCCGCGAGCTTCGCCAAGTTTGAGGTAACGAGGTCGAACGGTGAGTCGATGTTGCGATCGATGAAGTCGCGCATCTCGTAGCGATACAACTGCGCGGTGAAGTCGACGAATCGCTCGTAGCCGGCGGCGTCCTGCGGTCCAATCTTCGAACGGATCTGTTCGGTCATCGCGTCGCGATCGCGCAGCACATCAATGGTTGAGCCGTCGGCGTACCAAGCCCGATATAGCGGATCGATGGGACGCAGCGTGAGCCAGTCGCTCATGCGCTCACCCATGGCGTCGAAGGCGTCCTCGATCAGCTCGGGCATGGTGAGCACGGTCGGACCGTTGTCGAACCGGTACCCAGCATCGTCGATCACCCCGGCCCGTCCACCGGGTATGGACGCCCGCTCGAGGACGGTGACTTGTCGCCCGGACGCCACCAGGCGCATGGTTGCCGACAAGCCAGCAAGCCCAGCCCCGACGACTACGACGTGGTCAGTGCGACCCCGAACGGTACGCACGATCAGTCAACGCGACGAGTCGCGGCGTCCAACAGCGACTCGAGGACGGCGCCAGCGGGTTCGGGGATGCTCGTCAGCGCTTGACGAGCTTGCGTGACGAGACTGCCGATCAACTCTTCGACGTGCGCGTCGGCCCCGGTGTCGGTGATGATCGCGCGAAGGTCGTCGACGCCCGACTGGTCGAGGTGCGGGTCGCCGAGGTGGCGGTTCAAGGCTGCGCGTTGTGAGGGGCTGCTTCGTTCGTCTGCCACCGCGATGAGCACCGTGCGCTTGCCCTCGCGCAGGTCGTCGCCCGCAGGCTTGCCTGTGACTGCTGGATCGCCGAACACTCCGAGCAGGTCATCGCGCAACTGGAAGGCCTCGCCGAGCGGCACTCCGTACGCGGTGTAGGTGGCCATGACGTCGGGCGAAGCGCCAGCGAGTGAACCACCGAGATGCAGCGGACCCTCGACGGTGTACTTCGCTGCCTTGTATCGGGCCACCCGAAGTGCTCGCTCGACCGAGCCGCCACCGCGCACTTGTTCGAGCAGGTCGAGGTACTGCCCGGCCATGAGCTCGGCGCGCATGCGGTCGTAGATCGGTTTTGCTTCGAGCAGCCGATCAGCGGGCAACGGCGCTGCCAGAAGCATCTGGTCGGCCCACGACAAACAGAGGTCGCCCAGCAGGATCGCGGCGCCTGATCCGAAGCGCTCGGCTGACCCGCTCCATCGTGCGGTGCGGTGCAGCCCCGCAAATCGTCGGTGAATGCTGGGCTGACCCCGGCGGGTGTCTGACCCGTCCATCACGTCGTCGTGAATCAGCGCGCACGCCTGCAAGAACTCAAGGGCCGCGACCGCAGGGACGATCTCGGGGCAGTCATCGCCGCCCGCGCCTCGCCAGCCCCAGTACGCGAACACCGGTCGCATGCGCTTGCCACCGGCCAACAGTGACTCGGCGGCGTCGAGCATCGGCAACACGTCGTCGCTCACTGCGTCGAGCACCGGGCGCTGTGCCTCAAGGAACGTCTCGAGCTCCTTCTGGACGCGGGTACGCACATCTTCGGCGTCCAGAGGGGTGTGTCCGGTGGGCATGATCGGAGGTTAGTGGGCCTCGGCGGGCCTTGCCATTTGGACGAGGCCGGGTCGGCTCCGGCGCGGTCAGGCTCGGGTCTGGCTCTGTCAGGCTGGGCCGACAAGGTCGGCGACGATGGCTGCCGACATGCCGACGAGCGGGAGACCTCCACCGGGGTGGGCCGAACCGCCGACCAGAAACAGACCTTTCAAGGGTGATTGGTTGGCCGGTCGCAAGAACGCAGAGCGGCGGCTGTTGCTCGAGCTGCCATAGATCGACCCTCCTGGCGTCCAGGTGCTGGTCTCGAGGTCAGCGGGGGTGCGCGCTTCGTGCCAGAGCAGGCGGTCACGAACGTCATGACCGCGCTGAGCGAGGACGTCGAGGATGCGCGCGGTGTATGAGGTCACCAGGGCTTGGTCGCTCCAGTCGACACCGGCGGCCGGATCGTGGCGCGGGGCATTGACGAGCACGAACCACCCTTCGTGGTGCGCGTCGGGTCGCATGGCGTCGTCGTCGGGGCAGCAGATGTAGACCGCTGGGTCATCGACTGGCTGGGGGCGGCGTCCGAAGATCGCATCGAACTCAGCGTCGTAGTGCTCTGGGAACAGCACAGTGTGGTGCTGCAAGTGAGGGGTGCGGCCGCGCAGCGCGAGTAGTAACACGAAACCTGAGAGCGATGGAACCGACTTTCGGAGGCGCCGCATCGGAGTTGCGGCGGCCTGCGGGGCGCCGAGCAACTGCTCATACAACGTCGCGGCATCGGCGTCCGACACGACAACGTCCGCGGCAAGTGTCTGGCCGCTCGCTAGTTGGACGCCAGTGGCACGCTTTCCGTCGTTGATGACTCGCGCTATGGGTTCGTTGAACCGCACGTCGACGCCTTGGTCTATGCAGCGCTGGAACAGGGCATCGGCCAGCCCTCCGAGGCCGCCACCGATGTGCCATGCACCGAAGGTCTGCTCGATGAACGGAATTGCGGCGAGCGCTGCCGGAGCTCGACGGGGATCAGACCCCGTGTAGGTCGCGTAGCGGTCGAGCAAGGTCACCAGTCGAGGGTCGTCGAAGTATCGGTGGCCGAGTTGGCGCAGGGTCTGCCACGGGGCGACCGTGCGGACGTCCGACCACCGACGCATCTCACCGGCGAGGTCGCGCAGCCCAGAGATCGGGGTCTCGAGGAACGGCACCCGCGTCACCGCCCAGATGTCGGCGGCGCGTCGGCTGAAGCGCTGCCAGTCGGCCTCAGCTGACCCACCGAGTGCCGCACCCAAAGCGGACGCGACCCGGTTGCTGTTGCTGCCCGGGAGCGCAGCGGTGGTTCCGTCCGACCACCGGTAGCCGAAGGCCTGCTCGAGACCGCGCAGCTCGACGTTCTCCTCCAGGGCTGCGCCCTTGCGACGAACGGGCGTCTTCAGGAACAGGTCGCGGTACACGGCTGGAAGCGTCAACAGCGATGGACCGGTATCGAAGGCGAACCCGTCGCGGCGGTACGTCGCAACCTTGCCTCCGGCGCGTCCGGACTGTTCGAACACCGTGACGTCATGACCCTGCGCGGCGAGGCGTGCGGCCACCGCTAGGCCACCCATGCCTGCACCGATCACGACCACTGACGCCACGCCGGGAGCGTACGTGGCGCCCGGATCTCGACGTCACGACGCCCACTCAGGTCACTACAGTCGCTGCCATGAGCAACCACGCTGACCTCGGTGACGACCCGCTCGGGCTACGCGGTGACGCTCCATTGCTGGACGGCTGGCTGTCGTATCGGTCGATGCATCCGGTGCCGTTTGGCACCCCCGGGCACAAACAACGAATCGACCTCGTCGGGCCGGTCGTGCGAGACGACATCCCGCTGTACGGGGGAGTCGACACGATTCGGCAGCAGGCCGGCGTCATCGCAGAAGCAGATCGTCGGTTGGCGCGAGCGTGGGGTGCTGACTGGGGCCGCATTTCGGTCGGCGGGTCAACGCATGGCAACCAGACGCTGATGCTGGCGCTGTGTCGTCCCGGCGACACGGTGGTGGTGACTCGGACCCTGCACCGATCGTTGCTGCTGGGCATGGTGCTTGCGGGGGTGACACCGGTGTGGGTTCGCCCAGACGTCGACACCACGACGGGGCTCCCGACGCATGTGCCGGTTGAGCGGGTCGAGCGTGCGCTCGACGCCCACCCAGAGGCCAAGGCAGTGTTTCTCGTTGAACCCACCTACGTCGGAACCGTCTCTGACGTTGCTGCGCATGCTGAGGTCGCACACTCCCGAGGGCTGCCGCTCGTCGTCGACCAAGCGTGGGGCGCCTACTTCGGCTTTCACCCCGACCTGCCGCGGCATGCGATCCAGGCCGGGGCGGACGCCATGGTCACCAGCGCCCACAAGACGCTTCCGGCGTACACGCAGGCTGCGTATGTGTTGGCCAACTTCGGGCGCATCGATGAGCACCGCCTCGATCGGGCGTTCGAGGCGACAGCGACGACCAGCCCGTCCGGCACCATTGCCGCGAGCGCGGACGCCGCGCGCTCGTTGATGGAGCGTGACGGCGAGCGGTTGCTGAGTCACCTGGTGCGGATCGTTGATCACGTGCGAACGCGGTTGCGAGAGGTGGATGGTGTGGTGCTGCTCGACGACGTCGTCGACCGAGGCGTGATCCTTGATCGGGCGAAGGTAGCGATCAACGTCAGCGGGTCTGGCGCGTCCGGGCTCGCCGTTGAGGAAGACCTGGTGGCGAAGGGAATGCCGGTCGAGTTGGCCGACCTCGACACCGTGGTTCCGATCATTTCGGTGAACGACGACATGGAGTCTGTCGATGCCTTCGTCGATGAGGTGACGGCGTCCGTCGAACGACAGCGCACCGACCCGCGTCCGGTGCTTCCGTCGATCTCGTGGACGGTCGAGCCGCAGGTGGTCATGTCGCCGCGCGATGCCTACTTCGCCGAGCACGAGACCGTCAGCGCCGAGGACGCGATCGGTGCGGTGTCGGCAGAGCTCGTCGCGCCCTACCCGCCCGGCATTCCGGTGCTGACTCCGGGCGAGCGCATCACCGAGGCAGCCGTCGCAGGGCTCCGTGCCGTGATGTCACACGGAACACAGGTGCGCTACGCGGCCGACCCCACGCTGAAGACCTTCCAAATCGTCACGCGCACGTAGCAGGCCGTTGCACATTCGGCAGGCTCTTGGCGCACCCAGCTACACACTCGGCGGGCTTGGGAGGGTTCGCGATTTCCAGGTGAGGGTGCCGCGTCGGCGTCCGACCCACGACCGTGCGGTGAGGTAGTCGAAGGCGAGCACGGACGCCGGGTGCATCAGGGCGTCAGGCCAGACCCGTCCTTCGGTTCGCTTCGCCACCAGTGCGCGACCGGCAACCGCTGCGACGTAGCCGAGTGCTCCGATGCGCGAGCCTCGAGTGACTGCGGCAAGTGGCGGGACGACGTAGGCGGTCGTCAGCACTGCTGCGAGCGCGAGCGCTGCCTTCGGTGATCCGGTGGCTGCCCAGAGCGACTTGCTGTAACCGTCACGCAGCGATGGCCAGTCGTCGTACATCCGGCACGCAGCGACGTCGGTGCCGTCGGCAAGGACAGCGCGACGACCGACCGCCTTGAGCCGCTGAAAGAGCGCAATGTCATCGAGCACGCGATCGCGAACCGCCTCGTGCCCACCGCATTCGTCATACGCCTCACGGGTGATCGCCAGCAGCTGTCCGTTCGCTGCGACCAGCGCAGGACTGGCACTCCGCTCTGCGACGTCGAGCGGAAGCATGGTGGCCCACGACCACTGCAGCAACGGTTGCACGACTCGCTCAGCCATCGTGAGCGCGACCTGTCGCGGATACGGGCTGACGGCGTCAACCTCGCTGGTGTTGAGCAGTTCGACAATGCGAGCGACGGCGTCGACCTCGAGTGTGACGTCGGCGTCGACGAACACCAGAACGTCGCCGGACGCCGCGCGCGCCAGTTGGTGACAGGCCCAGGTCTTGCCCAGCCAACCCTCCGGTGGCTCGCCCTCTGCGACCAGCAGCGTCACTCGCTCGTCATCGAGGTGGTGGCGAACCACCTGATCGGTGCCGTCGCTGGAACGATCATCGACCACCACAATCTCGAGCTGATCAGCACTGACACCGACCTGACGTCGGATCGACGCCAGACAGTGCCCAACGTTGCCGGCCTCGTCGCGAGCAGGTACGAGCACCGACACTCTCGTTGCATCAACTGCCGTCTCCTACGACGGCAGGCGCTTGCGGCAAGACCCGCAGCTGGCGAAGGTTCCACCACGCGTGCGCCGTCCCGGCTAGAGCTAGTGCGGCTCCACCCCCGACCACCGCACGAGTGACGCGACCGGTCATATGCGGTCAAGCCACAGGCGCCACGCGAACGGAAGAGCGACGAGGCCCATCGCGACACCCCCGGCGATGGCTGAGCCGGTGCGCTCGAAGAAGAAGGCAGCCCCGATCACCGACGAAAGGAAGACCCACAGGTAGAGCGTCGCGGGCTGACCAATCGGCGACGACCGATCCGTCGGCAGCAACAACATCACGACGCCAATCACCAAGCCGACGGCGAACCAACCGGCGTAGTTGGTCAACGGAATGCCGTCGATACCGGGCAAGTCAGGTGTTGTGGTGTTCCACCGCCACGCATCGAGGTCAACCATCATCGGGTCGAGGAACAGGTCCCACGCCATCAGCGACCACGCGGTCACCACAGGAATGAGCCACCGTCGCCAGACCAGCGTGGACGCAGCCACGTGCGTGGGGTACGCCATCATCGCCCAGGCGAGGGCCACGACGACTGGGACGCCACCGAGGTCTGGCCCCAGGGCGTCGGTGTAGGTGTAGTCACCAAATGGGATCCCCGTGGTCGAGCCGAGCCGCTCGACGCCCCAGCCGATGGCGGGAACGACCACCGCTACGACGAGGAATCCTCGCCAGCGGTGACAGGCGGTGGCATGGACTACAGACGCCAGGTAGAAGACCACCACGGTGACGGCGGCGAGATTCGCCTGCTGGGAGTCTTCGACCAGTGGAAAGGCGATTTGCAACCCGATCGTGGCAACCGCCAGCAACCAAGCCAGCCCCATGGCAATGGTTGAGGGGGTACGGCCCGGTGCGGGACCGCTATAGGTGCGCTGGCTCATGGTTCCTCTGGGGCTCGCCGTCGTTGACGGGAGCGACGGTATCGGGCAATGGCTTGCCAGAAGATCACGACCACCGCGATACCGGTGATCAGCAGCACCAATGCGATGAACGCGGCGACCCATGGCGCGATGAACGCGAGCATGGTGACAACGAAGACCGCGACGTCTTCGAGCAGGCTGACCACGATGTTGCTGACGGGCTCAGGCGAGGTATTGACCGCTACTCGAGTGCCGGCCTTGGTCAGGTGGGATGCCAATGCAGTGGTGCCACCCATGCTGGCAAAGACGGCCTGCTCCAGGCTGGTGGCGTCGCCAGAGATCATCAGCGCCAACGCTGCTCCCGCTACGGGACGAATGGCGGTGTTGACCGCGTCCCAAGTGCTGTCGAGGTAGGCGGTCTTGTCAACGACGAAGTCGATCGCGGTGAGCACGGCCGCAGCGATGAGAACGTCGTTGCGCATCAGGGCATCGGGGACTGCGACATCACTCATGCGACCGGTCACACCGGTAAGCAGCACGACGAGGTAGGGGTTGATGCCACTGGCCCAACCGGCAGTGAAGACAAGCGGGATCAGTTCAGCGATCATGCGATCGTCACCGCCTTGCCGTCGAACGTTCCCTCGATGTCTCTGACGCGCAGGCGGGCAAAGAGCTCTTCGGTGAACCAGCCGCGCTCGCGGGTGGCTCGGATCGCTTCGCGATGGCCTGGGGTGTTGTACGCGAAGTCGAGCATCGCGTCGAGGTCGCGCCACACGGTGAACGTGCCCTGAAAGCCGACTGGTGCTTCACCCATGCCGAGCGACCACACCAGGCCTGGTTGCGTCGGTAGGGGAGCGACAACCGCGGGAAGGGTCTTCCAGAACGCCGGAAGCTGTCGCCACTGGATGCGGGCGCGGGTCAGCGCTGCAATCGGTTCGCCAGCACCTGGCGATGACGCTGCGAGTTCGGACGCCTGCGAGCCAAGCGACCCGAACGGATCGCGGCCCGACCATCGGCCGGTGCTCGTCAGCGGGGTCATCGTGAGGCGCAGCCGCTCAGTGGCAGCGGCGTCCCATCGGCCGACCACGCGCGAGCGTTCGAAGGCTTCAGCTGCTTGCGGCGCGTCCCAGCACGCGAGAAGTGCCCAGTGGTGCGGGTCGGCGTCGCGGGGAGCGAACGTGAGCCCGCTGCCGGTGCCGAGCACCTTGGCGAAGGTGAGCCCCGGATAGCCGCGCAGCGTCAATCGGTCTCGGGCCCCGCGGGTCATGGCGGCCGGTATCTGACCGGTCGGGACGCCCCAGACATGCAGGGTCACGAGCGCCGGAGCGGCTCGGCCGGCAGGAACCCTCGCACCAGACATGAGTTCGACAGTAGAGGCGCCCGAGGGGTTGACCCCCAGGGGTAGTCGGGGGTTTACTACCGCTATTCGAACATATGTTCGAACGTCCGGAGGCAGGGTTATCTCAACCCAGGGTTATTTCAACCCAGGGTTATTTCAACCCAGTGGGCCGGGCGGGACGGTGACCTCGACCCTCATCGTTCCGCCCGCCCACTTGTCCACTCGTGAACGAAGGGGGTCGTCGGTGCGGCAGATCAACGAGTCAATCGAGTCATTGACTCCGCTGGCGACCGGCGGTGGCTCTGCTTCCCGTGCTTCCTCTGCTCATGCTGCCCCGTCCGCTCCTCCCTTGGCCTTCCGGTGGCGTGGCCGGCGTTACGTCGTTGGTTCGGTGTTGGCGCACTGGGTCGAGACCGGCGCGTGGTGGCGCGCACCGGCCGATCAGCAGCAGCTCGACCAACCACCTGCTGACCCTGAGCGTTGGCTCTGGCGCGTCGAAGCTGGAAGCCGTGATCGGCAGACCGGCGTCTTCGACCTTTGCCTCGACCGTGACCGCGAGCGCTGGTCGCTCCATGCGATCTATGACTGACACGACTGACACCTGACACGACTGAACGCTGACACGACCGCACAGACATGACTGCACGACTAGCACGAGGAGGACAGCCGACATGGCGATGACGTCGATGACTGATGTTGCTACGAGAACCTCAGGATCGTCAGGGCCGCGCGGCTCCTCCGCTAGCGTCCTCGACCTCTTAGCCACCGCGCACCGAGGGTTGACCGAGGCAGCGGTCGAGCCGCGAGCCAGTCGGCGCTATGCCGTCGCCCATCTGGCGGCGCTTCGTGCCGCGGCAGCAGTGCTAGCGACGCGCGCCAAGCCAGGCGGACGCCGTGGGCCACGCAGTGCGTGGGAGCTGTTGGCACAAGCAGCACCAGAACTCTCTGAGTGGGCCACTTTCTTCGCTGCCGGTGCTGGTAAACGTGCCGCCGCCGAAGCTGGTCTTGATGCCGTCACCTCACGTGAGGCTGACGACTTGTTGCGTGACGTCGAAACCTTCTTGGCGCTGGCTGAGACCACGGTGGGTGTGCCGCACCAGACTTCGCTGCCGCGAGTCAGCTGACAGCGTCGCGCTGGTCAGTTGTGTCGTCTCCGTCATCTCTGTCTTCTTTTCCGCACCTTCACGTTGCCTCTGGCTGGTCGCTACGGCACGGCGCGTCCAGTCCTGAGCAACTGGTCGAGGTCGCCGCTGAGCTCGGCCTCACCACCCTCGGTCTCACTGACCGCGACGGTGTTCGCGGTGCCGTGAGATTCGCCAGGGCGGCCCTGGCGGCCGGGGTCAGCACGATCTACGGCACCGAGCTGGCACTGCACGGTCAGCTGCACCCGTCACCGGGTTCATCAGGCCCTCGCTCGCGACGCGGTCGCGCACTCCGGTGCGTGGTGGTCGCAGCATCGACCAGCGTCCGCCGCGGGTCACCGTCCTTGCCCGTGGGCCATCCGGGTGGGGCGCCCTCTGTCGCCTGGTGTCTGCGGCGCACGCGCGAGGTGAGCTGCTCACCGGTCGCGGCCAACCGGTAGTCGACGTGCCGCTGATCGCCGAGCACGCCGCTGAGGGTGGGCTCGTTGTGCTGCTCGGCCCCGACTCCGATGTCGGTCGGTTGTTAGCCAGACGCCGACACGACCTCGCTTCAGCGCGATGGCAGCGGTGGCGCGAGCACGTGCCCGACCTGTGGTGCGAGGTGGTGAACCACCGTGGCGCTGACCCGCAAGGTCGGTCGGCGGCGTTTGCCGGCCGCATGCTCGGGTGGGCGCACGACCAGCAGGCCCACACCATCCTCACCAATGCAGTGCGATACGCCCGTCGTGAGGACGCCCCCGTCGCTGATGTGCTCGATGCCGCTCGTCGCCTGGTGCCACTCGACGTCCGACACATCGATCGACGGACCGGTGAGGGCTACCTGAAGTCGAGTCGGCAGATGGCAGAGGTGGCGGCCGAGGTCGCACGACTGTCCGGCGTCGACACTGAGCATGCGACAACCCGGCGGCTGCTCGACAGCACCGCACGGTTGGCTGACCAGTGCGTCCTCGACCCGGTCGACGATCTCGGTCTGGGGTCAGTGCACTTTCCTGAGCTCGAGGTGGTCGACCCGCAGGCAGCGGCGTCCGGAACTCCTGCGGATGCCGTGCTGTTGCGGCGTTGTGAAGCGGGCTGGGCCAAACGCGGGCTGCCCGATCGCGGGGTGGTGGGGCGAGAGGCACGTGAACGGCTCGACCATGAGCTCGGCATCATCGCTGGGCTCGGGTACGCCACGTACTTTCTCACCGTTGCTGACGTCGTCGACCTGATCAAGTCGATGCAGGTGCGGGTAGCCGCGCGAGGCTCTGGCGCTGGGTCACTGGTCACCTATTTGTTGGGCATCTCCGGGGTCGATCCGATCCGACACGATCTGTTGTTCGAACGGTTTCTGTCGCCTTTGCGTCAGGCGCTGCCCGACATCGACGTCGATGTCGAGTCAGCACGACGCACTGAGATCTACACCCGCATCTTCGAGCAGTACGGAGCAGAGCGAGTGGCGTGCGTCTCGATGGCTGACACCTACCGCGTCCGGCATGCGATCCGTGATGTGGGTGCCGCGCTCGGCCTACCACCGTCAGAGATCGACACCTTGGCAAAGGCCTTTCCGCACATTCGAGCTCGTGATGCGCAGAACGCCTTGCGCGAGCTACCTGAGCTGCGTGCCAGTCGTATCGCCGACGACCCGCGTATGTCGCTGCTCTTCTCGTTGGTCGAACGACTTGATGGGCTGCCTCGTCATCTCGCCCTGCACCCGTGCGGGGTGCTGTTGTCTGACATCACCTTGCTTGACCGCACCCCCGTCGAGTCCAGCGCCATGGGTTTTGCCATGAGTCAGTTCGACAAAGACGATGTCGAGCATCTCGGTCTGCTCAAGCTCGACGTGCTCGGCATTCGCATGCAGTCGGCCATGGCCTACGCCCTCGATGAGATCGAGCGAGTCGAAGGCGTCGAGCACCGTCCCGATATCGACACGCTTGCCTTCGACGACCCAGCAACCTACGACTTGATCCGCTCGACCCACACGCTTGGCTGCTTTCAGATCGAATCTCCTGGGCAACGTGAGCTGATCGGAAAGTTCGCGCCAGAGACGTTCGACGACATGGTCATCGACATTTCGCTGTTCCGGCCCGGACCGGTGAAGTCAGACATGGTTGGCCCATTTCTTCGGGCTCGTCATGGGTGGACAGAGCCGCAGTACCTCCACGCCGACCTCGAACCGGTGCTCAAGTCGACCTTCGGTGTTGTCGTCTTTCACGAGCAAGTCATCGACATGATCCACGTCATCACCGGGTGCTCTCGCGCCGAGGGTGACGAGAAACGGCGCGCCCTCGGTGACCCAGACGGTCAGGCAGAGACTCGCGAATGGTTCTATCGCCGCGCACACGCTCGGGGGTACGACCTGCCGACGATTGAACGCATCTGGGACGTGTTGCACGCCTTCGCCTCGTTCGGGTTCTGCAAGGCGCACGCTGCCGCCTTCGCGTTGCCTACCTACCAGTCGGCGTGGCTCAAGGCTCATCACACCGCGGGGTTTCTCGCGGGGGTGCTCACCCACGACCCCGGTATGTATCCGAAACGGCTGATCCTCGACGATGCGCGACAGTTCGGTATCACGGTGCTCCCAGTCGACGTCAATGCCTCACACGCCGGATACCGCGTCGAACGGGTTGTCGCCCTTGATTCCGCTGCCTCTTTTGTTCCGCACCGGGTATCGCCACGCATCGACCCGGTGCTCAGCCGCAGTCGTGGCGTCCTCGATCAACCGCAGCTGCCGGACGCCCGTGGCTATGGCATTCGAATTGCGCTCGCAGAGGTCAAGGGGATCAGTGAGGCCGAGGTCGACCGGATCATCGCTCACCAGCCCTACCAGTCACTTACCGACTTCTGGCACCGCGCCGCGGTCTCTCGACCCGTCGCCGAGCGACTTGTGTTGGCCGGAGCATTCGATGCCTTGCACGCCATTGACCTCTCGCTGCCGATGGCGTCCGCGCGTCGCCGAATCACTCGACGTGACCTGCTGCTGCAAGTCGCCGAGCTCGACCGGTGGACGGCAATGCCGACGTCACGGCGCTCGCGCACCCCTGGTGGTGACCGCATCGATACCCAGCTGTCGTTTCCGCTCGGCCCTTCTGATGAGCAGCTGGTCCCTTCCGGGCTGCCAGAGATGACTGGCGCCGAGCAAGTACGTGCCGAGCTCGACGTGCTAGGGCTCGATGCCAGCAGGCACGTCATCGACTTCTACACCGCCATGCTTCGAGCTCTTCACGTCGTTCAGTCGCGCGACTTGCTCACGTGTCGTTCGCGCAGCGAGATCCTGGTGGCCGGGGTGAAGGTCGCCACCCAGACTCCACCGGTGCGGTCAGGGCGTCGGGTGGTTTTCGTCACGCTCGACGACGGCACCGGGCCAGTAGACGCCACCTTCTTCGAGGACGCCCAGGGCCCCTACGCCGCCACCTTGTTTCACTCGTGGCTCTTGGTGATCCGTGGTGAGGTTCGCCGTACTGGTCCACGCGGAATCTCGTTGCGCGCTACCGGGTGCTGGGAGCTCTCCGGCTTGTACGACCTGTGGCAGAGCAGTGGCGTCCAAGCCGTCTACGACCTGATTGACACTCCGCCGCCGGGGTTCGGGGCTGACGAAGTGCTGGCTCCGGCAGGGGTCGAGAACAAAGAATCGTCGGGCTACACCGCTGGTGGCATGGGACGCCGCCGCGTCCTGGTGCACTCGAGCGGCTTTAAGCAGTCGCCGTACGCCGATGTGAAGCCCGCTGGCGACGAGGTCAACCGAGGGGCTCCACCGCGCAAGCTGTGGCACTCGAGCCCCGGAAGCAGCGGTCAGTAGCTCACGTGGCTGAGACACAATGACCTCGATGAGCGTGATCAACGACAGGGGGCTACAGGACGACTCTGGCTGCGACGTGCTGCACGTCGACATGGACGCGTTCTACGCCTCTGTCGAGTTGCTCGACCATCCCGAGTTGGTGGGCACCCCTGTCGTCGTGGCCGGGGGAGGCAACCGCGGCGTGGTGCTGTCGGCTACCTACGAGGCGCGACGTTTCGGCGTCCACTCAGCCATGCCAACCTCACGGGCCAGACGGCTGTGCCCTGACGCGGTCTTCCTCGAGCCGCATCACCGCGACTACGGCCGCATCTCGCAGAACATCATGGCCATCTTCGGCTCGGTGACCCCTGCCGTCGAACCGTTGAGCCTCGACGAGGCATTCCTCGACATCAGTGGGGCGCGCCGTCGCTTGGGTTCACCGACTGAGATCGGTGAGCTCATTCGTACCCGTGTGCAAGACGAGCAGGGGATTACCTGCTCGGTTGGTGTGGCGTCGACCAAGTTCGTGGCCAAGCTCGCCTCGGGCTTGTGTAAGCCCGATGGCTTGTTGGTCGTCCCCGCCGACGGCGTCATCGACTTCTTGCACCCGCTACAGATCGGTGCGCTGTGGGGGGTTGGTGACAAGACCGAAGAGACGCTGCACCGACTCGGGCTGCGGACGGTGGCTGACCTCGCCAACACCCCGGTCGGCACTCTCGAACGTGCCCTTGGCCCGGCCGCTGGTCGCCACCTGTGGGAGCTGGCATGGGGACGCGACGAACGCGTTGTCGTTCCCGATGCCGCTGAGAAGAGCGTCAGCCGTGATCGCACCTTTGACGTCGACATCGACGATCCGGTGGTGGTGCGACGCGAGTTGTTGCGGCTTTCGCAGAACGTGGCGTCTCAACTGCGATCTCATGACCTTGCCGGCCGAACGGTCGCAATCAAGATCAGGTTTGCCGACTTCACCACCATCAGTCGATCCAGAACCTTGGCCCACCCGACCGATGTGTCCCGCGATGTCTACGCCACCGCGGTGGGGCTCTACGACGCCCTTGGCCTCGACCGGGCCCGACTGCGGCTGGTGGGGGTCAGGGTCGAAGGCCTGGTCGCGTCCACGTCAGTCGCCCGGCAGCTCACGTTCGACGAGCAACCCGAGGCCTGGCGCGACGCGGAACGAGCGGCAGACCAGGCGTCCCAGCGGTTTGGCCGCGGGGCCGTGCAACCGGCCAGTCTGGTCGAACGGCCCCCCGACGAGTCTTGATCTTTGGCCAGATTTCAGCGGGGCTGGCAGACTGCCGATCAGAACAGTGGCGTTCGTCGGATCCACCGGTGGTGTGTCGCCCCCGGCCGCAGGGCTTATCCTGGAACCGACGAATCCGTCACCTGCTAGACACCGACCGCGAGGAGGGGCCATGCCGCTCTCCGAGCACGAGCAGCGCCTGCTCGAGCAGATGGAGCGCCAGCTCTACGCTGACGACCCCAAACTGGCTTCAACCCTGCGCGGTAGCGGGCGTTCTTTCCGACCACGTCACCAGGTCATCGTCGGCGTTATCGGCCTCGGCCTTGGTCTTGCCCTTCTTGTTGCTGGTGTCGCCTCTCAATGGTGGGCGATCGGAGTGGGTGGCTTCCTCGTCATGCTGGCGAGTGGATGGTGGGCAAGCTCTGGCTGGAACACCGGTGGCACTGCGAAAACTGCTCAAGGGGCAGAAGGGCAGAGCACCGCTCAATCCACCGGCGGCTCGCGCCGGCGCTCAGGGTTTATGAACCGGATTGAGGAGCGCTGGGAGCGACGCCGCGAGGGCGACGCCTGAGCGACCCGCTCACGCGGTTGCCCCATCGCTGAGTGGTTTCGGCCATCGCCGAGCTCAGCGTGTTCCATCCATCGACAACGGTCAGTCGCCCGGACGCCGGCCACCACGTCACCTTGCGTCGGTCACTGGTCGACAGTGACTCGAACAACTCACCACGGATGCGCGCCGACCGCGCACGGATCTCGTCGGCGTCCGGAAGCTGAACCGAGGTACCGCCGTATCGCAACAACTCGACCCACCCAGCAAGGGCGCGCAGGTCGGCAGCACCGTCAGCACTGAGCCCACCGCTTCGCGGCAGTCGAGCCGCGATATCACGCGGGGTCTCGGTCGGTTGGGCACGGAGGTCAACGTCGGTCGCTGCGTCCAGGACGTCAGCCCACGCAGCCGCAACTGCCTCTTGACGGTTGGTGATCGTGCGCCATCGACGGCGACGCCGAGCGAACAGCGCTGTTGCCGGTGCCGCAGCGGCGCCCATCGCGATGACGGCCAACGTCAGCCACAACCACAGTCGTGAACTCGATGTGTCGCCTGAACTGTTACCTGCACCACCAACGTCGACCGCGCCCGCCGTGGCGCCGCGTTCGAACTCACGCAACTGCCGGAGGGTCTCGCGTCCGGCTGGACCTGCGCCGGACGGATCGCGGCGCAGGTCGGGCCCCGATCCTCCGGCACCCTGGCCGCCATTCGCCTGGGGCTCCGACTCAGGCGCGGGTGCATACGTCGGCGTTCCGCCTCCGTCACCACCGCCAGGTGTCGGTTCGAAGCGCACCCATCCCACGTCCTCGAACCAGATCTCTGGCCAGGCGTGCGCGTCGTGAGCGGTGACCAGCCAGATGCCTTCTTCTATTTCCTCACCAGGGGTGAAGCCGACCACGACGCGCGACGGAATGTCGATGGTGCGTGCCATCAGGGCCATCGTGGCCGCGAACTGCTCGCAGTAGCCGGAGCGGTCGGCGAGGAACTCCGCAAGGGCGTCGTCGGAATTGCCTTCGACGGTGTCGAGGCTGTACTCGAACTCGGTGCGGAACCAGTTCTGGATCAGTAGGGCACGGTCGTAGTCGTTTTGCCCACTGCTCGTCAGTCGGCGAGTGAGACCTTCAAGTTCTTCTCTGGTCGCATCGGGAACCTCGGTCAGTGACGGCATCGACATCTTCAGGTTCACCGGCTGTCTGGAGCTGAGCAACGGTTGGCGAGATCACTCGGTGGGTTGCGGTGTATTGCTGCCCAATCGAACTGCCCTCTTCTTCCGCCGAGAACACGTCGAAGGTGTCTGCGTCCCATCGCCAGTCTCCGTCGATGAGAACGCGCTCAACCGGGTACGGCAGCGGCAAGCGAGGTGAATCGAGGCCGTCGACGGACACGTCGTACTGGGCCGTTGTTTGAGCGATTGACTCACCCCAACCGGGAGGCTGCGGCAAGCCATCTGACGCCTGACTGTCGCTTTCTGCTCCGAGTTCCTCCAGGGTCCAGGTGGTGCCGTTAAAACTGTCGAGGGTCGCCACTCGGAAGTACTCCGGCTGCTCCACGTCAGTCGCGTATCCGTACGCGGGTTCGTCGTCACCGCGCGTGAGGTCGCGACGGAGATCAGTGATGGGGTTAAGCGTGAGGATCGGCAGCGCCGATGGTTCATTGCCATTGTCGCCTCGAGTCGTTGCCGTTGTCTGCCGCCTTCGCCCCCCTGCCCGATACCGAACCGTCCGTCGTCCAGGCTCGGCAACACGACTGGCACGATCACCGCGATGGTGAGTGCTGCAGCACCCAAACGCCGCCCAGTGCCCCCGACGGAGTGCAACCGACCGGAGGAGTTGCTGTCCATCGGTCGACCCCAGCGCAGCAACTCGCGGCGTCCATCGGTCAGCAGCAGCAACAGCCAGCCAGCACCGGCGAGCAAGAAGAGCGGCCATGGCACACCCTCCGGCAGCACGATCGCGGGTACGAGGTACAGCGCGAGAAGCGGTATGCCTGCCACCGTCGCTTGGCGCCACGTGACAGCAACGGCATCGACGACCCACGCAATGGCGGCAACACCGATCACGACGAGAAACTGCACACCGGTGGTGACGGTGATCGGTGCGATCTCTTCGTTGATGACATCTGCGCCGTCGTTGACGAGGGTGGTGAAGACGTTCCACACCGCGGCATCTGGAATGACACCTAAGCGAGCCACCTCGCTGGCGTAGATCCAGGTGATGACAAGCACCAGGGCGAGTCCCTGTGCCAGGGTCACGAGCCAACCCGGCCATGCCAGCGAGCGAAGCGCTAGCCCCACCACCGCAACCGTAAGGATCACGCCGAGGGTCGCCAGCATCCACGGCCCGTCACCCAGAGTCGGTGCAAGAGCAAGTGAGGTGAGCAAGACGGCAGCGGCCGAAGCCGCGGTCGGTCCGAGCTGGTCTAACAGGTCGCGTCGTCCCATCACGCCAACACCTCGGGGACGGTGCTGGGTGCGAAAGTCAAGTGGCTCCAGGCGTCGGCCAACAACTCCCCTTGACGCAGTGGCACGACAGCCCAACCCAGCCGATCGCAGTAGTTCCCAGCCTTCGTGGCTGTCACCCCTGGCTGCCCGTTCGCCCCACGAAGCGGTGTCGAGTGCGATGGCGACTGTCGTACCCATGCCATGTCGTGCCCGCGCCAACTGATCGGCCTCGGCCAGCGTGAGCGACCCGAGCACCAGCACCAGCAGCCCATCGCTGCCGTGACGAACCGCCGTAGCGAGGCGGTGGATGCTACTGCCGCGGTCGGGTTCGGCGACTGCAAGTGCATCGAGCAACAGGCCAGATGGGTCTCCGCTCGAGCCTCCGTCGACCGCACTGCTCGTGCTGACCTCGCGTCCTTCGGTCACCAGTCGCACGGCGTACCCGCGGTGCGACAGGTGTAGCGCGATAGATGCGCACGACTCAACCGCCCGTTCAAAGGAGCCGGTGTAGGGCGACGAGCCCGCATGCGCCACGGGTCGATCATCAAGCACGATCGTTGCCTTGCTCTCCCACGGCTGCTCTTCGCGCCTGACCATCAACGAACCGGACTTCGCCGTAGCGCGCCAGTGAACGCGGCGCAGCTCATCGCCATGGCGATAGTCGCGGACGGCGACATCGTCGTCACCGGCCGCTGCCACGGAGCGGGCGCGACTCTCACCAGTGCCCGACCAGTCACCCTGCAAGGGAACCGTCGGAAGCGGTTCAACGCGAGGCGTGACGAGCAGGTGCCGTTGCCCGCGGAACGACCTGTCGAGCCGGCAGAAGCCGAAGGGATCGGCGAGCCGCACCGACATCGGGCCGATCGGATAGCGACCCCTGCGGTTGGTGTGCACGGGATAGGACACCGAGCGAGAAGTCAGGGGCGCCAGTCGATCGACAACGAAGCGTGGACGCGGACCGAGGGCCGAGGGAACTGCGTCCTCAATCATCAGTAGACCGGTCGGAAGGTGTGAGACGTTCTCGACTGTCAAAGTGACGCTGGCAGATTCCCCAGCCGGGGTGCGGGCCGGCTCGACAGTACGAGCGGACGAGAGCCGAAACCGGGTCCGCGCGACGCTGGCCGCCGAGATCAGCGGAAGCGCCATCGCGAGTAGGCCCACCCGCATGATGTCTTGCTGGTCGAGCATGGCGGCCAAGAAGAATGCGGTGATCCCGGACGCGAGCAGCGCGCGTCCTCGTGGGGTCAGGCCCGACAACGCCGCGCGCACCAGGGTCGCCTAGCTAGCCGGAATAGGCGTGCTGGCCACAATCGCCTCGATGACCGAGCGACTGGTGCGGCGTGCGATCTGGGCCTCTGCTGTTAGCAGGATTCGGTGCGCGAGCACGGGGACTGCCAGGGAGCGAACGTCATCGGGAATGGTGTAGTCGCGCCCGTCGAGCGCAGCTGAGGCTTTGGCGGCCCTGACGAGCTGCAGCGTGGCGCGGGGCGAAGCTCCCAGACGCAGATCGCCGTGGTCGCGAGAGGCAACCACAAGGTCGACTGCGTAATGGTGGACGGACTCGCCGACGTGCACCTTGCGGACCTGCGCGATGAGCTCGGCAACGTCGCGAGCAGTTGCCACCGGAGTGATGTCGTCGAGCGGTCGGTGTGAGCCATGTGAGGTGAGCATCGCGATCTCGTCTGTGTGCTCTGGGTAACCCATCGACAACCGCGCCATGAACCGGTCTCGCTGCGCCTCGGGGAGGGGATAGGTGCCCTCCATCTCGATGGGATTCTGAGTCGCCACGACAATGAACGGCGTCGCCAACGGATACGTGGCGCCGTCGACCGTGACCTGGTGCTCTTCCATCGCCTCGAGTAGGGCTGACTGGGTCTTGGGTGAGGCGCGGTTGATCTCGTCGCCGATCACCACGTTGGCGAAGACCGCGCCAGGCCGGAACTCGAAGTCGCGACTCTCTTGGTTGAAGACGCTGACACCGGTGATATCGCTGGGCAGCAAGTCGGGCGTGAACTGAATGCGTCGCACTGTGCAATCCAGTGCACGCGCCAACGACTTCGCGAGCATGGTCTTGCCGACTCCCGGAACATCCTCGATCAGCAAGTGGCCTTCAGCGAGGAGCACGACCAAGGCCAGTCGGATCGCCTCGGGCTTTCCTTCAATCACGCTGGCTACTGCCGTTCCGATCTCGGCTCCCCGAATCGCCAGCTCAGCGTCGGGTGGCGTTGCCATGACGCCATCGGCGGGTGGGGGAGTGGAGCCGACCGTGGCGGTCACAGGGCCTCCTGATCAGGGGCGTGCGGCTGTCGGAGCCGTGCGGACGTCAGAACGCAAGCGTAAGCCGCTCGTCCACAGGCGCAGAACCAGGGACCGAGGTGATCTTGCTCCACTTCACTCCACGTAGATGACCTGCAGATTTCTGCTCAAGGAAGCGGGAAAATCCGTCGAGAAGGTTGACGGTGGGGGAAAGTGGGGTACTGTGGCGCAGCGTGGATGAGCGAGGAGCGAGGAGGTGGCCAGGGTGTTTCTGGGCGAGCACTTCCCCAAGTTGGACGACAAGGGCCGGCTCTTCCTCCCCGCAAAGTTTCGAGAGGCACTGCAGGGGGGCTTGGTGATCACGAAGGGCCAAGAGCACGCGCTCTTCGTCTTCCCACGTCAGGAGTTCCTCGACTACGCCCGCCGCTTCGAGTCGGTCCCGCTGTCGAACAAGCCAGCGCGTGACTACGTCCGCGTCCTGCTGTCCGGCGCGTCCGATGAGCTCCCCGACCGCCAGGGCCGAATCACGATTCCGATGACGTTGCGCCAGTACGCCGGTCTGTCGAAGGAATGCGCCGTGGTCGGTGCTGGCAGCCGGGTCGAGATCTGGGATCTGGCGAAGTGGTCGACCTATCGCGAAACCACCGAAGACGCCTACGCCGAGCTGAGCGAGGAGGTGCTGCCCGGAATCTGAGGTCTGCTCGGTGTGGTCTTCCGCCGCTCGCGTCCTGGCGCACCTTCCCCGGTGCCAGATCGCTGAGCGGAGGAAGACCAGGCCGCGCGAGATCACAGCAACAGAGCAACAGCAACAGCACCAGGACGAAGGCACACCAGAGCAGTCCAGCCGCACGTGAAGGGTCGAGCATGAGTGGCACTACAGGCACGGTGAGGATCACCCCGATCCCGCACGTCGTGTCGGTCGGACGCCTTCGTCGCGCGCGCCGTCAGCTAGTAGCAGCGGTTCAGCGGGTCCGGGTCGCCGGAGGCTTGCCGACCCTCGTGGCGGTGCCTCTCGCCGTGGTGATCACCACCACGGTCACCTGGTCAGTCATCTCGGTCGCGAGCACATGGGTCACGGTGTGATGAGCGAGGTAGAGGGTCAGGGCGTTCCGTTGCACGAGCCGGTGATGCGCGATCGCATCGTCGCGTTGTTGTCCCCGGCGCTTCAGACACCTGGTTCGATTCTGGTCGACGCCACAGTCGGCCTTGGCGGACACAGCAGCGAGCTCTTGCGTTCGTGCCCGAACGCACGCTTAGTGGGCCTTGACCGCGACGCGTCTGCGCTCGAGATTGCCCGACGTCATCTGGGGGAGTTCTCCGAGCGGGCCACGTTGATCCACACCATCTACGACGAGTTGGCCCCGGTGCTGGCTCGTCTTGGTATCGAACGAGTCCACGGCGTGCTGTTCGACCTCGGGGTCTCATCGATGCAACTCGACGAGGGCGAACGTGGTTTCGCGTACTCCTTTGATGCGCCACTTGACATGCGCATGGATGCGACGTCCGAGCTCACGGCTGCTGACGTCGTGAACACCTACTCCGTTGAGCAACTCACCCGTGTGCTCCGTGAGTACGGCGAAGAGCGATTCGCACGGCGGATCGCTCGAGAGATCGTCGCCCGGCGTCCGCTCGCAACCAGCACAGAACTAGTCGACGTCATCCGAGCATCGGTACCTGCGCCAGCCCAACGACAGGGCGGGCATCCTGCCAAGCGCACCTTCCAGGCACTCCGGATTGAAGTCAACGACGAGCTCGGAGCCCTGCGTCGGGCCTTACCGGCGGCGATCGACGCCCTCGCCGTCCGTGGGCGATTGGTGGTCATGAGCTACCAATCGCTCGAAGACCGCATCACCAAGCGGGTGTTCTCCGACTACATGACAGATGACGTTCCACCCGACCTCCCGGTGCCCGGCACTGGCCCTGAGCTACGCCTGCTGACCCGTGGTGCCGAGCGGGCGAGCGACGACGAGGTGGCGCAGAACCCGAGATCCACCCCGGCGCGCGTCCGTGCGGTGGAGCGGATCAGGGAGGCAGCATGAGTTCGGCTGCCGTCACGCGTCCGGCTCCGCGTCGAAGGTCAACTACCCGGCCAGTACGGCCAGTGCGTCCAGTCGCAGCACCTACGAACGCGCCGGCACGCGCACCATTCATTGTGCTGGTGCTCGTGCTTCTGACGGTGGGGCTCGGGACGCTGCTGCTACTGAACACCTTGCTTGCCCAGGGGTCCTTCACGCTGCATGACGTCAATGCCCAGGTGGCCTCGTTGGCCGATCGCGAGCAGGCGCTGCAGCAGAAGGCCTCGCAACTAGCAGCGCCGCAACGTCTGGCGCGCAACGCGCAGGCACTGGGAATGGTGCCTTCCCAGAATCCTGCGTTCTTGCGGTCGGAGGACGGCAAAGTTCTCGGCGAGCCGGTGCCCGCACCCACGCCTGTAGTGGTGAGCCCCGTGGTTGGATCAGAGACCGCTGAGGCGCCAGCCGGCCCGGTGTCCGGCGATCAGCAGAACGAGAGCAACCAGCAGAACGAGAGCAACAGCAACACTGCCTCGGACAGCGAGCAGGGCGCAAGCGAGCAGGGCAACGCGCAAGGTGACGGAGGAGCGGATCGGTGACGGCGCGTCGAAGGACCGTTGATCCGCGGCGTCGACTGGCCGTCGTCGGAATTCTTGTAGCGATGGTCATGTCGCTGTTCATGGGTCGGCTGCTTCAGCTGCAGGGCGTCGAAGCAGCGGCCTACGCCGCGACGGCCGAACAAGAGCGACTTCGCACAGTCACGATCCCTGCCACGCGGGGATCGATCACTGACGCGCATGGGATCGCCCTCGCGACGACCGTCGATGCTGTCAATGTGACGGCCAACCAGAAGCAGATCGCCGACCCGGTGGCGGTCGCTGCTGCTTTGGCGCCGGTGCTCAAAGAGCCCATCAGCGACCTACGTGAACGCCTCGACGGTGACCTGATCTACTCAGAGGTTGCGAGCTCAGTGACGCCGCGGGTGTGGGACAAGGTCGCCGACCTTCGGCTCCCCGGTATCTACAGCGAACCGACCGCCAAGCGGGTCTACCCGCAAGGGCGGCTTGGTGCAGCAGTGCTGGGGTTCGTTGGCACCGACGGACATGGGCTGGCTGGCCTGGAGAACAGCTGGGACAGCGAACTCGCAGGTGAAGACGGGCAGTTGACGTATGAAGCTGATGCCGGTGGGCGACAGATACCGAGCGGTGACTCTGACGCCGAGGAGCAGGTGCCAGGCGTCGACGTGCAGCTGACCATCGACCGCGACATCCAGTTCATTGCCGAGCGAGCCATCCGGGCCAAGGTCAATGAGTCCGCGGCGGATAGCGGAACGGTGGTCGCGATGGACCCTCGCACCGGAGAGGTGTTGGCACTCGCCACGTACCCCTCGTTCGACCCGCGCGATCCGACATCGGCGCCCGAGGCGGACCGAGGCAATCGTGCGGTCACCGAGATCTACGAACCGGGCAGCACCAGCAAGGTCATGACGATGGCAGCGGCGTTGGATGCGGGAGCAGTGAAGCCGTCCACACCGATCGAGGTTCCGCCGATCCTGTACCGCGGTGACGACGACTTTCATGACCACACCGAACATGGCACCTTGCACCTGACGGCGACGGGCGTCCTCGCGCAGTCCAGCAACATCGGCACTGTGCTCATCGCCGAGCGACTTGGTGACCGACCTCTCTACTCCTACCTACGCAAGTTCGGCATGGGGTCGACGAGCGGTCTCGATATACCTGGCGAGAGTGCGGGGCTGCTCCCGAACGTGGCTGACTGGATTCCGGAGAACGCTGCGACCATCGCCTTTGGGCAGGGCCTGTCGCTGAACGCGGTGCAGTCGACGTCTGTCTTCGCCACGATCGCCAACAACGGGGTTCGGGTCGAGCCAACGCTCGTGGCCGGGACCACCGACCCAGATGGAACGTTTGTTCCGGCTCCCGCACCCGACCGGATTCGAGTCGTGCGTCCCGAGACGGCACGGACTCTGCGCCAGATGATGGAGAGTGTGGTTTCCGAGCAAGGAACGGCTCCCATGGCGCAGATTCCTGGGTACCGGGTGGCGGGTAAGACTGGAACTGCTCAGCGGGTGGGTGCATCTGGCCTCTACGACGGCAGCTTCACTGCGTCCTTCATCGGTTTCGCCCCGGCGGACAAACCTGCGATCGTGGTATCTGTGACTCTGCAAGGCCCCAGGAACGGCCACTACGGAGGCGAGCTCGGCGGTCCTGTCTTCAAGCGCGTGACTTCGTTCGCCCTGCAAAGCGAGCAAGTACCGCCCACGAACACTGAAACCCCGTCGATGCGGCTGACCTACCGCCCGTAGGGCTGCCATGGACGCCCACACTCGCTCGCCGCGACCCCGACCGCGACCCATCTCGTTGACCGAGGTGTGCGCACGTCTCGGTGTATCTCCGGGAACCGCCGCGGGTGTCGCGGTGACCGGGGTGTCGCTGAGCTCTCATGATGTTCGTCGCGGCGACCTATTTATCGGTCTGTCGGGGGAGCGCGTGCATGGAGCTCGATTCGCCGAACAGGCTAGAGACGATGGAGCCGTCGCTGCTTTCACCGATGCAGAAGGGCAGCACCTGGTTCCAGACTCGATGCCGTGCATCGTCGTCGACGATCCTCGGCGGAAGGTCGGGGAGGTCGCTGCCGAGATCTATCGGCGTCCGGCTGACCACCTCATCATGCTCGGCGTCACAGGCACCAACGGAAAAACGACGACGACCTACCTGCTCGAGGCAGGTTTGCGAGCCGCCGGACATCGCACGGGGATCGTGGGAACCGTTGGCACCATCATTGATGGCGTGGTGTTCGAGACAACGCGCACGACACCTGAGGCCACCGAGCTGCATGCGCTGCTTGCAGTCATGCGAGAACGGGGCGTGACCGCTGTCGCGATGGAAGTGTCGAGCCACGCCCTCGCCATGGGACGCGTCGACGGCTGTCGTTTCGACGTCGCTGGCTTCACCCAGCTCAGCGTTGACCACCTCGACTTTCACGGCACCGAAGAGGCCTACTTCGCCGCCAAGTTGCTGTTGTTTCAAGCCGCTCATAGCCGCACTGCCGTCGTCACCATCGACGATGAGGGTGGTCGACGGATCGCCGCCGGGTCGGGTGTCGAGGTGACAACGGTGGGGGAGACACCCGATGCGCTGTGGTCAGTGACCGACATCCATGAGGTGCCGCAAGGTGGCTACGAGTACGTGCTTCGGGGGCCAGGTTCGGTGCACCGCTCCGGCGCAGTCTCGATGATGGGTCGCTTTAACGTCGCGAACGCGGCGTTGGCACAACTCATGCTGAAGCAATGTGGCGTCGAAGCCCGTGCAGCGGCCCGCGGCATTGCCGCCTGCCGGGGCGTCCCTGGCCGGATGGAGAGAGTGGGGCCAGGCGAAGTGGCGCTGGTGGTCGACTACGCGCACACCACCGACGCCCTAGGTCGCGCAATCGACGCCGTGCGCCCGACGTCCGGCAAGCGAGTCATCGTGGTGTTTGGTTGCGGGGGTGACCGTGACCCGACCAAACGTGAACCCATGGGAGAAGTTGCCGCCCGACGGGCAGATGTCGTGGTGATCACCGACGACAACCCGCGGAGTGAGCAGCCAGCTGACATCCGTCGCCGGGTGCGGGCGGGTGCGGAGCGCGTACCTGCGGCCGAGCGTGCCGACGTCGTCGAGATCGGTGATCGACGTGAGGCCATCGAGTTTGCAGTTGGTGCTGCGACCGCCGGTGATGTCGTTCTGGTCGCGGGCAAGGGACACGAACCCGGCCAAGAGGTGGCGGGCAAGGTCACCCCGTTCGATGATCGAGTCGAGCTCGCCGAGGCGTGGGAGCGAGTTCATCCGCGGACGGATTCGCCGTGATCGCGACGACGATCGGTGAGATCGTTGCCGCGGTGGACGGGACGCCGGCAGGGGTGGACCCATCGGCGGTCGTCACTTCGGTGACGTCAGACTCCCGATTGGCGACAACGGGTTCGTTGTTCATTGCCTTGGCTGGTGAGCGTGCGGACGGGCATGACTTCACAGCATCAGCGGTCGAGCGTGGTGCTGTTGCCGTGCTCGGAACTCGGGTGACTGAAGCACCAACCATCGTGGTGGCAGATGTGTTGCAGGCGCTCGGACGTTTGGCTCGATTTCACATGGATCGGCTGCCTCGACTGACGGTCGTTGGCATCACGGGTTCAGTGGGAAAGACGACGGCCAAGGACCTCACCGCTGCCGTGCTGGAGGCGGCCGGGCCGACCGTGTCACCGCCTGGATCGTTCAACAACGAACTCGGTCTCCCGCTCACGGTGCTGGAAGCCACAGCCGACACTCGCTACCTGGTACTTGAGATGGGCGCTCGCGGCAAGGGTCACATCAGGTATCTCTGCGAGGTTGCTCCGCCCACTATCGGGGTTGAGCTAGGGGTTGGCACCGCGCACCTTGGGGAGTTTGGGAGTACCCAGGCCATCGCAGACTCGAAGGCCGAACTGGTTGAGGCGCTGCCGACGACGGGAACGGCGATTCTGAATCGCGATGACGACCTGGTGACGTCGATGGCTGACCAGACGAAGGCTGCGGCCTTGTGGTTCGGGCAGTCGGTCGGCTCGGACGTCACCGCCCGCGACGTTAGACCTGACCGCCTCGATCGGTCCGCCTTCACCCTGCATACGCCCGAGGGTTCGGCGGAGGTCGAGTTGCAGTACGTCGGTGAGCATGCGGTGCCCAATGCCCTGGCGGCAGCCGCCGTCGGGGTAGCAGTCGGTCTCGATCTCGCAAGCATCGCCAAGGCTCTGACAGGGGCAGCGCCACGCAGCCGCTGGCGCATGGAGGTCACTGAGCGTCCAGACGGGCTAGTGGTGATCAACGACGCCTACAACGCCAGTCCAGAGTCAATGCGGGCCGCGCTGAAGTCGCTCAAGACGATCGCCGCCGGGCGGCGGTGTTGGGCGGTGCTAGGTGAAATGCTCGAGCTTGGTGACCGATCTGTCGCCGAACACGACGCCATTGGTCGCCTGGCAGTGCGCTTGGATGTGCAACGGTTGGTGGTCGTCGGAGAAGGCGCCAGGCCGATGTATCAAGCAGCAGGCCTCGAAGGATCGTGGGGACAAGAGTCGATGTTCGTACCAGACGTTGAAGGCGCTCTCGGAGTGCTCCGTACCGAGTTGCGCAGCGACGACGTGGTCCTCGTGAAGGCGTCACGTGCTGTTGGTCTCGAGTCCGTGGCATCGGAGATTCTGGCGGCGCGCCCGTGAAGCTCGTACTGATTGCCGTCATCACGGGCCTGATCTTCTCGTTCGTGGTCACTCCGTGGTGGGCCAAGTGGTTGCGGGCGCGTGGTTACGCCCAGTCGATCCGAGATGCGGAGGAGCTGGGGTATGCCGTGCCCGACCACGCGGACAAGAAGGGCACGCCCTCAATGGGCGGGGTCGTCATCGTCGGCGGGACGCTTGTCAGCTACATCACGGCACATGCGATTGCTGGGAGTGGACCGAGTGCCTCGGCACTGTTGGTGTTCTTCCTAATGGTGGGGCTCGCGTCGGTGGGGTTCGCCGACGACTACATCAAAATCTTCCGGCGACGTTCGACCGGATTACGAGTGAAGACCAAGCTCATCGGTCAAGCCGCTGTTGCCATCACGTTTGCGTTCTTGGCTCTGCAGTTTCCCAACACCGATGACCTGACTCCGGCCACGCAGTACATCTCGTTCGTGCGAGACATCGAGTGGCTGTTCCTGCCCGTTGGGCTGTACGTCTTGTGGGTGTGGTTCATGGTGGCTGCCACGTCCAACGCGGTGAACATCGCCGACGGGCTTGACGGTCTTGCTGCTGGCGCAGCCTCCATGGTGTTCGGTGCGTACGTCACGGTGGGGTTGTGGCAGTACAACCAGAGGTGCGCCGACATCGTGCTGCCGAGTTGCTACGAGGTGCGCAACCCGCTCGACCTCGCGGTGATCGCAGCTGGCGTCATGGGCTCGTGTTTCGGGTTCTTGTGGTGGAACGCCTCTCCGGCTCGCATCTTCATGGGGGACACCGGGTCGCTTGCTTTGGGCGGCGCGATGGCAGGCATCGCGATCTCCACCCGAACTGAACTGCTCCTGCCCGTTCTGGCCGGGCTCTTCGTGGTGATCACCGCCTCGGTGATCATCCAGATTGCGTCCTTCAAGACCACCGGCAAACGGGTATTCCTGATGACTCCGTTACAGCATCACTTCGAGCTCAAACAGTGGCCTGAGGTGCTGATCGTCACGAGATTCTGGATCGTGTCAGGACTGTTCACTGGCCTTGGCTTCGTGCTGTTCTACGCCGAGTGGTTGGGCGGGGGCGGCGTCGGGTGAGTGACGTCTCGGACTGGCTGGCCACAGCTGATCGGTCCGCAGACTGGTCTGGCGTGAAGGCAACTGTCGCCGGGTTGGGTGATTCGGGGTTCGCAGCGGCTGACGCCCTATTGCGAGTGGGCGCGCGAGTCGAGGTCATCGAGACCCGTGAACTCACCGACAACGAGGTTCTGCTCCGCCGATCCCAGGTGCTGGACGCGCTGGGAGCATCGGTGATCGGTGGGGTCGCGGCCGACCGAGTCAGCACGACAGATCTGCTGATCCCGTCCCCAGGACTGCCCCCACACCATCCCTGGATCCGCGATGCCAGAGCGTCGGTGATCTGGAGCGGTGAGCAACTTGCGTGGCGGTTGCGTCCGGACGCTGTCCCCTGGCTGACTGTGACGGGCACCAACGGCAAGACGACGACCGTGCAGATGGTGGATGCAATTTTGCAACGCGCCGGATACGCAAGTGTGGCCGTGGGGAACATCGGGGTGCCCATGGCCGAGGCCATCTTCCTGGAACCGCAGCCGCAGGTGTTTGTCGTCGAGCTATCGAGTTATCAGTTGCACTTCACCGACGCAATCTCTGCGCACACCTCGGCTCTCCTCAACATCGCCACTGATCACCTCGACTGGCACGGCTCGTTCGGCGAGTACGAGCTCGACAAGAGCCGCATCTTTGACGGCACGCAGCACGCCATCATCTACAACCATGACGACGCGGTAACCGAGCGGTTGGCCGAGCAGGCTGATGTCGTATCGGGTTGCCGTGCCATCGGTTTCACCCTCGGAGTTCCACAGCGAGCGATGCTGGGGGTTGTCGATGGTGTCCTCGTCGATAGGGCATTCGTGTCGAATCGATCGACCCACGCCACAGAGATCGTGGCGGTCGACGATCTGCCAAACAGGTCGTCACATCTACTCGCAGACGCGCTCGCGGCCACCGCCGTCGCGCGGTCGTTCGGCGCCAGCATCGACGAGGTTCGTGACGGCATCATGGGGTTTGCTCTAGACGATCATCGAGGGGCGCTGATCGACACGGTCGGCCAGGTGAGTTTCGTCGACAACTCGAAGGCCACCAACGTGCACGCGGCTGACGTCGCCTTGTCGAGCGTCGACTCCGTCGTCTGGATTGCCGGCGGTCTCGCGAAGGGCGGAAGCTTCGACGACGTGGTGGCCAAGCACGCCGCGCGGTTCCGGGCGGTAGTCGTCCTGGGTCAAGATCAGGATCTGATTGCTCAGGCGCTCGAGCGACACGCGCCCGAGGTACCGGTGTTCGCGGTTCCCGCCGGGGAGACTGACCCCATGCTTCAGGCCGTGAGGGCTGCCGCTGCGGCGGCACACCCTCAAGACACCGTGCTCTTGGCGCCGGCCTGTGCCTCCATGGACCAGTTCGCCGACTATCGAGCTCGCGGGCGTGCATTCGCCGATGCGGTGGCTCGATTGCGCCGCTGACGAGGCTGGCATGACAGTCGCTTCCCCACCGCCCACCACCGCGCTTTCGTCAGCGCGCCCGAGCGTGGTCGCGTCCGCGCGTGCCGCATTGGCCAAGCCCCTGGCGCCGTACTACCTCGTGCTGGGCAGCACGGTGATGCTCACGGCGTTGGGGCTCGTGATGGTGTTGTCAGCGTCAAGCGTCGAGTCGTACGCGTCCAGCGGATCTTCCTGGGTGATTGGCCAGCGGCAGGCGATCTTCGTAGCGATCGGCGTGCCGGTTCTGTTGGTCGCGAGTCGAGTGTCGTCTAAGTGGTACCGCCGACTGAGTCTGCCGCTCTTGGTGGTGTCGTTGGTGCTGTTGGTGTTAGTGCTCGTGCCCGGTATCGGCGTCAGTGTGAACGGAAACCAGAACTGGATCGACGTTGGTGGCCCGTTCCGCATCCAGCCGGCGGAGTTGGCGAAGTTGGCGTTGGTGGTGTGGGGCGCCGACATGCTGACGCGCAAGCGCAAACTGCTGCATCAGCAGAAGCACGTCCTGATCCCGCTTGTGCCCGTCGCAGCGCTCGTCGTCGGTCTCGTGCTCCTCGGAGGCGACCTCGGCACCTCGCTGATCCTGATGTCCATCGTGGCTGGACTGTTGTTCATCGCTGGTGCGCCGCTCCGGGTGTTCATCGGCCTCGCCGCTCCCGTTCTTGCCTTGATCGTGTTCATGACATTTCAACGCAGCGCTCGGCTGTCGCGGCTCGAGTCATTTCTCGATCCCTTCGCCGACTACGAGGGGGCAGGGTGGCAAGCGGCCCACAGCATGTTCGCCCTCGCCTCCGGTGGGTGGTGGGGCGTTGGGCTCGGTGCCAGCAGTGAAAAGTGGGGCACACTGCCAGAGGCTCACACCGACTTCATCTTCGCGATCATCGGTGAAGAGCTGGGGTTGGTCGGCACCATCACCGTTCTCTTGCTCTTCGGTGCACTGATATTGGGTGCGCTTCGGATCGCCATCTCCACCACAGATGTCTTCGTCCGTTTCGCCGCAGGGGGAATGGTGGTCTGGATCGGCGCCCAGATGATCATCAACATCGGTGGAGTGTTGTCGGTGATTCCGATCACCGGGGTTCCATTACCTCTGGTGTCCTATGGCGGATCAGCGCTTCTCGCCACGATGTTGGGCCTCGGAATGTTGTTGTCGTTCGCCCGTGACCTCCCCGGCGCTCGACAAGCGTTGGCGGGGCGGCGCGGCAAGTGGCGACGTCCATGGGTGCGGACGTCTGCCACCCCAAGGGCATGACGCCAGTGACAGAAACCACTCCCAGCGTTTCCGTCCCCACAGTGAAGCCGCGCAAAGTGCTCGTCGCTGGAGGTGGCACAGCTGGCCACATTGAGCCTGCACTGTCACTGGCTGAGGCGTTGGTGCGACGACGCTCAGACAGCGAAGTTGTGGCTCTCGGCACCGCCGCTGGGCTTGAGACTCAGTTGGTCCCTGCGCGAGGCTTTCGCCTGCAACTGATCCCCAAGGTCACGATGCCACGGGGTGACGTGAGTCGATGGTTAGACGTCCCCGCCGGCGTGTGGGGTGCGGTGCGAGCGGCATCGCGAGTGATCGGCGAGGAGCGGCCAGATGTGGTCGTCGGGTTTGGCGGCTACGTCGCACTTCCGGCCTACCTGGCCGCCAAACGTGCCCGGGTTCCCTTTGTCGTTCACGAAGCCAACGCTCGTCCTGGCGTCGCCAACCGAATCGGTGCGCGACTCACCAGGTACGTCGCAGTCAGCGCACCGTCCACGGTGAACTCGCTACCGCACGCGGTGCTGGTCGGCATCCCCTTGCGGCGCTCGATTGCCGCGGTCGACCGCGAGGCGGTTCGTGAGAAAGCTCGCCTCACATTTGGCCTGGACGCTAACCGCCCAACACTGCTGGTGTTTGGCGGATCCCAGGGCGCCCACACGATCAACGAAGCAGTTTCTGGTGCTGCCAGACACCTACTCGACCTGGGCGTCCAAGTTCTCCACGCGGCGGGCCCTGGCAACCCAGTCGACATCGAGCAGCGCCCTGGTGATCCGCCGTACGTGGTGGTGCCCTATGTCGAACGCATGGACCTGGCGTACGCAGCGGCCGACCTGGTCCTGTCGCGATCTGGGGCGATGACGTGCGCTGAGTTGGCGGCCGTCGGCTTGCCTGCAGTGTTCGTGCCCTACCCCCACAGCAATGGTGAGCAAGCCGTGAACGCAGAGCCGATGGTGACCGTCGGTGCCGGGCTGATCGTGCGCGACGACGAACTGTCGTCGGTGGTCGTGGAACACCTGGTCGGCGGTCTCGTGCTCGACGCGGAACGCCTTGCCGCCATGAGCGCCGCTGCCCGATCCCTGGGTGCACGTGACGCAGATGAGCGCCTCGCCGACATGGTGACCGAAGCAGCTGGTTGGACATGATCGAGAGTTCATCGCGGCCCGAGCGCGAGCCATCACCCCTCGACGAGCTGGGGCGAGTGCACCTGATCGGTGTCGCAGGAGCGGGCATGTCAGCGCTCACCCGCATGATGTGCGCCCGTGGGGTGACAGTGACCGGCAGCGAGCTTCGCGAGTCACGCGTGGTGGCTTCGCTAAGAGCGCTGGGGGCCGCGATCCACCTTGGGCAGTCGGCCGATTCGCTACCTCCGGCAGACACCGTCATCGTGTCGACGGCCATCACGGACTCGAACCCAGAGGTGGTTGCTGCGCGCGAGCGCGGCATTCGAGTGCTGCACAGAGCTGAAGCCTTGGCGTATTGCATGCGTGGGCATCAGTCCGTGGTGGTCGCAGGTACCCATGGCAAGACGACGACAACTTCGATGGCTGCTGTTGCCCTTCAGCACTGTGGCATCGACCCGTCGTTCTACATCGGAGCTCAACTCAACGAGACCGGCACGAACGCCCACGCGGGGACAGGGCCTGTGTTCCTTGCTGAGTCAGATGAAAGTGATGGCTCGTTCCTCGTCCTAGAGCCACACATCGCGGTGGTGACAAATGTTGAAGGTGACCATCTCGACTACTGGGGCGATGCCGAGGCGGTCGAGGCCGGATTCCGCCGCTTTGTCGAGCGCGTGCCAGAGCACGGGGTGGTCATCGCTTGCGCTGACGATCCGGGGTCGGCGCGGGTTGCCAGGGCTGCAGCTGAGGGTGGGCGAAGGGTGGTGCAGTACGGCGCGAGCGAGAGCGCCGACATGCGCATCACCGAGGTGGCTCTGGACGCTACTGGTGCATGGTTTCAGCCGGTGTTGAAGGGACGAAAGCTCCCGGACGTTTCTCTCAAGATCCTGGGCATGCACAACGTGCTCAACGCTGCGGCGGCGCTTTCAATCGCGCTCGAGGTGGGCGTCGGTGTCTCCGACGCAATCGAGGGTCTGGCCCTGTACAGCGGAGCGCGACGGCGGTTCGAGTTCAAGGGCGAGGTCAACGGCGTCCGCGTGTATGACGACTATGCGCATCACCACAGCGAACTTCGCGCGACGTTGACGGCGGCACGACAGATTTCCGATGGACGCATCATCGTGGCGTTTCAACCACTGCGCTACACCCGGACCGCACGGTTCTACCGAGAACTAGGCGAAGCCCTTGGCTTGGCTGACCGGGTGCTGGTGATGGAGGTCTACGGATCAAACGAAGAGCCGATCCCTGGTGCCACTGGTGCGTTGGTGGCCGACGCCGTACCGCTCAGTAGCGACCAGGTGACGTTCGAACCGTCATTTTCTGCAGTTCCCCGTTGGCTTGTTGACGAGGCTCAGCCCGGAGACCTGATCTTGACCTTGGGCGACGGGATCGTCACGACACTGGGCCCTGAGATCTTGGACCTGCTGGCGGCTAAGGCCCACCGATGAGCGAGGGCCAGGTGAAAGCGGGCATCGGTGGGTGGCTGCGTGGCCCTTGGGGCTGGGTTGCCGTCGGCGTCGTGGTCCTCGTGCTTGTCGTTGCGGCCCTGAGATTCACGCCTTTCTTTGCCGTCAACGAGGTGACCGTCACTGGCAATGAGCAGGTGACGTCTAGCCAGGTGCTGGAGGCGGCCGAAGTGTCGAACGGCGCTCCGCTCCTGACTGCCCCACTGTCGACGATCGAGGATCGAGTCGAATCTTTGGACGCCGTGGCCGATGCGAGGGTGGTGCGTGATTGGCCCAGCACTCTCAAGATTGTGGTGCGCGAACGACGTCCCGTTGGCTACGTGACGACAACAGCCGGGGTCGGTCTCGTCGGATCAGACGGACTGATTTATCGCCATGACGACCGCGAACCCGATGACCTACCCAGCCTTCCCACACCCGCAAGCGATGACGTCGGTACTGGGTACTCGACGCAACTCGACGATGGCGAGCTGGCCGCTTTCGAGGTGGCTATTGAACTCCCTCGAGCGTTGCAGCGTTCGGTGGCATCGGTCGCCGCCGCCGATGAACGTTCCGTCGAACTCACTTTCGATGATGGGGTCGTGGTTCGGTGGGGGAGCAGCGGTGAGTCGGACGTGAAGAGCGACGTGGTTGGCCTGATGCGTCAGCGGCCAGGCTGGGCGACACAGTTCACGGTGCTCGACGTGACGTCACCTGATGCACCGGCCTTCTCGACAGCTGACTAGCAACCGACTGACGCCCGGCCGAACAACCGACTAGGCGACCGACACGCCGCCGGCAAGTTGACGAGCGTGACCCCCTCCCGTACGTTGCTCCGCAGCCCTCTAGTTGACATAACGTTAGACATCTACTTGAGGGTGAGAGTTGCTACCGAGTGAGAGAGGCGTCAGGCAACCATGGCTGCTCCGCAGAACTATTTAGCGGTCATCAAGGTGGTGGGGATCGGCGGCGGTGGCGTCAATGCCATCAACCGGATGATCGAAGTCGGGCTCAAAGGCGTGGAGTTCATCGCCATCAACACCGATGCCCAAGCACTCTTGATGAGCGACGCAGACGTCAAGCTCGACATTGGGCGTGAGCTCACTCGAGGGCTCGGCGCCGGAGCCGACCCCGATGTCGGCCGCAGAGCCTCCGAGGACCACCGCAGCGAGATCGAAGAGGTGCTCAAGGGCGCCGACATGGTCTTCGTGACCGCCGGCGAGGGCGGCGGAACCGGCACAGGCGGAGCCCCGGTCGTGGCGAACGTCGCGCGCGCACTTGGCGCATTGACCATCGGCGTTGTCACCCGCCCATTCGGATTCGAAGGGCGTCGCCGAGCCGTGCAGGCCGACACCGGTATCGAGGAACTGCGCGACGAGGTAGA
The DNA here is from genome assembly GCA_963712425.1 of uncultured Actinomycetota bacterium. Classification (GTDB taxonomy): domain Bacteria; phylum Actinomycetota; class Actinomycetes; order JAHEKZ01; family JAHEKZ01; genus JAHEKZ01. The sequence goes on along the minus strand of CAVQHW010000001.1, from coordinate 33,581 downwards.
CACCCTCATCGTGATTCCCAACGACCGATTGCTGTCGATCAGCGACCGCGCAGTCAGCGTGCTCGATGCCTTCAAGTCTGCCGACCACGTGCTGATGTCTGGCGTTCAAGGAATCACCGACCTCATCACGACCCCCGGGCTGATCAACCTCGACTTCGCCGACGTGAAGTCGGTCATGCAGGGCGCCGGCACCGCACTCATGGGGATCGGCAATGCACGGGGCGACGACCGTGCGGTGGCGGCGGCCGAGACCGCCATCTCGAGCCCGCTGCTCGAGGCCTCTATCGATGGGGCGCGGGGCGTCCTGCTCTCCGTCTCCGGTGGCTCCGACCTCGGCCTGTTCGAAATCAACGAAGCTGCGCGCATGGTGGCTGAATCGGCCCACCCCGAGGCCAACATCATCTTTGGTGCCGTGATCGACGATGCGCTCGGTGACGAGGTTCGCGTCACGGTGATCGCCGCCGGCTTCGACGGTGGTCAGCCTGGCAAGGTGCGGACGCCCGCTCGTGCGGTCGACGAGGTGCCGATCCCTGAGCCGCTCGCCAAAGCGTCCGACTCCTCATCAGCGGCTGGCGCCGACGGTCCTTCTGATGCGTCGCCCCACGAGGGTGACCAGTACATCGAGCTCCCTGAGCGCAAGGCACCGCGCACGATCGTCTTCGACGACTCCTCGAGCTCTTCGAGCACATCCGGAGATGACTTGGATGTTCCCGACTTCCTGAAGTGACACCGGTATCGGACGCGCGACGAGACGAGATCTCGGCTGGGTTGACTGCCGCGTCCGGCCGACTCCGTGCCGCCGAGGTGGCGGCAGGGCGAGCGGAGGGGTCGGTCGGACTAGTCGTCGTCACCAAGACGTTCCCGGCTGCCGACGTTCGTGTGCTCGCCGAGCTGGGGGTGCGTCACGTCGGCGAGAACCGAGATCAAGAAGCGGCCCCCAAGGCCGAGGCGCTCGCCGACCTCGGCGTGATCTGGCACTACATCGGACAGCTTCAGACCAACAAGGTCCGGTCGGTGGTCCGCTATGCCTCAGTGGTCGAGTCGGTTGATCGCCCGCGGCTGGTCCAGAGCCTGAGCCGTGCTGCCGAGGTAACCGAGCGGGTCGTGAGCTGTCTGATCCAGGTCTCGCTCGACGAGCAGCCCGGCCGAGGCGGCGCGGCGCCCTCCGACGTCCCCGCCCTGGCTGAGGCCGTTGCCGACAGCCCCTCGTTGACCCTCGATGGGGTCATGGCAGTGGCGCCGCTGGGGGCTGAACCAGACGCGGCTTTCGAGCAACTTGCCAGGGTGGCCGCCAGGCTGAGAGAGGACCATCCGGACGCGTCGCACATATCGGCCGGCATGAGCGCAGACCTTGAGGCGGCCGTGAGACACGGAGCGACACACGTGCGCCTTGGTAGCGCGATCCTGGGGTACCGCCCTGTTGTCGGGTAGCGTGGCCGCCACGGCCCGCGGTCCTGTGAGCGGGTCGTGTCACGGAGCAAAGGGGTCTGACCAATGGCCGGCGCAATGCGCAAGATGGCTGTGTACCTCGGGCTGGTCGAGAACGAAGACCAGTACGACGAGTTCGAGGCGGTCGATCGTCCCGACGAGTACGACCGCAACTACGACGACCGCACTCGTTCACTACGTGCTGTCCGTGACGACGAACCCGTCGCACGAAGCGCATCATCGGCGCCGGCCACTACGCGCAGCGGGGGAGCCGCAACAGCCGCAGCGTCCCGAGGAGACGCCGGCATGAGTCGAATCACCACACTGCATCCGCGTGCGTACAACGATGCCCGCGCGATTGGTGAACAGTTCCGCGACGGCACACCGGTGATCATGAATCTGTCCGAGATGGATGACGGCGACGCCAAGCGCATCGTCGACTTCTCGGCCGGGCTGGTTTTCGGTCTGCATGGCACGATCGAGCGGGTGACTCAGAAGGTGTTCCTCCTCTCGCCGGCCAACGTGACAGTGACTGCAGAAGAGCGGGAGCGGATCACTCAGGGCGGATTCTTCAACCAGAGCTGATTCACCTCCATGGCGATCGTCTATCAGGTCCTGCTTGCAGTTCTGTGGCTGTTTCTCCTGACGCTTGTTGCTCGGGTGGTCATCGAGTTGCTGCAGGCGTTCGCCAGAGACTTTCGCCCTTCCGGCTTTGTGCTGGTGCTCTTTGAGATCGTCTACACGATCACCGACCCGCCCCTGAAGGCACTGCGACGGGTCATCCCGCCGTTGCGGATCGGTGCAGTCGCGTTCGACCTCGCCATCCTGGTCTTGTTCATCGCCATCAACGTGCTCATCTCGGTGGTCAGTGCGCTCGCACGATCCGCCTAGCATCAAGCGCGTGGTGGTAGAGCGTGTGACTGCTGTGACAGTAGGGTCTGCCGTGTCGCTAGTGTTGTGCCGGATCTAGGCCCGGAGGAGAGCAGATGCCGCTGACTGCCGAGGACGTTCAAAGCGTCCTCTTCCAGACGTCGAAGAAACGCAACGCTGGATACGACGAGGACGAGGTCGATGCGTTCCTCGACCAAGTGGCGGCTGAGCTGTCGCGGTTGAGCGCCGAGAATGACTCGCTGAAGGCCCAGCTGGCGGCACGCCCGACGCCCGCGGCCCCCGCGCCATCCCCAGCGCCAGTTGCCGCAGCAGCGCCGCCCACTCCGGCCGTACCATCGTCTGGCGCCGAACAGGCAGCTCGCTTGTTGGCGGCTGCTGAGCGCACCGCCGACGACGTGGTGTCTGCAGCGCGCTCAGAGGCGGACACGATGATGGCGACTGCGCGCAGCAAGGCTGACAACGCCGAGCGCGAGGCACAGGCCAAGCACCAGCAGGTCATGACGCAACTGGCCGGTGAACGCAGCGCGCTACAAAAGCAGGTCGACGAGCTTCGGTCCTTCGAGCGTGAGTACCGCACCCGCTTGAAGTCGTATCTCGAGCAACAGTTGAGAGATCTCACCGCGCGCGGTGAGTCACCGGCGTCATCGTCCAGTGCGACACCGACGGCCGCGACACCAGCGAGTAGCACACCTCCGGCTCAGCAGTCACCTCCGCAGCAGACGCCGCAGCAGACGCAGCAGCCACCGCAACCGGCCGCCCAGCCTCGCCCGGCTGCCGCACCTCCTCAGGCGCCCGCGCAGGCTCCTACGCAGGCCCCCGCCCAACCACCGGCGCAACCACCGGCGGCACCTCGCCCAGCTGGGCAACCGTCGCAGGCGCAGCCGCCTTCGGCGCCCCCCGGCCAGCCTCGCCCTGCCCCGGCCGCGCCTCCTGCCGCTCCACCCAGTTCGCCTCCGAGTTCACCACCCAGCTCACCACCCAGCTCACCCCTAATCAAGCGCACAACGACGCTGGCCCGACCGAATGTGGTCGGGCCAGCGTCGTATTGCGAGAAGTGTGTTGTGCCGGCTGTGGTGCCGGATCAGTCGGTGAAGGGGCGATCAGATCCGACGACGGAATGGGTCGCGCGGCGGCGGTGCCGGCATTGAGATGCGGGCACCATCGATCGGAATACCGGTCAATCCGAGCACCTTGGTCAGAATCGACAGCGTGGTCTCACTGGCAGCGATGCCGTGTTCGGTCACCATTGCTCGGTAGATCGTCACGTAGTGCTTGACGGGCGTGTCGTAGGTCCAGTCGACCGATCCCAAGTGCACCGACTCGCCTGGGCCCTGCTCAGGGCTGAGCCACGGCCGGTCCCAGACCTGTATCCCCGTGGGGCTGACACAGAAGATGCCACCCATCGTGATGTCGTGCTGCTTGGCGGTCTCAATCAGCTGGCGGCTCTCGCGTTCGGCGAGAACTAGTGCTGGTCGTACGTTGCTGGCCAACGCAGGAACGGCAACGGCATTGGCCTTCAGTCGAACCTGCGGAATCGCGGCGGGGTTCGATGCGGCGAGTGGTTGCACCATGGTGGTCCTCCGAGTGCTGTGCCGTCGACGGAGTCGCGGGATGCGACTGCCGTTGATTGGGTATCGGCTCGTGAGCCCTACCGGTTGGCTACTCCATTCGGGTGATTCCGGTAACGCTGCCCTGACGGGGGATCAAGGATTGTCGTGGGCTAGCCGAGCGCCCTGCCCCCTTTAGCCGCCCGTGGCCTTGCTGACGGTGAATGCCAAGCCGGTCTCGGCATCCGTGTGCACCTCAGGATCGTCAGGATTGAGGGTCTCGACCTCGCTCATGTCAGTGGCGAGAACCTCGTCGGCGATCGATGCCGCCTGCTCGATGATCGCCCCGCGCAGGTCTCCGGTCGCGGCCCAGCGCAGTGTGATGCGGTCTGAGACGTCGAGCCCTGACAGCTTTCGCCGCTCCTGAACCTGACGAACGACATCGCGGGCCAGACCCAGACGACGAAGTTCGGGGGTGACCGTGAGATCGAGCGCGATACTCTCGCCGGCTTCGTGGTGCACGGCCCACCCCTCGCGTGGAGTCTCTGTGACCACCACCTCGTCGGGTTCGATCATCACGCTGTCGCCATCGACTGCGACCTCGGCACGTCCCGCCAGCAACAAGGACTGCTGCAGAAGGTGCGGATCAGTCGCGGCGATGGCAGCCGCGACGGCGGGTGTCTGCTTGCCAAAGCGCTTGCCCAGCGCGCGGAAGTTTGCCTTGGCTGTGACGTTCACCATGTCTTCGCCGGCAGCCTCGATGGGCTCGATCTGCTGCACGTTCAGTTCGGCAGCAAGCTCGTCGCGCAGCTCTTGGGGGAGGGCAGGCCACCCGGCAGCAGAGACCAAGGCTCGGGCGAGCGGTTGTCGAGTCTTCACGCCAGAAGCTGAGCGGGCGGCTCGACCCAGCTCGACTAGGCGCTTCACCAAGCTCACGTTGGTGATCAGGGCTTCGTCGACCGCTTCGACGTCGACAGTGGGCCAGTCGGCCAGATGCACTGAATCGGGCGCAGCCGGATCTGTCGACCGCACGACGTCTTGCCAGACCCGCTCGGTGATGAAGGGAGTGAGCGGAGCCATGACCAACGTCAAAGCAGTCAGCGACTCGTGAAGCGTGCCCAAGGCGGCGGAGTCACCGTCCCAGAATCTGCGGCGTGACCGGCGCACGTACCAGTTCGACAACTCGTCGACGAATGTGGCGATCTGAGCGCCTGCGCCTGCGGCATCGAATCCATCGAGTGACGCATCGACGCCAGCGATGAGCTGCTGTGTGCGCCCGACCAGCCACCGGTCGAGTGCGCTGCGCTCAGCGACAGGTGGAGTCGCGCTACCGGGTGTCCACTCAGCTGTTCGTGCATAGAGGGCCTGAAAGGACACGGTGTTCCAGTACGTCAACAGGGTCTTACGCACGACTTCGCCAATTGCTTCATGGCTCACCCTGCGTGCCGACCATGGGGAACCGCTCGCCAACATGAACCAACGCACCGCATCAGCGCCGTGCTCTTCCATCAGCGCGATGGGTTCGAGAACGTTGCCGAGATGCTTGCTCATCTTGCGGCCCTCCTTGTCCAGGATGTGGCCAAGGCACAGCACCGTGCGATAGGAGGACTCGTCGAAGACGAGGGTTCCTACGGTCATCAGCGTGTAGAACCATCCCCGGGTCTGGTCGATGGCTTCGCAGATGTAGTCAGCCGGGTATTGGGCCCGGAAGTCGGCCTCGCTTTGCCGGTGCGGATACCCCCACTGGGCGAACGGCATGCAGCCTGAGTCGAACCAGACGTCGGCCACCTCGGGGACGCGTCGTGCTTCGGCTCCACACTCCGGACACGGCAGGACGACGTCGTCGACATAGGGCCGGTGCGGATCGATGTCGGCGATCGGCTGCTGGGCGAGGTCTGCGAGCTCGGCTCGTGACCCGACGACGGTCACATGGCCGTCATCGCACCGCCAAATCGGGAGCGGTGTTCCCCAGTAGCGGTTGCGAGAGAGTGCCCAGTCGACGTTGTTGTTCAGCCAGTCGCCGTACCGTCCGTACTTGATCGACTCTGGAAACCACTGGGTGGCGTCGTTCTGCGCCAAGAGTTGGTCTCGAATCTCCGTCGTACGGATGTACCACGAGGGCTGCGCATAGTTCATCAGTGGCGTGTGGCAGCGCCAGCAGTGTGGATACGAGTGCCGGTAGGGCACGTGCGCGTAGAGCAGACCTCGACTGGCGAGGTCAGCCACTAGTCGCTCATCAGCCTTCTTGAAGAACGTGCCACCGACCAGCTCAACGTCTTGCTCGAACTCACCATTGGGCAGCACCGCGCTCACCACAGGAAGGCCATGAGCCCGGCCGACCGCGAGGTCGTCAGCGCCAAAGGCAGGGGCGAGGTGAACGAGGCCAGTTCCGTCGGTGACGGTCACGTAGTCAGCGGGGAGCACGGTGTGCACCGGACCCTCCGCGGGAATGCTGACCAGGTCGAACGGCGGGGCATACCGCGTTCCCACCAGGTCACGGCCCTGGATCTGGGTAACCACTTCGACGTCCTCGCCAAGGACGGCTGAGAGCAAGGGTTCGGCGACGACCAGAAGCTCGCCGTCGGAGGTACGAGCCACGACATAGGTCACGTCTGGATGCGCAGCCACGGCTGTGTTGGACACCAAGGTCCACGGGGTCGTTGTCCAGATCAGCAGAGCCGCCCCTGAGGCGGCAAACTCTGCCAATTCGGTGAGGGGTCCTCCGACGACAGGCAGTCGGACGTATACCGAGGGATCGACGACGTCTTCGTATCCCTGGGCCAACTCGTGGTCTGACAAACCAGTGCCACAGCGGGGACAGTAGGGGGCAACTCGGTGGTCTTGCACGAGCAGACCGCGCTGGTGGATCTGCTTCAGCGCCCACCACAGGCTGTCCACGTACTCGGCGTTCATCGTCCAGTAGGCCTGATCGGTGTCGACCCAGTAGCCCATGCGCTCGGTCATTCGCTCAAACTCACCAACATGGCGTAGCACCGATTCACGGCACTTGGCGTTGAACTCCGCGACGCCGTACTTCTCGATGTCCTGCTTGCCGGTGAAGCCGAGCTCCTTCTCGACTGCCAGCTCGACGGGCAGCCCATGACAGTCCCAGCCACCCTTGCGGGGGACGCGGTACCCCTTCATCGTTCGATACCGAGGAAAGACGTCCTTGAAGACGCGCGCTTCGATGTGGTGCGTACCTGGGGTGCCGTTGGCGGTAGGCGGACCTTCGTAGAAGACCCACTGCGGGGCCTCGGCTCGCTGTTCGAGGCTGCGATGAAAGGTCTCGTTCTCGCGCCAGAAGTCGAGGACGCCGTGCTCAACGGCTGGCAGATCGACCTGTGGTGGTACCTCGCGGTACATGTGTCCTCCGACGGGCTGGTAACCGACGGAGGGACGAACTCGACGCACACGGCGCCGGCCCGCGGTACCACCCTCCTTGGTGAGCATGACCGCACTCACCCGCTCGAGGCCGCGCTGCTACCGGGTCTACCCACCGCCCGGGTGGGAGTCGACCCCACTCACGCAGTGCTCTTCCGGCGGCTCGAGGGTGATGTTCGCCGCACCAGGACCTCCGGGCTCACACCAACCCCGGCTCGCTCGTGGACCATAGTGGCGCGGGTACTCGTCCCGTCAACGCCTTGCAGGCGGGGACAGTCTACGGTGGACGCTCGATCACCTAAGGGGGGCCCACAGCCAGTGGGCGGCGTGGCGGTTTGGTTGGGCCACCGCTCACGGCTTATCCTCCCTCGGATCCCCGCGCAATCGGCCCAGGGAGGACCCCATGGCGCAGCGCACCTCGAGCGCGGGCAAGACCCGCTCCCGGAGCGCTCCCGCGCGCTCTGGAGCAAGCGTGTCAGCCGCGGCCAAGAAGCCGTCCAAAAAGACGGTGAAGAAGTTGGTCAAGAAGCCAGCAGCGAAGAAGGCTGCACCCAAGAAGGCTGCACCGAACAAGGCGTCGGCCAAGAAGGTGCCTGTGAAGAAGCCAGCAGCGAAGAAGGCTGCACCCAAGAAGGCCAAGAAAGCTGCACCCAAGAAGGTCGCGCCGAAGAAGGCGTCGGCCAAGAAGGCTGCGCCGAAGAAGGCTCCTGCCAAGAAGGCTCCTGCCAAAAAGGTGACCGCCAAGAAGGCTGCGCCGAAGAAGGCTCCCGCAGCGAAGGCGCAAGCCGCCAAGCCGCCTGAGCCTTCGAAGGCGAGCGTCGCCCCGCCAGTGAAGCGCCCCGCAACGCCGCTGAAGACTGCGGCAACCTCGGCGCCGCGGCCGACGAGGCGAGGCCGTAAGCCGCTGACACCAGCGGAGCGTCAGGAAATGAAGGGCGTGCTCCGCGCTGAGAAGGCACGCCTTGAGCATGAGATCGCATCCGCCGTGGAAGATCTGAACGAACTGCTGCGCGACTCCGGCGATGGGTCTGGCGACGACCAGGCCGACGCTGGCAGCAAGACCTTCGAGCGCGAACACGAGATGTCTGTTGCCAACAACTCACGCGACCTGCTGGTCCAGGTAGAGCATGCGCTGCAACGAATCAAGGACGGCACCTACGGCACGTGCGAGAGCTGTGGGTTGCCGATCGGCAAGATGCGACTTGAGGCGTTCCCGCGTGCGACGCTCTGCGTCGACTGCAAGCAGCGCCAGGAACGGCGCTGAACGAGCCATCTGACTCCGAGCAGGCGAAAGGTTCGGAGACCCCAGGCACCGGGCACGGCGACCGCAGGTCGCGGCGTCCGCTGTGGGTTGTATTGGGTGTCGCAGCCGGCGTACTGGCGCTCGATCAGGTGTCGAAATGGTGGGTGCAGCAGGTCATGCCGGGGCGGCCACCCATCGAGGTGGTCGGTGAGTGGTTGCAGATCACCTACACGCGAAACCCGGGTGCTGCGTTCAGCCTCGGGGGCAGCTTCACGATCGTCTTGTCGGTCGTCGCGATCACGGTCGCCATTGTCATCGTCCGCATGGCTTCCCGACTTGGCTCGATCGCGTGGGCCATTGCTCTTGGGGGCATCTTGGGTGGTGCGTTGGGCAACCTCACCGACCGACTCATGCGTGAACCGGGCCCTTTCCGAGGTCATGTTGTCGATTGGATCGCGGTACCGAACTATCCGGTGTTCAACGTGGCTGACTCGGCGATCTTTTGCTCCGCGGCGCTCATGATCTATCTGTCGTTTCGCGGCGTTGGGCTGGACGGGTCGCGACCTGGATCGACCAGTTAGCCTCGCTGCTGTGCCCGAGGGATCTGAGCGACGTAGCGTGCCGATCCCCGAGGGGCTCGAGGGCGAGCGAATCGACGCTGCCCTCGCCAGACTGTTTGGGCTGTCGCGAACGAGAGCAGCCGACCTGATCGGGCAGGGCGCGGTCCTGATCGATGGCCAACCTCCGCTGAAGAGCGAGCGAGTCACCGCGGGATCGGTCGTTGACCTCGACCTGCCCACTCCACGCGCCGATCACTCAGCGAGCCAACTGGCCTCTGATCGCGCGGCAGAGGTTCCGGTGTCGTTTGAGGACGACGACGTCATCGTGGTCGACAAGCCAGTTGGAGTGGCGGCCCACCCCAGCCCAGGCTGGACGGGGCCGACCGTCACGGGGAGTCTGCTTGCTGGCGGGTACCGACTGTCGACAAGCGGCCCGGCTGAGCGACAAGGCGTGGTCCATCGATTAGATGTCGGAACGAGCGGTCTGATGGTCGTGGCCAAGTCAGAAGTCGCGTACTCGTCGTTGAAGCGTGACTTCAAGGCGAGGAATGTCGACAAGGTGTACCACGCCATCGTGCAGGGCCACCCAGACCCGAGTCGCGGCACCATCGACGCGCCGATCGGCCGACATCCGAAGGACGACTGGCGCTGGGCAGTGACGGCGTCCGGCAAAGAGAGCGTGACGCACTACGAGACCCTTGAGGCCTTTCCTGCCGCCAGCCTGCTGCGGGTCGACCTCGAAACCGGGCGCACTCACCAGATTCGCGTTCACATGAGCGCCATTCGCCACCCCTGTGTTGGTGATCTGACCTACGGTGCCGACCCGACGCTTGCCGAGCGTCTGCACCTCACCCGACAGTGGTTGCACGCCAGAGAGTTGAGTTTCGACCACCCCACGAGCGGCGAGCGGGTTCGGTTTGTCTTCGCCCTACCCGTCAGACCTGCAGCGCGCACTAGATCAGTTGCGCGATGAGTAGCCCGATGGACGAGACGCCAGCACGACCGTCGCCCACATTCGACATCGGCTCATCGCTCCCAGTTCACCGGCTGGGATACGGCGCAATGCAGATCACTGGCAAGGGGGTCTGGGGCCCACCTCGCGACCCCGAGGGTGCGCGACGGGTACTTCGGCGGGCTGTCGAGCTCGGGGTCGACCTGATTGACACCGCTGACTCGTACGGCCCGACGATCAGCGAGGAGCTCATTGCCGAGGCGCTCTATCCGTACCCCGAGCACCTCGTGATTGCCACGAAGGCAGGTTTTGCCCGTACTGGGCCGGGTCAATGGCGGGTGCTCGGGTTCCCCGAGTACCTCACGCAACAGTGCGAGCTCAGCCTGCGGCGGTTGCGCGTTGAGGCGATTGACCTGTTCCAACTCCACCGCGTCGACAAGCGGCTACCGCTGGCTGACCAACTCGGTGCCCTTGTTGCCTTGCGAGAGGCAGGAAAGATCCGACACATCGGGCTCTCAGAAGTGACGGTCTCGCAACTCGATGCAGCACAAGAGGTGACGCCGATTGCGACGGTTCAAAACCTCTACAACGTCGGTGATCGCACCAGCGAGCCCCTGCTGCGGGCATGCGAAGAGCGCGGCGTGGGGTTCATGCCGTGGTACCCGATCGAGACAGGTGCGCTGGCAACACCTGGGGGTGAGCTTGCCTCGCTGGCTGCGGTCACCGGTGTGTCGGCCGCACAGTTGGCGCTGGCGTGGCTACTCCACCAGTCGCCGGTCCTACTGCCGATCCCTGGGACGTCCTCACTGGCCCACCTTGAGGAGAACTGCGAGGCGGCCGGCATCGCGCTGGACGCGCACACCCTGGCGGCGCTTGAGGCTATCTCCGCGCCAGGTGTCGACCCGGAGCAGACCGGCCAGAGGGTTCGTCACCGGCGGCGCGAGCGCCGGCAAGGGTCGACATCGAGATAGCCCCGGAGCGTCGGGGGCGGCTGCGGAAGCCACCCGGCTAGAGTCGTCAGGTCGCCTTCCCCCGGCACCCAAGATCCTTCGAGCCCAGCTCGCGAACACTTGATCATCACCATCATGGAGGCCGGCGCCGCATGGCTGACTCGTTCGTGCACCTCCACGTGCACACCGAGTACTCCATGCTCGATGGTGCCGCCCGGGTCGGTGAGTTGCTGGACGCGGCAGTCGAAGAAGGCATGCCAGCCATCGCCATCACCGATCACGGCAATGTCTTCGGGGCGTATGACTTCTACCGGCAGGCGCGTGAACGTGGTATCCGTCCGATCGTCGGGATCGAGGCGTACCTCACACCTGGTACCGACCGGCGCGAACGTACCCGGGTTCGGTGGGGCTCCGGCGGCGAAGATGACGTGTCGGGGTCGGGTGCCTACACCCATCTCACGATGCTGGCCGAGACGACGGCTGGCATGCACAATCTGTTTCGCGTTGCGAGCCTGGCAAGCATCGAGGGGTTCTACTTCAAGCCACGCATGGACCGCGAACTCCTCCAGACGTACGCCAAGGGCCTGATTGCCACGACGGGGTGCCCATCGGGCGAGGTCCAGACGTTGCTCCGGCTCGGCAAGTACGACCAGGCCGTGCAGGCCGCGTCCGACTTCCGCGACATCTTCGGTGACGGCAACTACTTCTGCGAGCTCATGGATCACGGTCTCGGCATCGAGCGCCGAGGCCGCGATGACTTATTGCGGCTGGCCAAGCAACTGGGGCTGCCGCTCGTGGCAAGCAACGACTTGCACTACACCCGGAAGGCCGATGCGGACGCGCATGCGGCCCTGCTGTGCGTGCAGTCCGCCTCGACGCTGGCCGATCCGACGCGTTTTAAGTTCGATGCCAACGACTTCTATCTCAAGTCTTCGGCCGAGATGCGCGAGGTATGGCGAGACTTTCCCGAAGCATGCGATAACACGCTGCTGATTGCCGAGCGGTGTGACGTCGCATTCAACGAGGACGCCAACCTCATGCCACGGTTTGACGTCCCCGACGGCGAGACCGAAGAGACGTGGTTCGTCAAAGAAGTCGAACGAGGGTTGCACGGTCGTTACCCCGCCGGCGTCCCCGACGATGTTCGCAAGCAGGCCGCCTACGAGGTTGGCGTGATCTGCCAGATGGGGTTCCCCGGCTACTTCCTGGTGGTTGCCGACTTCATCGGGTGGGCCAAGGCGCAGGGCATCAGGGTCGGACCAGGCCGTGGCTCAGCTGCCGGCGCGATCGTGGCCTATGCCCTCGGCATCACCGATCTTGACCCGCTGCAACACGGGTTGCTCTTCGAGCGCTTTCTGAACCCCGAGCGGGTCTCGATGCCCGACATCGATATCGACTTCGACGAGCGTCGTCGAGGAGATGTCATCAGGTACGTCACAGAGCGGTATGGCGACGACCGGGTCGCTCAGATCGTCACGTACGGCACGATCAAGGCTAAGCAGGCAATCAAGGACGCGTCCCGCGTGTTGGGGTACCCCTACGCCATGGGTGACCGGGTCACCAAGGTCATGCCGCCATCGGTCATGGGCAAAGACATCTCACTCGGTGGCATCTTCAACCCGAAGGACAAGCGGTACTCAGAAGCTACTGAGTTTCGGCAGCTCTATGAGTCAGACGCCGATGTCGCCAAGGTCGTCGACACCGCGAGGGGTCTAGAGAACCTCAAGCGACAGTGGGGCGTCCATGCCGCCGGTGTGATCATGTCGAGTGAACGTCTCGTCGATCACATCCCCATCATGAAGCGCGAGCAGGACGGCGCGATCATCACGCAGTTTGACTATCCGACGTGCGAGGCGCTCGGTCTGCTCAAGATGGACTTCCTTGGGCTCCGCAACCTGACCGTGCTCGAAGATGCCCTTGCCAACATCGAGGCGAACCGCAGCGAGACGATCGTCCTCGAAGAGTTGGCACTCGATGACAAAGCCGCGTACGAGTTGCTTGCACGCGGAGACACACTCGGTGTCTTTCAACTCGATGGCGGACCCATGCGGTCGTTGCTGCGCTCGATGGTGCCAGACAGCTTCGAGGACATCTCCGCCGTGCTCGCGCTCTACCGGCCGGGCCCCATGGGCGCGAACGCCCACAACGACTACGCCGACCGCAAGAACGGTCGAAAGCCTGTCACAGCTATCCACCCTGAACTTGCCGAACCACTCGCGGACATCCTCGGCGACACCTACGGGGTGATCGTGTACCAAGAGCAGGTCATGGCGATCGCGCAGCAGTTGGCCGGCTACTCGCTCGGGCAAGCAGATCTACTACGTCGGGCGATGGGTAAGAAGAAGAAAGAGGTGCTCGCCAAAGAGTTCGTGCCCTTCTCCGAAGGGATGCGAGAGCGGGGGTACAGCGACCGCGCGATCAAGACGTTGTGGGAGATCCTCGTCCCCTTCGCCGACTACGCCTTCAACAAGGCGCACACCGCTGGCTATGGCCTGATCTCCTACTGGACAGCATTCTTGAAGGCCAACTATCCGGCCGAGTACATGGCGGCGCTGCTGACGTCAGTGCGCGAAGACAAAGACAAGTCGGCTCTCTATCTGCACGAGTGCCGTCGAATGGGTATCAAGGTTCTTCCCCCTGATGTCAACGACTCTGATGCCAACTACACCCCGCGCGGTTCTGACATTCGGTTTGGTTTGGCCGCAATCCGCAACGTGGGCCACAACGTGGTGGGTTCGATCGTTGAGGCGCGGCGCGCCAAGGGTCGGTTCGCAGACTTCGCCGACTTCCTCGCCAAGGTTGACCAAGTGGTGTGCAACAAGCGAGTCATCGAGTCGCTGGTCAAGGCGGGCGCGTTCGACTCGCTCGGTCACACCCGGCGTGGCTTGATTGCGGTCCACGCCGAGGCGGTTGACCTGGTGCTCGAAACCAAGCGCGCCGAGGCGATCGGACAGTTCGATCTCTTTGGCGCGTCCGAAGATGCCGAGACGGCAGGCTTCACGAGCGAGCTCACCATCCCGGTAGGTGAGTGGGAGAAAGCCATCTTGCTCAGTCATGAGCGCGAGATGCTCGGCCTCTACGTCTCCGATCATCCGCTCTTTGGGGTAGAGCACGTGCTTGCGGCCAACGCCGACTGTTCGGTGGCCGAGCTCATGGGTGACAGCGAACGCCCCGATGGGGCGATCGTGACGCTGGGTGGCCTGGTCACGAACCTGCAGCGCAAGGTGACTCGTCAAGGCAACGCCTATGCCGTTGCGGTGATCGAGGATCTCGAAGGTGCGATCGAGGCCATGTTCTTTCCGTCGACCTACCAACTGGTGGCCCCACATCTGCACGAAGACCGGATCGTCTTGGTCAAGGGCCGGCTCGATCGTCGCGAGGACGTGCCCAAGCTCATCGCCATGGAGATGTCGCTCCCCGATCTCGATGCCGCCGAGTCGAAGGGCCCGGTCGTGATCTCCCTCCCGGTGGCGCGGTGCGTGCCACCGGTCGTTGACCGGCTCAAAGAGGTCCTCAGTGCCCACCCCGGGACCGTTGAGGTACACCTTCAGCTCCAGTCCGGGGGCAGAACGACGGTGATGAGGCTCGACGACCGACTGCGAGTACGGCCGTCGCCTGCCCTGTATGGCGATGTGAAGGCGTTGCTCGGGCAAGGCAGCGTCGCCTGAGCCGCCTGGCTTTCTCGGTCGCAGGGCGTGTCACCCGATCGACGCGCTGATGTCGCCCGGTCCGGCGCTAGCCTGGACGGATGAGCTTTCAGGGGGAAGACCAGTCTGGCACTCAGCCTGGCGCTGAGGTGCTATCGCAGGGTGAACCGCACGAGTCGACTCGAGGGCGAGGTATTGCCAGGCGCTATCGGTACGTCGGGGCCGGAATCGTCGGGGTTGTGGTGCTCGCGTCGGCGGGCGCCGGCTTCGCCACCGGCATGTTCGTTGGTGGGGGCGGAGCTCAACCCGAGGACGTCCTGCCGAGCAGTGTGATGTTCTACGCCGATGTCGACCTAGATCCGTCCGCCGAGCAGAAACTGAATCTCGTCAGGTTGCTGGGGCGCTTTCCTGATGTGGAACGTGAGTACGGGTCTGAGCCCGACATTCGAGCTCTGCTGATTGACGGACTCACCGAAGGCACGGCCCTCGAAAGCGCCAACGTCTCTGAGTGGGCGGGGGATCGGGTAGGTGGGGGATTGTCGTGGGACGCCGACGAGCAGACGCTCACTCCGGTGCTAGCGATTGAAGTCACCGACGAAGACCGCGCACTGGCTGACCTGGGGTCCGTCGTCGACGCTGACCAAGTCGCCCCGTCGGAGGCAGCAGACGGCTACGTCATCGTGACGGGTGACGTCAGCGAGCTGCTCGATGCAGCCGACCAAGAACTGGCGGGAACGGACGCCTTCGGCTCCGATGTCCCGGCACTGACCAGTCAGACCGCAGCTGAGATCGCCGGGGCCGCGTCCGACTCGCCACTGTCCGATGCGGACGCGTTCGTCGACGTATTCGAGCGGGTCGGTGAAGGTCTGTCGACGGTCTACTTTGATGGCGCAGCAATGGCGGCGGCGGTCCAACAGATGGCCGACACCTGGAACCTCGACGACGAGGCGTTCGCTGATCCGCTCACTGGGCTCGCTGAGGCAGGTGTCGCCGGAGGAGTGGTGAGGGCTGACCCCGACGCCATCGAGTTCATTGCCTGGAGCAGCGCGGCTCCGCCCACCGGCGATCAGCCAGTGGGGATCGTGAGCGGTCTGCCTGACAGCACGCTCTTTGCGCTGGAGTTCACAGGCGGCTCGGAGTACGTCGCCGAGCAGTGGGAATCGGTTGTCGAAGGTGCAGCCGCCGAGCTACCACCTAACACGCTGGACCGCGCTTTGGCACAGATCGAGGCACAGACTGGGCTGAGGCTTCCAGCCGATCTTGAAACGCTCTTCGGCGACGACGTGGCTTTGGCGGTCGACGGCGAAGGGCTTCTGACCGGGGTGCCCGGCATCGGTGTGCGGTCAGTCACCGACCCAGACGCGGGAGCCGAACTGGCCCTTCGCCTCGAACGCGCGCTCGCGACCTGGACGGGCGGCTTCGGCATCACCGCTGAAGGGACCGACGACGGCATGGTGGTCGCGTCGTCTGAAGAGTTCGCGGACATCCTGAAATCCGGCGATGGCGGCCTCGGGAACTCCGCGGAGTTTCAGCGCGCGATTCCCGAAGCGGAATCGGCGGCCTATGTCGTCTGGCTCGACTTCGCGGCCGTCAGTGGAACCCTCGCCCTCGCACAGCCTGAGGCCGCAGATGTGATCGGTCCGTTGGAGAGCTTCGGGCTCGGGGTCTCGCCTGACGACGACGGTTCATTGGTTCGGGCTCGGTTGGTATTCGCGGATGCCGACGAGTGAGTTTCGTGACGCAGGCGAGTTCCGCGAACTCGGCGAGCCGCGCGAGTCGCTCGTGGCGTGAGTCGGCAGCGGTCGTCGTGCGGGTCGCACTCATCGCGATCGCGATTGGCGCAGTCATGGGAGCACTCTGGTGGTGGATCACACCGACTGAGCAGTGGGTCAAGCTCGACGGTGGGTTCGGGGCTGAACAGTTGAGCTCGCCCAGTTGGTTTGCTGCCGATGGCTGGTTCATGATCCTTGGGGTGATCTCGGGTGCCGCCTTGGTCGCCTTCACGTGGAGGTTTGGCAAGCGGCGCGTGATCGCGTTGGTGGTTGGCATCGTGATCGGTTCAGCGTTGATCGCCGTGGTCGCCTGGACGTTAGGAGGCATGCTCGGCCCACCCGACGTCGATGCCGTCGCTGAGTCCGCGGCAGTCGGTGAAGTCATCGACGGTTCCCTGGGGCTGCGAGCGCTCGGCGTTCTGGCGGCACCCGCGATCGCTTCACTGGCAATACTGGCAATGATGCTGTCGCTGGCTACCGTGACTGACGAGCGAGCCGGATGGGTACCGCAGCACTCGATGTAAGGCGCGAGTTCCTAGACTGACTGCCCATGATCACCCGGATCGATCTCACAGGGGCCGCCCGCGCCACTGTCAACCCACGGGACGTGCTGCCCCGGGCCGACATGAGCGTCGACGTTGCCATCGATCGGGTTCGCCCGGTATGTGAGGCGGTTCGTGACCGTGGGGCGCCGGCGGTGCGCGAGTTCACGCAGCAATTCGACGGGGTCGACTTGCCGTCAGCGAGGGTTCCGGCATCGGCCCTTGCTGATGCCGTTGCCAATCTTGCGCCCGATCTGCGGGCGGCGCTCGAGGAGGCCATCGACCGCGCGCGCCGGGTTCATGAGGCTCAGCGGCGTGACGATGTCTCGGTCGAAGTCATCCCCGGGGGCACCGTCACCGAGCGTTGGGTACCCGTTCGCCGTGTTGGCCTGTACGTCCCTGGCGGGCTCGTCGCATACCCCAGCAGCGTGGTGATGAACGTGGTGCCAGCCCAGGTTGCCGGTGTCGACTCGCTGGCCGTGTCCTCACCGCCGCAGGCCGAGTTCGGGGGCAGCCCGCACCCTGCGATCTTGGCTGCGTGCGGGCTGTTGGGCGTCGATGAGGTGTACGCAGTCGGTGGGGCGCAAGCCGTGGCGATGTTCGCGTATGGCACCGAGGACTGCGAGCCAGTCGACCTCGTGACCGGGCCTGGCAACGTCTACGTCGCCGCAGCAAAGCGTGTGCTGAAGGGCGTAGTGGGCATCGATGCTGAGGCCGGTGTCACCGAGATCGGCATTCTCGCCGACGACAGCGCCGACCCTGCCTACGTCGCAGCCGACCTGATCGCCCAGGCCGAACACGATGAGAACGCGTCCTGCCTACTCGTGACCGACAGTCAGGGCCTCCTCGATGCGGTCGACGATCACATTTCGCGTCAGATTGAGACCACCAAACACCGGAAGCGCGTCGAGACTGCCCTCAGCAAGCAGAGCGCTGCAGTGCTGGTCGAGGATCTCGACCAAGGGCTCGAGGTTGTCGACGAATGGGCGGCCGAGCACCTCGAGGTCATCACGACAGACGCTGCAGAGCGGGCTGCCAGGGTACGCAACGCGGGAGCGATCTTTGTTGGGCCGTACTCGCCTGTTTCGTTGGGGGACTACCTCGCGGGGTCGAACCATGTGCTGCCGACCGGTGGCACTGCCAGGCACAGCAGTGGCCTTTCGGTTCAGAGTTTCTTGAAGGGAATGCACGTCGTCGACTACGACCGCGACGCGTTGGCTGCATCGGCGCCGTTCATTGACGCCTTGGGTGGTGCCGAGGATCTGCAGGCGCACGTGGCCGCTGTGCGGGTGCGGGTGCCTAGAGACGACGCGGGCTAGCCCATGTCACTCGAAGAGCTCCCCATCCGCAACGACCTACGGGGAACGACCGCCTATGGCGCACCGCAGCTTGATGTCGCCGTCCGCCTGAATACCAACGAGAACCCGTACGCGCCTGATGCCGAGATCGTTGCTTCGATTGTCGCGAGGGTGGCTGCAGCCGCGAAGGGGCTGAACCGCTACCCCGATCGCGATGCGCGCGAGCTACGACAAGCCCTCGCCCGCTACGTCGCTGACCGGACAGGGCACTCATTTCCAGCTGAGATGGTGTGGCCAGCGAATGGCAGCAATGAGGTGCTCCAGCAGATCCTTCAGGCCTTCGGCGGGTGTGGACGCAGTGCCTTGGGGTTCGAGCCGTCGTACGCGATGCATCGCCTGATCAGCCGTGGCACCGCCACCGAATACCGAACTGCTGATCGCGGAGACAGGTTCGAACTCACAGCGAGCAGCGTCACGTCCGCCATCGAGCAGCACGACCCCGACGTTGTCTTTCTCTGTACGCCGAACAATCCGACCGGCACGGTGCTGGGCGCTGAGGTCATCTCCGCTGCCTACGAGGCGACGCGGGGGGTCGTCATCGTTGACGAGGCGTACGGCGAGTTTGCTGCCCAGCCGAGTGCGGTTGAGCTGCTTGCGGGTCGGGAACGCCTGATTGTGGTGAGGACACTCAGCAAGGCGCTCGAGTTAGCCGGTGCACGTTTGGGCTACGCCGTTGCCGCGCCAACTGTGGTCGATGCCCTGCAACTCGTGAGGTTGCCGTACCACTTGTCGGCGATGACCCAAGCTGTCGGCCTGGCTGCTCTCGAGCACACAGCGAGTCTCATGCGGTGGGTAGATGAGCTGAAGGCGCAACGGGATCGGATGGCTGCCGAGCTCGATGTCCTAGGCTTTGACGTCTACCCGTCCGAAGGCAACTTCGTCTTCTTCGGCGGTATGAGCGATCAAGCCGAACTGTGGCAGAAGTTGGTGTCTGCCAGTGTTCTCGTGAGAGATGTCGGCATCCAAGGGCACCTCAGGGTGACAGCAGGCACCCCAGAGGAGACAGATGCCTTTCTGTCAGCTATCCGCGCCATCACAGAGGAGCACCGCCCATGACTCAAGGCACGCCGCGTCGTTCGCGCGTTGAGCGCAAGACGAAGGAGTCGTCGGTGCTCGTTGAGCTTGACGTCGACGGCACAGGGCGCTCCGAGATCGATACGGGAGTTCCGTTCTTCGATCACATGCTCGCTCAGCTGGGCAAGCACGGGCTGCTCGATCTCACGGTGCGCACCAAGGGAGACCTCGAGGTTGACGCCCACCACACCGTTGAAGACACATCACTGGCCGTGGGTCAGGCACTCCGCGAGGCGCTGGGTGACAAGGCGGGCGTTCGTCGCTACGGCTATGCCGTGGTACCGCTCGACGAGACCCGAGTTCTTGCCTCAGTCGATCTTTCCGGGCGTCCCTACCTCGTGCACTCTGAGCCAGAGCTAGTCGAGTTGATCGGCTCATACGACACCACGTTGACGCGACACATCTGGGAATCGATCGTGGCCGAGGCGCGGATCACGTTGCACGTCGATGTCCAGGTAGGTCGCAACGCTCATCACGTCGTCGAGGCACAGTTCAAGGCGGTAGCACGTGCACTGCGAGACGCAGTCGTTCTCGATCCACGTGTCGCGGGAGTGCCGTCCACCAAAGGAACGCTCGGTGAGTAGCGCAGCGGCTCGGGTTCAGACCCGGTGAACTCGCTGGCGCCCGTCCTGTTGCTCGGTCTTGCCGGTTTCTCGTTCGGTGGGGCATATGCGATGTTCACACAGCGCAAGCCGATGTGGTCTGTTGCCTTGCTAGGGGTGTTCGGGGCCATGTGCCTGATCGCTGGTTGGCTGTACTTGTTGTGAGATCGAGATACTTGGCGTGAGATCGAGATGAGGACATGACCGGCCCGACCGTTGCTGTTCTCGACTACGGCTCTGGCAACGTCCGCTCGGCGGTTCGAGCTCTGGAGCGGGCCGGGGCTCAGGCCACCCTGACGAGCGATCGTCAGCACGCCTCGAGCGCGGACGGACTTGTTGTTCCCGGTGTCGGTGCGTTCGCAGCGTGCAAGGTGGGTCTCGACGCGATCGCCGCTGGCGAGCTCATCGCCGACCGGCTATCGGCTGGTCGAGCAGTGCTGGGTATCTGTGTGGGCATGCAGGTGCTGTTTGAACGCGGAGTCGAGCATGGAGTCGAGACTGCAGGATTCGGCACCTGGCCAGGGGTGGTGGAACAGCTCGAGGCCAGCGTCTTGCCGCACATGGGGTGGAACACCCTCAGCCCTCCAGCCCAGTCGCAGCTCTTCGCGGGCGTCGAGTCAGAGCGGTTCTACTTCGTGCACTCGTATGGCGTTCGCCACTGGCCGTCAACCCAGCCGAATGAGCCGGATCTACCTGGCCCGGATCTACCTGGCCCGGATCTACCTGGCAGGGGCGGTGCGGCTCGGGCCGAGCCTCTGCTCACGTGGTCCGTACACGACTCACCGTTCGTCGCGGCCGTCGAGGACGGGCCGCTCTCGGCTACCCAGTTCCACCCCGAGAAGTCTGGTCACGCCGGGCAGGTCTTGCTTCGGAACTGGATCGCGACCCTCTAGCCTGCAGCCCATGAGCAAGGAACGAGCACGCAAGCGTGCTGAGGAGCGAGCACGCAAGCGCGCCCCCAAGGCACGCGAAGCGCCCCCGTCCGACGGTGGCAGCGACCCCACCGCTTCTGGTGGCGGACGTTCGACGTCGGCTAAGCCGGTCAATCGAGGTGCCAAGAAGCGTCGAGAGCCCACCGCTCGAGAGAAGCGGCACCGCCGTCGGATCTGGATCATCGCCGTCACCTGGGTCGTCGCGAATGTGGCGATCGTGGCGATTGGGAGGAGCTGGGAGGCGCTGTGGATCGGCCTCACCGTCACGACGATCCTGGTCCCATTGATCGTGTGGTTGGTCTGGGACCCTGAGGGGCGCGTCGACCTCTGACCCGTAGAGTTCCCGCCATGCCAGATCGCGCCTCAACAGAGCAATCCGCGTCGCCAAGCGTCGAGTCGTCAGACGCTTCCGACCCGCCTCTGGTGCTGCTGCCGGCAGTCGATGTCGCAGCCGGTCAAGCGGTCAGGCTCGTTCAGGGTGAAGCCGGGTCGGAGACGTCATACGGTGACCCGCTTGCTGCTGCGTTGGCCTGGCAAGAAGGAGGAGCCGAGTGGATCCACTTAGTCGATCTGGATGCGGCTTTCGGACGCGGTAGCAACCGAGAACTACTCGCCGAGGTCACGGGACAGCTCGACGTTCATGTTGAGTTGAGCGGTGGCATCCGTGATGACGCCTCGCTGGCCGCCGCACTGTCGACGGGCTGCCGACGCGTCAACATCGGCACTGCCGCACTCGAAGACCCAGTCTGGTGTGCCCGCGCCATTGCCGAGCACGGTGATCGCATCGCTGTCGGCCTCGATGTGCGGGGAACGACCCTGGCGGCTCGCGGTTGGACACAAGAGGGCGGCGACCTGTGGGAGACCCTCGAGCGACTTGAGCAAGACGGCTGTGCCAGGTATGTCGTCACCGACGTGACGAAGGACGGCACCCTGCGAGGGCCGAACCTCGATCTGTTGCGTGAGGTGGCGTCTCGCACGGACAGGCCGATCGTTGCCAGTGGTGGCGTTTCGTCGATCAACGACCTCGTGGCAATCGCAGAGCTAGTACCCACGGGTGTCGAGGGGGCGATCGTGGGTAAGGCGCTGTACGCGGGAGCGTTCACGATCGAGGAGGCAATAGCGGCCGTGTCTGCGGTGTCGACGCGGTGACCGTCAGTCGACGATCTGTCGCCAGCGGCGCGGCCTGGGAGTCGCGGTTCGGGTACCACCGTGCGGTGGCTGTTGGGGACCATGCGTGGGTGTCGGGCACGACGGCGGCAAGCAGCGGAGCCGAGCCGGACGCCGACGTGACCGCTCAGGCAGAAGCGGCCTTCGCCGTCGCGCTCAACGCGCTGAAGGCCCTGGAGTTCGAGGTGGCCGACGTGGTGCGCACGAGGATGTACCTCATCGATCGCGACGACTCCGAGGCAGTCGGTGGAGTTCACTCGCGAGTCTTCGGTGAGACGCACCCCGCCGCGTCCATGGTGGTGGTTGCCAGTCTGATTGCGCCAGAACTGCGCGTCGAGATTGAGCTAGAGGCCTTCCGCGGGGTCCGAGCATGACCGTGGCCGTGCGGGTGATCCCCTGTCTTGACGTTGATGGCGGCCGTGTCGTCAAGGGCGTGAACTTCGAGAACTTGCGTGACGCTGGAGACCCTGTCGAACTCGCGCGACGTTACGACGCCGAGGGAGCCGACGAGCTCACCTTCTTGGACATCTCGGCATCCAGCGGGAACCGCGCGACGACGTACGACCTGGTTCACCGAGCGGCCGGTGAGGTTTTCATTCCGCTCACCGTCGGCGGAGGCGTCAGAACCGTCGGCGATGTCGACCGGCTACTGCGCGAAGGTGCCGACAAGGTCGGGGTCAATACCGCGGCCATCGAGCGACCAGAACTGATCGCTGAAATCGCCGCGCGCTTCGGTCGACAGGTCTTGGTGCTGAGCGTTGATGCTCGGCGTGCGGCCGAGGCCGTGTCGGGCTTCGAAGTGACGACTCACGGAGGCAAGCGCGGAACCGGTGTCGACGCGCTTGAGTGGGTGCAGCGCGCGCAGGAACTCGGTGCTGGCGAGATCCTGCTGAACTCCATGGACGCCGATGGCACCCGCGACGGTTTCGACGTCGAGCTGATCGCCGCGGTTCGAGCAGTCACGCATCTGCCCGTCATCGCCAGCGGTGGGGCTGGTGCACCCGAGCACTTCTGTGCCGCGGTGCATGCGGGTGCCGACGCGGTCCTGGCCGCCAGCGTGTTTCACTTCGGGGTTCTGACAATCGCCGATGTCAAGGCGAGCCTGCGCGCAGCTGGGCTTGACGTGCGCTGACCGCAGCGAGCGCTAAATGCGAATCACGTGTCGGCTCCAAACCTGCTGGGCATGAGCTGAACCGTCGATGCGGACTTCCGCGTGCGAGCGGCGCCCGTGTAGGTAGATGACTAACTCGGCCGGCGTGCCCGAGAGTGTGATGACCTCACCAGAATCGACGTCGCCCACGGTGATCTGTCCTGCGTCCGAGCCATTGAGTTGCACCGGGAGCGGAGCGCCTCGCAGCAACAGCCTGGCGCGGCCCGTGAGTTGTTGCCACAGGGTCTGATTGTCAGGCCCCGTCAGTTGCCGCGGCTGCCAAGCGGGAAGCGCACGTCGGACGTCCTCGTGGTGGACGAAGTGTTCGAAAGTGTTCACGGTCACTTGAACCCCGGGCAGCCGGAGCGGGGAGAAGCGAGCAGGGCCGCTCCGAAATCGATCGACCAAGTCGTCGTACCGATCTCGCGCCAGGTCGTTCTGGGTGCGCTCAGCCCACGATCGCAGCGGTGGAACCACGATGCCAGCGGCTGCCAAGTGCCCCTCTCGCATGACCAGGTGAGCGATGAGGTCTCGGGTGAGCCACCCTTCGCACAAGGTGGGTGACTCAGGTCCGAGTTCTTGGCAGAGATCTGCCAGAGATAACCGTTCCCGCTGCGCAAGTGACTGGCTGTCCGCATCCGAGGTACCCATAGGAGCAGGGTGGCTGTTTAAGGGTGGCGCTGCCACCCGACGCGCGCACCGGCAGAATGGGCGCATGCCCGGCTCGCCACGGAGTGACTCTCAGCTTGACCCTGCAATCGCCGCTCGACTGGTGCGTGACGCCCAAGGGTTGATCCCGGCCGTCGCCCAACAGCACGACACCGGCGAGGTGCTGATGGTGGGCTGGATGGACGACGAGGCGCTGCACCGAACGCTCACCACTGGACGCGCCACTTACTTCAGCCGTAGTCGGCAGGACTACTGGCGCAAGGGGGACACCTCTGGTCACGTTCAGTGGGTCAAAGGGGTGCGTCTGGACTGTGACGGTGACACGGTGCTTGTCTTCGTGGATCAGCATGGTCCGGCCTGTCACACGGGAACCCGGACCTGCTTCGACGATGGCGCACTCTCGGTGTCGGTCGCAGATGGCTCCGCTGCTCACGACCCGCACGAGGACGCGTCGTGAGCAGCGGTGCGGTCACTCCCACGCTCGCGGAGTTCACTGAGCAGGCACCTCATCGCCGGGTGATTCCCGTGGTACGCCGATTGATGGCTGACGCCGAGACCCCTGTCGGCCTGTACCGCAAACTCGCTCAGGACCGACCTGGCACCTTTCTGTTGGAATCCGCCGAGCACGGCGGCGTGTGGTCGCGGTACTCCATCGTTGGAGTTCGTGCGCACGCGGTCTTGACCGAGCGCGACGGTCAGGCGCTGTGGGTGGGCGGCGAACCCCCGGTTGGGATCCCGCGCCAGGGGGAGCCACTAGCTGTGCTGGCGGAGACTCTGCGTGCGCTCGACACCCCGCGCGACCCCAGCTTGCCCCCGCTCACCGGGGGGCTCGTCGGCTTCGTCTCCTATGACGCTGTGCGGCGGTGGGAGCGACTACCCGATGCGAACCCTGACGAGCTGGGGATTCCCGAGATCGGGCTCATGCTGGCGACAGATCTCGCGGTGCTCGACCACTCCGACGGCTCTGTGGTGCTCATAGCCAACGCGATCAACTTTGACGGCACCGACGAGCGGGTCGCAGACGCGTGGTCCGATGCGGTGAAGCGGCTGGACGTCATGACGGACGACTTGGGTGTTGCAGCCGAGGCCACGATCGCCGTCGTCGATGACACCGTTGAGCCGGCCTACTCATCACGCACCGACCGCGACGCGTTCCTTGCCTCGGTCGAGGCGGCCACAGAGGCGATTCGCGCAGGTGAGACGTTTCAGATCGTGGTGAGTCAACGGTTCGAGGTGGAGTGCAGCGCTGACGCGTTGGAGGTCTATCGGGTACTTCGGGCCACCAACCCGAGCCCCTACATGTATCTGCTTCGGTACGAAGACTTCGACATCGTGGGGTCAAGCCCTGAGGCGCTCGTGAAGGTAGCCGACGGGCGCGCGATGGCTCACCCGATCGCAGGAACCAGGTGGCGTGGTGACACACCTGAGGCGGACGCAGCACTTGCTAGTGACCTGCTCGAGGACGAGAAGGAGCGCGCCGAGCATCTGATGCTGGTGGACTTAGCGCGCAACGACCTCGGACGCGTGTGCCGTCCGGGCTCGGTCGAGGTGGTCGACTTCATGTCGATCGAGCGCTACTCACACGTCATGCATATCGTGTCGACCGTTGTTGGCGACATGGCTGACGACACGAGTGCGCTCGACGTGCTCGCGGCGACGTTCCCGGCGGGCACCTTGTCTGGTGCACCGAAGGTCCGGGCTATGGAGCTCATTGACGACCTCGAACCCAGCCGTCGCGGGTTGTATGGCGGCACGGTTGGCTACTTCGACTTCGCAGGCGATATGGACATGGCGATCGCCATTAGGACTGCGCTTGTTCGCAATCGACGGGCCTACGTCCAGGCCGGCGGTGGGATCGTCGCCGACTCAGATCCTGAGTACGAGTACACCGAGTCGGTCAACAAGGCGCTTGCTGTGCTGAGAGCCGTTGCCATCGCGGAGACTGTGCAGGCGCCGTGAGCGCTCAGAGCTCACGCAGTAGGTGGGTAGTCATCGGTCTGCTGGCGGCCGCGGCGTTATGCGGGTTCGGGTCGAAGGCAGATGCCGGGTCAGCAGTAGCGATCCTCGCCCTTGCCGCCGTCCCTGCGTTGTTTGCCGTTCCGCCGCGTGGGCGGCCCGCAGTGGCCGCAGCCATCCTGGCCGCTGCTGTCCTTGTCGCCGCTACCGCAGGGCTCGGCGACGACGTGCTCGCGTGGGCGGCTGTGGGGTTGGTGTTCGCCGCGGGTGTGCTCATGGCGTTGCGGGGTACGACGTGGCCGCCGATGGCGTCCCGCTTCCGCGAGTCGGCCGACCCGACCGGTACTGAACGTGCGCCCGATGAGCTCTGGAAAGCTCTGGACCGCGGAGAGGACCCAACGGAGCGACGCGACGCGCCAGAGAGTTGAGTGTGATGAGCGCCAAAGGTCGGCACGTCCAATAGCCTTCACCGCATGAGTGCGAACGAGCCTCCAGGCGGAACTGACCCGTGGCAACCACCTGCAGACGAGCCGGGCGTTCCAGTGCCCCCTCCCGGGTCGTATCCGCCGCCGCCTCCGCCGCCACCCCCTCCTCCGCCGCCGGCTGGTGGTTACCCCTCGCCGGGCTATCCGCCACCCGCTGGTGGCTATCCGCCACCCGGGTACCCCGCCGTGCCCGGTGGCTATCCGCCCGCGTACCCGATGCCCCCACGCAACAGCGGAAAGTCGATCGCGATCCTGGTGCTGGGCATCGTCGGGATCGTGTTCACCTGCTTCTACGGGCTCGGGGTCGTGGCAGCCATCGTGGCCTTGGCGCTGACGCCCGGAGCCAACCGCGAGATCGCGGCCTCGCGAGGCACGTTGACCGGGGAGGGAATGATCAAGGCAGGGATGATCTGTGCCTGGATTTCGGTGGGGCTGACTGTCGCTGGGATCTTGTTCTTCGTCGTCATCATCATTGGTGCCGCCAGCAGTTCTGGGGCCACCGGGCCCGCTGCCGATCTGGCTTCGCAGAACGGAGCCGGACTCCTTGCGTTGGCAGGTCTGCTGCCACAATGGCGACGGTTGAGGCCCAGCCGAGGTGCCGCCCGAACTGAGGAGAACTGATGAGCGCCAGCCACGACGACCACGGCTCTACCCCGGCCGCGTGGACGGCCGTCACCATCATCATGATTGCCTTCCTGGTCGGTGGGATCGGCGTAGTTGCGGCTGTGCCATGGCTCTTCTGGGCAGGCGTGGCACTCGTCGTCGTCGGCATCGTTGTCGGCAAGGTCATGCAAATGATGGGGCTGGGCTCCGAGTCGGTGTCCTGAGCGACCGATGCGTCTGCCAACCAGCGACTCCTCGGCTCCGGCGGTAACGAAGGGCGCCCCGCCTGCGGGCGAGAGTCAAGAGGCGAGAGGACCTGCGGGGGTTGGTCGGTGGCGTTGGGCCGGTGCGGCAGGAGTGATCGCTGGTCTGGGCGTCCTGGCGGTTCGCGACCCCCACCAGTCAGGCAGTTACGGGTTGTGCCCGCTGAACGCATTGACCGGTCTTGACTGTCCCTTCTGTGGTGGGTTGCGCGGAACGCACGCGCTGCTGCACGGTGACGTCTCGCTTGCGCTTGACCACAACCTCTTGCTCCCGGTGTTTCTGGGTGCCCTCGTGACGATCGTGATTCTCGCCTGGCGTCGATCACCCCTGCTTCAGCGCGGCGATACCGGCCAGGGGGGTTCGCGCCCGCTGATCACCCGGGTCGCGATCTGGGGGCTTGTTGCCGCGACTGCGCTCTTCTTCGTGCTTCGAAATCTGCCGGTCTTTCCGTATCTGGATGCAGGAGCTTGACCGGCCTCTGATGCGGGTCAATCGCTGCGAACGGGCGTCGATACCCTGGGGCGATGAGCGTGCTCGCCGAAATTGTTGCTGGGGTCCGTGAAGACCTTGCAGCGCGCGAAGCAGCATGTCCACTCGATGAGCTGAAGGAGCGCGCGGCTGCGGTAGCTGCGCCGCGGGACGCGTATGGCGCGCTTCGCGATCACCCAGGGGTGGCTGTCATCGCTGAGGTCAAGCGGGCTTCCCCATCGAAAGGCGACCTCGCACCGATTGCGGATCCGGCGGCGCTCGCAGCTGAGTATGCGGCTGGGGGTGCCGTTGCCGTCTCGGTGCTGACCGAAGGCCGAAGGTTCGGCGGCAGTCTTGATGACCTTCGCCTCGTGCGTGCCGCTGTCGATATTCCTGTCCTTCGCAAAGACTTCATCGTGTCGAGCTACCAGTTGTGGGAGGCCCGCGAAGCTGGTGCCGACCTCGTCCTCCTGATCGTGGCGGCACTTGAGCAGCCAGCACTTGTCTCACTCGTTGAACGCGCTGAGTCGTTGGGTCTGACCCCGCTCGTTGAGGTGCACGATGTCGATGAGGTGGCCCGCGCGGTCGACGCGGGCGCGCGGGTGATTGGCGTGAACGCACGCAATCTCAAGACCCTCAAGGTCGACAACGACACGTTCGCTCGCGTCACTCCCGCCATCCCAAGCGGCATCCTCCAGGTGGCTGAATCAGGCGTCCGCAGCGCGGCCGATGTGGTGGCCTACGCCCATCAGGGGGCGCACGCCGTGCTCGTGGGCGAGGCCCTCGTCACCGGAGAAGACCCTCAGTCCACGGTGGCTGAGATGGTCGCCGCCGGGGCACACCCCACCTCGACACGAGGTGCCTGATGAGCGTTCACGCATCCGATAACCCGGCAGCTCCGTCGCAACTGAAGCACGAACCTGACGCGACAGGGCATTGGGGCCGGTTCGGTGGTCGCTTCGTTCCCGAGGCATTGGTAGCAGCGCTCGACCAGTTGACCGATGCCTTTGAGGCGGCACGCGACGATCCGGCGTTCGCAGCCGAGCTTGCCCACTTGCATCGCACGTATACGGGTCGGCCGAGCCCGCTCACCGACGCGCGTCGCCTGAGCAGTCACGCTGGCGGTGCGCGCGTTCTGCTCAAGCGTGAAGATCTCAATCACACGGGTTCGCACAAGATAAACAACGTCTTGGGTCAAGCGCTTCTGACCAAGCGCATGGGTAAGCAGCGGGTCATTGCCGAGACCGGGGCCGGGCAACACGGCGTCGCCACCGCAACCGCCTGTGCGCTGCTCGGGCTCGACTGCGTGGTGTACATGGGTGAGGAAGACACGCAGCGACAAGCTCTCAACGTGGCCCGTATGAAGTTGCTCGGAGCCGAGGTCGTTGCCGTGACTGCGGGATCGCGCACCTTGAAGGATGCGATTAACGAGGCCATGCGCGACTGGGTAACCAACGTTGAAACCACGCACTATCTGCTCGGCACGGTGACCGGCCCGCACCCATTCCCCACTATGGTGCGCGAGTTCCACAAGGTCATCGGTGAAGAGGCTCGTCAGCAAGTGCTCGATACTGTCGGGCGCCTGCCTGATGCGGTGTGCGCCTGCGTCGGTGGCGGTTCGAACGCCATCGGTATCTTCAACGCGTTTCTCGATGACCCGGTTGCCCTGTATGGGTTCGAGGCGGGCGGTGAGGGTGTCGACTCTGGACGACATGCGGCGCGCTTCAGCGGTGGGTCACCAGGAGTGCTGCATGGCACCCGGTCGTACCTACTTCAAGACGAGATGGGTCAGACGGTGCCGAGCCATTCAATCTCTGCCGGGCTCGACTACCCAAGCGTCGGTCCCATCCACGCCTTCCTGTTCGAGTCGGGGCGAGCGACCTACCGGCCCGTGACCGATGTCGAGGCCATGGACGCTTTCGCGCTGCTGTGCCGTACCGAGGGCATCATCCCGGCCATCGAGTCTGCTCATGCGCTGGCTGGTGCGCTTGAGGTCGGACGTGAGCTTGGGCCTGAGGGCGTGGTGGTGGTCAACCTGTCTGGCCGCGGCGACAAGGACGTTGATACCGCAGCTCGGTGGTTCGGGATCGATCCGGCTAAGACCGGGGCAGCGTCCGACGGTGAACCGAGTGTCGGAGATCGCACGTGAGCGTCGAGTCACCGACGGCGGTTGGGCCGCTTGTCGACTTGTTCGCGCGAACGCGTGCCGAGGGCCGGGCTGCGCTCATCGGCTACCTTCCTGCTGGTTTCCCCAGCGTGTCAGGGGCCGTTGCGGCCATGAGGGCAATGGTCGAAGGCGGGGTGGATGCCGTCGAGGTGGGGTTGCCGTACTCGGACCCCTTGCTCGATGGGCCGACCATTCAGGCAGCGGTCGACGCGGCGTTGTCCAGCGGAGTCACCACCACAGACGTCTTCGACACCGTCCGCCAGGTAGCAGACACCGGCGCTCCCACGATGGTGATGAGTTACTGGAACCCCATCGAGCGGTTCGGAGTCGACCGATTCGCTGATGCCCTGCTCGAGGCGGGTGGAGCTGGTGTGATCACTGCCGACATCACACCCGACGAGGCCGGCGAGTGGGTCAACGCCTCCGACCGAGTGGGGCTGGCTCGGATCTTTCTGGTGGCGCCGACGTCTACTGACGCACGAATCGAACTCACTACCGCCGCCACGACGGGCTTCGTCTACGCCGCTGCGGTGATGGGTGTCACCGGCGCCCGCACTCAGGTGGGGTCAGCTGCTCAGTCGTTGGTTGAGCGAACGAAGCGGGCCACTCATTTGCCAGTGTGTGTGGGGTTGGGCGTGTCCAGCGGTGACCAAGCCGCCGAGATTGCCAGATATGCCGACGGCGTGATCGTAGGTTCGGCGTTTGTGCGGGCCCTGCTCGACGCGGAGTCACTCAACGCAGGCGTTGACGCTGTGAGAGTGCTCGCTGCTGACCTGAGGTCGGGGATCGATCGGTCCAGCCGCCTTGCGTGACGTCGTGTCGTCGTTTCGCGGGTCCGCGCTGCAACTGTGGTTCTCAACCGCCGTTCGCCTGAGCCTCGCTGGGGTGTTGGCGTGGAGCGGTGCGGCGAAGGTGACAGACCCGCAGCAAGCGGTCATGGCTGTTCAGGCCTACGAGATTCTCCCGGTGAGCATGGGGGAGTTCGTTGGGTATGCGCTGCCGTTGTTCGAGCTAGCCCTCGCCCTCGCATTACTGCTCGGTGTCGCCACCCGCGTGAGTGCGGTAGTTGCCGGGGCCCTGATGACGGCGTTCGTGATCGGGGTGGCGTCCGCCTGGGCCCGCGGACTCTCGATCGATTGTGGATGCTTCGGCGGTGGCGGCCAGGTGGCCGAAGGCGAAGCGAACTACCTGCCAGTCCTGCTGCGAGACCTCGGGTTCACGGCCATGGCGGCGTGGCTGGTCGTGTATCCCGCCAGTAGGTTCGCGCTTGATAGGTCGGGGCGTGCTGGCACGGGGGACCTTGGGCTCTACGACGAATGGGACGACGAGGTCGACGCTAGGGCTGAAGCGGCCGCCACGCATCAGCCACACGCTGGGCGGCACCGCATCGATGGACCCGCGGGGCCCGGGGGACCCGAGGGGCCCGAGGGAACAGAGCCACACCCAGCGCAGTCAGACCACAACGAGGAGCAGTCACCGTGAGCGATAGATCAAACGGCGGGCAAGGGCGTAGTCGAGACGACCGCGGTGGCGATGCCACCGGTGGCAAGGGTCAGGGTGGCAAGGGTCAGGGTGGCAAGGGTCAGGGTGGCAAGGGTCAGGGTGGCAAAGGTGGAAGCGCCGGTCGCGACCCTGCCCCTGCGAGCAAAGGAAAGCGCGCAGCTCGCGACAAGTTGGCGGCCGAACGCGCCAAGCAGCGGCCCGGGCGCAGTGGTCTCGGTGGTCGCGGTGGCTCTGGCGTGCTGATCGCGGTCATCGTGATTATCGTCGTCGTTGGCATCATTGGTTATGCCTGGTGGGCGTCAAACAACGAGGGCCCCGACGACGCGGCGCTCCCGACGTTGGTGCAAGAGGCTGGCGGTGGCGTCGTACTCGGCGACGGTGCCGTCGACGTCGCATTGTGGGAGGACTTTCAATGCCCGGGGTGCAAGGCCTTTGAAGACTCCAACGGTGAAATGCTGCGCGAGCGAGTCGAGTCGGGCGACATCACGATGACAGTGCACCCGCTGTCCTTCCTCGACGGCACACTCGACAACGACTCCTCGGTGTCGGCGGCGAACGCTTTCGGGTGTGCCACCGATGCTGGGGAACAGCAGGCGCTCGACTTCCACCTCACCGTGTACGCGAACCAGCCGACCGAGACCGCGGGCCAACCCGCGTGGAGCGCCGACCAGCTGATCGGCTGGGGCAACGACGTGGGAATCGAGGGCGGCGAATGGGAGAGCTGCGTGAACGATCTCACCTACGAGGGGTGGGTGACGCAGGTGCAGACCACCATGGCCGGTGCCGGGATCACCCAGACGCCGACCGTCTTCCTCGACGGCGAGAAGTTTGATGTTGCTGCTGGCGACCTTGATGCCGCCATCGACGAGGCGTTGAAGAACGACCAATGACCTCGTTGCTCTCAATCCCGAGCCCATCGAACGGTGTGTGGGAGGTCGCAGGATTTCCGATCCGCGGCTACGCACTGTGCATCATCATCGGGATTGCACTGGCGATCTGGATCGGCGAACGGCGGTATCGCGCACGTGGTGGTCAACCCGGAACCGTGATGGATGTCGCCGTGTGGGCTGTGCCCTTCGGCATTATCGGAGGCCGGATCTATCACGTCGTCACCTCACCTCAGGCGTACTTCGGTGACGGGGGCGTCCCGTTGGATGCGCTGAAAATCTGGCAGGGCGGTCTCGGAATCTGGGGAGCGGTCGTCTTCGGTGGTGTGGGTGCGTGGATCGGGGTCCGTCGCCGCAAAGTCCCGTTGGCGCCATTCGCCGACGCCATCGCACCTGGGATTGCCGTCGCTCAAGCGGTAGGTCGATGGGGCAACTGGTTTAACCAAGAGTTGTTTGGAGGGCCCACTTCGCTGCCGTGGGGGCTCGAGATTGACCTTGCCCACCGACCGGCTGAGTACCTCGATGTCGAGACCTTCCACCCGACCTTCCTGTACGAGTCACTGTGGATGATGGTTGTGGCGGGAGTTCTGGTCTGGTCGGATCGGCGGTGGCGGACTTGGTCACGGGCAGGTGTTCGCCCTGTACGTAGTGCTCTACTGCGTCGGACGACTCCCGATCGAGATGGTCAGAGTCGATGCGGCCAACGAGATCCTGGGTTCTCCGAGTCAACGTCTGGGTCTCGGTGGTGGTAGGTCTGGGTGGGCTGGTGTATCTCATTGGGTCTCGGCGCAGGTTCCCGCAGCGCGAAGATCCTGACGCCGTGCAGGGCCTGACGACGGCGGCAAAGACTGACGCGGCGGCCGATGCGGAGGATGCGAAATGACGGAGCGATCCTTTGAGATCCACCACTCACATCGTGATGTGACCGGTGGGTGGTTGCGGCCTAGGTATTTGTGGTGTGTGTGTGTGTGTGTGTGTGTGTGTGTGTGTGTGTGTGTGTGTGTGTGTGTGTGTGTGTGTGTGTGCGTACTACTACAGTAATTTCGTCATTTAACTACTACTATTTGGCCTCATTTTAGTTTGGTTCCTTTTTGATTTTCATTTAGTTTTAATTTTATTTAGCAGTTTGACGATTTTAATTTTAGTTTGTTTGGTTTGGTTTGATTTAGTTAGTTTGGCGTTTCGTTCCATTTCATAAGTCTGACGACGTCATTTAGCACAATTTTGATTTCACAATTTCATTTAGATTTCATTTTAATTTCATTTCATTTTCATTTTAATTTTAGTTTGACAACATTGACCATTTTGATTTTAGTTTCATTTTAATTTCATTTCGCTGACGTTATATATATATATATATATATATATATATATATATATATA